>NZ_JBSRYG010000001.1:0-36697 GCF_054056355.1 Bradyrhizobium sp. USDA 3364
GGTGCTCCTCAATGTGCCGCTTTCGACGGCCTTGCTGACCAACGGCACCGGGCTGCTGTTCCTGCTCTGGTACATCGCGCCGCGGTCGGCGTTCGACCAGGCGCCTGCGTCGACGACAACCTCAGTGAGTGAAAATCGATGACAACAGTCGCCGACTGGCGCGCCGCGCCGCCTCCCGCCGCCGACCTGTCCCCCGGACAGGTCGGCGGCGGCAGGAGCAGGCGGAGCGCTGACGCGATCGTCTACGCGCGAATGATATTGTCCGCCGGCTGAGGAAACTTTCCGCGGCAATCGACCAGCAGCGGCGCGTGCGCGCCGAGCAGCTGATAGTCGAACTTGTCGTGGTCGGTTGCGAGCAGGACGCAATCGAAGCGCCGCAGGTTTTCCTCGGTGAGCGCGACGCTCGACAGATCGAACGAATGCGCCCGCATCTTCGGGAACGAGGCGACGTGCGGATCGCTGTAGGCGACCTTGGCGCCGAGATCGCGCAGCTTCTCCATCAGCAGCACAGACGGCGATTCCCGAACGTCATCGACGTTCTTCTTGTAGGCGATGCCGAGAACCAGGACCGAGCTGCCGCTGATCGACTTGTGCCTCTGATTGAGCGCCAGCGAAATCTTCGACACCACGTAATCCGGCATCGAGGAATTGATCTCTCCGGCGAGCTCGATGAAGCGCGTATGCATGCCGTATTCCCGCGCCTTCCAGGTCAGGTAGAACGGGTCGATCGGAATGCAGTGCCCGCCGATGCCGGGACCGGGATAGTACGGGACAAACCCGAATGGCTTGGTCGCCGCCGCGCGGATCACCTCGTGAATGTCGATTCCCATCTTGTCGGCGACCATCTTCATCTCGTTGACGAGACCGATGTTCACCGAACGATGGATGTTTTCGAGAAGCTTCGTCAATTCGGCGGCCTGCGTCGAGCTCACCGGAACGACCTTGTCGATCACCTGGCGATAGAGGGCAATGCCGGCCTCGAGACATGCGGGCGTACAGCCGCCACAGACCTTCGGAATCGACCGGGTCGTGAAATTCTGATTGCCGGGATCTTCGCGTTCCGGCGAGAAGACGAGAAATATGTCGCTGCCGACGGTGAGGCCGCACTTTTCGATGCGCGGCTTCAGCTCCTCCTCGGTCGTGCCGGGATAGGTCGTGCTCTCGAGCGACAGCACCATTCCCCGATGCAGATAGGGCAGCAGCGATTCCGTCGTGTCCAGCACGAAGCTGAGATCGGGCTCGCGGTACTTGTTGAGCGGCGTCGGAACGCAAAGAATGAGCGCATCGACCTCGCGCGCACGAGAGAAATCGGTCGTCGGCTCGAACCCAAGCTCCGTCGCATTGCGGATGCTGGCGCTCGTAATATGCTCAATGTAGGAGTGGCCTGCGCGAAGCGCGTCGACCTTGATCTGGTCGATATCAAAGCCGATCACCTTGTAGCCGACTTCGCAATAGCGAAGCATCAAGGGCAGGCCGACATAGCCCAAACCGACGATGCCGATCTTGGCCGTTCTCTCGTTGAGCTTCGCGATCAGTTCGGAATTCATTTTAACACTCGTACGGGGTTGTTACGGATAACCGGCCTGAAAAGCATCCAATTCGGCCTCTGATAGCGCCATAGTTGCAAAGCCACAACCCCGGAAGCCACCCTGGAGGCCTCATCAGGCGTCGTGGCACGAAACCAAGCGGGACTGCCATTTGCTCTTGCGGCGCCCCGACCGCAGCGTCGGTCGGCAAAGCTACCGTGGGCCGCCGGAGCTCAACAAGCGCGTGACTTCGTAGGCGGCACGACCAGTCCCATACTCGTCGATATCGCGCTGAACGGCATGCGTTGTCTGCTTCCAGAGCCGGTTCCATCCGTGCGTGACCGTCTCGGTCCACTCGGTCTCGTCGCGCAACGTGATGCACGGCACGCGATGGAAATAGGCCTCCTTTTGCACCCCTCCCGAGTCCGTATAGACTTCAAGGGCATTGTGCAGAAGCTTCGCCATATCGAGGTAACCGACGGGATCGATGACCTTCAAGCCGTCCAGACTCACTCCCATCGCCGAGGCCGCCTGTCGCGTGCGTGGGTGCAGGGGCAGCACAACGGGAAACTTTCGCGACTGATCCAGCAAGAACTGCACGACCGCAAGAAGCTGCTGCCGACCGCCCGTATTCTCGGCGCGATGGATCGTAGCGAGCGCAAAGGTCTTCGGGGCGAGCCCGAGATTGGTCAGTATCGTCGAGCTCTTCTCTGCCTTGCCGGTCACGAACAAGGTCGCATCATACATGACGTCACCGACGTGATGGACGCCGGTGGTCACGCCTTCGGCGGCGAGATTGGCGACAGCAGTTGCCGTCGGACAGAGGTGCAGAGCGGAGAGATGGTCAGTTACCAGCCGGTTGATCTCCTCCGGCATGCGGCGGTTGAATGATCGCAGCCCCGCTTCGACATGCGCGACCGGAATGTGCAGCTTCGACGCTGCGAGAGCACCCGCAAGCGTCGAATTGGTGTCACCATAGACGACGACCCAGTCGGGCTTTTCCTGGAGCAGGATCGGCTCGATCGCCATCAGCATGCGTCCCGTCATGTCGCCGTGGCCGCCGCCATGGATATCGAGATGATGTCGCGGCCTCGGAATATCCAGCTCTTCGAAGAACACGTCGGACATGTTCGGATCGAAATGCTGCCCGGTATGCACCATCACTTCCGAGAGCCCATCGGTCTCGCGGACCGCGCGACTGACAGCCGCAGCCTTGATGAACTGCGGCCGGGCGCCAACTATGGTCAGAATCTTCAGTGCCATGGTTTCACGAACGATGTTGAGATTCAGCGAGACGGAGATCCGACGCGTCGAAAGAGCCGCCAGTCATCGTCTTGTGGAGCCCTTCCTCGAACGGCACAAATCGCCGCAATTCCAGACGAGATGCAAGGCGGCTCAGATCAGGAACAATGTCGACGGGAGGAGTGTTGGCATTCACAACCTCGAATTTCGGTTCGCGGCCGAGATGCTGACCAATGATATTCGAGATCTGCCGGATTGAGAGCAACTCGGAAGTCGCTACATTCAGCGTGTCCGTCCACGACGAAGCAATACTTGCGAGAATGACCTCGACTATGTCGTCTATGAAGGTCGGAGCGAGACGAATCCCCTCCTCGCCACCGGAGAGCTGGATCGCTTCGCCATCCCGGATCCGGCGTATCAGCTGCGGAATGAGGCGATCATCTTGACCTGGACCGTACGGAAAGAACAACCTCAGGATGCTCAAGGAAAAAATGCTGGCGAAGGGCTTCGCTACAATTTCAGACGCAAGCTTGCTGGCGCCGAGGAAGCCAGGAGGCGCCAAGCCAGCTTCCTCTCTTAGTATTCCCCCAAACGGCTCGTAAACCGCCCCCGACGAAAGCAAACAAAAGTGCTTGACCGCTGCCTGAGCCGCCCAATCGAGCAACTGCATTGTCATGCCGACGTTGACGCCAAACATTTCGCGCGAATCGGCAGGAAAACTGCGGTAGCGCCGCGACTGCGCGGCATGAACAACAACATCGATCGCCTTGGGGAAACCGGCGGCTTCCATCGACGTCGTTCCATCCCAAACCACATGCGTTCCGAAGGCGACCGACACTCCCGGCCGACAAACGCAGAACAGCTCGTGCCCCTCGCTCACCAACCGAGGGCCGAGAGCAGAGCCGACGAAACCGGTACAGCCCGTCAATAATATCCGCATGCCTGTGTCAGACCGTTGGCTTTGTCAGCAGAACGGAGATCCCGTTCGGATTGGAGTCGTTGAAAGTATAGCTCTTGACCCCGAGATCCTTCATCCAACCCGCAACCTCATCATCGCTATGCTGCCAAGCGTTGTGCGGATGATACCAGTCGAAATTGACCATATTGTTGGTTTCATAATCGAATGCGTCATTCCAGAAGCATTTCAGGAAGTTGTAGTACAGCAAACGCTGAACGTTGTGCGTTCCTGCGGGGATTCCCAGCACGGCAATTGGCTTCTCGAGCGTGATCGTGGCGTTCAGCCGCGACAGCTCTCTGCCGAGTTCGGTGATTCCCTCACATGCCGCATAGCATTCCTCCGCGGAGAGCGGCATGAAATTCTGGCGTATGTGATCATCGGCAAATACGCGCGCCGCTCCCATCTTCCGATAGACATAGAAAAAGAACTGGCCACCAGGCCTGACCTTTCGATACAGGGCCTCCACCGCCGATCTGGTGTTGGGCGTGTGATGCAGCACTCCATCCGCAATGATGAAGTCGAACGTTTCGTCGGAGAACGGAGCCTCCATCAGGTCGGCCTGGACGACCGAGCAGTTCTCGAGGTCACGGGTGTTCTCAAACGTCGTCAACGCCGCATCCGAAACGTCGAGCGCAAACACCTCGCCAGGGCAGTTCTCCGCGATAAACCGGGTGTTGAAGCCGGAGCCTGGACCGACCTCGAGCACGCGCTGCTTGGACCGGTAGAAGGCTTTCAGGGCGTCCAGATCGGGCAGCCCGAGCTTCTTGCAATACCAACCAAACAGAAATTCCTTGTGCTCGGGTTGCAGCCCATACTGCCTGAAGCGACGCCATTTGTCCGAGAAGGTCTGGTTCGTCTTGGCCTGTTCATGGGCTTCCGGCCGGCTCTGCGCGGTCGCCGGCTTCGGCAAGCCGTACCGGGCGCAGAATTCGGTCAAATCAGGCTGCATCGGGCCGCTCAGGAAGCAGGGAACCCCGTGCATGATCGGATACCACAGCGACGCGTCAGGCGTTCGAAGGACACCCTCAATAACCTGGCCTTCCTGTTGCGTGAAAGCCTCTAGCTCAAGCTCAATTCCGTTCGGACGAAGACGTGAAGACGCAACGGTTCGCATAAATCTAGCTCCTACAACCGCAACTAATGGAGGGCGCCGCCATAGGCGCCATGTTGCTTGCACCAAGACTCGAAACTGAGCAAACACCAGATCAACGCAACATGGTTTGCCTTCTCTTCGAAATGCTCGTTCAGTATCCGACGCACGAAGTCGTAGTGGAATACGCCTCGCTGCTTAATGCGGAATTCCGAGAGTTGCTCTTCGATCCATGAGCGGAGAATCCCTCTGTACCAAGAAGCGTCCGGAGGACCAAAGCCCATCTTCGGTTTCCGGTAAATCGTGTCGGGTACCAGCGGGCGGACAGCCTCGCGAAACAGGATCTTGCCCGTAGAGCCGTCAGAGAGCAGGTCCCAGTCCAGTTCGAGCAGATAGTCGACCAGTTCGTTGTCGAGAAGCGGCACCCTGGTCTCGAGAGAATGCGCCATGGACAGCTTGTCTTCCAAGGACAGAAGACCTGGAAGGTAGGTGGTCATATCGACGTGCATGACGACGTCCCATGGATCCCGCGACGGAACCGATTCGATCGCATCTCCGATCGCAGCGATCGGATCGAAACCTGCTGCGGCCCGCAGAAATTCCGGCGTAAAGGCATCCCTGATCTTCTCCGCCGAGATCGGGACGCTAAGGCTCGCCCGGTAGACGGCAAAGGCATCGCCCAAAGCGGCCCGATCTCGCACCCCAGCGCGAAGACGTTGCATGACGCGTCGCATCAGGGAAGTCGGAGCGGCCCTCGGTACAATGGCATATCTGCCGACATACCCTCCGGTGACTTCGTCACCGCCCGTTCCGGACAGCACGACTTTGGCATCCTGAGAGACCCGCTGCGCGATCAGATAGTTCACATAGGCCATTCCCATGCGAGGATATTCAATCGCTGCAACCGTCGCATCGAGATGATGGGCCAAGGCATCCTGCGGCACCATGAGCTCGACACGCTCGATGTTGAGCTGCTTTGCGACCTCCCGGGAGAACTCGCGCTCGTCGACGAATTTGTCGACACCGACATTTTCGAGGTCGAAGATGCACGAATAGGCCCGGACGACCGGATCGATCTGGTGCGCACCTGCCGTGATTGCCGAACTGTCGATACCACCCGACAGATACGCCATGACGGGCACATCTGCGGCCAACTGCCTCCGCAGTGCCGCCTGCATTATTTCACCGAACTCGCCCGAAGCTCGCGCCAACCCAGGCGAGTATTTGCGGTTGTAGAAGGCCGACCAATAAGTACCGCTGGAGCTTCCACTCGCAGCAAATCGTTCGAAAGTGCCGGGCTTGAGGAGACGGACGCCCCGGAATGGCGTGCGCCCTCCCCAATTGTTCATGAGAGTGAAGTACTCCAAGGTCGCTGATGCATCGAACTGCTTGTTCAGCAGTCCACTCGCGTACAGCGCACGCACTTCCGAGCCAAAGACGAGACCCTTGCCGGGCAGCTCCGCGACGTAAACTGGCTTGATTCCGTATCGGTCGCGGGCGATCACCAGCTCTCGCTGGCTTTCGTCCCAGATGGCGCAGGCGAACATGCCGTTCAGCCTCTTGAACAGCCCGTCCTTCCATTGCTCCCAGCCGTGGACCAGAACCTCGGTGTCCGAGTGATCTGTCGCAAACACATGGCCGGCGGCCTCAAGCTCCTTTCTTAGCTCGCGGTGATTGTATATCTCGCCATTGAAGACGACCCATACGGTGCCATCCTCATTGCTCATCGGCTGGTTGCCGGTGGCCAAGTCGACGATTGCAAGCCGGCGAAAGCCTAATGCTACGTCTGGCGAGGCATGGAAGCCGCTGTCATCGGGACCGCGGTGCTCGATACTGGCCGCCATGCTTCGAATGCGCGTGTTCGCGTCCGGACAGGTGCCGAAATGCAGAATGCCAGAGATGCCACACATCTTTCTCTACCCGACCTCGGCACCCGCCGGCGCCAGCACAAACGTACTGTCGGGGCTGCGATATGCTGCGATCATCGCCCCGGCAATATGGTCGGGATCGTGCCATCGCTCGACATAGCGACGAGATCGCTTCCCAAGCTCGGTCCACTCAGCTCTGCGCTCGAAAATAGCGGCGAGATCTTCCGTGAGCCGCCCGGGATCGATGCTCAAGATAGCAAGATCATCCCGCATCGCCGGCGGGACGAACTGCAGGTCGCTTTCCCTGATGTAGCATGCCACCGGCTTTCCCATAGCCATCATCTCGACAGCAAAGCCGCCGTACCAACCCGCGAGCACCTGGTCAATGGCAAGATCGGCCGACCTGTAGATCGCCATCGCCTCTTCATGCGTCTTCTTTTCAACCAAGATCAGCTCGAACTCGAACCGGGATTTCAGGCGCTCCAACGCATCGAGTATCATCTGCGTGCCCTTGATACTCGCATCACTCGGTGCATGGACAATCCTCGGCTTACCTTCGGTGGAGGGATACTCGGGCGAGAAGCTATCGATCTCGACATTGGCGTAGGGGAGGAATTGTCCTCCCGGAACCACGTGCCCCAATTCCGGATTGAGATAGAACACGCGGTCAAACAGTGGAAGTACGCGATCAATCAAGCGGGACCGGCGCGCATCCAGCGACGTGACGCAGGTTTCATAGGCGGAGCAGCGCCCGCTGGCGCACATGGTCCACTCGTTTCGTCGATTGCCCTCCCCTGCAAGCCTTGCGTCGCATCCCTGCAGCGTCATGAACCTCTTCTTGCCCAACGTCTTGGCCAATTGGAGATCCACAGTGACGAGCCGATTCAGCAACGGCCCCATCCGGCCTACGCCCTCGAACGCATAACCCGGATACAGGAATGTCGTCCCGAAATAGTAGTGAAGCACGTCGTACCGAAGGATCGCGGACAATCCGAACCATGCGCTTCGAGCCACCTTCCGAAAGTCGCTTGTCGTGTCGTCATACAGAACCTTGTCGGCCGGGTATCGAAACCAGGTCCCGCTTCGAACGACCAGGTCACTCCTGTTTCCGCGCTTGCGCTCGGCACGCGAGAGCGACCAGGGCTGATTACCGATATTGAAAGGGCCGTGGAGGATTTTCATCTTGTCGCGCGAATATGACTGTCCGCGCTCTTCGCTTTCATGCATCACTGTGGTGTTCAGCCCCGCTCTCGCCGACAGCCTCGATGTGTCGTCGATATGCCGTCAACTGCAACTCGACAATTCTCGCCGCGGAATGATACTGCCGAATCCAGGCTGCTCCAGCCGCACCCAGTCCATGCCGGTCGTCCTGATCGGCCACGATTTTGCGAAGCGCGTCGGCAATCTCACTCTCCGTCGATGCCGACAGGATGGGAGGCGCTTCCGAAAAGAACTCTTTCGCCATGCCCGAATCTACGTTCGTGATAACGCGCCTTCCAAGCGCCAGAGCTTCGAAGGTGATTCCGCCGAACGATGGAAGAACGAACTGATCCAGCACAGCATGGCTGCGAAGATAGGTCCTCCACAACTCCGGTTTGCGCATCGGCGCAAGCCACTGCACCTTGCTGTCCAGATTCAGACTCCGTATGAGCTCTCGCGAGGCGTCAAGGTCACGCCCCCAAGCAATCATTGCAAGTCGCAACGCAGGCGCCTGCTGCGCAACGGCCGCAAAGGCTCGGATCAACCGGTCATTACCCTTCACCAGGCTAGGGTCCGAGTCCCGCCAGTCGTGCCGGGTCGGATGAAAAACAACTACTGTGTCGTTGGGAGGCTTTATCGAGCTGTTTCTGGCCCCGAATTCAACGAGCTTCGCATCGTCGAACGCATGCGGAAGCGGAGTAATCCGATCCGGCGGCACGCCTAGCCGTCGCGCGGCAGGAACGCAATCGATATTGGTGACGAAGACGTGGTCAGCTCCGAGGAACACGGTGGCGGTTAATCGCCCGAGGCTATCGTCCTGAAAGGGAATCGCCCTCAACGTTCCATGCTCATATCCAAGATAGGGGCGCTGGGCGAGCAGCGGCCAAGCACCATCGGTTGCGTAGGCTTGGACCACGTCAAACCGATCCAGTAGACTCATAAGCGGCGCGAGCCGCGACCGATAGCTGGCAAAATCCCAGGCGCTTGGCGGAGAAGCCGGCGCACCCCCCTGCCTCCAAACCGCAACAAGCCGCATTTGCCCCGGATCAGCATCTCGCGCCAGAACGTGCCGCATGAAGATATCGCGGGCCATCGCGAGCAACACACGAATCCTTCGTCTTGTTTTCTGGCCAAGACGGATCGCGCGGGCGGACACCGTCTCCCGACACACGGACTGCCGGGCCCGATCCAGCGAGTGTCGAAATCCGTCGGCCAGTTCCGCCTGCCCATCAACCTCGGCGGCAATCATCGAGCAGCACAAATTGAGCGGCCCGGACGCAAACCATCCCGGCCGCTGGTAACCGCCAAGATCGACCTTGGTCCAGTCCGGGAAGAATGGATCGCCGAGGTCTCCGTCAAACGTCGCCTCTTCCCATTCCGGGGAAGCCATGACGTGGTAGTTTTCACGGGCGATGACATAGGCGTCGATGCCGTGCTGGCGTTGGATCCTGGCATTGTTGAACGCATTGTTTGCGATATTGCCGAGGTGCAGCACGCGCAGAGCACGGCCGTGAGATTCCTGGAAATGTTGAAGCCAATCGAAGCCCGGTGGCTGTGGCCGGAGCGAAGACATGTCGGCCGATGTCACCGGAGATACCCTTGCCGTCCGATCATCAAGGCGTCCCTGCGAGTGCATTGAGGCCCTCGGAATCAGGCTGCCTCGCGATCTGGAATGGATGCTGCCAGTTGCTGACGACGGGAATGGCGTTGCGTCGGATTTCTTCCTGGTCTTGCGCGGAGCAAATGCGATCGACGACGACCGGTGGAAAGTTTGCCGTGTCCCGATAAAGCTGACCCAGCCGCGCAGCGACCGCCGATATGCTATGCCACCGCTCGACATAGCGCCGACCTTGTTCACCGATCGCGCGGAGGCAATCCCGATTGCGGATGATCCACAGCAATGCCTGCTCAAGATCGTCCGGCGTTGCATTGATGATCGGGCATTCCTCCGGCGCCTCGACCAGATTCGCGCTTCTAACGAAGCTCAGGACCGGCTTGCCGAGCGCCATCGCCTCAAGCGCGGTGTAGCCGTAAGCGCCGCCGATAAACTGATCCGCCACGATGTCGGATTGCGCAAAAAGCGAAAGCACCTGGCTGTTGGGAACGCCTTGTACCTTGCAATATTCGATATCGTATCCTTGCGCCTTCAGCCTGTCGATCGTCCGCTCCAGGTACATCGAGCCCTTGAAGTGCGTGTGATTTGGCGCGTGAGCGATGCGAAGGGGACCGGATAGCGTGTCCTGGCGAACTGCACTCAACCGATCCAAATCCAGCGGCCAGTAGTTGATATGCTTTGCTGTCGGCATATAGGTCAGCATGTCGCCAAGCGAGACGAGGGCCGTCACATTCTTGGCCAGTTCGGAAATATAGCGCTGAGCCTCTGCATCGTGACAAATGCAATATTTGGGTGCCTCCGTGCAGTCGACGCAGAAATTCCACTTGCCAAGGGCCAGAGTCGCGCGCTTGGTGCGAACGTCGGCGCCGTACGCATAGATATAGACGCGCTTTCCAGCCTGCCGCAGAGCGGCAAGCTCCTCAAGATTGATCTGCAAACGGTCCACCGAATCGAGCAACCCGCGGTCGGCGAAAAAATGAAACACATCATACCGGATCAAGGCCCAAGCGAGCACCACGCGCTGGAACGCAGGTCCTAAGCCACACCTGAGCGCCAGAACGTAGGGGCGATGGAGATTTAGATCGAAGCGTGACGTTATGACGTAGGTTACGTAGACGAGGGAGGTCGATCGAAAGCCAAGCACCCGATCGGCCATGGCTTTGAGCTCCAGGGTCAAAATCGGAGTTACGCCCCACAAGGTCCCGGGTCGTCCGTTCCGCAGCCGCACGGTTCCAAATCCCGGAGCAATGTAGATCGCGATCCTTAGAATGCCGCGCGAAAGTGCGTCCGCACCGCGCCGGACCAAGCTTAACAGTCTTCGCCTGAGCACCACCAGCCCGTAGCGGACTATTGCCGCTCGATCTGGCGATTTCGCTATCGACCATAACGTGAGCATCCACCATCGAACGCTCCGCGGCAACACCAACCGCGCGAGCGATCTCAGCCGATCACTCATTGCATGGATCCTCAGGTCCGGGGTTTTCTTAGGCCGTCATAGAGCGAAACGACTTTCTGCCACTCTGACTCTGCATCCAGCGTCGCGAGAGTCTTTCGCGTGTTGGCGACGAAGGTCGCTCGCAGGTGCTCGTCTCGTGTCAGGCGGTTTATCGATTCCGCGATGGAACGGGGATCATAGGGATCAAACGTCAAACCCACTTCGTTCCCGAGAACAAGACGCTTCGCCTCGGGGTAGCGCGCAACAAGGACGGGAAGATCGGCCGCCAGATACTCGAAAATCTTGTTGGGGAGCGCAAAGGTAAAGTTGCGACACAAGGCCGGCAGCGTCCAAATCCCGGCGTCCGCTCCCCGGGCCGCCGCAACAACGTCCTTAGATGGAACGGGCGGTGCAAGCACAACCCTGTCCTCTACGCCCGTGCGTCGCGCTAGTGCCAGATAGTCCGGCCCAAACAGATCCAGAGAAGGACCTCGTATGACGAACGTGCAATCTGGCGCATAGGCGAGGGATTCAATGATTGGCTCAATCAGGCGCGTCGGACCAGTTCCTCCTTGCCACAGTAGGACGAAGGCCGACTCGGGCAATCCCAATTGCTGCTTCAGCAGAGGATACTCGCGTGAAGGTGTAGCCGCAATGTCGGGAATGTTACGAATCACGACGGAGCGGCGGCCGCCAAGTTCCGCCTTCATTGCGTCAGCAATTGAATCGCATACGGTGATAGTGGCGGACGCCTCCGTAAGACAGCGAACTTCCATCTCCTGAAGGGCGCGCTTCCAATCGGAAGGATACGGTACCCAGGCTGACTGTTTTGCATTCCAATGAACATTCTCCGAGAACCACTCGTGGAAATCTACCACAACGTGAGCGCCTCGACACCTTGCGGCTGCCATCGCAGCGTAAGCCGTGGAGAGATCATGCGCATGGAAGGCAAACGGCTTTCTCTTCACCGCTTCCAAGTAAAGCTGATCCGCAACGTAACCTGGCTGCTCGTAGATGAATGCCGACGCCGTCGGATCGACGTATTCGATATGAACGCGCGGCCCCCAATCAAGATTGAAGGTTATTCCTGCGCCCTTCGAGGGCTCCGGGCATATCACCGTCACGTCATATCCGGCAGCGCCAAGTGCACGGGCTTCCCTTTCGACTCTCGGGTCCACACGCAGATCGGAAACGACAAGCATCACTACTTCACGACCCGCGGCAGATCTTCCAATCTGGGTGTTTCGTGACTTATCACCCACAGCATACATCTTCGGGATCAAAGATTGCGCGGGCCGCGCGCGACGAATCGCAAGCCGCTTGATCCACTCATTCCGAAGATCGAGGAGAAAATAGAATACCGGCCGCAATGTGCGGAAAACCAAAGGGTATTTCTTGATGAAAGACGATATCTGCTTGAGCATTGTTCTGCGGTAACCCTAAGAGATCAGCATCGACGTTGTAGGAGGGCCGTCACCACTGCCCCTCCAGCAAGCTGTCATACGCCTTGCATTGGAGAGCAACAATTCTTTCGGCGGAATGGAACGTCGACATCCATTGAGACGCAGCTGGACCTCGGCCTTGGGAATCATGGGGATCCTGGATGACTTCCCGCATTCGCGCGGCGCATTCAGCGACGTTACTGGCCGCGAGCAACGGTGGCTCTTGACCGAAAAATAAAGCCGTCTGTTGCCGATCGATGGCGGAGATCAATCGGACACCCAATGCCATCGTCTCGAAACCGACACCGCCGAGAGCTGGAACAACGAATTGGTCAACCACTGCATGCGACACGCAATAGCGCTGCCACAACTCTCGTTTCGACATGGTCGGGACCCATTCAACCAACTTCGACAGGCCCAATTCCTCGATCAACTCCTTGCTGTCGGTTACCTCTTGGCCCCATTCGACGAATACAAGTCTAAAGTCAGCTCGTTCGCGCGCCACCTCCGCCGCCGCGCGAATGAGGACATCATTGCCCTTCTGCCACGACGAGTTTCCGCGCTTCCAGTGATGGCGCGACGGACTGAAGAAAGTGACAGGCCCGCTTGTCGGGGACCTTAGTTCCAAGTGGGCTTCGCGGAATGTGTGCAGCTTGTGATTATCAAACGCGTGCGGAAGGTAGAATACGCGATCTTTCCTTAGTCTCAAGCGTTCGACCGAAGGCAACACATCCGAGTTGGTTACGAACGCCGCGGGCGCGCGCTGAAACGAGATTCGGCAAACCAATCCGACCAGATTATTCTCGAACGGGATTTCGCGCAGCGTTCCGTGCTCGTAGCAACAGAAATTCTTGACGCCATTCATCATCGGTATCAGACCGTCAATGGCATATCCCTGGATGATGTCATAGTGTGAGAGAATATCGCCGAAAGGCCTTGGATGCCGCGCTACATACTCCTCGCGATACAGAAGTGATGGACCATCGAGCTCGACGGGATCGTTCATGATTTCGTCGAGCAGCGTCTCAATTTCCTTTGCGCGCGTTACGGGGTTTGACATCGACCGTGCCACGCAGCCTGATTCCGAGACCGGAATGAGCTTAGACATTACTCGCTCGAGGAGCGCCAGAGAGCGGCGGAGCAGCATACGAGCAAATGAAGACAGCATCGCCAGAATTCCGCCGGCGCGGAGCCGACGAACATCTTCCCGTAACGCACCGAATTCGGCGCGAGCTTCCGCATTAGCCTGCGGACCACGGCGCCCAATCCTCAACCATGCAGCAGCTGAAATTCGTTCCAGCCAATTCGCCTCGGATCGACCTGCCTTGCTCTCACGCCCGAGCACACCATTGGCGACGAACGTTCCTAGCCATATTCTATAAAGGTTTAGGGCTTGCCTGTTCCCATACGACCGAACGGGCTCGCCGAGCCAAAGCAGCACTCTCAAATGTCTAGGAACAAATTTGGCGAGCAAGTTCGCATTGTCGCCAGAACGCGCATCCTGAAGAGCCGTCAACTCCAGTTGGAGCCATTTCAAATATGCCGTCTTTCTCCAACCCGCGTTCCTGGCGCGAAGGTACTCAATGCAGAGCGAGGATGGGCCCTGAACAAACCAACGGGGTCGCTTCCATCCTTTCAGGCTTGTCGCCCACCAATCCGGCTTGAAATGATTCTGTCCAAGCGCCGAGGCCCCCTCTTGGAGCGCGCCATCCTCCCACTCAGGACATCCCATGATGTGGTAGTAATTGTAGCATAATACATCTGCTTCGATGCCTAACTTCCGCTGAATGCAGGCATTGTTGTAGGCATTATTGGCAATATTGCCGATGTGAAGAACTCGAAGCGGTCGGCCCATTCTTCGATGAAAGTCGTCGATCAATCGCAACGCGCGCGCGTTTTCAGCCTCAATCGCTTGTGTTGAGCTAGCCTGACTCACGTGACTCTCGAAGCCGGTCTCTACGTCGGGAATCGACACTGGTTCAGGAGCTCCGTGCACTGGTCGCGAGCGCGCAAAACCAGTTCGAACTATCCAGCCGGGATCGCTTTAGCGGCCTCACGAATTCAGTGACCTAGCGCTTTCGGTGATTTTTGTTCTTAGCGGCTCCGGCAAATCTGCAGTCGCCAAATATAGCTCCGCCAGATGCGTGCCGAGCGCCTCCACCGAGTAATTCCTCCTGACATATTGAGGGCCGGCGGCTCCGGCTTTCGAAAGCCGTGTGCGGTCCGAGATCAGCTGATACAACACGTCCTTGATCGTATCTGGATCCGCCTCAATTACTGGGCACCTTTCACGATCGGCGACCGCTACTCCGTCGTGCAAATAGCAGATGACGGGACAACCCGATGCCATTGCTTCAATGGCAGTCAAGCCAAAGGATCCACTGACGAGCTGGTCTACAAGAACGTCGATCGTCTGCATCGCCTCCAGTATCTCGTTGTGCGGCTTTCCGCTTAGTTGCAGCAACTCAACCGCATGACCTTCCGCCCGCAACGATCGGATTGCGCCTTCTAGATATTTAGTTCCCTTGAAATAGCCATGGTTCGGAAAGTGGCCCACGACCAGTTTTCCTTTACTTTGAGACCGGGACCGTCCGGGATGAAAACGATCAGCATCGACAGCCAGATACGGTACATTCCGAGCGCCCGGAATAAGCTTCATGGCCAGTCCGTGCGCAACCACGGCAGTCGAGTACTCTCTGATAACTTGCAACATGGCAGCGCCGCCGGCATCGTCGCAGACACAATAGACGCCCGGATCAGGACATTCGGAACAGAAACTCCATTTTCCAAGAGCCAGGGTTTTCTCGCGCGTTCTGTGGTCGGCACCGTATGCGTAGGTATAGAGCCGCTTCCCAGCTCGGCGATATATTTCCATCTCGCGCACAGCAATTCCAAAGCGAGGGCTTCCATAGCCGCCGGCCGGCTCGATGATGCCGCGATCGTTGTACAGATGAAAAATATCAAAATTGACAATGGCCCAAATCAACATCAGCCATCGAAACTGGACCCAATCCTGGCCACCTTCAGCTACAAGGCGCGCCTGAAGTTCCGATAATACGAAATCAAAGTCCGAAGAAATATGGTACGTGGTGAACACGAGCGAACAGGCGTTCGAACCTAAAGCACGGTCTGCAGCAACGCACTCCCGCAGACTGACGATCGGCGTAATGCCCCAAAGAGAATTCATCTCACCTTTCACCAAGCGCCCCTCGGCGATCGCGCGACAATCAGCCACGAGAGCATCCCAAAAGTCGCACGCATCGGGACTCTGATCGGGATTTAGAAATGGTCGTAGCGCATCCAGCAGAGAGGTCAGAAGCGTATAGTCCTTCTCGGCGACAACCCGGTTCACGTTCTCAATAACCGCCCGATCCACGCGCCGCCTCGATCGTGCTGGAGAAAGCGCAGAAACAGCTGCTCGAAAATTGGGATTCTTTCGGGCGAGCCGGGAGAGATTGGGGAACCGCGGACTCTCGTACAGCCGGAAAGCCGACTGCAGTAGATTCGAAAACACCAGTACTGCTCCGCTCGTGCCTCAGGTGCACACTCGATTAATGCAATCGACCACCCGACGTTGATCCTCCTCCGTCATGTTTGGAAAAATAGGTAATGTAATCGTCGTGTCCTCAGCAACTACCGCGTTCGGAAACTGTTCGGGCCGCAATCCATACTTGTTCTTGTAGTAGCCGAGCCGATGCACCGCATGCGTGCCCGGTCGGGTTTGAATTCCTGCGGCAGCCAACGTCGCCATCACTGCGTTGCGGCGTGCGCGATCTCCGTCAGCGACTCGAATAACGTAAGATTGAAATGCATGCCCCTCGACGTCTCCGCCGAGCGGTCGCACAATCGAATTGTTCCCTGCCAGCAGCTCGGAATAACGACGCCCGAGGCGTCTGCGTTCTGACAGCAGCCGGTCAAGTTTGCCCATTTGCGCCACCCCGACGGCCGCCTGAATATCCGACAAGCGCAGGTTAAAGCCGAGATTGTCAAAGGTCGCCATTGTCCATGGGCCGTGCGGCTCGATCGACGCGTCCGGAGCGCCGGTGGAGCCGTGATTCCGTTGCGATCGCACGCGCTCGGCAAGATCATCGCGATTGGTAGTCACGGCGCCGCCCTCTCCCGTCGTAACCGCCTTGCGCGGGTGAAAGGAAAAGCAACCGATGTCGCCGATCGCGCCAACCGGCCTGCCCTTGTAGGTCGTGCCGATCGCGCATGCCGCGTCCTCAATCACGGCGATGCCGCGAGGCTCCGCAATCGCCTTGATCTCATCCATCGGGGCAGCGAGCCCGAACAGGTGGACCGCGACGATCGCCTTCGTCCGCGGCGTGATCGCCGCCTCCAGCCGTTCCGGATCGATATTGAAGGTCGACAGATCGATGTCGACGAAGACAGGCTTTGCACCGACATATTCGGCGGAATGCGCGCTTGTCACCCAGGTGAAGGCCGGGACAATCACCTCGTCGCCCGGCCCAAGTTTCAGGGCCAAGGTAGCCAGATGCAAAGCGGCGGTGCACGACGTGCACGCAAGGGCATGCCTTACTTCATGCTTCGCTGCGATCAGCTTCTCAAAGCGTTCGGTTAATGGGCCCTGGGTCACCCATTTCGAGTTGAGACACTCCCGCAGGATGGCGATTTCGCTCTCGTCAAAGCTCGGCTCGGTGATGTTCAATTGAGCGCCTCGGCTGAATGCGGCATATGGAGGACGGGGTCGATACGCACCTTCATCCACTATGCCAGGATAAACGTTAGGGTTCCGATCACGCCGTCCGCCGATACGATACGAGATCGGGTCATCTTCTTGCCGACCCTGCGTTCAAGCTCGATAGCAAGACCAACAGAATCCTCGTCTCGAAACAGTCGAGACAACTCAAGCCGCGCCAGGAGCCAGCGCGTGCCGGGATCCGGCGGAAAGCTGGATTTGTGAAAGTTTACCGAGAGAGCCGTAGCAACCTCGATCGGTCTCATCCCAACCGGTTCCTCGAGTGATATCCGGTTTCCCGCAATCCTGGACGCGTCGAAGATCTTCTGCTCGTCGTAGCTCTTCCGTGCCAGAACCGGCTCCGTTGTTTCGATGATCTTCACCTGCCAGGGAGATCCTGGAAGCAAGGCGATAGCCGCAGCGTCAGCCGTATCAACGTCTCCATCCCTTACGAAGGAATAGACAGGACGACAGCAGATCTTACGAAGAATTCTCAGGTCGAAGCCACAATCGAGCGGGATACCGTGATAGCGGGCACCCACCATGATTTCTTCATAGATATCGGTGGAGTGCACATAGTCGCGCGAGCCTCGAAATGCGGCCGCTGGTTCAATGAGAAGCGTCTGCATCTCGCTCAAGCCGTCAAGCCACCATCGACAACGATTGTTTGCCCGGTGATGAACCGCGCCTCTTCGCCCATCAAGAATCGAACAATCCCGACAACATCGTCAACTGTCCCGGCTCTGCCCAGCGGAGTTCGCCTCACGATCTGCTTCAATTTCGAGGGATCCATGTCGGCAACAAGATCCGTTTCCATATAGCCCGGCGCCACGGTGTTTACCCGGATTCCCCGACCACCAAGCTCTCTGGCCAGGGCGCGCGTCATTGCATTGATCCCGCCTTTCGTGGCGGAATAGGCAACGGTCCCCTTGTATCCACTGACACTGACGATCGAGCTAATATTCACGACCACTCCGGCACCATTGATCATCATGCCACGGACCGCGGCGCGAGTAAGGTGCAGCGGTCCTGCGAGATTGACCGCCAGCAATCTTTCGATGTCGCCGACATCCTGCCGCGCCAGAATTTCCTCCGCCACGATCCCTGCGTTGTTGACGAGGCCTGAAAGCCGTCCGATGCGCCTTTCAAAGTTCCGAATGAGTTCCTTGAACCGATCGGTCTCCGTCATATCGCACTCAGAGAAGACGAACTGATCCGGATAATCGTCGAGGAGCGCAGCAATCTCGCTCGATTTCCGGCGGCTGAAAGATGCGACCCGGTGTCCGTCTGCCAGGAAGGTCTTCACAAGCGCCAAGCCGAGGCCTCGACTTCCGCCACTTACCAAAATGCTGCGCTTGTCATTCATCTGGAAATTCTCGTGCACACCACGTCAGTTCTCCGGCGTCGGGCGGGCTCGAACCTTTTTCGACCGCATCGTCGTTAGTGATGAGTGGTCGACAATCTCGAACCGCATTGGGACCTTGTATTTTTGCAGACGGCTTCGACAATGATCGCGGATTCTCTGAATTGCCTCATCTGAACTTTCAGGCTGCTGAAGGGCTACGCGCGCAACGACTGCGTTGCCGAGCAGAGTATGAGGCACCCCATGAACGGCTACCTCTACAACTTCGTCCAGTTCGAGGATCACGTCTTCGACCTCGAGTGGGAAGACCTTCTGCCCACCAACATTGATAACCTCGGTCTTACGGCCAATAAAACGCAGTAATCCGCTGCCGTTTTCCTCGACCAGATCGCCGGTGCTCATCCAACCATCGGAGTTCACCGGACTTGGCGCATTCAAGTACCCGAGCATGGATGACGCCGATCGAACGTGGAGTTCACCATCGATCACCCGCGTCTCAAAACCATCCCCCCCAATCCTTATCCAAAGAGATTCAGGGTCAGGTGACGAGGAGCGGAGGACCCCAAGCTCGGACAAGCCATAGGTCTGCTTGAGAGCGGCATTTGGGAAGACCTCCCTCACTCGCCGAAGTGTTGCGGGTGGCATGGGCTCGGCGCCGTAGGTGATCAGACTAATTGAAGAGAGATCATACTTTCTCCAAAGACCTGAACCGATCAGCACGCCCAGGAACGTTGGCGTTGTCGGCAGCAATTCGGCCCGCCCATCCGATACTGCCCGACACACTGCTTCGGGCGATCTGTTGTGCACGCATATCCCCACCCCACCGTCAAACAGACAGGCCAGAAGCGTGTTTATTCCCCCGAAATGATCGATCAGCAGCATCAACAGCATGCGCCAAGGCTTGCGCGGCTTTAGGAATTTCGAGGCGACACGTTCGACGTCGTGGAGGATCGCCTTGGGAGTTCCGGACGATCCAGACGTAAATACGATGAGACCTGGATGCTCCTGGGTCCTGAGTTCCTCAATCAGCGAATGATCGCTGCCCTCCAGTTCGCCCTGTCGCGCAATTCCTCTTGTGAGCGGATCGATAAACCACTTCACTCTGGCAAGTGACGACAATCGTGCGCGCTCCTCGCGAACACCGAAGCTGAAGGGAACGAGAACCATCTTGAGCTTCAACAACGCCAGGATCAGGCTTATCGATTCGACGCCATATTCCCCCTCGAAACCGCAGATTTCGCCGGGCGCGATACCCGCCGCCAAGATATCCGCTTCCCAAGCCGACATTGCCGCAAGCAACTGACCGGTCGATATTTCCGACTTGCCGATCGCCAACGCCGGAGTGTCTCGTCGGTTCTCCAGGCGCTCCAGAAGACATGCTACAGATGACGCGTTCCTCGCTACCGTATCAGACATTGCGCTTCACCCTCCAAATGGTCGCCGCTATCTGATGTCGTCAGAAGACTGAGCTTGATGACCCGCATGGGCCGAAGGACTCGCGTTACGCTCACTCGGAAACGAACAGCTTGCCCTTCATAGGTGGGTTGCCGAAAAGCGATATTGACGCCTTGCAGAATTGCGTGCTCGCCCGGGAGATACATTCCAATCAGCCGGGAGAAGCGCGCAGCAACGCAGAACCCCTGAATGATAGGACCGCCGAATCCCTTGCTGTGAGCAAACCGCTCGTCGTCGTGAACAGGTGCACGATCGTTTGCAACGGCCGCAAAGGCGTCACGCGCTGGACGATCGAATGCAAACTGCTGCTCGACCGTATCGCCAACGACGATATCATCGATCGTCAGGGCTCTGCCTGCAGTTTCATCGGTGACGAGAACAAGTTGTGGCGGTCGCGGCACAGCCAACCTACCTACGCGGTCGCATGGACCGAAACGAATTGGACCAGCTTGTTGATCGAATTCAAGTCCTCTACGTCGGCATCCTGCAGAACCAGGTCGAACTCGTCCTCAATGGCCATCAGCACGCTCGCAAAATCGAGAGAGTCCAGGAGCCCTTCGGCAAGCAACGACTTCTCGGGATCGGAATTTCCGACCTTTGCAGGCCGCGTTATTCCGTTGATGATTTCAACTATCTTGGCGCGAACGTCCGTCATACATCCTCCCTCGATACGAGATGATTAGCGTGAGCGACCATGTTTCCTTGATCCAAACATGACGCTGGTCAGGTAGCTTTTTATCTCTGACGTTTTCGAACCGTACCAACCCGCACGGCTGGATTTCCGAACACAACCCAATATTCGGGCACGTCCTTGGTAACCGCCGCCGAAATTCCTGCGACAGAGAATGGTCCGAGAGTGCGGCTGTCGAGCAGAACGGCCCCAGGGCCGAGATGAGCGCCGTACGATACGACAGTTCGCCCACACATCGTCGCATTCGGTCCGACATAGCCGTGATCATCGACAATACTGTGGTGGCCGAGAACTGCTCCGGCGCGGAGGCTGGCAAATCGGCCTATCCGGGATCCGGGCTGAACCGTGACGCAAGAGGCAACGAAGGCGCCCACACCGACTTCAACATCAGATGCCACCACAGCTCGCGGATGAATGACGGTTCCCCAGCGCTGATCCGGAATTCCGAGGCTTTCGATCCTATCCACCCGAGCCGGCATATCCTTCACCTTTTGAACCGCAGGGCAGAACAGCACATCGGAATCGAGTTGCCGCCAGTCTTCGAAACGTCCAAGGACCGGGACATTCTGCAACGTCGTGCCTGATGGCAACGCATCATTAAGGAAGCCGACAAGCTCAACCGCCTGCCCCGCTGCAGCAGCCTGGTGAATGGCCTCTGCAATGACAAGCCCGTCACCAGGGCCCCCAAGCACAACCAGGCGCTGACGAGTTGTACTCATTGTCTCCTCCACCATAGGAAGGATGGTTGTTTCCGCTGTTGAACTTCCGGTTGCCGTGGGCGTGCGAACCACTCAAAGCACTCGCTCATCGTCCACGGAACAAAGCCGTCCTCAACAACTTTGCGAACTGCTTGGTGCATCCCGCGAGTCTTATCAATGTTCTCGGGATGCAGATTGACGACAATCACACCGGGCACGCCATCGTTGCGAATCCGGTCAGCCAGATCAAGGATACAGTTGGCCGATTGACGATCATCCCAACCATGCACAAATACGACCCCATCACCGATCGCAGTCAGGATACTCCAATGTTCAGTCAGCTTGTCATCTAGCAAAAGCCTGGACGGCAACAACGAACCATTGATGATGCAGCCGTCGAGCCCTGGCAAATTGGAACTGCCCATCACGCCATGAGCATTCCAGGCCGTCGCATGTCCCCAATAGCCATCGTTCAGAAAGCCGTGATTTCGTACGGTCCGCGCACTCTCTCCGGTCAACTGCTCAAACCATTTTGCCTGCTCGGCGAAAAGATCGGCATATCGATTGGGGCGCTCAAGGGCATCGGGATGAAGCCCCAGTTCGAGCCTCCTGCCTGATCCAAGTTGCTTTAGCGTGCTCGCGGTGTGCTTTGTAAGGGGATGAAGATAGTAGGTGATCGGCGTCGATCCGAGCGCCTCTCGCTGTTGGGCATAGCAACTCAGTGCCGCCTGGTCATCATCGCCGGTCACGATGATGGCACCGGCCGCCCCATTCGGCAGCATCGGCAACCTGTTTACCCCGCACAGGCGCGCCAATGCGTCGGCTAGCGCCTCGCACCACCAGTCGGCAGGCCGCTCGCGCAAGCTCTCCCCTGCAAGCTGGCCTTCGAAAAGATAGTTTGGCCGCTCGCCGGCAAAGCCCCACACGGCATCTGTGGGCCGATTGTTCGCGGCTGCTGGATCGCCTTGCCGATAGCGGATGAGATCGGACGCGAGATCGGTACCCACAAAGATAATCGAGGCCGATGCACTCATCTTGCGGTGAAGCCACACAGGCATGCCGTCGTCGTCCGACACTACGGACGTTCCAACTACAGATTTGAATCGCATATAGGGATGTAACGTTCGCAACCGCTTCCATGGCTTCGATCCCGCCATATCGGCCTTCAGCACCTTGGGCGCGCAGGTCGTGCCCTCATCGACCACCACATCAAACCCCCCGGCAAATCCCACCTCCGGAAGGACTGCGACCACTGCCACTCCACGTCCGAGAGCCTCTCTCGCCAGAGCTAGATTGGCCTCAGTGGCCCGATACAGCACGACCGGCGCATTCTTTTCGACCGCGCGACAACCGAATACCTTCAGATGGTGCTCGATCCAGTCGCTATGTACGTTCATCGACGCGTGCCGGCAACGACTACGTTCACGCGGTATCGCGACGGTGTACATGCCGAGATCGCATCCTGGGCCGAAATCGGTATGGTTCCATTAACTAGGTACCACCATAAACCAGGAAGAATCGGCGGATAAAATCCGTAAGAGAACGTCGACGAGACGTCGAAGCCGGAAGACTGAACAAAGTCGGCAAGCTCTCGTTCGGAGTACGAGGTAATGGTCGCGGGATCGATGTTTCTGCGATGGACCAACCGGAACAGGTTTGTCCGATTTACCGAGCGGACCAATATCCGCCCCCCCGGCTTTAAAACACGAAAGATCTCCGAGAATGCCAGCTTGGGATCTTTGAAGTAGAGCAATGCACCGAGGCAGGCGACTGCGTCAAATGAACGATCCGGATATGGCAGCTTCTCTGCGTAAATACCCTCGTCCCACGTAACGCGACGGTATCCACTTATGACCTCCCAAGTTGGAAAGCGGCACGGATCTGCTCCAACGACGTCCCAACCCAGGCTGGCAAGCAACGCGACATAACGGCCCGGTCCACATCCGATTTCCAATGCGCGTCCCGGACCTGACCCAATCAAATCGCCGATGCGGGAATAGTGCGGGTATCGGGACACGACACTGGCGTGGTCCTCGTCGCTTGCCAGACGCGCGATCTCCTCTCGCTGGTAAGCATGAATTCTCGCCCAGGATTTTTCGCTCAGCTCAAAGCTCATCGATCCTCACAGGAAACAACTTTGCGACGACACCGCAATCGACGGCTTTGTCTGACGGGACGATCCGGAACGAGAGCGCGTTCACCAGACGGTGAAAGACCTGCGAATACGGATAGTTTTCCGGGAACTTCCAACCATCCGCCACATAGGCGTTGATGAAATATTCGCCGGCTCCAAACACATTGTCTTCAAACTCGAAGACCACCCTGCGACGTCCGTTACCCTCGTAGATATTGGCACCTGCCATTCCGGACGACTGCCAGTAAACGTATGTGCCATCCATTCGGCTGATTTTGATGCCGACGTCAGCAACAGGGGGACTCTCGTTGAAAACGGTGTCAACGACGATTTCGAAGCCTTCGCGCTCCGTGACCGAATGCGCAGATATTCCGGAGACGCGCATTTCGACATGCGTAATTTCAACTTCGCTCTTTGCCTGCTTGACCAGATTCTCACGGAGTTGAAACGCGATCTCGTCTTCGGGCAGCTGAACTTCAACGCGAAAGTCCAGCCGCTGCCACCCGTCTTCCAGGTCTTCCTTCCGCAGCAACTTCGCCTGCTTCCAGGCCCCGGCACGAAGATCCAGCACCTCGATCACGAGCGATTCCGGCTCCCGCGAAGCAACGTCGAACGATACGTCCAACGTCGTTACTGCTGAAGGCGAGGCCAGCGCAAGTTCGTGACCAACGACGATCTGTCCTCCAGGATTGCGGCCCGACGCACGCTGCAAGATGCGACACTCTTCGCCATACCGTTCGTGCAGTCGGCCCCATTCGCTCGACAACAAGTCGAGCGAGCCAAACCCATCGGTGTCATCTGCCGCGATTGTCAGCGGAAGCTTGAAGTCAAGCCCCGCGAGGTCGTTCACGATTCTCGCTTCCCTGACATAGTGCGTAGAGGAAAAGCGCAACCCGTTTGACGGCACGACTCGAAGGCGTATCGCTTCCTTGCCAATCTCGCCGGGGGTCGGCTTGGATGACACAACCATTCCCGCCTGAATGGCCTTGCCGCGGGTTGCTTCGTCCTCGCTCCGACGATAGTCGAGCTCATACTTGGCCAACACCGACTGCGCATCTCCCACCGCGCGAATGCCGCCGTTCTGCATCCAGATAACCGTCGAGCACATCTGTTGGACAGCAGCGATCGAGTGACTGACAAGCACAAGCGCTCGGCCCCGCGCAGAAAAATCCTGCATGCGTCGGTGCGCTTTTGCGGCAAAGTACCCGTCACCTGTACCGAGCACTTCATCGACGATCAGAATCTCCGGCTCTGTCGCTGTCGCGATAGCGAAAGAGAGTCGAGAACCCATGCCGGTCGAGTATGTCTTGACCGGCTGGTGAATGAACGCACCCAACTCCGTAAAATCTACGATATCCTCAATAGCTCGGCTGATCGAGGAAGGAGACATCCCCTGCAGAAGAAGGTTGAAACGGATATTTTCGAGCCCGGTTGCGCTTTCGTCCCATGCCGGCACCATGCTCAACAAAGACGATATCCTTCCGTTGACGCGCACGCGCCCACTCGTCGGCGTCAAATTGCCTGCAATCACCTTTAGGAGCGTACTTTTTCCCGCACCATTGGGCCCGACAATACCAACGCGTTCACCCTCTGCGATCTTGAGTGAGATGTCGCGAAGGGCCCAGAACTTGTCGTGTCGACGACCGCCGAATAACGCCTCGCGCAGGACATCGGTCGGTTTGGTATACAGCTTGTAGGCGACGCTCAAGCCCTCAACTGTGATCGCGCTCATCACAGGACCTTGCCGAAAGAGGGCTTCAATGTCTGAAACAATCGATATCCCAGACCGAAACAAGCCAACGACATTATCGCAAAGAAGATCCAGGCATACGGGTGTTCGAAACGCCCAAAATAGAGCATGTCCTGATAAACCCAGATGTACGCGCTGAGCGGATTCAACGCGATCAAGGGTCGAAAAAGTGCAGGTGCCCAGCTAGGTAGATAAACGATCGGGAGCACATAGACGCCTGCCGAGACCAGAACGACCGCAACGTCCTTCATATCGCGGACAAACACACCGACTGCCGAGAGGATCCATCCCAGTCCGACGAAGAACAAAATGGTCAGCGCCAAGACGATCGGCAAGAGAACGAAGGTCAGTGGCAAAGCGTGGTAAGCGGCGGCGACATAGATCGTTATGACCGCGACTCCCACCGTCCAAAACACCATTGCGATCAGCACATCCTTGACCACCAAAATCTCCGGTCGAAACGTGAATTGCTTCACGAGGTTCGAATTGTTGACCACCGTTGCACATAGACCGGGGAGCATGGCGCTGAGTGTCAACCACGGGACGAGACCCGACAGAATGTACGTCGTATAGTCTCGCGGCATTTCCAAAGTGCCGCCAATCCGTTGCCGAAAGACGGCCCCGAAAATGAATATGTAGACAGCCATCTGAAAGACGGGATGACCCACAATCCATAAAGCGCCGGCGAATTGACCCGCGTACCGCATTCGAAGTTCGCGCGATGCCATCGCCCCGGCCAAATTGCGCGTCGTCCATAGAAGATCGAATCCGCTGGCCAAGTCTCCGATGAATCGTCTCGGATGAAGCGCTGCAACGAATCCGATCCGATGCGATTGGACATCGAGTTCGCTTTGGTATTCCATCAGAGACAAGCTTCCATAATCTGCTCGAGATTGAGCAAAGACCAAATCAACAATCGCTTGTTTTCCCGTCCTTCCAAATGGTCATGGACGAGTGAATGAACGGTCTTTCGGTCGACCAAATCGTAGATGCGGGCGCTGTTGCTGAAGAGCCTGCGCTTCACGTACTCGATGCTCTCGCCCTTGAACCAGCTGGCATCCGGTGCGGAAAATCCCTGCTTCTCGCGATCAGCCACTTCCATGGGGATATGGCGGGCCATCATTTTGCGAAGAATCAGCTTCCCATCCTTTGTCCGCTCATAGTACCGCTGCGCCTTGCCGCCGGGCTCGTTTTCGTTCAGCGCGACGACTTCGGTGAGATTACCGAGCTTCATGCGCGCCGGAAGACGCATCGCAAAGTCGGCGAGATCGTTGTCGAGGAACGGCACCCGGCTCTCCAGGCCATGGGCCATGGCAAGCT
Source organism: Bradyrhizobium sp. USDA 3364 (assembly GCF_054056355.1). Classification (NCBI taxonomy): domain Bacteria; kingdom Pseudomonadati; phylum Pseudomonadota; class Alphaproteobacteria; order Hyphomicrobiales; family Nitrobacteraceae; genus Bradyrhizobium; species Bradyrhizobium sp. USDA 3364. The sequence continues at coordinate 26,487 of NZ_JBSRYG010000001.1, forward strand.
TGTCCTCGACGATCAGCAGGCCGTTCAGGAACGTCTTGGCCTCGAAGTACAGCGAGTGATTGACATAGTCTTCGGGGCGCGTGAGCAGCGACGCGTGCTCATGGAACACGCCTCGGAAAATCTCCTCCGGGGCCACGTCCTTTGCTTCGTTCCAAACCGGGCGGAGCAGCTGGGGAAGCAGCTCGCCCGGCACGAGCCGTTGCCAGAAGCCGAAGTATTTTTCGACGTAGTGATCGAAGTCGTCGTTCACGACGGCGCGATAATAGCGCCAGGGGTAGCCGGCGAAGAGTTCGTCTCCGCCGGTGCCGGACAGCACCACCTTGCCGAATTTCGAAGCCAGCTTCGCAGCGTAGAAGTTCGGATAGGATTGGCCGACCCGAGGCTCCTCGAGATGCCATGCGAGCGTCGGCAGGGCGCGCTCCATGTCGCCCGCCTTCAGCACCATCTCGTAGTGCTCGGTCTTGAACAGGTAGGACATGTACTCGGCCTTGGTCCGCTCGTCGTAACCAAGTTCGACGCCGGACGCCGAGTTCAGATCGAACCCGATGGTGAATGTCCGCATGAACGGCAGCTGCGCAGCCGCGAGCGCAGTGATCGAGCCCGAATCCATACCGCCCGACAGGTAGGATCCGACGTCGACATCGCTGACCAGCTGACGATTGACTGCCTGACGGAACAGGTGATCCAGTTCATGGACCGCATCGCGCTCGTCGATCTGCTGCGTCGGCTCCTCGAACCGGAAATCCCAATACCGCTTCGGCTCGACGGGACGCCGATCATCCAGTCCGATCTCGATGTAACATCCCGCCGGCAGCAGTCGAACCTTGTCGAACAGCGTCCGGTCGGTAAAGAAATTCTGGAACGACAGATACTCCGCAAGTCCCCGTGCATCGATGCGCGTCGCGAAGCCGGGGAACGCCCGGAATGCCTTGATCTCGGAGCCGAACAGGAATGCGCCATCCACTTCGGCATAGTAGACCGGCTTCACGCCGAACCGGTCGCGCGCGATCGTGAGCCGTCGCTCACGATTGTCCCAGATCGCAAAGGCAAACATGCCGTTCAGCCGCAGCAGCGCGTCGACGCCCCACTCCGCAAACGCATGCAGCAGAACTTCGCTGTCACCCGTGGAGCCGAAACGGTGCCCCCGTGCCGACAGCTCGATCTTCAACTCCTTGAAGTTGTAGATCTCGCCATTGTAGGTCAGCACGAATCTGCCGTCCGGGGTCTCCATCGGCTGCCGCGCGGCGTCGGTCAGATCGATGATCGACAGCCGCCGGTGGCCAAGACCGACCGGCCCTTCGCAGTAATGTCCTTCACCGTCGGGGCCGCGATGGGCGATGATATCAGTCATCGCCATCAGGGCCTTTATTGAAGCTGGCTGCCCGTCTCGGTGAAGGAATCCGGCTATACCGCACATGGGATGCTGGCCGATCGGTTTGAGGTTATGTCCGGAGCCTAGATCTGCGCCTTGGCGCGGCGCTGATCGACCTGATCGATATGGCTCTTGCGCCACTCGATCAGCCGCCGCAGGCCCTCGTCGAGATCGATGGCCGCCGTGAAGCCGATCTCCTGCTGTGCGCGCACCGGCGAGCCGATGCGATTGCGGACCAGCGTCGCCTGGCTGCGCGGCGCATAATTGATCGGCTGATTGGAGCCGGTGAGATTGAGCAGCTTCTCGGCGATCTCCTTCAACGAGGTGCGCTTGCCGGTACCGACGTTGTAGAAACGGTCCGTTGCATCGGCGCCCATCGCGCAAAGGTTGGCGCGCGCGCAATCCTCCACCGCGACGAAATCGAACGCTTCGGAGCCATCGCCGAGGATCGTCGGGCCCTGCCCCTTATCGATCGCGTCGAGCATCTTCATGATGACGGCGATATAGGCTCCCCGGTAATCCTGACGCGGCCCGTACACGTTCATGTATCGAAGGCCGACATAGTCGAGGCCGTAGCGGAAGTGGTAGGCGCGGGCCATCGCCTCGCCGCAGATCTTCGTCGCGCCGTAGAAATTCTTGTTGTTGAACGGATGATCTTCCGACATCGGCTCCTCGACGGCATCGCCATACACCGACGCCGACGACGACCAGACCAGCCGCTTGACGCCGTTGCGCACGCAGCCGTCCAGCACGTTGAACATTCCCTTGACGTTGACGTCGAAGGCCGTGCGCGGGAATTCATGGCACTGCAGCAGCCAGAGTGCCGCGAACTGGAACACGCCATCGGCTCCCTTCATCGCGGAATCAAGGATATCGGTCTGCGTGATGTCGCCGCCGGCCTCGAAGATCTTGACCCGGGGATCGCGCAGCGCGCCGGCGAGGTTCTCATGCGTGCCACGCACGAAATTGTCGTAAATCACGATCTCGCCGACGTCGGTCTTGGTCAGCTGGTCGACTGCGTGCGACCCGATGAGCCCTGCCCCACCGATCACGACGAACTTCTTTCCGCGAATATCCATTTTCTCAGCCTTCGATTTCCACAAGCGTTTCGTTGCGAAGCTCATAACGGCGGTTGGTGCGTGGGCACACAAGTTCGTCACCCAGCCGCTCACCCGCCCTGCTCATCCAGCCGATCCGGCGGGCCGGATTGCCTGCCATCAGGGCGAAATTGGGCACGTCTTTCGTGATCACCGCGCCGGCACCGATGAAGCAATAGTCTCCAAGCGAGTGCCCGCAGACGATCGTGGCATTGGCGCCGATGCTCGCACCGCGCCCGATCGGCGTCTTGCGAAACTCATCCTTGCGCGAAACGTCCGCCCGCGGATTGTTCACGTTGGTGAAGACACAGCTCGGACCGCAAAACACGTCGTCCGCCAGTTCGACGCCATCGTAGATCGAGACGTTGTTCTGGATCTTGCAGCCGTTTCCGATTCTGACGTTCGGACCGATCATGACGTTCTGCCCGATCGAGCAGTTCTCTCCGATGATCGTGCGCGACAGAATGTGGCTGAAGTGCCAGATCTTGGTGCCGCGCCCGACCACGGCGCCATCGTCGACATAGCTCGACCGATGGATCGAGGCGCCGGGAAAGCGCGGATCCTCGCGCATCTCGCTCATCGGTGCATCACCTTCTGGGCAAAGGCGTGAACGCCATTGCTCCGGACGATCGGCGCGGTGCGGAACGTGGAGACGATATCGATCGAGGGGCGAACCTCGTCGAGGCCGAAACCCCGGCCCGCGATGATCTCCTCGTAGCTGCGCGTATGCAGGTCCGTGAAACCTTCCGAGAATTCGACTTCCTCGCCGTCGACAATGATGGAGCGATAGGTCGTCTTCTTGCCCTTCACGCCGTCCGGCAGGTCGTTGCGATCCAGCGACAGGAACCAGCTCACATCCGCGCGCTCGCATTCGAGCGAGCCGGCGGCCCGCTCCGCCTCGCGCAGATGCGCCTCGTTGCGGCTGGCGGGCCCGAACACGAAGCTCAGCATGTCGAAGAAGTGCACGCCGATATTGGTGGCCACGCCGCCGGACTTCGGTTCGGCGCCCTTCCAGGACGTGTGATACCAGCGCCCGCGCGACGTGATGTAGGTGAGCTCGACCTTGTGACGCTTGCCGGTGTTGGCGAAGCGATCGCGCAGCGCGATGATCGCGGGATGCAGGCGCAACTGCAGAATGGTGGAGATACGCCGGCCGGTATCCCGCTCGACGGCCGCCAGCTCGTCGATGTCGCCGGGATTGAGGACCAGCGGCTTTTCGCAGATCACGTCGACGCCCGACCGAAGCGCAAATCGGCAGTGCGCATCGTGAAGGTAGTTCGGCGAGCAGACGGTGACGTAGTCGATCGTCCGGCCGACTCTGCGCGACTGATCGACGTAGCGGTCGAACAGCTCGAACTCCGTGAAGAATTCCGCATCCGGAAAATGGCTGTCCATGATGCCCACGGAGTCGTTGGGATCATAGGCCACCGCGAGCCTGCCGCCGGTCTCGGCCATTGCCCGCATATGCCGCGGCGCTATGTAGCCGGCAGCGCCGATCAACGCGTAGGTCGCCATGAAATCTCCCTTTCGAACGTCGCGCTTGCTTCAGGCAAGCTACCGCACTTGGGGTGAATCGAACCTCCCCAAGCCCTACCCTCAACGAATGCCTGCCGGCTGGCGGCAGACAGAATTCATGACGCGGCGAGCAGCTCCGCCCCGACAAACACCCGCACCTTGCGGCCCAGCATATTCAGGAGAACCGCCACGCGGTCGTGATCGCTGACGCCTTCCACGAGCGCAAGACTGTCGACGAACGCGCCATCGACAATGCGAACCCTGTCACCCGGAGCAAAGGCGGCGCGGCGCGCCAGCTCGATGAAGCCGCTCCGGTCCTCGCGCACTTTCAAGGCATCGATCACGCTGTCCTGGACCAGCGCCGGCCGGTCGCCCACGCACACGAGGTGCGAGACACCGAGCGTCGACTGGATGGCGCGCCACCGCTGGGCTGCGAGATCGATCGCGACGAAGAGGTAGCGCGGAAACAGCGGACGCGCCACGGTCTCCACCTTCCTCGCATGACTGCGGCGCTTCAGATAGCGCGGAAGATAGACCGAATAGCCCTGCTGCCCGAGATTGACCGCCGCCTTGATCTCGGCATTGACCTGGGTCTGGACCACGTACCAGCCGGACGCCATCACGCCGCCCCCTTGGCTTGCGGAGGACGCAGTCCCAGCAGGTCCGGCGCGAGCACCTTCTCTGCCCCGAAGCTGCTCACGGCCTGGTCGAACGCACTCGCCGCGTCAGTCAGATGGGTAACGACGACCGCATCGAACGGCTCATCGATCATTGCGTAGGACGGCACGACCTTGACGCCGATGAAGCGCGTCTCGGCTTCGTCGGGATCAACGATCGCGACGATGGAGATCGGCCCGTCCACCGCACAGAGGATCGCGATTTCGCACAGGTCGGATTTGCCGGCCAGCACGACCCGCCTGAAGCCGAGCGCCTGGGCACGATCGAAGATCCTGCCGTACTCCTCCTTCGCCTTGCGAAACAGCGAGAAGGACGACGAGAGGAATTGGACGGTCAGCCGCGATTTCTCGGAGAACCCCTGGGGCGTCAGGTAATAGGCGTATCGTCGCGCCGGCGCCTGGCCGACTTTCACGAAGCCCTTCTTGACCGCGCGCTTCAGGTAGGCGTTGACGAGGCCGAGCGCGACGCCGAGTTCGGCCGCGATGCGCCGCTGCGAACGCGCACCATCCTCTTCAACGGAGGTGAGCAAACCGAGCACGAGTCGATCGCTGTCGTTGTCACCGGTCGGTAGAATGCTCGCCATCTCGCCTTTCCCCTGGGGAAGGCTGGTAGCGCGTTCACACAATGAACGTCAAGCAAAATCGTTCACGCGATGAACAAAGCAACATACTGATTTATATTGTATTTTTGTTCCACGGCCTGTGGCAAGGCAGTCACAGATCACACAGGATCACCTGGTTGGGCCAGGTCGAGTTGAACCAAATATCGCGCCGCGAGCACGGAGTAGCTGTAGCGCCGCGCGACCGCGATCCGTTCGTTCTGCGGACGCGTCGGACCGTCCAGCGCGGCGACGAGAGATCTGGCGAGCACCGCAGGATCATCCGGCTCGCATCGCGAGGTCACGAGGTCTTCGAGCCCGTCAAGGGCCCGCTGCTCGCAGGCAATGACACTGCGCGCCGCGAACAGGCAGTAATCGAACAGCTTGTTCGGACTGATGCCATGGTGATAGAGCGCGTTCTTGTGGAAGGACACGACCGCGCAATCGGATGCGTTGAGCATGCCGTGCACGATCGATCGATCGACTTCATCCTGGAATTCCACATTGGCGAGCCCTGCTGCCCGCTGCTTCAGCTCGGCCCGCGACGTGCCGGAGCCGATCATGATGAAATAGATCTCGGGGTTCGTCCGGCCGAGCGCCTTCGCGGCATCGACGATGACTTCCATGGCGTTGGGCGGCCCCATGCCGCCTGCGTAGAGCACGACCCGCCGGCCCTGCCGCTTCATTGCATTGATGCGGTCGACGAGCCCGTGACTCAGAGTCTCGATACCCTGCGCGCTCCGTATTTCAGTCTCGGACACCCCGTTAGGGATCCACAGGAACCGGCCGGCCGGCAGACCGCGCGCCCGCATATGCGGCTCCGCACCCGCCAAGAGGCAAACCACCTGGTCCGCGATGCGATAGGCCGACCGCTCCTGCCAGCTCAGCGCTTTCATCAGCGGATGCCACGCCGGAGTCATGCCGAGCGAAATGATACTCTCCGGCCACAAATCACGAATTTCGACCCAGAACCTGGCGCCAAATCGCCGCGCGACCTGATGCGCCGCCGAAATGAAAAACAGGTGGGGGCTCGAGGCGATGACGAGGTCCGGCGCGCCGAACTGCTTCGCGATCGCGGCCGAGCCCGCGCGAAGGCGCGGCCCGAACGAGAGGTTATTCCAGAGCCGGCCGACGCTGCCGCTGCCGTAGCGCGGGGTGTCGAGAAACCAGAAATCGACGTCGTTGATGCGGCTAGGCCCCGGCGCCCGCGGCTCCCTGTGCAGGTGATGGAAGCTCGCGCTGACCACCACCACGCGATGCCCCATCTTCCCCCAGGCATCCGCCAGCCAGAACGGCCGCCAGTGACGGCCGAGACCCGGCCCTCCGGCGAATGGATGCAACAGCCAGATGTTCATCGATCAACTCAAAGAAAGGACCGGCAAGCGGCAATGTCGACGGGGCAAATCCGAGAACACAAAATCCTCATGGCGCCTGGACCCGGAATCGTTCGCCCCAGAGCGCAACGCAATAGAGCCGCCAGCGCATGCCGAGATCGAGCTTATGAAACTTCCGTTTGAGCATCGGCATGTCGACATAGCGGGCCAGTAGCTCGCTGGCGATCACCCTGTCGTACATCGCCGCCGAATGCCGCGTCAGCCATAGCTGATCGGGTGCGGCAAAACCGATCTTGTCTTTCCGCCAGCTGATGCGGGAAGGCAGAACATCGTTCATGGCCATGCGCAGCGGCCATTTCGCCCACCCCTTGTTCAACTTGATGCGCGTCGGAAGCGCCAACGCGAATTCGACGAAGCGATAATCGAGGAACGGCAGCCGGGTTTCGACGCCAAAGCGCATGGAATTCTTGTCTTCGAACCGCAACAGCATCGGCAGATTGGTTTCAGTGATCTCGAGCACCTGCATGCCCTGTGCATCCTTCGTCGTCCGCGCAAAGCGGCGCAGCGGCTCCGGCAAGCCGGGATTCTTCATGAAGGCATAGCGCCAGCGATAATAGGCTCCGCGCAGGCCCGCGGAGCTGGCGCCGAACAAATACATCAGCAGTCGCCGGGGCGAAACGCCTGCCTGCGTTGCGGCCTGGAAGGCCGAAAAAAATCCACGCAAACCGGAGTGACGCAAATGTTCGAGCAGCCAGGCGGCATAGTAGCGATGGTACCCGAGCAGCGTCTCGTCGCCGCCCTGGCCGTCGAGCAGCACGATCACGCCATTCGCTCGCGCGGACCTCATCACCTCGTGCTGCATCATGATCGAAGGGCCGGCGAACGGTTCCTCCTGGACGTCCAGCAGGGCGTCCGCCGTCGACGCGAAATCCTCGTAGCCGGGCTTCGTGCGCAACCAGTTCAGTTCCGATTTCGCCGCAACCTCGGCTGCGTAGGCCTCTTCATTGTTGCTCTCCTGCTCACTCACGGCAGTGATGGCAAAGAAGCGCTCATTGGAGCCTGGCGCATAACGTCTTGCCGCCAGCGTCGCGACACTCGAACTGTCCAGCCCGCCCGACAGGCAGGTTCCGACGCGAACGTCCGACCGGAGGCGCAGACGTATCGCGTCGTCCAGCAGCTCCCGCAGCAATCCGGCTGTACCTTCCTCACTGGCCTCGGGCGCGCGTGGAGCCAGCGAATAGTAGCGCTGCATCTCGATCTCACCGGTCGATATATCGACGCGCATCCAATGTCCGGCGGGCAGCTTTTCGACGCCCTTGAAGAAAGTTCGATTGGTATGATCGGTCAGGCCGCAAACGAGAAAATCGTTGACCAGATCGTCATCGGCGACGGGGCGTTCGATCAACGGAAGAAGCTGGCGGATTTCCGAGCCGAACGCGAACTGGCTTGCCGTATCGACGTAATAGAACGGCTTCACGCCGAACCGATCGCGGGCGCAGAACAGGGTATTGTCGCGCTCGTCGTGAATCGCAAACGCCCACATGCCGTTGAAGCGCTCGAGGCATTGCGTGCCCCAGCGAATATAGGCGGCCAGCAGCACCTCGGTGTCCGAAGCGGTGAAGAAAACGTGCCCGAGGTCCTCGAGCTCGCTGCGGAGCTCGACATAGTTGTAGATCTCGCCGTTATAGGTGATCCAGACCGGCAAATGCCTGTCGCGCATCGGCTGCGCACCGTCGTCGGTCAGATCAATGATGGCCAGCCGGCGGTGCCCCAGCCCGACATTGCCCTTGACCCTCACGCCGCGCCCGTCCGGTCCGCGATGCGCCACGAGATCGGTCAACTCGTCCACGCGACGGGCATCGACGGATCCGGTCTTGTCGACGAGGCCGAATATGCCGCACACGAAATGCCTATCCAGATTGGTTCGATGACGCGGCTCGACGTGACCGCCGCATCAGATGATGTGCGCATTGATTACAGGTGCTGCCCTCTTAGCCCGTTCATGCATTGAACGTCAACGTGTCGAAGCCGATCCGCCCAGTGGGGACACCGCCGGGCCTCGGACCTGACCGATCCTAAAAGCCGCGCCTGCAACCAAGGTCCAATAGATCGCGACGACCCGTTCAGCGGTCGCTTCAGATCAAATGTATGCTAAACGTGGCGCCGACGAACACTACGAGTGAGAGACATTGAACCCGTTCAGATCGACAGCCCCAAACGAGGCCACGCTTCAGGCTGGCGACGTCGCTAAACCTGACTGGACGATGCGGTCTGCTATCGCGGATTTTGCCACTCGCACGCTCATTCGAAAAGCGCGGCGCGCGACCGAGCGGCGGCTCGCGAAGGGAAAGGTGCGCACGCTCTGGGCCTCCACGCCAATCCTCACCCTGCCGCTCCTTGCGCGGTGCGACCGCATGCTGGGATTTCATTCCTCATCGCTGGTGTTCAACACCTATTATGTGACGAGGTCGTTTGACATCAACCTCATCCTGTTCGAGGGATTTCTTCGCCTGACGCGAAGCCCGGGCGCTCTCGGCCTGTTTCGCCGTCTCGTGCTGGCATGGGCGCTGCTGCGGTTCGACATCTTCAACTACTTCTACGACCGCGGCCTGATGCTGAGCGACGCGCGCTACGGCATCCACCCCGAGGAACTCGACCTGCTCGTCAAGTCGGGGAAACGGCTCTACACCTATGCCTACGGTGCCGATGTCAGAGCACGAGACATCACGCTGAAGCTCGGTCAGCCGAACCTGTGCGAGGAGTGCCCGACACCGGGCAAATTCTGCGTTTGCACGACCGAGATGCACGCCTCGTCGATCGATCGCCTGAAGGGGCGCGCGACTGCACAGCTCGCGATGGGCGACATGGTGGCCTACGTCCCCGGCTGCCGCGACCTGCATTACTGGCCGATTGACGCCACCAAATTGATCGCCAGTCCTCCGGTCTACGAACCTGGCGATGTCCTGAAAGTTGCCCATGCACCGAACCACGGACATTTCAAGGGAACCCGGCTCCTGATCGAGGCAATCGACCGACTGGTCAAGGAGGGGGAGAAGATCGAGCTGGTTTCCGTGCAGGGGGTTCCCAACAAGAAGGTCATCGAGCTTTTCGGCGCATCGCACGTGGTCGCGGATCAGTTCGTCGCCGGCTTTCACGGTTATACCGCGCTCGAGGCGATGGCGATGGCCAAGCCGGTCTTGTGCTTTCTGCGTAACGACCAGATGATGATCGATCCCGCGACCTGCCCGATCGTCAACACGCGTCCCGACGAAATCTACGATGTGCTGAAGCGATGCTTGAGGGGTGAACTCGACCTGAATGCCATCGGCACGGCCGGACGCCGCTATGTAGAAGCACATTATAGCCTGCAAGCCGTCGCGGCGCGGCTCGGACGGCTCTATTGTGAAACCGCGGATCTTCCCGAAGATCTGCAGTTGGGCCTGATGAAGCAAGTCGGCGAGTTCGCGAACACGCGCGCATGAAAATCCTGCACGGACCAGTCAACGTTGGCAATCAGCCCTGGGTGCTATCGCGCGCCGAACGGCAGCTCGGAGCATCCAGCGACGTCGTCGTTCGAAACGACACGTGGCTCGGCTACTCGGCGGACCGGATGCTAT
>NZ_JBSRYG010000002.1:0-1630000 GCF_054056355.1 Bradyrhizobium sp. USDA 3364
GCAAAGAACGCCGGATTTCTTGAGACGGCAATCCGCAGCACAGCGTTCGGCCTGACGAAGCAATGGCACTACGACGTTCTTCATTTCTATTTTGGACAGACCTTTCTGTCGCCGGGCTTTCCGCTCTCTGCGCCGGGATCGTTGCTCTCCAGCGTGTCGCTGCTGACGGACACCATCAACCGGCTTTCGGCCGCGGACCTGCACGTCGCGCGCCTCGTCAACAAGAAGCTGTTCATGACGCTGCAAGGTTGCGACGTCCGGTTGGCGAATGAGGGTAATAAGCGCAACGAATGGACGATGTGCGCTCCGCAACATTGCGAGCTCTATCAGAGATGCCTGGACGCGCTCGACCATCGACGCCATTTCCTGATCGACAAGGTGCTGCCGCTGTTCGATCGGGTCTTCTATCTGAATCCAGAGCTGGGACACGTCGTACCGAACGGTCGCTTTTTGCCCTATGCAAACGTCGAGATCGAGAAATTCGACGTTGCGCCGCCCTCGCGGACAAGGACGACCGAGGATCGTTCATGCCCCGACCGCCGGGCGGATCAAGGGCACGCCGATGGTCATGAACGCCCTCGAGCAATTGCGGTCGCGATACGACTTCGAGCTCGTCCTTGTCGAAAAGACCAGTCACGAGCAGGCACTGGAGATCTATCGCTCGGCCGATCTCGCAATCGACCAGGTGCTGGCGGGCTGGTACGGAGGCTTCGCGGTCGAGATGATGGCGATGGGAAAGCCGGTCGCATGCTACATCAGGGAGGAGGACATGAAGTTCGTCCCGGATGCCATCAGGCACGAGCTGCCCCTCTACAGACTCAACCCGGGAAACCTCGTCGAGGACATTGCCGCCATTCTCGAGCGCCGATCCGAATGGCTCGCGCGCGGCCAGGCATCGCGGCGCTACGTCGAGCGATGGCACAACCCGGAGCAAATTGCGAAGGCCATGCTGAGAGCCTACGAAAGCCCCGACTCCGACTTCGAACTGATCCCGAACGCGGACTGAGGCCGGCGCCTCGTTTAACGCTTGCTGCCAACTTCCGCAGGCTTATCCTGACCGGCGGCCTGTCGCATGGTAGCCGCAAAATTCACCGCGAACGCCCTGACGTGACCGTCCTGATGCGGGACGACATGCCGGACGATGGGCCCCTGCGCCTCCCGTGAGGCCTGCATCAAATGGTCGGCGAGCGCGTCCGGATCATCGACGCCGAAATAGCGAGCGGCCCCTAAGGTCTGCTCCCGGTGCACGTCGATATCAGACAGGATCATTGGAACGCCGAACGATTTCGCCTCCTCGACGGTCGTGCTCCATCCTTCGAAGCGCGATGGATTGAGCAGCGCGATCGAGGCCCGCAGCAGTGCGTAGACATGCGGCAGCGGAATCACGCCGAGGTGACGGAAGTGCGTTTCGAGGCCGCGCTTTTGGATCTCGGAATTGACCAGGTCATGGTAGCCGGGTTCGCGCCGATCTTCCGTGCTGCCTGATGCGGCGACCACCACGTCGACCCCGCGACGCTTCAGGATAGTCAGGGCGTCGACCACCAGCTGGTGGTTCTTGTGGCGGTAGAACTGATTGGGCAGGTAGAAATAGTTCGTCGGCAGCTGATGCGTCGCGATGACTTCCGACGGGTCCGTGTTCAGAAACGCGGCCGCCGGTTGGGTCGCGAAGCGAACGACCCTGACGGGGTTTCCGGCACGCGGATAACACGCCTTGAAATCGCGCAAGGCGCTCTCGCTGCTCAGCATGATGGTTCGCCCCGACGCGATCTGGACGCGAAAGCCGATCTCGCGGCGCCAGCGTGCGGCCCTTGGAAACAGCTGAGGCAGAGAACGGTGCTGCAGATCCGGAATCCAGGCTACCGCCGGGATCGGCAGCCGCCAGCCGAAGAAGCGCGCGGCTTCAACAACGACATCGATGCGCGCGGAGCGAAACGCCGCCGCTGCTTCGCGATCCAGACCAAGCCCCAGCGCCGCAGCCAAACCTGGCTGTCCATCGAATGCCTCCGATCGGACGACCTCAACGCCCGGTATCGCGGCAAGCTCCGCGAGCTCATTCTCGTCGGCGCTTTTCCCCGTAAAGACCACCGGAACGAATTCGCCGGGCAGAAACCGGGCGAGCGCCGCGAACAGATTGCGCTGATAATTGTAGCCACCGGCCCAGAGCCGTCGCGAAATGTGCGTGAACGCGAACCGCAACGGGCGGGGCGTCACGAAGGCCGCCCCTTGAACCAGGCGACGTAATCCGCGAGGCCCTGATCCAGCGCAATGCGCCAGTCGAACCCGATCTGGCGCAGCGTTGCATCGTCGGCCAACAGGCTCACGGGATCACCGGGCCGGCTTAATCCCGAATATTGCACAACCGTGTTGCCGCCCCACTGCCTGACAACGCCGGCTGCGATATCGGCAACGCTGGTCCCGCGGCCCGACCCGCCGTTGACGACCCGGAAGGTCTCCTGCGGCAACGGTTGCGCGACACCCGCAAGCAGCCTTGCGACATCGCGAACGTCGGTCCAGTCGCGGATTTCGTTGCCCGTCCCGCCGAGTGTGAGCACCTGCTCCTTGGCCGCCAGCCGCGAGCAGATGTCCCAGAGCAGTTGCTTGCGCAAATTGGGGCCATAGACCGAGAACAGCCGCACGATCGTGCAGCGAATGCCAAACGACCGCGCGTAGCTTCGGCACAGTTGCTCCATCATCAACTTGTGCTGCCCATAGGGCGACATCGGAGTTGCGACGGCACCTTCAGCGATCGGGCCGACATGGTCGGCCCCGTAAACGGCCGCACTTGACGCCGCGACCACCGCGCAGTCCGGCGCCGATCCGCGCAGCCATTCCAGCAGCCGCGCGGTGCTCGCGACAGTCCGCGAGAAATCCTCGAACGGCCGCTCGATCGAGACCCCGACGGACGACCCGCCGGCCAGATGAAACAGATGCGTCGGCAGCCCGTGTGCAGCCGCAAGCGCATCGAGATTGGCGGCATCGACTTCACCGTTGATCCAGCTCTGCAGGCCGAGCCGCCGGGCTTCCATCGCGTCGAGCGCCCCGTGTCCGACGCCATGCACCGCATGGCCCGCTCCCGCCAACTCATGCACCAGATGGCGGCCGATGAACCCGATCGCGCCCGTGATCCAGACGATCATCGCTCAGGCCTTGTGACAGACAAAGGAATAGAGCCGGCCCGGCCGATTGTCGAAACGCTCGGCCATCGACAGCAAAGAGACAAAGACCCGGCGCGATCCGAGCGCGGTCCGCCACAGCGGAGCCACCGGAATCTTTCGCGTCAGCTTCGTCACGATCGCGGCTTTCAGGGTATCCAGCGTATAGGGAAACAGGTTGATCGGGCTTTGCAGCGGTGCCAGCGTGTCGATCGCGGAAAATCCCGCGGTCGTCAGCGCGCCGGTATAGCGATCGAGCAGGAAGGCATGCTCGCCGCCGTAGAGGTGATGCAGCGGATGCTGCGCGAGGAACTGCGGAAGATCCGCCTCCTTGCTGATGACGTGCTCGCGCGCCGCGATCAGCACGCCACCAGGCCGCAGCACGCGAAACATCTCCCGGCATGCCCCTTCGAGATCGCGCGTATGGTGCAGCACGGCGCGGGCGAAGACGAGATCGAACGTCGCATCGGCGAACGGCAGCCGCTCGGAAAACTCTTCAACCACCTGGACCGGCAATTGCGTCTGTTGCGCGAGAGCTCGGATCGCCGCTGCTCCCACGATCGCGCTGGGATCCGGCTCGAGCGCCGTCACGGCAAAGCCGCTTCGGGCAAGTGCATAGCTCGCAATGCCGCGACCGGCGCCGACGTCGAGCGCGGTGCCCGAACGGCCGGCCAGCAGCGCCGCAACCGCTTGCCATTCGGAGCTCTGGAAATAGCGTTCAGCAGCGCCGGCCAAGGGATCGTCGTAGAATGCGTCGAGCACGAGCTGGCGCTGGTCGGGCTGATTGCGCAGCCAGACCACGGCGTCTTCCCAGGTCGTGAACTTGCGCTCAGCGCTCATCGGGTTCGAGCTCCCTCACCAGCACAGCTGGATTGCCCGCGACGATCGAAAACGCGGCAACATCCTTCGTCACCACTGCACCGGCCGCGACGATCGCACCCTGCCCGACCGTCACGCCGCGCAGGACCATCGCCCCCGCGCCGATCCAGGCATCATCGCAGATTCGAACCGGGCTCTCGTCAAGCGTGATATCGTTCGGATGCCCGCGCGTGAAAATCTGCTGGACCTGCCGGTGCCGCTCCGACGCCCGCAGCGGATGCGTGAGATTGTCAAAAACATTCGCCGCATGCGAGATCAGCACGCGATTGCCGATCTCGATCGAGGCGGCCGACCAGATCCGGGTTCCCTCTCCGACATAGCACCACTCGCCGATCTGGATCTCTCCACCATGCGCGAAAGTCAGGAGCTCGCCCAGGATACGGCTGTTGCGGCCGACGACGATCTTGTCGGAATCGCCGCGGATGTTTCTGATCCTGGCATAGCGGCCAAGCGCCGCATCGGCCTGCAGCCGGCAAGTCGCGCGACCGATCAGACGCTGGATCAGGTAATCGAAATTCATGCCGTCAACTGCAGGCAAGCGACGGCGCGCGACGACGCCGCGAGGTCATCGCCCTGCCCCTTGCCGGTATGGATGTCGAAAACGGTGGCCTCGGCGAGCGCTTCGGCGCTCTGGCGCGACCAGCCTTGTCGCGAATAGCCGAAATAGTCGACATGGTGGGATGCCGCGCCGAATGCCTCGATGATCCGCTCGATCATGGCAAGATCGAACACCTGATACCAACCGAGATTGTCGCGCTTGCCGAACGGCACGGAGATCAGGCAGGTGCCTCCAGGCTTGAGGACACGCTTGAACTCCTTCACCGCTGGAACAAAGCCGTCCCGGTCGGTCTCGGCGTCGCGCGGATCGCCCGTGTACAGCATCTGATTGTCGAGGCCGATGTGCTCGATCGTCGAAATGCTGGCGACCGTGTCGAAGACATGATCCCCGAACATGGTCTTCCGGAGATCGCCGAACATATAGGAATAGCCATCATGCCAATAGCACCGTCGCTCCGGGGCCAGCGTCATGATGGTGAGATCGGCGCCGCGCAGCGGCAGACGCTGCAGCAGGAAGTCGTGATTGAATGTCGATCCCGCGTCCAGCATCTTGCCGACATTGTTCAATCGGCCATAGGCCCAGGGATATTCCACCACGCGCTCGTCCATGGCGACGCCGTAGCCGGGCGGAAGCTCCTTTCCTGCCTGAAGCAGGCCCGCGTCGATGGCCGCGGTAATGGTATCGCGCTTGACCGTCTGATAGCCCGGGCCGAACGGCCGCGGCCGCAATCTGAACAGCGGCACGGCAAGCCCGTCGGCTGCCCATTTCAGTTGATGGATCAAGTCACCTGCAGACATCATCTCGGCCCGATCGCCCGCCCTCTGGCCGGCTCTTTGCCCCGTCTAGCACGGCTCAATCCGCGCGACGAGATCGATAAAGTGGGCCCATTGCGAGGCCTTGCTGTAGGTTTCCTGCGTCCGCCTTCGGCCCAACGCGGCAATCCCGGCCCATTGCGGCCAATCCTGCAGGCTGCTTGAAACCACCTCTGCGGCCCTTTCGGGCGCGTCGTAGGTGCGCATCGTGACACCGTCCTGCATCGCCTCCGGATAGTTGCCCGCGTCCGACACCAGCAGGGACCCGCAGCCCATCGCCTCGAAGCAGCGCATATTGCCGCGATCGTTGCCGGCCATGTCGATCGCGCCGTTGAGCACGATCTTCGCGGATCCGAACAGCTCGTAGAGATCCCGGCCGAATAACGGCTGCCGCGCGATTCGCGCGATGACGTCGGGGCGGCGGTGCTTGCGCAGCGGCAGCAACCGGCCGACCGCGCTTTCGGCAAGTCGCGTCAGCCGCGATGCATCGAGGCAGAATACGATATTGCGATCGGTCGCCAGGGCCGCGACCTGTTCGAGGGTCCTGCCCCGCGCACCGTGATGCCGCGAATAGCCACCGACAAATGCCACGTCGATCGGCCGTTCGCCGTGGCCGTACTGCTCCATGACGGGATCAATGGCGGGGAAGAACAGCTCCGCCCGGCAGCCCTTGCCACGCCACGCCTCGAGGATCGAGGGAAAGTTTCCAAGCACCGCGCCATACGCGCTCAGGTCGGCATTTCCCGACGGCGCCGCGCGCCAGCACAGCGTCTTCTTCACACAGCCGGGGAGCTTGGCGACGAACGCACTCGGATAGCGCACTGGATCGAGGTTGTAGAACACTTCGGTTTTGTGATGCTCGATCTGCGCGAGCAGAATACCCTCCAGCGTCGGCGTCCCCTGCATGCCCTGCTCACGCGCCCACTGGCGTTGCAGCACTTCATCGTCGGCATTGGTGAAGAAGGCTTCGGGTGCGCCGTCGAGCACCGGCTTGAGAAAATGCGCCGCGCCAAAGCGATCATGCAGGAACACGTCGCGACGCGCCGCAAAGCCTGACGCCTTTGCCGCAAGCTGGTTCAGCCTTGGCAGATAGGACGGATAGAGACCGCTATTCTGGAACAGACGCATTGCTACGCGGCCCTCGCCAACATCCATTTCATGTTCAGATATGGCCAGATCCGGCCGACGGATTCCCAACCCCAGCTCTGCGATGCCGTCAAGCGGCCGACCACCGTTCGAAGCGGCGCTTCGTCGACGAACTCGGCAAAGGCCGGAACCTTCCGATCGAGCAGTTCCGCGGTCCAGCCCGCCAGCGGTCCATTCAGCCATTCCGGCATCGGCGAGTTGAATCCGACCTTGCGGCGTGCGGTGCGGATGCTTTCGGGCATCAGGTTCGCCATCGCCTGCCGCGCGACCACCTTGGTCAAGCCATCGGCCGATTTGCTCGCCTCCGGCAGGGCCATCGTGTAGGTCACCAGCCGCCAGTCCATGAACGGCATGCGCACCTCGATCCCGTGCGCCATCGAGAGCCGGTCGAAATTACGCAGGATGGTGGGCAGCGTGGTCGAGTGGAACATGCGGTAGAGGCGCCGGTTCAGTGCGCCCCACGTATCGGGCAGTTCGTCATCCTCGGCGACCAGCGGCAACGGCGCGGGCATTGCCGTCAGGCCGCCGCGCAGGAAATAGTGCCCCTGGCGCCGGATCATCTGCGCCCGCAACACGTCGATGCCGCGCTGCGCGAGCTGCGATCGTGACGCGAGTGCGGCTGCTGCGTTGCGGATGCGGAATGCGGCCGACTGCCCTTCCTGCAGGTAGGCGCCCATCAGTTCGTCGGCCCCGTGGCCGTCAAGCGACACGGTGACGTTCTGGCGGCGGAGCTCGCGATAGATCAGCCACGGCGCGCTCGGCAATCCGATATAGACGTCGTCATTGTCGTCGAGGATCCGGTCGAGATCGGTGAGCGCGTCGGAGCGCCCGATCTCGAGAAAGCTCGGCGCCACATCGGCCCACGCGGCCGCCTCCTCCGCCATCGGCCGCTCGTCATTGCTGGCATCGGGAAAGGTCGCGACAAAAGCGTGCCGCCAGGCGGTCGAGTCACGCGGTCCCATGCCGGCCTTCTCGTGGCTCGCCATCGCGCAGATCACCGCGGACGAGTCGAAGCCACCGGACAGGCAGGTCCCGATCGGCACGTCGCTGCGCATCCGTAGCGCAACGGAATCCTGAAACAGCTCACGAAAGCGCGCGACGCGTTCAGCCTCGGTATCCGGGATCGCAGGCAGATGATCCACGGTCCGCCACCAGCGGCGCACCTGCACCCGCCCCTGGCGCAGCCACATGCAGTGGCCGCCTTGCAGGCGGCGGAGCTGCGAGAACAGGGTCCGCTCGCTGCCTTCGATCCCGAACGGGTCCAGCAACAGCCGCCGCGCCACGTCGACGTCGAGCGACGTCTCGATGAGCCCGCTCCGCGCCAGCGCCCGCTGCTCCGATGCGAACACGAACCGCTCGGACGACAGCGCGTACAGCATCGGCTTGATGCCGAAGCGATCGCGGGCAAGGAACAGATCGTCCGTGACCGTGTCGTAGATCGCCAGCGCCCACATGCCGTTGAAGCGCAGCAGCATGTCCTCGCCCCATGCCCGCCAGGCGGCAAGGATCACTTCGGTATCGGACTGGCTGCGGAAGACCGCCCCCTTCGCCTCGAGCTCGCGGCGCAATTCGAGGAAGTTGTAGATCTCGCCGTTGTAGACGATCACATGGCGGCCATCGCCAGATGCCATCGGCTGATAGCCACCCTCACCGGGATCGATGATGGCGAGCCGGCGATGACCGAAGGCGACGTTTCGCTTCGCGTTGAACCAGGTGCCCTCCCCGAACGGACCGCGATGCGCGATCAGACTGGTGAGCCGCGAGATGTCGGCCGGCTGCACCGGGGCGCCGCGCAGATTGACGATGCCTGCGATACCACACATGTCTAGGCGGCCTTGAAGGGCAAGAAGCGGGTGATGATGACGCGGAGATCGCGCCAGCAGACGGCGCGATAGGGACCGAGCTGCGACACGGCAACGGCGGCGACAAAGATCGCCGCCGCCGACACGCCGTAGAGCGACACCACATACCACCATGACGGCGCGTGGTCGAATGAGGTGTGGCCAAGCTGGGAGCGCAACGCCAACGCAACGGCGATGCCCGTGCCGAGCGGGATCAGGACGAAATGCAGCATCCGCGACCACATCGCGGAAAGCCTGAAGGTCCGCCGCAACAGCAGCACCGTGATCACCATCTGCGCGACCATCCCGACGCAGGAGCTCCAACCGGCGGCCTGCCAGCCGATATACGGCAGCGCGATCGCACTCGTCGCCAGCGTGAAGATGCCGGTGACGAGCGAGATCAGCGCGTTGGATCTGGAGCGCCCCTGCGACAGCAGATAGAACGCAAACACGTTGGCGCTCGACCCCAATATCCCGCTGATCGAAAGCACCACCAGCACCAGCTGGGCCTCGGCGGCGACCTCGGCGCCGGTCCATCGATACAGCAGCGCGCCGGCGACCGGGATCAGGCCGCCCAGCGCGCTCGCGGCCAGCACGTTGAGAATCCAAGACGAGCGAAGCAGCAGGTCGACCTTGCGGTCGTCATCCTCCTTTTGCAGCGTGCTGAAGAACGGGAACAGGATCTCGCCGATCTTCAGCACACCGATATAGACCGCCTCCTCCAGCCGCTGCGCGACGCTGTAGAAGCCGACGAATTGCGGCTGCAACAGCGCGCCGAGCAGATAGCGGTCTGCCTGGCCGGCGAACAGCGCACCGCTTTGCGCCGCCATCTGCCAGCCGCCAAGTTTCACCAGCGCATGCAGCGCACCGCGATCGAGTGCCGGCCGTGCCAGCCAGTCACGGATCGCGTGCCGCGACCAGGCGATGCCCATCAGGAGATTGGTCGCGAAACCGAGCGCCTGGCAGCCGAGGAAGGTCGAGGCGCGCGGCGCATAGGGGATCAGCAGCAGCATCGACATCGTCGTCACCACCGTGCCGGTGATGCCGATCGACGCGATCCGCCGATAGTCCTGACGCGCCGTGAACAGCGAGAGGAAGACCGCGAACACGCACTGGCATAGCCAGCCGGCGCCGGCCAATGCGAAGGCAAGCCGAAGGTCGTCGGCGGCCGGGCCACCGAGGTGAAACGCCAGTCGTGCGAGCGGCGCGCCTGCAAGGCCGAGCAAGGCCGCGATCAGGCAGCCCGCGACGATGGCGAGCGCCAGGGCGGTCGCAAAAAACCGTCGCGCCTCGTCGCGATCGGACGGTTCCAGCCTTTGCGCGAGCTCGCGCGTCGTCGACAGGCCAAGTGCATTGCTGAACATCAGCGCCGGCGCGACGCAGGCCGTCACCAGGCCCGCGACACCGAACGCGGCGAGACCGAGCCGGAAGATCACGAACGGGAGAATCGCGAGGTTGAGCAGCACCGCGACCGCGAAGGCCGTCGCGTTCCATGC
Organism: Bradyrhizobium sp. USDA 3364; assembly: GCF_054056355.1. Taxonomy (NCBI): domain Bacteria; kingdom Pseudomonadati; phylum Pseudomonadota; class Alphaproteobacteria; order Hyphomicrobiales; family Nitrobacteraceae; genus Bradyrhizobium; species Bradyrhizobium sp. USDA 3364. The sequence continues at coordinate 9,886 of NZ_JBSRYG010000002.1, forward strand.
CGAGTTACCGAGCAGATGGGATGGACCTTTTTTCACCGCCATGCCCGCTTTCGGTCCATCGCTCCGATACGCCCTCAAGTGCCTCTTCCATAAGGGCAAAACCCATTCGGCATGGCGACGGGCTAGCAGCCGGCGCGGGGAATGTCGAGGGTCGGCGGACGGCGGCACCGGGGATACCGGCCAGAACCACTGCCAAGCGACGAGCCGATCTCCACGGAACCATGCCTATTTGTTTCCAGTCCCGGATTGTTGTCCGGGTAACAGTTGGAAAGGCCTGCCAAATTGTCTATGGCAGATGGGCTGAAGCCCCCCGAGCGGCCCGCAAAACAAGAGGTGTCTCAATGCCCTTTCCCCGCGCATCCCAAGCCCTGTCCCGTTTCACCGTGCTGGATTTGACCCGGGTCCGGTCTGGGCCGACCTGCGTACGCCAGCTCGCCGACTGGGGTGCCAACGTCATCAAGATCGATGCGCTGCTGGAGGACGGCGGCGGCGAGCAGCCGGGCGGCCCGCGTGGTGGCTCCGATTTCCAGAACCTGCACCGCAACAAGCGCGCCATGACGCTGAACCTGAAGGACCCCAAGGGGCTCGAAGTGTTCAAGCGGCTGGCCGAGCAGGCCGACGTCGTGGTCGAAAACTTTCGGCCGGACGTCAAGGCCAAGCTCGGCATCGATTATGAGAGCATCCGCAAGATCAATCCGAAGATTGTCTATGGCAGCATCTCCGGCTTCGGCCAGGACGGCCCCTATCACAAGCGCCCGGGCTTCGATCAGATCGCGCAGGGCATGGGCGGCCTGATGTCGGTGACCGGCGCGCCCGGCGAAGGACCGATGCGGGTCGGCATTCCCGTCGCCGACCTCACCGCGGGCCTGTTCTGCGCGATCGGCATCCTCACCGCGCTGCTGGAGCGCGACGTGTCCGGCCAAGGCCAGTGGGTGCAGACCTCTCTCTTGCAGGCGCAGATCTTCATGCTGGATTTCCAGGCGGCGCGCTGGCTGATGGAAAAGGAAGTCGCCAAGCAGGCCGGCAACAACCACCCGACCTCGATTCCGACCGGCGTGTTCAAGACCTCCGACGGCTACATCAACATCGCCACCACGGGCGGGCGGATCTGGGAACGCTGTGCCCAGGCGATCGGCGCGCCCGAGCTGATCACCGATCCTGATTACGCGACCGCACCGGCGCGCTCGAAGAACCGCGACGCGCTGAATGCGAAGATCGGCGCGTTGACCGAGAAGAAGTCGACCGAGACCTGGGTCGAGGACCTGAACGCCGCCGGCGTGCCGTGCGGGCCGATCTACTCGATCGACCAGATGTTCGAGGATGCCCAGGTCAAGCATCTCGGCATGGCCCAGCACGTGCCGAACGACGAGAATCGGCACATCCAGTTGGTCAGCCAGCCCGTGACGCTGTCGCGGACACCGAGCAAGATGGCGGCGCGGCCGCCGGAATTCGGCGAGCAGACCGAAGAACTCTTGGCCGAATTCGGCTTCGGCAAGGACGAGATCGCCGAGCTCCGCCAGCGCAAGGTCGTCTGACGGTACTTTAATACAGAGGCGATTCGAGGCTCATCAGATTCGAATCGCCTACGCCCGCGCAGGCCGCAACATTCGTCCCAAGCCTGCGATCGCCTTGTCGATCACCGGCCAGAACAGCAGCACGATGGCCAGCGTCGTGATGCTGCCGACGAGGCCGTTCGACCAGAACACCTTCATGTCGCCGCCGGAGCCGATCATCGACAGACGGAACGCGTCCTCGGCACGGCTGCCGAGCACCAAGGCGAGCGTGAACGGCGCCAGCGGAATCCCGATCTTCTTGAAGACGTAGCCGACGACGCCGAAGCCCAGCATCAGCCAGATGTCGAACATTGCGTTCTGGATGGCGTAAGCGCCGATCGCGCAGGACACCACGATCATCGGTGCGACCGCCGCGAACGGCACGCGCAGGATCGAGGCGAAGATCGGCACCGTGGTCAGCACCAGCACCAGGCCGACGACGTTGCCGAGATACATCGAGGCAATCAGGCCCCAGACGAAATCCTTGTGCTCGACGAACAGCAGCGGGCCCGGGTTGAGGCCCCACACCATCAGGCCGCCGAGCAGGATCGCCGCCGTCCCCGAGCCGGGGATGCCGAGCGCGAGCATCGGCAGCAGCGCCGAGGTGCCCGAGGCGTGGGCGGCGGTCTCCGGCGCGAACACGCCCTCGATACGGCCCTTGCCAAAACTCTCCTGATCCTTGGAAAAGCGCTTGGCGAGGTTGTAGCCCATGAAGGAGGCCGCGATCGCGCCGCCCGGCGTGATGCCGAGCCAGCAGCCGATCACCGACGAGCGCAGCAGCGTCACCCAGTATTTCGGCAGGTCCTTCCACACCGACAGCACGACGCGGAGCGAGATGCCGGCGGCATGGCCGCGCAGCGCCAGGCGCTCCTCCATCGTGAGCAGGATCTCGCTGATGCCGAACAGGCCGATCACGGCGACGAGGAAGTTGATGCCGCGCAGCAGCTCGGCCGAACCAAACGTCATGCGCAGCTGGCCAGACACCGTATCCATGCCGACGCCGGCGAGCAAAAGCCCGAGCGACATCGAGATGACCGTCTTGTGCTTGGCTTCGCGGCCGAGGCCGACGAAGGAGCAGAACGTCAGCAAATAGACCGCGAAAAATTCCGGCGGGCCGAACTTCAGCGCGAACGACGAGATCATCGGCGCCAGGAAGGTGATCAAGAGCACCGCGACCAGCGAGCCGATGAACGACGAGGTGAACGCCGCCGTCAGCGCCTCGGCCGCCCTGCCCTGCTGCGCCATCGGATAGCCGTCGAAGGTGGTCGCGACCGACCAGGCTTCGCCGGGGATGTTGAACAGGATCGAGGTGATGGCGCCGCCGAACAGCGCCCCCCAGTAGATGCAGGACAGCATCACGATGGCCGACGTCGGATCCATCGTGAAGGTCAGCGGCAGCAGGATCGCGACGCCGTTCGGGCCGCCGAGCCCGGGCAGCACGCCGACGAAGATGCCGAGCACGAGGCCAACCATCATCAGCAGCAGCGTCTTCCACGTCAGAAGAACGGCAAAGCCGTGCAGCAGGAGACCGAAGGCTTCCATATCGCGAGATCCTGTCGATCGCTCAGTAGCCGAGGGCCGCTTCGAGCGGCCCCTTCGGCATGATGACGTCGAATGCGATGTCGAAGGTCACGAACATCGCGGCGGTGAAGACGAAGGCGGTGAGCAGCGACTTCCACAGCGCGATCTTGCCGACCAGGCGCATGAAGCCCGAGATCAAGAGAAAACTCGCGACATAGAGGCCGAGATATTGGGTGGCGAGGCAGAACAGGAAGGTCGGCACGAACACCGCCATCACCCGGCGAAACTGGGCGCGGGTGACGAAGGTCTCGGCGGCTTCCCGGCGCGAGAGGTACGCGGCGCCGAGACCGTAGAGGCTGGCGCCGCCGAGGATCACCGAGAGATAGAACGGGAAATAGCCCGGCTGCGGTCCGGTCGAGTCCCACGATGCGCCGGTGCGCCAATTGTCCCAGCCGAGCACGACGGCGAGCGCAAGCAGAAGCAGCGAGACGACGATGTCGACGACGCCGGTCGAGACGACGGCGGGGGAATTATCTTCAGGCGCAGTCGGATCGTCGACGACGATCTCAATATCGGTATTTGACATGGACGAGACGGTCTGGGTTGCGAGGGCAACGATTGGGATAGCGTGCTGAACCAATCACCGTCAATGCAGCCCTTCAGCTAAGCACCGGAACGTTCGGGAAACGCGCTCGCAAGTGCAGCACGCTCCGGCCTGAGCACGCCGCGCTCGGTGATCAATCCGGTCACCAGCCGCGCCGGCGTGACATCGAAGCCGAAATTGGCGACCGACGAGCCGTCCGGAACCACGCGCACGGTCTCGATCCGTCCATCCGCGGTCCGCCCGGTGAGGTGCGTCACCTCGCTGGCCGCGCGCTGCTCGATCGGAATCTGCCTGACGCCATCATCGATACGAAAGTCGATGGTCGGCGACGGCAGTGCGACATAGAACGGCACGCCGTTGTCGTGCGCAGCCAGCGCTTTAAGGTAGGTCCCGATCTTGTTGCAGACGTCGCCGTTAGCGGCGACGCGATCGGTCCCGACGATCGCGAGATCAACCATGCGATGCTGCATCAGATGGCCGCCGGTGTTGTCAGGAATCACTGTATGCGGCACGCCGTGATGGCCGAGTTCCCAGGCGGTGAGCGAGGCGCCCTGATTGCGCGGCCGCGTCTCGTCGACCCAGACGTGGACCGGAATGCCGCGGTCATGGGCCTGGTAGATTGGTGATGTCGCCGTGCCCCAATCGACGGTTGCAAGCCAGCCGGCATTGCAATGCGTCAGCACGTTCACCCGCTCGCCCGGCTTCTTGGTCGCGGCGATGGCCGCGATCAGGTCGAGCCCATGGCGGCCGATATCGCGGTTGATCTCGACGTCCTCGTCGGCGATCTCGCGGGCGCGGGCATAGGCCGCCTCCGCGCGGGCCGAAGCCGCGAGCGGCGCCAACGCGCGCTGCATCTCGTCAACAGCCCATTTCAGATTGATCGCGGTCGGCCGGGTCGCGGCCAACATCCGGCCGGCACGGTCGAGCGCCGCGTCGGATGGGTCGGCGCGCATCGCCAGCGCCACGCCATAGGCCGCAGTCGCACCGATCAGCGGCGCGCCGCGCACCAGCATCGAGCTGATCGCCTCGCCGGCCTCCTCAGCCGTCGTGATATTCGCGACAACGAATTCATGCGGCAGCCGGCGCTGGTCGATCGCGCCGACCGACCAGCCGTCAGGCTCGAGCCAGATACTGCGAAAATGCCGTCCGTCTACTTTCATGTGCGCAACACCCGTCCGGCGACTGCATCGAGCTTGGCAAGCAACTGCGGATCGCGCGCCGCGGGCGCAGTGATCAGCGCGGTGTCCAGCGCGCGGTCCGAGCCGACCGGGCACGGCTCGTGCTCGCGCGGCAAGTCCCGCGCCAGACGCGCCACCAGTGCCTTTGCCTTCTCGGCGTTCGAGTTCAGCACGCGGATGATGTCCTGCACCGTCACCGCATCATGCGCCGGATGCCAGCAGTCGAAATCGGTGACCATCGCCACGCTGGCGTAGCAGATCTCGGCCTCGCGGGCGAGCTTGGCTTCCGGCATGTTGGTCATGCCGATCACCGAATAGCCCTGCGCCTTGTAGGTCAGGCTTTCGGCCAGCGAGGAGAATTGCGGCCCTTCCATGCACAGGTAAGTTCCACCGCGCGCAAATGCGATGCTCTCCGCCTCGGCAGCCGCGGCGAGATGCTTCGCCAGCAACGGCGAGACCGGATGCGCCATCGAGACATGCGCGACGCAGCCCCTGCCGAAGAACGAGCTCTCGCGCTTGTAGGTGCGATCGACGAACTGGTCGACCAGCACGAAACTGCCCGGCGGCAGCTCCTCCTTGAACGAGCCGCATGCGGACAGCGCGACCAGGTCGGTGACCCCTGCCCGCTTCAGCACGTCGATATTGGCGCGATAGTTGATGTCGGACGGTGACAGCGCATGTCCCTGGCCGTGCCGCGGCAGGAACACGATCGGCAGTCCCGCCATCTCGCCCCGGCGCAGCGGCGCCGACGGTTCGCCCCACGGGCTCGTGATCGCTTCCTCGCGAACATTCTCGAGACCCGGCAGATCGTAGATTCCGGATCCGCCGATGATCCCCAACACGGCTTTGGTCATGATCGCTCCTCACCGTCCCGCAATGGCTTGCCGGACGTCCGGCCATACTGCGGCGCAGTAATCACCGCGCCGCCGCCGCTTGCAAGGCAATTCCGGCCCGAGGGTGAAGCAATCAGGCCGGTCATTCCGGGCGATGCGAAAGCATCGAACCCGGAATCTCGAGATTCCACAATTCGCAATTGCATTGGGGTTCACGCTTCGCGTGCCCCGGAATGACGAAGGATGGACTGACGACAACCGCAACCGCTATTTTGCGACAAAGCCCGCCGCGTTCATCAGCGAGGCGTTCTGCTTGTCGTCATCCTCGAGGAATTCGACCATGTCCTTGCCGGTGAGGAAGATCGGCTTCAACGCCTGCTTCTCCATGTAGTCCTTGTATTCAGCCGTCTGCGTCACCTTCTGGAACAGGTCGACATAGAACGCCTGCTGCTCCTGGGTGACCTTGCCCGGCAGGAACATCGCGCGCAGCATCAGATACTGCACGTCCAGCCCCTCCTCCTTGCAGGTCGGGATGTCGTTCCAGGACTGCGTGTCGGTGACCTTGGCCTTGTAGGAGATGCGCTCCTTGTCGAACACGCAGAGCGCGCGGACCTGCCCCGCGCGCCAGACCTCGAGATTCTCGCTTGGATTGTTGACGTTGGACTCGGTGTGGCCGCCGACCAGCTGGGTCGCGGCCTCGCCGCCGGACTTGTACGGCAGATAGGAGAATTTCGCGCCGGTCTTCTGCTCCATGAAGACCGTCAGCACGTGATCCTCGCGCTTGGAGCCAGTGCCGCCCATCTTGAACGGCGCGCTCGCGGCCTTGGCGGCCGCGATGAAGTCCTTCACGGTCTTCGGACCGGAGGCGTTGTCCCACAGCACGAACTGGTCGAGTGCGATCACCGACACCGGCGTGAGGTCGCGCCAGTTGAACGGGATCTTGGCCGACAGCGGCAGCATGTAGATCAGCGAATAGGCGATCAGCACCTTGTTCGGATCGCCCTCGCTGGACTTCATGTACATCAGCGCTTCCGCACCCGACGCACCGCCCTTCAGCGACACCACCATCGGCTGCTTCATCAGATTGTTCTTCTGGATCGCCGCCTGCATCATCCGCGCCATCTGGTCGGAGGCGCCGCCGGCGCCGGCCGCAACCACGATTTCGACCGGCTTGCTCGGCTCCCAGCCGGCGAACGCCGGCGTGCTCAGCAGCAGGGCCGCGATTGCAGCCGTGGTTTTTACAATCTGTCCCACGTGTTTCTTCCCTATCTATTTGTTCGGCTTGGCAAAACCTGCGAGGTGGCGGGGTGCGGTCATTGTGCCGAGAATAAGAGTGAGTTCAAGCCGCGAACTGCCGCATGGCCTATGACTTTGGAATGAGGTGAGTACGTCATGGTCACGCATCATCGCTTACGTCATCGCGACGGTGCTTCCACTCGCACTGCCGTCGTCCCGGCGAAGGCCGGGACCCATACGCCGCAGCAAGAGTTGTAAGCGGGACTCGTCATTCCAGCATCGTGCAACGATGACTATTTGGGGTTATGGGTCCCGGCCTTCGCCGGGACGACCCTGAATTTGCTGCACGGTCCGCAGGAGCCTCTCGCAGCCGCTACTTGCCCTTGAAATTCGGCGCGCGCTTGTTGAGGAAGGCGTCCATGCCTTCGCGGAAATCCTCGCTCATATAGGCGCGCAGGATCAGGTCTTCGCCTTCCTCGCGCGACAGCGTGCGGCGGATGCGGCGCACCGCCTCCTTGGTCACCTCTAACGTGATCGGCGCGTGACCGGCGACGAGCTTGGCGGTCTCGTCGGCGCGGCGCTGCAACGTCTCCACGTCGGGGACGACCTCGTTCAACAGCCCGAGCGCGAGCGCCTCCGGCGCCTCGACGAGGCGCGCCTTGAAGATCAGGTCCTTGGTCCGCGCCGGACCGATCAGCGAGACCAGCCGCGAGATGTTGGACATCGAGAGGCAGTTGCCGAGCGTGCGCGCGATCGGGAAGCCGATCCGGGTCGCCTCGGTGCCGATGCGGATGTCGCAGCATGCGGCGATGCCGGCGCCGCCGCCGGTGCAGGCGCCGGCGATCGCGGCGATCACAGGCACGCGGCACTGTTCCAGCGTACCCAGCACGCGGTCGATCCGCGCCTCATAGTCCAGCGCGTCCTGCGCGGTCTCGAAGGCGCGGAACTGCGAGATGTCGGTGCCCGAGGCGAACGCCTTGTCGCCGGCGCCTGTCATGATCAGCGCCTTGATGGAGTGATCCTGATTGATGTTCTCGCAGATCGACGCCATCTGCTCGTACATCGCAAAGGTCAGCGCGTTACGCGCCTGCGGCCGGTTGAACGTGATGCGCGCGATCCCGTCCTCGACGGAGTAGATCAGGTCTTCGGTCGAAGTGACGGGCGCGTTCATGTCTCGCTCTTTCTGTTGTTTGCGATTCGATTCTCAGGCGACAGCTTTCGACGCCTGCGCGGCGTCGCGGCCCTTCAGGACCTCCATCGCCGCCAGCACGCCGCCGCCGCGATGCGGCACCTTGGCCAGATCGAGGCCCATCTCGACGCCGGACAGCGTGCCCATCAGCATCAGGTCGTTGAAGTGGCCGATATGTCCGATCCGGAACACCTTGCCCTTGACCTTGTTGAGTCCGGTGCCGAGCGACATGTCGAAATTCTCCAGCACGACCTTGCGGAAATGGTCGGCGTCGTGGCCATCGGGCACCCGCACCGCCGTCAGCGCCGGCGAATGCGCGCCCTGCTCCTGGCACTGGGTCTCCAGACCCCAGACCTTGATTGCAGCACGCGTTGCTTCGCTGTGGCGCTTGTGGCGGGCGAAGACGTTCTCCAGCCCCTCCTCCTCCAGCATCTTGACGGCCTCGCGCAGGCCGAACAGCAGGTTGGTGGCGGGCGTATAGGGCCAGGTGCCGGCCTTGTTGATGTTGATGACCTCCTGCCAGTCCCAATAGGAGCGCATGCCCGGATTGGCCTTGGCCACCGCCAGCGCCTTCTCTGATACGGCGTTGAAGCCGAGGCCGGGCGGCAGCATCAGGCCCTTCTGGGAGCCCGCGATCGAGACGTCGATGCCCCAGGCGTCGTGCTCATATTCGAGCGAGCCGAGGCCGGAGATGGTGTCGACCATCAGCAGCGCCGGATGCTTCAGCGTGTCGAGGATCTTGCGGACGTCGCGCGGATAGGTGACGCAGGCGGTCGAGGTCTCATTATGGACGACGCAGACGGCCTTGATCTTGTGAGCCTTGTCGGCGGCAAGCCTGGCCTCGATCTGCTCGAGGTCGGCGCCGTGGCGCCAATCGCCGGCAATGAAGTCGACGTCGAGCTTGAACTTGTCGGCAATGCCGTGCCACAGCACGGCGAACTGGCCGGTCTCGCACATCAAAACCCTGTCGCCGGGCTGCAGCGTGTTGACGATCGCGGCCTCCCAGGCGCCGGTCCCCGACGAGGGGTAGATGATCACGGGCTGCTTGGTGCGGAACACACGCTGCATCGCAGAAAGCACAGCAAAACCGATCTCGGCGAATTCGGGACCGCGGTGGTCCATCGTCGGCATATCCATGGCCCGCAGCACCCGGTCCGGCACGTTGGTCGGCCCCGGAATCTGCAGAAAATGCCTTCCTGTATGCACGGTCATGAGCGTCTTTCCCGGTCCTGCCTTGGTCTTGGTAAACCGCTCGCATATCACTATTCGCCGGATTTGTCCCAGGCCCGGCGAGGGTCCGTCATGCAGATCTGACGGCGCTCCACCGGGGCCGGCCACCGCTCATTCGGCAGCCACGACAATGCGCGTACTCCCGACCGAACTCAATCGCCGCAACGAGAGATGGATGACCATGAGTTCGGAGGTTCAGAATTGAGGAAATCGTGCAGAACTGACGGGGCGGCCGAAGGATGTCCTGCAGTCCCGAGCCGTAGCAATTTTCCCGACAGATGCGTGATCAGAGCCCCATCAAGAGTTTTGAATCTACTTCCGTCAGAGGATCTGCGAATCCCGCCAGAGAGCCGCGCGAAGACTTGGCAGCACTCTGAAGACTTGGCAGCACTCTAGTGGCTGGTACCCAGCGAATAGTACTGCGCGCCAAACGGTAGCAACGAAAACAGCCGGTCAACTCTGCGGAGCAAGGGGCCAGCCGCTGGCACCGAAAAGATATATCGCGTGCTGATATCGTTGAAGCCTGCGCTATCGAGAAGAGTTTCGGAATCACGTCGTTTCAACAGCACTGCGTCCTTGTCGAATTCACAGGTGTTGACGATGCGCCGGGTCACCGGATTGAAGGGATTGTGCTCGAAGATCACGAACAATCCTCCGGGACGCAGTACCCGGCGCACGTCGGCAACCAGCGCCGACCTCAGTGCAATAGGGACGTGATGAAACACATTGATCGCGAACGCGCAGTCGAATGACTTGTTGCCGAACGGGAGATGGGTGCCGTCAAAGACTTCGTAGTGGATGCCAGGGTTGCGTTGTCGCGCCACTGCAATGCTGGCACTCGAAACGTCGACTCCCGAAATCCTGCCGACCCGATCTGTCAATTGCTTGTGGGCATTGGCAACGCCGCAACCGACGTCGAGCAGCTCGGCCTTGGCTGCGCCGCCCTGACGTGCGTCGAGGATATCGACCAGATAGTCATTTTTAACGCGCGCGAAGAAGTCGATATCGAGGCCCGAAAAATTCAAGGCCTTGTTGATCTCTTCATTGTAGTTTGCCGTATACGCGTCGAACTCGGCACCCTTGATATCGTCCGGCTGTGTCATCGGTTGTCACCATAGCTTCCAAGGCGCGGAACCTGAGGCCCACATCTCTTCGAGCTCGCGTTTCTCTCGCAGAGTATCCATCGCCTTCCAGAAGCCTGGATGGCGATAGGCCATCAATTGTCCATCGGCAGCCAGTCGCTCCAGCGGTCGACGCTCCCAAACCGTTTCATCGGCGTCGATATAGTCGAGGACGCCAGGTTCGAGGACGAAGAACCCGCCATTGATCCAGCCCATTTCGGCGTCTGGCTTTTCGTGGAATCGCGATACGGCATCGTGCTGGTCCATATCGAGAATGCCGAAACGGCCAGGTGACGGGATTGACGTCACCGTCGCGAGCTTGCCGTGCTTGCGATGGAATGCGATCACCTTGGCGACATCGATATTTGCGACGCCATCGCCGTAGGTGAGACAGAATGTTCCATCAAGATACGGCGCAACACGTTTGATGCGTCCGCCAGTCATCGTATTCAGGCCGGTATCAATGATCTTCACCGTCCAGTCATCAAGCGATTTGGGCGTGAGGTAGCGGACTTCGCGCGTGGCGGTGTGAATCTCGATGTCGTTGGTTTCCAGGAAGTAGCTGGCGAAATAGTGCTTGATCATCGACGCCTTGTAGCCCGCGCAGATGATGAAATCATTCAGCCCGGCTGCGGCGTAGAGCTTCATCACGTGCCACAAAATCGGCCGTCCGCCGATTTCGACCAGCGGCTTAGGGACGAGATCGGTTTCCTCGGAAAGACGTGTACCAAACCCACCGGCGAGAATGACCGCTTGCATGTCTTGGCTCTCAGTTCGCCCATCGCGGCGCAGTTGAGTTGTGTCGACGGTCTCACGCGCCAGGTTGAAAATCCTGCTGGCTCAGAATGTCGATCACCGGACCATCATAGCCAATATCCTTGAGATAGTTGCGTATCTCCACCGGAATGTGCCACGCCAGATTGAGCAATGGATTGGCGCCCCGTGGGGCCTTGAGCATGTCGTCGTCGGAGCCGATCGGAATCCGCGTGCCCGGCAGGTAATGGCCGATCTTCATCGAACCGGGCTTTTCATGAACGATTGAAATCGAGTCGTCGTCGAGCGCCAACAGCTTGATCAGGATGGCGGCGCGGCCCGGGAACGCCTTGCCGCGAAGGGGGCCATTCTTCTGTACAAGAGCCCTCAACTCCTGACTCTTCTTGTCGCGCCAGCGCGTCACGCCGCTGCGGAGTGTTGCGAAATCCAAGCCGAAGTGAGCCTCCTTGGCCTCGAGTTCCTCTATGGCTGCGGGCTCTACCGCGGACGCCAGCTTGCCCGCAAAAACACGAATGTTGCCGCCATACCGCGCGGGAAACTGCACGTCGATCAGATTGAGACCAAGCGCGCGGGCGATGAACACGAACGAGCGGTAGCTGTATGTGCGCGGATGCTCGTGATAGAAAGTATCGAACTGATTGGTCAGTAAGACCGATCCGAGATAGTGATTCTCGATGACCAGGATGGTGCTTTCGCCGATCAGGCGCTTCAGTGCGGCGATTACGCTGCCGAGATTTTCGATGTGCGCGAACACGTTGGTGAAGGTGATGAAGTCCGGCTTGCCATGCGTGGCTACGATCTGCTCCGCCGTTGCCTCGGTGAAGAAATCGTGGATAGTCACATGTCCTTTTGCCGCACAATCCTGCGCAGCCGAGGTCGGCTCAACACCGATGGTGGTGGCGCCCTTTTGACGGAAGAAATCGAGCAAGCTTCCGTCGTTGCAGCCGACATCAACGACCTTCTTCCCTGCAACCGGGCCGAAGCGCTGCTCGCAGGAATCGGCAAGACTCTTCATTCCGGAGAGCACGTCGGCGGTGAAGCGCGACCGGTAGTGATAGCTCTCGGGAAACAGTTCGCGTTTTGGAACCTGAAAGCGCTGGTGCGCGGTCCGGCAATTGTCGCAAAAGAGAATCTCGATCGGGTATTCGGCACACGTCCGCGAGCTTCCGATCGCAACCAGATCATCGCACATCGGGTGGGCGCCGAGATCCAGCACGGGAGCAAGGGTGCGACTGCCGCACACTTCGCAATGATCGATCTGATTTGCCGGCACGATTGTCGAATTCATTCGGGATCCATGTGACAAGCTATTACGGCGCATTTAGTTGTATCAAAGCCGCCGTACCCTGAAATACGTGGTGACTTTGCGTATCGGGCTCCATTTGTCAAAGGTTAAGGTCGGCGGCCATCCCCGCTAAATCTTGCGGGCTGGCGGCGTCTCGCGTTCGACGGGTTGCCAGAACCTTCGCAGATGGTTACGGCGATAACGATGAAGATATCGGTCATCGGCGGCGGGCGTTGGGCCCGAGCGATCGCTTCGGTGCTGTGCGGGCTCCCGGGCCGCACGGATCGGATCACAATGCACTCACCGAGCAATGCTGCCGGCCTCCAGGCGTGGGCTGCGCAACCGCAATTTGCCGGCCGGTTGAGCGCTCTGGACGCGTGGCCGGCGTCTGGCGCCGATCCGGAGCGACCGGATGCCGTCATTGTCGCTAATCGCGCAAAAGACCATTTTGAGGCTGCGGCTGGCTTTCTGGCTGACGGTATCCCGGTATTGGTTGAGAAACCTGTCGCCCTTTCACGCGGCAATATCGAGCAAATGAACAGCATCGCAAGAACCAGGGGTACGGCGTTCGGAGCCAGCCACGTGTTCTTGTTCGCACGTTACCTCGAGGCCTATGCGGCCTCCCTGGCCTTGCTCGGCCGCCCGCGGGGCCTCCGGATGATTTGGACCGACGGCGCGTCGGACGTCCGTCGCGGGGAAGCCAAGAGCTACGACCCTGCGGTGACACTGTTCGATGATGTGCTGCCCCACATCGTACCGATGGTCGGCGAATTGCAGTTCCGCGATCTCGCACTCGTTTCGCTGGAGGTTGGACGCGGCGGCGCGCGTCTGGCGATCGAAGCGCAGGCCAATGGGCTGCCGGTTTCCTTGCTCATTGCACGCAACGATAACGGTCGGCAGCGCCGGATCGAAGTCGAAACCGGAAAAGGCGTTGCCGTGCTCGATTTCGCCGACGAGCCAGGCGTCATCGATTTCGCGGGGACGCGCGTGAACGGTGACCCACGGTGGAGCACGGCGCTCCGGCCGCTGGGAACAATGCTCTCCGCGTTCATTGCCGTCGTGGAAGGGGCACCGCTGGACCCGCGTTTGTCGCCGGACCGGGCCATCGCATCTGCCGCGTTTGCCGATGCGATTCGCGGCCGCTACATCGCCCATCAGGCCGAATGGTTGGCAAACCGCCTGGGCGAACCGCTCGATGCCGCACTGCTCTATGCGCTTGCGGAATTCGGCAGCAACGAAGCCGGAAACGCCGACACCATCTCCAAGGCCTGGCCGACAATCGGCGGTCAAGCTGAACTGAAGATGCTCTTGGCCAGAAGTCGGCTATTTTTCGACGCGGGCTAGGTCCCGTAGCGGGAAATCTGCGCACGCATAAGTTCGAGGGCGTCCCTGCCCTTCGCGAAATCCGCATACCATTGCGTCGTCCATGCGATCGTCTCGCTGGCGTCTAACCGCGGTCGCCATTTCAATGTCTTGGCAGCCAGCGCGCTGTTGATCCGCAGTGTCTGCTTTTCCGGCGGGAACGAGCCCAACGCCTGCTTCCACGCACCTCCATTGCCCAGCCCTTCGCCGATCGCTGTCGCCACCTGGGCGACCGACATTGATTCGTCGGTAAGCGGGCCAAAGTTCAGGGAGGGTGGATCGGCCGCACCTCTGTTTGCGAGGTATTCCGCAAAGCCAAGATAGCCGGCGAGGCAGTCAAGTACATGCTGCCAGGGTCTGGTCGCCGCAGGATATCGCAATTCAACCGGCACGCCTTTGTGTGCGGCCCTGTAGAGGTCCGGAACGAGCCTGTCGCTGGAAAAATCGCCGCCACCAATCACGTTGCCGCCGCGCGCCGATGCCAGCGGCACCCCGAGCGGCGCAAAGAAGCTCTCGGCGTAACTCCGGACCACGATTTCGGTCGCGCCCTTGGAGGCGCTGTACGGATCCGAGCCGCCCAGCGGGGCATTCTCGGGAAATGCCAACCCGGTCTCCGCGTTCGCATAGACCTTGTCGCTGGTTACCGTCAGAATCGCCTGCAATCCGGGGCTGCCGCGCAGCGCTTCCAGCAAATTCACCGTCCCCATAATATTGCTGGCGAAGGTTCCCACCGGGTCACGATAGCTTTCCCGAACCTGCGCCTGTGCGGCCATATGCAAGACGATTTCGGGTTCGGCGGCTTTGCAGATTTCGGTCACCGCCGGCATGTCGCGAAGATCGGCATGGCGGCTGTCGATCGCCACCCGCTGCCCGATGGTTTGCCAGAGATTGGGTTCGGTCTGGGGCTCCAGGGAAAACGCGGTGACCTCAGCGCCGAGATCGGCCAGAATCACACTGGCCCACGCGCCCTTGAAACCGGTATGTCCGGTCAAGAGGATGCGGCGGCCGCGCCAGAAGCTCGGGGTCAATTTCGCTCTTCCCGCCGCAGAAGACCTGATGTGAAGCTTGCCGACGTCATTGTTTGCTCTGATCTGCGGAGATATTGGCGGTGGCCTCGACCGTCACCAGGGGCCTGAAGCGGACTTGCTGATAGATCCGGCTCACATATTCGCCGATAATGCCAAGGAAGATTGCGTTCAGGCTGATCCCGAACAGCATAACGACGATGAGCGTCGCAAAGCCGCTCGGCCACGACCTGCCACGCAGCAGCGCCTCGACGACATAAAACAGTCCCAGCAGAAAAACAACGATCGAGATCAGAAGGCCGGCATAGGACGCGAGCCGCAGCGGAAGAACCGAGTGGCCGATAATCCCGTCAAGGGCAAAACCCACCAGTTTGCGCACCGGGAATTTGCTGCGACCATGTATCCGCTGTGTCCGGTCGTAGGGAATGCCGGTCTCGCGCGCGGCAAACGAAGATATGACGCCGCGGACGTAGGGGTTGTAGTCGTTCAGTTCCTTGAGGCGGTCGATCACCGAGCGGTCGACCAGGCGGAAATCGCCGGCGTCGCGGGTGATCTGATCATCGGAAATGGAGTTGAGCAGCGCGTAAAATCCACGGCGACCCAGGGTGAGCAGCCTTGCTTCCTCGCGGCGTCGGCGCAAGCCTACGACCACATCATGGCCCTTTTCCCAAAGCGCGATGAATTGCGGAATCAATTCCGGTGGATCCTGAAGATCGCAATCAACCTGGACTGCTGCATCGCCGGATGCGTTTCGGTAGGCGGTCAGTAGCGAGCGCTGAAAACCGTAGTTGCGCGTGAAGCGGATTACCTTGACCCTGTTGTCGATCTTGGCAAGCGCAGCAAGATGTTCGAATGTTCGATCCTCGCTGTGATTATCGGTGAAAACAAATTCCAGATCATATTGGGGCAGGTCTTTGAAAATAGCCGTCAGCGCGGCGTAAGCGCGATCTATATTGGCTTCTTCGTTGTAGACCGGCATGACGAGGGAGATCAGCCGTCTTCGTCTGTTCGGCTCTCCGTCCGGTCTCCCGGTATCGACGGTGCTGCTCATGTCAGATCGTTGCTGTTAATACAAACGGGACTTCTAGGCGAGCCGCTCAAGATATGCAACTCTTGGAATGAGCGGCCACCCGAGCGTCCGCAGACGGATAGTTGAATATTGCGTAGCGCCCGGCGAGAGCATTCGTTGAGTTCGCGGACCCGAGTCAGCGTTCGCCGTCAGAGGGTTTGTTAGGCTTCCGTTTATAGATTTTCAGGATCGGTCCGACGCGTGGTTTGTCGATCGGCTGCCAAATGCCATTCAACAAAGAGAGCGAGTATCTCACTCGGGATTCAAGACTTGGCCATGGCGTGAGATAAACCGGCGGGGCGGCCGTCACCCCGCTGGTATCGGGGGCTATCTCTTTGATGAAGGTAATTCCCTCCGCGGCGGTCGGGCCGGGCGCCGGGGTTGGAATCAGAGCTTGGTACATAAGCATCGAAAACGGATTGGGATCGTCGGCAGCGAGGCGTTGGGTCTCGATCAGCTTGGCGTAGTGCGGGCTTCCGTACAGACTGCTCGAAAGGACGATATACTCGGGATCGAGGGCATTGACGCCGCTCCACGTCAACACGCCCCCATACATCTTGGCGTTCTTAAATATCTTTGGATCGAAGTAGCCGAGGTCGTCGAAAACGATGCGGGCATCCGGCGGTATGCCGCCTTTGGCAGCCCAGTCGTTCAGTGCGAGCAAGGTGCTGTCGTGATGGTGTAGTTCGAGCGTGCGGTTGACCAGCGCGAAGACCTGGTCGGTGCCGAAGTATAGGGTTGCAAGCAAAACAGAAGTCACTGTGATTGGACGCGCCATGCGCCCGAGCAGCTTGGCAAGAAAAAACTCCAGCCATGTCACGACGAAATCAAAAGCAAGCATCGCCATTAGAGGGAGCGCGACCAGAAGGTATCCAAGAATGACCCAAAGTTTGCCGAGAAGCGCGTAGTAGGCAATCTGAGACAATGAAAGTATTGCGGCCAGGAAGAGGCCTCGTTTGCGCGGCGTCGAGAAGCCGCCGATCAACGCGTACAGCGTTCCTGCCACAGCCAGCGCCGAACCAAGCGGGCCAACGTAGTCGTAGATGGCCGTTATCCAATTCCAAGGTGTGAACGTCCCCAGGGGTCCACCCGAGCTGCCGACGATGCTCCATTGGGTGACCCAGGACTGGACATAATAGGGCGTGATGACTGCGTAAGGATTCGTACCGATCCATCCCGCCAAGGCGGTGGCTCCGAGGACGGCAACTCGCTGGGCAATGACCTTCTTGTCCCATTGGTGAGCGCCTGTCGCTCGAATTCCCATCAAGAGCGAAGCCGTTGCAAACGGTACCGTCCACGCCCCTCCGAACTTCGTCCCCTGCACCAAACCACACACCAACCCCAAAGCGGCGAGGCTTGAGAGGAGCCCGTCATTTGAATGACGGAGTGCAAGTCCGAGTGCCAAGAGCCCGAAATATACCTGAAGCGTATCCGGATGAATGACCGTCGTGTAGTAGAAAAAATAGCCATCCGTCAGCAAGACGGAACAGGATAATATTCCGACAACAACCCCCGCATGCTTCCTTGCGAAATTGTAGACGAAAAGAAGGCTCATTAACGCAGCGAGCACCGATATCGTTCTGAGGATAATGGGAGCGGTTGGAAAGGCAGGGAGTCCGACCAGGCGCGCCGTCGCGTAGAAGGGAAAAGCGATATCGAACATCACGGCGCCGTAGTAGACGATGTTGCCGTAGCGAAGCGTTCCCCAATATGCCGGAATTTTCTTGAAGGCTTCGGCTGTCGGATCGAGGTAATTGGCGGGATTGCCAAAAGGCTTGGCGACCGTGCCATCGAGTGCCATCGTCATCCATGGCTCATCGTTGGCGAAAGCTGCCAGCAATTGAGGGTTATCGGTGTTACGCGGAACGAGAGAACCGATACAGATCAGACTCAAGAGGAGAATTGGTACAATATAGCGATCCAGGCGGGCATATTCGCAAATGACCTGCAGTATGATCCGAAAGGGAAGCACCCAAGCCCGAGTTCTTTGCAAAGCCTTCTCTCCCGAATCGCCGAATACGCCGCCGCAGCTTCTTTGCCATTCCGCTAGACGTTCGCGGGCTTCGTTCCATGGACGTCCAGCGTCATCTGATACGGGAATGCCTCGCAAAGACAAGTCACCGGCAACCTCGACGGCTGCGGAATATGTCCTCTCGTTCAGCTTGTAGATTGGAAACAGGGTAGCTTCCGCTTATACTTTCGTCTCCGTCGGACTGAGACAACGGAGCTGCTTCGTCCGGCCCCATTCGCGAGAAGCGTCGACTTCCCTATCCCGGGCTCTCCAAGCAGAACGACGAACGGTGACCGGCGCAGATGCTCGCGCGCACGAGAGCACGAGGCCTTGGGTCCGGACCATTTGAGAATTAATGGTGCTTCTGCCAGCGCCTATTCGGCATCTCCGTTCTGGAGTTTGCTCGGGGCCCCGATGGCGGACTGGACGCGAAGTTGTTGGCAGCGCTGGCCCGGCGAGGGTCCATCATGCAGATCTGACGGCGCGCCGCCGGAGCCGGCCGCCGCTCATTCGGCGGCCACCACCTTGCCCGGCGGCACCCGTTCGCCGGTCTCCTCGAACGGGCGCTCCGGGTGCATCAGAAATGCCGAGAAACCACCGAGCAGCAGCAGGCCCATCGACATCAGGAACGGCAGGTACCAATTCCCGGTGGCGTCGATGACGAAGCCGGCGACGAGCGGCGAGACGATGGCCGCGAAGGCCGAGCCGGTGTTCATGATCCCCGCCGCAGTGCCGGAATATTTCGGTGCGATGTCCATCGGGATCGACCACATCGGGCCGATCACGAGCTCGGCACAGAAGAAGCCGGCCGACAGGCACAGCGCGACCACCGTGATGTCGTGAACGAACAGGATCGGCATCAGCGACAGCAGCGCGCCGGCAAAGCCCACGACCGTCACGCTGAGCCGCGCCAGACGCACATTGCCCGTGCGCTCGAGGATGCGGTCGGAGATGACGCCGCCGATGCTGTCGCCGACGACGCCGGCAAAGAACACGCCGGATGCGAACAGCGCCGAGTTCTTCAGATCGAGGCTGTAGTTGTTCTTGAAGAACAGCGGCAGCCAGTTGAGGTAGAGCCACAGGCACCAGCCGTAGCAGAAATAGGTCAAGGTCACCGGCCACATCCGCTGCAGCAGCGGTCCCCACGGCACCTTAGGTCGCTCGCCGTTCGGCCGCGGCGGCAGCGTCGCGAGCTCGGCTTCGGTGATCGAGGCATGGTCCTTGGGCTCGTTGCGGAAGTACCAGACCCACACGATACCCCACAGCAGACTAACGATGCCGAGCACCACGAATGCGCCGCGCCAGGTCAGCCAGAGGATCAGGAGTGCGACGGCCGGCGGGGTCACCGCGTTGCCGAGCCGTGCGAATGAGTGCGTCAGGCCCTGCGCGAAGCCGCGGCGGTTTGCCGGCGTCCAGTACTGCATCGCGCGGGTCGCGGTCGGAAACGTCGCCCCTTCGCCGAACCCCAGCGCGAAACGCGCGACGAACAGCGCGGCCAGACCATGGACAAAGCCGGTCATGATGGTCGCCGCGGCCCAGATCATGCCGCACCAAAACAATGTCTGGCGCGGCCCGAAGCGATCGCCGACCCAGCCGCCGATCACCTGGAACAGCAGATATGGATAGGCGAAGGCCGAGAACACCAGGCCGAGCTCGGTGTTGGACAGGCCGAGCTCCTTCTGGATGTCTCCGGCCGCGGTGCCGATGTTCACCCGGTCGACATAGGTGATGAAATACATCACGCAGAGCATGGCCAACACGACATGGGTGGCCTTGAACCGAAGCCTCATATCCCCTCCCCTTCCCTGACTATTCTGAGTTCGTCGTCCTGCGGGATGCCGTAGGTGGCTGCTACTGCGTCACAAGTCCCTCATGGTGAGGAGCGCGAAGCGCGTCTCGAACCATGAGGCCCGTGCTGTGACCTACATCCTTCGTGACGCCCGCTCCGCGGGCTCCTCAGGATGAGGGGACACAGCGCTTGTGACACAGTAAGACTAGGTGCCGACCACCTTCAGATGCGACGAATTGCGCTGGTCGCGCTGCTCGAGCAGCTTCATCGCAACCGCGACGCCGCCTGCGCGGTGCGGCACTCCGGCGACCGACAGCCCCATCTCGACGCCGGTGAGCGCGCCGAGCAGCGTCAGCTCGTTGCACTCGCCGAGATGGCCGATGCGGAACACCTTGCCCGCGACCTTCGACAGGCCGGAGCCAAGCGACATGTTGAAATTATCGAGCACGACCTTGCGGAACTGGTCGGCGTCATGGCCGGGCGGCATCAACACCGCGGTCAGAACAGGCGAGAACTCCGACGGCTCCTGGCACAGCACTTCGAGCCCCCAATGATTGACCGCCGCACGCGTCGCGGCGGCCAGTCGCTGATGGCGGGCGAACACATTGTCGAGCCCCTCCTGCAGCAGCATCGCGATCGCCTCGCGCAGCCCGTAGAGCAGGTTCGTCGCCGGCGTGTAGGGGAAGAAGCCCTTGGCGTTCGGCTTCAGCATTTCCTCCCAGTCGAAATAGGAGCGCGGCATCTTGTTGGTGCGCGACGCGGCGCGGGCCTTCTCCGAGATCGCGTTGAAGCCGAGGCCGGGCGGCAGCATGAAGCCCTTCTGCGAGCAGCTGACGCTGACATCGACCTTCCACTCATCGTGCCGGTAATCAACCGAGCCAAGCGAGGAAATGGTGTCGACCATCAAGAGCGCCGGATGCGAGACGCGGTCGATCGCGGCGCGGATGTCGGCGATCCGGCTGGTGGCGCCGGTCGAGGTCTCGTTGTGGACGACCATCACCGCCTTGATGCTGTGCGCGGTGTCCTCGGCAAGTTTGGCTTCGATCAGGGCGCGATCGGCGCCACGGCGCCAATCGCCGGAGATGAAGTCGACCTCGATGCCGAAACGGCCGGCCAGTTGCCGCCACAGCGTGGCGAAGTGGCCGGTCTCGACCATCAAAACCTTGTCGCCGGGCGACAGCGTGTTGACGATCGCGGCTTCCCAGGCGCCGGTCCCCGACGACGGGAAGATCACCACCGGACCTGTCGTCTGGAAGATCTTGCCGCTGCCCTCCAGCACGGTGCGGCCGAGCTCGGCAAATTCGGCGCTGCGGTGGTCGATGACCGGCATGTCCATCGCGCGAAGAATGCGATCCGGGACCGGGCTCGGCCCCGGAATCTGCAGAAAATGGCGCCCTTGATGCATCAGAACCTCCCAATTGCCGGATTCCGGCCCTTCTGAAAGCCATTTTGCATTCATTTTTTGTCTTTTCAATCGAATTTTGGTATTCGATTGAACAGATCGACGCGGTCGCGTTGGCAAATTATTGTTCAGGATATGAAATCCGCGATTCCCGAAGCCGGGGTTCCGATCACCGAACCCGCCGCCGGCAATGGCAGCGACCGCCAGGAGGCCTCGCTCCATGGCGAGATCCTGCTGCGGCTGCGCGACCATGTGGTGGAAGGCAACATTCCCGAGGGCGCCCGCGTTCCGGAGAGGCAGCTCTGCGAGATGCTGGGGATCTCAAGGACGCCGCTGCGCGAGGCACTCAAGGTGCTGGCCGCCGAAGGCCTGATCGAGCTGTTGCCCAATCGCGGCGCGCGGGTGCGCCGGCTCAGCCCGCGCGACCTCGAGGAGCTGTTCGACGTCATGGCCGGGCTCGAGAGCCTCGCAGGACGGCTGGCCTGCGAGGTGATCACCGATGAGGAAATCGCCGGGATCGAGCGGCTGCATTACGAGATGTACGGCCACTATCTGCACCGCGACATGCACGGCTATTTCCAGATCAACCAGCAGATCCACGAGAGCATCGTCGCGGCGGCACGCAACGAGACGCTGAAGACGACCTACGCCAACTTCGCCGGCCGGATCCGCCGGGTGCGCTATTCGGCCAATTTCGCCCGCAAGCGGCAGCGCTGGGCCGAGGCGATGCGCGAGCACGAGGCAATCCTGGACGCGCTGCGCCGCCGCGCCGCAAGCGAGCTCAGCGACATCCTGTTCCAGCACCTGCGCAACAAGCGGACCGCCGCCATCGAGCACCTCGCGGAGACGCCGGACACCGGCCTGGAGACGGCGCCCCAGACCGACTAAAGGGACGGCTAAGGGTGGCTGGAGTGCAGCCATCCTTGCTCATTATGAATTCATAATATAATTCTCTTGTCGAGAGAATGCATAATCCGTGAGCACACGTCAGCGCCATGGATCACATCGGATCTGGGATGAAGAACGCCTCCTCGCTCGAACAGCGCCTGCGGTCCGAACTGACCGGCGACGTGTTTTTCGATGCCTTCAACCGCGGCCGCTACGCGACCGACGCCTCGTTCTACCAGATCATGCCGGCCGGCGTGGTGGCGCCGCGCACCGTCGACGAGGCGTTACGCGCGCTTACGATCGTCCGCGACGCCGGGCGAATCGTGACCCCGCGCGGCGGCGGCACCTCGCAATGCGGCCAGACCGTCAATGACGGGATCGTGGTCGACCTCTCCAAGCACCTGAACAAGATCATCTCGCTCGACGTCGAGAACCGCGGCTGCGTGGTCGAGCCCGGCATCGTGCTCGACGACCTCAACCGGCAACTGAAGAAGCACGGGCTGTGGTTTCCGGTCGACGTCTCGACCGCCTCGCGCGCCACGATCGGCGGCATGGCCGGCAACAATTCCTGCGGCGGCCGCTCGCTGCGCTACGGCACCATGCGCGACAACACGCTGTCGATGGATGCCGCGCTCGCCGACGGCACGCTGCTGCATTTCGGCGAGGTGCCGCGCGACCTGACGCGGTTCGATGCGTCCGACAGCGGCTTGCAGCTGTTTCGCGACATGCTCGATCTCGGCGAGCGCGAGGCGCTCGAGATCGCGGACAAATTCCCCAAGGTGCAGCGCCGCGTCGGCGGCTATAACCTCGACGCGCTAGTGCCGCGCAACGCGCCGAACAATCTGGCGCATCTCCTGGTCGGCTCGGAGGGCACGCTCGCCTTCACGACGCAGGTCGAGCTCAAGCTGTGGCCTGTGATCCGCAACAAGGCGCTCGGCGTCTGCCATTTCGGCAGCTTCTACGAGGCGATGGACGCCGCCCAGCATCTGGTGAAGCTGCGGCCGATTGCCGTGGAGCTGGTCGATCGCACCATGATCGCGCTCGGCCGCGAGATCGCGATGTTCCAGCCGATCATTTCGGCCGCAGTGCGTGGCGATCCCGACGCGATCCTGGTGGTCGAATTCGCGGAAGAGGACCAGGCCGACAATCTCGCCCGCCTCAGGCAGCTCGGCGAGCTGATGGGCGACCTCGGCTTCGGCTGGGACAAGCCGCAGCGCAAATGGGGCGGTGTGGTCGAGATCGTGGAGCCCGCGCTGCAGACCGGCATCGCCGATTTCCGCGCCGCCGGCCTCAACGTCATGATGTCGATGAAGCAGGAGGGCAAGCCGGTCTCGTTCGTCGAGGATTGCGCGGTGCCGCTGCCGCATCTCGCCGACTACACCGAGCGGCTCAATGCCGTGTTCGCCAGGCACGGCACGCGCGGCACGATGTATGCGCATGCCTCCGAAGGCTGCCTGCATGTGCGCCCGGTGCTCAATCTCAAGCTCGAGAAGGACGTCAAGGCAATGCGCGCCATTGCCGAGGAAGCCTTCGCGATGGTGCGCGAATACAAGGGCTCGCATTCCGGCGAGCACGGCGACGGCCTGGTGCGCTCGGAATTCCACGAGACGATGTTCGGCGCGCGCATCGTTGCCGATTTCCGCGAGGTCAAGCAGCGCTTCGATCCGGGCAACACGCTCAACCCGGGCAAGATCGTCGATCCGCCCAGGATGGACGATCGCTCGCTGTTTCGTTTTTCGCCGGACTATCGCGTCGGCGAATTGAAGACCGCCCTCGACTGGTCGGCCTATCCCGGCGCCGGCGGCGGTTTCCAGGGCGCTGTCGAGATGTGCAACAACAACGGCGCCTGCCGGAAGCTCGAAGGCGGCGTGATGTGCCCGTCCTATCGCGCCACGCGCAACGAGAAGGACGTCACCCGCGGCCGCGCCAACACGCTGCGGCTGGCGATCTCGGGCCAGTTGGGTGCGGACGCACTTTCCTCCGACGAGATGATGGACACGCTGAAACTCTGCGTCTCCTGCAAGGCGTGCCGCCATGAATGCCCGACCGGCGTCGACATGGCCAAGATGAAGATCGAGGTGCTGGCCGCGCGCGCCGCGACCCACGGCCTGTCGCTGCGCGACCGGCTGGTCGGCTATCTGCCGCGCTATGTCGATCTCGCTTCGCGCCTTGCGCCGATCGCGAACTGGCGCAACCGCAGCCCGCTGCTGCGCAGCCTGTTCGAGAAACTTGCCGGGATCAGCGCCAAGCGTGCGCTGCCGGCGTTTCGCCGCGATACCTTCCGGCCCGACGCTGAGGTGCTGGGTCCGGTGGACGGCCGCGAAGTGGTGCTGTTCGCCGACACCTTCAACCGCGGCTATGAACGGGAGAATCTCGACGCGGCGATTGAGGTCCTCGTCGCCGGCGGCTATCGCGTGCATCTGCCGAGGCCATCGGACGGTGCCCGGACGCCGTGCTGCGGTCGCACCTTCCTGTCGGCCGGGCTGGTCGAGCAGGCCCGCGCCGAGCTCGACCGGCTGGTTGCGACCTACGCGCCGTTCGCGGCGCGCGGCGTGCCGATCATCGGCCTCGAGCCGAGCTGCCTTTTGACCCTGCGCGACGAGCTGCTGTCGCTGCGTTCCGATGACGCCGCAAAGACCGTCGGCGCGCACGCCTTGCTGTTCGAGGAATTTTTGGTGCGCGAGGCCGAGGCCGGTCGTCTCGCGCTGCCGCTCGGCGCCGTTGTCGGCAAGGCCGTCGTCCACGGCCATTGCCACCAAAAATCCTTCGGCGCGTTCAAGCCGGTGGAGAAGGTGCTGCGGCTGGTGCCCGGCCTCGACGTCAGGACCATCGAGTCGAGCTGCTGCGGCATGGCCGGCGCGTTCGGCTATGGCGCGGACACCTATCAGGCCTCGATCGAGATGGCCGAGCTGTCGCTGCTCCCTGCCGTCCGCAGCGCGGACCAGGACACGCTGATCGTGGCCGACGGCACCTCGTGCCGGCACCAGATCAAGGACGGCAGCGGGCGCACGCCGCTGCATGTCGCCAGCGTATTGGCGATGAGCCTGAAACGTGCGACATCGAAATCCGATCCATCATTGCCGACAAAGGACGAGGCCCATGGCTGAGCTCACTCTCGATACTGCCCGCAAGATTCTGGATGCCGCGCTGGCCAAGGGCGTCGAGAAGAAGCTGAAGCCGCTGGTCGTCACCATCCTCGACGCGCGCGGCGCGGTGAAGGTGACGGCGGCGCAGGACGGCACCAGCCTGATGCGGGCCGAGATCGCCCATGGCAAGGCCTATGGCGCGCTGGCGCTCGGGATGGGATCGCGGGCGCTGTTCCAGCGCGCGCAGGAGCAGGCCTATTTCATCGATTCCGTGAACACGCTGGCGCAGGGCCGGCTGGTTCCGGTCCCCGGCGGCGTGCTGATCATGGACGGCGCCACCCTGCTCGGCGCCGTTGGCGTCAGCGGCGACACGTCGGACAATGACGAGATCTGCGCCGTGGCCGGCATCGAAGCCGCCGGCCTCAAGGCCAACGCGGGCTAGAGTCCCTTCCGCGACAACTGGCTCGTGGAGGCTCTCTTCACCCGGAGCGCATCTCACGATGCGTTCCGCCCTCTCCCGGCGACAAGTCATTTGCGAGCGAGGTATTTCGGAATATTAGAAATATATTCCTGATTTGCCCGACGTGTCAAGTTGCCTTGTCGAACGCCGGCAGGCGTCGGCCCCTTTGCATGGGGTTGTTTTCGATATTTTGCCAGTGCGCGCCTGCGGCGGCCGCAGGCAGCGCGAGGTGAAGCGGCACGGCGATGCCTCAGCGCCCGGTCCAGGTCGGCTTGCGCTTCTCGCCGAAGGCCTTGAGGCCTTCCTTGGCGTCCTCGGTCATCGCGAGCAGCGCGATCTGGCTTTCGGTGTAGGCGATGCTCTCGTCGAACGACATCGAGGCGATCGCGCGCATCGCGTATTTGCCGCGCCGGATCGCGGTCGGCGACTTGTCGACGATGCGGCCGATCAGCCAGTCGACCTTGGCGTCGAGCTCGGCCGCCGGAACGACGTAGTTGAGCAGACCCGCCGCCTGCGCAGCCTTCGCGTCGAACGGCTCGCCGGTCAGCGCCCATTCGTTGACGAGGCGCGCAGGCGCGATCGATTGCAGCAGGCTCAGCACCTGCATCGGAAACACGCCGACCTTCACCTCGGGCAAGCCAAAGATCACGCCATCGGCTGCGACCGCCATGTCGGTCATGCACAGCAGCCCCATGCCGCCGGCCATGCAGACGCCGCCAACCCGCGCGATCGCGGGCTTCGTGGCGCTCTGCGACAGCCGCAGCAGGTCGGCATAGTCGACATTCGGTCGCGAGAAATCCATCGAGAACGCCGCGCCGCTGTTCTGCAGATCGGCGCCGGCGCAGAACGCCTTGTCGCCCGCGCCGGTCAGCACGATGACGCGGACGTCCTTGTCGTCATGCGCCTCGCGATAGCCCCTGGCGATGCCCGCGATCACACCGGCATTGAGCGCGTTGCGCTTGTCCGGGCGGTTGATGGTGATCCAGAAGGCCTGCCCGCGCTTTTCGAGAAGAACGCTGTTGTCGGTCATGTTTCCCGCCTGTGTGCTGCTGTTGTCAGCCCACATTTGCGGCAGGATCGGCGCCGACTGCAAGCAGGATTATGCGGCGGCGGACGCCTTCCTGATCCAGACCTTGTTGTCGTGGAACGCGGCGCCGCCGACCGGAGCAACGGCCTCCGCTCCGGTCAGCATGTTGATGCCGCGACCGCCGATGTGCGACTTGTTCGGATGGATCGACTCGGCGATCAGCACGCCGCGGCGAACGCCGTCGAACAGTCTAGCGGTCAGCGTGGTCTCGCCGCGCACGTTGCCGAGCGTCACCGCATCGCCGTCGGCGATCGAGAGCGCGGCCGCATCGTCGGGATGGATCATCACCGTCGGCGCACCCTCGCGGGCCTGCGACGACGGCGTCTCGTTGAAGCTGGTGTTGAGGAAGCTGCGCGAGGGCGACGTCGCGAGCCGGAACGGATGCTGCGCGTCCGCCTCCTCGATGATGGTCCAGTGGTCGGGCAGCGAGGGCATCTTGTCCCATGCCCCCATCAGCCCGCCGGTGCCGACCGGCACCTTGCCCCAATCGACCTTGAAGTGGAACTTCTTGTCGGCATGAGCGAAGCCGTCGAGATAGTGCGAGGTGCGGAAATCAGGCTGCAGGTCGCGCCACAGCTCGGCCTCGAGCGCGTCGATATCGCCATGCCCGCTCCTCTTCAGCGTCGCGTCGATCAGTTGCCGCGGCGTCATGTCGAAGCCGGGATGCACGGCGTTGAGGCGGCGGCCGAGCGCCTGCATCACCGCGTGATTGGAACGGCACTCGCCGGGCGGATCGATCAGCTTCGGGCCGACCGAGATGTGCTGATGGCCGCCGCCGTAGTAGAGGTCGTCGTGCTCCATGAACATCGTCGCCGGCAGCACGATGTCGGCCATCTGTGCGGTTTCGGTCATGAACTGCTCGTGCACCGCGACGAACAGATCCTCGCGGGCAAAGCCCTGGCGCACCAGCGCCTGCTCGGGCGCCACCGTCATCGGATTGGTGTTCTGGATCAGCATCGCCTTGACCGGGCCGCCGCCGCGCAGCGCCTCGGCATCGCCGGTCAGGATGCGGCCGATCTGCGACTGATCGAGCACGCGCGTTGCCGGATCGATCGCGTCGTGGCCTTCAATGATCGACTCGTCGAAGCGCCAGAGCGCAGCGTTGTTGAAGAACGCGCCACCGCCCTCATATTGCCAGGCGCCGGTGACCGCGGGAATGCATGACGCAGCGTGCATCTGCGCGGCGCCGTTGCGGCTGCGGGTGAAGCCGTAGCCAAGCCGGAAGAACGAGCGCTTGGTGGTCCCGACCAGCCGTGCGAACGCCTCGATCTCCTCGACCGGCACGCCCGAGATCGCCGCGGCCCATTCCGGCGTGCGGGTCTTCAGGTGCGCTTCGAGCTCGCCGGGGCAATCGGTATAGCGCGCGAGATACTCGCGATCGGCGAACCCCTCGCGGAACAGCACATGCATCACCGAACAGGCGAAGGCGCCGTCGGTGCCCGGCCGCAGCAGGATCTTGATGTCGGCCTGCTTCATGGTCTCGTTGTTGTAGACGTCGATCGCCGCGATCTTCGCGCCGCGCTCCTTTCGCGCGCGCGATGCGTGCGTCATCACGTTGACCTGGGTGTTCACCGGATTGGTGCCCCAGATCACCACGAGGTCGGAGACGCCCATCTCGCGGGGATCGACGCCGGCGATCTTGCCGGTCCCGGCGGCAAAGCCGATGCGCGCGATGGTTGCGCAGATCGTGCCGTAGAAGCGCGAATACTTCTTCACATGCGACAGCCGGTTGAGGCCGTCGCGCATCACGAGCCCCATGGTGCCGGCGTAGTAATAGGGCCAGACCGACTCGGCGCCGAATTCCCGCTCGGCCGCATCGAAACGCGCCGCGATCTCGTCCAGCGCCTCGTCCCAGGAGATCCGCGCGAACCGGCCGGAGCCCTTCGGCCCGGTCCGGCGCAGCGGATACATCAGCCGCTCGGCATGATGAATCCGCTCCGCGTAGCGCGCGACCTTGGCGCAGACCACGCCGGCCGTGTAGGTCTGCTGTTTGGAGCCGCGCACCCGGCCGATCGAACGTCCGTCGATCACTTCGACGTCGAGCGCACATGCCGAGGGGCAGTCGTGCGGACAGGTGGAATGGCGGATGTCGACCTTGGCATGCTGGTTCATGGCCAAATTGGTAACATCAAACGCCCGCTCCGCCGAGGGGCATTATTGACCCAGCCTGGGCGAAAACCGGGCATGAGCCATGCGGCAAGCGCCCAGGCCGGAGTGCTATCGGCCCGCTTGTCCGTCAAACGCGGAAGATGCGGGTATAGCGCGCCTTGATCGACTCACCTTCCCGCTCCACCGCCGCCGGATCATCCTTCATCGTCTTGATGTCCTTCAACGGCTTGCGGCCGGCCTTCTCCTTTGCCTGCGCGTGGACCGAGCGGAGACCACCGATCTCGATGTTGAGCTGCTGGCCCTCGCGCCCGAGCGCAAAGGATTGAAACAGCCTTGCGGCGTTCGGATGCGGACAGTCCTTGAAGATGCCGTTCGGTCCGACGATGAGCGGCGATCCCTCGGTGGCGTAGACCGGCTCGACTGGGCGGCCGGCCTCCTTCAGTTGAAAGATGTTGTACTCGTTGCCGTCGGCCATCACCGCACGCTCGCCGAGATCGAGCTTCTTGGGTGGATCCGTCGAGGACTGCACCTGCATGATGTTCTGCTTGGCGAGTTGCTCGAAATAGCTCCAGCCGAGATCGCGCTGCATCTGATAGGTCGCGGTCATGATGGTGCCGCTATAGCCGGGATGCGCCTTCACGATCTTGCCCTTCCACCTGGGATCGAGCAGATCGGCAAAGCTCTTCGGCGCCTCCTCGGCCTTCACGAGATTGGTGTTGTAGGCGATGATCGACAGCCAGACCCGGAAGCTTGCGAACTGGCCGTCGGCGTCGCGATGCTCCTCCGGATAGTATTTTGCGACCTCCTCCGGGACATAGGGCGCCAGAATGCCGTCGCGCTTCCACACGATGAAATGCGCGGCGTCGGAGGAATTGACCACGTCGACGGCGTGAACGTTGCTGGAATATTCCTGGCCGACCCGCTGGAACACGCGCTCGGCGCCGGTGCGTTCGACACGCACGCTGATATAGGGATATTTCGCTTCGAACGCCTTCGCCAGCTTCTCTGCGACCGGCAGATCGGTCGAGGTGTAATAGACGACTTCGCCCTCTTTCTTCGCCGCCTCGATCAGCGCCGGGGTCACCGGTTCCGCAGGTGGCGCGGCGGCCATCACGCGCGTTGAAAGGGCGGCCCCTGCCAGCACGGCACTGGTGCCCTTCAGCATGTCACGGCGCGATAGCCCAGAATATTTCCTCATATGATTCCCCGCACGAGATGGCGAAGTTGGTACACCGTCGTCCCGCTCTTATTCCGTTGCGCGAAGACGGAGTCTGTCGTCGACAGATGCTTCAGGTTGCAGCTAGACTTATGGTCAAGAAACAAGACTAAAGTTGGGGGAAACAATCAATGGCGTGCTTTCGATACGCCTTGGTGTTTATCGCGGCGCTGCTCACCGTGTCGGTGCCAGGCTCGCATGCAGGCGCCGAGGATTACCCCGCGCGGCCGGTCAGAATCATCGTTCCCTTTGGCCCCGGCGGTCCGGCCGACGTCGTTGCGCGGCAGATCGGCAGCATCCTGCAGGAAGGCCTCGGCCAGCCCTTCGTGGTCGAGAACCGCACCGGCGCCGGCGGCGTGATCGGCACCTTCGAGGTCGCCAAGGCACCGGCCGACGGCTACACCCTTCTGATGATGTCGAACACCCAGACCGCGAATGAATCGCTGGTGCCGCAGCGCAAATACGAGCTGATGCACGACCTGACGCCGATCGCATCCCTCAACTCTTCCGATCTGGTGATCGTGGTCCACCCCAGCGTGGCGGCAAAGACCCTGCAGGAATTCATTG
Organism: Bradyrhizobium sp. USDA 3364; assembly: GCF_054056355.1. NCBI lineage: Bacteria > Pseudomonadati > Pseudomonadota > Alphaproteobacteria > Hyphomicrobiales > Nitrobacteraceae > Bradyrhizobium > Bradyrhizobium sp. USDA 3364. Next base: position 40,481 of record NZ_JBSRYG010000002.1, read on the forward strand.
CACTGGCAAAGGCGCAGCCCGGAAAGCTGAACTATGCTTCGTCAGGTCAGGGCACGCCGTATCACATGGCCGGCGAATTGTTCAAGGCGATGGCCGGGATCGACGTCGTGCACGTGCCCTACCGCAACAGCGGCGAAGCCCGCAGCGGCGTCATCGGCGGTCAGGTCCAGATGATGATCGATGCGGTTCCGGCGATGGCGCCGAATGTTGCCGAGAACCAGGTACGCGCGCTCGCAACGACCGGCAAGACCCGTTCGAGCGTACTGCCCAATATTCCGACGGTGACCGAGGCCGGCGTTTCCGGTTATGAGGCGACGATCTGGCTCGGCCTGATGGCGCCAGCGGGGACACCGAAGCCGATCATCGACAAGCTCAACACAGCCGTGAACGCCGCGATCAAGCGGCCTGACGTCGAGAAGCTCTGGGCCGCACAGGGCGCGGCGCCGATGACAATGACGCCGGACGAATTCGACAAGTTCCTGCGCGCCGATATCGTGAAGTGGGCAGACGTCGTCAAGCGACTGGACAAGGCCCAATAGATGCGGAACGGCAAGACCGTTGCTGTGGAACAGTGCCGATGAAGACGTTGAAAATCTTGAGCGGTGGCGCGGCGCAGGGCCTCGTGCGCAGCCTTGCGCCTGCGTTTGAAGCCGAAACCGGCTTCGGCATTGCCGGGGATTTTGGCGCGGTCGGCGCCATGGCCGACAAATTGCGCGCCGGCGTGCCGACCGACATCATCATCCTGACCGCCGCCCTGATCGCGAAGCTGGCCGACGAAGGACTGGTTGTGCGCAGCTCGATCACCGACATCGGCCGCGTTGAAACGGCGCTTGCGGTTCGGGCCGGCGATCCGCTGGCGCGCGCCGAAGATGGTGCCGGCCTGCGCGCGGTGCTGCTCGCTGCCGATGCGATCTTCGTGCCCGATACCAAGGCGTCGACGGCCGGAATTCACGTCGCCAGGGTGCTAGCACAGCTCGACATTGCCGATGTCGTCGCCGACCGCCTGAGAATTTTTCCGAACGGCGCGACTGCCATGCGGCATTTGGCCGAGTCCAGAGACCGGCGACCGATCGGTTGCACGCAATCGACCGAAATCATCAGCACCGGGGGCGTTGTGCTGTCCGGCACGCTACCGCCGGAATGCGGGCTCGCAACCATGTATACGGCTGCCATCCCGACGCAGGCATCGTCGGCGTCGCAGGCGCAACGCTTGATCGCGCTGCTGACATCGCCCGAGACATCCGGGCCACGCAGCCAGGCCGGCTTCGTTTCCGATGCAACCTAGCGCGCCAACTGTGTGAGACCCGTCGGCGGTCCATCGACCGCAGTCCAGCCGCCATCGACGAACAGCGTGCTGCCGCTGACATAGCTCGCCGCATCAGATGCAAGGTAAGCGACCGCGGTGGCAACCTCGTCGGCACTGCTCCAGCGATTGAACACGGTGTGGCCGGCATAGAGATTGTAGATATCCGGCCGCTGCTTGAACGGGCCGGTCAGCGCGGTTTCCGCGATACTCGGCGCGATCGCATTGACCCGAACGCCGGATCGCCCGACTTCGGACGCGAAGCCCTTCACCAGCAGTCCGATCGCAGCCTTGGTCGAGCCATAGACCGCAAGGCCGGGCTCGATGGTCACCGCGCGCACCGACGAGCAGGCGATCAGGCTGCCGCCCTGCTGCTCGACCATGAGGCGGCCGAACGCCTGGAAGAACCAGACCGTGCCCTTGATATTGAGGTTGATGACGCGGTCGAGATCCTCCTCGGTGTAATCGAGGATGGTCTTGCGGATGTTCAGCCCCGGCGTCGTCACCGCGATATCGACGCGTTGAAATTCCGCCAGCGCGTTCGCGGCGAGCGCCCCGACATCAGCGCGGTCAGCGGCATCGCAGCCGACGGCCGTTGCCGATCCGCCCTGCCGCCGGATAGCAGCCGCGGTTGCGTCCGCGCCTTCCTGGGTTCGATCGGCGCACAGCACGCGCGCCCCGAGCGAGGCCAACGCTTCGGCCGCCGCTTTGCCGATCCCTGACGCCGCTCCCAGCACGACGGCAGTCTTGCCGGTGAGATCGAATAACTTGCGGTAGTCGGTCATGTGACCTCCCGGGATGCGCGCGATGCTCGTTTGCCTTCCATGATGACTTCATATACTAATATATCACTTTTGGGAGCAGAAATGCCCGCCCGCTTGCCGAAAAAGTCGGAGCTCCGCAACCCCGCCGGTCACAGGCGAGGCGGCCGCCCCCGTGCTGCGACTGCCGCCGCGCGGATCTACGCCGACCTGCGCGCCGAACTGGTGTCGCTGCAGCGCAAGCCGGGCGATCCGATCCTCGAAGCGGAGATCGCGTTGTCCCACGGCGTGAGCCGGACGCCCGTGCGCGAAGCCATCCTCCGCCTGTCGGATGAGGGCCTGGTCGAAATCTTCCCGCAATCCGGCATCTTCGTGTCGCGCATCCCGCTCGCAGCGCTCCCCGAGGCGATCATCGTCCGCAGGTCGCTGGAGGAAACCACGACCCGCATGGCCACCGAGCGCGCGAGCAAGAGCCAGCTCCTCGGCCTGCATTCCATCCTCGCGCGCCAGCGTGAGGCCGATGCGGCCGGAGACCGCGAGGCGTTCCATCAGGCCGACGAGGCCTTTCATGCCGCAATCGCCGACATCGCAGGATACCCAGGCATCTGGAAGCTGATCTTGCAGGTCAAGGTTCACATCGATCGTTTCCGGCGCCTCACGCTGCCGCAGCGCGGGCGAATGGCCGAGGTGATCGCCGAGCACGAGGCCGTGATGACGGCGATCGAGGCGCGCGATGCATCATCCGCGGCGACTGCAATGGTCAGGCATCTGGAACGGCTGCTCGCCGACATCGGCACCACCAAACACGACAATCCGGAGTTCTTCGACCAGCTGAACTAGTCGAGCGATCCGGGCAAAAAACTGCAGGAAGGAAACGACATGAATCATGCACGCCGATCACAGCACCGCGTTGCGCGGCTCAGCCGTCGCGACGTCATGTGGATGGGTGCCGGCCTTGGCGCGGCCGCTGCAACATCGCCGGTGGTCGCCCAGACCAAGGCCGTCTTCAAGGCATCCGACGTCCAGCCGCCGGGCTACCCGACCGTGGTGGCGACGGAGAACCTCGGCAAGAAGCTGGCGGCGACGACCAACGGACGGCTATCGGTGCAGATGTTCCCGTCGATGCAGCTCGGCGGCGAGAAGGAAACCATCGAGCAGACCCAGATCGGTGCGATCCAGATGCTGCGCGTCAGCGCCGGCTCGATCGGTCCCATCGTCGACGACATCAACGTCGTCAACATGCCCTTCCTGTTCAAGAACATGGCGCATGCCGAGCGGATGATGGACGGCCCGATCGGCCAGGAGCTGCTGGACAAGATCACCGCAAGCCCGAATGCGGGGCTGGTCGCGCTGTGCTGGATGAATTCCGGAGCGCGCAGCCTCTACAACACCAAGCACGCGATCAAGACCATCGCCGACATCAAGGGCCTCAAGTTCCGCGTGATCGGCAATCCGATCTTCATCGACATGATGAACGCGCTCGGCGGCAACGGCGTCGCGATGGGTTACGACCAGGTGTTCAGCGCGCTGCAGACCGGCGTCATCGACGGCGCCGAGAACAATCCCCCGAGCTACGTCTTCAGCAATCACTACACCGCAGCGAAGCACTTCTCGCTCACCGAGCACCTGATCGTTCCCGAACTGCTGGTGTTCGCGAAACGGGCCTGGTCCGCACTGACGGCCGATGACCAGGCACTAATCAGGAAGCTTGCCCGCGAGGCGCAGATGGAAGAGCGCGGGCTCTGGAACATCTACGAGCAGCAGGCGATGGACAAGGCGAAGGCCGCCGGGTGCGAGATCATCGAGATTGCCGACAAGGCGCCGTTCCAGAACGCGGTCAAGCCGGTATGGGACAAGTACGGCCCGAAATACCAGGACATGATCGGGCGCATCCAGTCTGCCTGACACGACATCGCACAGGAAATCGACATACCACAGGACATGACATGGCCGGATCCTATCGCCGCGCGATGGACTATCTGTATCTTGCTTGCGTCATCACGGGCTCTGTTGCGCTGATCCTGATTTCAGCTGTTATCCCCTGGGCGGTGTTCACGCGCTATGTGCTCAACAGCGCCGCATCCTGGCCCGAACCGCTCGCGGTGCTGCTCACCATCGTCGTGACGTTCATCGGCGCGGCCGCCGGGTATCGGCTCAACCTGCATATGAACGTCGGCTATTTCGCCGGCAAGCTGCCGGACCCACTCCGCAGCCTTGCCGACCTCGTCGTCCAGCTGCTGATGGGGTTGATCGCGCTGTTCATGATGATCTGGGGTTATCGGCTCGTCGAGGTGACCTGGTACAATACGATCGCCGACTTCCCGTCCCTCTCGGTCGGCGTCACCTATCTTCCGATTCCGATCGGCGGCGCCTGTCTGCTCCTGTTCATCATCGAACGGATTTTTCTCGGTGCGCCACCCGATCCGATCGGATCGCATCGCGAAGTATCGATCGACTGACCGCGAGAAGCCATCATGGACATCTCCATCCTGCTCGCGACCATGCTGTTCTGTTTCCTGATCGGCATGCCGATCGCCTACTCGCTGGCGATGGCGGCCATCGTCGGCGCCTTGTGGATCGGCATTCCGCTGGAAGCGGTAATGCTGAAGATTTCCGACGGCGTCAGCAAGGTTGCGATGCTGACGATCCCGTTCTTCGTGCTGGCCGGCGCCATCATGGCAGAGGGCGGCATGGCCCGGCGCCTGGTTGCGTTTGCTGACGTGCTGGTTGGACTGACCCGCCTGCGCGGCGGCCTTTCCATCGTCAACGTGCTTGCCACGACATTCCTGAGCGGCATTTCGGGATCGGCCGTTGCCGATACGTCCGCGATCGGTTCGGTGATGATCCCGCAGATGGAGCAAAACGGCTATCCGCGCGTGTTTGCGACGAACCTGACAATCACCTCGTCGGTTCAGGCCCTGCTGGTCCCGCCGAGCCACAATGCGGTGCTCTACTCGCTGGCGACGGGCGGAACGATCTCGATCAGCGCCCTCTTCATGGCCGGCGTGTTTCCGGGGCTGCTGCTCGGCTTCTCACTGATCATTCTGTGCCTGGCCATCGCCTACCGCGAAAAGCACCCGCATGGCCAGACCGTGCCGGCCAAAGATGCGATCCGGATCGCCATCGATGCCTCCTGGGGTCTCATCACCCTCGTCATCATCCTTGGCGGCATTCTCTGCGGCATCTTCACCGCGATCGAGGCCGGCGCCATCGCCTGCATCTGGGCCTTCTTCGTCACCATGTTCATCTACCGCGACTATCGTTGGCGCGACCTGCCGGTGCTGCTGCATCGCACGCTGCGCACCGTCGCCATGGTGATGACGCTGATCGCCTGCGCCTCCAGCGTCGGCTACATCATGGCGCTGACGCAGATGCCGGCCAAGATGACCGCCTTCTTCCTGTCGATCTCCGACAACAAGTACGTCATCCTGCTCCTGATCAACGTCCTGCTGCTGGTGCTCGGCACGCTTGTCGACATGGCACCGTCGATCCTGATCGCAACGCCGATCCTGTTGCCGGTCATGAAAAACTTCGGTGTTGATCCGGTGCATTTCGGCATGATCATGCTGCTCAATCTCGGCATCGGCCTGTGCCACCCACCGGTCGGCGCGATCCTGTTCGTCGGCTGCGCGGTCGGCAAGGTCACGATCGAGCAGGTCATGCGCAAGATCTGGCCATTCTACGCGGTGATGTTCTTTGTCCTGCTGTGCGTGACTTATGTCCCGGAGATCTCGCTGTGGCTGCCGCGGCAACTTCAGGTTCTGCACTGAAGGCGAGCGTCATCTTGCGCAGGCGCGGCAAACGCGTCAGCATGACAGGCAGAAGCGCGTCTGCGCCGGCTCCGTCAAGAAAGGGCACCGTCGTGAGGATCATCGACCTGAGCCGAGAGCTCTATCACCGCACGCCGAGCTATCCCGGCCATCCGCCGATCATGCACGGGATGTGGAAGAACCACGAGGAAGCCCTGGCGGAGTCGAGAAACGTCTACGGGCTGGCATCGATGTTCATCTCGATGCCCGACCACGGCGGAACCCACATCGATGCGCCCCGGCATTTCGGCCCGAGCGGCATCCCGATCAACGAATATCCGCTGGAGAAGTGCATCGTGCCGGGCATCTGCCTCGACCTGCGCCATATTGCACCGCGTGCCGAGATCACGCCGTCCGACCTCGATACGGCCGTGAAGGCGGCCGGACGGCCGATCCCGAAGGGCGGCACCGTGCTGCTCTGCACCGGCCATCACGCACGGACGTTTCCGCGCAAGGAATACTCGACCGACAATTCCGGCGTGAATGTCGCGGCCACCGAATGGCTGGCGAAGCAAGGCATCGTTCATTTCGGCATCGACTCGATGCGGCCGGGCCCCGACAGCGACGAGAACCTGCTGGTTCACAAGGTCTGCCTCGATCTGGATATCACCCACATCGAAAGCCTGTGCAATCTCGAAGCCCTGCTCGGCCAGGGGCCGTTCACCTTCATCGGCCTGCCGATGAAATGGCGCGACGGAACCGCCTCGCCGATCCGCGCGGTGGCAGTGTTCGATCTCGAAGCGTGATGCGGATGAGGGGATATCCGATGACAGGCAGCAGGTCGGCTCCTACCTCGCGTCGCTCCATCCTGAAGGCCAGTGGCGCGCTCGTGATCGCTGGCCTCGCTGGCGAGGCCAAGGCCGCAAGCTATCCGGAACGCCCGGTCAAGATCATCGTGCCGTTCGCGCCGGGTGGACCGACCGACATCATGGCCCGCATCCTCGGCACCCATCTTGGCGAAGCGCTCGGCGGCACCATCGTGGTCGAGAACCGTCCCGGCGGCGGCGGCAATATCGGGATCGGCCTTGCGGCGCATGCCGATCCGGACGGCTATACCCTGCTGATCGCGTCGAGCGCCTATGTGGTCAATCCGGGCCTCTACGCCAAGATCCCGTACGATCCCGACAAGGACTTTGCGCCGATTGCCGAACTCGGCACGTCGCCGAACGTGATCCTGGTCGATCCGAAGCTCGGCATCAATTCGGTCGCCGACCTGATCGCACGCGCCAAGGCCAACCCGGACGAGCTGAACTATGCCAGTCCGGGCCTCGGGACGACGCCGCATCTCGCCGGCGAGCTGTTCAAGTTCATGGGCCGGATCCAGATGACGCATGTGCCGTTCTCGGGCGCAGGTCCCGCGATCCAGGCGATCCTGGGCGGAACGACCCAGGTCGCGCTTGCGGCGCTCCCGCCCGCCCGTCCGCACATCGAGTCGGGCGCACTCAAGGCCCTGGCGGTCACGGGAACCCATCGCTGGTTCGATTTGCGCGATGTGCCGACCATGATCGAGCTCGGCTACAAGGATTTCGTCTCCGACACCTTTCAAGGCTTTCTCGCGCCCGCGAATACGCCCTCCTTTGTCGTCGAATTGCTATCGGCGAAATCGATCGAGGTCCTGAAGCGGCCGAAGATCGCCGAGCAGCTGCGCAATGACGGCTTCGAGGTGCTGGCGAACGGCCCTGACGGCATGCGCAAGCGAATCGCGGACGAAGTTCCGAAATGGCGCGACATCATCGCAAAGGCCGGGATCAAGCCGGTCTGAGCAGATCAACATTGCGCGACACGCACAGCGTGTGATCTTGCGACCGCTAACCGGCATCCCTACGCTGCCCGTCCATAACAAAAAGACAGGGAGGCGATCGTCATGACCACAAGGCGGGATTTCCTGAAAGCGGGAGCAAATGCGGCGGCGGGCATCGTGTTCTGCAGCTGCGGGCTGGTCCACAACGCGAATGCGCAGCAATCGCGCCAGAAGTTGCCGGTCACCGTCGACGGCAAGCGCATCAAGACGATCGACATTCACTCGCATTGCCACTTCCGCGAGGCGGGCGCCCTGCTCGGCGCCGATGCTGGAAAATATCAACTACCGCCGGTCAACGGCGCCGACGAAGCTTTCGTCGAGGTCGACAAGCGCCTGGCCGCAATGGACGCGCAGGCCGTCGACATGGAGGTGCTCTCGATCAATCCATTCTGGTACGACCGCGATCGCGATCTTGCCGGTCGAATCGTGAAAACCCAGAATGAAAAACTCGCCGAACTCTGCGCCTCGAAGCCCGACCGGTTCGCGGCCTTCGCCTCGCTGACGTTGCAGGCGCCGGACCTTGCGGTGCAGGAGCTGGAGACCGCGGTCAGGAAGCAGGGGCTGAAGGGTGCGGCGATCGGCGGCGTCGTCGACGGCGTCGAATTCTCCGATTCCAGGTTTCACCCGGTGTGGGCGAAGGCCGAGGAACTCGGCGTCCCGCTGTTCATCCATCCGCAGGGCGTGCCCGAGCTCGGCAAGCGGCTCTCCGGCAATGGCTGGCTCGGCAACACGATCGGCAATCCGCTCGAGACCACGATCGCGCTCTCTCACCTGATCTTCGAGGGCACGCTCGACCGCTTCCCGGGATTGAAGATCATCGCCGCGCATGGCGGCGGCTACCTTCCCTCCTATGCCGATCGCTCGGACCATCCCTGCCTGGTCGGGCCCAAGGGATGCAATCCGGAGATCAAGCTCCAGAAGGCGCCGACCGACTATCTCAAGCAGATCTATTTCGACTCGCTGATCTTCACGCCTGAGGCCGTCCGGCACCTCGCCGCCCAGGTCGGCGCCGGCCAGATCGTGCTGGGAAGCGACTATCCGTATCCTTGGCAACTGGCGCCGGTCGATCACATCTTCGCCTGCGCATCGCTGAGCGACGACGACAAGGCCAACATTCTCGGCCGGACCGCAGCGAAGCTGCTCGGCGTTGCCGCGTGAGGATGGCGGCGGACCGTTGGACGATGTGAATTGCCGTCGTCGCGCCCTGACCTGCGACGATGGCAACGACAATCAGTAGGCCTTCACCGTCCGCATCTCATTGCGCGGCTGGGCAGCGGGCGCCGTCTGCGCGATGTTGGGCACCGGATCGGCGTAGACGGCGTCAGTTCCAACGAACTCGGCCTGCGCCGCGTCCGATATCCATTTGACCGCGGCCGGGTGACTGACCAGCATCCCGATCAACGCAACGATTGCGAGCAACGGCAAAGCGATGAACTTGATGCTGAAGCTCTCGTAGTTGCTTTTTGGATCCTGGTTGCTTTCGGGGTCTTGCTGTCGGTTGTCGAAAGAGCCCTGCATGGATTCCTCCACATTGCGGACGTGATCCACCGAGGGGTCACTTACCGCACAGCACGCAAGGCCGATGTGAATGGTTTCACAGCCTTTGTTCGGCTCACCGTTTCGTGAAATGCAGGACGGATCAAGCGGACGGCGGCTACTCGCCGTCGTTCGCCCCGGCGTCGACCAGCTCTTGCAGCGTCTCGGGCTTCAGCACGACGATCGCGCCGTGCTCGAGCCTGACCCAGCCGCGAATCGCCCACGCCCGGAGCTGCTTGTTGATGCTCTCGCGTGTCATGCCGACCATCTCGCTGATCTCCTGCTGGGTGATCGAGATGGTGCGTCCCTGCGGCTCGCGCTTGTGCTTGTCGCTCAGACGCAGCAGCGCGCTGGCGAGGCGGCCGGGCAGGTTCTGCAGGATCACCTGCTCAACCTGATCGCTGGTCCGGCGCAATCTTTCGCAAAGCAGTTCGATGAACTTCATCGCAAGCGTCGGCTGGCTGCGCACGAACGGAATGAACTCGCGCCGGTCGATGACGAACAGCTCGCAATTGGTGTTGGCGGTGGCATCGGCGGTCCGCGACAGGCCATCGAGCAGCGCGATCTCCCCGAAGATCTCGCCTGCCTCGATCAGGTTCAAAATCGCGTTGCGACCGTCCGGCGACGAGATGCTGATCTTCACCGTGCCCGAGATCACCGCGATCAGGCTGGTGCCCGGATCGCCCTTGGAAAAGATCGTCGTCCCGCGCTTCAGCGTGATGTGCTTGGCGTAGCGGCAGAGCTGATCGAACGCCTCGGGCTCGAGGTCGGCGAAATAGGGATGCTTGCGCAGCACCGACAGCTTGTTGTTCGCAAACAACGGCGCGCCGGCAGTTCGTTCCATTTGCGGCGCACCGGTCATCGTGATCCAGACTGATTGTGTTGCGTTCAATCGGCCGCCCGACAGCAGAGCGGACGCCGACAGAGCCATCGATCAATGAAAGCTCCGAGACTATAGCCCCACCGGGGCCCTACAGCAACAATAGGCCCGGGCCGGCGGCATTGGGATAGAAGGCATCCAAGCTACAATTTGGAATAAATATGTGTCTATGCAACGCTCAATTGCAGGCAATAGCCGTCCGTGATCCGGAATTTCCAGTCCAGCAATGACAATTCCGCCTGGCAAAACCGCCCGTGCGCGAGGTTAGCGCCACCACCAACTCACAACAGCTTGCCGTCCGGCCCGAAGAACGGGTGCGGTCCGTCAAACTGGCCGATGGGCACCTGGTGCGTGACCAACTGTCCAAAATCCGGCCCGGGAAACCATGCGTGCAGATGAAACGCCGGCGGTTCCACCTTGAACGACGGTACGCGGAGCTGCCCAAGGTCCAGGTCGACCGCATGGTTCGGCGCGGGGCACAGTGTCACCGGAATCCCGGCGAAGCCGGTCAGCATGGCACGGTGCACATGCCCGCACCCGATCAGCCGCGCACTCGGGCGTCGCCTGACGATTCCTGCCAGTTCGCCGGCATTGAAGAGATCCTGCCGGTCCATATGCCAGATGCCGCTCTTGAAGGGCGGATGGTGCAGGAAGAGCAGCGCCGGCCGGTCGTCTGCCGCCGCCAGCTCCGAGTCGAGCCATTGCAGCGTGGACGCTTCCAGCATGCCGTGCGGCTTCCCGGCGACGCTTGAATCAAGCAGCAGCAGATCGAGGCCGTTGACCTCGACCTTCTGGTCGAGTGGGCCTGCGGCGTGCACATAGGGAGCGGCAGGAAACGCGGCGCGCATCCACTCGCGCGAGTCGTGATTGCCGGGAACGCCGGCAAACGGCAGGCGCAGCGGCGCGAGCAATCGCTTGAGATAGTCGTATTCCTCGATCGACGGCGTATCGACGAGATCGCCTGAGATGACGACGAAGTCGGGCGCCGGCTCGAACGCGTTGAGCGCAGCCACACAGCGCTCGAGCGCCTTCGCGGTATCGACCCGGCCATAGGCCAACGCGCCCGGCGGCTTGATGTGCAGGTCGGATATCTGGGCGATGAGGACGGGTTTCGACGGCATCGATCAATCTCAGGGTTCGGAAGGCAGCAGACGAACCGCGTCGGCCGCGATCGACAGCCCTATTCGATCACCGACCTTGGCCTGAATTGTGTTCGGCGCGTCGACATTGAGCGGCTTGCTCGACGCACTGCCCACGACAATGCGCTGCCGGTCGCCGATGAAGCTGACGGAATCGACAATGCCCGCAAGCAGACCTGCCCCAGCCTCCACCACGCGAATGGTTTCGGGGCGGATCATGACGGTCGCGTTCGCCGTCGTCGCGCCACCTTCGATCGGCAATCGCCCGCCGGGCAGCATCATGGCGCCGTTCTCGATCGGGGCTTCGATGATGTTCGCCGATCCAATGAATTCCGCGACAAAGCGATCCTTCGGCGCGAAGTAGACCTCGCGCGGCGTGCCGATCTGCGCGATCATGCCTTTCCGCATGACGACAATCCGGTCGCCCAGTTCCATGGCTTCCGCCTGATCATGGGTGACATAGATCGTCGTGATTCCGAGCGCGCGCAACAGCCGGTTGAGTTCGCTGCGCAACCGGTCTCGCAAGGCGGCGTCAAGGGCAGTCAGGGGTTCGTCGAGCAGCAAGATCCCGGGCCGGATCGCGACCGCGCGCGCCAATGCCACGCGCTGGCGCTGGCCGCCCGAAAGCTGGTCGATGCGGCGGCTTTCCAGCCCCGTGATGTTGGTGAGACTCACCAGTTCGGCGACGCGCTTGGCACGCTCGTCTTTGGCAACGCCGCGGATCTTCAGCCCGTAGGCGATATTGTCCGCCACCGTCATGTTGGGGAACAGGGCATAGGATTGGAACACCATCCCGACATTGCGCCGCTCGATCGGGACCGAGGTCATGTCCTTGCCGTCGAACAGCACCTTGCCGCCGGCATCCGGCAGCTCGAGGCCCGCGATGATGCGCAGCATCGTGGTCTTGCCGCAACCCGACGGGCCAAGCAGCACCAGCGTCTCGCCGCGCGCGATGTCGAGGGTTGCCGGATCGAGCGCCCGCGTGCCGTCGGCAAAGGTCTTGCCGCAGGCCTCGATCCGCACCGCTGCGCCGTGCCCCGCCGTACTCATCGCTTGTGATCCCCGTCGGCCAAGAGTTGCATCGCGACCAGCAGCGGAATGATCATCACGAAGAAGATCAGCGTGTAGGCCGAAGCCACTTCGAGCCGCATCGAGGCGTAGCTGTCGGCGAGCCCGATCGGCAATGTCTTCGTCAACGGCGTATGCAGCATCCAGGTCAGGTTGAATTCGCCGAGCGACAGCGTGACCACCATCAAGGCGCCGGCGAGAATTCCCGGCAGCGCGTTCGGCACGATGACGTCGCGGAAGCGTCGCCATGGCGATGCGCCAAGCGAGGCAGCCCCTTCATCGAGCGTCTTGATGTCCACGGTGGCAAACACCGCCATCACCGACCGCACCATGAACGGCATGGTGAAGATCACGTGGCCGACCAGGATGAACAGCCAGGACCGGCGAAAGTCGCCGAAGCTGCCATAGGCGAGCAGCAGTGCCAGCGCAATCGCAAGCCCCGGGATCGCCAGCGGCAGCGTGATGATCTCCTCGACGATCCGCGCAAGCCGCCCGCCCCGCGCATGCAATGCGTAGGCCGCGGGAACACCCGCAAGCAGCGTGACGGCAAGGGTTGCGAACGCGATCACGAAAGAGAGCAGGATGGTGCCGGCATAGAGCTCCCAGACCTGCGCGACCCATTGCAGGGTCACGCCGGACTGGATGCCTCGGAAGTAATTGACGGTGACGCCGGCGGAGATCGAAAGCCCCGCAGGCACCACCAGGAACGCCGCAACGAGCAGCGTGAAGATGAACTGGCTGGTGAAGATCAGGCGATCGCGCATGCTTTCACCCGGCCGCCGCGACCGCGCTGCCGCTGAACGTGCGGGCGAGCGCCAGGATGAGCCAGGTGATCAGGCCAAGCCCCACCGACAGCGCCGCTGACGTCGCGAAGTTCGCGGCCAGCGTGAACTCGGTGTAGATCAGCATCGGCAGCACGTCGATGTTGGTCGCCAGCGTGAAGGCGGTCCCGAACGCGCCCATCGCGGTCGCAAACGCGATCGCGCCGGACGCAACGAAAGCCGGCGCCAGCGCCGGCAGCACGACGTCACGCTGCACCGCCCAGGGGCTCGCGCCGAGCGAACGCGCGGCTTCCTCCAGACCGACATCGAGCTTCTGCACGGCCGCCATGATGGTGAGGATCACGCGCGGGATCGAGAAGTAGAGATAGCCCAGGAAGAGCCCGTAGATCGAATAGGCGAACACGAACTTCTCGCCGAAGATCCGGTTCGACAGGTCGCCGATCAGTCCTTGCCGCCCCGCCAGCAGGATGATCATGAAGCCGACCACCACGCCGGGAAACGCCAACGGAAAGGTCAGCATCGCTATCAGCACGGCCCGCCCGGGAAAGCGGTGCCGCTGCAGAAACATGCCCGCAATCGTCGCCACGATCAGCGTCACGACCGTGGTTGCCGCGGCCAGCAGCACGGTGTTGATCAGCGTCGCGCGATAGCGGCCTTCCGTCAGGATCGCGAGATATCCGGCGAGCCCGTGCGGCCCTTCGGCGCCTGCGACCACCAGGCGCGCCATCGGCAACAGGAAGAACGCCGTGGTCACGACCGCAAGCGGCAGCAGGCAGAGCCAAACGAAGGATTTTTGCGGCATCGGAAGGGTGGTGCCCCGGCAAGGGCACCATATTGCCTCAGCGGACCTCGGCGAGATAGCGGTCGACGAAGGCTTTTTGCACGTTTTCCATCTCGCCCCAGTCCACGCTCTTGGCGCGGGCATAGTCGCTGTCGGGGAGGAATTTGCCCTTCACGGAAGCCGGCAGCTCGATCGGGCGGGCCGGACGCAGATAGGCATTGGTCCAGATCGCCTGCCCCTTGTCGGACAAGAGATAGTCCATCACCTTCTTGGCCTTCTCCTTGTCGGGCGCGTTCTTCACGAGACCGACGACATAGGGAAACACCACCGAGCCTTCGCAGGGAATCACAAACTCGAAGTTGCCCTTTTCGGAATATTTCGCGCGATAGGCGTTGAAGTCGTAGTCGAACAGGATCGGCATCTCACCGGAGACGACGCGGGCATACGACGTCTGCTTGGGCACGATCGGATCGTTCTTGCGCAATTCCTTGAAGAAGGTGATCGCCGGATCGAAATTGGTGGGCGAGCCGCCGAGCGCCAGATTGACGGCAACCGCGCCGACATAGCCGACCGCCGCCGACGACGGGTCGAGGTAGCCGACCATCCCCTTGTAGTCGGGCTTCAGCAGGTCCTTCCAGCAGGCCGGTACCGGCTTGCCGCCGAGCGCGTCCTTGTTGACGAACAGGCCCAGCGTCCCGGAGTGGATCGTGGTCCAGTAGCCGTCCGGGTCCTTGAGGCCGGCGGGGACCTGATCCCAATGCGCCGGCTTGTAGGGTTCGAGCGCATCCTGGGCCTTGGCCTTCATGCCGAAGGTCACGCCGAAATAGCCGATATCGCCGACCGGATTGCTCTTCTCGGCCAGGATCTGGGCCAGCGCCTGGCCGGAATTCTTGTTGTCGTGCGGGATGTCGTAGTTGAGGTCCGCCTTGATCGCCTTCAGCATCGAGGCCCAGTCTGCCCATTCCGGCGGGCAGTTGTAGCAGATCACGTCGGCCGCCTTGGCGGATTGCCACGGCGCGATCAAGGTCAGCGCCAGCAACGCAAGGACAAGGCGGACGGTCTTCATGGGAGGCTCCGGTCTGGGAGAGGATGCAATGAGGATTTCAACATCAACGAGGCGACCAAGTATAGGCCGCGTATGAACGTTTTGCGACGCGCTTGCTGCCGTGCAACAAATGCAACGGCCCCGACACCGACGATCGGATGCTCGCGAGGATCGGTCGTTTCGCGCTAGGCTATCAGCCGAAAGAGGAAGCGCCTATGTACCAGCCGCCCGGCGTCAAGACATCGCCCGATCTTCCCGTTCCCGACCTGATGGAAGCCTGGGTCCTTGGTGACCCCGACCAGCTCCACCTTCGTGAAAAGCCGACACCCGTCCCGTCACGTGCCGAGGTGCTAGTGCGCATCGATGCGGTCGCGATCTGCGCAACCGATCTCGAAATCATCCATGCGGGGTCGCCGGCGAGCATTCAGGGCGGCTTGCCCTTCAACAAGAACTTCACGCCGGGTCACGAATACATGGGCACGGTTGCCGCGCTCGGCCCTGATGTGGACGAGTTCAGGGTCGGTGAGCGGATCAGCGTCGAGATTCATGCCGGCTGCGGTCAGTGCAAGCGCTGCCGCCAGGGCATGTACACGTCATGTCTCAACTATGGAAAGCCCGAGAAGGGCCACCGCGCCAACGGCTTTACCACGGATGGGGGATTCGCCGAATACGCCGTCAATCACATCAACACGCTGGCGCGCGTCCCGGATACCATGAGCGATGCGGAAGCAACACTCGTGGTGACTGCCGGTACCTCGATGTACGGCTTGACGGAACTGGGGGGATTGGTCGCCGGCGAGAGCGTCGTGGTGATCGGCCCGGGGCCGATCGGACTGCTCGCAGTCGCGGTGGCCAAGGCGCTTGGCGCACGCCCGGTCATCCTGACGGGCACACGCAACAAGCGGCTGGCAATCGGCAAGGAGCTGGGGGCCGACCGCGCTATCAACATCAACGACGAAGACGCCGTTGAGGTCGTGAGGCAACTAACAGGAGGGATCGGTGCGGACTATGTCGTGGAATGTGCCGGCACCGAAGTGACACTCAACCAGGCCATTCACATGACCAATCGTGGCGGCAGGATCTGTCTGGCCGCCTTCCCGCACGAGGCCGCGACGCTGGACATCGCGCATCTCGTGCGGAACAACATCTACGCCTACGGCATCCGCGGCGAAGGTCGCAGCGCCACACACCGCGCCATGGAATTGATAGCGGCGAAGCGGTTCGATGCGACCAAGATCCATACGCATACGTTTCCGCTGGCCGACCTGCCGACCGCGCTCAGATATGCGCGGGACCGCGTGGATGACGCGATCAAGGTCGTGGTCACCAATCGCAAGGCCGACGCGATCGCGAGCGCTGCGGAATAAGCAAGCGTCCTTGCCCGGGAGCCTGTTCACACCGAACAGTATCGCTCCTTGATTTCGTCGTCGGCCAGCAGCGCCTGCGCCGATGCCTGGTGCACGACGGAGCCTTGATCCAGCACATAGGCACGATCGGCGATACTAAGCGCGAGCTCGACGTTCTGCTCGACCAGCAGAACCGTCGTTCCCTGCGCCTTCATGCTGCGGAACAGCTCGAACATCTCGTCGACCAGCACGGGCATGATGCCTTCCGAAGGCTCATCCAGCATGATCAGGTCGGGCTTTGCGATCATCGCGCGCGCGATGGCGAGCATTTGCTGCTCTCCGCCGGACATCGTGACCGCCTCCTGGTCCATGCGCTCGGCCAGCCGAGGGAATATCCCAGCGATCTCGTCGATCCGTTCGGCTTCCCGCTTCTTCGCCGGCGACGCCACCAGCCCGAGCCGCAGATTTTCCCGCACGGATAGCCCCTGCACAATGCGCCGCTCTTCGGGAACATAAGCGAGGCCCAACGCGAAGCGCACATGCGCCGGTTGGCGCAGCAGCTCCTCACCCTTGAAGGTGACCGAGCCGCGCGTCCGCCCCATCAAACCCATGATCGATTTCAGCGTCGTCGTCTTGCCGGCACCGTTGCGGCCGATCAGGCAGACGATCTCGCCCTTGGTCACCTCAAGGCTGATATCCTGCAGGGCGTGGCTTGCGCCATACCAGGCGTTGAGCTTGCTGATCTGCAGCATCGCCTCAATGCTCCCGCTGGCCGAGATAGACACGCTTCACCGCCTCGTTCTGCCGGACTTCTTGCGGCGTTCCCTCGGCAAGCAGTTCTCCATGATGCAGCACGAGGATGCGATCGCTGATCCCGAGCACCAGCTTCATCTTGTGCTCGACGAGGATGACCGTCCGTTCCTTTGCGAGCTTCACGATCAGGTCCATCATGGTCCGGGTTTCTTCCGGACTCATGCCGGCCGTCGGCTCGTCCAGCAGCAGCAGACGGGGCTGGCTGGCAAGCGCCATCCCGATCTCCAGCGCCCGCTGCTCGCCATGCGCCAGCGTCTTGGCCGCCCGTTCCCGGGACTCCCACAATCCGACCAGGGCCAGCAACTCATCCGCGCGCTCGACCAGTTCGGTCAGCCGCGCCCGAGGACGCCAGATATCGTATCGCGACACCAGGGCCTGCAGACCGACGCGGATGTTCTCGCGCGTCGTGAGCTGCGGAAACACGCTGGTGATCTGAAAGGACTTTGCGATCCCCATATGGGCAAAGCGGTGCTGAGGTAGGCCGGTGACATCCTTGCCCTCGAACTCCACGCTGCCGTTGGTGGGTTGAAAGGCGCCGCACAGCAAATTGAAATAGGTGCTCTTTCCCGCCCCGTTCGGACCGATGATGGAGGTGATCGCCCCTCTAGAAAACTCGGCCGAGATATTGTTGAGCGCAACAAACTTCCCGAACGTCTTGCCGACGCCCCTGGTGCGCAGAATGATTTCCTTCGCCTGGCCTGCTGCGGCGGTCATCGTCGACCTCGCGCAATCAACGTGCCCCAGATGCCGGCCGGGAAGAACAACACGCATGCGATGAAGATGGCACCGACGATCAGCTGCCAGTGAACGGTCCACACCGAAACCACGTTCTCCAGAACCAGGAAGACCGCGGCGCCGATCATCGGCCCGAAGAACGTTCCCATGCCGCCCAGGAGCGCGATCATCACAACCAGGCCCGACGTCTCGTAGTGCAGGATCTCGATCGGAACGATCGACAAATGCAGCGCCTGCAACGCGCCCGCAAGGCCACAGAAGCCGCCCGACAAGACGAAGGTCAGCAATCGGGTCTTGGTGACATCATAGCCCGACGCGCGCGCCCGCATCTCGTTCTCTCGCACCGCTTCGATGACGGCACCAAACGGCGACGCAAGAATGCGCGACATCACGAAGAATGCAGCGATCACGAAGGCCGCAATGACGTAGTAGCGGATCATCGGATTGATGAAATCGATCCGCAGGCCGAACAGATCGATGGTGCGGACATTGATGCCGCGGAGCCCGTTTTCGCCGCCGGTCCAGTCAACGGCCTGATAGAACAGGTAGTAGACGCATTGCGACAGCGCCATCGTCACCATGGCGAAGTAGATGCCGCGGGTCCTGATCGCGAGCACACCGATCAACAGCGCCATCAACAGGCCACCGGCGACCCCGGCCGCAATGGCCGCATACCATGGCCAGCCGAAGTGCACGATGGCGATGCCGCAGAGGTAGGCGCCGGTCCCGAGCAGCGCAGCATGACCGAACGACAGCAGGCCCAGATAGCCGAACACCAGGTTGAACCCGAGGGCGTACAAGCCGTAGATCAGGATGTTCACGGCGAGCGCCGTGAACGGCATCACCAACGGGAAAATCAGGATCACCGCGGCCACAATGCTGGCGCGGTGCCGCGTTGCGAACCCGTACCAGCCGGCCGTCGTGGCGCGGGGCTGCTTGATGAATTCGGTTGCGTCGGTCATGCCTCGCTCAGCTCATCAATCCGGCGCGACCGAAGAAGCCCTGGGGACGAACGATCAGAACGATCGCCATCAGGGCAAAGATCGAAACCTTGGCCATCTCGGGTGCAAACAGCGAGGTCATGCTGACCACCACACCGACCAGCAGGCCCGCCAATACGGCGCCGCCGATCGACCCCATTCCGCCCACGACCGTCACCACGAAGGCTTCGGCGAGGATCGTGCCGCCCATCTCCGGAATGACGCCCTGAAGCGGGGCCGCCAACAGGCCGGCAAACCCCGCGATCGCCGTACCTATGCCGAACACGATCAGCCAGACCCGGGACACATCGACCCCAAGCACGCGGACGATCTGCGGATCGCGCGCGCCGGCACGGATAATCAGCCCGAAGCTGGTCTTCTCCAGGAACAGCCAGAGCGCCAGCAGGACGACGGCCGTCGCCCCGATCACGAACAGGCGATAGAGCGGGAAATACCCGACACCGATGTTGACGGCGCCTTGGAGCACCTCGGGCGTGTCGAAGGGATAGCCGGTCTTGCCAAAGGCGATGCGCACGCATTCGACCATCACGTAGCTCAGCCCGAAGGTCAGCAGCAGCGGATAGTCGATGCCGCGGCCATAAAGGGGCCGGATCAACACGCGTTCGACCGCAAGGCCGAACAGCCCGATCAGGATCGGCGCGGCGACAAGGCAGATCCAGAAATTGCCGCCGATCGAGATCAGATAAAGCCCGACATAGGCCCCCACCATGTAGAACGCCCCATGGGCGAAATTGACGACCGTCAACATCCCGAAGATCAGCGAGAGGCCGATAGCAAACAGCACATAGATCGCGCCGAGCGCCAGCCCGGCAAACAATTGCAGCGCAATCAGGTCAAAGCTCAGGCCCGCCATTCGTCCCCCTCAATACGGCGCGCCCCGCCCCGCGGCGCGCGCCGCGTGAACTCAGCTCTTGTGGCCGAGCGCCTCACAGGTACGCAGGTTCTTCTCGTTGGGTTCTTCGGTCGAGAGAACCTCGAACACATCGGACTCGTTCTTCATGTCCTTGGACTTCGACTTGATCACGAGCACCGATTGCACCGACTGATGGTCGCATTTGCGATAGTATTGCGGCCCCTTGTAGTAGTCGTACTTCAGGGCCTCCAACGCGGCGACGACCTTGTCGGTCTCCACGCTGCCGGCGCCCTTGACCGCCTCGAGCACGGTCCGAACACCGCCATAGCCGAGCGCACCGTAGTCGGTCGGCAACTTGCCGTCATACATCTTGCGGAACGCGTCGTTGAACGCCTTGGTCGAGGCGAACTTGTCCTCGATGCCCCAGTAGAACGAGCAGCCGCCGACGACGCCCTCGAACGCCTGGGGGCCCGCCGCGACGCGGCTGGCATGCGAGAGCAGCGGTGCAATGATCTGGATCGATTTCTTGATGCCGAAGTCGGTAGCCTGCTTCAGCGCGATCTGCTGGTCGCGGCCGAAATTGCTGATGCACAGGATGTCGGGCTTCAGCGCCTGGAGACGGGGCAGCAGAGTGGAGAAGTCGGTCGTTCCCAGCGGATGGCGGATGTCACCGAGGTTCTCGATGTTGAATTCCTTGCCGACCTCGAGGAAGCCGCGCACCATCTCGTGTCCGTAGGCGTAATCCGCGGTGAGGAACGCAACCTTCTTGCCGAATTTGGCGAAGGCGTAGCGGCCGACCGCGCCTGACGTCATGTGCGGGTTCAGCGCCTCGTGGAACGTGTATTTGCTGAAGTCCGCCGCCTCGTTGATGGCGTCGGACTGGCTGATCGAGTTGAAGATGACGCCACGCTCCTTGGTGACGTTGTTGATCGCGAGCTGAACCGCAGCCGACAGACTGCCGACGACGAAATTCACCTTCTCCTTCTCGACCAGCTCCAAGGTCCGCGTCGCCGCCTCACCTGGATTGAGCTTGTCGTCGCGCACGACGAGCTCGGCCTTGCGGCCGTTGAGACCGCCGGCATCATTGAACTGGGCGACGGCGAGTTGCCCCGCCCGCACCTGATCCTGGGCCTCGGCGCCGTATGGACCGGTCAAGGGAACGGGGAAGCCGATCTTGATGGGCGCTTCCTCGGCCTGCAGCAGGTTGATGCGAAAGGGCGAGACGGCGAGAGCGGCGCCGGCGCTTGCCGTCGTCAGCAGACGACGCCGCGATATCGATCCAGCTTTGGTGACCTTGTTCGTCATGACCATTACTCCCCAAGAACTGTCTGTGCACTGTCTGTGTTTTGCTTATCGCGTTATCGTTGCCTGGAACGTCCCCGCCTCAGATACGTCCCAAGGCCGTCAGGATAACCTGAGGCGTCAGTGGAATCTCGGTAATTATTGCGCCGATCGGCCGCAGCGCGTCATTGACCGCGTTGGCAACCGCGGCTGCCGCGCCGGCCGTCCCCGCCTCGCCCGCGCCTTTGGCTCCAAGCTCCGTTTCCTGCGTCGGAGACACCACGTGGCCGATCTCGATATCGGGCATCTCGCCGGACATCGGGACCAGATAGTCAGCCATATTGGCGTTGGTCAGCTGACCGCGCTCGTCATAGATGCATTTCTCGAACAGCGCCGCGCCTAGCCCCTGCACGACTCCGCCGCGGATCTGCTCGTCGACCAGTTGCGGGTTGATGATGGTGCCGCAATCTTCGACAACCCAATGCTTCAGCAGCGTCACGAACCCGGTGTCGGTGTCGACCTCAAGCCATGCGGCCTGAATACCGTTGGTGAATGCAAAGGGATATTGGCGCGGAACGAAATGCCGGGTCGCTATCAACTCGGGCTGGACGCCCGGCGGCAGGGTGTCCGGTCGGAAATAGACGATCCGCGCCAGTTCGTTCAGCTCGATGCGCGGCGCGCCGTCGTCGGCGTTGACGATGCGGTTGTCGACGATATCGAGCCCGGCCGGCGTCGATTGCAGGATGGCCGAAGCCACGTCCAGAATATTCCGGCGCAGGGCCTTGGCCGCCTGCAACGCGGCCTCGCCGCCGATGCCGGCGCCGCGCGAGGCCCAGGTGCCGCCGCCATAGGGCGTATTGTCGGTGTCGCCCAGGATCACCCGGACCCGCTCCATCGACACGCCAAGCACGCTGCCCACGATCTGGGCCGTCAGCGATTCCGACCCTTGCCCCTGTTCCGTGATGCTGGTCTGGCAGATCACCGAGCCCTGCGCGTCGAGCCGAACCGCAACGCCATCCTGCGACGAGATTTTCGCGCCGCCGACGCCGTAAAAGGCTGCACTCGGATTGGTCACTTCGATGAAGCTCGCTACTCCGATGCCGCGGTGAATGTTTCTCGCGCGCAAGGCCGCTTGCTCGGCTCGCAATGCGTCGTAGTCCATCATCTGCAGCAGCTTGGCCAACGAGGCGTGATGCGAAAGCTGCTCGAACTTCATTCCCGAGGGGGATGCACAGGGATAGGCATCGTCTGCGATCAGATTGCGCCGGCGGATTTCGACGGGGTCCATGCCGATCTTGGCTGCGGCCAGATCGACCAGGCCTTCGGTGACCGAACAGGCAATCGGGTGACCGACCGCCCGGTACTGACACATCACGTTCTTGTTCTGGAACACGACGCGCGCCCGCGCCCGATAGTTCGGGGTGGCATACGGCCCGCCGACCAGATTGACCACCTGGTTTGCCTCGATGGCGCTGGTGCGCGGATACATCGAATAGGGACCGATCCCCGTCAGGTCGTCGATCTCGAAGGCCGTGATCGTACCGTCCGGTCTGACACCGATCCGCCCCCTGCATCGATGATCGCGGGCGTGGATATCCGTGTTGAAGCTCTCGACGCGGTCGGCCACGAACTTGACCGGCCGCCGTAGCAGCTTGGACAGCGCGTAGGTCGCCATTTCGTCAGCATAAATATGAACCTTGATGCCGAACGAGCCGCCGACATCCTTGCACACCACCCGGACCTGCGCCTCCTTCAGCCCGAGATGCAGGGCCGCGATGTTCTGCACCATGTGGGGCGCCTGCGTGCCCTGATGGATCGTGAGCCGCGCCTCGGCTGCATTCCAATCGGCGACGACGGCGCGCGGTTCAAGCGTCACGCCGGTGTGGCGCCCGAATACGAAGTCGGCCTCGACGACCTCGGACGCCGACAATGCACTGTCGACATCGCCGACATTAAGGGTGCGCTCAAAGGCAAGATTGTCGCCGAGCGACGCGTGAATGACGGGCGTCGCCGGATCGAGCGCTACTCGCATGTCCGTGACCGCCTCGAGCTCCTCGTAGTCGACGGAAATGTGCTCCATGGCATCTTCGGCCGCAGCACGGCTGGTTGCCACAATCGCCGCGACGGCCTCACCCTGCCAGCAGACCCGATCGACCGCGATCGCGTGCTGCGGCGCCGACTTCAATCCCTTTAGATGCGAGAGCACGCCCACCCACGGCGTGATGACAGCTGCAAGTTCACGACCCGTGACAACGGAAATGACGCCGGGCATGCACTTGGCCGCGTCGACATTGATCGCCATGATCCTTGCGTGGGCGTGTGGCGAACGCAGGAAGACCACGTGCAACATCCGCGGCAATTCCAGGTCACTGACGTATCGTCCGCGCCCTTGCAGCAACCTGTCGAGGTTCGGCCGCGGCACCGTCTTGCCGATGTACGAGTTCGGGCGATCGAGCACCGAAAGTGCTTCTGTTGCCGCACGGGTCACCGTCATGCCGGCCGCTCCGCGCGCATTTTGGCTGTCGCGTCCACAGCGTCCACGATGGCTTGATATCCGGTACAGCGGCAATAATTGCCGGACAGATGCTCACGGATCGCTTGCCGATCAGGCGCTGGCGCATGCTTGAGCAGGTCCTGCGCCGTCATCAGCATTCCCGGCGTGCAATAGCCGCACTGCAATGCATTGCGCTCCCGAAACGCCGCCTGGAGATCGGCGATCTCACCGCTGTCGGACAGCCCCTCGATTGTCTCGACAGATGTGCCTTGCGCCTGGACCGTCAGCATCAGACAGGAGCGGACGATCTCGCCGTCGATCCGGACCGTGCACGCACCGCAGACGCCATGCTCGCAACCGACATGGGTTCCGGTCAGCTTCAGATTCTCCCTGAGAAAATCGGCGAGATTGAGCCGCGGCAGCACAACGGCATCGATGGGTTCGCCGTTGACCAGAAGCGAGACCGAAACCGGAGCGTTCACTTGGTCACTCCCGTGCCAGTTCGGGACGCCCGAGCAACGCGGCCACGCAGCGCCGGAGCAAGACTGTAGCGAGATGCCGGCGCATGGCCGCGGTGGCCTGCTGATCCTGCTGCGGATCGAGTTCATTGGTTAGCGCTGTCGCCGCCTCTGCGAGCACGGCGGAAGCCACGGATACATTGATCAGCTTGCCGGCGGCCGCCGCGAGCAGAGGCCGGTCGCCAACCGCGAAGAAGCCGAGACGAAGATCCGTGAACCTGCTAGCCGCAACAACAGCACGCGCGGCAAGACCAACGATGGCGTAGTCACCGTGCCGCCGCGCATACTCCTGAAAGAAGAACGTCGAGCCTTGGCTCGCGACCGGCACCTCGACCGCGACAAGCAACTCGTCCGGCGACAGCGCCGTTTCGTAGATTCCCTTGAAAAACTCCGTCGCGGCAATCCGGCGCTCGCCGGCCGGGCCGCGAACTACGATCGCGGCGTCAAGTGCGACGACACAGGCCGGCAGTTCCGATGCCGGATCGGCATGGGCGAGACTGCCGCCGATCGTTCCGCGATTACGAATGGCGGGATGGGCGATTTGGGCAACGGCATCCCGCAACAGCGGCGCATGCAGTGCAATCTCCGGCGATCTGAGCAGGTCGACATGCCGCGTCAGCGCGCCGACGATTAGTACATCCCCCCTCACGGCGATGCCACGTAACTCGCCGAGGCCGCCGATATCGACCAGAATGTCCGGGGAAAGGAGCCGCAGGTTCATCGCCGGCATCAGGCTCTGACCACCCGACAGAACCTTCGCCCTGTCGCCATGCGCAGCAAGCAACTCCAGCGCATTCACGACGCTGGTCGCGCGGGCGTAGGCAAAAGCCGCGGCTTTCATATGGGCGTGGCCTCCCGGGCCCAATTTGGTTTGCCCGATTAGAGGGCCGCCCTGTTCAAAGGTCAAGGTTGTTTATCGAGTGATTATTTGCGCGGCAGGGCTTGTCTTCACCTTGGGAAGGACGCAGGTTTCCTGCCAACTAAAGTTCAACACGCAGGGAGGCGGATATTGAAGCTCGGGTTCTTTACGATGCCGATCCATCCTCTCGACAAGGATTGGCGGCAATCGCTCCGGGAGGATCGTGAAGCCTTCCTGCTCGCGGATGAGCTCGGGTTCACGGAGGCATATGTCGGCGAGCATGTCACCGACAAAGCCGAGAACATCACGTCCAGCATCGCCTTCATTGCCTGGCTCGCAGCCGCAACCAAGCAGATCAAGCTTGGAACCGGCACCATCAACATGCCGAACACCCATCCAGCCGCAGCCGCCGCATCAGTCGCCATGCTCGATCACATGCTCGATGGCCGCTTCATACTTGGCATAAGCCCGGGCGGATTGCTGTCGGACGCTGAGGTTTTCGGCAATCTTGACGCCGACCGCAATGCGATGTTCCTCGAGGCGATCAATCAAGTTCTCGATATCTGGGCCGGCAAGCCGCCCTATGATTTGCAGGGCAAGTATTGGAACGTCTCGGTCAAGAGAACTCTGATCGAGGATATCGGCCAGGGATTCGTAGCGCGCCCCTTGCAGACCCCTCACCCGCCGATCGTGGTGACCGCGGTCGCGCCGTTCTCAAGGGGCGTCACAGAGGCTGCGGCGCGCGGCTGGGATCCGATCTCGGCAAACTTCCTGATGCCTGCCTGGGTCAAGAGTCACTGGCCCAAATACGTCGAGGGGTGCGAGCGAGTGAATCGGACGGCCGACACCGCCAATTGGCGCGTCGCCAAGAGCGTGTTCGTGGCAAAGGATGCAGCAACCGCGAAGGCTTATGCCACGTCGCCCGACAGTCCCTACGTGTACTATTATCACCAACTGTTCACGAAGCTGAAGCGCGGCGGCCGGCTCGAGCTGTTCAAGACGCGACGAGACCAACCTGACGCCGAGGTTACGCTGGAGGCGATCTGCGACAAGCTGATTATTTATGGCACGCCCGACAGCGTGGCCGACCAGTTGCTGGCGTTCCAGGAAGAAACCGGCCCGTTCGGAACCCTGCTCTATGCCGGCAAGGACTGGAAGGATCGCGAGCTGGGCCGTCAGTCGATGATCCTGATGGCCGAGAAGGTCTTGCCGCGGATCAATGCCGCAAGTACCGGATCATCGACGTGATCTAGGGAGTTTCGACATGGCCTTTACCGATCGCATTCCGTACCAGGCGCAGGTCGATAGGCCGAAACTGACCTTGCCCGACGGCAAGAAGCTTGCCGTCTGGGTCATCGTCAATGTCGAGGAATGGCGCATCGGGAATGCGATGCCGCGTACCGTGCTGAGCCCACCGATGGGCCAACCGCTGCTGCCCGACGTGCCGAACTGGTCGTGGCATGAATACGGCATGCGTGCCGGCTTCTGGCGGCAATTCAAGGCCCTCACCGACCGAAAGATACCGGTGACGCTGGCCGCGAACGCCAACGTTTGCAACAGCTATCCGCGGGTGGCGTCGGCGGCGCTCGAGGCAGGTTTCGAATTCATGGGACATGGATTTATCCAGGGCCCTATGCACAAGGTCGAGAACCAAGCGGATGCAATCAAGCGTGCGGTCGACACCATTGCGGGATTTACCGGCAAGCCACCGCGATCGTGGGAAAGCCCGGGCCTGACCGAGACCGAAGAAACGCTCGATCTGCTGCGCCTCAACGGGATCGAATACGTGGCCGATTGGGTGATCGACGATCTACCCCAGGATATCGCCACGCCGCACGGAACCGTGACCACGATTCCCTATTCCGTCGAGACCAACGACATTGTCATTCACGCGTTGCAGCATCTTCCGTCGGAACAATTCCTGACGCGCTGCACCGACCAGTTCGATCGGCTTTACCTCGAAGGCGCAGAGAATGCGCGGATCATGGCAATCTCGGTGCACCCCTACATCACGGGAGTACCGCATCGAATCAAGTACCTGGAGGCCTTGCTCGATTACGTGACCAGCCATGACGGCGTCGCACTCATGACGGCGAGCGACATTGGAGATTGGTATCGGAGGCAGACGGCGCAAAAGTAGCGCGGCTCAGCCGACGACCTTGATCGGCGCCCGTCGGCGATCAGTTGCGCTCTCCGCCATCCTTTCAAATCCCGCGAGAAAGATGTCCAGCGCGTCACTGATCATCTGAGCCTTGTCGTCGAGGACCGGCGCTTCGTAGATGTACTTGCGCACCCCGTAATAGAAGATGCCGCCGTGAAAAACCCAGGCTAGTTCCAGCTCGGCGGCGCTCGGTCTGCTCTGCGTCGCGAGCCCGGCGTCGTGGCGGCATTCCCTGAGAATGCGGGTCAGGATCTTGTCCTTGACCATGCCGACATACCAGCGATTGATATCGAGCCCCTTCAGGCCAGAGTAGAGATAGATTCTCAGCCATTTTCGGTTGAAGATTGCGTCCGTGTAGATCTCGTAAAATTCCTGAAGCCGCACGCGGAGCGGACGTGACCGATCCGACAGCAACTTCTCCCAGCCGATTTCAAGGGGTTCGAGATATACCTTGCGATAGACCTCCTTGATGAGATCGTCCTTGCTCGGAAAGTAACGATAAAGCAACGGCTGCGTCACACCGAGCTTGCGGGCGAGCGCACGCGTGCCGCCGCCAAATCCCTCCTCCGCAAACAGCTCGGTTGCCTTGGTGACGAACTCACTCCGACGATCGTCGGCCGATAGCCGCTTCTGCTTGGCACGAGCTCGCTTGACGGGCGTCTTTCGATTCATGATGCCTTGTCACCATCGTCAGCCAGGAACCGGCCAAAGCCTCCCCGCGCGAACAACAGCGGATTGTTCCGATTATAGGCGTAGGCTTCCACCGCCCCCAGGAAAATGACGTGATCTCCGCCGTAGTAACGGTTGGCGGCACGGCACTGGAAGTTTGCGACCACGTCGGCAAGCACCGGAGCGTTCCCGAGACCTGCTGTCCAGCTCACACCTGCAAACTTATCGCCCGACGATCTGGCAAACTGCATTGCCAGCGCCTGCTGCGAGGCGTCAAGCACGTTAACGGCAAAATGGCTGGCATTCTGGAAGATGGGCAACCCCTGCGAAAACATGCCCAGGCTCCACAGCACGAGAGGCGGGTTGAGCGATACCGACGCAAAGGAATTGCATGTAATTCCGTACGGCCGTCCTTCGGCCGACATCGCGGTGACGATCGTCACCCCGGTCGCAAATGTACCGAGCGCATTGCGGAAGTCACGAGGATCGATTGTCGAACTGTCGCTGGCGAACTCGCTGGCCGGATCCGGCGGATGTTTGGGTGAGTCAGACATCCGGCTCGCCTCAAAGGGTCAGGTTTTCAGACGGCAGCCCAAGAGCTACCCGTCCGTAATTGGTGCCCGCCGCGTCGAAATTGAAGGCGAGATGCGAGTTCACCGCATGCGCATCGCGGAACTGGCGCTGCAACGCTCCTGAGGTGAACAGGCTGCGCGCCCCGCTCGCCGCGAACAGAAGAGAGACCGCTTCGGTGCACAGATTGACCGCGAACGCGCCGTCGCGCCGGAGCTTCGTCTTCGCCGCAATACCGGGGATATCGCCACGCCGGACCTCCGTCAGCACCTCAACGCAGTTGGTGCGCATGATCAGCCGCGCGGCATCTACCTTCGCCGACGCCTCGGCGATCTTGATCTGTGTGCTCTGCAGGTCCCCGATCTTGGCCCGATTATACGTCGACGCGCGGTGTCGCGCGATCTCGACATAATCGTCAAGGCAGGCCTGGGCATTCCCCAGCCCGACCCCGGACAACACATAGGGAAACAACGAAAATACCGGAAGCATATAGAGCGCGTTCGGATTGACGACGCTGCCTGGCGTTGCACCACCCGCAAGATCGCTGACGGCGACTGTCATATGCTCGGGAACGAATGCGTCCGTTACGCGAACATCGTTCGATCCCGTTCCGCGCAGACCAGCCGCATTCCATGTATCGTCGATGCTGTAGTCCCGCCTGTTCAACAGGAACAGCCGATACTCGACACCGTCGGCTTCATCATCCGAGGCCACCACGCTCGCGAGCATGTTCCATCCACATGCTTCCACCCCGGATGAGAACGGCCAATGGCCGCTCAGCACATATCCGCCATTTGTCTTCCTGGCGCGACCGGCCGGGAAAACAAAGGAAGATGCGATCAGCGCATCTGGATTCTCGCCCCACACCGCGCTCTGCGCCTCCGGTGCAAACATCCCCAGCATCCAGTGGTGACTGGCAAGATTGGCAAAATTCCAGGAAACCGAAGCGTCACCCTGCCCCAGGGCATCAGCGCAATCGACCAAGGCAACATAGTCGAGTTCGCTCCCGCCGACGCGCTTGGGCTGCAGGATCCGAAAAAGTCCGCTATCGTGCAGATTCCGCTCGGTCTCCGGTGGCAAGCGACGCAGCTCTTCGGTCCGCGACGCTCGCTCACGCAGGGCCGGAACAAGCGCCCTGGCTCGCGCGACCATGACCGAATAGCGATCCATATCTGGGCCTGGCGGCACCTTGGCGTCGAGCCCACGCTCAACCTCAACCATGGTCTCTTCCTTCGTTCGATCTCCAAGACATTTGAACGTACGATCGAGCCATCTGGCTTAGTTTATCGATCGATCACCAGAGATCAAGGCTCGCAAGTTTGTGGGCCCGCGAATTTCAGCGCTCCGGGACCATGACTGCCGAAGGCGCCCATCGGAGGGACCGCTTCCAGGAAACACAAAAGCGCCCGGTGGCTATTCGTCCACCGGGCGCTCTACGTCGTCGAAATGCTGGCGATAGCTCACCCCATCTCGCCGGATTCTAGACCAGTTCCTTACGCCAATACAGCGTGTGCTGCCATGCCCAAGGTGAGACAGGCTCGAACAGCCGATAGCCTAGCCGGATAAAGTTATTCGCAGAGATCCGATTATCGGTCGTGTCCGAGACGATCGCGTTCCAGCCGGCGCGCCGCGCTCGCGCTTCCAGCGCGCGAGTAAGCCGCACCTGCAAGCCGTGGCCGCAATGCGGCATCGCGACGCCAACGCGGCACAAATATCCAGCATTAGTGACATGGGTTGATGGAATGACGCCCGCGAACGCGATCGGCTTCGATCCCCTGAAAGCGAGCCACCAATATCCTTGCTCGAAGTCCGGTGCACGGGTCCCATCGCAGAATATCAGTTGATGGAGCTCGGCGAGCGAGTCGGCAATTTCCTCGTCCTGCGCGTCAACCTCACGGATCCGATACATTCCTGCGCCTCGAGAGTTCATTGTTTGCCAAAGTCCCCGGGTCCATGCCCTGGACATCAATTCGCCCGCGCCAGGGGCGAAGCTGGTCACTTTCCGAGCGTTGCCTTGATGCCCAGCCAAACAGCTCCGAGAAAGCCAGTAGCGATCACGGTGATGACCGCCTTGAACGTATAACTTTGGGCCTGCTCGACGCTCCGTCGCCACCGCCGCAGATGCTGAAAATCTGCGCGCAGCTCGCGCCTATCGCCCTCCTCGAAGCCGAATGAGGTCAAGACAGTTGCAATGGTCTTGACAACAACAGCGTCGATGTCGCTCCGCCGTACCCGGTCTTGTTCGATCAGCGTTTCCATCACGATTGCTTTGATATCGGCTTCCTGCATTGGATCACCTTCGTATGATGCGGGCGACATTCTCAAACGTGCGCTTTCCGAAATAGAAGCCCATGATCATGCCAGCCCATGTGCTTACGTCTCCCGCAAGTTGCGGCGTCGTCCCAAACCCAAGGACTTTGTCCCAGACCACGCATTTTCCCGATCCCCGGCCGCCGAACGCCCCCTTGTAGCGCGCGGGCTGCAACAGCGGCTCGAACACTTTTGCGGTTGGAATTTTCAGGATCGACAAGGCTACTCTCGATAGGCAAAGCGGCTCGCGCGCCGGGCGGGTGTGTTCGCGATCCCTGAAGATCGTCGGCCGTGGACTGTCACTGACGAGGACGCGGCCGGATCAGGCCGGCAAGCCAGTCATTGAAATCCGTCTCCGGAACATCGGAATTGTCCGGAAGGACAAACACGGACGGCGGCAAATATCGCATAGGCTGCCCGCTGGGCGGGCTCAGCCGTCTCGTCGCCGCATAGAGTGCCTGTGCTTGAGCATGGTCGAGCAGGCCGCGAAATTCTCTCCGTATCCGATCAACAAAAGCGACCCCGATAGCGGTCTGGGTTCGCGATGATGTGATTGAACGTATCGGAGGGATCCTCGACGAAGCGGCTTTAGCGATCCGCCGAATGGGACGGCCTGCGGCCGCAGCTTTCAAGTATCCTCGCCCTCAACCTCCTGCGGCTCCACGATAATTCTCTCGATGCGGTGCACAAGCTCGAGTGCTCCATCACCATTCTCGATTGCCTGTGGCGCTTTGCCCCAACCGCGATCGAGGATGGCGTTGGCTGCCGAGACGCGGGCAGCCGGTGTTGCGCTCGTGGACCGCATCACGCCGACCAACACGTTGATCGCGCTTCTCGTGTGACTCCTCGCAAGCGAACGGATTTGCGTAATCGTCTTCGCCACCTCACTTCTCCTGCCAATCGGACGGGAGGTATTCGCTCGGAGCCGTGTCCGCGTGATCCGGTTCGGGGCGGGGCAGTGCCGATCGGAATGTAGTCGTCGGAAAATCCGTCTGCTCGCGATCCCGGCGCGGGCGCGGAATGAACTGGATGATCTCGGCGCTCATGCCGCCTCCAACAATGCAATGGCGATCAGACATACGAGCGCGAGCGATATGAGATAGGCGGTCATGAAACCTCGTTGATCGGCCATCCGCGCGCGATACGGCCATGGAATGAATGTGCGGCAGATCGCGCAGCGGGCGACGATCTTTGGGGCGCGAACCTTATCCCTGACGAGTGGGGCCGCGGGCGGCGCCGGCTTTCGCCGCGCCGCAGGACCGGTGCGTTCGCGCGCACCGGCCAATTTCGTGCTCGTTTCAAAAAGGGTTCGGACGGCGGCGCGCTGACGACGCTCAGGCGACGGGCTGGGAGGATGTGGCGTCGTGACGTTGCGGCCGCCGTCCGATTGATGAAACGGCAAACAAAAAGCCCGCCGCGGATTGCTCCGCGCGGGCTCAACAATTTCTGATTTTCGGATTATGCTCCTGAGTTGCCCGACGTGTCAACCGTTTTTGCAATCTGAATGCGATCGGTAAAATTGGACGCGTCGGCTTCGACGGTGAGAAACCGCCTTGAGTGAAAGTCCGCGCGTGATCTGGAATCGCAAGACGAACCGGCGTCGAGCGCCTTATGCTCGTTGCGATGATGTCAGTGTGCCGCTGATTTGCCCGACGCGTCAAGCGGACGATTGGCTCACAATGTTTGTACCGACATCAGGACAGTTTTGGCTCGTGTCAGTCAACCGACCCGCGCCGCCGTTAGATTGCAAGGAGGAAGCGTCGATGTATTTCGTTGCTGCCGTGCTCGCGGTCCTGTCCGGCCTGTTCTATGCCGCGGGCCATCATCAGATCGGCTCGATCGGTGCTACCATGTGCCAATATGGCGGCATCTTCTGCGACAGTCCCGTGCTGGTTCTCGTCGGTGCGGGCTTCGCCGCCGCGTGGGGCATGCTCGTCAGCGTGCGCTGATCATCCGCGCGAACGCCCCGTCTATTGCGGCGGGATCGGATTTGCCGGTTGAGCGGGGCCTTGGGCCGGGCGGTGCCGGCTCAATCGGTGCCTTGGGCTCGGTCGGCATCACCTTCGCGCCAGCCGCACGTGCTGCCTCGCCGGTCGTTGAATAATTCGCGGAAGCGGCTGGCTGCACTTTCGGTTTATTCCAAGGACCGTGGTCGACGACCAGCATACCCAGCACGCCGAGGATCGCAACGACGGCCGCAACCAGCAGCGGCGTACCGCCATGCCGATCTCGATGCTTGACCGAACGGCCTTCGGTTATGCCATGCGCCTGCATTGTCATCCCGTCTCCTCCAGGGAGACAAACCGCGACCGGCGCGCAAGTTTCCGGTTCCGTGATGAGAAAGCGAGGTGTGCCGGCGGAACCAATCCACAGCTACCGAATTTCCACGATAAGTGGCTGCCAGCATGCTCACGTGCCGACGGTCGCCTCGCCCTCAGTGAAATCGCGGCACGGCATATGAGCCAGGAAACACCCGAGTCCCCGCTGCAGCCTACGCTCGGTGAACGAGCGATCGACACCGCGACCGACGTTTCGCGCACCATCACGGAGGTGTCGGACGGACTTCGCGCGGCCGCCGATCGCCTCAGCGCGGCGATCGCAACCTCGCGCCGGCCGGGCGGTGCCCTGGCCACGGTGAGTGCGGTCACCCGGGAGGCACCGCTCGCAAGCCTGTTCGTCGCGTTTCTGCTCGGCGTTGCGGTCGCGCGCCGCCGCTAGACGTCGAAGCGCCGCGAAGGCCGCGCTAGAACTTGCCCTTTGTCGCGTCCTTGGTTGCGGACATCATGCTTCCGCTGATCTGGCGCATATGTTCACCGGCATTGGTGAACTGACTGCGCAGGAATTCGGACTGAATCCGCATCGCCTCCTGCAGATCGGTCGCGTGCACGAGCTTGCGCGCATGCTCGAACGCCGCCTTCATGTTCTGCTCGGTGAACGATAGCGCCTGTTTGGAAATCTCGGTGCCGGTGCCCGGCATCGTCGTCATCGACTTGCTCGCGGCATCGAAGAACAGGCTGAAGGCCTGTTCGGCCTGGTCGATGGTCTTTTCCGCGAGATCGCGCAACTCGGCGGGAACTTCAAGCTTCGGCTCAATCATGATCGCGCCCCCTGAAATAAGCGTCGACCGACGTTAGCATAGATTGTAACGGCGTCAGCGCCGTATCGCCAGCCCATGACGGGCCCAGATCACTCCGACAGCCGAGGAAAGAATACCTAGCCGCGGCCGAACTGCACCATCAGCCGATTCCAATCATGTCAGCACTGTGGCATAGTGATTCGGGCTCTTCGTTGGTCGCGTTCGCGTCTCTTGTCGCGTCTCTTGGGGAACAAGGGGATTCGATGCTGCGCGCGGTTCGTCCGACACCGACCTGCACCCGGTTCAAGACCAGCATAGAAATGCTGTGCATGAAGTGCGGCACGCAGATGCGGCTCGCCTTGATCGAGCCGCGCGACCAAGTCTATGACGTGCTGATCTATCAGTGCACGCCCTGCAATTCCGGCGAAAGCTTCCTGAACGCGCGCTAGGCTATCGGCCCGCTCAGTCGCCCAGCACCGCGGCTCCCGCCTTGGTCAGCGCAGGCTCGTCGTCATGCAATTCGACCAGACCGAGCTCGATGAGGATCTCCAGATCCTCGTCGCTGACCGGTGACAATTGGAGCCTGCGGGCCTGGATATCGCGAAGGGTCCAGCGCAAGCCGATGGCGCGTTCAAGTGAGAACTCAGCGAATGGATTATCTGCCATTCACCTCGACTAGTGCTGCATTTGGATCAGACTTTGTCTTTGCCGCGGCGGCTTCATGGACGGCACAGATTGACGGCGAGCTGGCGCGATCAGGGTGCCCAGCACCCTGGTCGCGTCATCGCTGCACAGGTCGCTTGCTGCCGCTCAGTAGCGGTAGGGGTCGATATCGAGCAGCGGGAATGCGCTGAACACGCCCGGCAGGTTGGTCGGCATCGCCGGATGCAGATACGACTTGTCCAGTTCGGCGAAGCTGGTGACGCCGAGCAGACCGAGGCAGCGGATCACCTCGTCTTCCAGCAATTCAAGCATCCGGACGATGCCCGCCTCGCCGGCCGCGGCCAGCGCCCAGCATTGCAGGCGGCCGATCCCAACAAGGTCGGCGCCCGAGACGATGGCCTTCACGATGTCGGTGCCGCGGCAGATCGAGCCGTCGACCATGATCTTGGCACGGCCGGCGACAGCCTGAACGATCTCGGGCAGGACATGCATGGACCCGCGGCCGTGGTCGAGCTGCCGTCCGCCGTGATTTGAGACGTAGATCCAGTCGACCCCGTGATCGAGGGCGATCCTGGCGTCTTCGGCGGTGGCTATACCCTTGAGGATCAGTGGAATCTTGAGCTTGTCCTTGATCAGCTTCACCGTCCGCCATTCCAGACCTT
This sequence comes from Bradyrhizobium sp. USDA 3364, assembly GCF_054056355.1. Classification (NCBI taxonomy): domain Bacteria; kingdom Pseudomonadati; phylum Pseudomonadota; class Alphaproteobacteria; order Hyphomicrobiales; family Nitrobacteraceae; genus Bradyrhizobium; species Bradyrhizobium sp. USDA 3364. Next base: position 75,397 of record NZ_JBSRYG010000002.1, read on the forward strand.
TCTGGAAATCGCCGCCGGTGGCGCGGATGCGGCTTTCGCGGACATAGCGCTTGGCGATGTCGCGCTCACGCCGGCTGTAATGGGCGGTGTCCACGGTGAGGCAGAATGCGGCGTAACCGTTGTCGATGGTACGGCTGACCACATCCTCGACAAAGGCATCATCGCCGCGAACGTAGAGCTGGAAGATGCGCAAGGCGTCGGGTGCCGCCTTGGCGGTGTTCTCCAGTCCAGGCTCGGACACCGAGCTCAGCATATGCGCTGCGCCGAACGTTCCCGCTCCGCGCGCGACGGCCGCGCCGGCATCCGGATCGAAGATCTCGAGGGCGCCGACCGGGGCGATCATCACCGGAAGTCGGAGCTTGCGTCCGAACACCTCGGTGGAAGGATCGACATTGATGACGTTGCGCAGCACGCGCGGCCGGAACGCGATCTCGTCGAGCGCCATTCTGTTGCGGCGCATCGTGGTCTCGGTCTCCGAGGCGCCGACAATGTAGTCCCAGGCGTTCTGGTTCAGCTTGGCGCGGGCCTTTCGCGCGAATTCGTGCAGGTTCTGGAATTCCTCGCCGCTGGCGCCGAGTTCGACATTGCGCGCCTGCCGAATGGGGGTCCCGTCATTCATGGTGTTTCTTCTCCCGATTTGGCCGGCACATTAGCCGCAGACAAACCGGAAAAGCTACCACCTTGGACCACCAATTCGCCCAGCGAAGGCCAGCTATTCGCTCGTGAGATAGATCGGATTCCGAGGTAAAGCGGCCACGTCCGAACCTGCCTCGTCGGAGGCGCGCTAGCTGCCCGAAAACCGATTTCGATACTCGGTCGGCGACACGCCGAGATGACGTAGGAAGGCCCGTCGCATGCGTTCGTCGTCGCCAAAGCCTGCGCGCTTGGCGACCTCGACCACGCCGCCGATCTGGCGGCTTTCGAGCAGCAGGCGAGCGGTCTCCACGCGCAGCGCCTCGACGCCGCTCGCCGGTGTCATACCGGTGCGGCTGACATAGGTCCGGGCAAAGGTACGCGGCGTCATCCCGGCCTTTTCCGCCAGCGTCTCGACCTTGAGGTCGCTCGTGATGTTCTCGATGATCCAGGCATGCAGCGCGCTGAAGCGGCCTTCGACGTCCGACGCCTGGGCTGCAAGGACGGTCGAGAACTGGCTCTGACCACCCGGCCGCTTCAGAAACACCACGAGCCTGCGCGCGACATCGAGCGCGATGGTATGGCCGAAATCCTCCTCGATCATCGCGAGTGCCAGATCGATGCCGGCGCTGACGCCCGCCGACGACCAGACATGTCCGTCCTTGACGAAAATCGCGTTGGGCTCGACGCGGATATTCGGAAAGCTGTCCTGCAAGCGAGGACAATAGCGCCAGTGCGTTGCAGCACGCTTGCCGTCCAGGATCCCGGTCCATGCCAGCGCAAATGCACCGAGGCAGACCGATGCGATACGGCGTGCCCTCGGCAGCGCCTCCGCAATCCAGTCCATCAACCCGGCGTCGCTGCGGATCTTCCAGATGCCGGGCCCGCCTGGGATGACCAGCGTGTCGACCTCGGCCGGCGCAATACCGGCGATCGGCGCCGTGTCGATCATCATGCCGACATCGGTCGGCACCAAGCCGCCTGAAGTCGACAGGTAGGAGAGCGAGTAGTCCGGCCCGGGCAGTTCGATCGCCTCGAGTTCCGCGAACACCTGAGCCGGCCCCGAGATGTCCAGCAAGGTCACGCCCGGAAAGGCGACGATCGCGATCCGCCGCGTCGGTTTCTTGTCGCGCGGCTCGGGTCGGGACGCTTTGGCAGTTTTCGAGGGCATATTGTCCTTTAAGCCATTCGAGCCTGCCCTGTATAGCTCGCGATGGAATTCTGGAGTTCTGTCATGTCGCGACATCTGGGCAGCGGATACGAGGCGATCAAATCGCCTTGGGCTGATTACGCGATTTACAGCCTACCCGATGCCTCGCGGATCGAAGCCTGCGACCGTCAGCCGCTGATGGACGCCATGAACGGTATCATTGCCATCAACTGGCAGGCCACCGAGCCGCACTGGACGGCAACCTCCTCACCCTTCGACAAGAAGTACAGCCTCATCCTCGTCTATGACGGCTCCGGCCTCGTCGCGTTCTCGGTCTACCGCATCTTGCAGATGTCGGCCGGACTTGGAATCTATCGAAGCGGCACGGAAGTGCTGCCCGCGCACCAGGGTCGCGGCTTCTACGGCTTCTTCACATCGGAAGTCCTGAAATGTTCAGGCGCCACCGAGCGAGCCGACGGCAACGTGCTTTACGGCTGGCGGACCCGCAATCCGATCGTCTGGGCAGCGAACGCTAAAATTTGCGAAAAAGTGACTCCATCGCTGCTCGACGATGCACAGGATCCCGCATTGCAGGCGGCCTGTGTCGAGATGTGCACCTCGCTCTATCCGGGCAAGCCGCTCGAACTACCCGACATGATCATGCGTGGCGCTTACGGCCACATTAAGCACCATCGGCAGGCCTATCATGGCACCGCGTCGCTGGTCGATGCCGCGATGTCGCGCAAGATTCCGAATTCAGCGGATGCCCTTTTCTCGGTCGGTTACGCGAGGGTTTGAATGTCGGTGGTCGAACAACAAGCGGTTTACGCCCCGACGTCGCGCTTCACCGATCGCGCCTACCTCGCCTGGACGGCAGTGGCGATCGCCTATGCCATCGCCTTCCTGCAGCGCGTGTCGCCGCAATCGATGAGCCTCAATTTCATGCACGACTTCAACACCGATGCGGCCGGTGTTGCAATGCTCGCGTCGAGCTACTTCTGGGGCTACACCCTGATGCAGATTCCGGCCGGCCTTCTGGTCGACCGGTTCGGCGTCAAGCGCGTCGTCCTCGTCAGCATGGTCGCCTCATCGCTCGGCAGCGCAGCGTTCGCGTTGGCGCCGAACCTGCTTGACGTATTTGCCGCTCGGCTGATTGTCGCCTGCGGCGACGCGCTGGTATTCACTGCACTCCTGAAACTCGTCGCGCAGAGCTTCGCGGACGAGCGGTTCGGCGTAATGTCGGGCATCTCGCAGGTCTCCGGCTATGTCGGCGGCGTGATCGCAACCACGCCGCTCGCCGCCGCAGTCTCCGGGTTCGGCTGGCGCGCCTGCTTCCTCTTCATCGCGTGCATCGGACTGGTCAACCTCGCCTTCGCCAAGCTCGCGCTCAAGCCCGACCCGGCCTCGCACAGCAACAAGACGCTGAAAGGCGTTGTGCTCGCTGCGCGGCAATCGCTGGCCCATATCGCGAACTGGGGCTGCGCGATGACGTTTGCCTCGCACTTCGCGGTCGTGACGACGATGTCGGGCGTCTGGGGCATTCCGATGGTCGCGCACTTCTTCCACATCACTCCGACGGCCGCCGGCACGCCGCTGCTCGCCTTCATGATCGGCAATGCGCTCGGCTCGATCTTCCTGGGTCATGCCGCCGATCGCGCGGCGGCGGTGCTTGATCGCGCTCTGATCGGCATCTGCGTGTTGCGCATGCTGCTGATCGCGCTGCTGCTGCCGCCGATCGCCCGGACGTTCGGGCTCGCCTACGTCACAGTCGTGTTCACAGCATTGGGCCTCGTTGCCGGCGGGACGGTCCCGCTGGTGCTGAAATGCGTCAAGAAACTCTACACCGCCGATCTGATCGGCGTCGGCGCTTCCGTGAACACCACGGCCGCCGGGATCTTCGCCGGCGTCTCGCAGCCCGTCATCGGTTTCGCGATGCTTGCTGCGAGCCATGCCGCCGGACCCGACGCCATGCACAACACGGCTGCGATCGGTGACGGCGGCTACAGCGCCTTGATCGTCATTTTGCTTCTCATGTCGCTGCCCGGCATTGCCGGGCCGTTACTGATGAGAAGCAAGTTGATAGCTCGTTAGTGTGGTTATGAGTGTAGGGGGTGTTATGGAGCGCTTGTTTTTGAGAAAAGGCGAAGTCGCGTCAAATTTTCCGGTCAGCAGCTGGCAAAGCGTGATGTTCTCCGAGTTTGAAGGGCAGATGAGCAGCGAGGCGAGGCCGTTCCCCTGCGTGTTCGGGGTGACCGGACATCGCCAGGATCAGCTCCGCTACCTCTTTCTCGATCCGTATGACGTTGCGGTGCTTGGCGAACAGCTCGGACAATATGTGTCGGAAGCACGTTCGTTCGGCCCCAACACCTCATTGATCGTCTTCACGCGGCCCCGCCCGGTGCAGACGCTCGATGCCTACTATCGCAAGATGTGGCTGACGCTCGACCAGCTCGCGCGTCTGGACAAGAACCCGTGGCCGGTGGAGATTCCGGAGCAGATCGACCACCCGATGTGGGAGTTCTCGTTTGCGGGCGAGCCGATCTTCGTGGTCTGCACGACGCCGGCGCATGTGATGCGCCAGAGCCGGCGATCAAGTGCCTTCATGCTCACCTTCCAGCCGCGCTGGGTGTTCGAGAAGATTCTCGGGACGGAAAAGGCGGCCAACGCCGCGTTCTCCGAGGTGCGCAAGCGTCTGATCCCTTATGACAGCGCGAGCCCCTCTCCGCTGCTTGGCCGTTACGGCGCGACCGACGGCCGCGAGTACAAGCAGTACTTCCTGCACGACGACAACAATGCGAGCGCCGGCTGTCCCTTCGCCAAACTCGCGCAGAACAAGACGCCACCTATCGCGAATAAGGAACAGGCAGCATGACCCAGATCATCGCGGGCACGAAGACCGAGTTTGCCATCGATCCGGAGATCCTGAACCTGCTCCCGGCCCAGGGCTCCGTCGAGTTGCAGCATGACGCGGCCGGCAAGGTGCATCACTTCCATACCCATCCGGTCGATGAAATCCTGATGATCATCAGCGGCCGGCTGAACTTCATCTGGGACGGCGGAGAGCGGGTCGTCGGCGCCGGCGACACCATCCTGCTTCCCGCCGGTACCCGGCATCAATCAGAGGCGCTCGAGGGTGGCGCAATCTACGTCATCGCGACGCAACCACCCGCCAAGCCGATGAGCAACTGACATCCAGGAAAACGCGAACACCTCAGGACAGTGAAGGATCGCGCGGCGGTTCAGCCGCCAAACGTTCGACCAGCCCGATGACCTCGGAACGCTGGTTGGGCGCAAGTCGAAGGAAAGCCTTCAACAGTCGCAGGCTTTCCAGTGTTTCGCTCGATGGAGCTCCGAGCCTTTTCTGCAGCTCTGCAACATATGTGGGATTTTTCATCTCGCACCTTAGGTGAGGATTACGAATGGCATACCCAGGTAAACGTGAAGGCTTGGCCCAGAAGGTCGACACCGCAGCGCAAGAGGCCGAACGCCTCGGCCTGACCACGGCAACCTTGATACTCAGGATGGCACGCCTCGAGATTGATCGGGCGGAGCCCGAGGAGGTTGAAAGTATGCCAAGGAACAACTTGCGCAGCAAGCCGAACTGAGGTCCTGAAACGGGCCGGTTCCCGGTACCAGGCCGCCGGCACGACGTGCCGAAGCCTGTGACGCCTGAGCGACGTCCCGCGAGGCGAGAGGCTTTGCTCTCGCCCGCCTTCGGGATGCTTTGCGAATATTCGATCTTCGGTGCGGTCTAACAACGCTAGCCGGTGTTGCCCGCCTTGCCGAACGCGCCGGCCTCGGCCAACTCGGCGATGCGCCGGTCGTCATAGCCAAGCGTCTTGCTTAAGACATCCCGCGTGTGCTCACCGAGCAGCGGAGCCGCGACCGGATCGACCGTCGGCGTCAGGCTCATATTGACGGGCGACTCGATGTTCGGAACCGACCCTGCGGTCGGATGCGCGATCTTGCTCAGGCGATCGCGATCGCGAACTTCGGGCGCGTTGAACCCTTCCTCGACCGTACGCAGATAGCCGACCGGAATGTTGGCCTTCTTCATCTTGGCCATCCAGTTCTCGAGCGTGTCGCTCGCAAACACGCTGGCAATGATGGCGCGCAGCTTCTCCTTGTTGGCCGTCCGCGCCTTGCGGTGAGCAAATTCGGGGTCGGTGACAAGGTCGGGTCGGTCCAGAACGTCAGTGACGAGCCGGCGATAGAGCCGGTCATTGGCGCAGGCCATGTAAAGCGGGCCATCGGACGCACGGTAGACGCCGACGGTCGGCGAGCCGTTCGGAGAGTTGCCGAAACGGCCGGGGTTGTTGCCGTTGATGAGATAGGCCATGCCGTAGAAGCCGGTCATCGACACCGCGGTGTCGATCAATGCGACCTCGACTTGCTGGCCGCGACCGAGCCGATCGCGCGCAATCAGCGCCAGCAGGATCGCGTTGCAGGCCGACATGCCCGTTGCCATGTCCACGATCGGTGGACCGGTGCGCACCGGCTCGCTATCCGGAAAGCCGTTGAGCGACATGAAGCCGCTTTCGGCCTGCGTGATCGGGTCGAAGCCGGGGCGCAGGGCGAAATCGCCCTTGCGGCCATAGGCGGAGATCGAGCAATAGATCAGCCGCGGATTGGTCGGCGCCACCGATGCATAATCGAGGCCGAATTTCTTCATCACGCCGCCAGAGAAGTTCTCCACCACGACGTCGGCCTTGGCAATCAAGGCGCGCGCAACGTCGAGCGCAGCCGGATTGTTGAAATCGAGCGCAATGCCGCGCTTATTGCGATTGAGGCTCAGATACGCCGCGCTCTCCCCGCCGATTTCGGCGTGCTCGTACGCGCGCGTGTCGTCACCACCGTCCGGATTCTCGATCTTGATGACCTCGGCCCCGAAGTCGGCCAGCGTTTGCGTGCAGGCCGGGCCGGCGACGACGCGGGTGAAGTCGACAACCAGCAGCCCATCGAGCGCCGTCGGAACTCCCTCCCCGCGCGGCGCGCGCTCCGGCAATTCTGGTTTGGTCATGATCCGACGCTTCCTCTGTTATTTTGTCAGGCGAAATACCGCAGCCCTTGGCAAGACCGGCACCGCTTGCCTTTTAGCGGAAGCCCATCACCAAAACCAAACCCGGATTTTGCAGGGCGGGACCTTCGTCTGACATGGCTGTCATCGGCCACAAGGGTCGGCGGCACCGGCACGGTCGGACTGCTCGAATGTGAGGGAAACCCGCCGGATGGCGGAATCTGTCGGGGCGTCCAGCCGCTGGAAGACCATTGATCGGCGGGTAGCGACGCCTCGTCGCCACCCGCCTTCGTCACGGAGAGACCGGTCGCGCTATTCGGCGATCATATCGCCGGAGCCGCCGAACTCGGCCGGAAAGTCCTTCAGCTTCGGCAGGCCATCGCGGATCTGCAGTACCGCCTCGGAATAGTTGACGTGAACGCCAGGGCTGAATTTCAGCGTCGGGATTGTCGCCGTGAACACGTCGACGAGCCCAAGCGTCGGGTGGTTGGTCATCAGGTGACCGCCGCACTTGGTGCAATATTTGCGCTGGCTCATCGCGGTCTTCTCGAACGTCCCGATGTGATCAGCGCCCTTGGTGACCTCGACCGCCTCGGGCTTCCAGAGGCTGAACGCATTCACCGGACCGCCGGACCAGGAGCGGCATGAACGGCAGTGGCAATAGCCCATCGCCTCGGGCTCCCCCGTGACCTTGAGTTCGACGGCGCCACAAAAGCAGTTTCCAGTATGATTCATCGGTCGGTTCTCCCTGGGTGAAGTGATCGGACTCCGCGCCGGCATCGACCCACGTTACTCGTGGTGTTCGCGATGCAGGATAAGATGTAGGCGGGCGTAGCCGCAGCGAACTCCCTTGTCGTCGACGCGGCAAAGCTACATGAGAGTCCGCGCCGCTGTCGACCATCTTCGACACAGCATCGCCGAGCTTATCGCCCGTCACAGACAAGGATGGAGCGCAGTGCGAGGCGACGCAGGGTGCTGCAACGTGATGAATTGCTGCAGTGCCGGATGCCTGCACGGCAACCGGCACGTGCGTACATCGCTTGAGATCAGCATTGCCGGTTCTTGGGGAAACCCGTGCTCGCCCCGGCAAGGCCGTACATCAGCGCCAGCCGATCCAGGCATTCCTTGAGTCGCCGCGCAAAATAGTCCTGCCAGCGCTGGGTGCGCAGTCCGCGCCGCTGCCCAACCTGCTCCATGGTCATGCCGAGGATCAGCACGTCGTGCACCAGCGCCGAGCCGTCGGCGCCGAGTTCGTGCTCGGCGCGATTCAAGCGCAAGGTCGCCTGACGTTGCCCCTCTGTGATCGGTTCACGCTGCTGACCGCCATCAACAATCTCGCGCGTCGTATCCACCGCGCGAGGACCACGCTCGGCCTTTTCCCAATCGTTCTGGAAGGCCCGGCCGCTCCGATACTGCGTGTTGTCGATCTGTCGGTGTACATGCAACCGTCCGAGCGGATCATTACGTATCGAGCGAAATGCAACGACCTTGTCGCCCGGCTCGAGCGCCAGGGGATCGTCGACCTCGACGGTCGCCACTTCGGCATTAAAGGGCAGATCCCGCGAGCGCCGGTCATGTGTTACTGCGGGATCGTACGGCTTCCGGCGTTTTGCGCGCGGCATTGGTGACCTCCAACATGTTTGATGATGGGCGCGCGGACTCTTCCGCGCGATCGCGGTTGCAGACCGATGTCGGTCAGGAGATGAATTGCCTCAGTTGGCGCCGACGGCTTGAAGCCAGGCGTCGTTCAAGACCGGCCTCGCCGAGGCCTCGGGATCACGGCTCAAGTGAAAATGCGGGGTGCAGTAGCTCGTGCCCGACCGGCAGGGGTGACCGCAGAAGGTGATCGTCTCGCCGTCGGCATCCCCGCCATAGGGATAGCGGCAGTCTCCGGGCTTGAGGTCGAGCAGCGAAAGATGCTGCGGCTCGACCGCGGCGCAACGAAGTCGCGGCATCTCCACCGTTTCGGTGAAGATTTTGGGCAAACGAGCCAGATCTGGCTTGAGCTCGGCCCGTCCCTCACGCAGCCGCCCGGTCCTCGGGGGTTCCGGCAAGGCCGGTTTGGGTGGCTCGAGGTGCCTCGGCAGGGATGGCTCGAGCCGTTCGAAGCCCGCCAGCCCCATGCGCTGCGCCCGGCTGAGCGCCGCGTTGCGCGTATAGGCTGTGTTGAAGGTTGCGTTGATCGCGTCAGCGATTTCCGAATAGGACAAGCCGCGAGCGCGCAGGTCCTGCAAGGCTGCAGAATGCTCCGGCAGCCAGTTCATCATTTCCATTCCAAATTCCCATTTTCGTCGTTCCGCCGGCGCCTCGCACACCTTCCGATATTCCGAAGAAAAAGTCAAGCTTGATTTCTGATAATCGTAACGGTAGTATGCATCCGGGTCTGGAGAGGACGAAACATGCTGGACGCTGCACTGATCGAACGAGCACTGGAAAAGACTGGGAAGAGCAAAGGCGGGCTTGCCCGCGCGATGGGCGTTCGGGCCGGGGCGGTGTCCGAAATCCTGTCGGGAATACGGCTGATCAAGGCTTCGGAGATCGCCCCGATCATGGAATACCTTGAGCTGAACTCGGTGCCCATCGTGGGCCGGGTCGGCGCCGGCGCCTCGATCCAGCCGGAGCTCGAGCAGGTGCCGCCGGAGGGTCTCGGCGAAATCGAGCTTCCCTTCCCGGTGACGGAGGAGACCGTCGCATTCGAGGTTTCGGGCGATTCGATGCTGCCGAAATACGAGAACGGCGATGTCATCGTGGTATATCGCGAGCAGCGCTATCCGCTGTCGAGCTTCTACGGAGAGGAAGCGGCGGTCCGGCTGAAGACCGGCGAGCGCTATCTGAAGACGATCGAACGCGGCAGTTCTTCCGGCACGGTCAACCTCAAGAGCTTCAACGCCAAGCCGATCAACGGCGTAAAGCTCGAGTGGATCGGCGAAATCTGCGTCACCCTGCCCCGTGGCCAGATCGAAAGGCTGCGCGGCAAGGCGGCGTCGAAGGGCCGCAAATCCGCCTCCAAAGGCGGTCGATCGTCCGAGAAATAGGGCCCTGCTTCAAGACCGACCTGACCGATTCGGATGCCTCCGCACCGAGTCGGTCGGAGCACGTCGAGCCGAATTCCGATTACCGGCAATTTCTCTTGACATAATTCCGATTATCGGAAATAATGTTCGATGTCAGTCAACGCATCGAACTACCAGGCAATGCAGTACTTTGTCGTGATGATCGACTATGGCCGCCGAGGCCGCGAGGCGATCGTCGATCCCGAGATGACGCGACGTGAGGTCGTGTCACGGATCGCGTCGGGAGAATACACAAACATCAGTTTCATCCACGAGGTGGCCGAGTCCTCGGTGGAAGATGTCACAAACGATATCCTTGCCGAGGCAGCCCTGCCGGAGATCCCTCCGACCGGCGCCAATTTGCAAGCCAATGCACTGGATCACGCCCGCGACCTGCGCAAGCACGAGTCGGTCTGACGTCACTCACGCGGTGATTGCGAAATTGTGATCTTTCTTGAGCCGGCTACTTGGCCGGAACCGGAAACGGACTAGATAGGGTTCACGTAAAGTCTATTCGGACCGGGCAAGGGTTCCCTTTAGATTGACGATTCGTTTCTCGGGCCGGCAGATTTCAGCTTCAGATGACCTCGACAACAAACGCCGAGATCGCGACGGCCGATGGCGATCTCAGGATTGCGCTGCTGCTCGGCATCGCGAACTGGTTTCTGTTCCTCGACCACATCCCGCACAACATCGTCAACGCGTTGACCATCCGCAACTTCGGCTTCAGCGGTGCCATCGATTTGTTCGTGTTCGTCGGCGGCTATGCCACGACGCTGTTCTACACACGGATGGTGGTGGAGCGCGGCATGCTGGTGGCGGCCACCCGCATCTTCAGGCGGGTGTGGCAGCTCTACGCCGCCTACATCGTTCTGTTCGTCATCTATGTCGAGTTGATCAGCTATGTTGCAGCACGGACCGCGGCGCCCGAGATCATCAGCGAATTCAACATCACCGGATTCATCGACCACGGCATCCGAACCCTGATCTACGGCCTGTTCCTGCAGGCCAAGCCGCTCAATCTGGATGTGCTGCAACTCAGCATCACCCTGATGGCGTTCCAGCCCATCGTCGTGTGCGGGCTGTTCTACGTGCCGAACGCGACGCTCGCCGGCTCTGTAGCCCTTTATGCGACCGCCCGCATGCTCGACTGGAACCTGACGTCATACCCGGATGGACGCTGGTACCTGAATCCGTTTTGCTGGCAATTGCTGTTCGTGATGGGGGGCTGGCTCGCGCTCGTCGGCAAGCGGTTCGCACCCGAGATTCGCGCGCTACAGGCGATATCCGCACTGCGCGCGGCGGCCCTGTTGTATCTGGTGTTCGCTCTCGTGATCGTCTCCAGTGGCGACATTCCGGCACTCGCCCAGATGATGCCGAGTGGACTGAGCGACATGCTCCTGCCGAGCGACCGGGAGGATATCGCGCCGCATCGCATCCTGCATTTCCTGGCCCTGACATTCCTGTTCACCTTGCTAGTGCCGTGCAACTGGGGATATCTGCGGTCCTACGCCTTGCAGCCGATCATCAAGTGCGGTGAGGAGTGGCTCGCCGTGTTCTGTGCCGGCGTCTTCCTCTCCTTTGCCGCGCACCTGATCCTGATCACCGGCCCGAACTCGGTGATCAGGCAGGTCGTGGTCAGCATCGCGGGCATCGCGGCGATGGTTGCGGTTGCCTACTACGTCTCGTGGTCGAAGCAGCAGGACGGCAAATCGGCCGTCAGAGCTCATTCCTGAGTTTTTCGCTTTAGTCGATCAGCGTGGCGCGCCTCAGCCGCGTCTCGCTGTCGTGCAGCATTGCGGCGTCGAGCCCCCCTCGTGCGGCCGGCGCGAGCCGATAAGTCGCGTCTGCATGCAATCTGCACAAAAATCCTGAACTCCTGCTGGCGCATTCTCGCCCGCTGCACATGCGCGGCTCAACTTCGCTATGCTGCGGGCCGGCTCTCATCCCCCCGCGATGGACGAACCCGCGCGAGCCCTTTCGCGACCAATGATAACGCCGATCCGTTTCTTGTCTCCCGCCGCGGTTGCCTTGTAGAACAATTGCATCACGCGAGAGCAAAGGCGTGGCCAGGACGCCGCATCTGGAGACCCCATTGACCCACCGCATTCTCGTTGTCGACGATGACCCGATAGCGGCGGCACCGGCATGCGGCCCGCTATCGCGCAGGCCGTCATGATCAGCCATGGCGGCACGATTCGTCTCCTGCCCTCCAGCCAGGGCGTCGCCTTCGAGCTGGTGTTTCCCGCGGTCTGACTGGGCTATTTCCGGCGCGACGCCAAAATCTTCTCGGCGGCGCGCAGATGCGGCTTGTCGAGCATCTTGCCATCCATCTTGGCGACCCCGGACGGATTGTCGGCGAACGCGGCGATCACCCGCTCCGACCACGCGATCTCCTCATCCGTCGGCATGAACGCCGCGTTGACGACGTCGACATGCTTGGGATGGATCACGGCCTTGGCCAGAAAGCCGTCCTGCCGCGCCGCGATCGCCTCGGCTTTCAGCGCGTCGAGATCGTTGATGTCGGTGGCGATGGTGTCGATCGCAACCACACCGGCCGCGGCCGCCCCGATCAGGCAGAGATCGCGGGCGAGGATGAAGGGCGAATGATAGTGGCCGTCAGTGCGGTTGCGGGTCGCGCCGAGCGAGGCCGCAAGGTCCTCCGCACCCCACATCATGCCCCAGAGCCGCGGGCTCATGTTCTCGAAATCGAGGATCTTCAGGACTGCCCGCGCCGTCTCGGTCGCCACCGTGACGATCCGCGTTGTCCCCTGCGCGATGCCGGAAGCTGCCTCGAACGCGTCGAGATAGAGCGCGAGCTTGTTGACATCGGCGGCACCGGCGCATTTCGGCAGCACGATGCCGTCGGGCCTGCCGGGCATGACCGCGGCGAGGTCGCCCAGCGTCAGGTCGGTGTCGAGCGCATTGACGCGGATGTAGAGCCTCTGCTCCGGATTGCGCGCATCGAGCATCTGCCGTGTGATGCCGCGCGCGACGACCTTCTGGTCCGGCGCGATGGAATCCTCGAGATCGAGGATCAGCGCGTCGGCCGCGGTCTTCTTGGCGCTCTCATATTTCCGGGTGCTGTCGCCGGGAACGAACAGGAACGATCGCATCGTCTATGCCTTCGGCTTACAGTGCATCAGGCCCGTGCGGCGGCAACTCGCCACCAGCTCGCCGCGCTGATTGGTCATGGTGTGCTCGAACTCGACGATGCCCTGGGTCGGCCGCGACTTGCTGGCGCGCTTGCCTATGACCTTGGTGTGTGCTTTCAGCGTGTCGCCGTGGAACACCGGCTTCGGAAACCTGACGTCGGTCATGCCGAGATTGCCGACCGTGGTTCCCAGGGTCGTGTCGTAAACGCTCATTCCGATCATGATGCCGAGCGTATAGAGGCTGTTGAACAGCCGCTGGCCGAACTCGGTCTTCTCAGAGAAATGCGCGTCGATATGCAGCGGCTGCGGGTTCATGGTCAGAAGGCTGAACATGGTGTTGTCCATCTCCGTCACGGTCCGGCTGAACTCGTGATGGAATTCCTGTCCGACCTCGAACTCTTCGAAATACAATCCAGCCATCTATCGTCCCTTGTAGTTGGGCGTCCGCTTCTCGACAAACGCATTCAACCCCTCCTGGCAGTCTTCCGTCGACGCCACCACCACAAAGCTCTCCGCCGTGTTCTCGACCGAGCGGCGGAAATCGGCGTCGACCGCGCGCATGAAGGCATCGCGGCCGATCTTCATCACGATGGGCGATTTCGCCGCCAGCTTGCGCGCGATCTCGCGGGCCCGCGACAGCGCCGTGCCCTTCGGCACCACCTCGCTGAGCAAGCCCATCCGGAAGGCCGTCGCTGCATCGAAGGGCTCGCCGAGGAACAGCGGGCCGAACGCCTGGTGCTTGCCGACCAGCCGCGGCAGCTGCACGAAATGGATCGCCGGGATCAGGCCGACATCAATCTCGGGATAGCCGAAGGTCGAGCCGTCGCCAGCGATGGTCATGTCGCAGGAGATCGCGATCGTCATGCCGCCGGCCCGGACCGCGCCATCGATCGCCGCGATCGTCGGCTTGCCCATGCGGTACTGCGTATCGTTCAGCGCGAAATACAGCCGCTCGAGGAATCCCTTGACCTCGATCGCAGGCTTACCCCTGACGATGTCGAGGTCGAGACCGGCGCAAAACACCTTGTGGGCGCTGCTGATGACGATGGCGCGTACCGCGTCATCATCACGCGCCCTTGCCAGCGCCGCCAGCAGCGCGTCGATCAAGGGAATGCTGAGCGCATTGACCGGCGCGCGATCCAGCACGATCTCCGCAATCTGCTCAGTGACCGAATAACGAACCAAGTCCGTGCTCATGATCTGCTACCTCCGCTATTGCTTGGCCTGCCGCACGGCGCCCGACAGCAACAGGTCGTCGATTTCGGCCGAATCGAAGCCGGCCTCCGTCAACACAGCGCGGCTGTCCTGTCCAACGTCCGGCGCGGGGCAGAGATGATCCTCAGACAGGCTCGCAATCCCCGGCGTCCGCGGTGAATAGACCGCGCCGACGCCGGTCGTCTCCTGGCACACCGACGCCTTGATCGCTTCGACGTGGACGTTGCGCAGCCATTCGCCAGGATTGAGGATCCGCTCCGCGATGATATCGGCGGCGTGCAGCCGCGTCAGCCAGACATCCGTCGGCTGCGTCAGGAACATCTCGCGCAGCTGCGGGATCAGCGTATCGGCGGCATCGGCGCGGCGGGCAAAGTCGGCGAAGCGCGGGTCGCTCGCGAGATCCTCACGGGCGATTGCATTGCACAGACGTTTGTATTGCGGCTCGTTCACCAATGTCACCATCATCCAGCCGTCCTGGGTCTGGTAGGTGCCGGCCGGCACGTTGAGCGCCCGCGGCGCACCGCCCTCGAGGATGAATTCCGCGACCTTGTGACCAAGCAGCGCCGACGTCGATTGGCAGAGATTGACGTCGATCCAGCGGCCGGTGCCGACGGTCGCGCGGGCGAACAGCGTCGTCGCAATGGCCTGGAACGCGTAGACGCCGGTGACGACATCGGAGATCGTGGTGCCGACCCGATGCGGCACGCCATCGGTGCCGACATTGATCGAGACCAGCCCCGAGAACGCCTGCGCAACGGAGTCCGAGCCGGGCCGCTTCGAGTACGGCCCGCTCTGCCCGAAGCCGCTGACCGACAGATAGACCAGACCCGGATTGTCGCGCGACAGGCTCTGATAGCCGAGCCCGAGCCGCTCGGCCACACCCGGGCGAAATCCTTCGATGAGCACATCGGCCTCGCGCGCCAGCCGCTGCGCGATCGCGATCCCGTCCTTGTGCTTCATGTCGAGGCACAGGCTGCGCTTGCCGCGGTTGTAGACCGCCGACAGGGTCGTGTGATTGCCGTAGGTCGTGCCGAGATAGCGCGACCAGTCGCCCTCGGGTGGTTCAACCTTGATGACGTCGGCGCCATAGACCCCGAGCAGCATCGCGCAATAGGGCGACGCGATCCCCTGCCCGAAATCGAGCACCTTCAGCCCGCGATACGGCGCCTCGTGCGTCGGCGTCAGCTTGCGTTCGCCCGCCATTTGTCCTCCCGTTAGCTTCGAAGAGCCCTACAGCGCCAGATAGCGCTGCCGGATGTTGTCGTTGGCCTTCAGCTCTTCGATGGAGGATGTGTAGACGATCTGTCCCTTGTCGATAACCGTCGCGTGGCTCGCAAGGCCAAGGCAAAAATGCATGTTCTGCTCGGCGATCAATACTGTGGCACCGGTGCCGCGGAGCTGCCGCAGCAGCTCGCCGATACGCTGCACGATGATCGGCGCCAGCCCCTCGCTCGGCTCGTCCAGCAGCAGCAGCACCGGATTGCCCATCAGCGTGCGCGCGATTGCAAGCATCTGCTGCTCGCCGCCGGACAGCCTTCCGGCGATCCGGTGCCGCAGCGGCTCCAGCAGCGGGAACACGTCGTAGACGCGGCGGATCGACCATTCGTCCTCGCCGTCCGGCCCCTTCTTCTGACCGATGACGAGATTGTCCTCGACCGTATGCTCGGGAAAGATCTGGCGGTCTTCCGGCACGAAGCCGAGCCCGGCGCGCGCGATATGATGCGGTTTCATTCCAGACACCACGCTGCCCCGCAAGGTCACCTTGCCGCGGCGCGCCGGCGCCAGCCCCATGATCGCCTTCATGGTCGTCGACTTGCCGGCGCCGTTGCGGCCGAGCAACGCCATGGTCTCGCCCGTGCGCACCGAGAAGCCGACGCCGAACAGGATCTGGCTGGTGCCGTAGCAGACGTCGAGATCCTCGACCTGCACCACCGGCTGCGCACTCATGCCACCGCTCCCGCGTGGTCGTCGCTGCCGAGATAGGCTTCGATGACGGCGTCGTTCCTGCGGATCGCGTCCGGCGTCCCGGTCGCCAGGATCCGGCCATAACACAGCACGACGATCTCAGGCGCGATCTTGAACACGATATCCATGTCGTGCTCGATGAACACGACGGTGATCTTCTCCTTCTCCCAGAGCTCGCGCACCTTGTCGATCATGCGCCAGCGCTCCTCGGTGCCCATGCCTGCCGTCGGCTCGTCGAGCAGCAGCACCTTGGGCTCAAGCACCAGCGCCAGCGCGATATCGAGCAGCTTCTGGTCGCCATGCGACAGCGTCGACGCGGTCCTGTTGCGCTTGCCGGCGAGGCCGAGCAGTTCCATCGCGTGCTCGGCGCGATCGCGCGTCTCGGCCAATGGAAAGCGCCGATGCATCACGCCGGCGCGGCGCTGATCGGCACAGACCGCAGCCAGCATCGTCTCCTCGACCGTCAGCGACGGGAAGATGCTCGCGACCTGGAAGGCGCGGCCGATGCCGTGGCGCACGATCTCCGGCGGCGCCTTCCCCGCCATGTCGACGCCATTGAGCAGGATCTGGCCGGCGTCCGGCCGCAGCGCGCCCGTGATCAGGTTAAAAAAAGTGCTTTTGCCGGCGCCGTTGGGGCCGATCACGGCGGTGAGCGAGCCGTCGGCGAAGTCGAGCGAGACATTGTCGGTCGCCTTGACGCCGCCGAAGGATTTCGAGAGCTCGCGAATCTCCAGCATGGCTAGCCGCGCCCCTCTCCGCGCCGCTGCGCGAACCATTCGACGACAAAATCCATCAGGCCCTTCCGCAGTCCGATGGCAAAGAACAGGATCACGATGCCGAGCACGATGCCGTGATATTCGGTCAGGCGGGTCACCGTATCGTTGAGGATCAGCAGCAGCACGGTGCCGACCATCGGCCCGAGGAAAGTAGTCACGCCGCCGAGCATGTTGATGAAGATGCCCTCGCCAGAGATCGTCCAATAGGCGAATTCGGGATAGGCGCCGGAGACGAACAGCGCCATGATCATGCCGCCGGTCGCGGCGAACAGCGCCGCCAGCACGAAGATCACAAGCTTGGCGCGCCAGACGTCGATGCCGACGAAGCTCGCCCGCGTGGCATTGTCACGGATCATGCGCAGCGTGTAGCCGAACGGCGACTGCGCGATCTGGCGCATCGCGAGCAACCCGATCACCAGCAGCGCGCAACTCGTGATGTAGAGATGCAGATGGTTCGACAGGTCGATGCCGAGAAACGGCGGGCGCGGAATGCCACCGCGCAGGCCCTGGTCGCCGCCGGTCAGCGACTGCCACGACAGGATGGTCGAGTGGATCAGCATCTGGAACGCCAGCGTCACGAAGGCGAAGTAGATTTCCTTCAGCCGCACGCAGATGGCGCCGATGACGAGGGCAACCACGAAGGTCATCGCCAGCGTGGCGACGAACGCCACCGGGATCGCGACGCCGGTCTTCTGCATCATCAGGCCGAACCCATAGGCGCCAAGACCGAAGAACATGCCGTGCCCGAACGAGATCAGCCCGGTGTATCCGACCAGCAGGTTGAGCGATGTCGCGAACAATCCGTAGGCTGCGCAGCGGATTACGAAATCGAGCAGTTGCTTGCTGCCGAAGATGAACGGCAGCAGCGCGAGCAGGACAAAGGCCACAAGCGCAATCAGGAGATCGCGATAGCGCTGCTGCCTGGCGTCGATCCGGGGCACCTTGAGGGGCTGCGCGCCTTGCCCGGCCTGCAACTCGGTCATGCGACCTCCTTGCCGAACAGGCCTGTCGGCCGCGACACCAGAACGATCACCATGAAGAGGTACATCAGCCCCTCGGTGAACAGCGGGAAGCCGAGCGATCCGAATGAACGGATCAAACCGATCAAAAGCGCGCCGATCAGCGCGCCGAGGATCGAGCCCATGCCGCCGATCACCGTGACGATGAAGGACTCGATCAGCACCGAGAACCCCATGCCCGGCGTCAGCGAGCGCACCGGCGCGGCAAGCGCCCCTGCCAGTCCCGCCAGCATGCCGCCGAGCGCGAACACGCCGCCATAGATCAGCCCGGTATTGATGCCGAGCGCCGACACCATGCCGGGATTGTGCGCGGCCGCCCGGATCACCTTGCCGATCCTGGAGCGCGCCAATCCCAGTCCGAGAACAATCGCGGCGGCGAGCGCCACGCCGATCAGCAGCAGGTAATAGGGCGGCACCACGCCGCCGGCGATGAACAGCGGCGGCACCTGGAATGCGGCCGGCATGCCCATCGACTTGAATTCGGGCCCCCAGATCATGCGGACGACGTCATCGAAGATCAGCACGAAGGCGTAACAGACCAGGAGCTGCATCAGCACATCGCGGCCGTAGACCCGGCTCATGAACACGCGCTCGAAGATCAGGCCGAGGATCGCGGTGCCGGCGGCGCCGCTCAGCATCGCCAGCGCGAAGCTGCCGGTGAGCTGGTAGGCCGTCATCGCGAAATAGGCGCCGAACATGTAGAAGGCGCCGTGGCTGAAATTGACCACCTTGAGCACGCCGAAGATCAAGGTCAACCCGACGGCGACGAGAAACAGCAGCATGCCGATGATGAGGCCGCTGGTGGTCTGCGTCACCAGGCAGGCGGGGCTGGCGAGGCAACTGGCGAGCGCGTCGAGGTCCACGGGAATCATCCATTACGGCGGGCCGCAACGCCGGCGCGCGACAAACATCAGATGCAAGGCGGAGACAGCATGCTGCCTCCGCCGCACATGCGGATCAGGTGTAGCCCTTGCTCCTCTTCCACTCGGCTTCGAGTTCGAAGATGGTCTTCCAGTCGCCGGCCTTCACGTCAGGAACATAGGGCTCCTGCGGGATCGTGGTGCCCCAGCCGATCGCGTAGCCGACCAGCGTGCGATCGTCGGCGCGCATGGTGACGGTGCCGTCAGCGCCGAACGGGCACTTGATGGTGAGCCCGGTGAGCACCTCCGCGACCTTCTTGCCGTCGGTCGAATTGGCCTTCTTGACCGCCTCGTTGAGGAACATGACCGCCGTCGCGTTCTGCCACGACCAGTTGGTCGGGTACTCGTTGTATTTCGCCCTGTAGGCATCACCCCAGGCCGCATTCTCCGGCGTCGCCGGGAATGTCTTGATGTAGCGGTCGCCGGAGTGGATACCCTTCGGCAGGTTCTTCACCACCGTGAGCGCGGTGTAGTCGGCCATGTTGACCGCGAACACCTCCATCTGGGTGAACAGGGCGTAGATGTTGGCCTGGTCGATATAGGACGTGAGATCGCCGCCCCACAGGCACGAATAGAGCGCCTGCGGCCTGGCTTGCAGGATCTTGGTCACCACCTCGGTGTAATCAGGCTGGAACAGCTTCGGCCATGACTCGCTGATGATCTCGACGTCAGGCGCGAACTTCTTCAGATACAGCACGAACTCGCCGGTGGTGTCGCGGCCATAGGCATAGTCGGGCGAACAGGTCGCCCACTTCTTCAGGCCCTTGGCCTTGGCGATCCCCGCAGCGTAGCTGGCGCCGACGATCGAGTCATGAATACCTTGCCGCACGCAACGGAAGGCGTTCGGGATGTGCTGCTTGGGATCGGCGGTCAGCGACGACGCTTCCGAGCAGGTGTGGATGCAGAGCACACCGAGATCGCGCGCCACCTCGTGAACCGCGAACGATCCCGACGACGCCTCGCCGTCGAGCAGCATCTCGCAGCCGTCGGTGTTGACGAGTTCGCGCGCAATGCGCGCGGCCTCCTGCGGCTGTCCCCTGGAGTCGCGGATCACCATCTCGATCTGCCGGCCGGCAAGCCCGCCGGCGGCATTGACCTTCTCGACTTCCAGCATCACCGCATTGCGTGAGGACGTGCCGAGCTGCGCGACGCGGCCCGACAGAATGGTCGGCATGCCGATCTTGATCGTCTTGGCCTGCGCGCGCGCCACCCATGGCGCGGCAAAACTCGCCGCACCGGCACCCATCAGCACAAGCGTCGAGCGCCGGCTGATGCCCGGCTTCCGGGTCCTATCCATCATTCCCCTCCCTGTCGGGTTCGCGTTCCCAAAATCCCTGTCGGAGATCGTCCCGTCTCCGTGACCACAATGTTTTCAGAGCAAGGGGGGTGACGTCAAGCCAAAGATGAATTACGACTCATAATTCATCTAGGGAGACAACGGCGCCGGAAATCGGCCCGACGAACGGCAAAATGATCAATCTTTCCAGCTTCATCGCATTTCATGCCAGACGGACTCCGGTCCGCTGTGCGCTGAAATATCGCGGCGAGGACGTCTCCTATGCCGACTTTGACCTGCGGATCCGGCAAGTCGGCGGCTGGCTCGCGGCGCGCGGGATCGCGCCCGGCGATGTCGTCGCCGTGCTGATGAAGAACAGTACGGCTTTTCTCGAGCTGGTGTTTGCGACGAGCCATATC
Source organism: Bradyrhizobium sp. USDA 3364 (assembly GCF_054056355.1). NCBI lineage: Bacteria > Pseudomonadati > Pseudomonadota > Alphaproteobacteria > Hyphomicrobiales > Nitrobacteraceae > Bradyrhizobium > Bradyrhizobium sp. USDA 3364. The sequence goes on from NZ_JBSRYG010000002.1 coordinate 95,995, forward strand.
GGCGCGGTGTTCCTGCCGATCAACTATCGGCTATCGGCCGATGAAGTCGGCTACATCGTCGGCAATTCCGGCGCGCGGCTGCTGGTCGCCGACGAGGAATTCGCCGCGATCGCAACCGGCGATGCGCCGGTCGTGCTGCTCGACGAAGTCGCGCAGTCCAGCGTCACCAACCTCGCCCCCGATATCGCGCCGGCGTCGATCCATGTGCGCCAGCCGCGCGACCTGATGCGGCTGATGTACACCTCGGGCACGACGGATCGCCCCAAAGGCGTGATGCTGACTTACGAGAACATCTACTGGAAATCCGCCGACCAGACGCTGGTGCTCGGATTGAACACCGACACCCGGCTGCTCGTGGTGGGTCCGCTCTATCATGTCGGCGCGCTCGACCTGCCCGGCATCGCCGTGCTCTGGCATGGCGGCATGCTCTGCATTCACCGCACCTTCGAACCCGATCCGGCGCTGGCCGCGATCGAGCGCGAGAAGCTGAACGCGGCGTGGTTCGCGCCGGTCATGACCACAGCCCTCCTCACCTGCCCGAACCGCGACCGCTACGATGTCTCCAGCCTGCAATGGGCGATCGGCGGCGGCGAAAAGACGCCGGAGGTGCGTATCCGCGCCTTCTCGGATTATTTCAAGGGCGCGCGTTACATCGATGCCTATGGCCTCACCGAAAGCTGCGGTGGCGACACCTTCATGGAGCCCGGCCGCGAGATCGAGAAGATCGGATCGACCGGCCGCGCCATCGCTCATGTCGAGATCGAGATCCGCGACGATTCCGGCAAGCGCCTGCCCGCCGGCCAGGATGGCGAGATCTGCCTGCGCGGCCCGAAGGTGACGCAGGGCTACTGGAAGGATCCGGAGAAAACGGCATCCGCTTTCTTCGGCGACTGGTTCCGCACCGGCGACGTCGGCTATCTCGACGACGACGGCTTCCTCTATCTGACCGATCGCAAGAAGGACATGATCATCTCCGGCGGCGAGAACATCGCTTCCTCCGAAGTCGAGCGCGTCATCTACGAAATGCCTGAGGTGCGCGAGGTCGCGGTGATCGGCCTGCCCGATGCCCGCTGGGGCGAACAGCCGGTCGCCATCGTGGTGCTGGCCGACGACGCCAAACTCGACCTCCCCGATCTCACGGAATTCTGCCGCGCGCGGCTCGCCGGCTTCAAGGTGCCGCGGCAATTGATCATCCGCGACAGCCTGCCGCGCAATCCCTCCGGCAAGGTGCTCAAACGCGTGCTCCGCGCCGAACTCGAGGCCAATGCATGACACAAGCGACACCCGCCAAGGTGACCAAGCTCAACCGGGTCGAGCGCAACGCCTGGACCAAGCAGAAGATCTTCGACGCCGCGACCAAGGTCGTCGGCAAATACGGCTATGCCGAAGCCTCGGTCGCCCGCATCACCGAAGCCGCCGGCGTGGCGCAAGGCACGTTCTACAATCACTTCGAGAACCGCCAGGAATTGCTCGACCAGTTGCTGCCGAAGATCGGCCTCGACATGGTCCGCTTCATCCATGCCCGCACCGGCACCGCGAGCGAAGCCCGGCAGGAGATCGAGCGCTTCAGCGCCTTCTTCGATTTCATCCGGGAGGTGCCGGAGTTTCTCCGCATCCTCAACGAGGCCGAGTTCTTCGCGCCGATCGGCTACCAGAAGCATTTTGACAACATCTCGAACGCCTATGTCCGGATTCTCCAGCGCGCGCGGGCGGCGGGCGCGACCAGCAATTTCAGCGACGAGGAATTCGAGGCGATCGTCCAGGTTCTGATGGGTGCGCGCGGCTACCTCAGCCGCCGCTATTCCTATTCCGAGCGCGGCGTCACCGCCGTGCCCGACTATGTGATCACGGCTTACCAGAAACTGGTCACGCGCGGCCTGTTCACCACGAGCGACAGGGGAAGAAAATCATGAGCGACGACGGCACTATCCTCGTCACCGGCGGCAGCCGCGGCATTGGCGCTGCGACCGCAACGCTGCTCGCCGATCAGGGCCATCGCGTCGTCATCGTCGACATCGCGCCCGAGCCGTTGGCCGGAACGAGCGCCATCCTGTGGCCCGCGCCATTCGACGTCGCGAGCGAGAGCGCCGTCGGCGCCGGTATTGCCGACATCGAGAAGGCGCACGGCCCGATCAGCGGCCTCGTCAACGCGGCCGGTGTGTTCGGCAAGATGCACACGATCGATCGGGTGCGGATGGAGCAATGGGACCGCGAGGTCAATATCGACCTGCGCGGCACCTTCCTGGTCGCGCGCAGCGTCGGCATCGGCATGGCGAAGCGGCGGCACGGCGCGATCGTCAACGTCGCCTCGGTGGCCGGCATGACGTCGGGCCCGATCCACGCTTACACCGCGGCCAAGGCCGGCGTCATCCAGATCACGCAGACGCTCGCCGCCGAATGGGGCCGCAGCGGCGTACGTGTCAACGCGGTGTCGCCCGGCTTCACCCGCACCGCCGCGCTCGAAGCCGGCATTGCGTCGGGCGCCCTGAACAAGGACCTGCTGGCGCGGCCGACCGCGCTGAACCGGCTGGTCGAGCCGATGGAAGTGGCGCAGGCGATCGCCTGGCTGCTCTCGCCGCAGAGCAGCGGCGTGACCGGCATCAACCTGCCGGTCGATGCCGGCTACATCGCAGGCACCACCTGGGCCGCCTATGGCGGTCTGCCGGAAGCACCGGCGAGCTGAGGACGACGCATGAATATCGAGCTTCCGCGCAAACACCTCGATCTGTCCTCCGCCATCGCCGAGGGCGACATCCGCGTGCTGCTGATGGTGCTGGTGCACATGACCGGCGACGAGAAGTGGCTTGAGCCGCCCTACAAGCCGAAGCGCGATGTCCGCCTGATCCCGGATCCGGACGCCGGCGTGCCGAAGGAGATCCAGGACGAGATCCGCGCCGCGGTCTTGAACTTGTTCGCGAACGGCACGCCGAAGCCCGTCATCACCGATCCCGGCAACGAGCTGATGCTGCGGATGATGCGCGCGACGCTCGGCGAGAACGTCGCGCCGGAATATGCCCCGTTGATGCGGGAGGAGATGGGCTTCGTCCCGCGCGATGCACGCTGGCGCGAGCGCCCCGCCGACGAGAGGCTGGCGCAACAGCATGTGCTGATCGTCGGCGCCGGGGTCTGCGCGATCGCGCTCGGCGTTGCGCTCGGGCGACTTGGCATTCCCTACACGATCGTCGAGAGACAGGACGAGATGGGCGGCACCTGGTACGTCAATCGCTATCCCGGCTGCGGCGTCGATACGCCGAACCACTCCTATTCCTTTTCGTTCGGCACCCGCAATCCGTGGACCCGCTACTTCGCGCGGCGCCAGGAGCTGCTCGACTATCTCCTCAAGGTCGTGGGCGAATACGACATCCGCAAGCACGTCCGCCTCAAAACCGAGCTCGTCGCCTCGCGCTGGGACGAAGGCAGGCGACGCTGGATCTCGACGCTGAAGACCGCGAACGGCGAAGAGACCTTCGAGTCCACCGCGCTGGTCAGCGCGATCGGCCAGCTCAACGATCCCCTGCCCGCCCGCTTTGACGGAGACGAGGATTTCACCGGGCTCAAGGTCCATTCGGCGCTGTGGTCCGACGACGTCACGCTCGACGGCAAGCATGTCGCCGTGATCGGCACCGGCGCGACCGCGATGCAGCTGGTGCCGTCGATCGCCGATCGCGTCGCGTCGGTCACCGTCTACCAGCGCACCGCGCAGTGGGCCCGGCCGGTGAAGGGCTATTCCGATCCGATCACCGAAGGCGCGCAGTGGCTGCTCGCCCATCTGCCGTTCTATGTGCAGTGGTACCGCTTCAACATGTTCTGGCGTTACGGCGACGGGCTGCTGCCGTTCCTGCGCAAGGATCCGGCCTGGCCGCATCCGGAGCGCGCCGTCAACAAGGGCAACGACCGGCATCGCCAGGAGCTGGCCGACTTCATCCTCTCCGAGCTGAAGGATCGCCCCGATTTGATCGAAAAGTGCATGCCGACCTATCCACCCTACGGCAAACGCATCCTGCTCGACAACAACTGGTTCAAGACGCTGACCAAGCCGAATGTCGAACTGGTCACCGACACGATCGATCGTTTCGCGGTTGACGGAATCGTCACCGCCGACGGCACATCGCGCCAACACGACGTCGTCGTGATTTCGACCGGCTTCAAGGTCTCGGAGATGGCGGCGCGGCTCAACATCACCGGACGCGACGGCAAGAACCTCAAGCAGGTCTGGAGCCACGACAATCCGACCGCGTATCTCGGTCTCACGGTGCCTGACTTTCCCAATCTGTTTTTGATGCTCGGCCCGAATTCGGGACCTGCGCATGGCGGCAGCGTGATCTTCCAGTCGGAATGCCAGAGCCGCTACATCTCCGCCTGCCTCGTCGAGATGATTGAGAACGATATCGCCGCGATCGACGTGCATCCCGACGCGCATGACGCATACATCCGCAGCGTCGATGCCGAGCATGAGCAATTGATCTGGACGCATCCGGGCATGACGACCTACTACCGCAACAGAAGCGGTCGCGTGTTCTCGGCGATGCCGTGGCGGTTCGTCGACTACTGGAAAATGACGCACGATCCGGACTTCACGCAGTATCGTCAGACCAAGTCGCGACAGGAGTCCTGACCTGAATTACCTCGCTCGTTAACTTGACAGCAGGCCATAACTGCCGCAGCATTTCGATGACTGCACCTGTTGGAGTGCTGGAGCGTCTGCTCCTCGCGTCGCAGGAATTGACGGACGATTATGGGATCGGACGCCAGGCAGCAGAAGCGGACAGAGGTCCGTCGGCCCACCCTTGGAGAGGAGCATGACGCCACCGGCGCAAGCCAGCGACCTTGCTCAGCGGCAAGGTCTCGGTGCACGTTGAGGCTGATAGCAGCTGCTAGCCGCGTGCACTGCCGACAATCTGAGCATATCCGCAGGACGAGAGCGCAAAGGCCAAGCGCTTTTAGGTCCCGAAACACACCTGGTCTGTACCAGACATCCTTCGCTAAAACGAAGTAGCAGGGCCCCGCGATGCTTGAATGCACCGGGGCCCACTCGTTTGCCCGCGATCTCCCCGCCGTCACGCCGCATTGCACCTCCGCCTGGGATCGGAAACAATCGTCGTGACAGGTGAGGAACGATGATGGAAAAGCCGAAGGTCAGAATCTACACCGACTACAAGTCTCCCTACGCCTATGTCGCCAACAAGCGCCTGTTCGAGCTCGAGGAGGCCTATGGTGTCGAGCTGGAATGGCTGCCCTACACGCTGCGCATTCCCGAATTCATGGGCACGGTCGAGGAACGCACGCCGCATTTCTGGCGCAAGGTGCGCTACGCCTACATGGACGCGCGGCGGTACGCCAACGCGCAAGGGTTGACCATGAAGGGCCCGCGCCGGATCTACGACGCCTTCTACGCCAGCGCCGGAATGCTGTTCGCGCAGCGTCACGGACTGTTTCGGCCTTACCACGACACGGTGTTCCAGCGGTTCTGGAATCATGAGCTGGAGATCGACGAGCCGTCGGAGATTGCCGGCGTGATCGCCGCGATCGGCGGTTCCACTGAGGCATTCGAGGCCTATGTCCACGGCCCTGCCCGCGCCGAGCACGATCGCATCATCGACGAGGCCGAAGCGCTTGGCGTGTTCGGCGTTCCCAGCATGGTGTTCAACGGCGAGCTGTTTTGGGGCGGCGACCGCGTCGACCTGCTGATCCAGCGCATCAAAAATCCGGAATCGATCGCGGTCGCGCTGGGCAGCAGGCACCGGACGTGAGCGTCGGCCGTTTCCAATCTGTTTACCGTCAGCGGCTAGCCTTCCCGATGACGAGACCACCGGGAACCAAGCATGTTCAAGGAAACCGTCCCGATTGCCTATGACGCGCCGGCTGATCTGAAAAAATGGCCTTCGCTCAGGAATGAGCGGGTGGCCAACCGGACGCCCTATCTGGTCTACAACGGAACCTTGGCGGACTGCATCCGGTTGCTGCTGGCGAAGCCGATCAAGCAGATCTCCCTCTACGACATCGTGACCGAGCGCCAGGCCGCCTTCGACAGCAACACGCTGTCGCCGGGCGATGCGGCCGAGATCGCGATGCGCAAGGACTTTCCCAAAGCCTGAACCCTCAGCTTCCATTCAGGATCGCCCAGCACCCGGTGCGTTCCAGCACGGGCTTCAACGCAGCGCGATCACCGGCATCGAGTGCGGCGAACTTCTCGCGCAGCTGCTGCAGGCACTTGACCTGATATTTGAACGGCGCCAGCGCGTAAGGCAGACGCCAGACATTGATCTCGAGCCGTTCGGCGCCTTTTGCGAAAGCATCCGCATTGGCGGCCAGGAACGGCAGATAGAGTTCACCGGCGATCCGCAGCAGCGCCTCGGCGAAGCCGCCGAGCGCCTGCTCGCGCGGATACCACTTGCCTTCGACACCGGATGCGTCGTCGAGCCGCCGCACCCAGTGATCGGTGAACGGCGCACGCTCGCGCATGATCCGCATCGGGGTCGGGTCGGTCGCCATCTCGCTGAGCTGGCCGAACCAGGCGAAATCTGCCAGCGACGGCCGGCTGCCGAACAGATAGCTCGTCATGCCGACATGCGGCTCGAACGCCGCAAGCGTCCGGCGATAGCTCTCCTCGAGCAGCGGCCTGTTCTCGTCCGTCGCGCCGAGAATGACCATGCGCGAAATCTGCCGCTGCCGGAACTCCTCGATTTCGTCGCGGCTGCCGGCTGCGGCTTCCGATGTCGCCCATTCCTCTCCGGCCCAGCGCGACACATAGGCCTGGTCTTCCGGATCCCACCAGCGATAGAGAAACAGCGGCTTCACCGCCCATTCGTCGGCGAGGTCCTCGAGCAGATCGCAGACGAATGCGACGACCTTGTCCTCGGGGATCACCGAGCGTCCCTGGTGACGCGCTTCCAGATCATAGGCCAGCGTCGTGGTCTCGCCGCGATAGCTGCCGTCGGGATATTGCAGCACCGGGATCAGCATCGGCTTCAGATGCGCTGTCGCCTGGCGCAGCGCCTTGGTCATGATCACCCAGTCGTGCGGAATCCGCCGGTAGCGCATCAGCGCACGCAGCTTGATCGCATAGGGCGATGCGGTCGAGCCGATCAGGCGATAGCGGCCCTCAGTCATGATGATTGCTCCGGAAACGCCGGATTGCCGTAAGGATAGTACCGCGTCAGATCAACATTCCTGTAAGGCAGCTTGTCCAGGCGCGTCGTGCCGAGAAACGGCTGGTCCGGTTCGACCAGCAGGATCGTCTTGGCAAAGCCGTTGTCGTCAAAGCCGCGCCGGAAGTGGACACGCGACTTGATCGCCATCACGTCGAATGCATCGATGTCGGGCACCAGCGCCTTCAGCGGGAACGGCTCCACGATCTGCACAAGATAGGTGGAGAGGATCAGCACGTTGTTGCGGCCGAAGCGCACGCAGACCCAGAACTGCCCGTAGCCCTCGGTCGCTGCCGAAATGATGCCCTGAATGCGGACCGGATCGCCTGCCGACTCGTCGGCGAGGCCGCCGATCTCCATGTCGAAGGCATCGCCGGCCTTGGCGCCAGACGCCTTCACGCTTCCCGTCGCCTTGGCATCCGCGATGGTCGCGATGACAGTGTTGGCGACGTCCTGCGCGATGATCTCGCGCAGCAGCCAGGTTGCCGATCCCGACCGGTCGCTGTGATCGGCAAGCACCACCGGCGTGCGGCCATCAGCGGCGGCCTGCTTCGCCAGCGCCACGCCTTCGGCGATGCTGTGCAGCCTGGTCGATTGCAGCAGCGCCTCGCGCAGCCGCCAGATCGTGCCGGCCAGATCGCGCGCGACCTGCTCTGCGAGCTTCGGGTTGTCGTTGGTCAGGACCTGCACGGTCATGCCGACGTCGGGAACATCGGCGAAGGGAAAGCCGAAGAAGATGTTGACGTAGACGTCGACCTCGCGGGCCTCCCACACCAGCGCGCGCTGCACGAGATCCATCCACGGTCGCGCCCCGGTCCATTGCAGCACGGTGGGCGAGATCACGGGAACCTTGATCGTCCTGTGCATCGGCTTGTAGTCGCCGCGGATCGCACGGACCAGCATGCGTGCCGCCCGTTCGCCCTGCAGATGCGCGTCATAGTGCGGGAAGTATTTAACGGCGAACGCCATGTCCGCCTGCTCGAGGAACGCCTCGTCCTCGTTGCCGTGCGGATCGAAGGTTGCGGCGATGAATGCCGAGCGGCCGACCACCTCGCGAACCTGCCGCGCCAGATCGGCCTCCGGCCGCGGCACGTCGCGCACCGCCATCGCGCCGTGCAGGCAGAGATAGACACCGTCGAACGGCCCCTCCTCCTTCAGCCCGGCAATCATCCTGCCGGTGAAAGTGCGATAGGCTTCCTGGGTGATCCAGCCCGATCCGGTGTAGGTTTTCGGCCAGAGCGGGGATTCGATGCCGACCAGTTCGACCTCGGCGAACTCGCGCGCCACCTGCACGAAGCCGCCCATGTAGTTCTTGGGATCGAACTGCAGCAGCGCCTCGCCCTTGGCCGGCGAGCCCGGATAGATGAAGTCGTCGAGCGTGGTCTCGTTCGGCAGGAACGAGACGGTTTCGTGGGAGAAATGCAGGACGGCGATACGTATCTTGCGATCGCTCATTTTGTGCGCCTCACCTCTTTTTCCGCATACTGGCATTGAACCCGCCGCGCGCCAATCCGCATTCGGTTTTTGCCCGCCAGCCCTGCAAATAAGCAGACGCGCTGGAGCTTGCCGCCGCGCCGATTCTGCTATCTTCCACGGCAACGATCACAGGTTTTTCCAAGGAGAGAACGCCATGAATCCGCCCGTCAGCTCGCCCGCGATCAAGGTCGTCAAATCCGTTCGCGAGCAGGTGAGCGCCGAGGAATGGCAGGCCCGTGTCGATCTCGCCGCCTGCTATCGCCTGACGGCGATGTACGGCATGACCGAGATGATCGCGAACCACATCTCCTGCCGCGTGCCCGGCACCACCGACCAGTTCCTGATCAACGCCTACGGCATGCTGTATGAGGAGATCGACGCCTCCAGCCTGATCAAGGTCGACGTCGAGGGCAACACACTGCTCAACGCAACCGACTACGACGTCAATGTCGCCGGCTTCGTCATTCACAGCGCCATCCACATGGCCAAGCACGACATGGACTGCGTCGCGCATACCCATACCCCGGCCGGCATGGCGGTCTCCGCGATGGAATGCGGTCTGCTGCCGCTGGCGCAGACCTCGATGCGCTTCCTGCACATCGCCTATCACGACTTCGAAGGCATCGCCGATAATGTCGACGAGCGCGAACGCCTGGTGCGCGACCTCGGCGACAACGAGGCGATGATCCTGCGCAACCATGGCCTGCTGGTGGTCGGCCGCACCGTGCCCGCCGCCTTCAGCGTGCTGTTCCGCCTCGAGCGTGCCTGCCAGACCCAGGTGATGGCGCTATCCTGCAACACCAATCTGACCTACCCACCACAGAACATCCTCGAAGACACCTATGAGCGGATGCTGCCCAAGCCCGGTCGCGCCGCCCGCAACGGCGAGCTCGCCTGGCCCGCGCTGCTGCGCAAGCTCGATCGGGCGGACCCGTCATATCGGGAGTAAGGCGACTGAGCGTGAGGCGCTACCCCAACTCCGGTGTCGTCCCTGCGAAAGCAAGGGACGCATACGCCGCGGCGGGGGTTTTGAACGGGACGCGTCGTTCCGACATCGCTCAACAACAACCATTCGTGGTTATGGGTCTCTGCTTTCGCAGCGACGACAGCGAGCGTGTGGCGCGCGGCCAGTGTGTGTCGTACCCCCGCCATCTCTCGACATCGCCGCGCGGGCTCACAGCTCGGCTGCCAGCTCGACGACCTGGTTTCGCAACCAGGCATGGGCCGGATCGTGATCGTAGGAGGCGTGCCACAGCAACGTCACGGGCATCTCGCTCAGTTCCACCGGCGGCGGGCTGAGGCTGAGCCCGAGCTCAGCGGAGAAGCGCGTGGCCAGGCGCGCTCCCATGGTGACGATGACGGGCGCGTGCGCCACCAGATGCGGGACGGTGAGGAAACGCGGCGTGGTCAGGGCAACCGTGCGCTGCAGGCCGAGCTTGTCGAGCGCTTCGTCCACGATGCCGCGCACGCTGCGGGCTGGCCGCAGGCTGGTGAGCACATGAGGCAGCCTTACGTAGTCCTCAAGCGAGATCGGCGGCGTGATACCGGTCTTCTCGGCATTGAACATGCACACGAAGCGCTCGGTCAACAGCGTGCGCCGCTTGTGATGCAGTTGTCCCTGCGGGAGCGGCCCATGGGCGACGGCGAGATCCAGCTCGTCGGCGTCGAGGTCATCGAGCAGCCGGGACGCATCAACATTGTAAAGCCGGAAGTGAACGCCCGGTGCGATCTCGCGCATGCGCGCCAGCAGAACGGGCATGATCAGGATTTCCATGCTGTCCGACAGTCCGAGCCTGAACGTCCGCACCGCCGTCGCCGGATCGAAGGCCTGGTCGCGCAACACCACCGCCTCAACCTGCATGAGCGCGGTTCGCACCGGCTCGCGCAAGGCCGCCGCACGCGGGGTGAGACGCATGCCATCGGCCGCACGCGTCAGCAGCTCGTCATCGAACAGCTCGCGCAGGCGGGCGAGGTTGTGACTCATCGCGGATTGGCCGATGCCGACGCAGGCGGCCGCCTTCGTCACGCTCCGTTCGGTCAGCAGCGCATCGAGATGAACCAGCAGATTCAAGTCGATACGACCTAAATTAGTGATATCGATGACCATTATCGATCCCATCTGTTTGATCGATAATCATAGTCTAACCATCTCCTCCGGCAAGGGAGCCGATGGGCTATCGCCCGCCGCCCAAGTCCACCCCAAGCCAACGGAGGATCTCATGTCGATCCGCAGCACAATTCTCGCAGCCGCCCTCACCCTGGCCTCACTCGGAGCCGCGCACGCAAGCACGCTCAGACCGATCGAAGGCCAAAGCATCCATCTCGGCGACGTCTCCGGCGTCGTCTACTACACCGTCGAGCCCGACGGATATCGCGTGGTGACCACGCTCGCGCACGGCGAGGCCGGAACGCCTATCCGATTCGTCTCGGTGTTGGCGCCCGGTCAGCGTGCCCTGCTCTCGACGCCGAACCAGGCAGGCGCGCTGGAGATCAGCCGCAACGGCGCCGGCCTGACCGTCCGCAAGTCAGGCGCACTCTCCGACTAGCCCGACACCGTCGGTGTCTTTCCGATACCCGTCCAGGAGCCGCAGATGTCCACGATCCGCCTTCATCGCACGACAAGCCTGACGCCCGAGCAGTACGTCGCCGGCCTCACTGACTTTGGGCCGGGCCGCTCGAAGCTCTTCGCCAACAGCGCCGACGCCGATCTCAGGGTGCATGATCGCGGCCCTTCGCATGCGGACGTGACGGAAGGTTCGGGCGGGTTCTGGGAACGTTTGCACTACGACTGGTCCGACCCCGATCGTGTCGTGCTGACGACGACCGACTCCAATGTGTGGGGCGGCGCGTCGGGCCACATCTACAACTTCACGCGACGGCACGATGGCGCCACCGACATCGACGTGGTGGTGGTGCGCGACGGCAAGAACCTGAAGGGATGGATCCTCGGCCTCGTGCTCCGCACCGTCGGCAGAGGCGTGCTGGCGAAAGCGTTCGAGAACTCCGTCAAGGCGATCGAGGCCCGCAATATTGCTGTCGACCAGCGCAGTCTAGTCGCCGCGTAGCGCGCCGGTCAGCTTCCAAGTTGAATGGTGCGCTCCAGCGCCGCGGCGAAGCCATTGAGCGGGACGTTGAACACGACCGCCTGCCCGGTGTTGATGTTCTGCGCGGCAACCGTCAGCGTCTTGGCCTTGCTCATGGTGTCGGTGACGACGGTGGGAAAGGATACCGGAAGCAAGCAGCCCTGCGCCGTGCAGGTGGAGAAGCGCGTCTGCTCCAGATCCTTGCCGTCAAGTTTGACGACGGCCCCGGCGTCGAGCTTCAGCCCAAACGGCATCAACATGTTGCCTTCGGTCTTTCCGTTCCTGCGGAGCAGCTCGATGGCGAAGACTTGCTGATTGGTCTCTTTGGAGGTCTGCGTCTGACTGAGCGTGCACAGTCTTGCACCGCCGTCGAGCTGGCATTTGACGATCCAGTCTCCATAGGTCTCGCTGATCGCGGACGCGCCCTTGGGAAGCTGCACGGCCCGGACCGCGCCCTCCGCCGCGGACGTCTGGCTGCGCGTGTCGACCGGAATCGAGACGGCGCCCGCGCCGGCATCCGATAGATCATGGGTTCGAGCGGCCTGCGCCGGGCCGATGCCGGCCATGACGACGAGGGCTGCGATCGCCCGAAGACGCCTGTCTGCTGCGCTGACTCCGACCATGCATTCGCTCCGCCGCGTTACGTCCGGAAACCGATTTTCCTTTGTGTGGGCATATTTCCCACATATGCGAGGTACGTGTATTTGGAGAACCGCCGACATGCAAGAGATTATCGCCGCCACCGTCATTGTTGCGATTGTTGCGTTCTGCGGCGGGTATTTTTGGGCCGTTGCGCGCGAGACCAGGATCTCGGACAGGCAACAGCGGAAATGACGCGGCCTGTCGCCAGCGCAGCATCCCGAAGACCCTCTTCCCTCGCGCGATTTGCCCGCGGCGCGTTTTCAACTAAGCTCGCCGGATGGACATGCTCGTCAAGCTCTATGCCCTGCCCGATTCCCGGCCCGCCTATGATCGGTTGCAGCAGGCCGGAATTGTCATGCGCCGCGCGCTCGCCCCTGAAAAGCACAAGGTCACAGCCTGGGTGCGGGAGACGTTCAGCGAGGCATGGGCCAGCGAGACCGAGGTCGCATTCAGCCGCCAACCGGTCTCCTGCTTCATCGCGGTCCAGCAGAAGAAGATCCTGGGATTCGCTTGCCACGACGCGGCGTGTCGCAACTTCTTCGGCCCGACCGGTGTCGCGCCGAAGGCTCAGCAAGGCGGCATCGGCAAGGCGCTGCTGTTCGCCTGTCTCGAGGACATGAAACACCAGGGCTTCGGCTACGCCATCATCGGTGGCGTCGGGCCGGCGGATTTCTATTCGAAGGCCGTCGGCGCGGTGGCCATCGAAGGCTCCGCGCCGGGAATTTATCGGGGACTGTTGTAGTTCGCAGGATGGTCGGGACCACGGGTCAGCGCGACGTGCGCCCGATGATGCGTTGCGCCAAGCCCATCGGCTTCACTGTAGAACCTGGTTTCGCGAACTCAGGACGGAACCCGAAATCCGTTCAATCGCAATCGCTTGCACACAAGCATAAGTTGCGCACGCGTCGACGGTATTCCGGACCGGATGCGCACCACACTCTGCGTTTCCATGATCCCGCCCCTCGCATCGAGAGGACACAAATATCGGTGCCGATCGTCATCGACACGACATGAGGACCTTGCGCCTGACATGCCGCCGATGATCAACTCGCTGATCGGAACGCTTCTGCATCGTTGGGGAAACATGATGTTCAAGATGATTGCGATCGCGGCCGGTCTGGGGCTCGCACTCGTCGCCACGGCGGCGGCCCAGACACCGCGCAAGGGCGGGACCATTCGCATGACGGCGCCCTATGGTTCCAGCTTCACCAGCATGGACGTCCACACGACACCCCGCGCCCAGGATGAGATCTACGCCAAGGCTCTGCACCGGTCGCTCTACATCTGGGACTCGACCGAAGGCAAGCCGGTTCTGGAACTTGCCAAGGAGGTCACCGTCTCGGGCGGAGGTCTCGTTTACACCTTCAAGCTGCGCGACGACGCCTATTTCCACAACGGCCGCAGGATGACGGCCGACGACATCATCTGGTCCTACAATCGCATCATGGACGGCACCAAGGCCTATCCCGGCGCACGCTTTGTCCGCATCATCGAGGGCGCGGCCGAGGTCGAGAAGGGCCAGGCCAAGGAGATCTCCGGCCTGAAGAAGATCGACGACTTCACCCTCGAAATGAAGCTGATCGAAAAGGTCGATCCCGCGTTCTATTTCTTCACCGCGTTGACCTCGATCTATCCCGCCGATGAGGGCGCCAAGGAGAGCTTCATCCAGAAGCCAATCGGTCTTGGTCCATTCAAGTTCGTCGAGCACGTGCCGGGATCGCGCATCGTGCTCGAACGGTGGGATCGGTTCTACAAGCGCGGCAAGCCTTACGCCGACAGGATCGTCATCTCGTTGATGGGCGAAGCCGCGGCGCGCGATGTCGCCTTCCGCAACAAGGAGATCGATACCTCGGTGCTCGGGCCGGCACAGTATGTCGCCTATCAGGCCGACCCCGATCTCAAGGGCACCATCGTCGAGGTCGCCGAGGTCTTCACGCGCTATATGGGGATGAATCCCGCGTTCAAGCCTTTCTCCGACAAGCGGGTTCGGCAGGCCATCAACTACGCGATCGATGCCGATCTGATCATCAACAAGCTGGTCAAGGGCAAGGCCTATCGCGCCACGAGCTGGCTGCCGCTGACCTCGCCCGCGTACGACAAGGCCATGAAGCCTTACCCCTACGATCCCGCGAAGGCGAAGCAATTGCTCGCAGACGCGGGTTATCCCACGGGCTTCGAGTTCGAATGGACCACCAGCCAGAATGAGAGCTGGGGCTTGCCGATCGTCGAGGCCGCGATCCCGATGCTGGACAAGGTGGGCATCAAGATAAAGGTCAAGCAGGTCGAGACCGCGGTGCTGGCGGAGGTCATCCGCAAGGGCGACTTCCAGGCCTTCATCTATTCCCAGGCGACCGGCCCGGACCCGCAAGCCGCGCTCAAATGCTTCCATTCGGCGACGCCGCAATCGGCGTGCAACTACACCAACTTCAAGAACGCCGAGTTCGACAAGATCATCGACGATGCCGGGCAGACCGACGACGCCGCAAAGCGCGTCCAGCTGCTGCAAAAGGCCAATGCGCTGCTCCATGACGAAGCGCCGGTCTGGTTCTTCAACTACAACAAGGCTGTCATGGCCGTGCAGCCCTGGCTCAAGGGAATTCAGTTGGACGCGACCGAACTGACCCATCAGAACGTCGAAGACCTCTGGGTCGACGAGAGCTCGCCCGCGAAGTGACAGGTGCCATCGCTCTCCCTCCATCGTGAGACATGACGGAGGGAGTGAGGAAAACGTCCAATGCTGTCCTTCGCGATCCGTCGAGTCCTGCAAACCATCCCGACCGTGCTGGCCGTCGTGCTGCTGATCTTCGTGCTGTTCAGCGTCGTTCCGGGCAGCATCGCGTCGAGCATGGGCGATGACGGCCGGGGCCCGACGGACCCTCAGGTCGTGGAGCGCATGAAGAAGCAGCTCGGCCTCGACGAGCCGGTTTACGTGCGGTTCGGCTCCTATGTCGCCAAGCTCACGACCGGCGATTTCGGGACCTCGTTCCGCACCCGTGAGCCGGTCACGACCATGATTGTCAAGCGGATGTGGCCAACGCTGCAATTGATATTCGCGGCACTGGCGTTTGCGGTCGCGGTCGGCGTGCCGCTCGGCTTCATCGCCGCGCTGAGGCCGGGCAGCATCGTCGACACGATCTCGATGGTGCTGGCGGTCTCCGGCCTCTCGATGGCCAAGTTCTGGCTCGGGCTGCTGCTGATGTATCTGTTTGCATTGCAGCTCGGCTGGCTGCCGAGCTTTGGCTATGGCAATGGCGGGCTCAAATATCTGCTGCTGCCTGCCGTGACGCTCGGTGTCTCGCCGATGGCGCTGCTGGCGCGGACGACGCGTGCAGCCGTGCTCGAGATCATGACCGCGGATTTCGTCCGCACGGCGCGCTCGAAGGGCATGAGCGAGACCCGGGTCGTGACGTGGCACGTGATGCGCAATGCGCTGGTCATCATTCTCACGGCGATCGGCCTGCAATTCGGCGTCGTGATGGGACAAGCGGTCGTCGTCGAGAAGCTGTTTTCCTGGCCGGGCATCGGCTCGCTGCTGGTCGACAGCGTCCTGCAACGCGACATTCCCGCCGTGCAGGGCACCATTCTCGTGGTGGTGCTGTTCTTCCTTGCCGTCAACACGCTGGTCGACCTGCTCTACGGCGTGATCGATCCGAGGATCAGGTACGCATGAGCGGTGCTCGCTTTCATCACGCCTGCACGCGATCGGCCGTGCAGCCCGCCACGGCGGAGCGGCCGCGATGAAGCTCGGAACCAGCGCGATCATCGGTGGGGTGCTGTTCGCGCTTGCGATCTTCGTCGGCCTGTTCGCGCCGTGGCTGGCGCATACGGATCCGGTGATGGGCGCCAACCTCATGAATGCGGAAGAACCGCCGAGCTGGCTGTGGTGGTTCGGTACCGATGCGCAGGGACGCGATATCTATTCTCGCGTCGTGCACGGCGCGCGCATCTCGCTGACGGTCGGCATCGTCTCGCAGCTCGTCAACAGCGTGATCGGCGTGACGCTGGGCCTGACCGCTGGCTATTGGGGCGGCTGGTGGGACGACTTCGTCAACGGGCTGACCAATCTCATGCTCGCTATCCCCTCGCTGATCTTCGCACTCGCCATCATGGCGGTGCTTGGGCCCGGCCTGACCAGCCTCCTGATCGCGCTCGGATTGACCAACTGGTCGTTCACTTGCCGGATCGCACGAGCCTCGACGCTGGCGCTGAAGAGCCAGGGCTATGTGCAGGCCGCAAGGGTGCTCGGCTATGGCGACTTGCGCATCATGATCACGCAGTTGCTGCCGAACATGGTCGGCCCCATCATCGTCATCGGCACGCTGGGCATGGGCGGCGCGGTGCTGGCCGAAGCCTCCCTCTCGTTCCTCGGCCTCGGCATCCGTCCACCGTATCCAAGCTGGGGCAGCATGCTGTCCGAGGCCCGCGACCAGATCACCACGGCGCCGTGGCTGTCGGTCTTCCCCGGCCTGGCAATATTCCTGACGGTGCTCGGCCTCAATCTGCTCGGCGACGGCTTGCGTGACGTGCTCGATCCCCAATCGCGGAGCCGGCGCGCATGACGGCTCCCCCGCTGATCGAAGTCGTGGACCTGCGCATCGATCTCGACGACGGCGCCAAGCATGTTGCCGCGGTCGAGGACGTTTCATTCCGCATCGATCGCGGCGAGACATTCGGCCTGGTCGGCGAGTCCGGCTGCGGCAAGAGCATCACGGCGCTCGCCCTGATCGGCCTGCTGCGCCGGCCGCTCTCGATCGCCGCCGGCGCCATACGTTTTGAGGGCCGCGAGATCCAGGGACTTTCCGCGGCCCACCAACGCGCGCTGCGCGGCAACCGCATCGCCATGATCTTCCAGGAACCGATGACGGCGCTCAATCCGGTCTCGCCGGTTGGCCGGCAGATCGCGGAAATGTTCGTCCTGCACAAGGGCAAGAGCTGGCGCCAGGCAAACCAGCTCGCCGTCGAGGCGCTGGCGAATGTCCGGGTCCCCGCGCCGGAGCGACGGGTGAAGGATTATCCGCACCAGCTCTCGGGCGGCATGCGCCAGCGCGTGATGATCGCCATCGCGCTCGCATGCGATCCGGATCTTCTGATCGCCGACGAGCCGACTACCGCGCTCGACGTGACGGTGCAGGCGGAAATCATCGAACTGATGCGCAATCTATGCGCCGAGAGGGGCACGGCGATCCTGATGATCAGCCACGATCTGGGCCTGGTCGCCAATGTCTGCCGCCGCGTCGGCGTCATGTATGCCGGCCGCATCGTCGAGGAACGCAGCTCGGATGACATCTTCCGCGCCTGCGCACATCCCTACACGCAGGGCCTGGTCGACTCGCTGCCGCGGCTCGGCAGCCGCGCGGCACTTGGCCGGTCGCGGCTCCGGGAGATCGCCGGCGTCGTACCGGCGATCGCGGACTTTCCGAGCGGTTGCCGCTTCAATCCGCGTTGCGCGCAGGCGACCGATATCTGCCGGACCACCGTACCGGAGACGACATGGCTCGATGCAGGCGGGCTCGTCAGGTGCCACCACCATGCCTGAACCCGCGGTGAGACCCGGCGACGATGTCATCCTCAGCGTGGAGGATCTCGCGGTTCATTTTCCGCTTGGCGGCGGCCTGCTGGGCGGCGGCCGGCGGCTGTTGCGAGCGGTCGACGGCGTCGATCTCAAGCTGAAGCGCGGTGAGTGCCTCGGTCTCGTCGGCGAATCCGGCTGCGGCAAATCGACCGTCGCCCTTTCGCTGCTTGGGCTGCTGACGCCGACGCGAGGCAGGATCGTGCTGGACGGGCACGTCGTGACCGACCGGCGATCAGTCGATCGAAAGCAACTGGCCCGTATTGCCCAGATGGTGTTTCAGGATCCCTACGCCTCGCTCAATCCGCGCCAGACCGTTCGCCGCACGCTCGAGGACCCGTTGCGGCTGCATGGCGTCACGGCCCAAAGCGAGATCGACGGACGCGTTGCGGAGATGCTCAGGCATGTCGGGCTGCGGCCCGAACAGGCCGGCCGCTACCCGCATGAATTTTCGGGCGGCCAGCGCCAGCGCATCGGCATCGCCCGCGCGCTGATCCTCAATCCCAGGATCGTCATCTGCGACGAACCCGTATCGGCGCTCGACGTCTCGATCCGTGCCCAGATCATCAACCTGCTGCTGGAATTGAAGGAGAGTCTCGGCCTCTCCTACATCATGATCAGCCACGACCTCGGCGTCGTCGAGCATATGAGCGACCGGGTCGCGGTGATGTATCTCGGCCGCATTGTGGAGACCGGCGGCTGGCGCGACATCTTCGAACGGCCGGCCCACCCGTATACGCAAACCCTGATCGCCGCGATTCCCGATCCGCTACGCCGCGCACCGCTCGCGACGACAAGGGGCGAGCTCCCCAATCCCCTCGATCCGCCGGACGGATGTGCATTCAGTCCGCGCTGTCGTTACGCGGAAGCGGTGTGCCAGCGCGACCCCGCGCCCTCGCTTGAAACGCGTGCGGACGGGCACGCGGTGCGGTGCTGGCGGGCCGACGAGATTGCCGGTCAGCTTGCAAGCTGAATGGTGCGCACGAGTGCCGCGGCGAAACCGTCGAGCGGGACGTTGAAGACGACAGCCTGCCCGTTGCTGATGTTCTGCACGGCAACGGGGAGCGTCTTGGCCTTGCCGATGGTACGGTCACGACAGGTGGCCGCCATCCCGCATCTCGCGCGATTTGCCTGCGGGGCGCATTTTCCACTAAGGTCGCCGGATGCTGTTCGCCTGTCTTGAGGACATGAGACACCAGGGCTTCGGCTACGCCATCATTGGCGGGACCGGGCCGGCGGAATTCTATACGAAGGCTGTGGGCGCGGTGGCCATCGAAGACTCCGCGCCGGGGATCTATCGCGGATTGCTGTAGCTGCGCCGCTGGATCGAGCCAACTCGCAGGAGATCGGATGACCCAAGGATGACAGGCGGGTTGAAGATCACGACCGGCATCATTGCCGCGGTGCTGGTCAGTGCGGCGGTGGCTCAGGCGCGCAGCGTGCTGGCCCCGCTTGCAGCCGCCCTGTTCATCATTGCGATCGTCTGGCCCGTTCAGGAGCGGCTGCAGTCGTGGCTGCCGAAACTCCTCGCGCTCGCCATCACCGTCGTCGTTACGACCTCTGCCTGCGTCGCATTTGCCTCGCTCGCGGCGTGGGGTTTCGGCCGTGTCGGGCGCTCCTTGATTGCGGATGCGGCGCGATATCAAGCCTTCTACGACACCGCCGTGATATGGCTGGACGGCCACGGCGTCTCGTTCGCAGGCCTTTGGGCGGAGCATTTCAATGTCGGCTGGCTGCTGCGCGTCGCGCAATACGTCACCGGCCGCGTCAACACGACGCTGAGTTTCTGGCTCATCGTGCTGGTCTATGTCGTGCTGGGACTTCTCGAAGTCGAAGATGCTGGTCGACGCATCCAGCGATTGGAGAATCGCACGGCCGCGCGCATCTTGCTCAAGGGCAGCACGGCCACGGCCGCCAAGTTTCGCAAGTATATGCTGGTGCGGACGCAGATGAGCGCGGTCACGGGTCTCCTGGTCGGCCTGTTCGCCGCCGTGACCGGACTGCCATTCGCGTTCGAATGGGGCGTCATCGCCTTTGTCCTCAACTACATTCCGTTCATCGGCCCTTTCATCGCGACGTTGTTCCCCACGCTGCTCGCCATGACGCAGTTCGAGAGTTGGCCCGCGGTGTTCGGTGTGTTCGCCTGTCTCAACGTCATCCAGTTCGTGGTCGGTAGCTATATCGAACCGCGGGTGGCCGGCTCGACGTTGTCGATCTCGCCATTCCTGGTGCTGTTTGCGATCTTCTTCTGGAGCTCGCTTTGGGGCCTGTTCGGGACTTTCATCGGCGTGCCGATCACGCTCGCTATTCTGACCTTCTGTGCCGAGAGTCCGTCGGCCGCATGGATCGCCGATTTGTTCGGCGGAACGCCCCAAGACAGGCCGGAAACGTCCTAGCTTCCGGCAATTTCCACCCGCTCGGGCTCGGCGAGGCAGAGCTTCCGGTCCGGCCCGACCACCATTCTGTGGATATAGAAATAGCTGACCGCATCATCGGTCGCCCCCATCACCGGCGACGGGGCAGAGACGATCTTCGACGCACCGCATGTACCGATCCAATCGATATGCCGGTGACCGTGCATCACGACCGAGCGATCGGAAAACTTTTGCAACCTGCGTACAAACCAACTGCCGTTGATCAGGGCCGTCCCGACGCGTTCGGCGAACGTCTTGACCGGCATCGGATACTCCATCAAGTGATGATGCAGCGCGATGATCCAGCATGCCGTCGGGAAATGACGGATCGCAGCCTCCAATCGCCGGGTTTGCGCTTCCGAAACCAAACCGAGCGCGTTGGTGAAGGAAAAGTGGGTTTCTGCGTTGGAGTTGAGAATGGCGATCCCGAGGCCACCATCCCGGTCCGGCGGCAGGATCATTGGGAATTGATCATCGAACAGGCCGCGGACCGCCACTGCACGGCGCACCCCCCCGTGCTGCGCAAATTGGACGATCCGGTCTTGGTAAGGTGCCAGCGCCTGGTTCAGCGTAGCCGATGTTTTGCCGGAACCGTCGATGACATGCACGCGATCGCCCTGGACCGCCGCAATCGCCGACAGGGTACGCATCTGCCGTAGCCGCTTGCCTGGGCTGAACGGCAGGTCGAGGCGCGCGGGATTGGCGCGATCCACGACGTTAACGTCATGATTGCCCGGGAGCATGATGATGCGTGCTGCAAGCTCAGGATGACCTGCCAATGCATCGAGAAATTCCGCCCATTCGCCGGGCCGGCCAGCATCCGTCATATCGCCGCTGATCAGCACATGGTCGAGCGGATCGACGGCGTGAATTTCGGCGAGGCGAGCCAGCACGCGATGGAAGCGCTGGTTTCCCCGCGGACCGGCCGTCCCGCTTTCGATGCGGAAGCCGTATCGCTCGCCGACCACGTGAAGATCAGACAAATGCGCAAGGCGCCAACAGCGGCCGCCGGGCGGCGTCGCGTCGAAGGCGGCAAGGTCGGCCGGTTGATCCATGCTGGCGTCGGCCACACTCCAGGCCAGTGATGCGACCGCAAGATAGCTGGACACCAGCACCACGGCGTTCGCGAACGTCGGCACCACAAGACGATGGACCAGAACAAGGTCATTGACGGTCGCAGTCCATTGCGAAGCAGGCCAGGACAGGACCGCGATCAATGCCGCACCTGCAGAGAGCAGCATGCCGGCGCCGATTGAGCAATTGCGGCGCAGCCTTATGCGAGACGCAGGAGTTGCGCCGGTTCGCCAGAGCAGTTCCGCCAGATGGCCCAGCGCCTCGCGCGTGAAGGTGTAGCTCGGTTGCACCGCGAGCGCGTTCAATGACCAGAAGTTTGTTTCTGCGATTTGAAGCAGCGGTCGCCCGCCGAGCCACCCTAACGCTGCGATCACAACCAGCGCCAGCACGGCCCCCACTTCGGACAACGCCAGAACTTGTTGCGAAAGGCTCGAGATCCAGGCGGACGCGACCAGCGGCGCAAGACCGAGCAGCAGGCCCGGAAGCAGAAGTGAAACCGTCCAGGCGAATAACAGCTTCGCCGGGCTTATCTCAACCAGGAGGCTGCCCACGATCGCGAACAACGAACGTTGTTCGGGACTGGCGGCATTGTCCTCGAAGTCGCCATCGCGGGGATCAAGCAGCACGCCGACGTCCCTCCGTTGCGCAGCGTATTGACACAAACGCAGCTAGCGTAGCGTCCTGAAGAACTCCCGCACCTCGCGGACGAACAGCTCGGGCTGTTCGAACGCCGAGAAATGCCCGCCTTTCGGCATCTCGTTCCAGTGCTGGATGTTGGTGAAGTTCGGTTCCATCCATTTGCGGACCGGCGTGACGATCTCCTTTGGAAAGACGGCGACGCCGGTCGGCACACTTACCTTGTGCGGAATTCGCTTGCCGGGCCCGAAGCTTTCCCAGTAGAGCCGCGCCGACGATGCCGCCGTCTCGGTCACCCAGTACAGCATGACGTTGTCGAGCATCTCATCGCGGCTGAGGATGTTTTCCGGATGGCCGTCGCAGTCGGTCCAGGCCCAGAACTTCTCCAGTATCCAGGCCGCCTGCCCGCTCGGCGAATCCGTCAGGGCATAGCCGAGCGTCTGCGGCCGGGTGGACTGCTGCTTGGAATAGCCGGAATCCCAGTCGGCATAGTATTTGATGCCGTTGAGCGCGCGGGTTTCCTCCGGCGTCGGCTGCCCCTCGACATTGGGCCGGGTCGACATCGCAAGCGTGATGTGGATGCCGGCGCAGTGCGCCGCGTCTTGTCCGCCGATCGCGGTGGTGACCGCGGAGCCCCAATCGCCGCCTTGCGCAAAATAGCTGGTGTAGCCGAGCCGCTCCATCAGCACCGCCCAGGCCCTGGCGATCCGATCGACACCCCAACCGGTCGCGGCCGGCTTGGCCGAGAAGCCGAAGCCCGGCAGTGACGGACACACTACATGGAAGGCATCGGCCGCGCTTCCGCCATGCGCGGTCGGATCGGTCAGCGGTTCGATCACCTTATGGAATTCGACCACCGAGCCCGGCCAACCATGGGTGATGATCAGGGGCCGCGCTTCGGGATGGTTTGAGCGGACATGGATGAAGTGAATGTCGAGCCCGTCGATCTCGGTCGTGAACTGGCTGAAACGGTTGAGCCGCGCCTCGCGCTGCCGCCAGTCATACGTCTCGGCCCAATGGTGGCAGATATCCTTGATCCATTTCAGCGGCGCGCCCTGGCTCCAGTCGTCGACCAGTTCGGCTTCCGGCCAGCGGGTCCGGCGCAGCCTGACACGGAGATCCTCGAGGACATCGTCGCCGACGGCGATGCGAAACGGGCGGATGGCGGTGTTCATGGCGTCTCCCCGGGATGCAGAACTTTCCGGCGAAGATAGGGGCGGACGGGTCGGCGATCAAACCGCCCTACGGCGCTACCTGCCGATCGCCGCCTCCAGCAGCGCCTGGGCCTGCTTGGTGGCCGCGGCGAATGCCGGTTGCTCCGGGGCGTGCTGAACGAAGCAGCGCTTGAAGGCGTCCTCGCCCTGCTGTCGCAGGTCGCCGAGCTTGTCATAGGCCGCCCTGGTAAACTGCTTGCGCTCGAGCTTCTCGGCCGCCGCGTCGGCCTTCTTGTTGTAGTCGGTGCGGATCGCCGTGCACCCTGGCACCTGCACGGTGGGCTCGATCTCGCCATAGGCGATGTACATCTTGCCGCCGGCGAGCACCGCCACGAACACCTCGTCGGCCGCCTCGGGGAACGAATCCTGGGTGCGGCCGGCCAGGAAACCATACGTCAGAGTGGCCGACACCGGTTTGACGACCGGAAGCTCGTTGAAGTTGATCACCGCCGCATCGGTCGAGATCGCCTGGGTGTAGAGGCCCTCGAACTTCAGCGCCGCATCGATCTGTTGCGGCACGTTCTTGCTGCCCTTGTCCCACCAGGTCTTGTGCTCATGCAGCCAGCGCGCGAACAGCGATTCGGTGGTGACGATGATATGGGCCTTCGGCTCGACGAAGCTCCCGTCGGCGCGCTTCTCGCCGATCTTGGCGCCATCCCTGCCGGTACCGGCATCGAAGCGCAGGCCATCCAGCATGCCGAACCCCATATCGCCTTTATATAGAGTGTCGAGGTTGAGCTGGGCGGGGCGCGAAGCCCGGCCGGACTGGCTGGGACAGGATCACGGTGAGTTGCCCCTTCAGCTCGTCGCGCGCCGCCGCCTCGGCCTTGTCGACGGCCTCGTTGATCTTGTTGTCGTTCGACAGCTTGGCGAACTTGGCGATCGCGGCGTCACGCGTCGCGATGTAGCGGTCTTCCGGCGACGCGGCGCGCGCCTGCGAAGGGAGCAGGATCGGGGACAGGATGAGAACAAGGCGGACAATAAAATGCATGCCCTGTGGTCGCCCGCAGGGCATGCAAGGTTCAAGGTCACGGGTACTACCAGCTATCCGTCGCCGGCAGGCCCTCTGCCGGCGCAGGATCTCGTCAGGCGAACCGGTCAGCCCGCCTTTGTCAGGCCGTCCGTGTCAGGCCGCTTTGGACTTCGCCACGTGGGTGGCGATCGCGTCCATCAGCGGCGGCGACAGGCAGTCATAGGGCTCGAGCCCAAGCTCCTTCAGCCGCGACCTGATCCCGGCCATGTCCGCCGGCTTGACGCCGGACTCGATCACCGAGGACACGAATGCGGCAAATCCCGGAGCGGCCGAGCCGGACTCCTGGAACAGCTCGGGATGGATGAAGTCGAGGCCATAGAACGGGTGGCCCTTGTTCTCGATCCGGCCGTACATGTGCGTCCCGCATCCCGTGCAGGCATGGCGCTGGATCACGGCGGCGGCATCGACGATCTTCAGCTTGTCGCCGTTCTCCAGCACGGTCACGTTCTCGCGCGGAACGACCGCGACCACCGAGAAGGTGGCGCCCGAAGGCTTCCAGCATTTGGTGCAGCCGCAGGCGTGGTTGTGGGCGACGTCGCCCTTGATACCGACCTTGACCTTCTTGTCCGCGCATTTGCAGACCAGCGTGCCGCCGGCAAAGGCGCCGGAGCCTTGTTTGACGCCATTGTCGACTGACGGGTGGATATGAACAGTCATTGACCTATCCTCCTAGTGCTTGGTGTTTTGGTTTCAGAATACGACGACCGAACGGATCGATTTTCCCTCGTGCATCAGGTCGAAGCCCTTGTTGATCTCGTCGAGCTTCAGCACATGGGTGATCATCGGATCGATCTGGATCTTTCCGTTCATGTACCAGTCGACGATCTTCGGCACGTCGGTGCGGCCGCGCGCGCCGCCGAAGGCGGTGCCCTTCCAGACACGTCCGGTGACGAGCTGGAACGGCCGGGTCGCGATCTCCTTGCCGGATTCCGCGACGCCGATCACGACCGAGACGCCCCAACCGCGGTGGCAGGCTTCCAGCGCCTGGCGCATCACGTTGGTGTTGCCGGTGCAGTCGAACGTATAGTCGGCGCCGCCGTCGGTCAGGCCGACCAGGTGCTGGACGATGTCACCGGAAACCTTGGTCGGGTTGACGAAATGGGTCATGCCGAACTGTTTGCCCCACGCTTCCTTGGAGTCGTTGATGTCGACGCCGATGATCTTGTCGGCACCGACCATCTTGGCGCCCTGGATCACGTTGAGGCCGATGCCGCCGAGGCCGAACACGACGACGTTGGCGCCCGGCGTCACCTTGGCGGTGTTGACGACCGCACCGACGCCGGTGGTGACGCCGCAGCCGATGTAGCAGCTCTTGTCGAACGGCGCGTCCTCGCGAATCTTCGCCACCGCGATCTCGGGCAGCACGGTGAAGTTCGAGAAGGTCGAGCAGCCCATGTAGTGGAACACCGTCTTGCCCTTGTAGCTGAAGCGCGAGGTGCCATCGGGCATCACGCCCTTGCCTTGCGTCGCGCGGATCGCGGTGCAGAGATTGGTCTTCTGGCTGAGGCAGCTTTTGCACTGCCGGCATTCGGGCGTGTAGAGCGGGATCACATGATCGCCCGGCTTCACCGACGTCACGCCGGCGCCGACCTCGCGAACGATGCCGGCCCCTTCGTGACCCAGGATCGAGGGGAAGATGCCTTCGCTGTCGAAGCCGTCGAGCGTGTAGGCGTCGGTGTGGCAGATGCCCGTCGCCTTGATCTCGACAAGGACCTCGCCGGCCTTGGGGCCTTCCAGATCGAGCTCGACGATCTCAAGCGGCTTCTTTGCTTCGAATGCGACTGCGGCGCGGGTCTTCATCTTGGTCTCCACTAACATCAAACAGGTTTGTCGTTCGCGCCGGACACGCTCACTTCTTGTCGTTGGTGCCCATGCAGGCATCTTCGGCCTTGCCGTAAGCTTCCGACTTGTCTTCGTGCTTGGCCGGCCGAACACGCCCAACCGCGTCATTGGCGCGGGCGCGCAGGTACACATAGAGGTCGTCCATGTAGCAGGCAACGTTCGGGTTATCGCCGAACGCCGGCATCACGTTTTCCTGCGACGTAGACACGTTCTTGCGCCCGCTCGCGACCACACCCATGAAATCCGCGTAGCTCATGGACTTCAGCGAATCCTTCAACGCCGGTGCATATGTCGATCCCATTCCATCGGGTCCGTGGCAGACGTGGCACTCCGAGTGATAGCGGCGGTAGCCGGAGTAGGTGTACCAGTCCACCGTGCCGTCGGACGCAACCTTGAACGTCGGGTTTCCATCCTTGTCGAGATACTTGCCGTCCTCGGATTTGACGGCGGTTGGATCACCCACGTCCTCGGCGAAGGCAACTCCGCCCATTGCCACGACAAAGATCGCAGCAGTCACAAACCAGATCTTACGCAAAAGCATATCCTCGCGTGCGATTGAAGACGGACCGGCGCATGGAGTTGGTCCATGCGCCGGAACGAGGTTCGTTCAGCTCACTGCTGCGGCAGCGAGAACACGGTGAGCGTTCCACCGAGTGCGGTGTAGTTGCTCAGCGCGGCATAGCCACCGACTGCACCGAGACCGGCCGTCGGATCAGTCAGACCAGCCGCGAGGCCGATGCCTGCCCAACCGCCAACACCCGACAGAATGGCGACGTACTGCTTGCCACCATGTTCATAGGTGGTGACGTTGCCGATGATGCCGGACGGGGTCTTGAACTTGTAGAGCTCCTTGCCCGTCTTGGCGTCGACAGCCTTCAGGTAGCCTTCCAGCGTGCCGTAGAACACCACGCCGCCGGCGGTCGCGAGCGCACCCGACCAGACCGAGAACTGCTCCTTGTTCGACCACACGATCTTGCCGGTCTTGCCGTCCCAGGCAATGAAGTTGCCCATGTTGGTCTCACCGGGAGGCGGATACATCGACAGCGTCGCGCCGACATAGGGCTGACCTGCGGTGTAGCTCACCTTGAACGGCTCGTAGTCCATGCAGACGTGGTTGGTCGGTACGTAGAACAGCTGGGTATCCGGCGAGTAGGCCGCCGGCTGCTCGTCCTTTGAACCCAGCGCCGCCGGGCAGATGCCCTTGACGTTGTGGTCCTCACCGGCCTTGTCGGTCGACGCTGCGTCAAGAACCTTCGGACGACCATAGGTCGGAGAGTCCTTCTTCATGTCGACGCCGGAGGTCCAGTTCACCTTCGGATCATACTTTTCGGCGACCAGCAGTTCGCCGGTGGCGCGATCGAGGGTGTAACCGAGGCCGTTACGATCGAAGTGCGTCAGCAGCTTGCGCGCCTTGCCGTCGACCGTCTGATCCGAGAGGATCATCTCGTTGACGCCGTCATAGTCCCATTCGTCATGCGGCGTCATCTGGTAGACCCACTTGGCGACGCCGGTATCGGGGTTACGCGCCCAGATCGTCATCGACCACTTGTTGTCGCCGGGACGCTGCTTCGGATTCCAGGTCGAGGGGTTGCCCGATCCGTAATAGATGAGGTTCAACTCGGGGTCGTAGGAGATCCAGCCCCAGGTCGCGCCGCCGCCGATCTTCCACTGATCGCCTTGCCACGTCTTCAGGCTCGAATCCTTGCCGACCGGTTTGCCGAGTTCGGTGGTCTTGTCGTCGACCAGGATCTGGTCATCCGGACCTTCCGAGAAGCCGCGCCAGACCAGCTTGCCGGTCTTGATGTCGTAGGCGCTCATGTGCGCCTGAACGCCGAACTCGCCGCCGGAGATACCGATCAGGACCTTGTCCTTGATCACCATCGGGGCGGAGGTGCCGGTCGCACCCTTGCCGGGATCGCCGTTCTTCGCCGTCCATTCCACCTTGCCGGTCTTGGCATCGAGCGCGACCAGCGTGGTGTCGGCCTGGTGCAGGAATATCTTGCCGTCACCATAGGCGAGACCACGGTTGACCGTATCGCAGCACATCACCGGGATGACGTTCGGGTCCTGCTTCGGCTCGTACTTCCAGACGATCTGATTGTCCTTGGAAAGGTCAAGAGCATAGACCTTGTTTGGGAACGGGGTGTGCACGTACATCATGTTGCCGATGATCAGCGGACCGCCTTCGTGGCCGCGGAGCACGCCGGTCGAAAACGTCCAGGCGACCTGCAACTTTCCGACGTTCTGGGCGTTGATTTGATTCAGCTTCGAGTAACGCTGATTGCCGTAGTCGCCGGTCGGCATCACCCAGTCTTTCGGGTTCTGCGCCATCTTGTGGAGTTCTTCATTGGCATTGGCAGCTCCGACGGCGAACACCGCCATGGCCCCAAGACCAGTCGCGTAAAGCAGCTTGCGCATCGTGGATTTCCTCCCAGGTTCAAGAGCTCAAGGGTTTCCGCCGAAACGGCCCCACTTCTTCCATTTTGGTCCCTCAGTCGTAGTCCTCTCGAACCCTGTTGACTTGCCCAAAAGAGAAGAGCCGTTTGCTCAAAAGCGAAGCTTCGTCAGATTTTTGCGGCCCGGCCCCGAATGGGCAGGAAAGCCTGCTTCATGTTGCAGGGCATCAATCGCGGTCGGCGCATATCGAGCGCCAGATCACGCGTTCTAAGGTTGCGCTTGACGAGCCCAGAACTAAGTCGGAGGATCACCCGACATTACCGGGAAGAAATCCCGCCGCCTCCCTAAGCTGTTCAGAATCAGGGAGAAGGCGCATCATTCCGGGCCAGATTTAGCTCGGTGAGCAGTCACGTTGGGGATCGAATCGGTGGCTGGAAAGATGTCCGATACAGTCCATTCACTCAGCACGAACGGATTGACGCCCAAGCGGCAGATCCAGCGCTGGTCGGATGCGCTCACTGACCTCTGCGGTCAGTTCGATGTCGATGCGCTGGAAGGATCCTCACTCGAGGGCCGGATCAACTTCACGACGGTATCGCGATTGAAATTGTGCCAGATCGAGGCAAGCCAGCATCGCATCGCCCATACCATCTCGCGCATCAAACTGAGCGAGCATCCCTACATCAAAATCGTCTTCCAGACCCACGGCGTCTCGCATTTCGAGCAGGACGGTCTGCACTTCGACATCATGCCGGGCGACTGCTTCGCCTACGACGTGTCGTGTCCGCATACGATCATCAGCCCATCCCTGACGCGTCACGAAGTTGTCATCGTGCCGAAGGACCTGCTCAAGGAGCGCGGCTTCCAACTCTCCAAGATGGCACCGTGCAAGCTGTCGGCGCGCAACGGCACTGGACGCATCGCCTATGATTTCGTCCACGCCGCGTTCGGCGAGGCGCCGACGCTGACGCCGGTGAACGCGGTCGGCGTCGCCGACGCGCTGATCGACCTCTTGCTGCTGCCGCTGCGCGAGACCGGTGCGATGTTCGACCGCGGCAGCGCCGAGGCAACCTATGTGCGGGCGCAGGGCTTCATCCGCGAGCATCTGCGCGATCCCGACCTGTGCATCGACCGCATTTCGGCGGCGCTCGGCTGCTCGAAGCGCTATCTGCACATGCTGTTCAGCGATCGCGGCATGACGGTCAGCGACTACATCTGGAAGGCCCGGCTGCAGAACTGCCGGCAGGAGCTGGAATCCCAGAACGGCAAGACCATCACCGATGTCGCATTCTCGTGGGGCTTCTCGAGCTCGTCGCATTTCAGCCGCGTCTTCCGGAAGTATTTCGGTATCGCGCCCTCCTCCGTCCACAAGGGTCAGCATGGTGGTATACCGGTGGACGTGGTGCTGGAATAACACTTCCGCCCAGCGTGCGGGCGCCACACCATGCTGTCCGCCATCAAGCTGTCGTCGATCCAGACCTGGGCGCGCAACCTCAAACGGGACAGCGTCGCACTCTATCTCGCATCGCGTGATTTGCGCGTACCTTGGTACGCCAAGGCGCTCGCCGTTGCCGTCGCGGCCTATGCGCTGTCCCCCATCGACCTGATCCCGGATTTCATCCCGGTCATCGGCTATCTCGACGATCTGATCCTGCTGCCGCTCGGCATCTGGCTCGCCATCTCGCTCGTTCCGGACGAGGTGATGGCAGAATGCCGTGCCAAGGCCAGCACCGTATTGCAGCGTCCGATCAGCAGGGCCGGTATGATCGCGATCATCGTGCTCTGGATCGCCGGTGCGTGCGCGCTGGCGTGGGCCGCTTTCACATACTGGCCGCGGTAGCCGCCTTCGGCACCAGCGCCTCGACCGTCACGCCATCGTCGCTGGAGTCGATCTTGAGCGAGCCTCCGAGCGCGAGGATGCGTTCCTGCATGCCGGTCAAACCGCGACCAAGCCGGTGATCCCTGAGCAGGCCGCGGCCGTTGTCGCGAACCCGCACCAGCGCGCAGCCGCGGTTGCCGCGCACGCCGGTCTGCCGCTCCGCAGGTTCGATCGTGATGTCGACCGCCGTGGCGCCGGCGTGGCGGAACACGTTGGTGAGCGCTTCCTGGACGATGCGATAGATCGTCAGGTCGGCCATCTCGCCGGTGTCGCCCAGCGCCTGCGATATCCTGCTCTCGATCTCCACCTCCGGGTGCGACTCGCTCCACAGCCGCACCAGCGCGCCAAGCGCCTCCGCGAGTCCGAGTTCGGCCAGTCCCACAGGCCGCAATCGCTCGAGGATCCGGCGGGTGAACTGCTGCAGCGCGTTGACCTGTTCGAGGATGGCGTTGCCATGCTTGCGTAGCGCCAGGGGATCAGGCTTGTCGATCTCGGACAGCCGGGTCAGCGCGCCGGCATGCGCGCGCAGCGCAAACAGATAGGGCCCGAACTCGTCGTGCAATTCGCGCGCGATCTCCTTGCGTTCGGAATCCTGCAGCGACACGGCACGTTCGGCGAGCTGCCGCTTGCTGTCCACGGCCTCACCCAGGGTCGCCGCCAGATGGTTCAGTTTGGCACAGATCGCGGCTAATTCCGGCGATCCGCCGGGCTCGACGCGTGCCTCGTAGTCCCCGCCCTCGATACCGATCATCGCCTGCGACAGCGCCTCCAGCGGTGCCAGCGCGCGGCCGACCACCAGCATCGTCACGAGAAGCAGCACCACCGCGATCGCGGAGCCGACCTCGAGCTGGGTGACGATGCCGTCCCAGATCTCGGCGATCTCATCGTCCGGATGCGACGTGATGACGAGCGATTGCGCCTTGCCATGAACCGAGATCGGCACCCGCACCGAGGTCTGCTCGGGATGCACCAGCGCGACGAACCACTCCGGCGCGGCGCGCAAATCGCCGGTGGCCTCGGCGCGCTCGGGAGATTTGGCGGTCGCGCCATCCTGCCGGGTGATGCTGACGTGGCGCAGCCGGCTCAGGTCCTGGACGATCTGGTCGAGCCGCGCATCGGGATCCGGCGCTTCGTCCAGACCGGCCACGATCGTCGCAACGAATTCACGCGCCAGCCGGATAACACTTTGATCTTCTGCCTGAACGCGAGGTCCCGCCTCCAGCACCAGCCGCGCGATGTTGATGCCCAATCCAAGCGCCAATATCAGCGCCAGCAGCAGGTTGATCCGTGCGCGCAAGGATAGCTTTTGCCACATGACGTTGCCCCCGACCGCGATCCCTCCTCCGAGAGGATCGTTGACAGCCAAATTTGCCCGGCTATCTAATCGCACCCTATCGCAATCCGGTGCGAGGTGCATAACCGGTCGGAACCGAGGTGTTCTTCGTGCAAACTGATGTGACGATGAGTGAATCAAAGCGGGCCGCGGAACAACGCCATGCGCATTCTGATCGTTGATGATCATCCCATCGTTGCCTCCGGTTGTCGCACCGTGTTCGCCGACGATCCCGAGATCACCCTGCTCGAAGCGGCGGATGCCGAAAGCGGCGAGCGGGCTTTCGTCGCGGAAAAACCCGATCTCTGCGTGATCGACATCAACCTGCCGACCGTCTCCGGCTTCGAACTGGCGCGCCGGATCCTGACCCGCGATGCATCGGCGCGCCTCATCATGTTCAGCATGAACGACGACCCGGTGTTCGCCGCCCGCGCCATCGACATCGGCGCCAAGGGCTACGTTTCGAAGACCGGCGATCCCAACGATCTGGTCGAGGCGGTGCGCGAAGTCGGCAATGGCGGCGTCTATCTGCCGCCGGCAATCGCACGCAACGTCGCCTTTGCGCGACCGGGCTTCGCGCAGAATCCGCTTTCGAAGCTCACCTCGCGCGAGATGGAGATCCTGCGCCTGCTCAGTTCCGGCAAGAGCCTGTCAGAGATCGCCTGGCTGGTGCATTCGTCATACAAGACGGTCGCGAACACGTCATCGATCATGCGTCAGAAGCTTGGCGTGCGCACCTCGGCAGAGCTCGTACGCCTCGCGATCGAGAGTGGCGTCGCCTGACGCAGCACTCCAACACAAAGGAATATGGCAATGCAGACGGTTTCCCAGAACAAGTCGCATGGCGGCACGCAAGGTGTCTATCGGCATCCGAGCCGCGAGACCAAGACCGACATGACCTTCT
Organism: Bradyrhizobium sp. USDA 3364; assembly: GCF_054056355.1. Lineage (NCBI taxonomy): Bacteria > Pseudomonadati > Pseudomonadota > Alphaproteobacteria > Hyphomicrobiales > Nitrobacteraceae > Bradyrhizobium > Bradyrhizobium sp. USDA 3364. Next base: position 128,639 of record NZ_JBSRYG010000002.1, read on the forward strand.
CGGTGTTTGTCCCCGAACATGCAGCCGGCGCCAGATTGCCTGTCGTCACCTATCTGTCGGGCCTGACCTGCACCCACACCAACGTCACCGAGAAGGGTGAATTCCGCCAGGCATGCGCCGAGCTCGGCCTGATCTTCGTCGCGCCCGACACCAGTCCGCGCGGCGAAGGCGTCCCCGGCGATCCCGCCAATTCCTACGATTTCGGCCTCGGCGCCGGCTTCTATGTCGATGCGACTGAGCAGCCGTTCGCGAACAATTACCGGATGTGGAGCTATGTCACGGAGGAATTGCCGAAACTGATCGCCGAGCAATTCCCGGTCGACACGGCGCGGCAGTCGATCCTCGGTCACTCCATGGGCGGCCATGGCGCGCTGACGGTGGCGTTGCGGCATCCCGATCGTTATCGCGCGGCGAGCGCGTTTGCGCCGATCGTGGCGCCGTCGCAGGTGCCGTGGGGCACCAAGGCGCTTGGCGGCTATCTCGGCAGCAACAAGCGGGCGTGGCGCAAGCACGACGCCGTCGCGCTGATCGAGGATGGCGCCCGCTTCTCCGACCTGCTGGTCGATTACGGCGATGCCGATAATTTTCTCGCCGAACAGCTGCGGCCTGAGCTGTTGAAGGCGGCGTGCGAGAAGGCCAACATTCCCCTCACCCTGCGACGTCAACCCGGCTACGACCACAGCTACTACTTCATCTCGACCTTCATGGCCGACCACCTGCGCTGGCACGCCGCACGGCTGAAGGCGTGAGCGACAATTTAGGACGGCCCCGGTCCATCTCCGTCATCCTGAGGCGCGAGCGAAGCGAGCCTCGAAGGATGCACGGCCCGGTCGGTGGCCGTCGACCCTTCGAGACGCGCGCAAGTGCACGCTCCTCAGGGTGACGGACACACATTTGTGCGTGCGAGCTACCGCGCCTGCGGCGCGCCGTAGTTCGGCGCCAGCAGGCGGTTGCGCACGAGGTAGTCGGTGGCACGCGACCAGGATTCGTTGGTATTGCCGCGCATGTCGGCGCTCGCCGCAGCCACCAACTGCCCGCTATGTACGTCGCGCAGATAGAGATTGATGTTGAGGATGAGGTTGGAAACCTTCTGCACGACGCCGGTCATCGCAAGGTCAGCGCCGAGCTCGCCGGCCAGTTTCACGTCGCATCCGCCGCAGGCCTGAAGATTGCTGCCGTGCGCCGCAACATTGACGGGTGCGATGTCGAGCACGCGGAACTTGCCTGAATCAGCGAGCGCCTTGCGCACCTGATCGGCGGCTCGGAGCAGCCGCGCCTGCTCGTCGGTCCGCGGCCCGTTCACCTCGCCCTGCAGGCTGGTGTCGATCATCTCGAGATCGAATACCGCAAGCGTGGGCGGTTCGGCGCCCGCCGCCGCAGAAACCACCAGCAAAGATACGGCGAAGACAAAAGCTGATCTCATGATTGTGAACCAATCGAAATTGTAATCTCGCAACGACAAAAAGCGGGGTTGCAAGCTAGGCCAATTCCGGCATCTTGCAAGTCACCAGCATGGAAACCGGCTTTCGACAAAAGCCATGCCGAGTGAAGAAAGACTGCGGGAGGAGTTATGTTCCGATGGCTGATCGGCACGATCGCGCTCAGTATGATGGCGACCGGAGCGCTGGCAGCTGATCCCATCGAGATCCATATCGGCTATCTCGGCCGTGCCGGCGTCAAATCGACGCTCTCGCTGGTCGAGCAACCTGCCGACAACGACGGCATCGCCGGCGCGCGCCTTGCGATCGAGGACAACAACACGACCGGAAAATTCCTCAACCAGCGCTTCGCACTCGACGAGGTCAAGGTCAAGGATAGCGACGATGTCGCCAAGATCGCGACCGATCTCGCCGGCCGCAACGATTACATCATCACCGACCTGCCCGCCGACGCCCTGCTCAAGGTCGCCGATGCGCTGCGCGAGCGCGGCACGGTGCTACTGAACGCGGGCGCGATCGACGACCGGCTGCGCGAGCAGGATTGCCGCGCCAATGTCATCCATGTCGCGCCGACCCGCTCGATGCTGGCGGACGCCCTCGGCCAGTACCTGGTGTGGAAGCAGTGGAAGCGCTGGCTGCTGGTGACCGGCTCGCATGATCAGGACAAGCTCTACGCCGACGCGCTGCGCCGCGCCGCCACGCGGTTCGGCGCCAAGATCGTCCAGGAACGCACATTCGAGGATACCGGCGGCGCGCGCCGCACCGACTCAGGCGTGACGCTGATCCAGCGCCAGATGCCGGTGTTCACGCAGCAGGCGCCGGCCTACGACGTGCTCGTCGCCGCCGACGAGAGCGAGGTGTTCGCGAACTATCTGCCCTACCGGACCTGGGATCCGCGCCCGGTGGCGGGTTCGGCGGGCCTGGTGCCGACCAGCTGGGACGCCGCGCATGACCAATGGGGCGCCGTCCAGATCCAGAATCGCTTCGTCAAGCTGAACATGCGCCGCATGACCGCGCTCGACATGCAGGCCTGGACCGCGGCGCGGATGATCGGGGAAGCCACGTCACGCACCAATTCGGGGGATCCCAAGAAGGTCATCGCCTTCCTCAAGAGCAAGGATTTCTCGATCGCCGCCTTCAAGGGCACGCGATTGACCCTGCGCGACTGGAATTGGCAGCTCCGCCAGCCGATCCTGCTGGCCGATGGTCGTATGGTCGTTTCGGTCTCGCCGCAGGAAGGTTTCCTGCATCAGGTATCCGAACTCGACACCCTCGGAGTTGACCGGCCCGAAACGAAGTGCAAGCTGCAGTGAGGGAGATGAAACGCATGTGGCGCCGCTGTCTGTTGACCGGGATGCTCATTTGGCTTGCCGCGACACCGGCGTCCGCCTTCGTTGCCTACGTCTCCAACGAGAAGGGCAACACTGTCACCGTGATCGACACCAATAGCTGGACGGTGACGAAAACCATCAAGGTCGGCCAGCGGCCGCGCGGCATCGAATTCTCGCGCGACGGCAAGTTCGTAATGGTCGCGGTCGGCGACGACGACACGATCCAGGTGATCGACACCAAGACCCAGGAGATCGTCGACACCCTACCCTCCGGCCCCGACCCCGAATTGTTCACCCAGGACGCCGCCGGCAAGACCATGTATGTCGCCAACGAGAACGACAACACGGTCACCGTGATCGATCTCGAGAAGCGCGCCCGGATTGGCGACATTCAGGTCGGCGTCGAGCCCGAGGGCATGACGATCAGCCCGGACGGCAAGACCCTGATCAACACGTCCGAAACCACCAACATGGCGCATTTCATCGACACCACGACGCGCCAGATCGTCGCCAATGTGCTGGTCGATTCGCGGCCGCGCTTCGCCCAGTTCAAGCGCGATGGCTCTGAATTGTGGGTCTCCTCCGAGATCGGCGGCACGGTATCGATCATCGATCCGGCCAAGCGCGAGGTGACCGGCAAGATCACCTTCGAAATCCCGGGCCTGCGCAACGAGGCGATCCAGCCGGTCGGCATCGGTATGACCAAGGACGGCAAGACCGCGTTCATCGCGCTCGGGCCCGCCAACCGCGTCGCGGTGGTCGATGGCGCGACCCACAAGGTGCTCAAATATCTATTGGTCGGCCAGCGGGTCTGGCACATGGATTTCACCCCGGACGAAAAATATCTGATGGTGACCAACGGCGTCTCGAACGATGTGTCGGTGATCGACGTTGCGTCCCAGAAGGTGATCAAGACCATTCAGGTCGGCGAACTGCCCTGGGGGATCACGATCGCGCAGCCATGACCGCAACCGACGCCCATATCGCGAACCAGCCGTCGCCAAATGCAGGCCCTGTCGCGGCCGTGCAACCGGCACTGTCGATCGGCAATGTCAGCCACAGCTACGGTCCGCGGCGCGCCCTGATCGATGTCAACTTCACGGTTCAGCCTGCGAGCTTCACCGCATTGCTGGGCCTTAACGGCGCCGGCAAGAGCACGCTGTTCTCGCTGGTGACGCGGCTGTTCGGCATCCAGAACGGCCAGATCAAGATCTTCGGTCACGACATCAGCCGGACGCCCGGTGAAGCGCTGCGGCTGATGGGCGTCGTGTTCCAGCCGCGAACGCTTGATCTCGATCTCTCGCTGACGCAGAACCTGCTCTATCACGCCGCGCTGCACGGCATCTCCAGGCGCGAAGCACGGCTGCGCAGTGCCGAGGTGCTCGGCCGCATCGGCCTTGCCGACCGCGCCGGCAGCAAGGTCCGCGACCTCTCGGGCGGCCAGATGCGACGGCTCGAGATCGCCCGTGCGCTGCTGCACCGTCCGCGGCTGTTGCTGCTCGACGAGGCGACCGTTGGGCTCGACGTCAAGGCGCGCGCCGACATCCTCGACCATGTCCGCCAGCTCGTCACCGAACAGGGCATCGGCGTGCTCTGGGCGACGCATCTGTTCGACGAGATCATGCCGGGCGACGACCTCGTCGTGCTGCATCAGGGCCGGATGCTGGCGCACGGCCCGATGTCGCGCGTGATCGCCGACGCCGGCGCCCAGGACGTCAACACCGCGTTCATGCGCCTGACCGGAACGGCAACCCTCACCGGAAAACCGCCAACATGAGCAGCACGACGGTCACGCCCGAGCGAAGCGGCTTCTCGCTGTCGGAATACATCGTCTGCCTGAACGGCATCGTATGGCGCGAGGCGCTGCGCTTCCTGCATCAGCGCGAGCGATTCGTATCGGCGCTGGTCAGGCCGCTGGTCTGGCTGTTCATCTTCGCGGCCGGCTTCCGTCAGGTGCTCGGTATCTCGATCATCCCGCCCTATGAGACCTACATCCTCTACGAGGTCTATATCGCGCCCGGCCTGATGGCGATGATCCAGCTGTTCAACGGCATGCAATCCTCGCTGTCGATGGTCTATGACCGCGAGATGGGCAACATGCGCACGCTGCTGGTCAGCCCGTTGCCGCGCGGATATCTCCTGTTCTGCAAGCTGCTCGCCGGCACAGCAGTGTCGCTGCTCCAGGTCTACGCGTTCCTGCTGATAGCGTGGTTCTGGGACATCACGCCGCCGACCGTCGGCTACCTCACCGTGCTCCCGGCGCTGGTGCTGTCGGGCCTGATGCTCGGCGCGTTGGGCATGCTGATCTCGGCCAGCATCAAGCAGCTCGAGAATTTCGCCGGCGTGATGAACTTTGTGATCTTCCCGATGTTCTTTGCATCGTCGGCCCTCTACCCGCTCTGGCGGGTGCAGGAAGGCAGCCCGATGCTGTACTATGTCTGCCAGTGCAATCCGTTCACGCATGCGGTGGAGCTGATCCGATTTGCGCTGTATGGCAAGATGAACTGGGTTTCGCTCGCGGTGGTCGGCGGCTGCACGGTGGTGTTCATGATCGGCGCGATCCTGGCTTACGATCCATCGCGCGGCTTGGTGCGCCGCGGACCCGGCGGAGGCGAGGCATGACAGGCTGGCGTTCAGGACTGGGCACGCTGCTCGCGATGGTTCTGTCGAACCAGGTCGCGTTCGGCGCCGACCCGCGCTATCCCGACTGGCCGTGCCAGCAGGCCAAGGTGCCGGAAATCTCGCTTGCCGCGGTCTGGGCCGGGCCGCCGCTCGGCGATGCCGAGACCAGATGGAAGGACGATCCGAAGATCAGCGCCCTCGCCACCAGGCTCGCGGCGCGCCGCGTGCCGCTGGAGGATGCCCAGAAGCAGATCACCGAATTCCTGTCCGCTGCCGCGGCCGACAAGGCCAATGCGGGAAAACTGCTGTTCGCGGGCCTGTTCGATACGCTCAACGGGCAGCGCGCCTCGGTCATGAACGGGCTCGAGCGCGTGATGCGCAAGCAGCGCGAGGCGGCGGAAAAGATCCGCGACGACACGATCAAACTGCAGGCGCTGCAGGACGCCACGCCCCCGGACCAGGCCAAGGTCGATGAACTCGGCAACCAGCTAGTCTGGGAGACGCGGATCTTCGAGGACCGCGGGCGCGTGGTGAAATTCGTCTGCGAGGTGCCGACCGCGATCGACCAGCGCCTGTTCGCGCTGGGCCGCACCATCCAGCAGGAGCTGGATTGAGGCCTGCGACCGATCGCCCCGGGATGAATAACCTACCGCCAGGGCCGAGCCGATCCGGAACAAACTGCGCTGCCCGCTCGTTGACTCAAACTATATCTGAAGTTGGGAGACCACGATGAGAGCAGCCAAGATCGTCATGACCAGCCTCGCCGCCGCGAGCCTGATCACCACAGCGGCTTTGGCCCAGCAACCCATGTCGGGAACAGTCACCAAGATTGACCGATTGAGTGGAACCATCTCCATCCAGCAGACGCAAGGCGGCACGGTGGGCGCGGCCGGCGGCGCGATTCAGGAATACAAGGTGCCCAAGGGACAGTCGCTCGAAGAGCTCCACGCTGGGGACAAGGTGTCCTTCTCCGCCACCGAGGGCAATGGCAGCAAGACGGTCGACAAGCTCGAGAAGCAGAAACCGTGATTGCTCGCGGACGCGCGTGAACGCGAGGAGGATCATTTCTCCTCGCTTCCCTCCGTTGGGCGCGGCTCGGGTTCAGCGGCTGCGAGCGGAAGCAGGTCACGCTCCCAGCCATCGATTCCATCCGGATACCACGCGACATTGCGATAGCCGTAGGACATTACCCGCTTGGCGGCGTTCCAGGACATCCAGCAGTCCTCCTGGCAATAGATCACCAGCAACCTCGCGGTGTCTCCATCGGAGGCGTGGGCAAGCCCGCGCCTCAGATAGTCCTCCGTCGCCGCAGCGAGCTTGCCGTAACCGGTGTCGGGCAGCCAGATGCTGCCGGGAATGTTGGAATGCGGCCGATCGCGCCACACCGTACCGGCGGGCAGGTTCGCCGGCTTCGGCGCGCGCGGCAACACGTCGATGAAGGCCCCGGACTTGTCGCGCCAGATCGCTTCTGCTTCCGCGGTCGAGAGCACCCGTGCGCCGGCAAGCGTAGCCGGCACCGGCGCGCGATAATCCTCGGTGCGATAACCTTCGGGCTCTGCGGGCTTGTCCTGCGCACGGACCGGCGAAGCGGCGACAAACATCACCGCGAGCATGGCCGCGAGCCTGATCATGGCGACGTCATGGCGACTTGGTCGCGGTCTCCGGACCGATCGGGCGGTCGTTCTCGTCGAGCAGCGGAACGCCGTAATCGAGCAGGATCTTGTTGATCGCCGGCTGGTTCTCCTGGATCAGGCGATTGAGCTGCCGCTTCCAGTTCTGGTCGGACGCGCGCACGCCCATGCCGATGCGATAGACCAGCTTCGGTCCGGTGGTCTCCTTGACCAGCGGCGCGATGTGCAGCGGCGGGTTCGCCTTCTTGGCATAGAAGCCCGCCATCGGTCCCCACAGGATGCCGGCGTCGATCTCGCCCTTTTCGAGATCGTTCATCATCGCCTCGGCCGAGGAATCATAGCGCGTGTCGATCATCAGCGGATAAGGCTTCGCGTTGCTCATCAAGCCGTTGATGGCCATGTTGGTCGCCGGCGGCGTTCCCGCCACGATTCCGATATGCTTGCCCTTCAGCCGCTCATCCTCGAGCGTCGTGACCTCATCTAACCCACTGCCCGGTTTCGCGACGATCGCATAGGACGTACGGTAATAGGGATTGGTGCCCTGCGCCAGGTCATCGCCTTGCGGAAAACCCATGATGACGTCGCAGCGATGCGAGCCGAGCGTCATTCGCACGAAGCCGGTCGCCTGCGGAAAGTACATGTAGTCGAGCTTCTTCTGCAGCTTCCCGGCCAACAGCTCGCCGATCTTGTTCTCAAAACCCTCACCCTTGTCGTTCGAGAATGGCAGGTTGCGCGGATCGGCGCAGATGCGCAGCACCTTGGGATCGACCAGCTCGATGGAGAGTTCGCCCTGATCGTTGACCTGCGCGCGCGCGATATCGCGACCGGCAAGACAGGCAATCAAGCCGGCAAGCGCGAGCAGAACAGGACGGCATCCGATAACTCTCATTACGCGGTCTCCTCTTGATCGGACGGGTCACCATCAGCCACCAATTGCCCGGCGCAACATGACGTGCAACAGGGATAATGATCGCAACGGCGCCGCGTTGCTTGTTGCAGCGCAAACTGGCGCGCGACGACATCGATCGCGCGCCCCGGAAAAACTGAGGCGGAAACATGGCTCATGGCGGTTCGATGCTTGCGCTGCTCCTGATGCTCTGGGCGCCGACCATAGCGCGGGCGCAAGAGGCGGAATTGCCTGTGAGTGAAGTCGCCCCCGGAATATTCGTTTACACCGGGGTCACCGCATTGATGACGCGCGAGAACGAAGGCGCCATCGCCAATGTAGGCTTCGTGATTGGCGACACCGCCGTCGCCGTCATCGATACCGGCGGCAGCGTTCGCGAAGCGCGGCAATTGCTCGCCGCGGTCCGCGGCCATAGCGACAGGCCGATCCGCTACGTGATCAACACCCACGCGCATCCCGACCACAGCTTCGGCAACGCGGCTCTCGTCGGCGACGGCACCAAGTTCGTTGGCCACAAGAACCTGCCCCGCGCACTCGCCGCACGCGGACAATTCTATCTCGACGGGTTTCGCCGGACCATGGGCGATGCGTTGATCGACGAGGTCCGGATCATTCCCCCAACCATGCTGGTCGATGACACGCTGAAGCTCGACCTCGGCGGACGGACCCTCAGCCTGAAGGCATGGCCGCCCGCCCACAGCGACAACGACCTCACCGTCTTCGATGAGCGCACCGGGACCCTGTTCGCCGGCGATATGGTGTTTATCAACCATATTCCTGTCGTGGACGGCAGCCTCAAGGGCTGGCTGCGCGCGCTCGACGCCCTCGCCGCCATTCCGGCCGAGCGCGTGGTTCCCGGTCACGGACCCGTGAGCGCGTGGCCTGCGGCGCTCGCCGACGAGCGGCGTTATCTTCAGACATTAGCCGCGGACGTGCGGGCGCTGGTCGCGAGCGGCAAGCCGATCACGGCTGCGGCGGAGCATGCCGCGGCAGCCGAGCGGCCACGCTGGCAATTGTTCGACGATTACAACGCCCGCAACGCAACTGCAGCATTCTCGGAAATTGAATGGGAATAGTGCTTGGTCCTATAATGGCGCGGCTGCATAGGATTTTCGCGAACATGACCGGACATCGCGCCCGCCTGCTCTGCATCGCCAGCCTCCTTGCGCTCGCGCTGGGCACGCCAGCTGCGCCAGCGGCCGAGACCTATGATCCCTGGCCGGGCCTCGTGCAGGACATCTTCAGCAATCGTCCGATGAATGACGGCAACGACGTCATCGGCATCGAGATGCCGGTGCGCGCGGAAGACGCCGCGATCGTTCCGGTGACGCTGCGCACCAAGCTGCAGCCAGGCGACAGCCGCCGCGTCGTCGCGATCACGCTTGTCATTGACGAGAATCCCGCGCCGATGGCGGCAAAATTCACGCTGGGGCCGGACGCCAACGTGACCGAGATCTCGACCCGCGTCCGCGTCAACAATTACACCAACGTGCACGCCGTGGCGGAGCTCAGCGACGGCAAGCTCTATGTGAGCAGGGTCTACGTCAAGGCATCCGGCGGCTGCTCGGCACCGGCCGGCAAGAACGTCGAGGAAGCGAAGAACCACCTCGGCCAGATGCGCTACCGGCAATTCACAAAGTCCGAACAGGGGCCGGCGACCAGCACGCGCGAAGCCCAGATCATGATCGGGCATCCGAACAATTCAGGCCTGCAGATGGACCAGGTCACGCAGCTCTATATCCCGGCGTTCTTCGTCAACGAGCTGCATATCTGGCAGGACGACAGTCCGGTGCTCGCGATGGAGGGAGGAATCTCGATTTCGGAGGATCCCAATATCCGCTTCACCTACGTGTCGAACGGCGCCAAGCGTTTCCGTGCCGAAGCCAAGGACACCGACGGACACGTCTTCGAGCGCGAATGGAAGGTCGAGAATCCCGGGACCTGACGGTGTCGCCAGCCCCGCGAAATCTCACCTCGCCCCTCATCCTGAGGTGCCGCGAAGCGGGCGTCTCGAAGGATGTGGGCCACAGACAGGGCCTCATGGTTCGAGACGCGCGTTCCGCGCTCCTCACCATGAGGGGCTGATACCGCAGCAAGATCAGAAGCACCTGACTTCGGCTTCGGCCTGGGCGCGTCTGAGGTCGTTGAGCGCGTTCGCGGCCTGCTCGGACGAGCGGAACTGGCCGCCGAGATTGCCGCGCACCTGCGACATGCTCAGGACGGTTTCGGCGGTGACGTAGCGATCATAGGGGATGATCGAGGCGACCACGTCGATCGAGCAGGAACATTGCTCGATCGCCTGCCGGGATTCGCCATTGGCCTTCATGCAGCCGAACACGTATTCCGCCCGCGCCGAGGTCGGATAGTCGTTGATCTCCTGGGCCCGCGCGGCCATGGACATCCCGGCGAGCCCGGCCAGGACCACCGCCAGGACGGCGACAATCGGTCGTAGCATGTCAGCTCCTGCCATGGTCCTGCTTCCTCTTCTCTTCCCGCAAGCTATGCTATGGATGTTGATCAGAAAAGAAAACAGTCGGGGAAGTGGCTCAAGAAACGATGATCATCTCTGTACGCACGGTGTTGGCTGCGGCAGTTCTGGCGGTCATGCAGTTCGGCACCTCGTGCAATGCGGAGACCGTCCGCGTTGCAGCGCAGAAGACCGGAACGCTGGCCTGGGAACTGGCCGTCATTCGCTCCCATGGTCTCGACAAGAAGGCCAATCTGTCGATCGACGTCGTCGAGCTCGCCAGCCCCGAGGCCGGCAAGATCGCGCTGCGCTCAGGCACCGCCGACGTGATGGTGTCCGACTGGCCCTGGGTGTCGCGCGAACGCTCGCTCGGCGCCAAGCTGCAATTCTATCCCTATTCGAGCGCGCTGGGGGCCGTGATGGTGCCGGCCGCCTCACCGGTCAAGACGCTCGCGGATTTGAAGGGACGCAAGCTTGCCGTTGCCGGCGGCCCGATCGACAAGAGCTGGCTGCTGCTGCAGGCCGCGTTGAAGCAGGACGGCGTCGACCTGAAGTCGCAGGCGACCATCGTCTACGGCGCGCCGCCGCTGCTCGCCGCCAAGACGCTCGGCGGCGAGATGGATGCGACGCTCAATTACTGGAATTTCTGTGCCGCGCTCGAGGCCAAGGGCTTTCGCCGTCTGGCCGGCATGGAAGAGGTCCTGAAAATGCTCGGCAGCAAGGGCCGCATCGCGATGATCGGTTATGTGTTCGACGAGGCCTGGGCCAACGCCAACAAGGATCTGGTGGCCCGCTTCATCGGCGTGACGCGCGCCGCGAAGGACATCCTCGCGACGTCTGACGCCGAGTGGGACGCGATCGCGCCGCTGACCGGCGCGCCGGATGCCGCAACCCTTCAGGCCTATCGCGACCGCTACCGCGAAGGCATCCCGCGCCGTCCGATCGCCGACGAAGAGGCTGATGCACGCGTGCTCTACCGGGTGCTGGCACAGCTCGGCGGCCGCGATCTGGTCGGCACGGCAACGGAGCTCGATCCCGGCACGTTCTATCAAGCGATCCCGGGAGACTAGCGGTGCTGCGTCTGCTGTCATTCGCGCTGTTCATCGCGACCTGGTGGATTGCCTCGCTCGTGATCGGCGATGCCAAGCTGCCGGCACCGCCGGCGGTGCTATCGGTGCTGGTCGCGGAAGCGCGATCGGGCGCCTTGTTCATCAATCTCGGCGCGACGCTGGCCCGCGTCGCGCTGGCCTTCACGCTTGCAATGGCGCTCGGCTCGGCGATCGGCTATCTGATGGGCCGCGTCTCACTCGCCAATCGCCTTGGCGACCCCTGGCTGATCCTGCTGCTCAATTTGCCGGCACTGGTCGTCATCGTGCTGGCCTATATCTGGGCCGGGCTGACCGAGGTCGCGGCGATCGCGGCCATCGCCATCAACAAGCTGCCGACCGCGGTGGTTACGCTGCGCGAGGGCGCCCGCGCGCTCGATCCTGCGCTCGACGAGATGGCGACAGCGTTTGCGTTGCCGCGCGGCCGCGCCTTCCGGCACGTGATCCTGCCGCAGCTTGCGCCCTATATTGCGGCCGCAGCGCGCTCCGGGCTCTCGCTGGTCTGGAAGATCGTTCTCGTTGCCGAATATCTGGGCCGGCCGAACGGCGTCGGCTTCGAGATCGGCGTCGCCTTCCAGCTGTTCGACATTCCCTTGCTGCTCGCCTACTCGCTGAGCTTTGCCGGTGTCGTGCTCGTCATCGAGACCCTGCTGGTGCAGCCGTTTGAAACCAGGCTAACGCGGTGGCGGCTCCGTGCAGCTTGAGGTCAATATCACGGGCAAGAGCTTCGAGAGCGCGGCCGGGAAGCGGCACGACGTGCTCGACAACGTCACTTTCACATTGAATGCCGGCGAGGTCGGCGTGCTGTTCGGCCCGTCGGGCTGCGGCAAGAGCACCCTGCTCCGGATTCTCGCCGGGCTCGACGGCAACTACCGGGGCCGTGTTGTGCGCTCCCCCGGCATGCGCCTTGGCATGGTGTTTCAGGAGCCGCGGCTGCTGCCCTGGCGCACTGTCGAGGAGAATGTGCGGCTCGCCGCACCGCATGCCGGCGATGCCACGCTGTCGGCGCTGTTCGAGGTGCTCGACCTCGCCGCGCACCGCAGCCATTTTCCTACCGAGCTGTCGCTCGGCCTCGCCCGGCGCGTCGCGCTCGCCCGCGCCTTTGCCATCGAGCCTGATTTCCTGATCCTCGACGAGCCGCTGGCCTCGCTCGACAACGCACTCGCCGGGCGGCTGCGCGACCAGATCGCAACCCTGGTGGCCAGCCGGAAGATGATGACGCTGCTGGTCACCCACGATCTCGACGACGCCGTCCGCCTTGGCGACCGCCTGTTCTTCCTGTCGCCGCGGCCGGCCCGGATCCTTCATGTCGAAACCATCGCCGCGCCGCGCGCGACGCGAGGTGAGCCAGAGATCGATGAAATCAAGCGGCAGCTCTCACGGTTGGACCTTGCAAATATGTGAGACGCCGTCATCCTCAGACAAAAGCGCTAAGGGAGAGATTGGATGTCGCGTGCGTTGATCGCTGTTGGTGTCGCGTTGCTTGTGCTGCCGGCCACGGCACTCGCCCAGGGCAAGGGCAAAGGCATCCGGCTGTGGAATCTGACCAGCGCCACGATTTCGAGCTTCGAGTTGTCACCGGCCGGCAAGAACGAATGGGGCCCCAACCAGACGCTCAACGACAAGGACAAGGAAGTCGACCACGACGAGCGCCTGCGCATCACTGGCGTCGAGCCCGGCCGCTACGATGCCAAGGTCGGCTACAGCGGAGGCAAGCAGTGCATCGCCCGCGACATCGAGATCAAGGCCGATGCCGTGTTTTCGGTATCCGACAAGGATCTGAAGGACTGCAATAAATGAACGAGGCTAGCCGGCGGGCGGCTTGCCGTCCGTGCTCGCGTGATCGTTGCTGTGCGGATATTCACAACGCCATCGCACTGCGGTCCATTTCGGATGTTCGCCGACCCATTGCGCGATGTAAGGCGGTGCCGCCATGGCGCATTGCTGCAGTGAGCCGTTCCAGTTGAACACCAGATGCTGCTCCTCGCAGGTGGCAGGCGACAGCACGGCACATACAGTGACGATCAGATCAATCGGGTTCATGCATGAAACCTCTCGCGGGCGTCGTCAAAAGATAACATAAGCGCTACGCCCACAGCAGCCGGAAGTTTCAGTTTCGTGCGCGATCAGGCGGAACCTGGCGGTCTCGGCTCGGCAAGCGCACAGAGCCAGCCACAGTGAAACCGGCGCCTTGCCGCCAGTTCATTTCGTCAATAAGCTGGTTCCCCACAACTGCTAACAGGCTGATGGCTCTTACGGAAACCTCCCGGCGCGGCGTTGCGGTCGCTGTGTGCTTGCTGGCGCTCGCCACCTGCGCTTGGGCTCTCACGGGTCAGATCCGGCGCGCCGCGGCAGAGCCGCAGCCGGACAAGTCGGATTCGGGCCGCGCCGAGCCTTCCCGCAGTGCAAACAGCGGCCAGACGCCGGTCAAGCTTACGCCCAGTCAGCAAGGACAGATTGGACTCGAAACCGCGGTCGTGGAAGCTGCTCCGCATCCCGAGCAATTCCGCGCATACGGTGCAGTGCTGGACATCTCCCGCATTACGGAGCTCGCCAACAGCTACGCCAACGCGCAGGCTCAACTCCAGACGGCGCAGGCCAAGCTCGAAGTCGCCAAGAGCGCATTCGACCGAACCAAGAACCTCGTCGACTCCGCCGCACTCCCGAGAAAGGAAGCCGAAGCCGCGGAGGGAACGTTGCGGACCGACAAGGCCGCGCTTACGGCTGCGGAATCGCAACTCAGGACTCTCGCGGCAACAGCACAGCAGGAGTGGGGGCCGGTGATCGGCCGCGGCATCGTCGAGCGCTCACCCGCCGTTGTCAGGCTGATCGAGCGCGATCAATTTCTGGTTCAGGTGACGCTGCCGCCTGGCGTGAGTGTCAGCGGGACTCCGGGAACGGCTCTGGCCCAGGCACCGACGCGAAATGCGAATATCGATCTGCAGTACATCTCGCCAGCAACCCGCACCGACCCGCGCATTCAGGGGCTGAGCTATTTCTTCTCGGCGCCCGGTGACAGCGGCCTGCTGCCCGGCATGAACACCACTGTCTATGTGCCGTCGGGCAACACCTATGAGGGCGTGTTCATCGAAGACACCGCGATCGTGCGATGGCAGGGCCGATCGTGGGTTTACCTGCGCGCGGGTCCCGACAGCTTCCGACGGTATCCGATCAGCACGGATCAGCCGGTCTCCGACGACGATTACGTCGTCCGGGACATCCCATTGGGGTCCGAAATCGTCATCCGGGGTGCCCAGGTCTTGCTGTCCGAGGAGGCCAGGAGCGAGCTTCGGGGCGGCGATGACAATGACTGACGGCACCGGCTTCGACCGGTCAGGGCCGCAAGCCGCTCTCGTCGCGTTCTCCATCCGCTTCCGCGGCATCGTGCTCGCGCTTTCGTTTGCGCTGCTGGGTTATGGCCTGTTCACGCTCGGCGAGGCCAAATACGGCGTATTCCCCGAATTCGCACCGCCCCAGGTCACGATTCAGACCGAAGCTCCCGGCCTCAGCCCGGAGCATGTCGAGATCCTGGTCACGCAACCGATCGAAACGTCGATCAACGGTCTGGCCGGCGTCGAAAGCCTGCGCTCGTCATCGATCCAGGGCCTCTCCGTGGTGACGGTCGTCTTCCAGCCGGGCAGCGACATCTATCGTGCCCGCCAATTGGTGACGGAGCGTCTCACGGCCGTGGCCGCGCGACTGCCGCAGGGCGTGCAGGCGCCGTCGATGACGCCATTGACTCCGCTGGCCGGCACGGTGCTGGTTATCGGCCTGACGTCCGAACACCTCTCGCTGATGGATTTGCGCACCATTGCGGACTGGACCGTGGCAAGGCGGCTTCTGGCGGTGACCGGCGTGGCACAAGTCTCCACTTACGGCAAAGACGTCAGGTCTCTGCAAGTGCAGGTCCGCCCGGGCGACCTGATCCGTTTTCGGGTCGGCCTGAACGATGTGCTGGCCGCCGCGCGCAAGGCCACCGGCGTGCGGGGCGCGGGCTTCATCGACACCGCCAATCAGCGCGTCACACTGCAAACCCAGGGGCAGTCCCTGACGCCCGACCAGCTTGCCCGCACCGTTCTTCGGCACGAAGGCGGCGCAAGCGTGGTTCTCGGCGACGTCGCCACCGTCGTGACCGCTCCCGAGCCGCCGATCGGGGCCGCCCTCATCGATGGCGTGCCCGGCATCATGCTCATGGTCAGCCAGCAATACGGCGCGAATACGCGAGAGGTCACGACGCGGGCGGAAGCGGCCCTGCAAGAACTGCGGCCCGGCCTTGAAGCCGACGGCGTTCAGCTCCATGCGGACATCTTCCGCCCGGCCAATTTCATCGACGCGGCAACCGAGAACGTGCTCACCGCCTTGCTGATCGGCGGCGCACTCGTGGTCGTTGTTCTGTTTCTATTTTTATTCGACTGGCGCACCTCGATCATCAGTTGCACCGCCATCCCGCTCTCATTGATCGCGGCCGTGCTCGCGTTGCGATGGATGGGTGAAACGCTCAACACGATGACGCTGGGCGGTCTTGCGATCGCGATCGGCGAAGTCGTCGATGACGCCGTGATCGGCGTCGAGAATGTCGTGCGTCGATTGCGCGAGAACCGCCGGGCAACGGCACCGCGCCCCGAAGCACGAGTCGTGCTTGACGCCTTCCTCGAAGTGCGCACCGCCGTTGCTTATGCGACGTTCGCCGTGCTGCTGGTCTTCCTCCCGATCCTGACGCTCTCCGGCATCGCCGGCCGCCTGTTCGGCCCCCTGGGTATCGCCTACATCCTGGCCGTGCTCGCCTCGCTCGCGGTCGCCCTCACGGTGACGCCGGCGCTCTCCATGCTGCTCCTTGTCGGGAGGACCAGCGGACAGCGCCTGCACGAACCGCCTGCGGTGCGGTGGTCCCGCCGCTACTACCAGGCCTTGCTGCGTCGCATCGGCCGTTACCCGAAGCTGGTGATGACGGCGGCCGCCGCCCTGACGATCGCCGGCGCGGCAATGCTGCCTTTCTTCGGCGGGACCTTCCTGCCGGATCTGCGGGAAGGCCATCTGATCCTGCACGTCTCTGCGATCCCCGGCACCTCGCTCGACGAATCGCTTCGTATCGGCAAGTTGATGACGGATACGCTCCGGCAAATCCCGGGTGTGCGCAGGGTGGCGCAGCATGCGGGCCGTGCCGAGGCCGGTATCGACACGGTGGGTCCGCATTCCAGCGAGTTCGAGGTCGACCTGGAGCCGGGGCTCTCGGGTAAGGCACAATCCACGGCAGAAGCGCGCATCAGGGCCGCCCTTGCCGGCTTCCCCGGGGTTTCCTTCTCGAGCAAGACCTACCTGACGGAACGCGTCGAGGAGACCGTCTCCGGCTTCACCGCGGCGGTGGTCGTGAACATCTACGGACCCGATCTCGACTTGCTCGAGCACGCTGCGCGCGACGTCGCGCGCGAACTGGATGAAGTCGGGGGAGCCGCCGACGTGCAGCAACGATCCCCGCCCGGGATGCCGCAGGTCAATGTGACGCTTCGCCCGACGGATCTGCAGCGCTGGGGGCTCGATGCGGTCGAAGTGCTGGAACTGATTCGTACCGCCTATCAGGGCGATGTCGTCGGCCAGGGATATGAAGGCAATGCCATCTTCAATGTCATCGTGATCCTCGACGCGCATGCCCGCGCCCGAATCACCCAGATCGGTGACCTACCGGTGCGCACGCCGAGCGGCGCCTACATTCTGCTGAAGCAAATCGCCGACGTCTACGAGACCTCTGGCCGTTATCAGATTCAGCACCTGAATGCGCAGCGCGTTCAGACCGTAACGGCGAACGTCAGCGGACGCGATCTCGAATCCTTCGTGGCCGCCGCCAAACGCAAGCTGGCCCGCGAGGTCACGCTGCCGCCCGGCGCACATGTGGAATTTGCCGGAGCGGCCGAGGCGCAAGCCCGGTCGCGGCACGATCTCATCGTCAACTCCTTGCTGGCCGCGACGGGCATCGTCGTTCTGCTCGCGATGGTGACCGGCCACTGGCGAAACCTATTGCTGGTCATGATCAACCTGCCGTTCGCCTTTGTCGGCGGCGTATTCGCATTGGCGTTGACCGGTGGCCTGCTATCGCTCGGATCGATGGTCGGCTTCGTCACGCTGTTCGGAATTACGCTGCGCAACTCGATCCTGATGATCTCGCATTACGAGCACCTCGTCCTCGTCGATGGTCGCGTGTGGGTACTGGATACCGTGATCGAGGGTGCGGCCGACCGTCTCGTCCCGATCCTGATGACATCTCTCGTCACCGGCCTGGGATTGCTGCCGCTCGCGATCGGCGCAGGGGAACCGGGACGTGAAATCGAGGGCCCGATGGCGATCGTCATCCTTGGCGGCCTGATGACCTCGATGGCGCTCAGTCTGCTGGTGCTGCCGACCCTCGCGCTTCGATATGCGCGCTTCAAGAGCCGCCCCTGAACACGTGCAGGGCACGTGACGATCTGAATCCGGTTCGTTTCACAGCCAGGCAACGGCGCCGACCAAGAATCGGCGCAGCACAATCGGACAATGGACGGTTTGAGATTTTGGGGAGGATTGTCCAAGCCGGTTCGGAGGCGGCTGCGCGCGGCGGCGCCGGAGCGGTCAATTCGACGGGCGCGCGGACATCGAAAGACCCGCGATCGAAAGGCTCGCCGACACTGCCACGGCTCCGACGGCGTTTGCCGTCGAAGCCGCGGCAGGCCGTGAGTTGGTCTTACTTGCGCGCCGCGCAGGCGTACATGTTGATTTCCATGCCGACCGGCACTTCGACGATCTTCGGTGTTTTCCAGGCCATTTCCTTCTCCCAAGGTAAAGTTGGCGCAAGCCTCGCGCCGCGCGGCAAGCTAGGGCTGGCTTTTCCAGGGCGCAAGCTGGGGTGGTCAGGACCCGACTTCGCTGCTGGACATGCCGAAACGGACGACTGCTCGCCGGCATCTGCCCGGTTTCGAAAGGGCTGGGAAACTCCGACACTGATCTGTCAGGCATTTTCCAGTTGCCGGGCAGCGACGCACCGATAAGCAGACCTGATCGCGCCAGCCACGTCTTGCCCAAGAGCGAAATCGCAACTTTTTTTGTTATGTGCGGAATTCCGCGCCAATACCGGGATTCCGCCCGGCCAAATTCGCCTGCGCGCAGCTATTTGAGCAGGCGCAGCAGCGCCTGGCCGGCGCGCGATTTCAGCTCTTTCGCATCCAGCGTTCCGTCATTGTCGGGATCCGCGGCCTTGAAGCGCTGCTCGACGACCGCGAGGTACTCGTCGAGCGTCAAGGTGCCGTCGTGATCCGGGTCCGCCATCTTGAGCTCTTTCGCGGTCAGCCGTCCGCGCAATTCGCGCGCGTCGAGCGTCCCGTCATGATCGGGATCGAGCTTCGCGAACAGGTCGGCCGCAGCCTTCTTCGCTTCGGCAAGGTCGACGGTGCCGTCATTGTCCGGGTCGAGCATCTTGAGCACATTGCGACCACCGGATGCAGCCCAAGCGGGGCCCGACAGGACGGCCATGGCCAAAGTCAGAGCAACCGATCGGCGCGAAATCATCATTCATCTCCCTTGATGCCGCTCGGGCAATCGAAGCCCATCATAGCAGCTTCGGCGGAGCTTCCTACAGTTCATGCAACCGGCGAGACCCTGTCGGGATTCGGGTGGCAAGGGACTGCCTCACGGATCATCTGTGGCGTTCGGTCGATTGCATTGCACCGGAACGAGCGAGGTGATCTCATGAGCGATATTTGCAGGACCACGTTGGGCTGCCTCCTTGCGCTCGGTCTGATCGCGCCCGTGTCAGCGCAGAACCGGGCTCCCGCCCCCGCGGCGGAGGCGGTCCAGCAGCGCACGCTCACCGGCAAGGAGCGGCTCGGCCGCAAATGGACCGACGAGCAGCGCATCGACAATTGCAATGTGCCGCCGGACAAGCGGGGCACGAAGCCGCGCTCGAGCGTCTGCCCCCATACGCCGTCAAGCTGATCGAGCCGTTCGCGCTGCGAGATAACGGCCAACCGCGCTTGGTGTTGTGTATTCCACGCGACGGCAAGCCACGGCCGCATCTGCGAAAAACCTGACGCGCTCAACGAGTCAGCAGCGGTCGGCTGGGGTTCGTTCACGTTTTCGTATTGACCCGTTTTGGTTTCAGGCGGATGGTTCCATCCGCAACGTCAGGAATAGGCGTGCAAGGAAAAAGGTTCATTGGGAGGATAGGATGAGACGCATTGCGCTGGCCGCAAGCCTCGTAATACTTGCATCGTATGGTGCAAGCGCCCAGACCAACGAGCAGTTGGTCAAGGGTGCGACTGATACATCGAACGTTCTCAATTACGGAATGGGTTACAATCTTCAGCGCTTCTCGCCGCTGAACCAGATCAACAAGGACACCGTCAAGAATTTGGTGCCGGTCTGGAATTACAGCTTGAATGACGACCGCAGCGAGGAATCGCAGCCGCTCGTTTACCAGGGCGTCCTTTACGTCACCACGCACAACGCCACGATCGCGATCGACGCCAAGACCGGCAAGCAGATCTGGAAAACCAAGGTCGAATATCCCGCCGAGACGCCGCGTATCGTCTGCTGCGGCATCATCAATCGCGGCGCCGCGCTGTATGACGGCAAGGTGTTCCGCACCACCCTCGACGCCAATGTGATTGCGCTCGATGCCAAGACCGGCAAGGAGCTGTGGCGCGAGAAGGCAGCCGACATCAAGGAAGGCTACTCGATGACGGTGGCGCCGCTGGTCGCCGACGGCGTCGTGATCACCGGCATCTCGGGCGCCGAATTCGGCACCCGCGGCTTCATCGACGGCTGGGATCCGACGACCGGCAAGAAGCTTTGGCGTACCTACTCGATCCCAACCCCGGACGAGCCTGGTGGCGACACCTGGAAGGGCGACACCTGGAAGCTCGGCGGCGGATCGACCTGGATCACCGGCTCCTACGATGCGGAATTGAACACGGTGTATTGGGGCATCGGCAATCCCGGACCGTTCAATTCGGCGGTGCGTCCCGGCGACAACCTCTACACCTGCTCGGTGCTCGCGCTCGATCCGAAGACCGGCAAGATCAAGTGGCACTACCAGTTCTCGCCGAACAACCCGTTCGACTATGACTCGGTGGCAGAGATGGTGCTTGCCGATATGAATGTCGAGGGCAAGCCGACCAAGGTGCTGATGGACGCCAACCGCAACGGCTTCTTCTACGTGCTCGATCGCACCAACGGGAAGCTGCTCGCGGCCAATCCCTATGTGAACGTCAACTGGGCGACCGGGATCGACATGAAGACCGGCCGGCCGATCGAGACCGACATCGCCAAGGATGCGCGTGAGGGCAAGAAGGTCACGGTCTATCCGTCGATCCTTGGCGGCAAGAACTGGGAGCCGATGTCGTTCAATCCGCAGACCGGCCTCGCCTACGCCAACACGCTGGCCTTCGGCGGCAAGTACAAGGCCGAACCGGTGACGTTCAAGCAGGGCGAATGGTATCTCGGCATGGACCTCACCGATCCCTGGGAATGGGGCACCGGACCGCGCGGCCATCTCAAGGCGATCGATCCGATGACCGGCAAGGCGAAGTGGGAAGCGCCGAGCGACATTCCGCGCTTCTCCGGCGTGCTCTCCACCGCCGGCGGCGTGGTGTTCTCCGGCCAGCTGACCGGCGAATTCGAGGCGTTCGATGCCGACACCGGCAAGAAGCTCTGGCAGTTCCAGACCGGCTCGGGCATCGAAGGACAACCCATCACCTGGCAGCAGGACGGCGTGCAGTACGTCGCCGTCAACTCGGGCTATGGCGGCGTCTATTCGCTGTTCTCCGGCGACGAGCGGCTCGCCAAGGTGCCACCCGGCGGCTCGCTGTGGGTCTTCGCGGTCAAGAACTGAGCGCGGAGCAAACGTGACTGAAAGAGTATCCCTGTTGACGGCGGCGATCTTCGCCGCCGTCGCGGCAGCCTTGATCATGCTGATCCCGGCGGCCGCGCAGCAACCCAGCGCAACCGACCTTGAAGGTCAGGCCGACCAGGGCAAGGTCACCTACGCCAAGAACTGCTCGCATTGTCATGGGCCTAACATGGTCAATTCCGGCACCATCACGCCGGACCTGCGCGCCTTTGCCGGCGACAAGACGCGCTTCGTGACAACAGTGAAGCAAGGCAAGAACGGCAAGATGCCGCCTTGGGCCGACATCCTGAGCGAGCAGGAGATCGCGGACGTCTGGGCGTTCCTCGCGACCCGGAGGCCCCAATGAGGGCCCGGCTTGCCGGCGCGGCGACGGCCCTGCTTCTTGGCATGACGGCGGCAGCGCATGCCGCCGATGATCCGCTCAAGGTATGCCTCGACGAGGATCTCCCGCCGCTGTCGGCGCATCATCGCGGCAAGCCGGATTCCGGTTTCGACGTGGCGCTCGCGCAAGTGATTGCCGAGCGGCTGGGACGGCCGCTCAAGATCCAGTGGTTCGAGAGCAAGCTCGACGAGGATTCGAGCCCCGCGCTCGAAGCCAACGCGCTGCTGTCGGACGGGCGCTGCTCGCTGGTCGGCAGCTACGCGCTCACCACAGACTCGTTGAAGGCGCCCGGCGTCACGACGGCCAAGCTGCCGGACTTCGATGGCGCCACCCGCGAGGATCGCCGCCGGCGGATCCCGATCGGGGTCCTGGCGCCGAGCCGGCCCTATGTCTATTCGCCGATGAGCGTCGTGCTCGGCCCCAACGCCACGGACAAGCTCAAGGACCGCAAGATCACCGATATCGGCGATCTCGCCGGCCTTCGCCTGACCATCGAAAGCGGCACGCTGGGCGATGCGATCCTGATGACCTTCGACAAGGGAAAGCTGATCGAGGACATCACCCACCTCGTTCCCGGGCGCAGCGACCTGCTGGGAGAGAGCTCGAGCGCGGCGAATACGACGCCACGCTGCTCGACCTGCGCCGGTTCGACGCCTACCGCGCTGAACATCCCGACACGAAGATCACGGCCTCGGGCTATTATTATCCGATCGGCGCCAACCGCGGTTATGTCGCGCTCGAAGCCGACAAGGCGCTGCTGGAGGAGGTCAACAACGTGCTGGCCGATCTGCAAGCCAAGGGCACCATTGCCGAGCTCGGCAAGGCCGCAGGCCTCACCTGGCTTCCCCCGCGCGAGCCGATCATCCTCGGCGATGTCTGGCTGAAGATCCTGAACCGCTAGCACTTATTGTAGCTAGGCAGACGACCGCCATTACATCATCGCGCGCGCTCTTTCCATGTCATTGCCAGCGAAGCGAAGCAATCCATGGCGTCGCAAGCGAAGACATGGATTGCTTCGTCGCTGACGCTCCTCGCAAATGACGGGGAAAGAGCTCGGGTCTGCTTGCTGACACCGACCGGAACGCGAGCCCCGCTATCGTAGATAGCTCGCCAGGTTCAAGCTCTGGATCTTGGAAATCGCCGAGTAGGACGCGGTCAGCTGCGCCTGATAGGTCGCGAGCTGCGCCGTCACCGCAGCGACGTCGACGCTGGTGAGGTTGGTCGACAGCGTCTTGGCGAAGTTCTGGTAGTCGCTCTGGTTGGTACTGGCGGTCTCGATCTGCGACGCCGCGGTCGATAGCTTGGCCTGCACGGTGGAGGTTGCATCCAGCGCACTGCTGGCGAGGCCGAGCGCCTGCGAGATATCGCTCGACGACAACGTCGAGCTGTTGCCGACATATTTCAACAGCCGCAGGACCTGCTCGAATGCCGAATTGTCAGCGGTGACGCCGTAGGAGACCGATTGGCTGTCCGACACGCGCACCGACGCGATTTCGCTGTCGCCCTTGTAGTAGCTGCTGTCTGACGTCGTCAGCGAGCCGGTGCCGGTGTCGAAGCTCGACAGATCGACAGGTGCAGTGTCGGTGCGGGCGCCGCTGAAGACATATTCACCGTCATACTCGGTGTTGAGCAACCCCTGCATCTGCGACATCGCCTGCTGGGCATAGTTGATCACCGATGCGGTCGCCGTGCTGCTGCCGGTGGTGGCGGCGCTGAGCTGGGTCCGGAGCTGCGTGATGATATCGGTCACCGAGCCGACCGCCGAGTACATCGCCTGCACCTTGTTGTCGGCGAGGTTGCTAGCATCGATATAGGTCTGGGCGCGCGTCACCGAGACCTGCAGATTGATGACGCGCCCGGCGCTGGAACCGTATCCCCCGAAATCCTCGGATTGCAGCCCGGAGGACTCCTGCACCTGCTCGTTGGCCATCACCGCCTGCAGGCGCAGCGCATTGGTGATCATCTGATCCGATTGTGCGAAGGTGGCAACACGCATCAACATGACGACGGCCTCACGCTTAGCTTGCGCTCATCGCGGTCATCAGCGCCGAGAACATGGCGTTGATGGCCGTGATGATCTGGGACGCGGCAGCGTATTTGTTCTGCAATGCGCTCAGATTCGCGCTTTCCTGGTCAATGTTGACGCCGGACTGCGACGACAGTGAGCTCGCATAGGTCGACTGCGCGGTTTGCTTGGCGGTGTAGGTCGCCGACGCCTGGGTCGCCTTGCCCGCGACGTTGGCAACGATCGCAGCCGCATAATCCGTGAAGGAGCCGGTGGTCGCACCGAGCCCGCCCGCCATGCCGAAATTGGTCGACCCGGTCAGCGCGCTCGAGAGCGCATTCACCACCGTCGCCGAGCCCGACGACAGCACCGAGCTTCCGACCGTCAGGGTGGACGACGCGTCGAGCGTCGCCGTCGGCAGTGTCGCCGTGCCGCTGAGGATGTCGCTCCGCACCGCGATATTCGAAGCGTTGGTGCCGGTGATGAGGTCATTGAGCCCGAAATAGTCCGAAAAGCCCTGCCCCGAACTACCGACCGAGCTCGTCATCTCGTTGATGGCAACGCCGTTGCCGGATCCGGTCGCCGAGATCGACAGATGGCCATTGGCATCGACCGACGCCGTAACGCCGGGCACATTGCTGTTGATATCGCTGACGAGCCCACTGACCGTCGTATCAGACGAGAGATCGAGGTCCTTGTAGGACACCAGATTGCCGCTCTTGTCGGTCACTGCAATCCGCACCGTTCCGGTCGCCGACAACGGCGTTGTACCGCTCACGGTGGCGGTGCCCGTCAGGCTCGCCGGCGGTGGTAGCGAGGTGCCCTGATTGGATACCACATTGACGCTTGCCGTCAGCTGCTGAGCCAACTCATCGAGCTGCGACTGCGCCGCCGGCAACGTCTGGTCACGCAGGGTGATCAACGCGCTGACCTTACCGGAGGAGATCTGCGAGGTGATGTCGACCCCGTTGACGGTGATGCCGCTGAAGCCGCTCGTCGCTGATCCCGCGACATACGTCGTCGATGCCGTGACGCTGGACGCCGCCGTGTAGCTCAGCGGATGCACCGTGCTGTCGACCAGCGCCTGCCCCGAGCCGGTATAGACCTGCAGGTCACCGCTCGAGTTGGTGAAGTAGCTCACGTTCATCTGCGACGCGAGATCCTGCAGCGCGCTGTTGCGCTGATCCTCGAGATCGGCGGTCTGCTGGCCCGCCGCCGCTTCCTGCTTGATCTGCTTGTTGAGGTCGGAGATCTGCTGCAGGTCGGTATTGATGTCGCTGACCGACGAGGCGATATCCTGGTCGGCGTCGGCCCGCAGCTTCTGGATGCCGCTCGAGGTCTGCTGCAGCTGGGCCGTGACCGCGTTGAGCGCGCTGACGGCGTTCGCCTGCAGCGACGCGCTGCTCGGCGTGCTCGCCAGCGACGACAGCGCCGACTCGAATGCTGCGATTGTGTTGGCGAGCGAAGTCCCCGTCGTGGAGCTGTCCGAGCTCGAGGTTGAGCCATAGAGCTGCTGAAGTTCGGTCAGGTAGTTGTTGTTGGTGTCGGCGGCACCAAGATCGGAATCGACCCCGACCAGCGACTTCAGCAGCAGCTTGTCGACCGCGCTGGTGATGCCGGTGATGGTGACGCCGGTACCGACACCGGCGGTGACGCTGCTGCTCTGGTTGGCGGTCTTCTCGGTATAGCCCCTGGTGTCGGCATTGGAGATATTCGCCGAGGCTATGCTGATCTGCACCTGCGTGGCTGACAGCCCGCTGAACGCGATGCTTCGTGCAATATCGAGCGATGACACGGCCCACTCCCTCCGGCGCCGGCCCGATCAGGCCCGCACGTTGGTGCCATAGGACATCGCGGGCGTGACGCGACGGCCGCCGGCCCCATAAGGCGAGACGTTTGCGATCTGCTCGCGGATTGCCTGCATGATCGCCTCGATCCTGCGGTTACTGGCATCGATCGCCGCGCGCAGCCGCATCACGTTCTCGTCCATCGCGACCCGCAGCTTCAGAATGCGGTCCATCAGTTGCTCACGCAGCACGCGGTCGTGGACATTGAGGTTTGCGGCCTTGCCGACTGCCTCCGCCACGCACTGCTCGAACAGGGTGGCGAGACGGTTCTTCTCGTCGACCTGCTTCAGCCGCGAGGCCGGCAGCCCCTTGGCGAGCTCGACGTTCTCCTCGTTCACGATCGCGGTCAGATTGTCGATCAGCGCGATCAACGACCTGGCGCGCTCGTCATTGCCAGCGGGATTGATCTTGATGTTGCGTTCCGGTGTCATGTCATCGCTCCCGTTCAAGCTAGTGTCCGCGACGCAGGGCGCGGACCGATTGTGCGCTGCGCCCGTACGCCGTGATCGCCGTGACCCGGACCGTGGCCCGGTTGAGTTCCTGGTCGAGCCGTGCGCATTCGCGCATCATCTGGTCTCTCAATGTTCCGATATCGTCGAGCAGCGCGGTGAGCTGGGCCCGATCGTGGGCCTTGACGGCCCCCGCCCGTCCAGTCAGGCGCCGCAGCTTCCGTAACAAGGCATCTTCGCCGCTTGCGTTTTCCATCATCGCGACACCGCCGAGATCAGGGTATCGAACATCTTGTCGACGGTGGTGATCACCTGCGACGCCGCCGAATAGGCCTGCTGCGCCGAGATCATGTTGGAGAACTGGCCGCTGGTGTCGGTGGTGCTCGATTCCAGTTCGCTGCCGTAGATCGTGCCGGCGCCATTACTCCCCGAGGTCTGCAGCGTGGCGTTGCCGGAGGCTGCCGTCGCGGAATACATGCCATCGCTGGCCGCGCTCAGTCCGTTGGGGTCGCTGAAGGTCGCGACCGCAATCTTGTAGATCGCGATCGTCTGACCATTGGAATAGGTCGCGTCGACCACGCCGCCCTTCCCGATCGAAATGCTGCTCAGCTTGCCGTAAGGCAGGCCGTCCGACGTGATGCTCGTGAGATCGACCGCCGGCGTGGTCTGGCCCGAGGAGTATTGCGTCAGGCCGTCGGTCTTGCCGACGGTACCGAGATTGAGCGTGATGGCACTGGTGCCGGAGCTGTCAGCCGCACCATCCTTCCAGCCCGTCACCGAGATGGTTGGCGGGCTCGGTACCGTCGAGGCGAGCGAACCGTCGCTATTGAAGGTGATCGCCACCGTATCGGTGATCGCGTTGGCGCTGTCTGTGCTGGAGTCCGACGCGAGCTTTGGCGTCTCGAAGCTCGCCTCCCAGGTATTATCGGCGGTCTTCTCCCAATCGATCTGGATCGTGCTCGCCGTGCCAAGCGAATCGTAGACCGTCATCGAGCTGTTGAAGGTCGTACCGACGGCGGCATCGGCCGGCAGGTTCGCCGCGACCGTCGTCTTGGTGGTGGCGCTGCCGCTGGTCGAGGCCACCTGCGTGTTGATCGGCCCGAGGCTCGCGGCCGAGGCATTGCCGACGATGTTGCCGTCGGCGTCGGTGCGCCAGCCCTCGAGGTAGTTGCCGTTGTTAACGAGATAACCCAGATTGTCGGTGGTGAAAGCACCGTTGCGCGTATACGAGGTGGTGCCGCCGGACGTCGCGTTGGTGGTGACGAAGAACCCGCTGCCCTGGATCGCGACGTCGGTGGCATTGGTGGTCGCGGACAACAGGCCCTGCTGGGTGATGTTGGCGCGGCCGGACACCGTGACGCCGCCCGACGTGTAGGAGGTGGCGCTGTTCGACGCCGTCACCAGATCCTCGAACATCGCCGACGTGGTCTTGTAACCCGTGGTATCGGCGTTGGAGATGTTATCGGAAATCATTGCGAGCGACTGGCTCTGTGCATTGAGCGCCGAGATCGCCGAGGAAAGAGCACCAGTGAGACTCATGATAATACTCCGGAAGCAATCAGGACGTGACGCCGATAATGTTGGCGGCGCTGACGGGGACGCCGTTCACGAGCAGCGACGGCGTCGAGCCGGAGGCATCGATCCCGGTCACCGTTCCCGTCATCGTGGTGTAGCTAAGCAGCGAGTTTCCGGCGGAGTCGGTCGCGGTCACCGAGATCGTGTACCGGCCGCCATTGCTGAGCTGGGTGCCGCTCGTGGTCTGGCCATTCCAGGTGAAGCTGTTGGAGCCGGCGTTTCCGGTCCCCTTGCCGCTCCACACCGTGTTGCCCGAGGAGTCCTGGATCGTGATCGCGACGTTGGAGGCCGCCGAGGTGAGCGAGTAGCCGAACGTCGCCGAGCCGTTGGTCAGCTCCGCGGTGTTGGTCTTCGCTTCGACAGTGTGGCCGATGTAGTTGACCGAGTTGAGCGTCACGAGACTCGAGAACGAACTCGCCAGCGACGTCATGCTGGCGTT
This sequence comes from Bradyrhizobium sp. USDA 3364, assembly GCF_054056355.1. NCBI lineage: Bacteria > Pseudomonadati > Pseudomonadota > Alphaproteobacteria > Hyphomicrobiales > Nitrobacteraceae > Bradyrhizobium > Bradyrhizobium sp. USDA 3364. The sequence continues at coordinate 156,713 of NZ_JBSRYG010000002.1, forward strand.
GGTTGACTGCTGCTCGGTGAAATTGGCGTAGGAGGTGAGCTGGTTGATGAAGTCGGTCGTGCTGGTGGCGTTCAGCGGATCCTGGTTCTGCAACTCGCTGACGAGCAGGTTGAGGAAATCGGTCGAGCTCATCCCCATCGAAGCGCTGGTCGATGAACTCGACGACGAACTCGAGGCGGAGGTTGCTGCAGAGACTGCCGAGGAAACGGTCATGACAAGGCTCTCTTCGCCGCGGGCTAGGCGACGGAACGCGGTGGAACATGGGGGTCTTGAAGTCGTTCGCAGATAAAACGGACGACGCGCCGAATTCAGGCGCGGATTCATCCGCCTGAAATCATTTGATTAATCGGCAGAATTTGCCGATCGGCCGCCGCCACGACAGCTCACGAACGCGCGCGGATCGAGCTGCCGCGACAGCGCGGAGCGCCATAAAGTGCGGAAAGCTTAGAGCAAGAGGCTGATCGGCAGATCCGACCCGCCGAGCAACAACGCCGGCGGCGTCAGCGCGGGCAACAGGCAGAGCGCCAGCAACAGCGCCGGCAGCACCTTGCCTTGCTGTGCGGATTCGCCCACAGCCTGCGCATCGCTCGGCTGATCATTGGGCGGTGCCGGCTCCGAGGCCGGCTCCTGGGGCAGTTTCTGCAGTTTCTCTTGGGGCAGCTTCGCGGCCGCGGTCGCGATGCGGTCGGCCAAGCCCTTGGGGGCGCGAACCGGCGGCGCCGCGAGCGCCCGGCGGACCGTGCTCGCCTGTTCGTAGAGCGTCCGTGCTTCGGCTGACGATGCGAGGAGCTGGACGGCGGCAAGACGTTGATCGTCGGGCCAGCGGGACAGATCCTCCCCCAGCCGGTCGATCAGGTCTTCGAATGTCGCAACGTCCATCCCGCGCGCAGATCCAGCCTCGTCGCCAAGGCTGTCATAAAGCATTCGCGGGACGGCGGAAATCAATTTCCGCCGCGGGTGCGCCAGATCCAACATGGGGCTCACCGGATGGCCTTTTTCCCCACCAGGAGGCTCGCCACGACAGCCCGCCCTCCCGGCGAAACCGGGTTCGCCGGGAGGATTCGCCCGCTCAGCGCCCGGTGGCTGATTCGAGCGTTTTATCGAGCGCCTTGGCCTTGGCGGCCTTGCCGGCGGTCGTCTCGACGAACTTCCAGGCGTCGCGGAGCTCCGTCAGGCTCGCGATGATGCGCCGGAAATTCTCCCTGGCGTGCGGCCGGCCGTAGGAGCGCAAGCACGCCATGATCAGCGCGTTGTAGGTCCGGAACAGACGATCGGCCATCGCGCCGCCGCGGGCGACGTCGAGATGGTGGCTCAGTCCGCGCAGGATCGCGGTCGCCCGCGTCAGATAGGTGTGGCCTTCCTCGAAGCGCTTCGCCTCGTGCGCATCCAGCGCCTTCTGCAACAGCGTGATGGCGCCGTCGCACAGCATCACCACCGCCTTCAGGGGCGGCACCGCCACCGCGGCGGATCGATAGGCATTGTTGGCGAGGTAGGCGGTCGCGTTCTGTGTCATCAGTTACTCGATGCTGCGTCTAGGAGTGCTTTCAGGTAGCCCAGCGTGTTGTTCGCGCTTTCGATAGCGGCCTGGTAGTTGGCGTATTGGACCTGCAGCTGCGCCTTGAAGGTCGCCGCATTGCTCTGGATGTCGCTGACCTGGGACGACAGATCGGTATCGCGCGACTGCAAATTGGTGATCAGGGTCTGAAGCTGACCGCTGGTCCCGGAACTGGTGTGCGCGAGTTGGTAAAGCTGCGTCGCAAGACCGGATGTCGACGTGACGGTGATCGATTGCGAGGTCGATCCGGTATAGCTGAACGCCATGCCGGCATAGATCGTGCCCGAATTGCCGATGATGGTATTGCCGACCACCGAAAAGCCGGAACTGTCGCCGCCGACGGAGGCGCCGGTCAGCGTTCCCGTCGAATCCACCGTGAGGTCGAGCGTGAATGACTGCGGCGACGTTCCGGTGTTGACCACGCCGAGCTGGCTCGACGACGTCGTCGTCTGCGCGGACAACAGCTTGGTGACGCCAGAAAGGCTTTGCGTCAGCACGGTCGACAGCGTGCCGGTATCGAGCTGCAGCTCGTTGTTCTCGTTGAAGGACAGGCCGAGATCCGCCATCGTCATGCCGTTCACGGTCCCGCTGAGCACCTGCTGCAGCTGGGTCATGATATCGCGCATCGTGCTGTCGCCGAACAGCACCGCGCTAGATGCGGCCGTGCCATCGGAATTCTGCGCGGACTGCGCGATCACCTGGTCGCGAAACGCGTTGTAGTTGGTGACGAAGGTCTGAAGCGCCGTCGTGATCTGGCTGGTGTCGGTTTCGATGCTGATGTTCAGGCTGGTGCCGCTCGGCGTCGGCTGCAGCAGGTCGAAGGTGACGCCGGACAGAACGTCGGAGATATCGTTGGTGTTGCGCGTCAGCGCGATGCCGTCGAGGGAGAATTCAGCGGATTGCGACTTCTGCAGCACATCGGTAAAGGCGCCGGTCGTGTCGGTGACGCCGAGCTTGTTCAGGATGTCGTCGCCCGATGTCGACGAATAGGTGATGTCGGCAGCGTCCTCGGTTCCCGTCAGCACCAGCTGATACGACCCGCTCGACACCTGGACGATGGAGGCCTGGACGTTGGTGGTCGAGGTTTGGGCGTTGATGGTGTCGACGATATCCTGCATCGACATGCCGCTGGTGATCGAGATCGCCGTGCTGGTGCCGCCGGACAGGCCCAGCGAGAACGTGCCGGCGAGGCCCAGCGCCGCCGACGTGCTCGACTGCGCGGAGCCGATCACCTTCTGCGCGGTCGCGAGCTGGGTGATCTGGAGCGTGTGATCGCCGGTCGCCGAGCCGCTGTTGACGCTCATGTCGAGCGCCGAGGAGGCGCTAACGTCGCCGGTAGACGAGATCGTCGCCGAACGGGTGGCGAATGCGTTGGTGGCGATCGAGTTGATGATCGAGGTGCTGAGCGACGACAACCCGCTCGCCAGGGTCGACAGCTCGGTCTGCAAGGATTGGTAGGCCGTGATCTTGGCCTGGTTCGCGGTGATCGTCGTGGTGATCGAGGTGGCCGCGGCCAGCTTGGCGTTGACCTCGGCCTCGATCAGGGCATCCCAATCGATGCTGGTCGAGTTGGTTGTGCCGGTCGTGGTCACCGTGCTGGCGGAACTGGTCGACGTCGTGCTTGATGTGCTCGAGGTGGCGCTGCTAACCGTCATGTCGACACTTCCGCCGCAGTGAGAATCGGGCCGGCATCATGCCGGCCCGATCTGTCTTTCGAATTAGCCGAGCAGCTTCAGCAGGTACTGCGGCATCTGGTTGGCCGCCGTTTCGGCCGAGACCGCAGCCTGGGTCTTCACTTCGGCCGAGGACAGCGTCGCCTGCTCGGCGGCGATATCGACGTCCTTGATCGCCGAGTTGGCGGACTGCAGGTTCTGGGTCTGGGTCGAGATCGAGTCCGCCGAGAAGTTGAAGCGCGATTCCTGTGCACCGATCTCGGCGCGGGCAGACGACACGGTGTCGATCGCGCTGTCGAGGGCCGACATTGCGCTGGTGGCGCTGGACAGGCTGGAGACGTCGAGCGAAGTCACGCCGAGCGAGGACGAGGTCAGGCTGGTCAGTGTGATGGTGATGGTGTCGGCCGAGGTCGAGCCGACCAGCACCGAGACGCCCGAGGAGAACACGCTCGAACCATCGAGCAGGCTCTGGCTGCTGTAGCGGGTGCCGGAGGCGATCGAGTCGATTTCGCCCTTGAGCTGCGTGAATTCCGAGTTGATGTAGGCGCGGCTGGAGTCGGCCACGGTGCCGGAGGCGGACTCGGAGGCCAGCGACTTCATGCGGGCCAGGATGTCGGAGATGTTGGACGCGCCGCCGTCGGCGGTCTGCAGGATCGAGGTCGCCTGCGCCGCGTTGGTGGCGGCCTGCTGCAGCGTCGTGATGTCGGAGGAGATGCGGGTCGAGATCGCGAGACCGGCCGCGTCGTCGGAAGCCGAGGTGATGCGCGAGCCGCTCGACAGCTTCGACAGCGCGCTGGTTTCCTGCTGCGAGTTGATGTTGAGGTAGCGGACCGCAGAGTTCGCGGCGGTGTTGGTGGAAATTGCCGGCATGTTTAGCTCCTGTGCTGATGGGGCATGGCATGCCGCATCGTGAAAACGTGAGGTGACGCGGATCCAGCCCCCGTCCGCCCGATCAAACGGGTCGGCCGCCGGTGGTCAGGCGCGAAATCTTCAGAAGCCGGAATTTATGGTTAGCAGTCGGTAAACGCGCCGCGCAGGTCCCGCTCGTGCCGCTTGAGCATTTCGCGCAGCTGTTGCCGCCCGCGCTTCAGCAGCGACTCCACCGCGGCGACCGTCGTATCCATCACCTCGGCGATCTCGCCGTTGCTCATGTTCTCATGGTAGGAGAGGATCACGGCGACGCGCTGCTGCTCGGGCAGCCGCTGCATCGCGACCTCCAGGAGATTGCCGATTTCGTTGCGCTCGATGACGGTCGAGGCGTCGAGCTGCGTGTCGGCAACCTCGGGCACGACGTCGACATTCTCGGTGCGCGGCTTGCGGCGCAGATCGATGCAGCGGTTGCTGACGACGCGATACAGCCAGGTCGAGAACTTGGCGCGGCCGTGCTGCCAGCGGCCGCGATGGGTCCACACCTTCAGCATCGTGTCCTGCACCACGTCTTCGGCGTCGGCGGCGTTGCCGACGATGCGCAGCGCGATCGCGTAGGCGCGATCGACATGACGTTCGACGAGCGCACGAAACGCCGCCTCGTCGCCGGCGGCAAGGCGGTCGAGCAGCTCCTTGTCTTCGTCCTGGATCTCGACGGTGTCGAGCGGGCCCGCATCGGCAACCGTGGGGACGTTGCTCCAGGGAGCATCCGCTTCGACCGGCGCAACCGCGGCCGTCGTGGCCTCCACCTCGGCCGCTGCCATCACCTCAAGCGCGTAACTCATGCCCCGCTCTCCAACCAGCGCCGCTGGCACACATCCCATGCGGCTTCTGAGCGTTGAACGGAGGGGTCGAGCAAACCAGGCGAAGTTTTTTTGTTGTTTTTCAAATGCTTAGATGGATTTTTTTGCCGCCCGCCCGGCAAAAGCTGCCGCTGCGCGGAGGCGCAGGGAAAAGTTCGACGGAATCTGGAGCAGTCGTTCAGCATCGCCTCGCATTCCCGCGGGAGAGTTCGTCGCGCCGGAAAACGCTGTTGTCACATCAACTAACGCCACGCGAACGCATGCATGCGCGGAGCATGCGAGTGATCCATTGCCGTTGGTCGTCATCTTGCATTCGACGATCGCGACTAGGCAATTTTTTCCGAATCACGATTTCGACGTTATCGGATTTTTTGAATCTGTCAGTCGCGAAGCGCGCGTTTTCGAATCCCGCATCAACTTTTTTGGACCGACGCGCCTGATCTGTCTCACGCACGCGTTCAATGCATGAGGACTGGCGGGAATTTTGCGCATGACGATCATGACGATCGACGCGACGCGTCGAGCGCAGAATGTTTCTGCATGTTCATTCGATGTTTTCGATACATTTCTGTTGCGCGCCTGCACGACGCCGGATGGCGTATTTGAAAGGGTTTTTCAGCTTTCTCGCATTGCTGAAAAATTTCCGAACATGTCCATCAGTTTCGTTCAACATCGAATCCAGGCCGAGGCGCGCGCGCGCAAGCTCGCGCAGGCGCGCAACGGCTCCACCGAAGTGCGCATCGCCGACATCTATAAATACTTTCCGTTCAGACTGTTCGGCCTAAGCCGCGATGCGCTTCAGGCTCTCGCACAGATCGAATTTGAAGCTGAGCTCGAGCTGTGTCGCGTCAATCCGGACATGCTTGAGCAATATCTGGACATGAAGCGCGGCGGTTTTCGCACCGGCTTCATCTCCGACACCTACTGGAGCACCGACCAGCTCGCACAGCTGCTGCGGTCCTGCAGCCCCGGGCTGACCTGGGATTTCCTCTACGCATCCTGCGACCGCGGCAGCAGCAAGAGCGAAGCGCTGTTTGCGGCCTATCTCACCGAGCAAGGCATCGATGCGGCGAGCTCGTTCCATGTCGGCGACAACCACAACGCCGACATCAAGGGCGCGCAGCGTCACGGCATCCGCCCGCGCTACTATCCGCAGGCCAGCGCGGCACTGGCGTCGAAATTTCAGCGCGAGACATCGATCTTCGAATTGCTGTGTCCCCATCAGCCGTCACGGCTCGATTGCGGCGCCCGCACGCTGCGGCGCGCGGTGACAGCACGAAGCGCCGAGCATTCTGCTGCCTTCAACCTCGGCGTGACCGTGCTCGGTCCGGTGATGGCGGCGTTCGACGCATTCCTAGAAGCACGGCGTGCGGCGCTGGCTCGCGAAGGTGCGCGTGTAGCGATTGGATTCCTCGGGCGCGACGGTCTGTTGCCGTATCGCGTCCGGCAGGCAAACCATGGCGACACCGGCGCCTATGTCGAGATCAATCGTCGCGTCAGCCTGGTCGGATCCGCCGACACGCTCAGCGAGTTGCTGAGCCGGGTCGTCAAGATCGACGCGGCAACCTTTGTCGATATTGTGAAGGTGCAGCCGCCCGCGGTGATGAAGTTCTTTGCGCAATATCCCGACGGCATTGCGAGCGGGCGCGAGCTCGCCGACGCCCTGTCCGACCTAATGGATCCGCGCGAGATCACCGATATCGCTGCCGGTGTTCGCGCCCGCCTGCTCGCCTACCTTCGCGCGCAAATCAGCGATTTCGACGATTGCACCGACCTGATCCTGGTCGACCTCGGCTATTCCGCAAGCGTGCAGAAGTCGCTGCGGGCGCATCTTCGACCGCGAGGGCATGCGCATCCGCCTGCACGGCGCCTATCTGCTGACGTTGGACGATGCCTTCGACGACATCGCCGACGACGACACCGCGGAAGGCCTGATCTCGGATCGCGTGGTCACGCCGCACGTCAAACGCATGCTGATACGCAACGTCGCCTTGCTGGAGCAGCTTTGCTGTTCAGCCGAGGGATCAGTGCGCGATTATCGCGGCGACGAGGTGTTGCGCGAGGACGATCAGCGCCCGGCCGCCCAGCTGGCGCTGGCGACCGAGGTGCAATCCGGCACGCTGGCCTACGCGTCACGCGCCCGCGAGCTCGCCCCGCGCTATGCGCTGCAGCCTGACGCGAACCCCGCGGTCGCCGCCCGCTGGGCAGCCGCCGTCCTCGGACGTCTCCTGCTGCTGCCCGACGATGATGAGCTCGTGCTTCTCGGCGGCATCAAGCACGACGTCAATCTCGGCACCCAGGCGCTCGCGCCGTTGCTCGACGCCAACTTCGTCAACGACTGCATTGTTGCACGCGGGCTCGTGACCGCCTGCACGGCGCCGGCGCCTCCGATGTGGCTGGCCGGCAGTTTTGCCGCGCTGTCGCCGTCGCACGCCTGGCTCTACACGCTTTTCGGCGCCAACCGGCTGCCGGCGAACGTGTTCGGCGAGGCGCCATGCGGGACGCTGCAGGCCGGCCTGTTCGGGCGCGACGGTCAGGCGTCGCTGCAAGCCATCAGCGTCTATCATACTGGCCTCGGCGACCTTCGTCTGCGGATCCCGCTGTCGCGTCGCATGGCGGTCGCGACCATCGCGCTGCCGCTGGCAAAACTCACCCGTAACGGGATGCTCCACGGCATCACGGTCCAGTACGGCGAGAGCGCCGCAAAGGCAGCGGAGAGTTCGAACGTGACGGCGATCGCCGAGGGACGGCTCATCGATGCCGGCCTCGAGAGAAGCGGCCGTCAGTTCCGTGCCCTCAATGACGACGGCATGTTGCTGATCCCGGTCGATAGCCTCGAGGACGATGTTGCGATCTACACCGTCGCGCTGACCGCCCTCGACCATGACCGCATCCTTGCGGTCGAGGACCGCGACGGTAACGGAGTCCCCTCGGCCACGCTGACCTGGCGCAGCGCCAACGGCACGCCGGCAAACGGCAACTGATTTGTCCGCCTGATCTGGCCGCCCCGCACGTAGAAGTTAACGAGGGGTAGCGCGGGCATGATTTCGGCTGACACGGTGCAAGCGGACGGCTTGCCGACGAATTTCGACCAATTGCTGGTGGCGAACGGCATCCGGATGAGCGCTGCACAGCGCCGCCGGCTGGCGTGGCTGTCCGCGCGGCTCGGGCACGTGGCCGTGCATCAGGCCGGTTCCGTGCCGGCGCGGGAGCACGGCGTCATCATCCTCGTCGAGTCGCCGAGCGGCCCAGCGGCCGAAATGCTATACCGCTCTCTGCGCGCCGACTGCGCGGTCGTCGTCCCCTTCGGCGAAAACCCCGCCTTCGATTTCCTCAAGTCCAAGCTCACCGATTTCGGCACGATCGGGCCGAGCTTCGACGGCCCGCACGAGATGTGGTGGGGCGGCCTGACCTGGCGCCCGATCGCGCCCGAAGAGGGCTCCCGATCCGATGTGCCGCTGCGCGTGGCCTCCTGCTATCCCCGCGCCCGCGGCGACGATCACGCCCACGCGCTCCGGGAGAAACTAGCCGAATTCGAGATCGCCTGCGATATCGTGCCGATCGACACCGCCGACGGTGACCAGATGCGCGCGTCCGAGAAGACTGCGTTCATGCTGCGGATGTGGCAGGCGCACCGCGAGCCGCTGCTCTTCATCGAAGCCAATGCGCTGCTCAGTGAGCCGCCGCTGCTGCCATCCTCCCTCGATTGCGACGTCGCGCTCCACAAGTGGAACCGGTGGGAGATGTCGGCGCGCACCCTCTATCTCGGCCGCACCCCGGCCGCCGAAGCGCTGCTGCGCAACTGGCATCACATCGCGACCGCCTATCCCGCGGTCTGGGAGGGCTACCTGCTCGACCAGGCCTGGAACCTGACATCGTCGCAGATGGCGCTCGACACCGTCTGGCTGCCGCGCTCGTACCATGCCCCGCTCGAGGACGTCGGCACGCCCCGCCACACGACGGTCGTTCACAATCTGGCCACCGACAGCAGCGATCTTGGGCCCGATGCGGAGTTCGGCGTCGCGATGCGCCCCGCGCGGCGCGCCAGCCGCAGCGGCGGCCGCGACGCCATGATCGTGGTCCAATCGCAGGCGGCCTCGAATGATGCAATCACGGTGATCATGCGCGATATCGCGACCAGCGACGCGCGCGAGATGGCAGCCAGCATCGAGGCGGTGACCGGCGCTTTCGCGGCCGATTGCGGCGGGTTCGGCCGGCTCGAGCTCACGCTCTGCCCCTGGCAGGACGATATCCGCGCGGCAAAGTCGGCGGCGAAAAGCGCAAACAATCGCATCATCGAGATTGCGCCGTGGCAGAGGCTTCCGGCCGATCTGTTCCGCACCGTCGGCCAATCCCGCGATGCTGGTAGCGTCGTGGTAATGGCCGGGCAGCGCGGCTGATAAACCGCGGAACGACAAAGCAAGAGAAGGACATCGACATCATGAAGACCATCATCCTTCTCACCGGCGTCGCCAGTCAGCAATTTGCGCTTACCGAGCTGTTGAAGGCGCACAATCCGGCGCTGTCGTTCCGCTGCGCGGTGACGGCCGAAGAGCTCGCGGCGATCGAGCCCGAGGTGTTGCGCGAAGCCCGGCTGTTGGCGTTCACCACCAGCGTCATCGTGCCTGAAAGCATTCTGGCGGCGCTCGGCCATGGCGCCTACAATTTCCATCCCGGCCCGCCGCAATATCCGGGCTGGGCGCCGGCGCATTTCGCGCTCTATGACGGCGCCCGCACGTTCGGTGCGACCGCCCATGTGATGGCTGCGCGTGTCGATTCCGGCCCCATCGTCGGGGTCGAGTCCTTCATCGTTCCCGACAAGATCAGCGTGCGCGGGCTCGAGCAGATTGCCTATGTCCGGCTAGCCCACTTGTTCTGGCGGATGTCGCGCGATCTTGCTCGCGATCCCTCGCCGCTTAGGGAACTGGGCATCGCCTGGTGCGGCATCAAGAGCACGCGGCAGATGTATCGCGAGATGTGCGAGCTTCCCGCCGGCATCAGCGCCGGCGAGCTGGCGCGCCGAATCCGGGCCTTCCACGACGATTTCCGCGGCATCCCGCTGACCTATTCCCTGCACGGCATCCGCTTCCAGCTGGCGACGACCACCACGCTGACGTCCGAGGCCCCGCAGGTGATCTCGCCGCCGCTCGCCGCGGCGTCCTGAGGACTGACCTCAACGGACTACGCGCGACTCCGGGCCTCGCCGCGCTGCTGCAAGTGTGCCCGCACCGCGCGCTCCGCGGCGCGCGCGGAGCCGAAGTAGCCGCCGTCGAGACCGTCAAAGGCGCGATCCGAAGAGAAGAAGCAGAAGCCACGGCTGTCGCTGACGACGATCCCCGCGGTTCGATCCGATACTTCGATAACATAAGCCTGGGCCTGGGACATGCGTGCTCAATCGCCGAGTGACGGCGCTCCTGTCTGATTGTCTGATGCTTTGGATTTGTCGAAGCGATCAACAACAGACGCCGGTCGCCGCCGAGACGCAGCGATGCTGCATGCGGCTTCGCATGTCGCACGTCAGGCTGCGGTGGTGTTCTCTCATGGTGGTGACCTTGAACAACGCGGATATCGCGCATCAATATCCGGCCGAACCGCACGGCGGTCAATGAAATGACCATCCAAAGATGACCGCCCGGCGCGAGGCCTCGTTCGCGCCGGGCGGAAAAACAGCACAGTTTTGGTGATGCCGGGGTGCGGACCCGGCCATCATCGCTCAGGGCAGGATCGGCGGGTGATAGGTGAAGGTCGCCATCAGGATCGCCGCCAGCAGCATCACGATCGGGAAATGGATGAAGAACTGCACCGACGTGTAGCCGATCAGATCCTTCGACTTCAGGCCGAGAATGCCGAGCAGCGGCAGCATCCAGAACGGGTTGATGAAGTTCGGCAGCGTCTCGGCGATGTTGTAGACCATCACCGTCCAGCCGAGATGCGCGCCGATATCGTGGGCCGCCTTCATGATGTAAGGCGCCTCGATCACCCATTTTCCGCCGGCCGACGGCACGAAGAAGCCGAGCAGCGCCGAATAGATCCCGACCAGGAACGAGAACACGGTCGAATTGCTGGAGGCGCCGACGAACCAGTGCGCGATCGTGTCCGACAACGTCGTGCCGCTGCTGTTCGGCACCTTGGTCAGGATCTGCGCGATGCCGGCATAGAACGGAAACTGCAGCAGCACGCCGGAAACGCTCGGCATCGCCTTCGAGAACGACTCGATCAGGCTGCGAGGGCGCCAGTGCAGCACGATGCCGAGAATGAGGAAGACGAAATTGTAGGTGTTGAGCCCCGACAGCGTGATCAGCGGATTGCCTGACTGGAACGTCTGCCACAGCCAGCCGGCGGCGAGGACAGCGATCAGGATCGTCAGCAGCGGGCTGAACTCGAGCCAGTCGCCCGGACGCGCCGGCTTCCTGACCTCGATCCGGTCATCGCCAAGCGCAACGCCGAGATCTTTCGCCGTCTTCGCCTGTTCGGGCGCAGGCGTCGTGAAGTAGCAGATCGCGGCAGACACGACGGTCACCATCGCGACGGTGACCATGTTCTGCCAGGTCAGGATGGTTTCCGAGAAGCCGATCACGCCGGTGATCGGCAGCAGCGACGCCGGGATGCTGCCCGCATTGGCCTGGAGCTGCGCGGCTGACGACGTGATACCGAGTGTGAAGCCGCAGCCAAGCCCGAGATAGCCGGCCGCGCCAGCCGCCCGATAGTCGAGCCTGATGTCGGTGCGCCGCGCGATCTCCCGCACCAGCAGGCCGGAGAAGATCAGGCTCAGGCCCCAGTTCAGCAGCGAGAGGAAAATGCTGAGCACGCCGACGAAGACCACCGCGCGCCGCGCCCGGTCTTCGGCACGCTCGCAAGCCGCGCCAGCACGGAAGCGACCGGCGGCGACATCGCCACGACATAGCCGCCGATCGCGACCAGTGCCATCTGCATCGTGAAGGGAATCAGGTTCCAGAACCCGTCGCCGAACGCGCGGCTGACCGCGAGCGGCGAACCGCCATGCAGGATCGCGCCTGCGGCAACCGCAATCACGGCGATCAGGACGAAGACATACGCATCCGGAAACCAGCGCTCCGCGAACGCCACCAGGGCTTGCGAAAGGCGCGCGATGATGTTGTCCGCGACGGGTTTTCGCAGGCTCACGGCTTGATCGTGCGTTGCATTCGTCATCAATCTGATCCCCTTCCGGTGATGCGGTTAGCCTTCAATCGTGTTTGGTCATCAAAGTGCGAGCGTGAGATCGGTGAGCGGCACGGCCTGGCAGGCGAGGCACTGCCCCTCGCTGACATCGACAGGACCGAGATGCGTGAACTCCCCGTCGATGACCTCGACCACGCAGCTCTCGCACTGCCCGACGCGGCAGCCGCTCGGCAGCACGACAGCAGCCGCACTCGCCGCGTCGAGCAGCGTCCCCTGCTCCGGTCCCCACGAAAAGCTCTGCTTGCTGTTGGCAAGCCGAACGGTGCGCGGCGCAAGATTGCTCGGCACCGACGGCGGCGACACGAAGCTTTCGGCAAAGATATCGAACCGCGGCACGCCGAGCGCCGTCACGGCCGCGATCTGCGCCGTGACGAAATCCGGCGAGCCGCAGATATAGACCAGCGGCCGGAGTGCCAACAGCGGCTTGGCCTGCCCGAGATCGACCCGCCCCCTGCGCAACGAATGCGTGCCGACCGGATCCTCCGCGAACGGCGCCGAGTAGAAGGTCGCGCGCGTCAGCGCCGGCGTGCCGGATTCCAGTTCCGCGAGCCGCAGCGCGAACGGATGCTCGCGGCTGCTGCGGCAGCCGTGGAGCAGCAGGATTTCGGCAACGCGATGCTGTGGCGCGACGTGTTGCAGCGTCTCGAGATGGCTGATGAAGGGCGTGATGCCGATGCCGGCGGCGAGGAAGACCAGCGGCCGCGACCCCTTCAATGGCGGCGTGAAGATGCCGCCCGGCGGCTCCAGCAGGACCTCGTCGCCGACGGCGAGGCCATGCAGGCGATCGGGCATGAAGAACGGCGAGTCGGCGCGGCTGGCTTCATCGAAGAATCGTCCCTTCACCGCGATCGACAGCGCATCAGGCAGATCGCCCGATCCGGTCAGCGAATACGCGCGTGTCTCGGTCGCGCCGGGCAGCGAGATCATCACATGCTGTCCCGGCAGGAAGTCGGGCAGCGCGCCGCCGTCACGCGGCAGCAGGCTGAGAGCGATGACATTGTCGGCCTCGATGCGGCGCTCGCCAACCACGAACCGCCGCCGGCCGCTCCAGACGCCGCGGCTGGCCACGCCGTCGCGCCTGATATCGCAGACGATCGCGCGCAGCGGAACGGAGCCGCTGACGGGATCGCGCGCATCGTCATGCAGCACCGCGTTGATGTTGCGCGTGCCGATGCCTGCCTCAGCCGAGCGATCGCGCCCGAGCGGCGGACAGTCTTCCCACCAGCCGAATTCGGCGACGACGACGCGATCATCGAGCGCCGCGTTGAGGCGCACCTTCAGGCGCACCGCACCGCCGGGTGTTTCCACCACGGCCCAGTCACCTTCCACGAGCCCGCGCCGCCCGGCGAGTTGCGGGCTGATCTCGACGGCCGGGTCCGGCGACTTCCGCCGCAGCGAGGCGACATGCCGATAGGAAGAGTGAACGAACCAGCCGCTCTTGGCGGTGGAGAGCACGAGCGGAAAGCGTTCGTCCGCGGCCGTCGTGAGCGGGCTGCCGACCGGCTCGACATGATTGGGCAAGGGATCATATCCGTGTCCCAGCATCAGTTCCGAATAGATCTCGACACGGCGCGTCGGCGTCGCAAAGCCCGCCGCGGTGCCGTCTTCGCGCGCGACGGCATACTTCTCATCGCGGAAGGCCTGCGGGAAGCGGCGTCCTTCGGGATGCGCGCGCAGATCCTCGACACCGATGCCGAGCGGCGCCAGCTGATAATTCCAGCCGGCCTTGATGTCGCCGCCGAAGAACAGCTCGCCCATGCCGAGCTTCAGCGCGAGCGCGGCCGCGATCTCGTAATCGGCCCTCACCGCGCCGGCCGGCTCGACCATGCGTGGGCGAAACTGCACGGTCTCGACGGCTGCCTGCGTGATCTCGAACCCGATCTTGAGCGCGTCGTGTTCCCACGGCGTGCTCGCCGGCAGCACGAAATCGGCGCTCTCCGCGGTCGGGTTCATGAACATGTCGATATGAACCTGGAATTCCAGCGCGTTCAGCGCCGCACGGTTGCGCTCGGAATGCCCCTGCGAGACGACGAAGTTGGTGCCGAAGGCGACCAGCGCGCGCACTTTGTAAGGCTCGCCCTCGAGCACGGCGCGGCTGAAATCGCGCGCCGTGATCCAGCCCTTCGCCGGCGGGCCGAGCGGCAGTTCGGCAATGCCCAGCGCCTTGGCCTGCTGCTCCGGCGGCAGAATATTGTAGTCGTTGAGGGCGCGCGTCGGCGGCGGTACCGGCCAGCGATTGCCGCCGGGCCGATCGCAGGCACCGGTCAGCGCGTAGAGCGATGCGATCGCGCGCTCGATCGCGGTGGCGTTGGTGTGCTGGCCGACGCCGGTCCAGGAATGATAGGCGAGCCGCGGCCGCGCCGCGAGCAGCGCGTTGAACGCATCGACGTCCTCGACACGCAGCCAGGTCAGTTCCGCCACGCGCGCCGGCGTGTAAGGCGCTGCGCGCTCGGCGAGCAGTTCGAATGCGGTTGCCGCCGATATCACCCGGCCGTCGCGCGTCCGGATCGACAACGCGCCGCGCGGTTGGCCATCGCTCTGCTGCGCATAGCGGGTGTCGCAAGGCACGGGCACGCCCGACGCATCGAGACGAACGAAAGCGTCGGGCGCACCATCCGGCCACAACGCGTCGGCGCGCAGGAAACGGCCGGTCGCACGATCCACCAGCAGCGATCCGTTGGTCCATGCATCGACGAAGTCGGTATCGTAATTGCCGGTCGTGATGAGATGACGGATCGCCCCCATCGCCAGCGCGCCATCGGCGCCCGGGCGGATGCGCAGCCAGAGATCGGCCTGCTGACCCGAACCGTTCGGCTTGGGATCGATCACCACGACCTTGGCGCCGCGCCGCCGCGCATCGGCGATCCGCGTCGCCTGCGCGAGCCAGGTGCGCGCGGGGTTGTGGCCCCACAGCACGATCGCATCGGCATTGTCGTAATCGGGAAAGCCGATGCCGCGGCCGAAGGTCAGCGCGTGCGCATAGTCCTTGTGCCAGCCGCAGATCTCGACCGCGTAGATCAGGTTGGGACTGCCGAAGCCGCGGATGAAGCGCTCGACCCACTCGAAACTGTCGACCATCGGCGTGCCGCTCGGCGTGGTGACGCCGAACGCCACCGCCTCGGCGCCGCTCTCGGCCCGGATCGCGCGGAGCCGGTCGGCGATCTCGGTCAACGCCTCGTCCCAGGTCACCTCGACCCAGCCCGGATCGGCGGCATCGCGCGGCCGGGTCCGCTTGAGCGGGACGGTCAGGCGGCGCGGGCTGGCGACGATTTCCGGCGCGGCGCGGCCCTTGGCGCAGAGCGCGCCACCGGTTGGATGGTTATTTAATACCTCTACGCCGACAAGCCGCCCGTCCTCGACCACGGTGACGGCACCACAGCGCGAGCGACAAAGCGTGCAATAGCCGGGTAGCCGCTGTTTCACCGCCGTCTCATATCCAGTCAGTCCATATGACGCGCTTAAGTAATGCGTTACATATTTACGTCATACGCTACCGGTCCCGTCAAGGCTAAGTAATAATCAGGGGACGAATCGGAGTTCCAACGAGAGGCGACGACGTCCACCCATGGACCAGAATTTGCGAGAACAGGTGCTGCAGCGGGTGCGCGCCGAGATCATTTCCGGGCAGAGCCAGCCGGGCACGATGTATTCGGTGCCGAGCCTCGCCGCGAGCCTCGGCGTCTCCTCGACCCCGGTGCGGGAGGCGCTGCTCGAGCTCAGTCGCGGCGGCCTGGTCGAGCCGATGCGCAACCGCGGCTTCAAGGTCGTGGAGCCGACGCTGACCGAGCTGCGCAATCTGTTCGACATGCGCGAGGTGCTGGAGCTGCACGCCGCCGTGCTGGTCGCCAGCAATCCGCCAAAGGATCTACCGGTCGTGCGCGACTGGGCCGACCAGATCGCCAGGGCCGTCGAGACCGACGACGTCCAGCTCTATCTGGAAGCCGATCGCAACTATCATCGCGAGTTCATCGCAGCCGCCGGCAACGAACTGCTCACGGACATGGTGATGGGCTTGCGCGACAAGATGCGCCTCTACGGCATCAGCTCGCGCGCCGGCCACGCGCGGCAGCAGGCCTCGGTGCCCGAGCACTACCGGCTGATCGAACTCGCGCTCGCCGGCGAGACCGAGGCGCTGCCGACGCTACTCCGCAGCCACATCCGCTCCTGGGAGCCGATCTTCGTCGACGCCTTGATGCGTTCGAAGGAGCATGCGCGCGAGCCGCTGCGCCAGGCGCGCGGCTGACGCGCGGAGCCCGCCGGATGGCCAGTCGCTACGACCGGCTAATCCAGAATGCTCTTGTAGTGCTCGGAGAAGACATCGCGGCCGATGATCAGCCGCATCACTTCGGAGCTTCCCGCCAGGATCCGGTTGACGCGCGCGTCGGTGAACATCCGGCTGATCGGATATTCATCCATATAGCCCGCGCCGCCGTGCAGCTGCACGCCGAGGTCGAGCATCTTCCACTCGACTTCCGACGACATCATCTTGGCCTTGGCGCCCATGTTGCTGGTCAGGCGTCCCGCATTGTGCTCGGCCACGCAGTGATCGACATAGACCTGCACGAGGTCGATCTCGGCGTCCATCTCGGCCATGCGGAACTGGGTGTTCTGCTGCTCGGCCAGCGGCCGGCCGAACAGCTTGCGGTCCATCACATAGGTTCGCGTGATGTCGAACGCCTTGCGGGCATTGGCGATCGATCCGACCGCGGAGATCAGCCGCTCCTCGGCAAGGCCTTCCATCAGATAGTAGAAGCCCCTGCCCGGCTCTCCCAGCACGTTGGCCTTGGGCACCTTCACATTGTTGAAGAACAGCTCGGCGGTGTCCTGCGCCGGCATGCCCATCTTCTTGAGATTGCGGCCACGCTCAAAGCCTTCCATGCCGCGCTCGACGATCAGCAGCACCATGGCGTGCTTCTTCTCGGCGCCCGCGAGCTTGGCCGCCACAATCACCACGTCGGAATTGATGCCGTTGGAAATGTAGGTCTTCGAGCCGTTGAGCAGGAAATGATCGCCCTTGTCCGCCGCCGTCGTCCGCATGCCCGCGAGGTCCGAGCCCGCGCCGGGCTCGGTCATCGCGATGGCCAGGATGGTCTCGCCGCTGACGCATTTCGGCAGGAAGCGGTCGCGCTGCTCCTCGGTGCCGAAGCGCTTGAAGTAAGAGCCGACCAGCCGGCTGTGCAGCGTGTTGAACCAGCCCTTGCAGCCGGAGCGCGCGGTCTCCTCGATGATGATCTGCTCGTAGCGGAAATCCTCATCGCCCATTCCGCCGTATTTTTCCTTCGGCCAGATCATCAGGAAGCCGAGGTCGCCGGCCTTCTTGAACGCGCTGCGGTCGACGATGCCCGCCTCCCGCCACGCCTCCATATGGGGTGCGATCTCGCTGGCGAGGAACTTGCGGTAGGAGTCGCGGAAAATGACCTGGTCTTCGGTAAAGCTGCGCATCAATCACCCAATAGAGCTCTCAAAGGAAAGCGCCGGTTCTGCTTCAACAAAACCGACGCCCCATCATCGAAACGGTCGATCCGTTACTTGCCCTTCCAGTTCGGCGCGCGCTTCTCTGCAAAGGCAGCCGCGCCCTCGCGGGCATCCTCGGAGACGAAGACCGGACCGACGATCTCCTGCTGCTTCTTCCACATCTGGTCTTCCGGCCAGAGGCGGGATTCGACGACCACCTGCTTCGATGCCTTCACGGCAAGCGGGCCGTTGGCGCCGATCGCTGCTGCGAGCTCGAGCGCGGCTTCGAGGGCCGGGCCGTCGGTCACGCGGTTGATGATGCCGAGTTGATAGGCGCGCTCGGCGCCGAAGAACTCGCCCGTCAATGCGAACTCCATTGCCACGCGGTGCGGCATCTGGCGCGGCATCCGGATCAGTCCACCGGCCGCCGCGGCCAGCCCGCGCTTCACCTCGGGGATCCCGAACTTGGCGTTGCGGTTGGCGACGATCATGTCGCACGACAGCGCGATCTCCATCCCGCCGGCGAGCGCGTAACCGTCGACGGCCGCAATCAGCGGCTTCTTCGGCGGCGCCTCGGTGAGGCCGGCGAAGCCGCGGCCGGGAATCGACGGCCGCTCGCCCTTCAGGAACCCCTTGAGGTCCATGCCCGAGCAGAACGTACCGCCGGCGCCAGGTGATGATGCCGACACTGAGCGCATCGTCGGCGTCGAGCCGGTCGATCGCCGCGGCCACGCCCTTGGACAGGGCGAGGTTGGCGGCGTTCTTGGCTTCCGGCCGGTTCAGGGTGATGATCAGGATCGGTCCGCGGACTTCAGTGAGGACCGGAGTTTCTTCCGACATCGCTTTGGTCTCCTGTTGCCGTGCGCAGTTGCCTAGCGCGGAGCCATACGGATCGCGCCGTCGAGACGGACGTCCTCACCGTTGAAGTAGCCGTTGGTGATCATGGTCAGCGCGAGCTGCGCATATTCCTCTGGCATGCCGAGACGCTTCGGGAACGGCACCGACGCGCTGAGCGCGGCCTTGACGTTCTCGGGCGCGCCCTGCAGCAGCGGCGTGTTGAAGATGCCCGGCAAGATGGTGTTGACTCGGATGCCCTCGGCCATCAGGTCGCGCGCGATCGGCAGGGTCATGCCGACGACGCCGGCCTTCGAGGCCGAGTAAGCCGCCTGCCCCATCTGGCCGTCCTCGGCCGCGACCGACGCCGTGTTGACGACCGCACCACGCTCGCCGTGCTCCAGCGGGGACAGCGACAGCATGCCCTGCGCCGACTTCGCGATGCAGCGGAAGGTGCCGACGAGGTTGATCTGGATGATGCGGTTGAAGGCGTCGATCGGAAAGTGCGTGGGCTCACCGGTCTTCTTGTCGCGGCCCGCGGTCTTCACCGCGTTGCCGGTGCCGGCGCAGTTCACCAGGATGCGCTCCTGGCCGTGCGCCGCGCGCGCCTTGGCGAAGCCCGCATCGACCAGCTCGTCGGAGGTGACATCGACCTTGCAGAACACACCGCCGATTTCCTTGGCGATGGCTTCGCCCTTCTCTTCGTTGAAGTCGAAGATCGCGACCTTGACGCCCTGCGCCGCGAGCGCGCGCGAGGTGGCGGCACCGAGGCCCGACGCGCCGCCGGTGACGACGGCGGCGACCGATGAATCGAGTTTCATGTGTCGTATCCTTTCGGCTCAGAGGCGTTCGATGATGATAGCCGGCGCCATGCCGCCGGCGGCACACATGGTGACCAGACCGTAACGTCCGCCGCTCCGCTCGAGTTCGTCGAGCGCGGTGCCGATCAGGATCGAGCCGGTGGCGCCGATCGGGTGGCCGAGCGCGATCGAACCGCCGTTGATGTTGACCTTCTCGCGATCGAGCTCGAGGTCGCGGATGAATTTCTCGGCAACGACCGCGAAGGCCTCGTTGATCTCCCAGACGTCGATGTCGTTCTTGGTCAGGCCGGCCTTGGCGAGCACCTTCTTGGCCGCCGGAACCGGCGCGTTGAGCATCAGCGTCGGGTCATCGCCCTGGTTGGCATAGGCGACGATGCGGCCGCGCGGCTTGAGGCCATGCTTCTCGGCATATTCCTTCGACGTGATCAGCACCGCGGCGGCGCCGTCCACCACGCCCGAGCTGTTGCCGGCATGATGCACGCCCTTCCACTCGAGGCCGGGATAGCGGCGCTGGATCTGCTTCTTGAAGGTCGTGCCATTGCCGAGATCGAAATCGGCAAGCTGCTCGAAGCTCGGCTTCAGCGAAGCCAGGCCCTCAGCGGTGGTCTCGGGACGCGGGAATTCCTCGCGACCAAGCGCGACGCTGCCGTCGTCGTTGAGGACGGGGATTACCGACTTGGCGAAGCGGCCTTCATCGATCGCCCGCTTGGCGCGCTGCTGACTCGTCAGCGCCAGGGCATCGCAGGCCTCCCGGCTGATCCCCTCGCGCGTCGCGATGGCATCGCCGCACACGCCCTGGTGCGACTGCGGGTGAATCTCGTCGAGCGCCGGATTGCCCGAACCCATCATCCGCGCCGGCTGTCCGGCCTTGGAGCGCTCGGCGGCGAGGGTTTGCTGATAGCTCATCATCTCGGTGCCGCCGGCGATGACGCAGTCTTCCATTCCCGACATCACCGAGGCTGCCGCGAGGTTCACCGAGGTGATGCCGCCGCCGCAGAAGCGATCCAGCGTCGTGCCGCTGGCGTTGATATCGTAGCCGGCCGCAAGCGCCGACATGCGGCCGAGATCGCCGCCCTGCTTGCCCTCCTGGGTCGATGTCGACCAGATGATGTCGTCGACGGTCGAGGTATCGAGCTTGTTGCGCTCCTTGAGCGCGGCGAGCACGGTCGCTGCCAGATGCTGCGGGTGCAGATGCGACAGCGCGCCCTTGCCCGGCTTGCCGATGCCGCGCGGCGTGCGAACCGCGTCGATGATGTATGCCTCAGACATGCGTTTCCCTTCCTGTCAGATATTTCGTTGAGCGTTCGTGCCGCTGGTTCCGGCCGTTTCCGCCGTATCTTTTGCCTCAGGACAAGCCGAAGCGTCAGCGGTGAAGCGGCGTCACCGCAAGCGGCTCGGCAACCGAGTTGCGCTGATCGTCGAAATACCCGAAGCGCGGCACCTTCCGGAGCTGCTGCTCATCGGCACAGGCGGGCTTGTCGCTCTCCGCAAACAGCGGGGCGCCGGGCGCGGCAGCGTGGGGACCGAGCGCATATTTCTGCTCGTGCGGCAGGTAGATCAACTGGCCGATCTGGGTAAGGGTCAGCGTGAGACGGGAGACCGTCGATCGGGGAAGACCGCAGCGATCGGCGATTTCGCGATTGCCGAGGCGGATGCTTCGCCCTTCGAAGCAACGCACGATGTCGAATGCGCGCGACACCACCTGGATCACGCGGCGGTTGTCCGAGCCCTCAGTCTCTTGCGCCATCAGTACTTCAGATCGACGTCCCATCGTTTACGCCTCACTCCTCATTTTTCGTACGGGTGAACGAAGTCCACTCTGGTTTGAGTGGACGGTGCCGATCCGCGACGTCACGACCCAGCGCGCGACGCGGTGCGGTCCACGCGCGCGGGATCTGAAGGCGGGGATCGGCGTATGCCGCGTCGGTGCTCAGCCGAGTGGAGCCGCGACCGCGCGGGGCAAGCAGCTTCGGATCTCGTTGGCCGGCCGGCATCAGGCGGATTCTTTCCCTAGGGTTTCGAGCTTTAATTAATTGATTAATTAGCGAGGTGATTAAAGTGGGCGATCTCCCCTGTCAACCATCCTCACAGGCGCGCCCCCGCCGCCCTGCCCGGCGTCCCGCGCATCGCTCCAACCGCGCGAATCCCGGCCGGTCAGCGTGGTGATTGCGGATCCGTCCTGATGAAGTCAGTCAATTTCGAACCGGTGCTGAACGTGTGGTCGGCACGGACACGCTCCGGACAAATGCCCGGTCCAACGCGAAATGCACCCGCACGCAGTTGAGCTCGAAGAACCAGAAATGTTGTGATGATCAACACCAGCGCGCGGTGATCGGAAAAGACACGACGCTGGTCGGAACGACCGTTACGAGGGCGAACCTAAGCTATGAAAGCTTGGTGGCCGCACCAGGGCTCGAACCTGGGACCCGCTGATTAAGAGACAGCCCCGGGGTTGGGGACAATCAATGACTTACTGGTCGCACCACTGGGCTTATCCGACCGAAAACGGGCTTTCGTCGCACGGTCATAATGCTTCGGTGGATTGTCCGTTACTCTGAACCACCCGTCGGATCGAAAGGCGTATTCCGCGATCGGCGGCATCGCGCCCTGCCCTCCGAAGGCAAAGGTCACACGTTCGAATCGTGTCGGGTGCGCCATTTGCGCACAAAACCACGAACATTTCCGTTCTCGGTCTGTTTGCCCGCAATGGCGGCCTGCAAGATGTCCCTGCTGCCGAAGATGCGAATGGCGCCATCGTCGACCCCGACCGCGTCGACGATCGACCGAATGTAGCCCTTACGGGTATTGGGGTCGCCGGTGTCTAGCTTGTCGTTCATCAGCCGCGCGAACGCGTCGATCTTCTGGGCGTCAATAGTCGCCACCATGCCGCGCCTAGCCCGGGCGTGGTCGAGAGCGGCCTTCGCTCGCTCGCGTTGCGCTTTGAGGGAGGCGGTGCGCTCCCGCTGGATGTCATCCAGCTCAACGATGCCCTCTTCGATAGAGCGGTAGAGTCGCCTCAGCCGATCTTCTGCGTCGCTCAGCTCTTTCTGCAGTCCGAGCAGACGGTGGTCGGCGGACTCGCTCTTCGCCGCTTGGCGTTCGATCAGCGACTTCAGGAGCTCAACAATGCGGTCGGGTGCCAGGACGCATTGCTTGAAATTGCTCAGCACGATGTCGTCCAAGGTCGCAGCTGGTATGTGGCGACCTTTACAGACCGTCTTGCCCTTCTGGCAACCCGCGCACGAATAGTAGGAATAGGATCTTGCCTGTCTATTGGTCGTTCCCGTGCGCGTCATTCCAGAGCCGCAAGAAGCGCAAACTGCGATGCCCGTGAGGAGCGAGGGACTGTTGATCACGCGCGGCGGCGTGGCCTTGGGATTGCTTCGGACGAGCTTAGCCTGAACGCGGTCGAAAACGTCTTGTTCGATCAAGACGGGGACGGGAATCTGAATCACAGTCGATGGATCGTGCTCGCGGCCGTCACGAGAGCTGCGCACGCCGTAGAGCAACGGCGCGGATCGCAATGTCACCTGTCACGTCGGCCCGTTGACGGAATTTCAACCGCACGACTATTCGAGATTTCCAAACGAGAGCCAGATCGTGGAGGTTGTGGCTGCAGAGATTAACGCTTAGCATGAGACATATTGCGCAATGGCCGGGCCAGAGCATGCTCGCCTATCTTCAGCCGGCTGGCGGTCGTGACAACCGGGCGACGGCTTGCTTCGCGGGCCAAAGGCCGGTTTGCGCAACTTTGTCGATGGAGGCGCGAAAATGCAGCCTGCTGAAACTTGGACCCGCGTGCCGCTCGCGAAAATCGAGGACCTGAGCGACGCTGTGCTCGGGGCCGGCTTAGAAGCGACACAGATGTCCACGGGGCAGCTTTCGGGCGGCCTCGCATTCTCAGAAACGGACGGGGTCGTTTGCACCAGCGGACTGATCAACGGCCGGGTCGCACTGTTTGGGCCGTTGTCTCAGGACATGATCACGATCGGCGTGGGCCTGAGGCTCGAGCCTGGCACACGCCACTGGCTGAACGAAGTTGAGACGGGCAATGTCGGTGTCTTCTTTCCCGGCGACGAGCATGACTCGATTTATACGTCGGGCTCTCTCTATGCGACAATAACGGCTTCAGCGGAAACGCTTGAACGGGAAGCCGCGAAGGAAGACCTCATTTTGGACCGACATATTCTTGGGGGAACAGGCGTCCATGCCCGCAACCTTGCGTCCGGGCCGCTGACAGAACTCCGGCGATCATTCCAATGCATTCACGACGGTTGTGCTGTCCGCGATTGCAATGCGGTCGGAAGAAAAATGTTGGCTGCTGTTATCGCGCATCTGGCCCGTCCGCCGCATTACAGAAACGTGGGGAGGCACTCCAGTCATCATGGCAAAATCGTCGAGAGGGCCCGGGTCTACATCCAGGAGCACCTCTGTGAACCGATGTCGGTCGACGAGATTGCCGCGGCTGCATACACGTCTCGCCGGACCTTGTTTCGCGCATTTGAAGACATTTTGAACGAAGCGCCGCACCATTACGTCCGCAGGCTCAGGCTTCATCGTATCCGACATGACCTCGCAAGCGAGGCCGAAAGGACCTGCACGATTGCACTCATCGCAAATCAATGGGGCATCAGCGATCTCGGACGGATGTCAGGCTGGTATCGCGAATTGTTCGGGGAGCGACCGAGCGAAACGATTGCCACCTTTTCAAGGCGATATTGAAGAATGGCACTAACCACGTAGAAGACACGACTTCGTTTTCCTATCCTGCCTCGAGATCATTCCAAGAGGTGGGCCTTGTCAGCCATCATCGAAACGTGGCACCGCTTCGACATTCGCCGGATAGATGATCTGGGCAACGCGATCTGGGGCGCCGATCTTGAAGCTATCCAGATGGCCGGATCGCGCGTTGGTGGAAGCCTCGCCTTCGCGGCACGGGACGGCATCGTCTTTAGTAGCGGCTCGATCGAGGGCAACGTCGCGATACGAGGCTCCTTTTCACCGACCGGCATTACCTTGGGCGTGGTTCTCCGAACTGGCCCGGAATCTCGTCTCTGGTTGAGCGAGTTGGAGGAAGGAGATGTCGGAGCTCTCCAGCCTGGCGAGGAATGCGATATCGTCTGCTCCGGCTGCGTGTACGTTGCTGCGACCCTGACTTCGAAACAACTGAGAAAGGAAGCCTCCCGGCAGGGAGTAGGCCTGGATTCCAGGCTGTTGAGCCAGTCCGGCCTTCATTCGAGGCCCTTGAAGTTAAGTGTGCTAGCTCGGCTGAAGAAGCAGGTGAACTGCCTTTTTGAGCCGCGCCCCACCGGTGGCAATAAGCTAACGATCGGCAACGAATTGCTATGCGTAGTGCTGAACCACTATGCGACCTTTCCTCAGATCCGGAGGGGGCAGGTCCATCCTGGGGGTGCCGCAGAGATCGTGTTAACCGCACGCGAATACATCAGGAGAAATCTCGATCGGCCGATTTCAGTCGATATCCTTTCGGAAGTGGCCGGGACATCACGCCGCAACCTCTACCGGGTGTTTTCGGAGGTCCTCGGTGACACGCCTCAAAGATACGTTCGCCGCCTGCGATTGCATCAAATCAGAAGAGAGCTGATTTCGCTCTCAGGCACCCACACGGTGTCCGACGCAGCGCACAATTGGCGGATGGGCAGTGATTTAGGCCGTTTGTCACGTAACTATCGGCAACTTTTTGGAGAAAATCCGAGTGCCACGCTCGCACTTGGTCGTTCGCTGCTGCGTAAGGACACATGGATGTAACAAGATTGGCACGAACTACGTAGACAGCCGATCTTCGTCGACTAGCCTTCGGAACCCACGATGTCCAGGAGAGCCTCGCCATCGTCGCTTTGAGCGGGACGTTCTGTCACCAAGAGCATCGAAGGCAAGGCGCTTCTAATAACGACACGACAGGAGAGAGACATGCCGAGGCATCCGATTTTCTCGTTGGGCATACCAGCAGCATCGGTCCTTGCACTGGTGTCTTCCCTGCCGCCAGCCCGGGCCGACGAGCTCGCCGATGCCAAGCTTCATGGCGACGAGACGATCCAAACGCCCATCGGCGACATCAAACTCACCGACAGCTATTTCGACGATGCCGCGTCGAACCGCCTCTATGACGAAATGGACTATCAGCGGGCATCCCAATCCTACATCTGGAGCATGCCGCTGGTCAGCATGACGACGTGGCGTGACAATGAACGCAAGGCGTATGGTGTGACCAGCGACACCGATTTCGTGGTCCTCGAATCCCTGAAGGAGAAGCGCGGCATCGTCACCGGAAATCTGACGACGCCCTACATCTTCAACTTCATCAATCTCAAGTCGGGCCCGGTCGAGATTGCATATCCTCCCGGTCAGACCGCGGGCGGCGTGCTGGATTTCTGGCAGCGACCGATCTCCGATCTGGGGCTGACCGGGCCGGACAAGGGCAAAGGCGCAACCTACATTGTCGTCGGCCCCGAGGACGATCCGACGAAATACAAGAAGGATGGCGTCAACGTCTATCAGAGTGCGACCAACAATATCTTCATCGGCCTTCGCATTCTCGACCGCGATCCCGCATACTTCGACAAGTTCACGTCCACGTACAAGATGGGCCGCGCCGGCGGCGCGCTCGGCACCAGTCGTTTCATCAAGGGCAAGGACGTGGAGTGGAGCGCCACCGCGCCGCGCGGTCTCGGCTATTGGAAAAAGCTCGCCGACATTGTCGGCGAGGAACCTGTTCGCGAAGTCGACAAGGCCTGGATGGCCATGGTCAAGCCGCTCGGAATTGAGAAGGGCAAGCCGTTCCAGCCAGACGTCAGACAGAAGGTTGTCCTTCTCAAGGGAGCTGCCATGGGCGAATTGATGACCCGCAACCTGCAGGTCAATCCCCGCTTCGCCGAGCCCTATTGGAACGGGACGAGCTGGTACAAGAGCTTCGACTTCCACATCGCCCAGGAAACGGAGACGCGTGTCGAGCTCGATGAGCGCGCGACCTGGTTCTATGAAGCGGTCGCCAGCTCCGAGGGCATGGTCAACCCGACCCCGGGGGCTGGCCAGGTCTACATGACCACCAAGCGCGACAGCGACGGCCGCATGCTGCGGGCCGACAAGCTCTACAAGCTGCACGTTCCGGCAAAGGTACCGGTCGGCCAGTTCTGGGCACTGACGTTGTACAGCGAGAATACGCGGCGTCCTTACGACAACGGCGGCACGGAAATCCGCAGCGCCAATCTCGACAGCCGAATGAAGGATCTGACCTACAACAGCGACGGCAGTATCGATCTCTTCATCGGCCCCGAGGCGCCCAAGGGGTATGAGAAGAACCACATGAAGACCGTCGGAGATGACGGCTGGTTCGTATATTTCCGCCTCTACGCGCCGGAACAGCCATTCTTCGACAAGACTTTCAAGCTTCCGGATTTCGAGATGGTCAACTGATCGGATCGAACAAGGGTAATTCAACCTCGTGACTCACTGAAGCCGTGACAGGACGACGAAAGATGTCATTGAAAACGATCATGGCGCCGATCGCAATTTGCCTTGCGGCATCCGTTGGTGCCATATCCCCGATCAGTAACCTTCACGCGCAGACCATCGCGCCGGAGGAGGTCCGAGCCATCGCGAAGGACGCTTACATCTTCGCCTATCCGCTCGCGTTGCAATACCACACGGCGTACATTCAGGCGGTCGATCCCAAGGCGAAGGAGTATGTCGGCGGTTTCGGCAAATACCGACATTACGGCACGTCGACTCCCGACAACAAGGACATCGTCACGCCGAATAACGACACGCCGTATTCCTGGGCTCAGCTGGACCTTCGCGCCGAACCCTGGGTGCTGACCCTTCCAAAAACCGACGGCCGCTATCTTACGACCGAATGGATGGATATGTGGCACTTCGTACTCGACAATCCGGGCGCCGTCCGTGACGGCGATGCCGGTGGTGATTATCTCCTCGTTTCACCCCGTTGGGAGGGCCCCACACCGCGCGGCATCAAGCGGGTCATCCGCGGCGAGTCCGACTTTATCGGCACGCTGACCCGAACCGGTGTCTCGGGTCCTGACGACGTATCCAACCTCGAAAAGACCCAGCAGGGCATCAAGTTGCAGCCCTTGTCGGCCTACCTCGGCCGGCCCGCGCCGGCACCGGCTCCGGCGCTCAACTTCCCGGCTTGGGTGCCGGGTGTCGAAGCAACCCCCGAGATCTTCCGCTACGTGAACTTCATGTTGCCATTCACTGTGCCCAACGCGCAGGACAAGCCCACATTGGATCGCATCGCCAAGATCGGTATTGCACCTGGCAAGCCCTGGGATCTTGCCGCCATGGACGCGGGATCGCGCAAGGCCGTCGAAGAAGGTGTCACCGACGCCAAAAAGGCAATCGAGGAGAACGTTCACAATACGCTGGATTCCTCGAAGCTCTTCTACACGCGCGCAATGTTCGACGGCGACTATCTCAATCGAACGACCGGCGTGGTGATGGGCCAATGGGGCAATCTTTCAGAGCAGGCGGTCTATCAGACCTGGGCCGCGGACGCCGACGGCAAGCCGCTCGATACCAGCAAGAACAAGTACACGGTGACGTTCGCGCCTGGCGGATTGCCGAAGGCGAAATACTTCTGGTCGATCACGATGTACGGGCTTCCCGAGCGCCTGCTCGTTCCCAACCCGATCAAACGATATTCGATCGGGAGCCAAACGAAAGGTCTGAAGACCGCCGCCGACGGCTCCGTGACGATCTACATCCAAAAGGACACGCCGGGTCCCGACAGGGAGTCCAACTGGTTGCCCGCGCCCGACGCCCCGTTCTTTGCTGTGCAGCGCGTTTACGGTCCGGGTGAAGCAGAGAGCGCGGCAAAGTGGAAGGCGCCTCCCATGGTGCTGGCGAAATAGCGCAAGCGCCCGACGTCCGGAACACGCCCAGGAGAGCACGGATATGAAAAGAGACCTTCGAAACCCCCTATCCCTGTCCGCCCTTGTCCTTGCAGCACTCGTCGCAATCGGGCCGGCACGCGGCCAATCCAGCCGCTTCAACGCACTTGCCGACCTGCCGTTCGAACAGAACCGGCCGACGCCGGAGTCCGCCAAGACACTGATGGACGAACTTGCGTTCCAGCAAGCTACGCAGGCCTATCTATGGGCTATGCCGCTGCTCAACACGCTCGGCATGAAATTCGGATCCGAAAAGGCGTTCGGCGCGGGATACAACATTCTTCCGATCTGGAAGGATAGACTCGATCCGAAGACGCTTGTGACGACGCCGAATTCCGACGTGCTTTATGCCATGGGCTATGTGGATATGGGCGAGACCGGCCCGATCGTGCTCGAAGCGCCTAAAAATCTCCAGGGCATCCTCCTCGACTTCTGGCAGCGCCCGATCCCGGTCGACGGCGGCAAATTTTTTGGCGACGTCGGCCTGCCTGGCCCCGACGGAGGCAAGGGTGGAAAGTTCCTCGTTCTGCCGCCTGGTTACAAGAAGGAAGTGCCAAAGGGTTACTATGTCTACCGCTCGGGGACCAACAATCTCTTCATCTTTCTGCGCGGATTCTATCAAGACCCAGGGAATCTGACTCCAACGGTCGAACTGATGGAGCAGGCGAAGGTATATCCGCTTGACTTGCCGCAGGCCGAACGCAAGCCGATGGTGTACCCGAACGCCTCCGGTGTTGCCGCCAACCTGTTGCCGCGCTCCGATTTCAGTGCGTTCGAGCAGGTCAAATGGTTACTCGACCATGAAGGGAGGAACCTCGCCGGGCCGGACGGCCTTGGGCTTCTTGCAAATATCGGCCTGATCGCCGGCGAGCCGTTCAAGCCTGATGACAAGACGCGCGCGATCCTCGATGCCGCGGCGAAGACCGGCTACAAGATGAGCCGCGTGATCGGCCTGAACGAGAAGGTGCACGGAGAGTCGTTCCTGGTCTGGCCCGACCGGCACTGGGCCAATCCGTTCAACAACGCAGCTCAGCCCGGACCAGAGAAATCGCTCGATCTCTCCTGGCGCAATACCAAGCACGGATTCACCGACATCGAGCAGCGCGCCTGGATGTTCACCAACTACTATTCGGTGAGCCCCGGCATGGTCTCGCAGATCCCGGGCAAGGGTGCATCGTACTGGATGGCGTATCACGACTCTAAGGGCGATCCGTTGTCGGGAGACGTCTCCTACAAAGTGACCCTGCCGCCCAACGCTCCGGTCAACTTGTTCTGGTCGCTGACGCTCTACGAGGCCGAGAATGGATCGGGTTTGGCGACCAAGGAACGGCGCTTCCCTTCTCTCGGTTCGCGAGACAAGCCTGCTCTCAACTCCGACGGGACGACGGACCTGTATATCGGCCCGAAAGCGCCGGCGGGGAAAGAAGCGAACTGGCTGCCCACGGCGCCGGGCCGCGGCTTCTTCGCGATCCTGCGGCTCTACGGACCGGAGAAGGCGGGCATCGACTTTAGCTGGAAGCCTAGCGACTTCGAGAAGTCGAATTGAAATTTGTTTGAAACACAACGAACGAGGTCCGATGATGCAATACGACCTGCGAACTGACAAGTTGGCAACCTCCGTGCTTGCGATCACGATCGCAATCACTGCGATAATGTTTAACGATAAGACGGTGCAGGCAGCGCCGCTTAGCCCTGTGGCAATAAGCGAGTACGCCGCAAGGCCCCCCGGGACCATCGAAGTCCGCGCAGCGGTTCATCGTGGTGGCGCGGCCAGAGGACCGCGCGGTGGTGCCGTGGTTCATCGTGGCGGTGCGGTCGTAGGGCCCCGCGGCGGCGCATATCGCGGTCGCACTGCCGTGGTCGGACCGCGCGGCAACGTCGCGGTTCGAGGCAGGACCGTTGTAAGAGGTGGCGGTGCGTGGGCGAGGCCCGGCTGGTATGGATGGCCGAGGGGCGGAGCTATTGCGGCCGGAGCAGCTATCGGCATGGTTTCAGCAGCGACTGCAGCAGCCTGGGCCGGCGCAGCTCCGGCGCCCGGCATGTGCTGGTACTACACCGACCCATCCCGCACCCAGGGCTTCTGGGATTATTGTCGGTAGCAATTCGTCGGCTACGAAAGTCAATCGGGATGGTCTGATTGTTGTAGTGCCATTCCGATCACTTCGATCCGCGGAGAAGAGCCGTGACCTTGGACTACGTCGCTCTCGTCATTCTGATCATCGTATTGCTCCTCGTCGTTTACGGCGTCGTGGCCGTCTGGGGCATTCCCTACGAGATCGCTAAGCGGCGCAATCATCCGCACCAGGACGCGATCGGTGCAGCAACGTGGGTCAGCTTGTTCACGCTTGGCGTGTTGTGGCCGTTCTTGTGGATCTGGGCGATGGCCTATCGCCCCGATCGCGGCTGGGGGCTGTCCTGCGCCTCCGCCAATTCGGATGCCGTGGTGCAACTCGACATGCGCGTCGCCGCGCTCGAGCAGCAGCTTCATCATCCAGGTTGACCCATGGCCCTTCTGCTTTTGCTGATCTACGCTGCCATCTGCGTCGCAATCTTCAAGATCCTTGGCGTTTCGTTGAGCAGGTGGTCGATCACAACCGCTGTCATCGGCGCTGTCGTCGTCGTCGGTGGCTTGCTCGCGGGCATGAACTACAACCATCCCTTCACCACCGATGCCCGGCTCTACTTTTTCACCACGCCGATCATCCCGCAAGTGAAAGGGCGTGTGGTTGAGGTGCCGGTCAAGCCGAACGTGCCGCTCAAGAAGGGCGATCCGTTGCTCAAACTCGACCCGGCGCCCTATCAATATGTGGTCGACCAGAAGCGGGCGGCGCTTGCCGAGGCCGAACAGGGCGTCAAGCAGCTTAAAGCATCGCTCGACCAGGCGTCCGCCGGTGCCGCGAAGGCCAGGGCGCAGCTTTCACTGGCGCAATCGAACTACGATCGTCAATCGCAGTTGTTCCAGGCCAGGGATATCGCGCAGGCCGCCCTCGACACCGCGCAACGCAATCTGGATGCCGCCAGACAAACTGTCGCAGGCGCAGAGGCCGCCGAGCAACAGGCCAGGCTGGCATTCACCTCGGACGTCGGCGGCGTCAATACGACAGTGGCCAGGCTTTCGGCGGACTTGCGGGACGCCCAGTACGACCTCGACCAGACCACGGTCGTCGCACCGACCGAAGGCTATGTGACCCAGCTTTTCTTGCGGCCCGGCATGGTGACGTCCAATGCGCCGGCCATGGTCTTCATCCATAGCGACGACAGGGTCTTCGCGGCATCCTTTCCGCAAACCGTCGTGCAGCGGCTCCGCACAGGAGCAGAGGCGGAGATTGCCTTCGATGCCGTGCCCGGCCGCGTCTTCCGCGGAAAGGTCGAGACGCTGGTCGATGCGGTGTCGCAAGGACAGTTGCAGGCGACAGGCATGCTGCTGAATCCCGAAGATCGAGCAAAGTCTCCCGGTCTCGCGTCGGTCAACATCGCCATCCTCGACGACTTATCCGCCTATCAGCTGCCCGCGGGCACCGTGGCTCAGGTTGCCGTCTACAGCGACCATTGGACTCTCGTCGCGGTGATCCGGCGAATTTTGCTGCGCATGAAGTCATGGTTGAACTATGTGTTTTAACAGCGGAACCTTCTCTATGCCTCTTGTCGCAGCAGCGCGCTTCGGCCGCGGCTATACCCCCAACGTGCGCGATGCATTGCGCGATCGCGCTGGTGGTTCCGGCGGCAAATTTTGGAACGCGGGTGCCAATCGGACCAAGACCGTGGTCTATGCAACGATCTGCCAACTGCATCGCAAGCGCGTTCCCCCGAACCGGCAGCAGGAATGTCACAAGTGGTGGTGCCGCTCCGTCGCGGTGGCGGGTTCCTTGGGAATGAGCGCCAACGCTGAGTCCTTCGAAAGCAACTGCCAGAAACTCTATTGGTCCGAGTGAAGCTCGCGGCAAATGAAAGGAGGTCGTGTCGGCACGGACGTTCAATGCAAGTTCAGACGATAGGACGTGGCCCGGCGGAAATGTTTCTGGCCGGATCCGCATGACACAATGATTGGAGATAATCTGATGAAAAGCATCGCTCTTGCCGCCGCTGCGGCTACGATCGCACTCGCCGCATCAGCGGCCCAGGCCCAGACGCCGCTGTCCGCCTACGCGGACGCGAAGGGCTATATCGACGTCCAGACGCTGACTTGTGCGCAGCTCGCGGGCACCTTTCAGGAAGATGCCGACATGCTCGCGGCCTGGTACAGCGGCTGGTACAACGGCCTTGCGAAGAAACACTACGCGCACATCACGCGTGCGAAGTCCGGCGAGCACGAAGTGATCGTGTATTGCAAGGCGCACCCCGATCTGAAGGTCATCCAGGCGATCGACACGCTCTTCAAGAACGAGAAGTAGCGCGCATCACCTCGCTATTTGCGACGAACAAGCAGGTGCGGCCATCGGCGGATGCGGAGGACGTCCGACGGGACGTCCTTCCGAATGATCGTTCAGCAACAAGGAGACAATAATGTCGTCGAGTTTTGTTCTACCCGCGCGCAGGCTGTCGGCCGCATCGGTGATGGCTGCTGCTGTGGCCTGCGCCTCGCCTGCGAGCGCGCAGGATGCGCCGGCAATCCCGAAGGCGATGTCGAGCTATGTCGCGGGCCAGAAGAACATCTCGTTGACCTACGACACGGAGATCGAGGTCGTCACGCCGCAGGTGCAGAAGATCCAGTTCGACAGCTCCGGCCAGCTCTCGCTGAGCCGGCCCGACAAGTTTCGGGCCACCACGACCGGCGGCTATGCCGATATCGAGCTCGTCTCGGACGGTTCGGCCGTGTCGCTGCTCGGCAAGCACGCGAACCTCTACGCCAAGGCTGACCTCAAGGGTTCGATCGACGAGGTCGTCGACCAGCTGAGAAGCCGTGGCGCCGACCTGCCCGTGGCCGATCTCCTCGGCGCCGATCCGTTTACGGCGGGGAATATTCCACTGCTCGCATCGATAGTCTTTAAAGTTTGATCAAAGATGCAGCGGCTTGGGCCATGTAGCTCGAAAGGAGCACGTGCGGTGCTCGCCGGCGTGTGCCTCATGAGCCGTCGCCGTCTGCACGCCGTAGTTGTCGCCTCGCTTCCAGCCAACGGCTCTAACGAAGGCGGTTGATGGTCTCAGCCTTGATCGCCTCGCCCTTGGTCGAATGTCGATTGCTCCTTTTCGCGCGCCACATTTATTGCGAACATGCTCATGTCTCGCTGCGCAAGCCGATCAGAGCGCTCGCGCGAACAACCAAGGTCATTGCTCGACTTCGCGGCTCGCCTTGTTGCTTCATGTGACGTTTCAGCAAGAGCGGAACGCTCACGGGCGGGCCGACCTTCCTCGACCGCCGAGCAGCGACACGGCCGCCGCTCCATCGCCTCGATCTTTTGCAGCAGCAATTCTTCAGTGTGAGTTCTGCTCGCTGGGTCAGTATCCGAAGCAGCTTTAGCTGAATTCAAACCCGTCCCGATGACTGCTCCCGCTGCGACGATCATGAGCGAAATAAACCTCCGCTGCGACACGAAAGAGAACTGCTGCACGCCGGCATTCTCCGGACAGAATAGCGATGAGACAGAATTTTTTGGCATATCGAAGTCCCCCAAGTGCTCGCGACGAGCATCGCGGCGGCGCGATTGAGCCACCGGAAAAGCACGCAAGGTGGCAATTTGCCGCTGAACAATTAGTTGAGAATTAGATCGGGATTTGAATTCTTCGAGAATGGATCTGAGCGCTCGTCAGATTGCCGGCTGACCATCTTCGGGCGGGCGGCAGCGGGAAGTAAGCCCGCTGCCAATGCTGGTGAGCGTGGCAGGCAGTAGATTGGAACGCCTCCAATTGAATCTCTGCGAAGACGTCGAGGCCATGCGCGCCGCCTGATGGCAGTGGCCAATGGACGACATCGTCGAGCTCTGGCTACCGGGCCGTCATACAGAGAGAAACGCGCTCGGCGGCCGCGTCCGAGACGCACCAACGCGGCCGGCCGGGAAGATCGATTGCCCGCTGGGTGATGTCCTTCAGGTTGATCCCTGGGTGACGGGCGCTGCCGGGCGTCGCCAATACAGGCGACGGTCCCGATGCCCTTCTGCCTGACGATAGCCGCCCCATTGGGACGACGGGAAGATGCTCTTGATTTCGAAGATCGCAGCGCCCAGCCGGGTGATCGTCGCCGCGCCACGATTGGTGGTGAGTATTTCGCAGTCGTCGGCGACTGCACCAGCCACGCCCGGAAATCCGGAAGCGTCGGGATGCGCCTGCTTGCATCATGATCGATCACTTCGAGAAAGTCGTGCGCTGTATAGATCGCGCTCCCCCGAGCGAGGTCACGCGCACTTGGATGGAACATCCATCTAATGGGAGGCTGCATGTCCGCCGGCCATGCAACGGACAATGACCACCAGACGGTCGGCCGCTATTGGCGTGCGCATCCAGCGCCTCCGGATCGCCAAATAATTTACCGAGGCAGCATCGGCGACGACTGTCGCGCGGCCTGACCTCCGAAAAAGGTCAGCGGAAAACCAAAGGTCAGGCCGGCGCGCACCTCGTTCACCGGGTGTCCGCCGGTGAGCGCGTGCCTGACTGCGACGTCGAAGCTGAGATCGTCCCGGACGCGGTAAATCAGCCCGACCAGCCCCGAAAATGTCTCCTCCTTTCCGAACTCGTTCTCGTAGAACAATTCGGCGACGGGACGCACTGTCCACGTCGACGGTCCTTCGATGATCGCACCCAGGAAGACATCGCCATGATGGTCGCGGGTCACAGCGGTCTCGGCGTTCAGATGGATGGTGCCCCAATCCCAGCGCTGCGAGATGATGGTGGCGAAGCTTGCACCGACACCCGAGTTGCCGGTGCTGTCCGGCAGTAGAACGCCAAACTCGGTTGCGACGCTTGGACCAGTTTTATCCTGCAGGCTGCCGGGCACGACCACATGCTTGAGAAATGCGCCGGCGGCCGTCAGGCTTGTCGGTCCCGGCGGGGAAAGGGACGTTTGTCCCTGGCCTTCAAAGACGGCTTCCCAGTCCTCGGTCAGGCCGTAATTGATGACCCAGGACGGCGCGATCAGGCTCGTTCCACTCTCATCGCGCAAACGTCCTGCCGGCTGCAGTTCGATCTCCATTTCTCCCTTTTTGGCTACCGCAGCATCGGTGCCGTCGAAGGGACGATAGGCTGCTGCCGGAGCGGACAACGCGAACAGGCTGAATGCTAATATGACGTCACGGGCAAGATATCTCGGGAAATGGCCAGAGCCTCGGCTACGTCTATGCATGCGTCGCCTCCCGTCGAAATCGATCTCAAGGCATCGGTTTGAACACCCAAATCGCGGCAGGCCCCGCGGGGCCCGCACGGACCGCCACGAGCAGACGGTCCATCTCCGGCACGAAGAGAGACGTCCGCGCACCCGTTGCCGTCGGCAGGCGTGCGATCCGTCGATAGGCCGCCCCATCGATCTGGAATACGTCGACGTATCCGGCGCCGCAGCTCACATAGACACGATCGCGCTTCGCATCGATGAAGAGGTCGTCGACGTCGCCGCAGGTCTCTGCGTTCGCGATCGGCTTGCCATCCGTCGAGAAGACCGCAAGTTCGGCGGGGCTGCGATACGCCAGAAGGACGCGGCTGCGGTCGCGATCAATGATCATCGCGAAATTGCCGCCCTTGTCCAAAGGCCAGTTGGCAAGTTGCTTCCCGGAGCCGCCATCGACCACCGCAACCGCCCGCGCGTCGGGCATATTGACAAAGATGCGTCCACTGTCGGGCTCAAGCTGGAAGCTTTCCGGATGCGCCTTCAGCGGTATGCTTCGGACCTTGGCGCGGGTGGGCGGGTCCAGAACCGCCAGACCGCCGTCACCATAGCCGACGACAACGCGCTTGGCTGCCGCGTCGATCCGGATGTTGTCCGCATCGCTGCCGAGTTCGATTCGTCCGGTCACCTTGTAGTCGTTGGCCTCGAACAGCCGCACCGATCCATCGCGGGCGTTGGCTACATAGAGCGTGTCGGTCGATGGCTCATAGCCGACACCTTGGGGTTCGTTCAGCCCGGTAATGGTTCGGAGCAGGCTGTGCGCGGCCAGGTCGATAACACCCACGCTGTCATTGCCAAGCTCGGCCACGAACACTCGCTGCCGCTTCAGGTCGACAGCCAGATGATCGATCCGGCCGCGCACATCGCCGAGCAAGATCTTGGCTTCGAGCTTGAGGGGAGCTTTGTCACCGGTCGATTGGGCTGCCGCCGCCAGCATCGGCATGAGCGCATCGATACGCTCCACGATCTGGTCGCGGGTGGTCTCATAATCATCGATACCAAGCGGAATGCCGGACCAGTAGGTCACATTGGCGTTCCCTCGCTGCTCCGGCGGAATCTGATCGAACGCCACCACGCGGCCCGCCGCGACCGTGTCGTCCACGGTCAGCTGCTGCGGCGTGTTGGCCGCCTCCAGACCGTCGAGCGCAAGACCGTCCTGGATTCGCACGGGCACCGACCGGTAGAGGTCGATGCCGCGCGAGACAGCCCTGAACGACAGCCCGCGCTCCCGTGCGGCCTTGTTGAAATAGGCCGCCGCCATCTGGCTGTTCACCACCCCGTGCTGGCAGACAAACACGATCGTGTCATCTGCAAGCGCGGGCAGGACCGGTGTCATCAGGATCACCAGGAGAGCGGCCGTCAAGCGCAGCCACATTCGAGCCTGCCATCTCAATGTCCGCATCGTCGCCATCTCATTTTAACCCGGTCAGCACCCATGCCGGCTGCAGAATCGGATAGGCAATAAGCCCGACCACGGCAGTGACGGCGATGAGCAAGGGATTGCTGATCTTCCAGCGGAACAGCACGGCGAGCGAGACGATGCCGACCAGCGCGGTCAGCCAGTCGCCGATCGCGATCTTGCCGAGCAGGAAGCACGCGCCAAGGATCGTCCCGATTGCAGCCGCATAGGCCCCTTTCACGAAGCCCTGCACGTTCGGATTCTTGCGGTGCCGCGCCAGCAAGGGCGCCACGATCAGGACGAGCAGGAAGGACGGCAGGAAGATGCCGATCGTGGAGATCAGCGAGCCCCAGAATCCCGCCACCAGATAGCCGACGAAGGTCGCCGTGATCACGACCGGCCCGGGGCTCATCATGCCGATCGCGACAGCCACCAGGAATTCGCGCTCGTTGAGCCAGCCGTATTGCTGCACGAGCCCTTGCTCGAGGAACGGCACGATGACGAGGCCGCTGCCGAATGTCAGCGAGCCGGCCTTGAGGAAGAACAGCAGCAGCTTTCCGATCGTCGAGCCGGTCGCCACCGGCGCAGCCGCCGGCGCTGCGG
Source organism: Bradyrhizobium sp. USDA 3364 (assembly GCF_054056355.1). NCBI lineage: Bacteria > Pseudomonadati > Pseudomonadota > Alphaproteobacteria > Hyphomicrobiales > Nitrobacteraceae > Bradyrhizobium > Bradyrhizobium sp. USDA 3364. The sequence goes on from NZ_JBSRYG010000002.1 coordinate 194,218, forward strand.
CAGGAATCACCGCGATTTGCAGGGCGACCGGAGGGCGCTTGGTGTTGCCGTAATAGATAATCCCGACAATCCCCGCGCCGATGAACAGCAGTGCGACCTCGGCCTGGAGGATGACCGTGACGGCCAGGCAAACTGCCGCGATCGCCCATTGCAACCAGTCTTCCATGCCTAGCTTGGCGAGCCGGTAGCAGGAATGAAGGATGAGCGCGATGACCGCGGGGCTGACGCCATAGAAGATCGCGGTGACCGGCTGGAGATCGCCGAGATAGACGTAAAGGGCTCCCAATGCAGCCACGATGACGAAGTTGGGCAGGATGAAACACCATCCGCCGACCCAGGCTCCCCAAAAGCCGCCGCGGAGCCATGCCACGTAGATGCCGACCTGGATCGCCAGCGGCCCCGGAAGCGATTGGCAAATGGCAATCGATTCCCGCATCTGCTCCTTGGTCAGCCATTTCTTGCCGTCGACCAGTTCGCGTTCCATCTGTCCGACGAGCGCGACCGGGCCGCCGAAGCCTAGAAAGCCGAGGCGCAGGAAATAGCGTGCCAGTTCTGGCAAATGACTGCGCTGCGAATCTGTTGCTGTGGTCACCTGCGAAACTCCGTAGCAGAAGCTCTGACTCTCATTGCGGATCCGAGATGGGCTCAAGAATGCCGTCAGCGGGGAGCCCCGGTCCCGTTGGCGTCAGCGTGAATGTCCGGCCGGATTGGGCGACGTCATAGCAGCCGTCGTCGGACTCCCCGAGATAGAGGCAGAGCTGATCCTTCTCGATCGTCCATCGGCCGCGCTTCTTTGTTCCCGCCGACACGCTCCTCAGCGTACCGTCCCGCTCGAACACGAAGCGGTAGTGCACCTCGTCGGTCAGTTGCACACCAACGAACCTGGCGCGGATCTGCGCAGCCGCTACTTTCCGGAGGCCTTGCGCCGCAGCAAATCCCGCATCGAGGGTATCCAAGACCCCGATAAAGGCGGCGAGTGTAGCGACGAGACACGTCACGCGGGGCCCGCTCAGCTTGGCGGCTGTCACTTCTTGCAGGATTTGAGGCACATCTTGTACTCGGTCTTGCAGGCCGGCCCGGCATAGTTCTTCATGCATGCCGCACGCTGCTCGGCACAGACCTTGCAAGTTTGCGCCTGAGCAGAGTCCTCGTTCGCCAGCAAGCCCGCCAACACGCAGAGAGCCAGCGCCACGCTTCGCATCGACGACACCGCTGGATTGCGCCGCTTCGTACTTGGGCGACGCGGTGCACTCGGCCCGACGGCAATCGGGATCAATGCCGGGCGCCTATGGTCCGCCTCCGACACGGCTTGAAGCGCTTGGCCAAGCGGACCGGCCATCAGATTCTGGAAGAGTTTGCAAAACTGCTGGTAAAGATCAGACATGCGGCGTCCTTGTTGAAAGTCGGACGCGATTCTTGGGCATGTCGCCTCGCGGGGAGATCGCTTCCCCGTACAAATTTAGTAACGGCAACCCAGCGAATTTGTCAACGCCGCAGAAGTCCGGTACGCCTTGATTCATCGAGGATATTGCACGGCGGGGACACGCGGATCGCCTTCGCGCGAATCTGGATAACCGCGCCTCCGCTGAGCAACCTCTTGCTTGCTCAGTCGTCGTCATCCTCGTCGACGGCGCGCAGTCTCCCGTTCTGCGCATCGACCATAAGCTTCGCCGTTTGACCGTTCTTCGAACCCATGGCCTCGAGGTACCTCCCCTCGCGCATGATCTGGACATTCGACCAACCGTCCGATTGCAGCTTCTGTCGGACCTGTTCCTCGGTGACGGGTTGATCCCCGGGGATCAAGACCGGGTCCTTGCTTGGTTGAGCCGTGACCACGGCGACACCGACTATTCCCAGCAGAAGCGGGCCACTGCCGAGCACGATCCAGCTTCGTTTCATGTCGATCCTCCTCTCGTCTTGATGGATGTCATCAACACTTCCGCATTGGCATCCATGGCGTCGAGCGCGAGCGCAAAGCCGGCGCTCACCTGCGCCGCGTCTCCACAGATCACGATGGTCCGATGCGCACGCGCGGTGGCTCGCACATTCTCTCCGTCCGGACAGGCTGGAGCGTCGGCCCTCGCCGCGGTTGCGTCGATCCGATCCATCGGCTCTTTCACCGGCGTCCCCTCAAGCTTCCCTCGCGTATTGCTCATACAGTCTGGCGGCGTTGTCCCAGCGGATAGCTTCCATGTAGATGTCGACATAGCGGGCGGCGGCAGCGCCGAAGTCCATGTGATAGGCATGCTCATACATGTCGAGCACCAGGACTGGGCGGCCGCCGGCAAGCGTGGTCGTGTGATCGGCCGCCCACTGGTTGACGAGCCGCTTGTCACGGGGCGAGTAGGCAAGGATCACCCAACCCGAGCCGCCGCCTTCCGCCTTGCCCATGGCTGCGAATTCCGCTCGCCAACGCTCCATGCTGCCGAAGTCGCGCGTAATCGCGTCGGCGAGCGTGCCGCTGGGCTTGCCCGCGCTCCCGAGGCCGTCGAAATAGACCTCGTGGAGGATCATCGAATTCGCTGCGATCAACTCCTCGCGCTTCAGTCCGTTGATCATGAAATTCGGTGCCTTGGCGAAGTCGAGTTCAGCGAGCTGCGTGCCGATGGCATTAAGCCGCTTCACTGCGCCGACATAGTTGTTCTCGTAATGGCTGACGAGAATCTTTTCCGAGATGCCGGTGATCGACTTCGGATCGAACGGCATCGGCTTTGCCTGATAGGACATGGCCTTGGCTCCAGTGTGTGGGTTGGCTTCGGCGACGGCCTGGTTTGCGCCGAGGACGGCTGCTGAAGCTGTGGCGGCGCCGACTGCTGCGATGAAGTTTCGGCGCTCGGTGTTGATGGTCATTAGTCCCTCCAAAGGTTGAAACGATGCGTCGATATCGCACTGGCGGCTTGCATGTTCGAGACACCGATCATCAGAATGCCTTGCGCGCTTGGATCAAAGGCGCGAAAGGTAGTGAGCAAGTGCTGTGATGTCGTCGTCGCTGAGTGGATAGGCAACTTCCGCCATTGCAGCCACGCCGCCTCCCGTCCGGGCACCCGCCTTGTAGTCGTGGAGTGCCTTGGCGATGTATTCCTCGCGTTGGCCCGCGATACGCGCTGCAGCCTTGTTTCCCGCATAGTTATCGCCGTGACAGGAGGCGCAACGTCCCGCGGCAGCGGCTTGCTGGCCGGCCTTGACCAACTCCGGGTGATCGTCCGGCGCCTTTGCGCTCGAGGCATCGGCGGCCTTGAGCGAGGCGAAGTAAGCTCCGAGATCGCGGACGTCCTCGTTGCTGAGCTGTCCCGCGATCGGCTCCATTGTCTCGTTCTTCCGCGCGCCGCTGCGGAAGAAGACCAGTTGCCATTGCAGGAAGAGATCGGGCTGCGAGGCGAGCGACGGGACGTTCTCGGTGGTAGAGATGCCGTTCTGGCCGTGGCAGGCCACGCACATCTCCGCCTTGGCTTTCACATTGTCGGTGCCCGCCGCCGCCGGGCTGATGGCGGCAAGGCCTGCGCAGGCCGCAAGGATTGATCGCCGCGAGAGAGCACGGTTCATCAGTCTTCGCCGTCCGGCCGCAACCTGCCAGTCGTCGGCGCGTCGCCTCGAGAGTATCGCCTTATTCATGTTCATCATACGCGATCACCTGTGCAAGTCATCGAGCTCAGCTCTTCGTCCTGGCTGTCTTGTCGAGCGCGGCGCGCAGGCCCTTGGCGAGCTTGATGGCGTCGTCATTGGCCCAGAAATGCATGAAGAACAGGCGCGGTTGTTCATCCAGCATGTGGCTATGCAGCGCGGTAACGTCGATGCCGTGGGTTCGCAGCGCCATGATCACCGGGTTCACTTCGTCGTTTGTCAGCACGAAATCACCGGTGATCGCCGCCCTGCCGCCGCCGGTCGGCTGGAAGTTGATGCCGATCGCAACGCCCATCGCGCCGACGGGGGCCAACTGCATGCCCTCCTCGGTGACAGGATCGCGACGGGGCACGTTGAACTGATAGACGCCGCCATTGGCCTGGCCCTTGACGCCGATGATCTGGTCGAGCTGTGCGGTGTCGAGATCGATGGCCGGCGGCGGCGTTGGCGGCGCCGTGGCCTTGAGCGGCGTCTTGCTCTCGGCAAGCGCATCGCGGATCGCGGTGGCGATCTTGACCGGGTCGCCATGACCGGCGACGTGCATGTAGAAAGTGGCCGGGCTCGCGCCGAGCAGATGGTTGTGCACGGCCGTGATCTGCAGACCGTTGCCGATCATCTTGAGCATCACCGGGTTGATCTCGGACTCGAGCAGCACGAGATCGCCCATCGCCATCACGCCGTCATGCATGGGCTTGAACGCGACCCATCCGCCGAGCGCCAGCGCCGGCTTGATGGTGACGCCGTCGAGCGTCACCGTGAGATCACTGCGCGGAAAGCCGTAGCGATGCACGTCGCCCGAGACGGCCGGCTTTCGGCCCAGCGTGTCATCGACTTTCTGCCAGTCGACGGTCTGCGCGTGGGCCGACGAGATGAATGGCTCGGCGAACACCTGCCAATCGATCTTTTGTGCGCTTCCGCTTGTGGCGAAGCAGCAGGCGCCGATCCCGACCAGCGCCGAAATCATGTTCCGCATTGGATTGCTCCTTGAACCTGCATTGATGCGTCAAAGCGCAGCTCTATTCCTTCGAGAGCCCGACAATGGTTCGGAGTCCCGAGATGGTCTGCACCGAGATCTCGACGGGATCGCCGAACCGGACGGCATTGAAAATAAGGCCGTCCTGCACTCTGAACGGTTCGGTCGTGCCCGCCGATAGGCGTATCACCAGCGTATCGTTGCGTTGGTCGACGCTGTTGACGACGCCGCGCAGCGTCTCGCCTGCCGGCGACGGAACGATCGCCGCCGGCATGGCGATGGCCATTTGCGGTTGCTCATCGAGGTCGGCCGGTGACGCGAGTATTGCGCCCGGCCACACGACGGCCACGCACAGCGCCAGAGCTGTTCTCATCATGATGATCTCTCCGTTTTTGGTTTTGGGCGGCAATGGACCGAGCGGGACCTTCAGTCCTGCTCCTTGACCTGGCCGCTGCTATCGATCACGAGCCGCACGGGCTTCCCGTTCTTCGTTGCTTTCGCCGTCGTGCCTTCGGCGGTCGACTTGATGTCGCTGACATTCGCGTAGCCGGCGGCCTGAAGCTTCGCGACGAGTTCGTCCTGCGAGAGGGCATGGGCGGGCATGGCGCCGCCCGCGAGCGTGAGCGCGAGGATGAGGTGGGAAAGTTTGGGTTTCGGCATGGTCATTCTCCTGGTTGTGTTGTGCTGCCCCAGGGTTCTTCAGATTCGCGGCTGTCGTAGACCACGACGACCGACTGCCCCATCATGCTTGAGGCCCAGTCCTGAACGTCGCGATGGGAACGACGCACCGCGCCCGGTATCAGGCGAGGGTCGGCCGTGCAGTCTTCATCGATACGAACATCGATGAGTGCCGGCACGCTGGCCGTGCCTATGAGGGGAGAGAGTTTGTCGGATGAAATCGAGGTATATGATGACATGCTGCGCCCTTGGTGATCAGGACGCGATTCTTGGGCATGTCGCCTCGCGGGGAGATCGCACATCCCCGTAGCGCGAATAAATGCCTTGGTGGTTAGGCTGTCAACCTGAGACTACCCGGCTGGATCAAGGAACCCTCCAACCGACGTCACAAAGAGTTCATTCCACGTTAGGAACCGAATGCGGGCGGTTAGTTCAGTTGAGCCGCGGACCGAGTTTCTTGACAATCTCCCGCAGCTCCTTTGCGTACTCCTCAACAATCCGAAGCGCCTCCTCCAGCCGTGAAGGCTCTGGCTTGGGCCGGTGGCGTCTGTGTTCTGGATCGTCAACCTTGTTCATGGCTCACGATCCGGCGCCCCGGACAAAGCCGTTGAGCTGGATCAAGGTTTGCCGGCACGGAATCGGTCAAACCCAAAATGGGCTCTATAGCCACGGTCTTGAAACGTCCGGAGAAATTCACGTAGAGTGTCATGGAGGGGACAGGCAGACTCCCCGTGAGACTTCGGTCCAAGCTCTGCGCAACACGCAACACGTGGAGCTTGCGCATGGACACCGAGACCCCCTCTCGCCGACGTACCGTCGCCATCCTCTCGCGCGGGGATGCCGCCGCGCGTCGAGACGCGACCTCGAAAAACGGCCGCTTCGTTGACGTATTCGAAGCGCTCGCCGCCGTCGGCGTCGAAGCGCGGCCCGCGATCTACGACGAGAGCTTCGCGGACGCCGTCCGCGAGCAACTGCTCGCAGCGGACGGCGTGCTCGTCTGGGTAAATCCGCTGCAAGACGGTCGAAACCGCGCCGGACTCGACGCCCTGTTGCGCGACGTCGCCGCGCAGGGCGTGTGGGTGAGCGCCCATCCCGATGTCATCCTCAAGATGGGCACCAAGGAGGTCCTCTACCGCACCCGGTCGATGGGATGGGGAAGCGACACGGCGCTATATCAAACTGCCGAAGCGATGCGCGACGAGTTGCCGACGCGGCTCGCCGCCGGTCCGCGCGTGATCAAGCGCAACCGGGGCAACGGCGGCCAGGGCGTTTGGAAGGTCGAGAAGCTCCCGACTTCCTCTATGATCAGGGTGCTGGACGCGACCAAGGATGTCTCCGAGGAACTGTCGCTGGATGATTTTGTCCGTCGCTGCGGGGAGTATTTCGAGAACGGCAGCGTAGTTGACCAACCATTCCAGCCTCGCCTGAACGAGGGTGTGGTCCGCTGCTACATGGCAGGAGATCGCTGCGCCGGCTTCGGCCATCACAAAGTCAAAGCCCTGGTCGACTCGGCAGCTGCGCGTTCGCAGGCCGGCCCGCGGCGCTACTCATCCAACGCAGACCCGCGCTTCCAGCGGCTGCGGCGGTTGATGGAAGACGAGTGGACGCCACAGCTAACCTCCCTGCTGGATATTGCGCGAGATGACCTGCCCGCGATCTGGGACGCCGACTTCATGCTTGGCCCGGCGCAGGCGGACGGGAGCGACAGCTACGTGCTCGGCGAGATCAATGCCAGCTCGGTGCATCCCTACCCGGACGAGGCGCCGGCGGAGATCGCCAGGCGCGTTGCCAATCGGCTGCAGCTTAAGCTTTGACGCATGTTGACGGTAAGCGGGCTCAAGCGCCTGCACATCTCCGTTTCCTTCGACTTGCAGGACGGCGAATGCGTTGCCCTGCAGGGGCCTTCCGGGGTGGGGAAGACGTTGCTGCTTCGCTCCATTGCGGACCTCGATCCCAACGAAGGGACGGTCAAGCTTGACGGTACGCTGAGAGAGGCGATGTCCGCTCCCGCCTGGCGAAAGCGAGTGACCTATCTCGCCGCCGAGCCCGGCTGGTGGTCCGACACCGTGCAAGAGCACTTCACGGCCTGGGACGATGCCCTACCGCTGGTCACGCGCCTGGGGCTTTCGGACGACTGCGGACCTTGGCCAATCCAAAGACTTTCGACCGGCGAGCGACAACGATTGGGGCTTGTGCGGGCGCTCATGCTGCGATCGCGGGTGCTTCTGCTGGACGAGCCAACTTCGGCGCTCGATTCGGCATCCGCCGCGGCCGTGGAATCCCTGATCGCCGAACGCATTGCGAACGGAACGAGCGTCATCTGGAGCACGCACGACAACGCTCAAGCTCGCCGCGTGGGATCAAGGATATTCGCGATGGGCCCTGATGGTGGCATCGAGGAAGACCGGCCGTGACCTACATCCAGCTTTCGTACGGTGATCTGGCCCTGCCCGCGCTCCTCGTCGTCATGGACGGCGTTCTCTCGCTTGTTCTCCGTCTCAAGCTTGAGAAACAACTGGCCATCGCGACCGTGCGCATGGTGGTTCAGCTTGTCCTCGTTGGATATGTGCTGACGTTCCTGTTTGCTGCGGTGTCGCCCTTTTGGACAGCCCTTGCGGCTGTCATCATGGTTCTCTTCGCATCTCGGGAAATCGTCGCGCGGCAAAAGCGGCGTCTTCCGGGCGTTTGGAAGTACGGCTTGGGTGCCGGATGCACGCTGCTTGCCGCCGGTACCGTCACGATGTTCGCACTCCTGACGGAACTACGCCCCGATCCTTGGTATCATCCGCGCTACGCGCTGCCTTTGCTGGGCATGATCCTGGGCAACACTATGACGGGGATAAGCCTGGGCTTGGACGTGCTGACGAATAGCCTGGTGCGCGAACGGGCCGCCGTGGAAGCGTGTCTGGCACTCGGCGGCACCCGGTATCAGGCCCTGCTGCCGATCATACGGGACGCCTTGAGGAGCGGCTTTATGCCGATCATGAACAGCATGGCGGCGATCGGCCTCGTTTCTTTGCCGGGGATGATGACTGGCCAGATTCTCGCGGGCGTCGAGCCGGCCGATGCAGTAAAATATCAACTGCTAATCATGTTCCTGATCGCCGGCGGGACCGGCCTCGGAACGCTGGCCGCCGTCCTTGGTGGCGCACGCCTGCTGACCGATCATCGGCACCGGCTACGTCTCGATCGAATTGCAGCAGAAGGGGCAAGTTAGCTGGGCTGCCGGCTATTCGGCCGCCCGTTACACGCCGCTTCCTTGGTTGGCTCGCTTGACGACCGTTCGTCCCGGCGAAGCTCAAATAGAGCGCGGCAACAGCCCAAAATCATTGCAGTCAGCAGACGGTGGCAAGCGGCTTTTTACCTCGGCGCCCGTCCCGAGGCGAACGCTATCGGAACGAATCAGGCCACGCGCTCAGCGCGGTCATCACGACGGCGGGATCACGCATCAGAGCCCCGTCGGAGATTGCATGGGCATGGGCAATCGGTGGGCCGCAATCTATCACCGACCGAATCTGTAACAGCATTACGAGCGGTGACTCCCAGCATGCCGCGCGGCCAAAGAACGACAATGACGCCCGTCAACGCGAGCGGTACGGCGCTGAAGGCGACGAGCGCATGCCGGACGGACCTGGGCGAATAGTAGCAGAAGAGATCAATGACAAGACATGCGCACACGGCAATGACGAGACGCTGGCGCGCAACCCAGAGCTTCTCGAACTACTTCCTCCGATAGGCGAAAAGCCGAGCCCTCGCGGATCTGTTCCGATACAAAGTCTGCGTCGATTTGCCTTGCGAATGACCTGTTGCTCGGACCTCGGGTAAGGAGTATCCCCCCCTCGGGGATAGGATCAGACCATGAGCAAAGATCACATTCACGAAAGCCACCCGGAGATCGTCAAGCGATTGAAGCGGGCCAGCGGGCATCTCCAGAAGGTCATCGCGATGTTTGACGATGGCCGCGCGTGCCTGGATTTGGCCCAGCAGCTCTATGCCGTTGAGAAGGCGATCTCCGAAGCCAAAAAGGCCCTTATTCACGATCACGTGGACAATTGCCTCGACGCTGCGGCCAACGGTGGGACCGGCAGGTCGACGAAGGCCGTCCTGGCGGAGTTCAAGGCGATCTCGCGGTATCTGTGAGCGGAGTTTCCAATGCCCCGGGACCACATCGCGATTTCGTTCGCCTTCCTCGCCGCACTGGCTGGTCTTGCGCTCGCCTGTCCGGTGGCGTCGCATGCCGCCGAGCAAGGGCGCGACCCGAAATCAGCGACGATCGCCATCGACGATGAACGCATCAAGCTGGCCGGGATCGAACTGGGACAATCTGGCCCGGCTTCCATCGCGCAGCGCGTGACGGTGCCGGGCGCGATTGTTCCGGACTCCGGACGGGTCGCGCACGTCTCCGTCAAGCTGGCCGGAACCGTCGCTGAACTGCGGAAGAACATCGGCGACGACGTCGTGAAAGACGAAATTCTGGGTGTCCTGGAGAGCCGTGAGGTCGCCGACGCAAAGAGCGAGTACCTCGCCGCGAAGCTCAACAACGAACTGCAGCAGGACCTCACCACACGGGACAAATTGGCGTGGGAGGGCCGCGCGATCCCCGAGCAGCAATACATCAAGTCGCGCAACGCGGCGGCGCAGACAGTACTGCGCTTCGGGATCGCCCGTCAGAAGCTCTTGGCGCTCGGTATCGCCGACGCCGACATCGCTGCGTTGCCGCAAGCGCCGGACGGCACACTGCGCAGCCAGACAATCCGAGCACCGATCTCCGGCCGCATCGTTGAACGTCGGGTCGAACTCGGAACCGCGATGGGCCGCGACGCCCTGGAGACTGAGCTTTTCGTCATCGTCGATCTGAGCCGGGTATGGATCGAGCTGTCTGTCTCGTCGACCGATTTGCCCCTCGTCAGGGAGGGCCAGGACGTCGAAATTGCGCTGCGAGGATCAGGCAAGACCGGCATCGCCCGGATCATCTTTGTGAGCCCACTGCTCGACAAGGAGACCCGCTCGGCCCGGGTCGTGGCTGCGCTCGACAATACGGACGGACGCTGGCGCCCGGGTTCGTTCGTGACGGCCGCCATCGCCGTCGAGAAGCGCCAGGCGCCAGTCGTGGTGCCGTTTGCCGCAATCCAAACCGTTGAAGGGCGCAAGGCCGTGTTCGTCCGCACTAAGGACGGTTTCGCGGCGCGCGACGTCGTGCTGGGCCAACGTGATGGCGCGATCGTCGAGATCGTCTCGGGCCTTTCAGCGGGCGAGATCGTCGCGGTTTCGAACACCTTCCCGCTCAAGGCCGAACTGTCGAAGCCCGGCGACGAGGACTGAACATGATCGAATGGATCGTCGCCTTCTCGGTCCGCCGCCGCTGGCTGGTCCTGCTGGTAACCCTCACCGCGGCCTCGGCCGGCTTCTGGTCGCTGACGAAGCTTCCGATCGATGCTGTGCCGGACGTCACCAACGTCCAGGTGCAGATCAACGCGGTCGCGCCGGCGCTGACGCCGGTCGAGATCGAGAAGCAGGTCACGGTGACGCTGGAGACCGCGCTCGCCGGCATGCCCGGGCTCGAGTCCACCCGCTCGTTCTCGCGCAACGGATTCGCGCAGATCACGACCGTGTTCTCGGACCGCACCAACATCTATTTCGCGCGGCAGCTTGTCTCCGAGCGCCTCAACGAGGCGAAGGCCAGCCTGCCGCCAGGTGTCGAGGTCCGGATGGGACCGGTTTCGACAGGCCTCGGCGAGATCTATTGGTGGGCGGTCGAATACGAAAAGCCCGGCGCCTCCGCGCCCGTTCGCGATGGGCAGCCCGGTTGGCAGACCGACGGCAGCTATCTCACGCCCGAAGGCGAGCGGCTGGCCGACGACTTCCAGCGGACCGTCTACCTCCGGACCGTGCAGGATTGGATCGTCCGGCCGCAGATGAAGACCGTCCCCGGCGTTGCCGGCGCGGACGCCATCGGCGGCTTCGTCAAGCAGTTCCAGGTGCAGCCGGATCCGGCGCGGCTGATCGGCTTCGGCCTGTCATTCAAGCAGGTGGTCGACGCCATCGAGGCCAACAACGCCAGTCGCGGCGCGAACTATATCGAGCAGAATGGCGAAGGTTACGTGGTCCGGGCCGCCGGTCGGCTGGAGACCATTGCGGACATCGAGAACGTTGTGGTGACGACGCGCGGTAGCGTGCCGGTCCGCGTCAAGGACGTCGCCGACGTCGCCATCGGCAAGGAGCTTCGGACCGGCAGCGCCAGCGTCAACGGCCGGGAGGTTGTGCTCGGCACGGCGCTCATGCTGATCGGCGGCAACAGCCGCACCGTGGCGGCCGCGGCCGATGCCAAGATCAAGGAAATCAGCAAGACGTTGCCGCCCGGTATCTTCGCCCGAACGGTGCTCAACCGGACGCAGTTGGTCGACGCGACCATCCATACGGTGGCGAAGAATCTCGCCGAGGGCGCGCTTCTTGTGATCGCGGTTCTCTTCATGCTGCTGGGCAACTTCCGGGCTGCGCTGGTCACGGCTCTCGTCATCCCGATCACGATGCTGATCACCGCGAGCGGGATGCTGGGAGGGAAGATCAGCGCCAACCTCATGAGTCTCGGAGCGCTCGACTTCGGCCTCATCGTCGACGGTGCGGTCATCATCGCCGAGAACAGCCTGCGGCATCTCGCGGAACGCCAGCGTGAGCTCGGTCGCACCTTGTCGCTCGACGAGCGGCTGCACACCGTCACGGCATCCACCACCGAGATGATCCGTCCATCCGTCTTCGGCCAGATCATCATCATCCTGGTCTACACGCCGCTGCTCGCGTTCACCGGCGTCGAGGGCAAGACCTTCGAACCGATGGCGCTCACGGTGATGATCGCGCTCGCCGTGGCCTTCGTGGTGTCGCTGACCTTCGTGCCGGCCGCGGTCGCCATCGCGATTCGCGGCCCCGTGAACGAGACGGAGAATGTGATCGTCCGCAGGCTCAAGCGCTGGTACGCTCCGCTGCTCGGGTGGTCGATCGCCCGGCCTTTCCCCGTCATTGCCGCCGCCGCGCTCCTGTTCGTCGGCGCGGCAGCCTTGTTCACCCGTCTCGGGCAGGAGTTCACGCCGACCCTCGACGAGAAGAACATCGTCATGGAAGTGAAGCGGGTACCCTCCACCGCGCTTGCGGAGTCGCAGAAGATGCAGCTCCTGATCGAGCAGCAGATCAGCGGTCTGGAGGAAGTCGCCTTCGTCTTCTCGCGCACCGGAACGCCCGACCTCGCGGCCGACCCGATGCCGCCGTCCGCGTCCGACACCTACATCATCGTCAAGCCCCAGGAGGAATGGCCCGATCCTTCGATGACGAAGGAGGACCTGATCAAGAAGATCGAGACCCGGGCCGGAAAGCTCCCCGGCAACAAGGTGGGCTTCTCGCAGCCGATCGAGATGCGCTTCAACGAACTCGTCGCCGGCGTGCGCGAGGACCTCGCCGTGAAGGTCTTCGGCGACGACTTCGAACGGATGCAGAAGACCGCCGGCCAGATCGCCGACGTCGTCCGCAAGATCGACGGCGCCGAGAGCGTGAAGACGGAGCAGACCTCCGGTCTTCCGTTCCTCGAGATCAAGATCGACAAGGGCGAGATCGCGCGCCGCGGCTTGAGCCTTGCTTCCGTGCAGGATCTGATCGCAACGGCGATCGGCGGCACCGACGCCGGCCTCGTGTTCGAGGGGGATCGCCGCTTCAAGATCGTGGTGCGGCTGCCGGATGCGCTGCGGGACGACATCCCCTCGCTCGAGGAGCTGCCCGTCCCGCTGCCGCGCGCGAACGCGGACGCGCCGGGGGCGTCCATCCCGCTGCGCACGATCGCGTCGTTCGAGCAGACGGTCGGCTGCAACCAGATCAGCCGGGAGAACGGCAAGCGGCGGGTGGTGGCGACGGCGGAGGTCCGGGGCCGTGATATCGGATCGCTGGTGACCGAAGCGCAAGCCAAGGTCGCCGAACAAGTGAAGCTGCCGGCCGGAAGCTATCTCGCCTGGGGTGGCCAGTTCGAGAACTTCGCAGTCGCGCGGCAGCGGCTCGTCTTCGTCGTGCCAGGCGTCTTCGTCCTGATCTACATGTTGCTGTTCGGGGCTCTCGGCTCGGCGCGGGACGCGGCGCTGGTCTTCAGCGCGGTGCCGCTGGCGCTCACCGGCGGCATCGCGGCGCTCTGGCTGCGCGGCATGCCGTTCTCGATCTCCGCCGCCGTCGGATTCATCGCGCTGTCCGGCGTCGCTGTGCTCAACGGCCTCGTCATGCTGACGCAGATCCGTCACGCGATCGAGCAGGGGGACGATACGAAGCACGCCATAACCGAAGGCGCGCTGACGCGCTTCCGTCCGGTTGCGATGACCGCGCTCGTTGCCTCCCTCGGCTTCGTGCCGATGGCGCTTGCGACCGGGACCGGCGCCGAGGTCCAGAAGCCGCTCGCCACGGTTGTGATCGGCGGCCTCCTGACCGCCACGCTGCTGACCCTCGTCGTCCTGCCGGCACTTTATGCGCGGTTTGCTGCCCGCAAGGCGCCGGTACCGGTCGTTACTCCCGCCCATCCCTTCACGCGCGATCACGCCGCGGAGTAGCAGGCATGCTGGCAGTCCTTGCAAACCGAACCTATCGCCATCTGTTCGCAGCACAGGTCATCGCCTTGATCGGCACCGGCCTTGCCACGGTCGCTCTTGGGCTGCTCGCCTACGACCTCGCCGGCGCCGAAGCCGGTGCGGTTCTCGGGACGGCTCTGGCGATCAAGATGGTCGCCTATGTCGGCGTCTCGCCGATCGCGACCGCCTTCGCCGAGCGCCTTCCGCGTCGGGGCATGCTGGTGGCGCTGGACCTGGTCAGGGCGGCGGTCGCGCTCGCCTTGCCGTTCGTAAACCAGGTCTGGCAAGTCTATGTCCTGATCTTCATCCTGCAATCCGCCTCGGCGTCGTTCACGCCGACCTTTCAGGCGACCATACCGGACGTGCTTCCGCAGGAGCGCGACTATACCCGCGCCCTGTCGCTCTCGCGTCTCGCCTATGACCTCGAAAGCGTCGTCAGCCCGATGCTCGCGGCGGCGCTGCTGAGCGTCGTGAGCTTCCATGCGCTGTTCGCCGGCACCGTTGTCGGGTTCCTTGCTTCGGCGGCACTCGTCGTCTCGGTGCAGTTGCCCAGCCCGCAGGCGGTGGAACGGCGGGGCATCTACGACCGGACGACGCGCGGCTTGCGCATCTATCTCGCCACGCCGCGCCTGCGCGGTCTGCTCGCGCTCAACCTCGCAGCCGCAGCGGCAAGCTCCATGGTGATCGTCAACACCGTCGTCCTCGTCCAGGCGGGATTTGGCTTGACGCAGCGCGCAACCGCTCTCGCGCTGGCCGCGTTCGGCCTGGGTTCCATGGTGGCCGCGCTCGGGCTGCCGCGCCTGCTCGACGACATTCCGGACCGGCGGGCGATGATGGCCGGCGCCAGTCTGCTGACCGCGTGCCTGTTCCTCGGCGCGATCGTGCCAGGCTACGCGATCCTGCTGCCGGTCTGGTTCGCCATGGGGTTTGGCTACTCGCTGACGCAGACGCCGTCGGGGCGTCTGCTTCGGCGATCGTCGCAGCCTCAGGACAGACCATCCGTCTTCGCCGCTCAGTTTGCGCTGTCCCACGTCTGCTGGCTGGTCACATATCCGGTCGCCGGCTGGTTCGGCGCCAAGATCGGGATGCCGGCGACGTTCATTGCCTTGGCTGTGATCGCCGGTCTAGCCGTGGCGATGGCGGCGTGTCTGTGGCCGTCATACGACCCCGACGCTCTCGAACATGTGCACGGCGCATTGCCGGCGGACGACCCGCACGTAGCCGGGGCCGAGCGGGCCGCCGGTGGTTATCAGCACACACATACCTTCGTGATCGACCAACTTCATGCCGAGTGGCCGCGGCTCACTGGGGTTCGACGATCACCGCCTCGCTCGGTCGATCCGCAGCATCGTGAGGGCATCCATATCCTGCTGGCGATGAACACGCGGTATGACCTACTCTCATGGTGCGGATGTCCGATTTGCTCGCCCCAGGATCCTATTCTACGACGAGCACGTAATCGGCCTTTACCATCGGATCAGTGCGCCATACGAATGGCATGAAGATTCAGAAAACAAGGGACAAGTCGCGCAGCCGGCCTCGGCCACCGAAACGTCGCACACGAGACCCATTTTGTTCTCGGCGACTTCTCCACGAAGGGCTTGGAAAATAAGGATTTTCCAATGGTGGGCGCACCAGGGCTCGAACCTGGGACCCGCTGATTAAGAGGCCGCTGAGACAGCAGGTCTTACAAGGCACTTTCTGACAAATCCTCCTTTCGTTCCCGGATTGAACGGAAAGGAGAATTTGGAAATGTCAAAAATCCCGGGCAAGCCCCGCGGGCCCCTTTCGGAGGAGCGGCGGGCGCAGATTTCCGCCGCCACCAAAGCGGCGATGGCCGATCCATCGATCCGCGCGAAGATCTCTGAACGCACTCGCGCCGGCATGGCAGCTGCTTCCCCGATCGCCGGGCAGATCGTCTTACTGCGCGCGGCCTGGCTGGCTGCCGGGGCCGTGGCGCGGCAGCGTTTCATCACCGAAGTTTTCGCACCAGCTTGTACCGCGTCGGCGCCCGACGAGGGAGCTGCGTAGTCGTGAGCATTCAAGCAGTCGCCTGGGCATTGGACTGCCAATTCCGGGACGACCCTTACGCGAAACTGATCTTGATCTCGCTCGCAAACCATGCGGACCACGTCACCGGCTTCTGCTGGCCGTCGATGAAGCAGATTGCGCGCGAGGCGTCCTGCGATCGCAGAACCGTTCTGCGACGCCTGCCGGCACTCGTCGCAGCCGGCTACGTGCGCATCGTTCCGGGTGCTCCAGGCGACAAACACCACTACCAATTGCTGATGCCGGGGTGTGACCCGCAGACACACCCCCCTGAGCGGAAACGGCCCGCCGCGAGGGTGCGAAGGGTGCGTCTGCCAGTCACAGGGGGGTGTGACTCTGTAGTCACCCATAAGAACCATCATACAACCATCACTTCTCCCTTACCCTCTTCAAGCCGTCGTGTGGAAAGTCCGGCAGGGCTTGGCAAGGAAGCGAGGGGTTTCCAGCAGGCGAAGCCACGCCCCTCCTCGGCCAGCGCCGAGCACGCGTCCGTGGTCCAGGCACGGGTGGCCGAAAAGCTCGGTCGCGGCGATCGCGCCGCGGGTTGGCTGGCGTTCGGTTCGCTCAGCGACAGCGCTCGCGATCAGCTGAGCGCCCAGGAGCGAGCCGGCACCCTGACGCAAGAACGGATCGCGAGCGTTCTCGGCTCGCTGAGCCTCGCCTGAACCATGAGCACCGCGCGCGTTGCAACGATCGTCAGGGCCGGATTGGCGGAGCTGCGTCGCAGCGGTAATCCCGATGCGGCCGCACTCGCGGACGTTCTGGCCGCGTGGCTCAAGGGTGACGGCGAATTCGAGAAGCTGATCGGTGCTAAGCCGCAGCCTGGCCAGCGACGCGTCCCGACGCAGTTGATCGAGGAGCAGCGCAACCGCCTCATTTGGCTTGCGGCTGTTCAGTTCTACCCATCGGCGAGCCCTTCTTCGCAGGCCGAGCAGCTCCATGCAGCGCTGTCACGGTACTCGGCCTCTGCGTGGCTACGAGAGCGCACCGAAGAGCGCTGCCCGGCGCAGACCGGCACGCTCCGCGCCGCATGCTGGGCGATCCTGAAAGTGCGGGACTACGTGCCGAGCGATCGAACAATCCGGAGAGTGTTGGCCACGAGCTCCGGGTATTCGTGGCCAACCGAATCACGTCCCGATTGATCCCATCGAAACGAGGAGCGGTGCATGTCGACGGCAGTTGCAAGGGTTCTCGAGCTTGCTGGCATCTCGCAGGATGCAACGCGAGTTTCAGGCGAGCAGCTCGAGCGGGCGCGCGAAATCGCTTTCGCGCTGGGGCAGGAAATCGGCGCTGAGCAGGCCAAGGCAGCGGCCGAGGCCGCGGCCGAAGAAGCAGTTGCTGCGGCCAGAGAGCGGCAGAGCGCGATCCTCTCCAGCCCCGAGGCCGTGGGGCGGAGAGATCTCGCGATGAAACTGGCCTTCGAGACAGACATGCCGGCCTCGATCGCGATCGCAGCGCTCAAGATCGTACCCGCGGTCATCACGCCACGGCGCTCACGCCTCGACGGCAACATTCCCAACCCGATGATCGAGGTCGGGTTCGACCCCGCCGACGTAATGCGCGCGGGTGAAGACCTTCGATCGACAGGCCTCAACGCCGCGATTGACCGTCAGCTGGCACTACGCAAACCCAAGGATACGATCTGATGACCGAGACATCGAGCGACAGGCTCAACGCCGCGATTGACCGCGCCTTAGCCAAACGCGGTCTCATGCTCGCACCGGCGCCGGCCGAAGCTGCTTCGGCCGCCCTCTCGCCAAGTGACCGATTGAATGCTGCCGTGGATCGACTGGCCGCTCGCCGCGAACAGCAGGCCACTCAGGCCAGCTCTCACCGGCCGCCAATCTCGACAAGCGATGGCCTGAATGCAGCAGTCGATCGCCTGCTGAGGCAGGGGCAGTAGCTTGGCGTCGAGGGCTGATCAGCGAGCCCTCCGCCGGACGCGGAGCGGTCTGGGGAGTTTCGCCGTTCCTCCCTGGGCCGCCCGCGGGTCCTTCCAAAGCCCCCACCCACCGCGACCCGAGCCGGGGCCGGGGGTCCGCCAGTTGAACGGGCTCGAAATCTGCATTGACGCACTTGACGGGTTGACGCTGTGACACTTGACGCTCCTCCACCTCAGCCGCCGGAAGATGGCCTTTGGCTCAGCGTCTCGGAGATTGCCGAGCGCAAGGGTGTTTCCAAGCAGGCAATCTCGGCGCGCATTGCGCCGCTGGTCGCGGATGGTCGGCTCGCGGTGAAGCCCGGCAAAGGCAACGCGAAGCTGATCAACCTGGCGCAATATGACCTGGCGATCGGTCAAGTCGGTAACGCCGCGCGTGAGGCCGGTGCAGCGACAGCAAGAGCAACGACGTCGCCGGCGCGCGGCCAGGCCGGCGCTCGGTTTCGCGACGAACAGACTCGCGAGAAGGCTTATGCCGCGGATCTCAAGTTCATCGAGCTCGAGCGGGCCCGCGGCAATTTAATCTCGCTCCATGACATCGATGAAGTCATTGGCGAGACCGCGACGCGGCTCGTCGAGGTGTTTGATGGGTTGATCGGCCAGTCCGAGAGTCTCACCGCCATCGGAAATCGAGAGGGTCAGCGCGGAATGCTTCAAGAACTGAAGCGCATCGTACGCGGCCAACGGGAGGCCGTCGTCCAGGCGATCAAGGATATGGCCGCGGCAGCGAAAGTGCGAGCCAAGAATCAGGATCCGGCGTGCCACCCGGCAAGCAGCACAGAAGGAGATTGAACATGGACATTTCGCGGGAATTGCTGAACCGACTGCCGGAGCGCGCGCGGGCAAAGTGGTTGGCGCTCGACCAGGAGCGAGAGGAAGTCTGGGTGCTCAGCCGCGACATCACCGAGCGATTTCCGCGTATCAGATTGCGCCTCCAGCAGATCGAACCTCAATTGTTGGATTTGCGGCAAAATTCGCAGATGGGTCGCCGTGTTTCGGCCATCGAACTCAACATGACCGAAAAGCTGGTGGCAGCCGAAAGATCCAGTTCCTTGCTGCGGACCGGCGAGATTGTGTCGACAGCACCGCCGCGTTCCAGCGAAGCCGAGATCAAGGCCCTTGAGAACGAGTTCGCCGCGCTGACTGAAGAACGCCGGCAGCTCGACGAACGTCAGCAACTTTACAACGCACGTCGCAACGCCATCAGCACTGTCCAGGCCTCGATCGGCGCCTGGCTGAGCGCCCTGCCGCCAGCGATCGTGATAGGCGAGTATGCCGGGACCCTTGGCAAGCTGCGCGACGTCACGTCCGAGGTGATCGAGCAGCGCCGGCGGCGCATTCGCGAGCTGCAGGCCGATATCCGCCGTGCCGACGCTGCGCCATATCCGTCCAGTGTCGTGAAGGAGCAGGTGCGGCAGCGGATCGAGGCGCTCGCGCAGCGTGGCGAGCCGGGATTTGACGCCGTGATCGAGCACATTGACCGTGAGATCGATTGGCCGATGCGGAACATCCGGCTGATGCGCGAGGCGGACGTGAAGATCCCTGACGGGTTCTGCCTGGTCGCGCTGCTGCTGAAGGATCAGCTGATCGCGCTTGCCGAAAGCCGGATCGACGCGATCGCCGACGACGGCCACGCGCTAACCGACGATGCGCGCGGCGAGCAATTCAAGACGCTGTTTGCTGATCTGCTCGAGGCCGAGCGCCATGAGGAGGCGGCGGTCAGCGCGGCGACCTTCCAGGTCATACGCCGCGCTGACGCGGATCCTCGCGCCGTGCTCGGCCTGGCGAGCTCATTGCCTGGTCCGAAGCGTGACGGGCTCGTGCACGCGCGGCTTGCTCTCGGAGGGCTGTAATGCCAGCGCTCGCGACGTTCTGGTACGTCAACTCGGTTGACTATGCTGCCGTGAAGGCACGGGCCGCCTCGGCAATCCGCTCGTTCACGCCGGGGCCATGAACATGACCTTGATTCTAACGCCGGACGGATACAAGAGCCCGGTTGCCCTGGCAAACGGCGATGATGTCTGCGCCTTCGATCTCTCGACCGGTACGCCGATTGTCAACGCCATCGAAAATATCGAGCCTGTCGACTACGCCGAATGGTGCCGCTGGTGGCAGGTCGAGGACGAGGTGCCACCGTTCACCTGGTATCGGATCAACGGCTCGCTGCTGCTGTTCCGGGAGCAGAGCGTCTGGCGCAACGGCATCAATGTCTGCCACGCGCGTGACCTCGTCGTTGGCGACGAGATCTATGACGACGCGGACAACGCGGTCCGGATCGCGAGCGTCGAACCGGTCGAGGATCACTCGCTGATCTGGTACCGGTTCGACATCTCCGGCGACCACTCCTACATCGTCGATGGGCTGACCGTCCACAACGCGTCGCGGTTCTGGGTCGGCGGCACCGGAACATGGGATTCATCGACCACCACCAATTGGGCGGCCTCGAGCAACGGCACCGGCGGGCAGTCGGTCCCTGGTTCGGCCGACTTCGTGACCTTCGACGCTTTGAGCGGCGGCGGCACGGTAACGCTCAACTTCGGCGGCACCATCACGCTTCAGGCGATCGCTATGGGAGCGTTCACCGGAACATGGGACAACAGCGTCAACAACAACAACGTCACATGCAGCAACACGTCCCAGACGTTCAACATCAGCGGCAGCGGTGCGCGCACGATCAAGCTTGGTTCTGCAACCTACACGATCAACGGGAACGGGGTGTGGAACGCGGGAACAACGACTAATCTCACGTTCATCGGGTCATCCGCAACGATCGTGTTCGCCGGTAATGGAGCGAGAACCTTAACCGGTGGCGGCCTCACCTATGGGACGATATCGGTTAGCGCGGGGACCAGCGGCGGTGGCCTGACGATCTCGGGGGCCAACACGATCGGAACGCTTTCGGTCAGTCCGCCGAACTACATTTCGCTCCCAACATCCGGTACCAATACGATCACCGCGATGAACTGCGCGGGCACGTCCAGCTCGCAAATTCTGATCCAGCCTTCCAGCGTGGGATCGGCCGCCTCTCTCACGCACAGTGGATCGATCGGCACCTATTGCGCCCTGGTCGGCATTTCTTGCACGGGATCTCCGACCGCGTCGAATAGCTTCGACTGCGGTGGCAATAGCGGCATCACAATCACCGCGCCATCCCCCGGAGGCAATCTCTACGGCATGGTCGGTTAAGGATTTCATCATGGCCAAGATCATCGAAGCCAAAGCCGTCATCTCCGCCGAGGACAAGACCGGCGCCGTCTTCGACAAGATCGCGAAGAAGGTCGAGAACATCGCCAAATCGGCGAAAGCGTCAGCAGCGGTCGACCGTCTCGCGAAGTCGATGGACAGCGTGCAGAAGCAGATGGCGGCGATCGACAGATACGGCGCTGCGCGTGCGGTTCAAGGAGCTGCGCTCGATCGTGCTGCATCCCGAGGAAGCGCACGAGCTGCTGCCGACCGCGATCAAGGCGAACTCCGCGGTCAATGCGCTCGATCGCAGCGGCCATATGGCTGAAGGTCTGGGCTTCGCGTTCAAGGGCGCCGAGGTGCTCGGCCGCGCGCAGGATCCTGCAAAGTTCGAGCATTACCTCGACAGCTTCATCAAGGCGCAGCAGGTGATGGGCAAGACCATCACTCCCGAACAGATCTACGAGTTCGCGAAGTACACCAAGGCGTCGGGCTCGACGTTGTCGGATCGTTTCCTGAACACGTCCGCAATGTCGCTGGCGCAGGAGCTCGGCGGCTCGACCACCGGCGTCTCGATCGACCAGTTCGTCAAGCAGATCACCGGCGGCTTCCAGGGCAATCTGCATTCGGCGGCCAAGGAATTCGTCAACCTCGGGCTCGCTAACAAGGATGATTTCGAGACCACCAAGACCGGCGAGATCAAGGGCATGAAGCCCGGCCGGCACGTCGCCGGAGCGCGGCTGGCGCAGACCGATCCCGACCGCTACGTCTATGAGCACCTGTTGCCTGCGCTCGAGAAGGCGGGAATCACCGATCAGGATGCGCAGATCGCGCAGGTGCGGCGCATGTTCCCGAGCGGCCGCGCTGCGGACCTTGTGTCGAAGCTGATCACGCAGCGACAAAGTTTTCAGAACCACGCCCAGCTCTACGATAAGGCGCAGGGGCTCAGCGCCACCGGCAATAACCAGTCAGATCCGTTCGTTGCGCTGAATTCGCTGACGACCTCGCTCGCCAATTTCAGCGGCACGTTGACCAGTCCGGTGATGCAGGATGCCGCCGGCGTGCTGTCGGGCCTTGCGTCGTCGTTCGGCTCTTGGGGCGAGAGCCTGGCGAGCTTTCAGAAGGAGCACCCGGAGGCTGCCAAATGGATCGGCGGCGGCGCGTTGGCGGCGGGCTTTGGCGGCGGTGCGCTCGCGACCGGAAGCCTGCTCTACAACCTCACGACGGGTTTCGGGCTGCCTGCGTCAGCTGTCGCGCTCGATACCTCGGCGGGCGCGCTATCAGCTGCGGCGGCCGAACTGTCGGCTGCCGCGCTGGGCGGCAAGGTCGCCAACGCCGCTGCAGTGCCTGCGGCCGTCGCCACGGGCGCCGGCGTCGGTACCGGCGCGCGCGCCAGCATCTGGGCCGCAGGTGCGCGCGCGATTCCGTTGCCTTTGCTCGTGCCGAGCGCGGCGGCCGCCGGCGCATGGTGGTTAACGGGCGGCGACCAAGGCCGCGGCACCTGGTGGGCGCCGAGCGATCCCGAAACTGCGAAGCGCAGGCGCCGGCACGGCGAAACCATTCGGCAAGCCTACCGGGACCGCTTCCTCGAAGATGATCGCCGTTGGGGAATTGGTGGCGACAGTTACGCCGCGCCCGAGCTGACGCCCACCATGACCTATGGCACGGGCGTCGGCAACGATCGCGGCCAGGTCACCGCCACGCTGACCGGATCTGCCGAGGTGCACGGCGAGGCGAAGCTGATCGTCGAGGCCGGCTCGGAACTCCTCAGCATCGTCCAGGAGGCCAAGCAGGCAATCAAGCTGGCAGGCCAGCTCAATACCTCCGGGCCCGGTTCGACGGGCAAGAGCAGCCCTGATGCGGCTGCGCCGGCGCTCGGCGGCGTCGGCGGCGGTGGGCTGTGAGCCCAGCCCGGTCCGCTCACGGGATCAGCGGCATCGGTGGCATCGGCAGCGGGTTGCCGAAGAGATGGACGGCCACCGGAACTGCATATGCGGTGCTGCCGGAGATCGTGTTACCACCGGGCAAATGTATGCCCCTGGCATCGAACGAGAACTGCCGAGGCCAAACGAGTTTGCCGGAGATCTCGCACGTTGCGCCGCTTTCTCCAGCCGCCCGGAACTCCAGATCGAGCGCCACCTCATTATCGCGCGATCTGATTTGTAGACGGCGGCCGGAGGGCGGAGCCTCTAGGTCGGAATAGCGCGGAAATACGATCCAGTCGTTGTCGCGCATTTGGAAGATTGGCCATCCGTCTCGGTCGAAGAGATCGAAATTGATTAAATCATACCCGTCACTCGACCGGGTGAACCAGATAACGTCCCAACTCACGACGCGAAGAACCGTGTCTCGACACTGAAGAAACTGCCACCGCCAATTCTAACGGTCGTACTTTCCCGCTTCCAGTTAAACACACCCCTGCGAACGCCGGCCGGGCGCGGTCGCTTCATTTCGCGGAGCTGCGCGGTGGTGAAGGCGCCCGCATCAGCCTGAGAATGGTGCGGCTGGCAAAGAGCGATCATGCCCTTCGGGTCATGGTGCGGTCGAACCGACCAGGACGGGTCAAAATGCCGAGTGCCCAATCGTGCTTGCCGTCGGCTGGCATCAGGCGCAGCGCAATATCGATATCGCTCGTCGCGCTTGCAGTCCCCTTCGTGCGGCTTCCGAACAGCCATAGCTCGCTGACGTTGTCGTTGTTCGCAGCCCAGCGCTGAAGGGCGACGGTCCATTCTGCACGCATGTCCACGTTCAATCTCCTCCCCCACAACTCTAGAAGGCGCTGGTTCGGAGAACAATCCGGGACCTTCGAATCCGCCGTGGATCGGCACCGCGGCGGGTCGCTCGCTGAAATCGCTTCACAATTCGCCTCTGATTGACCCACTTTCCCGGAACGTCTGTTCTGGTGGGTCACAAAACCCAAAGTCTCACGTGAGACTTTGCGCGCGAAAGCCTCCCCGGAGGGGCTTGGCAATCGGCTGCAAATCAACGAATCTGTCCGTGGGCCTAGAAACCCGGACCGAGATATAGCCGCACCATGCCTGGTCAGCATGCGTCCCGATTGGCGTCGGGATGACGGCGGCTGAAGTGGTGGCGCATTGGCGTGCGCCTCGACCTGGCCAATATGGCCGGGAGGGCCGCGCCATGTCCAGAGGGGAAACCCTTAAAAGCGTCGCCGCCAGTCTCTCGGCTGGTTTCTAGCTCCCGGCTGCCGGTCCGCCACCGGCTGCGGCCCTAGAAAGCCGAAACCGAGAACCCATCCATGGCACATCAAAAGAACGTCGCATCGGGTGCGCAAATTTGCGCACCCGCACAGTCCGTGTCGGGCGTAACCAGGAGAGTTGTTATGCGTTCAGTTGCCACGCTTCCGATCGTTGCTACTTCGTCGATCGCCCATTCGGCGAGCGTCACCAATGCCGACCGGCGACTCCTTGAGCTCGCCCCGCGGATCGCAGAGATCCAGGCACTCTACGACGCAGCTGTCGAGCAGGAAAATGAGGCCCAGCAAGCCTACACGCCGGAACGGAAGCCCATGCGCCCGGCAGCGCTGATTTGGCAGCCTGGTGATCCAGTAACTTACGACAGGGGCGATGATGTCCCGCTCGGACCTCCCGGGCGCGTCTGGTGCCTGAATAGCGACATCGAGCAGCTCCGCGACAACCCGCTGATGCGGTGGGAATTCGTCGGTACCGACGAAGATTGGCAGCGCGAGGAGAGCCACGCCTGGGACCATGCGAACAGGGGGCCTGCGTCCGAAGCGGCTCGCTTCTGGACGCGAGTGCGGGACACCAAACAGCAGGCGCGGGCTGACGAATTGATGGCCGCGCTCGAACGTTGGGAGCGAGCGCTCGAACACTGGGAGCGCAGAGATGCCAAGCTGCAGCGGAAGCTCGGGATACCGAGGCTACAAGAAAAATCCGAAGCTCTCCTTGAGCAGCTTTCATCCCTTCAGGAAGAAATGCTGGAGCTGCAAGCCACGACCATCGAGGGACTCCGCGCAAAGGCTGTAGTGCTGTTCAACGTACTTTGGCAGGGCGACGCCCTGGACGAGTTGAGCGACACCATGGACTCCAAATTCATCTTAAGCCTGGTCGGAGACCTGATCGGCAGCCGCGATCTCGCCGGCGCGTGGGAGGGCGACGTCTATCGCGAGCCGACGGCGGCTCGTGAACTAGTCTAAACCTCGCAAGACGAGGGTATCTCAATTTGGACACCCTTGCCGCGATGCTGGTTGTGACGCACATGACCGGCCGTCCGAGTCGAGGCTGCGCAGAATCTGCGCAGCCTCGATCGCCTACTCGGCGCGATCAAGCTGGTTTCGGAGGTGATCCTGCTGCACGGAGCAAAATATGCGCCGCTGCTCGATCGGGCTGGGGAGCGCGGAGCTGGCCGATCTGCGAAAATACGAGGACCTGATTGCTCGAGCGCGCCGGCACCTTGGCGTTCAATGATTTAGCCCTTGCCAGCAGCCAGGGCTGCCGAAAATGGTTTTCTAAGGAGCTTCGCGCCGGGATGATCCGGTCGAGCCGCATATTCCATCAATTGATGGAATTTCCGCGAGAGCGGCCGCTGCGATGCTCAACGTCGGCACGGCCAGCGTCGATCGGGCTCGTGGGGAGGGATGTCCCGGCCAACCTGGAGAGCATGAGACCATGACGGAACTGGTGCGGCGCGCCCTCGACATAGCTGCCACAAGCCATCTCGCGCGCCAGGTCGGCGAGATTGAGCGCGGAGAATTCCTTGAACTCGAGAGCCATATCGGCATGACGCACGGGGCGTCCGGATGCAGTGGAAAATCCCCAGCTAACCCCCCATGCCTCCCTTGCAGGTTCGGTCACATTGTCCTATCAATTAGTCACTGTGACCGAATTGGATTTTGTCAATGGGCTACGTCGATATCGAGGGTTGGAGCTTTACGTCGGCTGAAGCCGCCGAGATCGTCGGCCTGTTCTCCGATGCCGAGCTCGCGAACTACCTCAAGCGATATAATCCATTTCCGCACAAAATGCGTGGCCGCGGCCGCCCCACTCACTTTCAGCTTCGCGATCTCATGCTCCTGCGCGCAGCAGGATCTCTGATCAAGAACGTCGGCATGCCACCAAAAGCCGCCTTCGCGGCGCTGGCGCCCTATGCCGGTCCATACGGCGCGATGCTGCACGATCGCGCTGGTACCTCGTTTTATCCCGGCACCATGACGTTGACTTTCCACGGCAGCAGGTGGGTCGGCGCCGATAGCCCGCACGAGGAGACCGCGATCCAGATTCGCGCGTGGCCGATCTTCGATCACGTTTTCCCTCGCATGAAAAAGATGATGATCTCCGCCGCTGGATCTGCTCGTGCAGACGTCGAAAAGGCGGTTGCCGAATATGAGGAAAAGATTACGTCGCTTCGGGAGGAGCGGTGGCAATGACGCGCGGGCGACCTGCGGAAATCAGCCAGGGCGCGTGGCCCCTCGAGATGCGCGCGGCAACGGCAGCGGCATATTGTGATGAGCCGAGCGTTGAGGCTTTCCTCGCAAAAGTTCAGCTCGGGATCTATCCCCCGGCATCAAGCCGTCAGGCGAAATGCTCGCCGAAGTGGCATCGTGCGAAGCTCGACCAGGTCATCGCAAATCGTCACGGCCTGGCGATCGCCGGCGCCGATATTGTGGAGGACGCAGTAGCGTTGATCT
The DNA here is from genome assembly GCF_054056355.1 of Bradyrhizobium sp. USDA 3364. Lineage (NCBI taxonomy): Bacteria > Pseudomonadati > Pseudomonadota > Alphaproteobacteria > Hyphomicrobiales > Nitrobacteraceae > Bradyrhizobium > Bradyrhizobium sp. USDA 3364. Next base: position 220,920 of record NZ_JBSRYG010000002.1, read on the forward strand.
GATGCGCAAGCGCAAGCCCCTCGGATGGCCCAAATACATGGAGGCGAGGCCTTCCAACGGGATCGTGCGCTACTATTGGAATGCGCCGAGCTGGGCACGCAAGCGCGGTTGCCCGCTCACCAGCGAAAAACTCGGAACAGACTATGCCGCCGCGAAGGCGCGTTGCGACGATTACCTGAATCCCCTGTTCGACAGCTGGAGAACCGGCGGCGAAACCGATCCGGACGTCATCGATCGCGCGCTCGTCGGATCGTTTGACTGGGCTGTCGCCGCATATCGAGCCGACAAAAAATACACCAAGCTGCCGGCGCGAACGCGAGACAGCTACGATCGAGCGCTCCGCGACGTTGCCGATTACGCTCTGAAAGATGGTCGGCGCTTTGGTTCGCTCTCCGTCAAGAGCATTAGCTCGGGCGCCGTCGACCTGCTTTATGAGAAGCTGATGATCGCCAGCGACGGCTCGCCACGCCATCGCAGCGCCCTGCTCTCGATGACCGTCTGCAAACGGGCGTGGGATGTCGCCTACCGCAAGCACCCCGCCATCCTGCCCGCGGCCAATCCATTCAAGGGCGTCGAAATCGAGTATGAGCCCAAGAAGAATATCTCGGCGACGCGGCAGCATCTCACCACATTCGTGGAGGCGGCTGACGCCGATGGCCGACCGTCGCTCGGCACGGCTGCCATGATCGCGTTTTATTGGCTGCCGCGCGAAGAGGATATCTTCGGCCGGTTCGCATGGTCGGATTACAGACCAGCTGATCAACCCGATCGCGTTCTGGTCTGGCATCACAAGAACAGGAAAACCGAAAAGGTGCCTGTTCCTCTGTTCGACAGCGACGGCACCTGTTTGTGGCCGGAAATGTTCGCCCGGCTCGAGCGCGCGAGCCGCACCGGCACGCTCGTCGTGATGCGCGACCAGCCAGATCCTCGCAAGAAGGTCCACCTGCCCTGGCTGACCGGCGGCCGCAATCCGATGCGCTACGTCCAGGCGGAGGTCAGGCGAATCTGCCGCGCCGCAGGGCTGCCCGACCAGATCACGTTCACCAGCTTCCGGCACGGTGGCCATACGGACGCAAGTGATTCCGGTTTGACCGACGCGCAGATGCGCGCCCTCGGCGGCCACAAGACCACGGCGGCACTACTTCGGTACGCCAAGGAGACCGACACACAACGTAGGATCGGCGCTCGAAAGAGGCTGAACGCGAGAACGGAACGGGGGAATTTGTCAGAATGAGCAGCTGACGAAATGTCAGAACGACATCCCGTCATCCAGCTAAGTTCTTGAAAGGATTGGTGGGCGCACCAGGGCTCGAACCTGGGACCCGCTGATTAAGAGTCAGCTGCTCTACCAACTGAGCTATGCGCCCGGAACTTGTCCGGAAATGACCCTCGCAAGAGAGGCCGTCGTTTAGCAAAGCGATTCCGCGATGTCCAGCAAGCTGGCGCAAGTTTTCCCGACTTTTACGCGTCCTTCCGGCAGCCGAATGGCCGCCGGATTCCGGCGGCCTTTCATGGGCTTGGCGAGGCTGCCGGCGGGCGGCGCTCAGAGCCTGCCCGAGCGCTCCTGATCCGGACCGTCGTCGCGGTCGAAATGGTGGTCGCGGCCGCCGCGCTCCCAGCGGTCCATGCCGCGCTCGAGGCGATGGCGGCGCCAGCCCTCGGCACCGAAGCCGCGGCCTTCCATATGGGTGAGCATGGTGAGCCGCCGCTTCTGGTTGTCGTCGAGCGTCTTGTAGAGCGGATCGGCGGCATCGGCGATCTTCTTCAGCGAGGTCGCGGTCGCCGCCATGTTGTCGGCGCGCTCGCGCAGGCGGGCGACCGGATCATCCGGCTTCTGCGCCTTGTCGCCATCGGTCTTCTCCGCGGCCATCCGCGCATTGGCGCGATCCATCCGCATCTTGGCGAAGTCGCGCACCGCGGCGTCGACCGGCGGCCACAGCTTTTCCTGATCGGCAGTAAGCTTCAGCCCGGCGTGGACAGCTGCGATCCGCGCGTCGAGGAAGGCGGCCCGGTCCTCGGGGCTCATCCGCATGTGGCCGTGGAACCAGGGACGATGCTGGGCATAGACCGCGGTCGAACCGGCTATCGTGAGCGCCGCGATACCGGCGAGCAGAACTTTCTTCATGCAAACCTCCTTCAAGGGTTGTCTGAGGATGATGCGCTCGCCCGATGCCTTCAACTTACAGATTTGACAGGGAGACCTCTCTTACCAAGATGTAATCAGGTTCATTGCCGGCCAGAAACATCCAAGGCGCGATCTCGCGCCTTGGATTTCCGGTTGTCGCTAAATCATTCCCAGCAGTCGCGGCAGCCACAGCGAGATCTCCGGCACGTAGGTGATCAGGCCGAGGAACACCAGCATCGCGCACAGCCACGGCAACACCGCGATCGTGATCTCGCTGATGCCCATCTTGGCGATACTGCTCGCGATATAGAGATTGAGACCGACCGGCGGATGGCACAGCCCGACCTCGGTGTTGACGATCATCAGGATGCCGAGATGCACCGGATGCACGCCGAGCTTGGTCGCCAGCGGAAACAGGATCGGCGCCATGATCAGGAGGATCGACGACGGGTCCATCACGTTGCCGGCGAGCAGCAGGATGACGTTGACGACCAGCAGGAACATCCACACCGAGAAGTTCTTGTCGATGATCCAGGCCGCCATCTCCTGCGGGATCTGCTCATGCGTCATCAGGAACGAGAACAGCACCGCGTTGGTGATGATGTAGAGCAGCATCGAGCTCATGCTCGCCGCCTGCAGCAGCACCTTCGGCACCTCGGAGAGCTTCAGCTCCTTGTAGACGAACACGGTGATGAAGAAGGCGTAGGTCGCGGCGACCGCGGCGGCTTCGGTCGGCGTGAAGATGCCGCCATAGATGCCGCCGAGCACGATCGCGATCAGCAAGAGGCCCCAGATGCTTTCGCGGAACGCCTTGAACTGCTGGGCGATGGTCGCGCGCGGCATCTTCGGATAGCCGTTGCGCTGCGCGACGAAGAAGGTCACCGCGGCCAGCATCAGCGCGAGCAGCACGCCCGGCACGATGCCGGCCATGAACAGCGCGCCGATCGAGGTGTTGGTGGAGACGCCGTAGAGCACCAGGATGATCGAGGGCGGCACCAGAATGCCGAGCGCACCCGACGTCGAGATCACGCCGACGCCGAACCGCTTCGGATAACCGTGATCGACCATCGCCGGCATCATGATCGAGCCGATCGCGACCACGGTGGCGACGCTCGAGCCCGAGATCGCCGCGAACATCGCGCAGGCCGCGACGCCGGCAAGGCCAAGGCCGCCGGGCAGATGCCCGACCAATGATGTCGTGAACGCGATCATGCGCCGCGCGACGCCGCCGCGGGTCAGGAAGGTGCCGGCCAGGATGAAGAACGGGATCGCCATGATGCCGAAATTGTCGAGGCCCGAAAACAGCTTCAGGCCGACGCTCTCGATCGGCACCTCGGTCATGGTGAACAGGAAGGTGAGCACGGTCAGGCCGAGCGAAATCGAGATCGGCATGCCCGTCAGCATCAGAGCAAACAGCAGTCCGAAGATCAGTGCGGCGCTCATCACGCTTCTCCAAGCGCGACGGGCGCGGTCTTGCTGGTCTCGACGCCATCGACATGGGAGGCGTCATGGTGCGGCAGGTCGTCGGTCCACCAGTAGTTCCAGCACACCTGCAGGAAGCGGAAGCACATCAGATAGGAGCCGAGCGGGATGCAGGCGTAGACGATCCAGCTCGGGATCTCCATGTCGGGCGAGACTTGGTCGGTGTGCATCAACTCGAACACGAACTTGGCGCCCATGGTGCCGACGATCGCGGTGAACAGCGCGCCGCCGAGCAGGCCGAAGGTGATGGTGCGCTTGCGCCAGGTGTCATTGAGGCGGTTGATCAGGACGTCGACGCCGACATGGATGCCCGTGCGCACGCCATAGGCAGCGCCGAACTTCGCCATCCAGATGAACATGTAGATGCAGAGTTCCTGCGACCAGGCGAGATTGATGCCGAACAGGTACGGATAGAGAAAGGGAACGTCGACCAGGAAGCGGTGCACGACCGTGATGAAGGTCAAGAGCGTCGCGGCGCCCATCAGGCTCGCGATGATGATTTCCTCGAGCCGGTCCAGAATTTTCAGCAGCATAAATCTCCCCTGTCATGGCCTGATGCGGCAACCGGCCACGGCACCCAGGCCGCGGCCTTGCGCGGCCGCGGCATCGTTATGTTTTTGCGGTTCAGATCCGCGATTGATTGAGCATGATCCTTCCGGAAAACCGGTACCCGCTTTTCCGGATCATGCCTCAGTTCATCGGGCTGCGGCCCGTTTCCTTGAGGAATTCGTCGATCAGGGGCTGACCGACGCGCGAGGCGACGTCCTTGTAGACCGGCATCATTGCCTTGCGCATCGCCTCGTCCTGCTCGGGCGTCAGCGCGACGATCTCGGTCTTGCCGGCCTTCTTGATCGCTTCGAGCGCGTCGTCGTTTTCCTTGGCCGACTGGCTGTTGCCGAACTCGGTGGCTTCCTTCATCGCCTTGGAGAGCTGCTCGCGGATATCGGCCGGCAGGCCGTCCCAGAACTTCTTGTTCACGACGACGACATAGCCGATGTAGCCGTGATTGGTGACGGTGGCGTACTTCTGCACTTCATGCATTTTCTGGGTGTAGATGTTCGACCAGGTGTTCTCCTGGCCGTCGACCACGCCGGTCTGCAGCGCCTGGTAGACGTCGGAGAACGCCATCACCTGCGGGATCGCGCCGAGCGCGCGGAACTGGGCCTCCAGCACCTTCGACGACTGGATGCGGAACTTGAGCCCCTTGTAGTCGGCCGGCGCGACCAGCTTCTTGTTCGCGCTCATCTGCTTGAAGCCATTGTCCCAATAGGCGAGACCGGTCATGCCCTTGGAATCCAGCTTCTTGAGCAGCTGGGCGCCGAGCGGACCGTCGGTCACCTGGCGCAGCGATTTGAGGTCCGGAAGGATGTAGGGCAGATCGAAGACTTCGAATTCCTTGATGCCGATCGGGCCGAACTTCGAGTTCGACGGCGCCAGCATCTGCACCGCGCCGAGCTGCAGCGCCTCGAGCTCTTCCTTGTCCTTGTAGAGCGTCGAGTTCGGATAGACCTCGACCTTCACCTTGCCACCGGTGTACTTTTCGGCGAGTTCCTTGAACTTGTCGGCCGCCTTGCCCTTCGGCGTATCGGAGGCCACCACGTGGCTGAATTTGAGGACGATCGGCGCCTGCGCCGCGGCCGGTCCGACAAAGGTCAAGGCCGCGATCGACGCCGCAGCCCAAATGAATTTACGCATGTTTCCTCCCGCGTAATTGCGGAGCACGAATACCGGCCCCGAGACATCCGGTCGCACCATTACAGACAAGCAACGACGATTGCCATTGCCCCTTTAGCAGGGGCTAATTCCGTCATTGTTGCACTGCAATATCCGATGCAGCGGTATCCCCTTCGGTTCTCGCGACCGTTCAATGACACCGCCCGCACGCTGTGCCCGGCCATCGCCGCGCGGTCAATGCGAGGTTTGGCAATGGCGAGTTCGCCGGGCGCGAATGCTGGTGCCTCATGCCCGCCGTCGCCCTCCTCCCGCGGCGTACGCAGCTTTCACAGCACCCACCGCTATCGTTGCTGCGAAAGCAGGGACGACAGCGAGGATGGCGCTCGGTTCAAGATGTCAAACAACCGGTGTCATCACCCGCGAAAGCGGGTGATCCAGTATTCCAGAGGCAGTCACTATTGAACCGATGGGCCGCGGCGTACTGGATCGCCCAGAGTGCCGGGCGATGACGATGGCGGCGCCGGTCGCCGCATAGAGCACGATGAGAACGGCGAACAACTCGCAAGTCGGAAGGTCCAGCCAAGCTTTGACATGGCTCAGCCGATCCCTGTTGCAAGCAACGTTCCCACGGCGCTTCTGATCAGAATGGGGATCTAGGCGCTTCGCCTGGCTTCAGTGACGATCAGGCTTTCAAGCTCCCTGACGGCTTCTTGTTCGGTAATGCCGCCAACAAGCGCGACCTCTCCGGCCAGGCGATCAACTGCCGTCTCGTAAAGTTGTCGTTCGCTGTAGCTCCGTTCGGAACTGAGAACGGGCCGGTAGAGATCGCGCATGACTTCCGCGATGGCGACAATATTGCCCGAATTGATCTTGCTTTCGTATTCTTGAGCAAGTCGGGACCAATTGCCCCGCGCTTTGAGCGGCGCTTGCCCTAGGGTTTGTCGCATGCGCTGGATGGCAACGGGATCGGACAGTTTGCGCATTCCGGCGTTTGCCGCCTTCCTCGTCGGAACGCGTAGCGTCATCTTGCTCTTCGCGAAATAGACGACAAAAAACTCAAGGCAGGCCCCTGCCACTGTCTGCTCCTCGATCGCCACGATTTGGCCGACGCCGTGTGCAGGGTATACGATCAAGTCCGTTGCCTTGAATCCGAAGCGCGTCTCACTGCCGTGGCTCTCATTCGTTTCAGCGGCGGAGAGGGAATGCATCTGGTTCGAATAATTGGATCTCGACTGATTATCAAAATTCATTTCGCGACTAGCTCCATGGCTTATTGAACCGGCTTAGCCAATTCCAGCTCAGATCAATCACGTGTCAGAAACAAACTGCCGGGCTCAAAATGATTCGCGCTGCCCGATTTGATCCCTGATCAATAAGCTGTGCGCGTGCGCGCCGCCACGGGAATGACGCCACCCATTTCCATTCCCTTCGATCGCTGTGGCTTCTTGGCAACGTGTTCCATGGAGCGAAATCAACAGTTCCGTGCCGACAAAACGAACGTTCGCGAGACAAGTGAAGCACTTGCGGCCGATCGATGGATTGAGAGAGCTCTGCGTCAACAGCTCACATCAATTGACGCCTCAGCGAGGTCGGCTCTGAGCCACGAACGGTCGCTGCTGCCACCACGCGAGTCTCACGACCAGCCCCCGCTCCACATGGACGCAGCCAATCTGCTGCGTCCCCTTCATGCGAACTGGCACGGCTGCCGCTCGCGTGTTCTCACCGCGACGCGGTGCTGATGTTCTCGCCGAAGAACTTCCAGGTCTTGCCGTCGAACTTCGCGAGCTTAAAGGTGTCGAAGGTGGAATAGTTGGTCGGCGACACCGACACCGTGATGCCGGGAAGCAGCAGCGGCAGCGATACCTTGCTCAGGTTCGTCGCCTGCTTCAGCAGGTTCTCGCGCGTCAGCACGTCGCCGCAGTTCTTCAGGATGATGGCCGTGAATTGCGCGGACAGGTAACCGATCTGGTTGCTGCCATCGATCGGATTGCCTTCGGGATACCACTGCTTCATGAAGGCGAGATAGTCCTGCACGCCCTTGTCGGAATCCCACGCAGGATCTCCCACTACCTTGGTCGCCAGCGCCGTCATCAGGCCGGTGGACGCTTCGAGGCCCGCGGGTTCGAGCACACCGCCGATCGAACTGGACACCGACACGATGAAGTGCGTCGGCTTCCAGCCGAGGTCAGAGACCTTGCGGATCGCCTGCGCGCCGAACTTCGGCGTCGTGATCGTCATCAGCACGTCGGCGCCGGCTGCCTTCAGATTGACGATCTGGGAATCGATCGTCGGATCGGTGACCTCGTAGCTGAGCTCCTTGACGATGAGACCGGCCTTGTCGCCGAGCGCCTCCTTGAAGCCCTTCAGATAGTCCTTGCCGAAATCGTCATTCTGATAGAGCACGCCGATCTTCGCGCTCGGCAGCTCCTTGAGGATGTACTTGCCGTAGATCTTCGCTTCCTGCGCATAGGGCGGATAGAACGGCGTGGTCCAGGGAAATTCCTTCGGATCATTCCACTTCGAGGCCCCGGTCGAGATCAACAGATGCGGGATCTTCTTGCCGTTCAGATATTTTTGGATCGACGAATTCGTCGGCGTGCCGAGTGAGCCGATGTCGGCGAGGATCTCGTCCTGCTCGACGAGCTTGCGCGTCTGCTCCACCGTCTTCGGCGGGCTGTAGCCGTCGTCCATGCTCAGCAGCGTGACCTTGCGGCCGTTGATCCCGCCCTGGCTGTTGATCATCTTCCAGTATGCAGCCTCGGCCCTGCCCTGCGTGCCATAGGCCGAAGCCGGACCGCTGTAGGGCATGGTCTGCCCGATCTTGATTTCGGTATCGCTGGCGCCGGGATCGTATTTCTTGTCGGCAGCAAGAACGGCTGACGTGGCAACAAGGCCGAGCGCGGCAACCGCCGCAAGTGTGATGCTTCGCATCATGTTCTCCCCATTCGCGTCGCTGTTGGCCGCGACGTCGGGCGAGATCATGATCATGCCGGCGCGAGTTGTCGACCCTTAAGTCGAAACTTGATCCGCGAGCCGTCGCGCGTCACAGCCCCATCCAGCTCGTCACGGCGCCGAACGATGCCCAGAGCGTCCATCCGAGCCCGAGCAGGCAGATCAGCGCCGCCGCCATCGCAACGGTCAGCAGCAGACCGTCCTCCTGCAAATAGGCGATCGCGATCAGCACGACCACCACGCCCGGAATGACGTTCACCAGCGGCAGCGGCCAGCCTGCCGAGAAGGCCAGCAGAAACACGATCAATCCGACGAGGCGGTCGATCACCTCGCGACGCGCGTCCCAACGCGGCCGGCTGATGCGCTCGATCGCCTGCAGCATCGGGCGGACCAGCACGGTGAAACGCTTGAAGCGCTTGAAGTCGAACTGCCGCTTCGACACGAAATGCGGAAACGACGGCGCGCTGTGGCCGAGCATCATCTCGACCGCCGGAAACAGCAGCGCCAGCGTCGCGATCGTCGCGACGCCGGGAATGATCACCAGGAGCCCCAAGAGCAGCAGGAGCAGGCCGAACGACCGCTTGTCCAGGTTGCTGAGGAGCCATTCGAGGTTGACGGGACCGTCCGGTGCTTGAGCGACGAGTTCCTCAAGAAGTTGGGACGTGTGCGTGGGCGCCAATGGGGCTCCGGACGAAAGGGACATACATGCCAAGGTGGTCAGACTCGGCATCGATTGCAACAGCTGCCGAAGCAGACTAGGAAGCATGGGTGACCATCGATTCCGATCAGGCGTGGCAACGCCATTCGCCGTCAAGCCCGGTTCCTGCCGCCCGCCGCCGCTGGCCGTGGTTCCTGCTGATCCTCATCCTCGCCTGTGCCGGCGCCGGGGGTGTCTACGCGTGGCCGCAAATCCAGCCGCTGGTCACGTCGCTGGGCAACGCAGCGCCTGGCGACGATGCGGCCGCAAGTGACAAGGCGGCGTTGCCGGATCTCCTCGCCACCCAGCAGAAGCTCGAGGACGACATCGGGGCGCTGAACAAGTCTGTGGCGGACCAGCAGGAGCAGTTGAAGACCGTTGTCGACCAATTGGCGGCCCTGACGTCGAAGGTCGACGCGCTCCAGCGCCCTGCTCCAGCCCCCGTGCCACCGCCGACCGCGGCTGCGGCCGAACCACCGCATGCGCCGGTTGCGCAGGCCGCACCGAAGCCGAGACGGCCGCCGGTTCGGGCACCCAAACCGGCAGGGCCGATATCGACCGGCGGCGCGCCGCTCAACGCAGTACCCGGCGATCACTGAGCCCCCGCGCCTGCGTCAGCATGACGCCGGGCGCATGGGTGCAGGCAATCTATCCGCGCGGCCGCTCCATGCCCACCCGCTTGATTGCCGCGCGCAGGATATCGGTATCAGAGGAAAGAAACTCGATCAGGAGCCGGGCTGCTTCGGGCGACTCGGAGTCGCTGACGACCGCGGCTGTGAAGATCTGCACGAGCTGGAGATCCGGCGGCAACAGTCCGACAACGTCGATGCCGGTCTCATGAACCAGTTCGCTGGTCGGGCCGATCGAGAAATTGGCCCTGCCTGCTCGGAGCGCTTCAGCCGCTTCGGTTCCACGCGCCTCGAGGGTGAGCCTCACCGCGTCCGGCAGGTCGAGCTTCGGGAAGATCCTGTCGCGGACGAACTGCCCGCTGGTGCTGCTTGGCGCCACCACCTCGACGGCGTCGATCAAGGCTTTCCTGAGCGCGCTGGCATTGCCGATGTCGGGCTTGGGATCGCCTGCCCGAACCGCTGCGGCTAACGGCGCCGTCGCCAGCCCAGCTTCGGAGCCCGCGCGAATCCGCCCGTCTTCGGTCAACGTCTTAAGCCCCTCGCGCGAGAGGATCACGACGTCCGCCCTGATGCCATTCGCAAGCTGGTGCCGGATCGTCTTCGGTCCGGTGCCTTCAGATGCTCCGGAGCCGGTTTCCACCTTGATGCCGGTACTTCGCTCGAATTCAGGCAGCACGTCCCGGTAGACCGCGGCGAAGCCGCCCGAAATGATGACCTTGATCGTCGTCAATGCTGCGGCTGTGGTGGCTTGCCCGGTCATTGCCCGTTCCTTGCTTGCTCCTGGGAAACTAGCATTGCCGAGCTGACTGACAAGGCTTGGTGCCGACACGCGGTGGCGTGCCGGCCGCATGGGTTACATCCCCCAACCGCTATGCGGTTCAACTCTTGCACGCCGATGCATGGCTCTTGCCGATCTCGCTGGCGAGTGCCAGCTGGGTAACCGGCTTCAATTCTGCTTCCGAGATATACCCTCGCGCGAACGTTTCGCCGATCAACCGCTCGATCCGATTGTCGTCAGGCGTGCGCCAAGCCTTTAGTGCGAATTGTCGTGCGGCTTCGCCAAACACCTCGGCGTAGTTGCTGACGTCCCGATCACGTATGTCGTAGTAGCCATTGATGCTGAGCACGAGCGTCTTGTGGCCCGCTGCAGAACAACGTTCGGACCAAGGCGCGTCGAGTGTCTTGAGCGTATTCGCCCGCACGAGATTTCGATAGGGCGCGTTGTAGCTCTCCTTGACCATCCAGGGGTCCTGCCCCTTCAGTGTCGCCGCGTTGACGACAACCTTTGGCTCTGGAGCCGCGTCCTTCTCCGGAGGCCAGATGAAGGTCGCCGCGACAATGTTGGCGACGAACAGCGCTCCGACGATGTAGAGGATCAGCCTCATTTGCGGCTCGCAGTCTTGCGCGCGACGAGGCAGGCTTCCTTGGGTTCATCCGGCGGCGACGCATTGCCCCATTGAAAGACAAAGTGCCGGATCGATTCTGGAAAGTCGCTCCGGTAGATGCCGCCGATTTCGACGGCATCCCTTACCGCCTGGTGCAGATTGAGATCGGCCGGCGTCTGGAATGTGGCCGCGGCTGCGTCGAGGCTTTCATCGAGAGTTCGGGGACACCCGTTCACCCCGGACGTGCACCATGCGAGCGCGTGCCAGGCGTTAGTGTAGTTCGAGAGCGCCTCGACCAGATTCTTCTTCGCCATGTCGCTGCAAGGCGATAGCTTGTAGGCGTTCGATGCCTGAAGCAATTCGCGGCGAAGCTTGTTGCGTTCGGCGTTGCCATCGCCCTGGTTCGACTTCGTGGCGACCCAGTCCTTGCGGAGCTTCTCGTCCATGCCGTCGCCAAAGGTCGGCAGGCGCGCATCGCGCTTGAGCGGCTGGATGCCGTACACGAGCAGAGGGAAACCATGCTTTGCCCAGGTTCCGCCGATGAAAATGAACGCGAATACGCCGATCGCCAGCAGACCAAATCTGAAATTGCTCATTCCATCGCCCGGTAGTTGCAATTTTTTGCCGTGCTACCACGCACATTCCTAACGCAACATGCAGAAACAAGGCCGGCGGCCGGTCTCTGAACTCGTCGTAAACAGGCGGTTACCGGGCACGCGACACTTATCTCGAAGCAGCTTTCGAGTTTCGTGCATTGCCGTGAGTCAAGGGCGGCACGTGTCCGCTCTGGAACCGGGAGCAGATGCGCACTGGCGATGCGTGCGGCCCACTCCGCCTCGGTGCGCCGCTATTCCGCCGCGGTCCGGATATCGATCTTCTCGGCGCGGACGGCGCAGAACTTGAACTCCGGAATCTTGCCGAACGGATCGAGCGCCGGATTGGTCAACAGGTTCGCCGCCGCCTCCGCGTAGCAGAACGGCATGAAGACCATGTTCTCGGGCACGTCGCGGTCGGCGCGGACCTTGACCTCGACCGCGCCGCGGCGCGTCTCGAGACGGATGAAGTCGCCGGGCGCGAGGCCCTTCTTGCGCATGTCCTTCGGCGTCATGAACGCGACCGCTTCGGGCTCGATCTGGTCGAGCACCTGCGCGCGGCGCGTCATCGAGCCGGTGTGCCAATGCTCGAGCACGCGACCGGTCGACAGCACCATCGGATACTCGTCGTCGGGCAGCTCGTCCGGCGGGATCACCTTGGCCGGCACGATCTTGCCGCGGCCGCTCTCGGTCGGGAAGCCTGTCGTGAAGATGATCTCGTTGCCCGGCTTGTCGGGAGCGTCGACCGGATAGGTCACCGCGCCCTCGCGCACCAGCCGCTCCCAGGTGATGTTCTTCAGCGACGGCATCAGCTCGGCCATCTCGGTGAAGACCTCGCCGGGCCCGGCATAATTCCAGGGCAATCCCATCCGCTTGCCGATCTCCTGGATGATCCAGAGATCCTGCCGCGCATCGCCCGGCGGCTTGATCACCTCGCGCGCCAGCTGCACGCGGCGGTCGGTGTTGGTGAAGGAGCCGGACTTTTCGGCGAACGCCGAGGCCGGCAGGATGACGTCGGCGTGGAATGCGGTCTCGGTGACGAACAGATCCTGCACGACGAGATGATCGAGCTTCGCCAGCGCCTCGCGCGCGTGCTGCAGATCGGGATCGGACATCGCCGGATTTTCGCCCTCGACATACATGCCGTGGATTTCGCCGGCATGGATCGCGTTCATGATCTCGACGACGGTCAGCCCGCGCACCGGATCGAGCTCCTGCCCCCACAGCTTCTCGAAGGCGCCGCGCATGTCGTCACGGCCGACCGGCTGATAGTCCGGCAGGAACATCGGGATCAGGCCGGCGTCGGAGGCGCCCTGCACGTTGTTCTGGCCGCGCAGCGGATGCAGTCCGGTGCCGGGGCGGCCGACCTGGCCGGTGATCAGAGCGAGCGCGATCAGGCAGCGCGCGTTGTCGGTGCCGTGGACGTGCTGGCTGATGCCCATGCCCCAGAAGATGATCGACGACTTGGCGCGGGCGTAGTTGCGCGCCACCTCGCGCAGCGTCTCGGCCGGAATGCCGCAGATCGGCGCCATGCGCTCCGGCGTAAACTCCTGGATCTTCGCCTTGAGATCGTCATAGCCCTCGGTGTAACCGGCGATGTACTGCTCGTCGGTCAGGCCCTCGGTGATGATGGTGTGGATCATCGCGTTCAGCATCGCGACGTCGCTGCCGGGCTTGAACGCGAGGTGCTGCGTGGCATGGCGCGACAGCGACTGTCGGCGCGGATCCATCACGTAGAGCTTGGCGCCGCGCTTGGCGGCGTTCTTGATGAAGGTCGCGGCGACCGGATGGTTGACGGTCGGATTGGCGCCGATCACCCAGATCACTTCCGCATCGGCCGCAGCCGAAAACGGCGCGGAGACGGCGCCGGAGCTCAGTCCCTCGAACAGCGCCGCCACCGACGAGGCGTGGCACAGCCGCGTGCAGTGATCGACATTGTTGGAGCCGAAGCCGGTGCGGACCAGCTTCTGGAACAGATAGGCCTCTTCATTGGAGCCCTTGGCCGAGCCGAAGCCGGCCAGCGCCTTGGCGCCCTTCTCGTCGCGGATCTTGCGCAGGCCGGCGGCGGCAAGATCGAGCGCCTCCTCCCACGTCGCCTCGCGGAAATGGGTGTAGGGATTGGCCGGATCGACCTGATCGTTGGCATCCTTCTTGACGCCCGGCAGCCGCACCAGCGGCTTGGTCAGGCGATTGGGGTGATGGATGTAATCGAAGCCGAAGCGGCCCTTGACGCAGAGCCGGTTGTGATTGGCGGGACCGTCGCGGCCTTCCGCGTAGATCACCTTCTCGTCCTTGACCTCGTAGGTGACCTGACAGCCGACGCCGCAATACGGGCACAGCGAGTCCACCTTCCGATCCGGCCAGGTGACGCGCGTCTGCTTGTCGTCGAGCATCACAGCCGGCATCAGCGCGCCAGTCGGGCAGGCCTGCACGCATTCGCCGCAAGCGACGCAGGTCGATTCGCCCATAGGATCGTCGAAGTCGAACACGATCTTCGAGTCGTGATTGCGGTACGCCATGCCGATCACGTCGTTGACCTGCACCTCACGGCATGCCCGCACGCAGAGGCCGCACTGGATGCAGGCATCGAGATTGACGCGCATCGCCGGATGGCTGGCGTCGGCCTGCCAGCGCTCGGCCGCCGGGAAGCGGCTTTCGGTCACGCCGGTCTTCTCGGCCCAGTGCCAGAATTTCGAATCCGGATCGTGCGAGGTCTCGCGCGCCGGCTGGTCCGCCACGAGCAACTCCATCACCATCCTCTGCGCCGCGACGGCGCGCTGGCTGGCCGACTTCACCTTCATGCCGACCGTCGGCGTTCGCTTGCAGGATGCCGCCAGCACGCGCTCGCCTTCGATCTCGACCATGCAGGCGCGGCAATTGCCGTCCGGGCGGTAGTCCGGCGCGGGCGAATAGCAGAGATGCGGGATCTCGGTGCCCTGGCGCTTGGCGACCTGCCAGATCGTCTCGCCGACGCGCGCCTCGACCTGGTTGCCGTCGAGCTCGAACTGAATGGTCTGGCCGTTCTGATGGTTACTCATTAAATCCTCGTCGAAATGCCTGCTCGACCCCGCCTATTCGGCGGCTTGCTGCGGACGAAACCCGTCCGGAAAATACTTGATCACTGAGGTCAGCGGATTGGAGGCCGCCTGACCGAGGCCGCAGATCGATGCATCGCGCATCGCCTGGCTCAATTGGTCGAGCAATTCCTTGTTCCAGACCGGCTGCTGCATCAAGAGCGCCGCCTTCTCGGTTCCGGCGCGGCAGGGTGTGCATTGCCCGCAGCTCTCGTCCTCGAAGAACTTCATCAGGTTCAGCGCCGCCTCCCTGACGTCATCGGCCTGCGAGAGCACGACGACGGCGGCGGAGCCGATGAAGCAGCCGTATTTCTCCAGCGTGCCGAAATCGAGCGGGATGTCGTCCATCGAGGCCGGCAGGATGCCGCCGGACGCGCCGCCCGGCAGATACGCCTGCAGGGTATGGCCGTCGGCCATGCCGCCGCAGAACTCGTCGATCAGTTCGCGCAGCGTGATGCCGGCCGGCGCGAGCTTGACGCCGGGATCCTTGACGCGTCCCGACACCGAGAAGCTGCGCAGGCCGTGACGTTCGTTGCGGCCGTGGCTCTTCCACCAGTCGGCGCCCTTCTCGACGATGTCGCGAACCCACCACAACGTCTCGATGTTGTTGATCAGCGTCGGCAGGCCGAACAGCCCGACCTGGAACGGATATGGCGGCTTGTGCCGCGGCAGGCCGCGCTTGCCCTCGATCGATTCCAGCAGCGAGGATTCCTCGCCGCAGATATAGGCGCCGGCGCCGCGCCGCAGGTGCAACGTCGGACCACCGGGCGGCAGCTTTGCGATCTCGCGATCGAGGATCTCGCGGCAGGCCGGGTATTCGTCGCGGATGTAGATGTAGACTTCCGGCGCCTCGACCACGTGCGCGCCGATCAGCATGCCCTCGAGGAAGCGATGCGGATCGGTCTCGAGATAATAGCGGTCCTTGAAGGTGCCGGGCTCGCCTTCGTCGCCGTTGACAGCCATCAGCCGCGGACCGGGCTCGCCGAGCACGGCGCGCCATTTGCGGCCGGTCGGGAAACCGGCGCCGCCGAGACCGCGCAGCGAGGCATCGTCGAGCGCCTTCAGCAGGTCTTCCCGCGGCAGCACACCCGAGCGCAGCCGCGCCAGCAACTGGTATCCGCCGCCGGCGACATAGGCGTCGTAGTCGACGTAAGGCGGAAGATGCACATGGGTGTCGCCGCTCTTTGCGGCCGCGAGCACGTTGGTGACGGTCGCATGATCGACGAAGTTGTGGCCGACCTCCGCAGCAGGCGCGGTGTCGCAGCGGCCGACGCATGGCGCGCGCACCACGCGCATGCCCGGGCCGGCGCGGGATTGAAGGTCCTTCAACAGCTGCTCGCCGCCGAGCATCGCGCAAGTCAGCGAATCGCAGACCCGCACGGTGAGCGGCGCGATATCGGGCTCGCCCTCTTTCACGATATCGAAATGCGCGTAGAAGGTCGCGGTCTCGAACACTTCGGCGAAGGACAGCTTCATCTCGTCGGCGAGCGCGGCCAGATGCGCCGCCGAGATCTGATGGTACTTGTCCTGGATCAGATGCAGGTACTCGATCAGGAGGTCGCGCTGCCGCGGCCGGTCCGCAAGCAGCGCCTCGATCTCATGCGCGGCCACAGGGTCGACCTGGCGTCCCTTGGGCGTGGCTTTCGCCCGCTTCCTGCCTGCGCCGGGATGCTCGAACGCGCGGACCTTGTGAACGTCGCCTTGGCTCATGAATCCTCGCCTTGAAACCTCGCTCTTGCGCAAATCGCGCTTGCTGAACCAACTCTATTCTCTGGCATGCCACAGGCAAGCATATTTAGAACGCCTCTAGGGGCGTCCGGTTGCCGCGCAGGCCGTTGTTAATGTTTGCCTATCGGGCGATCTGGATTCGCTATCGCGACAACGGCCGCGCGGTCGTTCTGCCGCGCGATTTCGGCCGTGTCGCAGCGCTCACAGCAGATCGGCGTAGCCGAGAAAGCCGACGATATCGCCCGGCTCGACCCGCACCACGGGCTCGCCGAGTTCGATCAGTCCATCGGTCTCAACCAAAGACGACAGCAGGCCGGCGCCTTCGCGGGGAAACTTGGTCGCCTCCAGCGCACCGTCCGCCGCCCTGCGCAGCGAGGCTCGGACATATTCGCGCCGGCCGCTCTTCTTCTTGTAACTGAAGGCGGCGCGGACCGGCATCGGCAGCAAGGCAGACGGTACCGCTCCCGAGAGCGCCAGCACCGTCGGCCGCACCACATGGACGAAGGTGACGAAGCTCGCCACGGGGTTGCCGGGCAAGCCGATCAACGGCGTGCCGTCGATGATTCCCATCGCCACCGGACGGCCCGGCTTGATCGCCATCCGCCACAGCACCAGCGAGCCGGCCTGCTCGATACCGGCCTTGACGTGGTCTTCTTCGCCGGTCGAGACGCCGCCGGTGGTCAGGATCAGGTCAAAGCTGCGCGCGACCTGCTTGAGCGCGGCGGCAAGCTCGGCCCGCTCGTCGCGCAGGATGCCGAGATCGCCGACCTCGCAACCGAGCCTGCGCAACGTCGCCATCAGCATGAAGCGGTTGGAATCGAACAACTGCGCTTCGCCGCGAGAGCCACCCGGCGCGGCCAGCTCGTCGCCGGTGGAGAACACTCCGACGCGCAGCCGCCGCACGACGTCGAGCGTGGTCAGCCCGAAGGCCGCGGCGACGGCGATGTCCTGCGGACGCAGCCGCCTGCCCTGCGCCAGCGCGACGTGGCCGCGTGCGATGTCCTCGCCGGCCGGGCGCACATTGGCGCCGGGCTTCAGGCCGGCCGGCAGGATGACGTTGCCCGCATCGTCGATCCGCACGTCTTCCTGCATGAACACGGTGTCGGTGCCGTCGGGCATCGGCGCGCCGGTGAAGATCCGCACCGCCTGGCCGGGCCGCGCGGGCTGCGCCGGCGCTCCTGCCTGCACGCGGCCTGCGACCGGAAACGCGCGCTCGCCGCTCGCCGGCAGGTCCGTGCCTGATACGGCGTAGCCGTCGACGGCGGAATTCATGAAGGGCGGCAACGCCAGGGGTGCGGCCAGGTCGCCGGCAAGGATGCGTCCGTCGGCATCCACCAGGGCAACGGCTTCCGTCTCGCCGACCGGCTTGACGCGCGCGGCGATGATCGCGACGGCCTCGTCGACCGACATCATCGGTCCGCCGAACGCGAAGCAGTCGTCCGAAAGCTGCGCCATTGTGTCCTTCAGTCCTCGGCCATCGACAAGATTTGTTCGACCCGGATCGCGACCTGCGGCGTTATCCTTAAGCCGGACCGTCCGTGGCAGTTCCGGCGAAGCGGCGGAGAGTGGCAAGTCAGTCTCCGATCGTGCTTATATCCCTAGCACCGTTGCCATGTGAACCCATCGGGACGCAGACCTGTGACCAAGAAGACCACCGCTCCCATCATTGTTCCTGATCCGGACGACCCGCGCCTGACGGAGCGCGTCGTCGGCGTCGATCAGACCGGCGAGCGGACCGAGATCAAGGTGCCGGTGGAGCGGCCGCTGACGCTGTATCTGAACGCGCAGGAGATCGTCACGATGATGACGATCAACGACTATCCCGAATATCTCGCGCTCGGCTACCTCTTGAACCAGAACATGCTGAAATACGACGACGTCGTCACCGAGGTCGAATATGACGACGATCTCGAGGTCGTCGTGGTGCGCACCGAGCACCACACCAATTTCGAGGCCAAGCTGAAGAAGCGCACCCAGACCTCGGGCTGTGCCCAGGGCACGGCGTTCGGCGACCTGCTCGAAGCCGTCGAGAAGGTCGCGCTGCCGAAGGCCGAACTGCGTACCTCCTGGCTCTACCGGATGACGCACACCATCAACACAATGCCGTCGCTCTATCTGGAAGCAGGCGCCATCCACGGCTGCGTGCTCTGCAAGGAGAGCACGCCGGTCTGCTACACCGAGGATGTCGGCCGGCACAACGCCGTCGACAAGATCGCGGGCTGGATCTATCGCCACAACGTCGATCCCGCGGACAAGATCCTCTACACCACGGGGCGTCTCACATCCGAGATGGTGATCAAGACAGTGCGGATGGGCATCCCGATCCTGATCTCCCGCTCCGGATTCACGGCATGGGGTGTCGATCTGGCGCGGCAGGTCGGACTGACGCTGGTCGGGCGCGCCCGCGGCAAGCGCTTCATCGCGCTGTCCGGCCAGGAGCGGATCGTCTACGACCAGAACCTCGACTATGTGGAAGAGGAATCGATGCGTCACAAGCGCAAGGGCGAGGCCGGCAATGACTGACATCCCCGGCGTGCTGCTCGCCGGCGGCCTCGCGCGACGGATGGGCGGCGGCGACAAGCCGATGCGCAAGATCGCCGGCCGCACCATCCTGCAGCGGGTGATCGACCGGCTAGCGCCGCAATGCGGCGGGCTGATCATCA
The DNA here is from genome assembly GCF_054056355.1 of Bradyrhizobium sp. USDA 3364. Lineage (NCBI taxonomy): Bacteria > Pseudomonadati > Pseudomonadota > Alphaproteobacteria > Hyphomicrobiales > Nitrobacteraceae > Bradyrhizobium > Bradyrhizobium sp. USDA 3364. The sequence continues at coordinate 239,922 of NZ_JBSRYG010000002.1, forward strand.
ACGCCAATGGCGACCCGGCGCGCTTCGCCGCGTTCGGTCTTCCGGTCGTTGCCGACGATGTCGCGGATTTTCCCGGCCCTCTCGCCGGCATCCTGGCCGCGCTCGACTGGACCGCCGCCAACCGGCCGGACGCGCAATGGGTGTTGAGCGCGGCGGGCGACTGTCCGTTTCTTCCGCGCGATCTCGTCGCACGCCTGGAGCAGGCGCGGATAGCGGAGAATGCCGAGCTTGCGGTCGCCTCGTCCGGCGGACAGACCCATCCGGTCATCGGCCTCTGGAGCGTGCGCCTGCGCGGCGAATTGCGCCATGCGCTGGTCGACGAGGATGTGCGCAAGATCGACCGCTGGACCGCGCGCTATCCGCTGGCCACGGTCGAATGGCCGACCGAGCCGCTGGATCCGTTCTTCAATGCGAATACCGTCGAAGACATCATGGAAGCCGATCGCCTCGCCGCGCTTGACGGCGGATGATGTCCGCCGCCCCACTCAGCTCGGCCACGGCGTATTGCGAATCCGGGTGCAGGCATTCGGCCGGTGGAATGCGGGATCGCGATCGATCACAAAATCGAAATTGACCGTGCCGAACGTGGTCTGCGGCTTCTTGAGCGCCGAGCAAGTCTGAACCTCGATGAACTCGTTCTTGAAATCGCCGCGCGGAAACGCGGCAAGGACGCTGTCCCGCTGTTCGGGCGTATACTCGTCGTATCCGACGCCGACGGCATCGAGCAGAACACCCGCATTAGTGAGCGCGATCTCCGGCCGCATGAATTGCGGGATGCCGGGCGTCGTATGCAGGGCAACCGCTTCCCACACCAGATCCGCTTTCGGCTCCGGGATGCCATGGCTCCGGAGAAATTTGCGCGCCGCATCGGCCCCGTCGACTTCAAACCGCTTCGTCTCGCTATGGAAATGATCGACAAGCCCCAGATCATGAAACAGCGCGGCGACGTAAAGCAGTTCGGGATCGAATTTCAGATTTTGCCTGACGCCCTTGAGCGCGCCGAACACGAAGACGCGAACCGAGTGATTGAACAGCATCTCGGTCTCGTATTGCCGGACCAACTCGGCGGCCTCCCGGGCGATCTTGCTGTCCGGGATCTGAATGCCGGAAATCGTGTTCGCCATCATAGCACTCCTGTCCCCATGCCGCCTTGCCGGATGCACGCACCGCGGTGAATCGTTGTCCACAACGTAACCCGCGTGGCGACAACCGGCAGGTCCCGGCTGCGTGAAGATTCTGCAGGGAGATAATGAGGCTGGTGCAGCGCAAAAGGCGAGATCGGGGATCAGCCGATCGCGCCCTGCTGCATTTACCCCAGGCGAAGCCTGACCGGAGCAACCGGCGGAGGCTCCGCTGGCGGCGGGCAATCAATGCCCTGCAGCGATCCTGGTCGGACCGCAGACGTCGTCGCCCTGGGCGTTGTCGTCGCCGTCGTGACCGCGACCATGATCCTTCATCTGACCATGATCGCCATCGCAATTGACCGGGGCGAACGACACGCCGCGATAGACCGTTCCGAACGCGGGCGGCACAACCACGTCAAACGCTTCATTCGCAGGCAGCTGCGTCGCCGCGACCCTGTCCGTGATGGCGACCACCTGGTTCGGATCAGCGCCCGGCTCAACCGAGGTGCCGACGGTCGACGTCACCGCGAAGATCGTCGCGGTGCCGTCGCGGTGGACGCGGCCGGTGATGTTGCGCAGGCCACCGGTTGCGGGATCCGTCGGATAGCCGTTGACGTGATAGGAGGTGCCGAGGTTCAGGCCCTTCTGCAGCGTGTAGGCCAGGGTCCAGGTGCCGTTGGCATAGACCCATTTCTGCAGGCCGGCCGTCGTCGATGCCGCCGCATCCGCCAGCTTGCCGTCGCCTTCCTGCGCGACATAGAGCGTCGTCGCATTGGCGAACCAGATGCCAAACGGATAGAAGCCGTTGGCACCGGAGTTCGCCGTGGGATTGTTCGGGAAGCCCGGAAGAATGCTGAACGTCGTCGAGGCGGCAGTATCCCGGGTCGGCAGCACGCCGGGCTGACCAACCTGATAGACCGTGTTGATGCCGTTGCTGCCGCTGCCCTTGGTCACATAGAGCGTGTTGCCGGAGATCGCGATGCCGCGGAAATTGTCGTCCTTGCCGGACTTGTCGGCAGCAAAGCCGAGCTGCGTGACCGAGAAGCCGAACTGGAAGCCGTTCTTGCTGCCGGGCGTTCCCTGCTGCACGCCCACCACGGCATCGGAGCCGTCGACGCCCGGCGTCGCAAGCTGAACGCCGGTGTCGTTGACGACGAGCACCGGCTGGGTGCCGCTGCCGTTGCCGGCATTGCCGACCGTGAAATACTGGTCGGCCTGGGTGCCATTGACCTTGTTGGCGCGGATCGCGCCGCGGCCGTTGTCGCCGCTATAGATGTTGACCTTGGTCCGGTGCAGCGAGCCGTCGAAATCCAGCTCCGCCACCACGCGCGCATGCACGCTGGTGTCCGGATTGGTGGGATCGACATGGTTGGGCGAATTGGAGTTGGAGATGTCCAGTTGGTTCACCGCAGCGTCATAGCCCATGAAGGTCACGGCCTTGCCGTCGGGCGACAAATGCAGCGACAATTCGGACTTGGAGCTGAAGCTCGTCACCGCCACGTCAGCCGGAACGGTCAACACGCCGATCTCGCGCAGCCGGTGGCCTTCCAGATGGAATTTCTTGATCACGACCGGCGCGGTCACGCCGAAGTTCGAATCGACGGCAACGTTGTTGAAGACACCCGGATAGGTGCCGTCGGCCACCGCCGTCGCGCCGGTCGGCAGCGTCTGGCCGACCGTGACGGTCGACGGCTTGCCGGCGTAGACCGCTGTGCTGACGAGCAATTCATGCGGATTGCCGGCGGTCTGCGACAGTGCCGGATGGATCGCAAACAGCACCGGTGAGAGCGCCGTGCCGACGATCAGGTGCCGGACAATGGCGCGGCGCGTGGTTTGCGATGTGGCGATTGATTTGAACATGAGCCCCCCATTTCTTGAAAATTGGAATGGGCTCCTCTTACGGGGGCGACCGCGACACCCTTGTGACAGATCGCCGCAGTCGCGTTCACGTTCCGGAAATCCGGCAGCGTGCCCTGGCTTGCGGTTTGAGATGATCCCGGCGCAAGCGTTTCGCGTTTGTCGCGAGGGGAAACCGCTTCACACTTTTCCGGATCGTGCCTTAGCCGGCGAGTCCGCCAACGCGCCCGAGACGATCCGTTTCGATCGTGCGCAGATAGTCCAGCATCAGGCGGCCGGTTGCGGACAGATGCGCGGCGTCGCGGACCACGATCTTCAGCTCGCGCCGCCCCCAGTCGTCACGCAGCGGGATGGCGCGAAGGCCCATGCCGGCGCCGATGACCCGGAAGGCGCGATCGGGGATCAGGCCGAGCCCCATATTGGCCTGCACCATGCGGCAGACCGCGTCGAAGCCCGGCACGTTGATGCGCAGCCGCATCGTCTTGCCGGCCTGCGTCGCCGCATATTGCGAGCGCAGATAGATCGAACTCGCGGTGTGCAGGCCGATATGGTCGAAATCGAGCGTCTCGGTGAACAGCAATGTCTCGCGCCCGGCCAGCGGGTGGTCCGGCCGCATCACCACCACCAGATTGTCGTAGCGGTAATGGAAGGCTTCGAGCGCACGGCTGTCGGCCTCGGCGGAGCAGATGCCGATCTCGGCCGCGCCCTCCTCGATGCCGCGCACCACCTGCCCGCTCGGCCGCTCCTGCAGATCGACGCGGAGCAGCTCGTGTGCGGCGAAGAAGGCGGAGAGATCGTCGGGCAGATACTGAACGATCGCCGAGAGGTTGGCGAGCATGCGGACGTGGCCGCGCACGCCTTGCGAATATTCCGACAGCTCGACCGCGATCTTCTCGACGTTGAGCAGCGTGACCCGGGCGTGATGCAGCAGCGCCTCGCCGGCCGGCGTCAGCGCCATGCCCTTGGCGAGCCGCTTGAACAGCGTGACGCCGAACGCCAGCTCGAAATCGTTCATCCGCTTCGACACCGCCGAGGCCGCGATCCCCTCGCGCTGCGCGGCGCGGGTGAGGTTCTGCTCGTCGCAGACCGCGACGAACAGGCGGAGCGTGGTGAGGTCGACCCGGCGCGTCAGCGCGGCCTCCGCGGGCGTGGGGCTGCGTTGCGTGTCTGATACGATCGAGGCGATCTGCATGGGCGGGCGTCCCGGGAAAGGCCACAGGATACCGCCGGAGCCGGCGCGGAAGATTCCAAAGCGGTGCGGAATGGGGCGGATTATTGGGATGCGATTCCAGGAATTACCAGGAATTGGAAATTCCATCCCAAGCGATCAACCACGGCCGTCATTGCGAGGAGCCAAGCGACGAAGCAATCCATGCATCAACAAGCGGAAAGATGGATTGCTTCGCTCCGCTCGCAACGACGGGGCCGTGCATCCATCCTTCGAGACGCGCTGCGCGCTCCTCATCAGGATGACGAAGCAAGATAAGGGGCGCCTAAACAAAAACGCGGCGCCGGAGCGCCGCGTTCTCAACTCTCGACCGCTCTTGCGCGTCACCCCGCGACCTTGGCCGCGGGCACGTCGCGCTGGCGCTTCATGACGATCTTGTTCAGGGCGCCGAGATAGGCCTTGGCCGAGGCAACCAGCGTGTCGGGATCGGCGGCGCGCGCGGTCATCGAGCGGCCCTCATGCGCCAGGCGCACCGAGACTTCGGCCTGCGCGTCGGTGCCTTCGGTCACCGCGTGGACCTGGTACAGTTCCAGCTTGGCCTCGTGCGGCACCAGGCGCTTGATGCAGTTGAACACGGCGTCGACCGGGCCGTTGCCCTCGGCTTCCTCGATCCTGATCTGGCCGTCGACGTCGAGCTTCATGGTCGCGCGCTGCGGGCCATGGGTGCCGGCGATCACGGTCAGCGAGGTCAGCTTGATGCGATCGTGGGCGGCGGCCATCTCCTGATCGACCAGCGCCTCGATGTCCTCGTCGTAGATGTCCTTCTTGCGGTCGGCCAGCGCCTTCATCCGCGTGAAGGCATCCTCCAGCTGGTTCGGGCCGAGCTTGTAGCCCAGCTCCTCCAGCTTGTGGATGAAAGCATGGCGGCCGGAATGCTTGCCGAGCACCAGCGAGGACTGCTTCAGGCCGACCATCTCGGGCCGCATGATCTCGTAGGTCGAGGCATCCTTCAGCACGCCGTCCTGATGGATGCCGCTCTCATGCGCGAACGCGTTACGGCCGACGATCGCCTTGTTGTACTGCACCGGGAACGAGGTCGCGGCCGACACCACCTTCGAGGCGCGGGTCAGCTGCGTGGTGTCGATCTTGTTCCAGTACGGAAACTTGTCGTTCCGCACGTTGATCGCCATCACGATCTCTTCCAGCGCGGCATTGCCGGCGCGCTCGCCGATGCCGTTGATGGTGCATTCGACCTGGCGCGCACCGCCCATGATGCCGGCCAGCGAGTTGGCGACCGCCATGCCGAGATCGTTGTGGCAATGCACCGAGAAGACCGCCTTGTCGGAGTTCGGCACGCGCTCGATCAGCGTCTTCATGAAGTGGGTGTATTCCTCCGGCACCGTGTAGCCGACGGTGTCGGGGATGTTCACCGTGGTGGCACCGGCCTTGATCACGGCTTCGACGATCCGGCACAGATAATCCATCTCGCTGCGGGTGCCGTCCTCGGCCGACCACTCGACGTCGTCGATCTGGTTGCGGGCGCGGGCGACCATCGCGACCGAGGTCTCGATGACCTCCTCCGGGGTCTTGTTCAGCTTCACCCGCATGTGCAGCGGCGAGGTGGCGATCACGGTGTGGACGCGGCCGCGGCGGGCGAACTTGACGGCCTCGGCGCAGCGGTCGATGTCGGCCGGATGGGCGCGGGACAGGCCCGCGATGACCGAGTTCTTGGAGCGGCGGGCGATCTCGCTGACCGCCTGGAAGTCGCCTTCCGAGGTGATCGGGAAGCCGGCCTCGATGACGTCGACGCCCATATCGTCCAGCAGTTCGGCGACCTCGAGCTTCTCCTCGAAGGTCATGGTGGCGCCGGGGCACTGCTCGCCGTCGCGCAGGGTGGTATCGAAAATGATGACGCGGTCCTTCTCGGACTTATCAGCGGTGGCCATGTCAGAAATTCCTTTGAGCTTTGCGCCCGTCATGTTGCTACTTGAGCGTTTACTTGGGCGATATCAGGGTCCGGTGATCTCGTACAAACCCCTGAGTGCCCAGGCGCAGATGCCCAGCCGGCCCTCAGGGGCAGGTAAGAAGCAGGCCGCCAATAAGGAGGGTGGGCGCTGCGGCCGGGAACGTGGCGGTAGCCCGGGCCACCTCCCCCGAAATCCCATCGATTTGGCCGCGAATCAGCATTGCCAGACCCTGTTGAGCGCCAAACCCTCGGTCAAAACCATTGACGGTTGGTTGCCGGGACGCGCTGTGCGCCGTCGTTCTAGACGATTATGGCGAGCCGCCGCAATGGGTAAAGATGGTCAGGAGGATTGACCTAACGTGCCGAGACCGCACGGCACATCAGGGGCGCACTAGCAGTGGGATCTCCTCCCCGTTGCGGGACCGCCGCCGCCGCGCGCGGCCAAAATATTGAAAACAACCCCATGCAAAGGAGCCGGCGGCTGCCGGCGTTCGACAAGGCGACTTGACGTGTCGGGCAACTCAGGGATAAATTTCCAATATTCCGAAATCGTTCAAGCGCCTCGCATCCGACCCGGCAAGGGGAGCCCGACCAATGGGCTCACCCACATCGGCTGGCGATGCAGCTACCTCGCCCAGCGCTCGCCCGCCTCGGCTCCGCGCGCGCGAAGACGCCCGCAGGCTGGATGGCGAGCGGCCGTAGAGGTCGGCGAAGGCGGCATTGAAGCGGCGGACGCTGCCGAAGCCGGCGCGGAGAGCGATCTCGGTCATCGCATCGTCTGTCGTGTCGATCAGGCGCTTGGCGCGTTGGACGCGGCGGGTGATCGCGACCTGCTGCGGACTGGCGCCGACATGACGCTCGAACAGCCGGGTGAGATGGCGCGAGGTGATGCCGAGCCGGTCGGCGAGTGCCGCGACCGAGCCGCGCTCGAGCGCGCCGCCGTCGATCAGTTTCAGCGCGCGCGCAACCGTGGAGCGCGTGCCGTTCCACGCCGGGCAGAACGGCGCGGTTTCCGGACGGCAGCGCAGGCACGGCCGGTAGCCCGCCGCCTCGGCCGCGGCCGCGGTCGGGTAGTAGGTGACGTTACGCGGCAACGGGTGCTTCACCGGACAGACCGGACGGCAATAGATCCGCGTGGTCTTCACCGCGGTGAAGAAGCGGCCGTCATAGCGCGCGTCGCGCCGCAGCCGCGCGGCGTTGCAGATCTCGAAGCTCAGCATGGGGCGGAGACTAGCGCATCGCGCGATCAGGGAAAGGGGCCGGCGGTGATGAGGTCCGATTCCGGCCAGCACGACGCGCTGCGCTGACCTAGATCGAACCGGTCGATCACCAGTTGGAGACATCGCAATGACCAGCCCGACCGCCAAGGAAACTGCCAAGGAAATCGTCCTCAACGCCTGGCAAACGTTCAGGACACGCGACGCCGATTTGATTGCCGCCTTGTTCGCGCCGGACGCCGAATGGATCGCGCCGGCGCGCAACGCCACCGCGGTCGCGCTCGATCACACCGACCACATGATCGGCGCGGAGGCGATCGCCGGCTTCATCTCGACCGAGATGCACCGCCTGTTCACCGAGATCGACATCAGCTTCCGCGCGGTGCATGCCGACGGCGACAGCGTGATCGTCGAGGAGCGCATGCGCGCGACGCTGCCCGGCGGCCGGCCCTACGACAACGACTACTGCTTCGTGTTCACGGTCGAGGCCGGCCGCATCAAGCAGGTGCGGGAATACATGGATACGCGCAAGGGCTGGCAGATGGTGTTCGGCGAAGCCGCGGCGTGAGCGTATCGTTGCACATTGCCGATCTGACCCTGTGAGGACGCACCCCTGGAAGGGCTCCCTCCCCCCTTGCGGGGGAGGGTTGGGGAGAGGGGTACCAGGGAGGGAGCCTGACCAGCTTGCTCCCCTTACGTAACGGGCCACGCGCGAGAGAAAACGCGCCGCTAAGCTTTCGTAGCCTCCTTCTTCGCCGCCTTCTTCTCCGCCGCCCCGCCCTTGCCTTCCGCCTCCAGTGCCGCGCGGACGCGCTTGAATTCGCCGAGCTCGGCCTTGTCGACCTCGGGGAATTTCAGCTCGAGCCTGTCGAGCGCATTGACGATGGTCGAACCGATCACGACGCGGGCAAACCATTTGTGGTCGGCAGGCACGATGTGCCAGGGCGCGTGCTTGCTTGCGGTGTGGTGGATCATGTCCTGATAGGCCGCCTGGTATTTCGCCCACAGCTCCCGCTCGGAGACGTCGGCCATCGAGAACTTCCAGTTCTTGGCCGGCTCCTCGAGCCGGTCGAGGAAGCGCTGGCGCTGCTCCTCCTTGGAGACGTGCAGGAAGAATTTCAGGATCACGGTGCCGTTGCGCGACAGATAGCGCTCGATCGCGGAGATGTCCTCGAAGCGCTCGCGCCAGATCTCCTTGGTCACCAGCTTCTTCGGGATCTTCTGCTTGCCGAGCACCTCGGGATGCACGCGCACCACCAGGCATTCCTCGTAATAGGAGCGGTTGAAGATGCCGATGCGACCGCGCTCCGGCAGCGCGATCATGGCGCGCCACATGTAGTCGTGGTCGAGTTCCCTGCTCGACGGCTGCTTGAAGGAGGAGACCTCGCAGCCCTGCGGGTTGACGCCCTCGAACACGCTCTTGATGGCGGAATCCTTGCCGGCGGCATCCATGCCCTGGAAGATCAGCAGCAGCGACCAGCGGTCCTGGGCGTAGAGCTTCTCCTGGAAATCGTTCAGCCGCTTGCGGTTGGCCTCGATGATCTTGCCGCCGGCGTCCTTCTCGATGCCGCCCTTCTCGGCGGTCGGATACGACTTGAGGTGAAATCCGCCCGCCCCGTCGAAGCGGAACGGCGCAACAAAGGGTTTCAGTTCATCGGCGAGCGATGGGGACGATTTGCTGCTCATGGCCTCTCGACGGCTTACGTGGCGATTTGATCCGGTCGATCAGGCTACCAAGAATGCCCTTGGGCAGGAAGATGATGAACAGCACCAGCAGCACGCCATAGACCAGATTGTCCCAGCCGACCGCCTTGGTGCCGAACGAGATGCGCAGCACCTCGGCCAGCACGATGGTGATGATCGCGCCGACCGTCGGCCCCAGCGCAACATAGACGCCGCCGACGATCGCCGCGAACACCATCTGCAAGGAGACCGCGATGCCGCTCACGGTATCCGGCGAGATGAACATCTGGTACTGGCAATACAGCGCGCCTGACAGCGCCGTCATCAGCGCGCTGATCAGGGTGATCTTGAGCTTCTCGGCGGTGACATTGACGCCGGCCGCGGCGGCCGCGTCCTCATCCTCCGAGATCGCCTCCATGGCGTGGCGGATCATGCTGCGGTCGATCGCGCGCCAGATCACGAGCCCTGCGACCCAGACCGCGAGCGCGATCAGGTACCAGGTGGTCTTGTCGTCGAATTGCAGCGCGAGCAGCCCCTTGCCGCTCTGGGCGCGCTGCGGCGTGTAGCCGAGCGAGCCGCCGGTATAGTCGCGGGTCGCGGTGATGACCTGGAGCACGATGCCGGACAGCGCCAAGGTCACCAGCACGAAATAGTGCCCGGTGATGCGGAAGCGGAAGCAGGGATAAGCGACGACGAGCGCGAGCACGCCGGCCGTCGCCATGCTCAGGGGAATGCCGATCCAGGGCGAGACGCCGAGGTGATTCCAAAGCAGCGCGGTGACATAGGCGCCGATGCCCATGAAGCCGCCATGGCCGAGCGAGACCAGGCCGAAGCGGCCCATGATCGACCACGAGGTGTAAGCGAACGACCAGATCAGGATCAGCACCAGCACGTGCAGATGATAGGGATCGCGGTGCACGAAGGGCAGCGCGATGAGCGCGAGCAGCGCGATGATCCAGATGGCCGGCTTGCTGCTCACGAGCGCCTCGCCAGCAGACCCGCGGGCCGGATGAACATCATCACGATGAAGAACGCGAACGCCAGCACGTAGCCCCATTCGAGATCGGAGAACAGGCCGCCGAGCGAGATGATCTCGGCGAACACGAAGGCGGCGATGAAGCCGCCGATGAAATTGCCCAGCCCCCCGAGCACGCAGATCAGGAAGGTGATCGGCCCGAACGACAGGCCGACGAACGGATGCACGTCATATTGCAGCACCAACAGGCAGGCGGCGAGACCGGCAAGCCCGCCGCCGATCGCCGAGGTGACGAGATAGATCCGTTTCGGATCGACGCCCATCAGCGGCATGATCTGGCGGTCCTGCGCGATGGCGCGGATCGCGGTGCCGGTGAAGGTGCGGGTCAGGAACAGATAGACGCAGACCATGCCGACCAGCGCCGCCGCAAACGACAGCAATCGCGCGTAGCTGAAATTCATCTCGCCGAGCGCCAGCACCGGCAGGCGGATGCCGAGATTGCGGAAATCGATGCCGAAGGCGACCGTGGCGAAGCTCTGCAGGATGAACAGCACGCCGCCGGTGGCGAGCAGCTGGTTGATCGGCGGCGCAGTCAGCAAGGGCTCGATGACCAGGAAATGCAGTGCGGCGCCAAGCAGCGCCACCAGCAGGATGACCAGCGGCGCGGCGGCCCAGTACGGCAGGTGGAAGACCTGCACCAGATAGTACATGCCGTACATGCCGATCATCACGAGCTCGGCGTAGCAGATCCAGGTGACGTCGATGACGCCGAAGATCAAATTGAGCCCGAGCGCCAGCAGCGCCAGCACGCCGCCGAGCAGGATGCCGTTGATGACGGCCTCCAGCAGGTAGATGTCGAAGATGTCGAGGAAGGATTGCATGGCTACTCTACCTTGACCCTGACGTCGTTATCCAGTTAGCCGTCATCCTGAGGTGCGAGCTCTTGCGAGCCTCGAAGGAAGCACGGCCCGTCTGTGGCCGATTCATCCTTCGAGACGCCGCTTCGCGGCTCCTCAGGATGACGGGGAAATGCGTGAGGGCACTCGTCCGTTTCTCGGTTATCATCCCCTACACCCCCAAATACGCCTGCTTGATGGTGTCGCTGGCCGCGAGCTCCGCTGCCGAGCCGGCGGCGCGGATGCTGCCGGCTTCCAGCAGATAGGCGCGGTCGACCACGCGCAGCACCTGCTGCACATTCTGCTCGACGATCAAGACCGTCAGCCCCGAGGCGCGGATGCGCTTGACCAGCTCGAACACCTGCTGCACCACGACCGGCGCGAGCCCGGCCGACGGCTCGTCGAGCAGCAGCAGCTTCGGGTTCGACATCAGCGCGCGGCCGATCGCGCACATCTGCTGCTCGCCGCCCGACATGGTGCCGGCCATCTGCTGCAGGCGCTCCTTGAGCCGCGGGAACAGCTCGAACACGAACTCCAGCCGCTCGGCGTAATGTGCGCGGGCGCCCTGCATGTAGGCGCCCATCTTGAGATTGTCCGCCACCGTGAGCCGCGGAAACAGCCGGCGATTCTCCGGCACATGCGCGATCCCGAGGCTGACGATGCGATGCGGCGGGGTTGCAACGACGTCGGTGCCCTCCATCGCAATGCTGCCCCTGATCGGGCGGATCAAGCCGGAGATCACGCGCATCAGGGTGGTCTTGCCGGCGCCGTTCGGCCCGATCACGCCGACCGCCTCGCCCGCCCTGACGTCGAGGCTGACGTCGAACAGTGCCTGGAAGCTGCCATAGCCCGCATCGATCGATTTCAATTCCAGCATGCGGCTCACGCCCCGATCCGCCGGCGCGCCTGCGCGGCGGCCGCCGCCGCAAGGCTCGCATCCGCATCGGTGCCGAGATAGACCTCGATCACCCGGGCATCGCCGGCGACATCGGCCGGCAGCCCTTCGGCGATCTTCTCGCCGTGATCGAGCACCATCACGCGATCGACCACGCGCATCAACACGCCCATGATATGCTCGACCCAGATGATGGTGATGCCGAGCTCGTCGCGGATCCGGCGCAGCATGTCGGCAGCCTGGTCCATCTCGGCCTCGTCGAGGCCGCCGAGGCTTTCGTCGGCGAGCAACAGTTTTGGCCCGGTCGCGATCGCCTTGGCCAGTTCCAGCTTCTTCAATCCGGCGGCGCCGAGGCCCTCGACGCTGGCATGACGATCGGTCGGTAGCCCAACCATCGCGAGCGCGCGCTCGGCCGCCTCCTCGGCCTTGCTGCGACTATGCCGGCCCTGGCCGTAGAAGCCGGCCAGCGCGACATTCTCGAAAATGCTCAGCCGATGGAACGGCCGCGGGATCTGGAAGGTGCGGCCGATGCCGCCGACGATGATCCGGTGCGGAGCGAGGCCCGCGATCTCGTGGCCGTCGAACAGGATCGAGCCCGAGGTCGGCGGCAGCGTGCCCGACAGCATGTTGAAGATTGTGCTCTTGCCCGAGCCGTTCGGGCCGATCAGGCCGAGGATCTCGCCCTGCTCGACGCGGAACGACACGTTGTTGACGGCGCGAAAGCCGCCAAACCGCTTGACCAGGCCTTCGACGGCGAGCACGGCGGTTCCTTCCAAAAGCGAGCTATTTGTAGCTGTAGGTGGTACCGGCGGGCAGCGGCAGCTCGGTCTCGCGCTGCATCTGGCTCTTCGGCCACACCACGTAGGATTTGTCGTCGATATATTGCAGCACCACCGGGAACGAGCGCGCATTCTGCCCGGCATACCGCTCGCCCTCGCCGTAGAACTTCACGCCGTAGCCGAGCATGGTGCCGCCCTCGGGGATGTCGGTGTCGAGCGCGGCCTTGCGCAGCGCATCCGGATCGACGCCGCCGTATTTCTTGATCGCGCGCGGCAGCACGTCGTCGAGGAACACATAGGCGTTGGCCGCTCCGATGCCGACATGGGCGGAACGGATCGGCACGCCGGGCTTCAGCCGGTCAAACTCCTCGCCGACCATCTTGATGACCGGCGGCAGTTTCGGATCCATGCCCTTCTGATTGGCGAGCCAGATCGAGATCGGATCGGTGTTGAAGAGATAGTTGGCGTCGGCGCCGAGGCCTTCCTTCAGCTTCTCGTAGACGCCGTAGCCCGCGCCGTGACCGACGATGGCGCCGAACTTCAGCCCCTGCTCGCGCGCCTGGCGGAACAGCAGGGTAATGTCCGGATTGTAGCCGGTGTGGAAAATCACGTCAGGCTTGGCGCGCTTCAGCTTGGTTACCAGCGCCGACAGATCGGGCGCGGTCGCCGAATAGCCCTCCTTGAGCACGACGTTGAAGCCGGCCTTCTTGGCGCCGGCCTCGTTGCCCTTGGAGACGTCGACGCCATAGGCGCCGTCCTCATGGATGATGGCAACCCGCAGGTCCTTCGGCTCCTTGCCGAACTTGGACATCGAATATTGCGCGATGAAGTCGGTCGTCATCATGCCGTACTGGTTGCCGGCGGCCTGCGGGCGAAACACGTATTTGTAGTTCTTGCCGTCGAACACGCCCGAGGAGATGCAGGTCGTGATCCACATGAATTTCTTCATCTGGTCGACCCGGGCCGCCACCGGCACGCATTGCGCCGAGGAGAAGAAGCCCATCACCATGTCGACCTTCTCCTGCTCGAGCAGGCGGACGGCCTCGTTGATGGCGATGTCGGGCTTGCTCTGCGCGTCGGCATAGACCGCCTCGACCTTGTAACCCTCGACGCCGGTCTTAGCGTAATGGTCGAGCATGATCTTGACGCCGGTATATTGCAGCTCGGAGCCGCCGCCGGCCAAAGGGCCGGTTAAATCGAAAATCACGCCGATCTTGATCTTCTTGTCCTGCGCCTGCGCTGGAACGGCCGCGCCCAGCGCTGCAACCGCGACAGACAGACCCGCGAGCCAGCGGGCGGCCCTCCTGACCGGCATGAATCCCTCCCCAGAGATTGTGCACTGCATTTTTTGTTGTCGTGCGGCCCTATCACAGGGGGAGCGGCCGGTGATGTCAAGCGCGATGGCTGCGTCGCCACGGCGCAGGCTTGCGCAAAGTTTCGGCGGAAAGGTGCCGACGCGTGGCGTCAGGGCGAGCGATCATAAAGCCTGCGTCCGCCTGGCTCTCAAAATAGCCCCACGGGAGAAAGCCTGAACGAACGTCGGCCATCGGCCGGCGGCGATGCGCGGAAGCGACTCCGGTTCTAGCGATCCAGCGCATACTCGTGCACGGAAATCCAGGTTTCACGGACGAGATTTACCAACCCCGCCATGAAGAAGCAGAGAGCAACAACAAAAAGCACGGCGACACCAAATTCGTGCCGCAGCCGGAAATATGCGCTGACGAACGCCACAATCACGAGCAAGCACGTGAGTATTGCGCTCATCGCGGAGTGCACGATCGCCCGGTTCAGCAATTCGGCGCGGCGCCTCAGCTGGGGCATGTCCGTCGCCCCTGCTTTGGTGCGGTCGCTATCTGCGATTGCATTGAGCGCCTGGATCCGGTCGCTCACCCGGTTCATGCGGGCGATCAGCAGCGAAACGAACCCGGCAACAGCTCCGAGCAGGAACGACGGAGCGGTGACCTGGACGATCACCTGCGATAGTTGTTCGATGGACGGAGTGTCGGGAAACAGCATCGGGCCCGCCTCCGTCCATCGACCGCAGGGTCAGCGCGAAACTTCCTTCGTGCTTGTCACCTTCCGTACCGGCGGCGGCTTCCAGGTCCCGTTGATGATCGACGGCGACTTCTCGTTCGGCCAATACATCCGCAACATCAGGATAAACTTGCCCGCAGGTGCGGGAAGCCAGTTGCTCTCCTTGTCCGGACCTGGACTGTCCTTCTGGATGTAGAGATCGATCGAGCCATCCGGGTTGGATTTGAGGTTCTGGCGGGCGCTGATCGACTGGCGGTTGATCGGATTGGGGACGAAGAAGTAGTTTTCGTCATACATCGTGAGCGACCAGAAGCCTGCGACCGGAGGCAGCTGCCCCTTCGGGAAGTGCATGACGTATTTGTTGCTGCCGAGATAGTCCTTGTCGTCGACGTCTTTCTGCGATGTCGGATAGCACGCATCCTGAATTCGATTGGCGCCAAGTCCGATTGCGGTGACAAAGGCACGGTTGAAATAGTTGGTGCCATAGATGCCGGTTTCGCTATCGAAAGCCCAGCCGTTCACGTTCCGGACCGCCTTGTTGACCTTGAACTGCAACATGATCCGGTCGAATGCCACCTGCGGGACCCGCTTGGCGAACGCGACATCGAATTTGCTCGGATCGAAATCCTGGCCCGGGACAAGACCGATCTTCGCGAACTTGGCGACCTCGGGTGCATCGGCGGCCGTGGGCGGATTGCGCTTCATCAGTTGCGCGAGAAGGGTGAAATAGGCCGCGGCATCCATACGGTTGACCTGCTCGCGAACCGCCGTCTTCATGTCGATCGAGGCATCGACCTTGCCCGGCGGGGGTGTGTACGATTTGCCGTGGGCGCTGAGGGGCACAAGCTTGAACTCGTCCTGCGCGGCGTGTACGGCTGCGTAATCTTCCGGCGTGCCGGTGCAGTAGATGCGGCCCAAAATCCAGACTATGCTCGTGGGAGATTTGTACTCCTTGACCCCTGCCGGAAGTGTTCCCTTCCAGCCCGGTCCGGTAATCGCGTAGGTCTGCGCCTTGGTGCCGGTCGTTCGCTTGCCCGGCACCTGGAAGACGGTAGTCCAGCCATCCAGCATCGGAAAAAGGAAGTAACGGTCCTTCATGTCCGGCATGCTCAAGACCCAAGGCTCGTCTCCCACGTCGATCCAGGCCGATGTGTAGAGGGTGTCGGCGTTGGGCGCCGTTACGTCCCTGAAGCTGGCATCCGGGTACTTGCGGAGCTTGATGAGTTGCCCCATCGGCCCGCGTGTGCCTTCCACGGCGGCAACGTTTGTCATGACCCGGCGGGTCATCTCCATCGTCACGAGCGGATATCCGTAGATATAGGCATCCTGGGCGAGCCAGAAATCTTCGCCGCCCTCCAGCGCCCGCATAACCGGACCATCAAAATCGGCGTGCGCAGCTCGAGAAATCGCGATGGGCGAAACTGCGGCACCCAGTATTGCAAGTGCTTGACGACGGCTGATCGACATGGCGAGCCCCTCCTGATGTCTTCGGAGGGTAGCCGAACGAGTTCCACTTGCCTTGATCTGCATCAATGCAGTGGATTCATGCCGCTATGCGCAAAGAGCCCCCACGAGACTACAATGGGCCGCGCGCTGCGCTTTGGGCGACATTCGCACGTCGGGCCGTTCCGGGAATCACGGACAGTGGGCCGGCTCCTGTGAATCGGCAATTTCATCGGCCAGCAGGTCCCCAGTATCAAGCGGCGCATGTGCTGACAGAAACCACTCCGCGCGCGCCGCGGCCCGCCGGCGTGCGCGCTCGCTGATCGGCAGCCTCAACAGCTCGATGAGAAGATGCATCTCCTGTTGAGCCAATCGGTGCGACCGATCCGGGCGCTCACCGAGGATTGCTTCGTCCAGTGCATCAAGGACGGTGAGCCCGGAGGCGGAGAACCGGCGATACACGTTTCGCTCGGAACAACCTCCGAGAGGCCTGAACGCCAGCCTTGCTCCCGCTTCGGCAAGACTCTGCCGCACCAACCGACGCGCCGATGAGCGGTTGTGGATGACAACCCAATCGGTATGGCTCCGGTCAAATTGGAGGCGTCGCCTGCGGGCGTCGCAGACCAACTCCGCATAGTGACCCGCTCCCGTCACTTCGTGTGTGATGGGATCGGTGGAGGCCAGGGTGCCGAGGTCAAGAAAGCTGTCAGTGACGGGCGTCAGCAGCGTATCCGCCACGAGGTGGGCGAGACGCATCAGGTAAGTATCTGTTGAAGGGGTATCGATTACCAGGAAATCGAGAGATCCCTTGAGGCTGGAGACCGCCGCCCCGAAAGCCTCCACTTCTGCGGCCTCATTGTCGTCAGGCTTCGCGCCCTCCGCACGCCGAATGTAACGATGCGACGGAATTTCCAGATTGATCCGTCGGTGGTTGGCCCAGATGCGCCGGTTTTCGATGTAGCGCGTCAGGGCCCTTTGATTGCTGTCCAGATCGACGGTGCCGACCCGCTGCCCCTGCTTCAGAAGCGCGACAGCCAGATGCATCGCGATCGTCGTCTTTCCTGAGCCACCTTTCTCATTCCCGATGACGATCACGTGTGGCGCCCCTGGCACTGCGATCGGTGCCGTGTACAGCATCACAAGCCTGGCAAGTTGCAATTACCACTGAGAAATGAATGCGATAAACGGCGCTCGGTTCCAACCGCGTGGCGGCAAAATTTCCGCAATGGCGTCCGAACAGATTCGAGCTCGTGATCCGGTTCGTCTTGCCCGGGTCGTTTGCGTCGATTGGGACCTGCTCTCGGAAACGGACATCCATGCAGGCTCTACGCCGGCAGCTGCGTTTCGATGAACGCGGTGACGAAGCGCGGCATGGCGGGGTTAAGGTCGGCGCGGCTGCGGACCAGATGGATGCCGGCAAGCTCGGGATTGTCCTGGCGCGCCAGGTTGGCCTCGATCCGGGCACGCAGCGCATCACCCTGCTTATCGACGCGCAGGATCTGCATCATCGCCAGCGCAACGCCGGTGTAGATGCAGTGCCAGTCGGGATCCGCATGGCAATCCGCCGCGGTGAGGCCGGTCTCCTCCTCGAGCTCGCGCATCACGCTGCCGGCGATATCGACCGTCTCACCCCTGATGTCGTCGAGATCGGGCGTGCCGGAGGGAAAATAGATCCGGCCGGCATTCGCGGTCTGCTCGCCCATCACCCCGCACACGAAGGCGCCGTCGCTTGAGAGCAGCGCGCCCATGCCGAAGCCGTTGAATACCTCGCGGTCCGGAAAGCCCCAGTCGCGCCAGGCGAGGAAGCTTGCGAAATCGGTCTCGAAGTAGCTCGCGCTGAGCCGCTCGCCGGCAAACACCGGATCGCGCCCGAGCAGGACGCGGCCGTTCCACAGGTTCGGGTTCAGCCGCCGCTGCTCGGCGAAATGCGCATCGATCTCGGCGCGCCGCTCGTCCGCGAACGGCCAGGGACGCCGCTGCAGGGCGAGGTCGAGCGCGGTGACGCGACAGATGAGCGGAGACTGCATGCTCGCTCGCACGCGTTTATTTCGTGCTTCCGGTCGTCTTCTTGACCTGATCGACGAACTTGTTGGTGTAGGTCTTGGTGACGTCGATGCCGGCCTTCGCGACGTCGGGCGACCCCTCGCTGAACACGGCAAGCACGGCTTCGGCGCCCTTCGGATCCATCTTGCCGGTTTCAGAGAACATCGGGATCGTGTTCTTCAGCGCCGCCAGATATTGCTCCTTGTTCTTGCCGACGATCTCCTCCGGCATCTTGGCCATGATGTCTTCGGCGGAATGCGAATGGATCCAGGAAAGCGTCGCCATGATCGCGTTGGTCAGCGCCTGCACCTCCTTCTCGTGGCCGTTGACCCAGGCCGTGGTCGAATAAAGCGCGCCGCCGGGATATTCGCCGCCGAACACCGCGAGCGTGTCGTGCTGGGTGCGGGTGTCGCTGAGGATCTTGAGGTCCTTGTAGTTGCCTTGCAGCACGGTGACGGAGGGATCGAGCATCACGGCGGCATCGATCTGGCCCTGTTCCATCGCCGCCACCGCGGTGGCGCCGAGGCCGACGCCGATCACGGCGGTGCCGGCCGGATCGAGGCCGTTCTTCTTCAACAGGTACTTCAGGAAGAAGTCGGTGGAGGAGCCCGGCGCGCTGACGCCGACCTTCTTGCCCGCGAGATCCTTGATCGAGTTGATCTCGCCGGTGTGCTTCGGCGACACCACCAGCACCAGGCCGGGGTAGCGGTCATAGACCACGAAGGCCTGCAGCTCCTGCTTCTTGGCCGCGAGATTGACGCAGTGGTCGAAATAGCCGGAGACGACGTCGGCGCTGCCGCCGAGCACGGCCTTCAGCGCGTCCGAGCCGCCCTTGAGGTCGACCAGCTCGACCGCAAGCCCGGCCTTGTCGTATTCGCCGAGTTGCTTGGCCAGCACGGTGGGCAGATAGCACAGGCAGGCGCCGCCCCCGACCGCGATGGTGATCTTGCTTTGCGCCGCGGCAAGGCCCGTGGACAGGGTCAGCGCCAGCAGCGTTCCGGCAAGTTTGCCAAGCCATTTGTTCATGACGTCCTCCGTTCGACTGGCACGCAAGATAGAGGAGCCGGCACGGCTTGAGAAGGCGACTTTCCGATAGCTGGCCAAGCCTGCGGCGACGGCATAGCATCGCCGCCGCTTGAGCAAGACAAGAATACTTCAAGGCAAACACCAAGGGAGGTCTTCATGAATCGCATTGCAACCACGTTGTCGATTGCCGCGGCGTTCGCCGCCGGCTGCGGCGTCACCCATTTGCTGCGGCCGGCGCTCGCGGCCGAGAGCATCACGGCGCAGGTGATCCACACCGGCGAGATGGAGGGCGACAAGCTCGGCGACGCCAACAAGACAGGCTTCCGCTCAAAAATGTTCGTCTCGGCCGACGGCGCCACGGTCTCGATCCAGGACGGCAACGTGCCGAAGCACATGCATCCCAACACCAACGAGATGCAGTTCATCCTCGAAGGCACCGGCACGGTCTGGCTCGGCGACAAGGAGGTGACGGTGAAGCCCGGCGACCTGATTGTGATCCCGAAGGGCACGCCGCATGGCGGCACCAAGCCGAACGGCCGCGCCCTCAAGGCGATCGCGATCAAGACGCCGCCGCAGGCGCCCGACGACACCAAGCTGCTGGATTGATGCGGCGGTCTTTCTACCGTCATTGCGAGCGAAGCGAAGCAATCCATCTCTCGGCATATGCGGAACGATGGATTGCTTCGTCGCTTCGCTCCTCGCAATGACGATCGCGTGTGCGACCACGGGGTCCCCTAAACACACGACCGGCGGTTCCATTACATGACCACTGACAGATAATTCACTTGCCTGACACCGGCGCGCTCCATAATATGATGAATGTAATTTCATGGAGAGCAGGACCATGAGCCTGGATGATCATCCCACGGTCAGGGCGGTACGCGCACGCAGCAGCCAGCCGGTCCACGACGTCCCGGTGTCGTCGGAACTCATCAAGCAGATCGCGCGGAATTGCGGAGCCGACGACGTCGGCATCATCGAATTCGACCGCGCCGCCATCGCGCCGCAGCGGGACTTCATTCGCAAGGTCTATGGCCGGACGCGCTCGCTGCTCGCGATCGCCTGCCACATGAACCGCGAGCCGGTGCGCTCGCCGTCGCGATCGGTCGCCAACGAGGAATTCCACGGCACCTACGACCACGTCAACGAGACCGCGCGCGCCATCGTTCGTGCGCTCGACGAACACGGCATCCCGGCCTGCAATTCGGTCGCCGCCTTCCCGATGGAGATGGACCTGCCGAGAATCATGATGGTCCAGCACAAGCCGATCGCGGTCGAAGCAGGCCTCGGGCGGATGGGAATCCATCGCAGCGTCATCCACCCGCAATTCGGCAGCTTCGTCCTGCTCGGCACCGTCCTGCTCGGCTGCGACGTAGACGCGCACGACCAGCCGATCGACTACAATCCCTGCCTGGAGTGCAAGCTGTGCGTCGCCGCATGCCCGGTCGGCGCCATCAAGCCGGACGGCGGCTTCGATTTCCTGTCCTGCCACACCCACAATTATCACGACTTTCTCGGCAACTTCACGCAGTGGGTGGAGAAGGTCGCGGATGCAAAGGACGCAAGGGATTATCGCGCCCGCGTGCCCCGCACCGAGACGCTGAACATCTGGCAATCGCTGTCATTCAAGCCGGGCTACAAGGCGGCCTATTGCATCTCGGCCTGCCCGGCCGGCGAGGACGTGATCGGCCCCTTCCTGCACGATCGCGACGCGCATTTCACTGAGGTGGTGCAGCCGCTGATCGACAAGGACGAGTTCGTCTACGTGATCCCGGATACCGACGCCGAGGATACCGTGACGCGACGCTTTCCGCACAAGAAGGTCCAGCGTGTCACCTCCGGCCGCCATACCGGCAGCCTGCAGGCCTACATCTTTTCGCTCTCGCTCGGATTCCAGCGCGGCCGGGCGCGAGGCCTCGATTTCGTGACGCATCTGCGCTTCACCGGCGCGAGCGCGCTGGACATGACTGTCATGATCAGGGGCAAGGAACTCCAGGTGGTGCCGGGGCGTCACGTCGGAGAGCCGGCCCTGACCATCACCGCCGACACCCAGGCATGGCTGCGCGTGCAGAACCGCGATCTTGAGATTGCCGACGCGATCGCCTCGGAGCTGGTGAGTCATAACGACGGGCAGCTGTTCGCGGCCTACATGCGGTGCTTCCCGCTCTGAGCGCGCGGCTCACACCAACAGACCGCCGCCATCCACCGCAAGCGTCTGCCCGGTCACGTAGCTGTTCAGCATCAGATAGAGATAGGCCGTGGCCGCCTCGCCCGGCGATGCAGCGCGCGGCAGCGGCAGGCCTTTGACATAACCCCGCACCCTCTCCTCCGGCATCTGCGTGACGCGCTCGGTGAGAATGAGACCGGGGCACACCGCATTGACCCGGACCGGCGCGAGATCGACGGCGAGGCCGCGGGCCAGGCTCTCCATGGCGCCCGCCGCCGCGGTCACGAACGGCATCCCCTTTTGCGGGCGATGCGCCAACATGCCGCCGGTCAGGGTGATCGATCCGTCCGCAGCGATCACGCGGCTGCCGTGCTTGACCGCCGCGAGCGAGCCCCAGAAACGCAAGGCAAGAGCCTCGCGCGCCGCAGCGAGATCGAGATCGCGCGCCGCGCCGAACGCCGGGACGCCCCGATCGCCCGCCGTGATCGCGAGGTGATCGAAGCTGCCGACCTCTGCGAAGAAGCGCGACACGCCGGCTTCGTCGCGCAGATCGACGGTGCGGCCGGAAGATCCCGGCAGCCGCGCCGCCGCCGCATCGACATTGGCGGTGTTGCTGGAAGCAATTACCACCTCGGCGCCGCGCTCCTGCGCCAGCGCCGCGACGGCGAAGCCGATCCCCGACGATCCTCCGATCGCAATCACACGCTTGCCATCGAGCGACATCGTTGCGTCTGTCATGGTGTGTTCTCCGCCGTTATTGCGAGAGACATGCGAGGTGATCGATGCCGGCGAGGCACGCCCGCATCGGCCACGGCGTGGAAGGAACGGTTGCGGTCGCTCCAGCGACGAACATGCGCATCGGCAAGTCTCCAGGTTCTGCTGGAGACAAATCTGGGTCGTCGTGCTATCGTGGTAAAGTAGTGACTACATCATGGTATAATAGGTAACAGCATGAGCGAACTGCTCGCGCAGGAGAACCTGCTCGGCGCTTACCTCAAGGACCGCCGCAGCAAGCTCGATCCTGTGACGTTCGGCTTTCCCCCCGAGCGAAGGCGCACGCCGGGCCTTCGCCGTGAAGAAGTGGCGCAGCGCGCCAATATCAGCGCGACCTGGTACACTTGGCTTGAACAGGGCCGCGGCGGCGCGCCGTCGGCCGACGTGCTCGACCGCATCGCGCGTGCGCTGATGCTGACGGATGTCGAGCGCGAGCACCTGTTCCTGCTCGGCCTCGGCCGCACACCCGAGGTGCGCTACCAAAAAAGTGAAGGCGTGACGCCACGGCTGCAACGCGTGCTCGATGCGCTGGAGCCGCGTCCCGCCGTCATCAGGACCGCGACGTGGGACATCGTGGCCTGGAACCGGGCCGCGACCGTGATGCTGACGGATTACGGATCGCTGCCGCCGCGCGAGCGCAACGTGCTGCGCTTCATGTTCCTCGATCCGCGCGTCCGCGCCGCGCAACACGATTGGGCCAGCGTGGCGCGCTTCGTGGTCGGCGCCTTCAGGGTGGACGCGGCGCGCGCCGGCGCGGCCGCCGAGGTGCAGCCGTTCGTCGACGAGCTCTGCCGGCTCAGCCCGGAATTCGCGGCGCTATGGCGCGACAACGACGTGCGAACCCATGGCGAGGGCGTCAAGCAGCTCCGGCACCCGATCCTCGGCCCGATCTCCTTCGAATATTCCGCGTTCGCAGTCGACGGCCGGTCCGACCTCAGCATGATCGTCTACAATCCGATCGAGCCCGATGTGACGGAGAAGATCCGCGAGCTGATGGAGGCTGCGCCGGCCGTGACCTAGTCCCGCGCCGCCGCCGTCGGCCGCCACACCAGCAGCCGCTTCTCCGCCATCGTCACGCCCATGTCGATCAGGATCACGAAGGCCGACAGCACGAACATGCCGGCGAACACGCCGGCGACGTCGAACACGCCCTCGGCCTGCTGGATCAGGTAGCCGAGGCCGGCCGCGGACCCGAGATATTCGCCGACCACCGCGCCGACCACGGCAAAACCGACCGAGGTGTGCAGCGAGGAGAACACCCAGGACAGCGCCGAGGGCCAATAGACGTGGCGCATCAGCTGCCGCTCGTTCATGCCGAGCATGCGGCCGTTGTCGACCACCGTGGTCGGCACTTCCTTGACGCCCTGGTAGACGTTGAAGAACACGATGAAGAACACGAGCGTCACGCCGAGCGCGACCTTGGACCAGACGCCGAGCCCGAACCACAGCGCGAAGATCGGCGCCAGCACCACACGCGGCAGCGCGTTGACCATCTTCACATAGGGATCGAACACCGCGGCGACGCGCGGCTGCCGCGCGAACCAGAAGCCGACCAGGATGCCGCCGGCCGAGCCGATCACGAAGGCGAGGATCGATTCCCACAGCGTGATCGCCAGATGCTTCCAGATCACCCCGCTCGAGAACCATTTGACGATCTGGCTGAAGACGTCGACCGGGTTGGAGAAGAAGAACGGCGGCAGCAGCACCTTGCCGAACACCGGCACGGTGGAGAAGACCTGCCACAACACCAGCGTGACGACGGCGACCAGAACCTGCAGGGCCAGCAATGTGACGCGCGACATCAGGCGGCTCCCGCCTGCGTCGACTGCACATAACCCTTCATCACCTCGTCCTTCAGCACGCTCCAGATCTCGCGATGCAGGGCGTGGAAATCCTTCTCCATCCTGATTTCGGAGATATCGCGCGGTCGCGCCAGCGTGATGCGCCAGTCGCCGATGATGCGCGCACTGGGGCCGGCCGACATGATCACGACGCGGTCGGCAAGCGCGATCGCCTCCTCGAGATCATGGGTGACGAACAGCACCGCCTTGCGGTCGGCGGTCCACAATTCCAGCAGCAGATTGCCCATGATCTGCCGGGTCTGGGCGTCGAGCGGGCCGAACGGCTCGTCCATCAACAGGATCTTCGGATCGCGGATCAACACTTGGGCCAGCGCGACGCGCTTGCGCTGGCCGCCCGACAGCATGTGCGGATAGCGATTGGCGAAGGCGCCGAGCCCGACCGAGGTCAGCCATTTCTGCGCACGCGCGAGCGCCTCGGCGCGCGGCGTGCCCGATATCTCGAGCCCGATCGCGACATTGTCGATCGCGGTCTTCCACGGGAACAGCGCATCGGCCTGGAACAGGTAGCCGGCGTCACGGTTGAGGCCGCCGAGCGGCTTGTCGAAGATCCGCGCCGTTCCCGCCACGGGTTTCAACAGCCCCGCCGTGACGTTGAGCAGGGTCGACTTTCCGCATCCGGTCGGGCCGACGATGGCGACGAACTCGCCATGCGCGACCGCAAGATTGGCCTGCTCGACCGCGGTATAGACCCGTCCATCCGCCAACCGGAACGCCACCGTCGCGCCATCAAGCGCGATTGCCGTCGGCTCTGAATTCTCCACCGCGTCCCTCCCCACGTTGCGGGATGGCTTAGCGGGTTGAACGCGCAAGTCAACGCAGGAAGATGGCGCATAAGGCCGCTGCCGCGGCGGTCACGCGGTTTTCAGCGCAGCCGGTTGCGTGCTACGCAACCGGGTTGCACATTGATCCGACATCGTCGAGGCTGCCGGCCGAAGCGACGGACAGGGAGACAGGTCATGCGGATCGCAGTGGTGGGGGCCGGCGGCGTCGGCGGCGGCTTTGGTGCGGCGCTCGCGCATGCCGGGGCCGACGTCACCTTCATCGCGCGCGGCGCCCACCTCGCCGCCATGCAGAGCGAGGGGCTGAAGGTCCAGGGCGGCCGCGGCGAAACCCATCTGGTCCCGACCCAGGCGACCGACGATCCCGCACGCGTCGGCCCGGTCGACATCGTGCTGTTCTGCGTCAAGCTGTGGGACGTCGAAAGCGCCGGGGCGCACATCAAGCCGATGGTCGGTCCCGACACCGCGGTGATCCCGCTGCAGAACGGCATCGACGCGCCCGACAGGCTGATCCCGATCCTCGGACGCAACGCCGTGATGGGCGGCGTCGCGCAGATCTCTGCCTCGATCATCAAGCCCGGCGTGATCAACCAGGTCGGGACCTTCATGCGCATGATCTTCGGCGAGCTTGACGGCCGCATCACGCCGCGCGGCAAGGCGCTGCTCGAGCTTTGCCTGAAAGCCGGCTTCGACGCGACGCTGAGCGAGCAGATCAACACCGAACTCTGGATGAAGTTCGTGGGCCTCGCCACCAATGCCGGCATGACCGCGGTCACGCGCCAGCCGATCGGCAGGCTGCGCGACGATCCCGATTTGCGCCCGCTGTTCGTGTCGGCCTGCGAGGAGATCATCGCCATCGCCAACGCCAGCGGCATCAAGCTGCCGCCGGACCCGCTTGCGAAGGTGCTCGACTTCATCGGCCACGCGCCGCCGGCGATGAAGGCCTCGATGGCGCTCGATCTCGAGCGCGGCAACCGGCTCGAACTACCCTGGCTGAACGGCAAGGTGGTCGAGCTCGGCCGCAAGCTTGGCGTCCCGACACCGACCCACGACATGCTCTACGCAGTGCTTAAGCCCTACGCGATGGGCGCGCCGTCCTGATAGCCGAGCAGCACTGAAATCCGCCGGCCCGCCTCGCGCACCAGCCTGGAATAGTCCAGCAGCTTCTGCTCGTCGATCCGCGCGCTCGGTCCGTAGAGACCGACCGAACCGACGACGTCGCCGCGATGATCGAAACACGGCGCGGAGACCGCGACCGCGCCGGCGAAGATCTCGCCGTGGCTGGTCGCATAGCCGTTGCGCAGCGCAAAGCTCAGGGCTTCCTCGATCCGCGCGCGCTCGGCGCTTGGTGCAACGGTCGAGAGCAGCCTGGCCTGCCGCGCCGGGTCCATGAAGGCCAGCATCGCCTTGCCGGTCGATCCCTGCGTCAGGCTCAAACTGTGGCCGACGCCGCGGCTGATCGACAACACATGACGGCTCTCGCATTCGAGGATGCAGATGCCGCGATCGTCCTGCTCGCGAAACAACGCGGCGGTCTCGCCGGTCGCCTCGCGCAGGCCTTCGACGACCGGACGTGCGACCGCGACGACCTCGAGCCCCTTCAGCCAGACATGGGACAGCTTCATCACGCCGTGCGACAGCCGGAAGCGCTGCGGGTCGCCTTCGGACTGGATCAGGTCGCGCTGCGCCAGCGTCTGCAGCAGACGATAGAGCGTCGGCCGGCTCAGCCCGACGCGCTTCTGGATTTCGATCACGCTCATCGCCGGCTGGTCGGGCGTGAAGCATTGCAGGATCGCGATCGCGCGATCGACCGCCCGCACGCCTGACGCCCCCTGCTCCGCGTCCTGATCTTCCGCCTTCGGTTTCTTCGCCATCCGTCCACATCCGCAAATTCGGCAGGGCGCGCTGCATCCAGCGCGCTTGACCAATCGGCCCGCAGGGATACTATCGCAAATTATGAGAATAATGTCCACTAGATGGACATGTAGAAAACGACGGGAGGATTGGAATTGTTTCAGACAGACGCCTCGCGCAGATGGGCTGCCGCTGCGATCGCCACGCTGATGCTCTCGACGCCGCTGGCGCACGCCGCGCCTGATGGCTCTGCTATCTCGGACGGCGTGGTGCGGATTGCGGTGCTGGGCGACTACGGCAGCGGCCGCGATCTCGGCGGGCCGGGCTCGGTGACCGCCGCAAAGCTCGCCGCCGAGGATTTTCACAACAAGGTGCTGGGCAAGCCGATCGAGATCATCTCGGCGGATCACCAGAACAAGCCCGACGTCGCGGTCGGGATCGCGCGGCAGTGGTTCGATGTCGATCATGTCGACGCGGTGACCGACCTCGCGGTGAGTTCGGTCGGCCTCGCGGTCGCCGGGCTCGCGACGCAGAGCAACCGGACCGCACTGGTCTCGGGCGCGGCGACATCAGACCTCACCGGCGACAAATGCTCGCCCGTCATCACCCATTGGGCCGACGACACCTACGCGCTGTCGGCCGGCCTGGTCGGCGAACTGAGCCGCCGCGTCGGCAAGGAATGGTTCTTCGTCGCAGTCGACTATTCGTTCGGCACCGCGATGGTGAAGGATGCCTCGCGCGCGGTCACCGATGCCGGCGGCAAGGTGATCGGCGCGGTGCGCTATCCGTTCAACACCACCGACTTCTCGTCCTTCCTGCTGGCGGCCCAAAACTCCGGCGCCAAGGTGGTGGCGCTGGCCGGCACCGGCGCCGACACCGTCAATGCGGTGAAGCAGACCCATGAATTCGGCCTGCAACAGGGCGGGCAGACCATCGTCGGCATGCTGACCTTCATCTCCGACGTCCATTCGATCGGCCTGCGCGACGCGCAGGGCATGTACATCGCATCCCAATATTACTGGGATGACGACGACGGCACCCGCACCTTCGCCAAGCGCTTCATCGAGATCGAGAAGCGCGAGCCGACCAAATTGCAGGCCGCGACCTATGCCGCGGTACGCCACTATCTGAAGGCGATCGAGGCCGGCGGCAGCGACGAGGCGAAGGCGGTCAATGCCGAGATGCGCAAGCTGCCGGTCGATTTCTTCGGCCGCCCCGCGCACATCCGCAAGGACGGCCGCGTCGTCTACGACCTCTCGCTCTATCGCGTGAAAAAGCCGGACGAGAGCAAATATCTCTGGGACTACTACCAGAAGATCGCGGTCATTCCCGGCGACAAGGCATTTCGCCCCGAAGGCGCCGGCGGCTGCAAGCTCGACAAATAGGACGCGCCATCATTCGCCGCGACGCACCGTCGCCCATGGAAGAACAAGGAGGAGCCGATGCCGCTTCGCAACGATTTCGATCAGCTTGTTGACGTCAAGGGCGGCTTCATCAGCCGCGAGATCTTCGTCGATGCCGACATCTACCGGCAGGAACTCGACAAGGTCTTCACCCGCGCCTGGCTAATGGTCGGTCACGAGAGCCTGGTGCCCAATCCCGGCGACTTCTACACCTCGCGGATGGGCGAGGAATCCGTCATCCTCTGCCGCGACAAGAAGGGCGAGATCCACGTCTTCCTCAATTCGTGCCGGCACCGCGGCATGAAGGTGTGCCGCTACGAGCAGGGCAACACGTCGCTGTTCACCTGCCCCTATCACAGCTGGACCTACACGACCGACGGCAAGCTGCAGGGCGTTCCGCTGCACCGGACGCTCTATGACGGGGTGCTCGACCGCGAGGCCAACTCGCTGGTCTCGGTGGCGAAACTCTGCAACTACAAGGGCTCGATCTGGGCGACCTGGGACAAGGATGCGCCCGACTTCATCACCTATCTCGGCGACGCCAAGATCCATCTCGATCAGGCGCTCGACTGCCGCGACGGCCGCGAGGGCGGCTCCGAGGTGATCGGCGTCCACAAATGGGTATTTCCCCGCCAACTGGAAATTCGCCGCCGAGAATTTCCTGGGCGACACCTATCACAATCCGAGCCACCGCTCGGTTGACCTGATCGGCATCGGCCCGAGCGCTGCGGCCGGCAAGAAGGGCCGCCGCGACGACGAATTGGAGAAGGCGGAGCACGTCTGGATCAGCTTTCCGGAAGGACATGGCGTGCACAGCGCGATCCAGCCGGAGGCCAACGAATATATCGAGTCGTTCCTCGACAATCCGATCCTCGAAAAATACTTCCGGCACTGCTTCGAGGAGCGCAAGCGGCGGCTCGGCGAACAGGCGCGGCTACTGCCGTTCGTCGGCACGATCTTCCCCAACACCTCCTATCACGGCCGCCAGCCGCGCGGCCTTTGCGCCTGGCATCCGCACAGCCCGACCTCGACCGAAGGCTGGCGCTTCTTCCTGGTCGACAAGGACGCGCCGAAGGAAGCCAAGGAATATCTGCGCCGCTACTACATGCGCTACTCCGGCCCGGCCGGCATGACCGAGCAGGACGACATGGAGAACTGGCTCTATGCGACCGCGGCGAGCACCGGCACGGTGGCACGGCGCTATCCCTTCAACTATCAGCAGTCGATGGGCGCCTACGTCACCGACCATCCGCTCGGCGGCGACGTCTCCAAGCAGGTCACCGAACAGATCGCACGCGGCTTCTACCGCCGCTGGACCAGCTACATGCAGGGCGGCGACTGGCACGAGCTGCTCGGTTCCCCCGCAGGCAACCGGCAGGCCGCAGAATGAGCACCCCGGCAAAAACCGTCCTCGTCAGCGGGGGCACCTTCGGCATCGGCCGCGCGATCACGCTCGGCCTCGCCAGGCGCGGCCATGCGGTGGTGGCGTTCGGGCTCGAGGCGCCGCAAATCTCCAGCACCGCGCAGAACGCGATTCCGGCCCTGCGCGAAGAACTCGATCGTGAAGGCTTGTCCGCCGAACTGATGGAAGCCGACGTGTCGCAAGCCGGCGATGTCGCCAGAGTGGTTGCACATGCCATGACGCGGTTCGGCCGCATCGACGGCGTCGTCAACAACGCCGCGATCGGCCCGCTCGGCACCGTGCTCGACACCGACGAGGCGCTGTTCGACCGCATCATGGCGGTCAACCTGAAGGGCCCGTATCTGACCAGCCGCGCCGCGATCCCGCACATGATCGCGCAGGGCGGCGGCTCGATCGTCAACATCGGGTCCGGCGCCGGCTGGGGCAAGCCGAACATGGCGGTCTACAGCGCGAGCAAGGGCGGCGTTGTCGCACTGAGCGCGGCGATGGCCTACGACTTCTTCCATCAGCGCATCCGCGTCAACACCGTGATCCCCGGCGGCGGCGGCATCGTCAGCGGCATGAGCCTCGGCCGCGTCGGCGGCGATGCGTCGCGCTTCGGCAAGAGTGCGCCGGGCACCGCCGCAGGCCGCGTTGCGGCCGGCGACGACATCGCCAATGTGGTCGCCTTCCTGCTGTCGCCGGAAGCGGAAACGCTGTCCGGCACCGTGATCGATGTCGGCTGCTTTGCCCAGCAGGGCGGACCGATGCCGCCCAAGCCGACGCTCTGACAAGCGCGATGGCTGATGAGGAGAACCCTATGACGACAACCGTTCAGGATCAGGACAAACAACAGCACGCCGGCAACGCCGCGATCGAACGATCGGCGACGTATTACCGGCTGAAGGCCGATGTCGAGGATTTCTACTACCATGAGGCCGATTTGCTCGACGACCGGTGCTTTCGCGACTGGCTCGAGCTGCTCACCGAGGACATCAGCTATTTCATGCCGATCCGGCGCAATGTGAAGTTCGGCCAGCAGGCCGCCCGCGAGAACACCAGGCGCGGCGAAGGCATCAGCTGGTTCGACGAGGACAAGTGGACGCTGACCAAGCGGGTCGAGCAGATCCTGACCGGCGTGCATTATGCCGAGGAGCCGCTGTCGCGGATCACGCACATCGTCAGCAACGTGCAGATCAAGGGCGCGCGGCCGGATATCGGCGCGGCCCGCGAGCTCGATGTCGCCAGCCGCTTCCTCGTCTACCAGAACCGCGTCGAGTACGAGACCTACATCTTCGTCGGCCGCCGCAACGACACGCTGCGGCTGACCGACGACGGCTGGAGGATCGCGCGGCGCGAGATATTGCTTGAACAGAACATCCTGCTGGCCAAGAATCTCACCACGTTCTTCTGAGCGAGGTCAGGAGTAGCAATGATTGACGTGATGGCGATCAAGGTGGGGACGCGGCTGAAACTTGAGGCCGGCGTCATCGCCGAGGTGGTGGAGAACATGGATGACGGACAGTGGCTGCAGGTACGTTACCTGGAGTGCCCTGCCCGTCCCGGCGACGTCGGCACGGTGGAGCTGTGCCATGCGCAGGACGTCATCAAGGTGCTCAGCGAGTAGCTCCGGCCAACGGACAACGGATCATGCTGCGATTTGAATACATGCCGAGCGATTTCCATCCGCTGTTCCTGTTCCTCGGCGAAGCCGCGGACCTTGCCGCGCTGGCGAAGCTGTTGCGGCGCTTCGCCGAGAACCCGCAAGCCATCGCGGTCGCGGAGCGCATTCCCGGGGCAATCTCGCGCAACGAGCTGGTGCTGGCGCCGGCCGACGGCGAATTCGGCATGCGCGATCTCGGCGGCCGGTTCGCCTGGAAGCTGACGGATTGGCAGGCGGAACGGATCGCCGAGCGCATCGAGCTGCTGACATCAGAGAATAACAAGTCGGGCTCGGAAATCGTCGAGATCGGCAGCGAGGGCGAGATCCCGGTCAAGGTCTCGCGCGGCGAGTTCACCGACGACTTCCTAGTCACGCGCAGATAGCGGCGGACAACTGGCGTGAACTCACAACGCAGACCAAAGGTCCTGATTGCCGGCGCCGGGATCGGCGGCCTCGTCGCGGGGCTGTCGCTGCTGCAGCGGGGCATCGAGGTCGAGATCTTCGAGCAGGCGTCCGAGCTGCGCGAGCTCGGCGCCGGTGTCCAGCTCAGCGCCAACGGCACGAGCGTCCTGATCGCGCTCGGCCTCGAGCAACCGATGCAGGCGATCGCCTGCGAGCCCTCGGGCAAGGAAATCAGGCTGTTCAGCACCGGGCGGACCTGGAAGCTGTTCGATCTCGGCGCCGCCTCGCGCGCGATCTATGGCGCGCCCTACTGGATGGTGCATCGCGGCGACTTTCACCGCGTGCTGGTCGACGCCTTCACTGCACGGGCACCGGGGTGCCTGCATCTCGGCAGCCGCTGTGCCGGTTTCGACCAGGACGGCGACGGCATCTGGCTCGAACTCGCCAATGGCGAGCGGCGCCGCGGCGACATCGTGGTCGGCGCCGACGGCGTTCATTCCGAAATTCGCCGGCAGATCGGCGGCGACACCAAGCCGTTTTTCGCGGGCGTGGCCGCCTGGCGCGGCCTGGTGCCGATGGCAGGGCTGCCGGCGAGCCTCAGGCGCGACGTCGGCACCAACTGGGTCGGCCCCGGCGGCCACGTCATCACCTATCCGGTGCGGCGCGGCGAGCTGTTGAACTTCGTCGGCATCTTCGAGGGCGAGAGCTGGTCGGTCGAGTCGTGGACCGAGCGCGGCACAAGCGAGGCCTGCGGCAGCGCCTTTGCCGGATGGAATCCCGAGATCCACACCATCATCGACAATCTCGACATTCCCTACAAATGGGCGCTGCTCGGCCGCGACCCGCTCGATCGCTTCGTCGTCGGGCGCGCCTGCGTGCTCGGCGACGCGGCGCATCCGACACTGCCGTTCCTGGCGCAAGGCGCCAACATGGCGATCGAGGACGGCATGGTGCTGGCGCGTTGCCTCGAACGCTTTCTCCCCGAGGAGGCGCTGCAGCGCTATCAGGCCGCGCGGCTGACGCGGACCAATACGATCGTGATGAAGTCGGCCGAGAACGCCAGACGCTTCCACAATCCGGCGCTCGCCGATGCCGAAGGCGCCGATGCCTATGTCTCGCGCGAATGGCAGCCGGACCGGGTGCGCGAGCGCTATGACTGGCTGTTCACCTACGACGCCTTGCGTGTGCCGCTTTGACGGGACGAGCTTCGCAGGTCCGCCTCACTGAACGGGAGGCCGCCCGCGGCGCACCCGACGTTCCGGAGGTGGCGGCGGGGGAGCGAAGAAGGGATTGACGATGCACATCGCAGAGAGACCCGACGCGGTCGCCTGACACTGCGGGATCGAGGTGTAGCTGCAATCGATGTGGTCTCCGGCCATCGGCCCGTTATAGAGATGCAAACAGACGGGATAGTTCGGATCGTAGGCCTGTCCGGCGGCAGGTCCGGCCAGCGCGACCGCGAACGCGGCGATCGCGAAAAGTTTCAGGCGCATCGGATTCTCCTTATTGCTCGGAAGGTTTCCTCACAACGGCCGGAGTTAGTCAACACGATCATCGACACAATGCCCATGCAAGTCGTCACAGGCCGGCAACCGCCGATGCCCGGTTGCGCTAGATCGTAATGCGTTTCCACGGAAACGCATCACGATCTCATCTCTTTGTTTGAGCATGATCTTTTCGGAAAACCGGTTTCCACTTTTCCGGATCATGCTCTAGCCGTTCCGTTGGCGCTGCCGATGCCCGGGCTCCTTCGGCGGCGTTCTCGGCCCCTTGTAGAAGGGATTGGCCGAGCAAGTCGCCGATCGCCCCGAGGCCGTTGCCTGGCATTGCGGAAGCGACGTGAAGCTGCAATCGACGTATTCGGGCGTCAGCCTGCCTTCATAGACTTCCATGCACACCGGATATTTCGGATCGTACATTTGCGCGCCGGCAGACCCGGCGAGACACACGCCGATGGCGGCGATGATGGCGAATTTCAAGCGCATCGAATTCTCCCAAAAGCCTTGTCCGGAGCGCCGGGCACGCGGCTATCGCTGTTCGTCGGCCGGCTTGCCGTCGCCTTCGCCGAGGCAGCGGATCATGAAGGCCGTGGTGTCGCGCGGCAGGACCTGCGCGGCCCGCGCCTTGAGACGGCATTCGAGCTGCGCGATCTGGCGCGCCCGCTGCCGGTCCGACGGCAGCGCCGATTGCCGCAACCGGCGCAGCGTCATCGGCGAGCCATCCGACTCGAAGCTCAGCTCGTACGTCTTGCCGTTCTGGTCGGTCGCGGCGCAGGTGACCGTGGACACCTGCCGCGTGATGAAACTTCCGACCTGGCGGCAGGAGCCGGTCGACATCTCGACCAGCGGCACCGGCAGGCCATCGACGCGCGGGCGGTCGCTCGACTTCAGCAGCATGCGGTCGACCGCGAGCTCGAACAGATTGTCCTGGGTGCGCTCGGTGCTCTCGCCGGAGAACGAGATGATGTGGCTCTTGTCGGCGGGATCGTCGAGCACCACGGTGAATTCGGAACGGCCGCGCAGGGTGTGGAAGTAGGCGACCGCCTTGCAGCTGTAGTTGCGGCCCGCAACGGTGACGTTGCGGCAGGTGCCGGACATCAATGCATACAGGTCGACGTCGTAGACCGGGCCGGCGGCCATTGCGAGCGCAGGCCAGCAGACGACGGCAGCCACGATCAATTGAGCGAAACGGGAGATCATGCTGAAGCGGTCGAAAACACGGTCGTTCGAGAGGTCCATGGCCCAAGGTCGCTGATTTCGACCGACTGTGCAACGATGAAGCAGGCCTAAATGTGGACACCCTGGGGACCAGAGCGCAGCCCGCGCTGAAAGGTCGCGTCAGATCTGCGGGCCGGACAAGGTCACTTCGCGCTCGGCGCGGAAGACGTTGCTGTACAGGTTCGCGATCCACTGACGGCCGCTTGCCGTCATGTTCAGGCAGTTGATGGCGCCCTGGATGTGCGGCGCAACCATGTTCCAATAGAATTGCGGATAACGGTCGACGATATCGGCCGGCGATTCATAACCGAGCTGGCGGTTGATACCGACCTCCTCGAACTCGTGATAGAGCGCGTTGGCTTTCCTGATGTAGTTGGGATCGCCAAGCTGCCCGATGAAATCGGCAGCCCGGACGATCGCCGCCTCGTCGTCATATTGCTGGCCTTCGGGCGCCGGAAACCGCGTGCCCTCGATGTTGCGCGCGACGCGCTCGCGATCGAGCGGCAGCACCGCCTCGAGCCTGTCCAGCACATAGAGCTTCGAGCGGTCGACATGATACGGCATCAGGCCGGCATCCGACGAGCCGCGCGGCAGCACCACCTTGTTGCCGGATGCATCGATGACGTAGCCATCCGGCCCATCGCCCTTCAGCAGGCCGCGCACATAGCCGATGTCGTGCGTGAGGCAGGCGATGATCGTGTGGGTGTAATCCTCGGCGGTGACGTGGGTGTGCAGCGCGCGGCCGCGGATGATGTCATGACCTGCGAGCGTGACCAGCATCGTGTGCTCGACATTGTGGTAGAGCGCATCGCTGTTGCCGATGCATTCCAGCGCGATGCGCGCCGCGGCCGGCAGCAGCTCGCCGAAACGCGCCTGCGACGCGCCAAAGGTGCGGCTGACCCACGTGGCGAGAAACTTCTCCAAAGCACCTGCCGCCAACTCAGGTAACGTCATCATCGATGCAGCCCCCGACCGCGCAACGTTCCTCGCCCGCCCCGATCTCACGTCGTAGTTGGGAAGCGACTATAGCGTATCTGCGCGCGTGCGGCTACGCGCTGACCGGTGTGCTGATTCGCTCCAGCCGTACTTTCCCGGTCTTGCCGGCCGTGACGCCGAAGCTGCTGATAGTGGCATGAACCCTGCATGAGTCGTCGGTACAGACCGGGTTAACCCCACCGATAAAGGCCGTCATGCTCGTTACGCTCGTCGCAATCCTCTGCAATGCTCAACTGTGCATGGAGAAGGTCGTCACCACGAGTGACCAATCCGGCATCACCATGGGCGCCTGCGCAGTGAATGCGCAGATCGGCATCGCCGATTGGCTCGCCAAGGGTCCGTACCATGAGTGGCACCTACAGAGTTATAAGTGCATCATGGGCAAATACGTGCCCAAGAACGAAGTGTGATGTGCGAGGCGTAAGACCTCACACGACGGACCGTCCGGCTCAGGTGCGCATCGAAGCAAACATCCTGTCGAAAAGCGCCTCTGCCTTCGCTCGCAGCGGGTTGGCCTCGCACTCGGTCGCAAGCGCGATGCAGGCCTGCAAGGTGCGAACCAGTGGAGCCCGATCATCCTCGCTGGTCGCAGGCGCGATCACGGCTTCGTAGTACAGGGCCTCAGCCTCCAGTCCGCGAAACCCCTGCTGCCGGGCTATGTTGCGGGCGTCGCGGACCATTCGCTGTGCGTCGGCCAATTCACCTCTCCGGCTGAGAGCTACAGCCAGGAACGCCGAGCTACGTACAACGGTCGAGGTGTAGCCGACCGCCCGCGCTGTCTCGCGTGCTTCCGACAGAATGGCGCACGCATCATCCACCCGGTCCTGCTCGAGGTAGGCCATACCGCGCTGGCTGCCGATGACCGGAGCGAAAATTCGCACGCCATGCTCCTGCGCCAATGCAAACGCATCATCGAGCAAGATCGCCGCAGCCGCCGGATCCTGACGTGCCAGGATCAAGCTGCCGCCGCTATAGGCGGCCGCAACGCGGTCGAACGGACGTCCGCTTTCATCGGCGATTTCATCCGCCTGCCGCTGAAACGCACCGGCCAACTCGAATTCCCCGAGCGCCGTGTGCGCGATCGCCTTCATCATGCAGCATACCAGGAGGAGATATTTTGGCGTGGTCCCGATCGGCGCACTGGGCTCGGGTCCCATCAATCGCGCGCAGGCGCGCCCGAGGGCCTGTTCGGCTTCGCGATAACGACCACACAGATGGTACGCCTGGCCAAGGCCATACTCGGCGAGATTCAGCCATCCGACATTGCCCCACTCCTGGGCCAGATGAACGACCTGCTCGCCGGTGGCGACCGCGTCGACCGCCGCGCCGTAGAAATTCTGCGCCGCCGAGCGGATCGTCATCGCCGCGACCTTGCGCCCGATATCGCCGATGGAATCAGAGCGTCGTTCGGCCTCCTTTCCGAGATCGAGCCATTCTGAAACCCTGCCGGATCCCATAAAGGCCATCCGCGCCTCGATGCGCAAATCGACCGCCTCGGCCTCTCGCTCATGGGAAATCGGCGTTCGGTCGAGCGCATCCATCGCAATCTCGAAATGCGTGGCCGCATCGGCGAATGCGGAGCGGCCGACGCATTTCCTGGCGATGACGCGCCCGTAGGTAAAGGCCTTCGGCCAATCCTTCGCGCGCGTCGCATGGTAGCAGAGCTTGTCGGGCTCCTCTCGCAGGCTGTCGTCGCGTTCCAGCACCGAAAGAATGCGCGTGTGGATTCGTTCGCGCGTACGCTGGACCATCGTGTCGTAGGTGACCTGGCGTACCATGTCGTGGCGAAACTCGAAGGATTCCCCGGCAACGTCGCCTGCCCTGACGAACAGTTCGGCCGAGTCGAGCGTGGCGAGACAGTTCTGCAACAAAGCATCGGGAAGCTCGGCTGCGTCGCGGAGCGTACTCAATGTCGAACGCGGACCGAGCGCGGCCGCCGTCTGCATGAGCGCATGCTCCTCTCTCGACAACCGGTCGAGGCGCGACGCGATCACCCCCTGGATATTGGCGGGAATTCCCAGTTCGTTGATCGGCTGTGCGAGCACCAGCGCGCCCCATTGCCCCTGGAGGACCTCGGCCTCCTTGAGGCCGCGACAGACTTCTTCGATGAACAGCGGGACGTTGGCGGTGTGACGCATAATCCGGTTCTTCAGATCAAGCATCGTCGCCGAGATTCCAAGAATTGCGTCGAGCATGGCCAATCCGGCCCCCTCCTCGAGGGGCCGCAGAACGACGCGCTCGGCAGAGCCTCGATCGGCCCAATCCGGGAGGCCATTGGTCCGGCTGGTAATGATAATCAGCAGATTTCGGACGCGCAGCGACGCAAGGGCGGCCATCGCGGCATCGCTCGCGCGGTCGACCCAGTGCACGTCCTCGATCAGCAGCACCACGGGCTTCTGCCACGCGAGTTTCTCGATCAGCGCGCAGGTGGCATCGCAGATCGCTCGACCACGCAACTGAGGCTCCAACCGCTCCCAGTGTGCGTCCGCTATCGGCAGGTCGAGGACGGCATCGATCGCCGTTCGCATGACCGCGGGCAATCCCGACCGCAAATCCTCTCTGCTGCCGTGCTCGTAACTCCCCTTCGCGGGGCCGAGGACGGACAGCAACAATCTTTTGAGCGCCGCAAATGGCGAACTCTGCAAGTTGGGACTGCATTCGGCTTCGACAATCTTCCAACCTTCGCCCTCGAGCTCCTGAACAAGCTCGTGGACCAGACGCGATTTTCCGATGCCGGGATCGCCGCTCAGACAAACGGTTCGGCCGTTGCTCCTCGCGGCCTCGGCGAAGTCCCTAAGTTGTTCGGTCTCTCCCAAGCGCCCCACGAACCGGGAAACACTACGTGCCTTGCGCACGCGCCAACTCGACAGATCGCTTGCTCCGACAACCCGATAGACCGGGGTCGGGTCCGCGAAGCCCCGCAGGGCCCGCGTTCCCAGGAACTCGAAGCGCACGTGACCTTCGCAAAGCTTCTGGCAGGCCTCCGACGCATAGATCTGACCGGCTTCCGCGATCGACTCCAGTCGGGCGGCGAGATGCTGCGCCGCACCGCCGATCTCGTAGACCTTGGAGAATTCACTGGCGACCACATAGGTCACGACGAGACCCGAATGGAGCCCGACGCGGACCTGCAGGCTCGGATCGCCGAGGCTCTCTACCCGTCGGACAAGCTCAATGGCCGCATGGCAGGCCAAGGGTGCATGGTTGTCGTCGGCGATCGGCGCACCAAAGACGGCTGCCAGGCCATCGCCTAGTTCCTTGCTGACAATACCGCCGAACTGACGCACGGAAGCGCGCATCGCGACCAGCGCAGGTTCGAGGCGCGACACCGCCTGCTCAGGCTCGAGCTCGGCAATGAGACCCGTCGACTGAACCACATCCGCGCGGAGAATTGTCACGAACTTCCGTTCGCTATCGGGGTCCACGATCCAGCCTGCTATTGCGGTTACGTCGGCAGACGCATTCCGAGCGGATGCTCGGCGGCCCTTCTGACAGGGATGTCAATCAATTGTGACGTAGCCGAACCGGTCGGACAAGCCCCCCGCGGGACGTGTCATGTCGACCGGATACCCGTCGTTCGGCGCTCCCGCGGTATTGCCAAGCGCGCAACCTTGCGTAGACTTCCGGGGGTAGTGCCATCACCGTTTAGTTTCGAAAGGACCCCCGATTATGCCCACCAAATTCGGCGGCGCGATCTACAACAATCAGCAGTTCAAAGATCATATGAACAAACTCTACCATCCGATTGACGCCATGAGGGCGAGTGTGGCCAAGCTCAAGGCCTCGGACCAGATCCACATGGCGACAATGGAGTACGGGCAGTATCAGCCGGTATTGTCACCGCTGAGAGACTGGCCGTTCGGGGCCGGCCAGTACTGGACCAAGGAGATGGGGCAAGCCCGTCTCGATCTCACCAACCAGCCCAATACGACGCCGCTATCGAAGGACGAGCCCGACGTCATCCCGCTGACACGATGTGCATTGCTGGACGCCTGCCTTCGCAAGTGCTTCAACTCGGAACCGGACCCGATCTGCATCATTGTCGACGTCGAAGACCTGCCGGCGGGCAGCAAGGTGCATGAGGTCAAGCTGGAATGGGAGTACGCGGCCGACAGCACCCGTCCGACCCTGCTCCGGTTCACGATGTGTTGCCCGCCCAAGACGTCCTGATGAAGACGTCCTGATTAAAGGCCATCCTGATCTTGCCGCGGCTGGCGCGGCCTCAGACCTGCCGCAGTCGGGCAGCCCGCTGCTCGAATGCTGCACGGTCGAGCCGCGCGAGGGCTCGGGCCTCGGCGGGAGCAAGATTGAGCTCCCGCGCAATTGCCGCGGGATCGGCGAGCAGCCGCGCGCGCAATTCGTCGTCCAGCAGCGCCCTGCCAAGCAGCTCCTTCAATTGCCGGCTCGGCGTTGGAGGTGTGTCGACGTCCAATTGCTGTCCCCTTCCCGTCCGCGGCGCCGCTAACCGCCCTGTCGGCCGCGCGCTGCCAGCAACGCACCGAAACAAACTGCCTCGACCGCGTCGAGCGACTTGACACTTGGAACGGCCCCGCCCGAGAACCCCAGCAGCGCTTCAAGCATCTCAGCATCGGCGGCGCGGTGCAGCGCGTCCACCAACCGGTCCGGCGTTCGATCGGCATAGAAGATGCTCCTCGCCGCCTTGAGCAGGCGAACCCTATCCTTGCGCGGAGCCAGGCCGGCCCGCGCCGCACCTTCCATCCAGAATTCGAGATCGACCATCGGCACCGTCATCGCCTTCATGTCGAACGGCGAGTAGACCAGGGCGACATCGGCGTCGCGGCGAACCGCGCTCCGCCGGAAATAGTCGTACACCCAACCGACCCCGATCATGCCGCAGCGGTCGAGCTCAGATGCGCGGAGCGCTCCCATGCTGGACGCGCCGATCACAGTTTTTCCGCGCGCGAGAAGACCGAGTATCTCCTTGGGCGACACCGACATGCTCTGGCCGAACTCTCCATCGAGGATCACGATGATGTCGTAGTCATCGGCCATTGCGAGATCACCACGCCGCACTGGAGGCGCATGGGCGGCAACGGCATGCCTGCGCAACTCGGTCTCGGTGATCGATGGACCGGCAAACACGATCATCTTCAGCGAGGCCCGCGGATCGACCATCGGCACAGTCGTTTCATTCATGTGATCTGCCGCAACGCTCGAGGCCCCAGACTCGCACGGCCGCCATGCTCAATGAAGAGCGTCCACGATTCGGCGTGCGGCACGACAACCCGTACTACCGGAATTCCGACCTCCGCCCGCGTGAGATCGAATACGACGGCCTGATCGAACCCAACGTTACGCATCCGGTCAACGATGAACTCGACGTCCTCATTCACGGACGCATGCTCGCGTGACGGGATCTCGCCGAAGCTGATCATTGCATGATGATCGGGCTCCGGCGGAGGGCGCGGAACGGCAGATGCGAAATCCGGGATGTCCTCCCGGCCGCCATGAATTCCGGTCACCCGCGATTGCGCAGCTTCGGTGAGGGCGCGGGTCAGCGCGATACGGGCATCGGGATGGGTGCCGGCCCCACCATAGGCGACCGCGACACCCGCCGGACCATCCCGTTCGGTGATGATGCAGTCGATTGTCGGAACCCCGATCGCGGTCGTCAAATTCCGCAGCTCGACCTCGATGCCGGCGCGCTGCATCTTGCGGACCAGCACCGCCGCCTGACGGGGTAGGCTTCGAAGCGAGATCAGTGGCGCATCCACGACCGGCTCCGGCGATTGGCGGACGTCAAATCCGATCTCGGAGAGGGTTACGGCCACTGCCGGCCCAACCAACGCTTCCGCCATCGCTAGCGCGGTCGTGTCGCGCTCGATCACCTCGCACAGTGCGTGGCAAAGCGCATCGATCCTGGTGTTGCCGGAGGCGAGACCGTTGGTGCTCGAATAGAAGAGCAGCGCCCCCAAATAGGGACGGTAAGGCGCCAGCAGGCAGTTGACCGGCACGTATGTAGGACAGCGACCGATCAGGTCGAACCCCTGTGCCCACTCCAGGCGCAGATTCTCGCTATAGTCGCGGACCATCGGCACATGAATGTGCAGCGGGTCCACGCAAGCATCTTGTTGGCGCAAATTGGCGTGGGATGCAGCGGTTATTGGACCATCGTACCATTCGGCCGCATGCCGCTCGATCGCCTCCATCAGCGCACCCGCATGAGCCTGGTCGCGCGTCGTGCCCTTGCCGCTGTAATAGGAGATACCGGGCCCGGCATCGTGCGGCCGCACAGCCGTGAAATTCGGAATGCCGATCCGGTCCAGGTCGGTCACGTCGGCAACCTTGGTGACGCCGATGATATCGAGGACGGCCCGCGCACGCCGGATCGTTGCGCCCGGCTTGACGGAACGCTCCACGCCCGCGGCACTGTACTTGAGTTCCCTGGCGCCGAGCCAGTAGTCGTAACTGCACTGATCGGCGCTCATTGCCGCCCTTCGCCGCCCTTCCGTCAACGCTGCCAACAGCATAATAGATCAGATGCGCCTGCCACAACCGATCCGGTGATGGGGCGACCCCTTGGGAGGGACAAGACCGAATGCCCATAACGCCGCTGATTGCCTACGCGCATGTCGGCAAGAGTTTTGACGATGGTCGGGTGGTGGCGGTCAACGACGTCTCGCTTGACGTAGCCGAGGGGGAATTCCTGGCGGTCGTCGGCGACTCCGGCTCCGGCAAGACGACGCTGCTCAGGCTGGCCAACCGCCTGATCGAAGCCGACCGCGGCCAGGTCGCGGTCGAGGGCGAAGATGTCGGCCGCATCGACCCGATCCTGCTGCGCCGCCGCATCGGCTATGTCTTCCAGAGCGGCGGCCTGTTTCCGCATCTTTCCGTCGCCGGCAATATCGGCATCACACCGAAACTGCTCGGCTGGCCGCAGGCCGAGATCTCGGCACGGGTCGACGAACTGCTCGACCTCGTGCGGCTCGACCGCTCACAATATCGCGACCGCCTGCCGCACGAGCTCTCCGGCGGGCAGCGCCAACGCGTCGGCGTCGCGCGTGCGCTGGCCGCGAAGCCGCGCATCGTGCTGATGGACGAGCCGTTCGGCGCGCTCGATCCGATCACCCGCGACGCACTCGGCGACGATTACCGGACACTGCATCGCGAGCTCGGCCTCACCACGGTCATGATCACCCACGACATGACCGAGGCGTTGCTGCTGGCCGACCGGGTCGCTGTCATGCATGGCGGCAGGTTGCTCGCCCAGGGCGCGCCCGCGGAACTCACCGCCAGCACCGACGCCTATGTCCGCGAATTGCTGCGCACGCCGCGGCGGCAGGCGGAGCGCCTCGGCGCATTGCTGCCGCGGGACGGCACGGCATGAGCCTGTCCACCGATCCACGCTGGAGCGAGGCGCTTGCACATCTGCCTGATTATCTCGGCAGCCATGTGCGCGTCAGCGTCGCCGCGCTGGCGCTCGGGCTTTTGATCAGCCTGCCGCTCGCGATCGTCGCCCGCAACCGGCCGGTGCTGCGCACGACCCTGCTCGGACTTGCCAGCATCGTGCAGACGGTGCCCGGGCTCGCTCTGCTCGCGTTGTTCTATCCGTTGCTGCTGGCGCTCGCCGCGGTGACGGCTTCGTGGCTCGGCTTCAGCTTTTCCGCCTTCGGCTTCCTACCCGCGGTGCTGGCGCTCGCGCTCTATTCGATGCTGCCGGTGTTGCGCAACACCATCACCGGCCTGTCGGGCGTCGATCCGGCCGTGCTGGAAGCGGCGCAAGGCGTCGGCATGACGCCGCGGCAATCGCTCACCATGGTCGAACTGCCGCTCGCGCTGCCGGTGATGATGGCAGGCATCCGCACCGCCGCGGTGTGGGTGATCGGCACCGCGACGCTGTCGACGCCGATCGGCCAGACCAGCCTCGGCAACTACATCTTCGCGGGGCTGCAGACCCAGAACTGGGTGTTCGTGCTGTTCGGCTGCTTCGCCGCCGCGGTGCTCGCGCTGGTCGTCGACCAGTTGCTGGCGCTGATCGAGAATGGCTTGCGCAACCGCAGCCGGGTACGCACGGCCCTTGGCGGGCTCGGCATCGTGGCCCTGATAGCGGCGACGCTGGTGCCCGCGATCGCACGTCCGCACGCGCGCTATGTCGTCGGCGCCAAGACCTTCACCGAGCAATATGTGCTGTCGGCGCTGATCGCGCAGCGCCTGCAATCGGCTGGACTGCCGACCACCACCCGCGCCGGCCTCGGCTCCAACGTGATCTTCGACGCGCTCGCAGCCGGCGACATCGATGTCTATGTCGATTATTCCGGCACGCTGTGGGCCAACCAGTTCCACCAGACCGGCATCCGGCCGCGCGCCGAGCTGTTGGGTGAGCTGAAGACGACGCTGGGCAAGCAGGACATCACGCTGTTCGGCGAGCTCGGCTTCGAGAATGCCTATACGCTGGTGATGCCGAAGAAGCGCGCGAACGAGCTCGGCATCCATTCGATCGCCGACCTCGCCTCGCACGCCGCGACGATGTCGATCGCCGGCGACTATGAGTTCTTCTCGCGGCCGGAATGGGCCGGCATCCAGAAGGCCTATGGGCTGACCTTCCGCGCCCAGCGCACGATGCAGCCGGATTTCATGTATGCGGCGGTCGCCTCCGGCGAGGTCGACGTCATCGCGGGCTACACCAGCGACGGGCTGATCGCGAAATACGACCTCGTCACGCTCGAGGATAACAGGCACGCGATCCCGCCCTATGACGCGATCGTGCTGCTGTCGCCGAAGCGACGCGATGACGAGGCTTTCAAGGCGGCGCTGTGGCCGCTGCTCGGCAAGATCGACATCGCCGCGATGCGGGAGGCCAATTTGCGCGCGTCGGACAATGATGCGTCATCATCGCCCGACGCCGTGGCCCGCTGGCTGTGGGAGAAGATCGGACCGCACTGAGCGGCCCTTCCCCGCCTCAGGCCCTGACCTCCTGGCGCTGGAACAGGACGTAACCTGCCACGAACAGCACGATCGTGCAGGCGATCAGGCCGACCGTCTGCGGCCACGCGATCATCACGCTCTGGCCGAACGGCAGCGGCGCGCCCATCACCGCGCCGCGGATCTGGTCGAGAAACACCGGGCCGAGCGTACGCGTGGTCGGCGACAGCACCGCCAGCATCGCCTCGCCGAACAGATCGTTCGGCGAGAAGCGTTGCAGCAGCTGGGTCCAGATCGCGGTCCCCGGTGTATCGAGGCCGAGCGCGGCAAAGCGCGGATCTGGCGGCACGAT
Source organism: Bradyrhizobium sp. USDA 3364 (assembly GCF_054056355.1). Taxonomy (NCBI): domain Bacteria; kingdom Pseudomonadati; phylum Pseudomonadota; class Alphaproteobacteria; order Hyphomicrobiales; family Nitrobacteraceae; genus Bradyrhizobium; species Bradyrhizobium sp. USDA 3364. The sequence continues at coordinate 284,283 of NZ_JBSRYG010000002.1, forward strand.
GGCCTGCGCGATCGCCGGCGCCAGCATCGGCCACAGCACGGTCAGGAACAGCCAGATCCCGAGCGACACCAGCGCCGCGGTCGCCGGTGAGCGGAACACGATCGAGAGCAGCATCGCGAGCGACAGCCAGACGCCGGCATAGAAGATCGCGATCACCAGGAAGGCGAGCGAACGGGCGATCTCCTCGCCGCCCGGCGGCACGCCGAGGAAGATCAGGCCGAGCCCGATCACCAATAGCCACAGCGCGGTCAGGCTGATCGCGATGGTCGCGAGCCCGGCGAGATATTTGCCGAGCAGCAGCGCGTCGCGATAGATCGGCTGCGCCAGAATCCGCGACAGCGTGCGCCGGTTGTGCTCGCTGTTGATCAGGTCGAAGCCGAGCCCGATCGCCATCAGCGGGATCAGGAAGCCGAGGATGGCGACGAAGGACGGCAGCGGCGCCTGGCTCACGGTGAACAGCCGCAGCAGCAGGAACGGATCCTCCGCCGTGTTCTGGCGCAGCGCATTGATCGCCTCGTAGAGCGCCGCCATCGCGGTCACCACAATCAGAAGCTCGAGCATCAGCATGCGGACGCTCGAGATGTTGTCCGACAGCTCCTTGACGAAGACCGCGCCGACGCCCTGGAATGCTGAACCTTCACGCCGCATCGCGCACGCCTCCTGATGGGGTGGCCTGGAAGTAACGGGCGTAGATCGCCTCGAGGCTCGGCTCGTCGACCGAGAGCCGCCGCAGCGCACCGTTGGCGGCGACCACCGCGCGCGCCGCATCGGCCCGCACGTCGCGGTCGGCGGTCATGCGGAAGCGGTCGTCGGCGAGCGTCTCGACATTGCCGACGCCCGGGATCGCCGCAAGCCGCCGGGCAATCCCGGCACCGTCGGCCTCGACCTCGACGACAAAGCCCGCGCCCAGCACCTGGACCGAGAGCTCGGCCACCGACCCCATCATCGCGATCTTCCCGGCCCGGAACAGCGCGACGCGGTCGCAGACACGCTGGACCTGGTCGAGCATGTGCGACGACAGCAGCACCGTGACGCCCTCGGCCTTCAATTCCCTGATCAGGTCGAGGAATTCGATCGTCGCCTGCGGATCCAGACCCGAGGTCGGCTCGTCGAGGATCGCGATCTCGGCGCGCTTGACGATGATCTCGGCAAGTCCGAGCCGCTGCCGCATGCCGCGCGAGAAGGTCGCGACCCGCTTGTCGGCGACGTCGACGAGACGCACCCGGGTCAGCGCCGCCGCGATCCGCCGCGACCGCTCGGCCATCGAGAGCCCCATCAGCTTGGCGGCGTAGGCGAGGTTCTCCACCGCGCTCAGGTGGTCGTAGAAGCCGACGGCGTCGGGCAGATAGCCGACGCGCCGCTTGACCTGCAACGGCTGCCGCGCCGGATCGAAGCCGAGCACGCTGACCCGGCCGGCCGAGATCTCGGTCAGCCCGAGCATCATCAGGATGGTCGTGGTCTTGCCGGCGCCGTTCGGGCCGAGCAGCCCGAACACCTCGCCCTTGGCGATGTCGAAGTTGATGGCGTCGACGACGCTGGTCTTGCCGTAGCGCTTGGTGAGATCGCGCGCTGCGATGACGACGTCCGGCCGTGTCGGGGGGCTGGTCTGCTGCTGCTCGCTCATCGCCGTCCGAACCTCGCGACAGCACCGAGCATCAGCAGCAGCGCGACGCCGATCACGCCGGCGCCGGCCATGCCCCAGACGGTGGACGTGCTCACGGTGACGCGGAACTGGCTCGATGCGGTCTCGCCCCGCGAACTGGCGCGCATCGCGACCTGGTAATCGCCGGCGAGCGACTTGTCGCTCGGCGTCACCAATGCCTGCACCTCGGTATCCTTGCCGGGCACCAGCCGCTCGATCCTGGCCGGCTGGAACGTGACCTTCCAGCCGCTCGGCGCCGTCGCCGAGAGCTCGATATTGTCGGCCGGCGCGGTGCCGCTGTTGGTGACGACGACCGGGATGGTGCTCTGCTCGGCCGCGACCGCGCGCGCGCTCAGCAGCCCGTCACGTCCGGAGAGCTGAAGCTGCGGCTGGCCGGCGACGTCGAGCGCCACCTCGGTCTGCGCGCTCGCATCCTCGGCATTGACGGTGACCTTGACCGGGAAATGCCCGGCATCGATCGCGCTCGGCGGCCGCACCTTGAGCTTGATGTCCTTGGACTGCCCGGCATCGATCGGGATCGAGGACAGTTCCTGCGTGCCATAGGCCTCGGTGAACGAGGTCTCGAAGTTCTGCGGCGCCGCCGCGGCGAAGCTTGCGACCAGGTTGCGGCCGCTGTCGTTCTTGATGGTCAGCGTGTATTCGAAGTTCGATTTCGGACTGCCGCGCAACTCAGGAAGCTTCGACGACACCGTCAGCTTTGCCGGCAGTTCCTTGGCGAGCGCGACCACGATCGGCAAGGTCGCCGTGCTGCCCTGCCCTTCGGCCTTCACCGTCAAGGTCTGCTCGGCGAGCGACGCGTTGGCGGGCACGTCGAGCCGAAGCTGCAGCGGCACGCTGGAATCGGGCGCCGGCATCGCCGCCGCGACGGGTTGGCCACCGCCGAGCAGCGTCGCGGTCCAGCCGCTCGGCACGCCCTCGACCGAAAGCTTGTAGCGCTGCGGACCGAGATCGTAGTTCTGCAGACGCAGCGAGATGTTGGAGGTCGTCCCGGGCCTGACGGTGACGGCCGGATAGTCCGTCATCATGTAGAGCCCCTTGATGTCGTGCGGGCGGCTCGGCGGCGTAGGCTGAGGGAATGGCGAGGGGAACAGCAAGTCCGAAGGCGACGACAAGGCGTGCGACATCGAGCGCTCGCATGGGCAAACACTCCTGCAAGAAGGGCGGGATTGGCTGAGTTGACGCTGCGCGCATGAACATCGTGGCAGCGACGCGACAGATCATCGAGCCAATCGTGACGAAATCTCGGCGAGGTAATTACAAATGAGTAATGCTCGCGGTTTCGCGCAGGCGACCTTCGTCTACCGACGTTAGTCTAGTTCGAGATGCGATCGCCCTGATGTGCAGATTGGACGTTGCGACTGCTCATGCGGTTGCCCGAGCGTTCCGGCGGAGCACGCTCAGAGTCCCTTGATGATCCCCGCGTCGATCAACATGCGGTTGAAGCGGCGCGCCTCTGCGCCGTCCTTGCAGGAATAGAACGCGCCGTTGCAGCGGAGCATGATCGCCTTCTGCTCCTCGAATGACGGATCGAGCGGAATGCCTGCGGCTTCCTGAATCACCAGCGGCAGATAGGCGGCGTCGATCGTGTCCATCACCGCCGGGCTCTTCACCGGCTCGAAATTGACGGCGTCGATCGCGTAATAGGTGGCGTAATAGCGCGGATCGTAATCCATCAGCTTCTTGCCGATGCCGGCCTCGTCGAGCTCGGGGTCGAGCAGCTGCGGCGAAAACTCCGGCTGATGGTCGCCGTAACGCACGATCAGGAACGGCTGCGCCGGAAACTTCTTCTTCAGCGCCGCGACGAAGCCGGCATAGTCGCCGGCGCTCATCGCCTGCCGGCGCAGATATTCGTCGATCGATGGCGTGTTGCCGGGCCGCTTCCATGCCGGCAGCAGGTCGGGACGGAACTTCGTCTCCCACGGGAAATGATTGGCGGCGAGATAGACGAAGGTGAACAGCGGCGTGCCAAGCGTCTTCTGCTCGGCCATCAGCTTCAGCGCCTTGTCGTAGAAGAAGCTGTCGGGCTCGACGTCCTTCGCATGCAGATCATGCGCGTCGTAGAATTGCTGGATACCGGTCGTGGTCTGGAAGTTGCGCGCGCTCATAAAGGCGCCGAACGCGGGATACAGCGACAGCGTGTCATAGCCGCAGCGGCGCAGCGCCAGCGGCAGGCCGCGCTCGACCCGGCCCGAGGCGATGCGGGTGACGAAATAGGAGAAGCGGCCGAACGAGCGTGACGACAATCCCGCAAGCACGTTGTACTCGGTGAACCAGCTCGGCCCGCCATTGCTCTCGGCGAGGAATTTGCGCTCGACGCCGTCATAGGACTTGAACTGGCTGCCATAGCCCGGCGGCACCTTGACGCCGGAGGCGGCGCGGATGTCGAAGCTCGATTCATCATGGATCATGATGATGTTGGGTCGCCGGCCGGCGGGATGGCAGGCGTCGACCAGCGGGACCTTGAGCTGGTCGCTCGCGGCGGGATCCGACTCCATGAAACCGTAGGCAACGAAATCGGATACCGCCGTCACGCCGGAGCGCGCGAACTTCGAGAGATAGCCGTCGTCGTAATAACCGCGCCAGGCCTCGTCCGGCCAGGCGAAGGCGTAGCCGGAGAGCGCCGCGGTGCAGGCGAGACAGGCGGCCGCGGCCGGCAGGCGGCGAATGCGGAACGGATCGAGCCACCACAGCGCGTACATCAAGGGCAGCGTGACTAGGCCGGCGCCGATGATCGACCAGCGCAGGTTTGGAAAGATCGTCAGCAGGAACGCCGCGGTGTCGCGATCGATCACCATCAGGTCGACGAAGTTCGCGGTCATCTGCACCACGTCGTGCTTGAACCGCGACAGCAGCACCAGCACCACGACCAAGGTCAGCGACAGCGCGCCCGACAGCGCCGGCCGGCGCAGCAGCGTGATGAACAGGAAGTTGAGGATTCCCCAGGTCAGCAGAAAGCAGAGCCGCGAACCGAAATCGGTCTCGGTCCGCAGCATCAGGATCATCGCGCCGAGATGGGGTGCGGCGACCGCCATCAACCGCCAGATGCCAAGCGCGGCAAGACCGCCGGCCAGTGCGGCAACCGAAGAGTTTTGCTGAGGCGCGGGCGCCATGGGCGGGACGCAATACAACCCGGCGCAATGCCACGGCCTTGACTGGCAAGGGCCAGGAGGCGCACGGCACAGCCGGTATCTGGACCGCGTCACAAAACCGTAATTGAATCGTCATGAACGCGCAATGAATTTGCCCGCCCGGTTCACCACGACCGGCGCGGCGCGCCTAGGCTTTGGCCGCAGGTCCCGCGATGCCCGCAATGAAGAGGTCGACGATATCGGCGGCCATCCGTTCGGTCTCCGCTTCGGCGACGCCCCACCGCGGCAAGTGGCCGTCGATGTGCATCCGCGCGAAGCCATAGACCAGCGCGCGGCCGGCGATCTGGACCTGCTTCAGATCGCGCCGCCCGAGCTGACCGGCCGCAAACGCCTCCGCCAGCGTACGCTCGGTCAGGCCAATCAACTCGGCATTGTCGCTGGAGACGCCGGCCGAGCGGTCATGATCGAAGAAGCGGCGGCTGGAGATGATCTCGAAATGGGTCGGGTTCTTCATCGCCCAGCGCAAATAGGCGATCCCGAGGCAGCGGAAGCGGCCGAGCGGATCGCCTGATGGTGCATCGGCGAGCGCCGCCTCGATCTCGGCGCGGAAGCGGCGCTGCGCCTCCTCCGCCACCGCATTGATCAGCGCGTCCCGGCTCGGGAAATGCCGGAACGGCGCGCCTGGCGAGACCCCGGCGCGGCGGGCAGCTTCGCGCACGCTTACGGCCTCCGGCCCGCCCTCACCGACCAGTTGCATGGCCGCGTCGATCAGAACCCGGCGGAGGTCACCATGATGGTACGGCTTGGCCGCCGGCGCCCGCGCTGGACGCGGCTTGGCGGGCCGGCGACCGGCAGGCGGGCTTTTGGCGGGGCGGCGCATGACGCTTCAGCTCTTTGTTTGAGCATGACCTTCTCGGAAAACCGCTTCGCACTTTTCCGGATCATGCTCTAGCATCACCCGCTTGTGAATGTAAGCACCGATTACACGGATTGACGGCGCGCGGTCGCGAAATGTAACTGGTGATTACATCAACGGCGGGAGGCGAACATGGCGGTGCGTCGAAACTGGTTCGAGGGCTGGCGGCTGTTCGGCCTGCTCACGCTGACCCTGATCGGGCTGTCGATCTGGATCGCCGCGATGCGGCAGCTCGAGGTCGAGGGCGTGCGGATGGTGATCCGCTTCACGGCGCGGACCTCGCTGCTGTTGTTCTGCCTCGCCTTCTCCGCCGCGGCACTGGCGCGGCTCTGGCCGAACGGCTGGACGCACTGGCAGCGCCGCAACCGCCGCTATCTCGGCGTCACCTTCGCCGCCTCGCACGCCATCCATGCGGTCGCGATTGCCGCATTTGCGGTCCAGGATCCGGCAGGCTTCGCGGCCGCGACCTCTGTCGTCTCCTATATCTTCGGCGGCATCGGCTATCTCGTCATCATCGCGCTGACCGCGACCTCGTTCGACCGCACGGCGGCGGTGCTGGGCCCGCACGCCTGGCGCAGGCTGCATCTCTTCGGCGGTTACTACCTGCTGCTGCAGTTCATGGTCTCGTTCGGCAAGCGGATTCCGGAGATGCCGCTCTACGCGCTGTTCCTCGTGCCGCTCGCCGCCGTTTTCGCGCTCAGGATGATCAGCATGGCCGCGCGGCCCGCGCCGCGGCACGCCCAGGCGAGCTGAGATCAGGCCGCTTCACAGCAGGTGAAACTTGCGGCCGAGCTGGCGGTGAACCGACAGCACCGCGCGATCGACATCGCTGATCAGGCTGTCGCCGAGCACGACGTTCGGAATCTCCCAGTTGCGCCCGATCTGCGTTTCGGGCAGCGCGGCGACCGCCGGCACGCGCGCGGTCTCGCAGCCGGGCTGGGCGCGCAGCGCTTCCTCGGCAAGCTGGGTCAATTCGTCCTGGTTCTTTCCATCAGTCATGACCGCGGTCCTGACTCCGGAAGATGGCTCACTGATGGCCGAGATTCTCCAGTTCCTTGGCACGGGTTTCGGTCATGCTGCGCATGCATTCGCCGGCATCGAGCCGGGCGATGGTGCCCTCGCCGAGGTCGTAATACAGGCAGTTGGCATCGCGGTACTGGATCCACAGGCGCTGCGCGGTGCGCAGCTGGTCGCGCTGCTTGTCGCCGGCTGCATCCTTCAACGCCTGCTGATAGGCGACGTTCATCCGCTTGTCCCATTGCGCGGTCTTGCCTTGAGGCACTCGACCATCTGGTACGTGCTGCCGTCACAGGACGGCTCGCCAACGCTCTGATCGCGGGCGAAGGCCGAGGAAGCGGCGATGATGAAAGCGGCCGCAACCAGCGGCCCGAGCCCGCACGCGCCTGTCGTCAGAGCCGATCTCATGCCGCCTTCCCGTTCCATCAATTGCAGTCGGACCATACATGAGTGCGGCCGCAATGCACCCGTTCCCTCCGGCCGCACTGCGGCTGGCCTTCGCGATCAGCGCAGGATATTTCATGGGCTTGGAGGGACCATGCGGCGCGCCGTGACGCCTGTGATCGTTCTGGCCGTGGTCGGCCTGCTCGTCGGCGGGCTGTTTCGCTATGCCTTCGATGAGACCAACGAGGCCTCGGTCGCGAACTATGTGCGCAGCGCCCTCGACGGCGCCGCCATCAGCCTGATCGTCTGGGGCATGCATCTCTACCTGGCGGCGCGCGGCGGCTGGTTGCGGCGCCTGCCGCTGATCGCCGAGCTGATCGCGCGCTCCGTCATCCTGGCCGTCGTCGTCGCAGTCGCGGCGATAGTGCTCGAGATCATCCTGTACGGGCACGGGCCCGAGGCGAAGTGGGTTGGTGACACCTTCCTGAAGATCATCGGTGTCGCGCTGCTGCTCTCGATCCCGATCACGACGATCTACGAGCTGATCCGGATGATCGGCGGACATGCGCTGCTCAATGTCGTGCTCGGACGCTACCGCCAGCCGGTGCGCGAGGAGCGCGTGCTGTTGTTTCTCGACCTGGTCGGCTCGACGACGCTGGCGGAGTCCATGGGCGAGCTGCGCGTGCAGGAGCTGTTGACGCGCTTCTTCTTCGACATCGACGAGCCGATCGTGTCGCACGGCGGCGAGGTGCACGCCTACGTCGGCGACGAGGTGATCGTGACCTGGCCGGCCAACGCCGACGGGCGATCGCGGCGGTATCTCGATTGTGTGTTCGCGATCGAAGACCGTCTCGCCAAGCGCTCCGATCACTATCGGAAAGAGTTCGGCGTGGTGCCCGAATTTCGAGCCGGGATCCATGCCGGTCCGGTCGTCATCGCCGAATGCGGGGATTCGCGGCGGCAGATCGCCTATTTCGGCGACACCGTGAACGTTACGGCGCGGCTGCAGGCGCATTGCAAGGAGGCCGGCCGTCCGCTGCTGGTATCGGGCGAGCTGCTGCGCCTGCTGCCGCCGGACCGGGACATTGCCATCGAGCCGCTCGGCTCGACCCAGTTGCGCGGACGCGCCGCGTCGATCGACATCTTCTCCGTCGCCCGGCGCGCATCGTCCTAAACGATCTCTTAAAATGCACCGGCATCGGCTTCCGCGAGGCCAAAAGCGCGCATTGAATCTAGTTCGGTCGCAGCCTGTTAAGGATGCGACGCACACCGTATTTGCACCGGGTTCCACCTTAACGCAGGCGTAAGACCGCGCGCCGCATGGTGCCCGGACAGGTGTCATTCAACAAAAACAAGGTTGCCCATCGATGGCGCAACAGGCGTCACAATCGATTATTGCCGAACTCGAGGATGCGGTCCGGGACGGGACATCGGCCAAGCGCGTGCAGACGCTGCGGCAGGTCACCGATCTGTTCCTGAACGACGGCGACCGCCTCAACGATGAACAGGTCAAGGTGTTCGACGACGTGCTCTGCCTGCTCGTCGCGCGCGTCGAGACGCGGGCGCGTGCCGAGCTCAGCAAGCGGCTCGCGCCGCTCGACTATGCGCCGTTTGAGGTGATTCAGCACCTCGCCTGGGACGACGATATCGGCGTCGCAGGCGAAGTGCTGACCCACTCCAGCCGCCTCTCAAACGCCGCACTGCGCGAGATCGCCAGCAGCAAGGGACAGGACCATCTGTTCGCGATCTCGGCACGGGAAAACCTGCCCGCCTCGGTCACCGACGTGATCATCGATCGCGGCGAAGACAAGGTGATCCGGCGTCTCGCCAAGAACGCCGGCGCCGAGTTCTCCGAGAACGGCTATTCCAGCATCGTCGCGCGTGCCGAAGGCGACGACGAGCTGGTCGAGATCCTCGGGCTGCGCATCGACATTCCGGCCAAGCTGCTGCGCGACCTCTTGCAGCGCGCCAAGGATACGGTACGCGCCCGCCTGCTCGCGATCGCGTCGCCCCGTGCCCGCGAGGAGATCAGCCAGGTGCTGAACGACATCGCGCAGGAAGAGGCCGCGGCTCCGCGCCGCAACTACGGTATCGCCGAAGAGCTGGTCAAGCTGATGAAGCAGCTGAACGAGCTCGACGATGCGGCGGTCTACAAATTCGCCGAGGACGGCAAGTTCGACGAGGTCACGGTCGCGCTCGCGGTGCTCAACGACATGCCGATCGCGATGATCGAACGCCTGATGCTCGGGCTGCGCTCCGACCTGCTGCTGATTCCGTGCCGCTCGGCGCGGCTGAACTGGCCGACGGTCGAGATCATCCTGCGCAAGCGGCCGCTGCCGCTGCCGCTCGACAACGCAACGCTCGAGATCGCGCAGCGCGACTACCGGCGGCTGTCGCTGGAGACCGCCCAGCGCACGGTGCGGTTCTGGCAGCTCCACAAGCGGATCGAGAAGCAGCCGCTGGCGGCGGGTTAACCGCCGCCGGCGCTTTCCCGGCAAAGAAAAAGGGTGGGCAACGTGATTGCCCACCCTTTTTGCTTTGGCATGCGGGGCAAGCGCACAATGCTCGCCCCGCAAATTCAGCTTTAGTTCTTGCTCTTGTCGACCAGCGCGCCCTTCTTGATCCAGGGCATCATGTCGCGCAGCTTGGCGCCGACTTCCTCGATCGGGTGGGCGGCGAGCTTGGCGCGGGTCGCCTTGAACGAGGTCTGGTTGACCTTGTTCTCCAGCATCCAGTCGCGGGCGAACTTGCCACCCTGGATGTCGGCCAGCACGCGCTTCATCTCCGCCTTGGTCTCGGCCGTGACGATGCGCGGACCGGTGACGTACTCGCCGTATTCGGCGGTGTTGGAGATCGAGTAGTTCATGTTGGCGATGCCGCCTTCATAGATCAGGTCGACGATCAGCTTCACTTCGTGCAGGCACTCGAAATAGGCCATCTCGGGCGCGTAGCCGGCCTCGACCAGCGTCTCGTAGCCGCCCTTGATCAGCTCGACCAGGCCGCCGCAGAGCACCACCTGCTCGCCGAACAGGTCGGTCTCGCACTCTTCCTTGAAGGTGGTCTCGATGATGCCAGCGCGGCCGCCGCCAATCGCCGAGGCGTAGCTGAGGCCGAGGTCATGGGCGTTGCCCGACGAATCCTTGGCGATCGCGATCAGGCAGGGCACGCCGCCGCCGCGCTGATATTCCGAGCGCACGGTGTGGCCGGGGCCCTTCGGCGCGATCATCAGCACGTCGAGGTCGGCGCGCGGATCGAGCAGGTTGAAGTGCACGTTGAGGCCGTGGGCGAACACGAGCGCCGCGCCCTTCTTCATGTTGTCGTGCAGGTGCTCGCGATAGATGTCGCCCTGCAGCTCGTCCGGGGTCAGCATCATGACCAGGTCGGCCCACTTGGCGGCCTCGGCGACCTCAAGCACCTTGAAGCCGGCGGCTTCCGCCTTCTTGGCCGAGGCCGAACCCTTGCGCAGCGCGATCGCCACTTCCTTGACGCCGGAATCCTTCAGGTTCAGCGCGTGGGCGTGGCCCTGGCTGCCGTAGCCGACGATGGCGACCTTCTTGCCCTTGATCAGGTTCAGGTCGGCATCGCGATCGTAGTAAACTCGCATCGTGGTTTCCTCGTTTGAAGGGGGCCAAAATCGGCCGATGAATCAGGCTTTCGGAAGGTCAGAACCGCCGGACGCCCGCGAATTTCCGGCGTTGTCTAGAGCATTTTCCCGCTCAGGGGAAACCCTCATCTCGCATGGCGCGGTGCGGCATCATGCGTCCATGAAGACCGGGTAGAGCGAGGCCAACAGCAGGATGGCCATCACCACATTGAAGGCGCGGATCGCCCGGGGCGAGGTCAGGACCGGCCGCAAGGCGGTCCCAAACAGCGCCCAGACGATGCAGGACGCCGTCCCCAGGATCAGGCTCAGGCCGACCTGGATCGCGATGTTCCAGGGAAAGGCGGCGATCGCGGCATAGGCCGTGATGGTGCCGATCACCATCACCCAGCCCTTGGCATTGATCCACTGGAACATGGCCGCGCCCCAGAAGGTCATCGGGCCGCGGCCGGGCCGGTCGTCCTTGTCCGCCGAGGGCGGCTCGGCCATGGCGATGACCGCGGCGAGATAGACCAGGTAGGCGACGCCGCCATATTTCAGGATCGTCTGCAGCACCGGATAGGCGATGAAGACGGCCCCGAGCCCAACGCCGACCGCGCCCACCATGAAGGCGAAGCCGACCGTGATGCCGGCGATGTGGGGCACCGTGCGGCGGAAGCCGTAGGTCAGCCCCGACGACAGCAGCATGATGTTGTTGGGGCCGGGTGTGAAGAACATCACGACGGCAAACACGACGAAGGCAAACAGCAGCGAGTTCGACACGGTGCCCTCACGCGACTTTCGGCAGAGCTTTTGGACGCTTCGACAGCAGCATCACGGCGATGCCGGCGATGACCGTGACCATGCCGGCCAGCCGCAGCGGGCCGAACGTCTCGCCGAACACGATGCTGGAGGCGGCGGAGCCGACGAACGGCACAAGCAGTGCGAACGGCACCACCTGTGCCGCCGGATAATCCCTGAGCAGCCGCCCCCACAGCCAATAGGCGATACTGGTCGAGAGGCCGCCGAGGCAGAGCATGCAAACGAGCCCGGTCAGCGACATGTGGCTCAGCGCGAGCCAGGCCGGCTGCAGCCCGTTGCTGATCAGGGTCAGCACCGCGAGCGGCACCGCGGCGGCCAGGCACAACCAGGCGAACAGGTCGAACATCGGCACGCCGTTCGCCTGCCGCAGCAGGAGATTGCCGATCGCGAAGCTGATCGGGCAGATCATGATGATCGCGAACGCCGCGACGCTGAAGTCGTAACCGACCGTCCCGCAGATCATCAGCAGGCCGAGGGCCGCGATCGCGATCCCGATAGCCTGGGTGCGTGTCGGTATCTCGCCGAAGATCACGGCGGCGAAGGCGATGGTGAACAGCGCCTGGCTCTGCACGATCACGCTGGAGAGGCCGACCGGGACGCCATGCGCGATCGCAAAGGCCTGCGCGAGGAACTGACCGAGGAACAGCGTCGAGCTGATCGCAATCAGCAGCGGCCAGGAGATATCAGGCTTGCGCAGGAACAGGCACGGCAGCGCGGCGATGGCGAAGCGCAGCGTCGTCATGAGTTCGGGCGAGAACTCATTGAGCGCGATCCGGCTTGCGACGAACGCAAGCCCCCAGATCACCGCGACCATGACGGCGATGCCAACATCAGCCGGCTTCATTGTTGTTCTTCTTTTGCTTCCGTTTCGGTCGGGGTCTAGGTCTGTTCGTCCGGCTTGGGTTTGCGCAGCAGATAGGTGCCGTGCAGCGGCGCGTGGTAGTCGGCCGAGACCATCGTGAAGCCGGTCTCGGTCAGCATGCGCTCCATCACCCAGCCGAAGGTCGAATATTCGTCGCGCATATGGGTCATCACGCTTTCGCGCTCGAAATCGTGATTCTTGATCGAGAAGTCGGCCCAGCCCTCGACGTCGCGATCGACGCCGTCGGGCATGCTAACGAACACCATGTCGCGCAGATAGAAGTTCGCGCCGGGCTTCAGCGCGTTGAAGATGCGCGACAGCGCCACCGCCTTCCAGAAGTCCGGCAGATGGTGCAGCGTGAACTCGCTGACGATCAGATCGTAGGAATTCGGCTGATAGGCAAACGAGAGCAGCCCCGCCGGCTGGGTCCGGATCCGTGCCTTGCGGTCGCGCGCGTAGATTTCGGCGAGCCCGATCATCGCCGGCGAGATGTCGATGGCGTCGACCTCGGCACCCATCAGCGCCGCCTCGGTCGCCAGCACGCCGTTGCCGCAGCCAATATCGGCGATCCGCCAGCCCGGCTTGACGCCGAGCATGGTCAGCGCCTGACGGGCGCGGACATCGCTGTCCTCGCTGACGTCATAGATCGAGGCAACCGCGGTATCGAGACCGACCTGCCGCCGTTGGGTGTAGTACCAGTCGCGCGCCAACATGACTCACATCCCTTCCGGCCCACGCGTGATCGCGGCCACCCCGGTTCGTGACACCTCGACCAGCCCCAGCGGGCGCATCAGGTCGATGAACTGACTGATCTTGGACGAATTGCCCGTGATCTCGAACACAAAGCTCTCGGTGGTGGCGTCGATCACCCGGGCGCGGAACGCATCCGCCAGCCGCAGCGCCTCGACGCGGTGATCGCCACCGCCCCGCACCTTGACCATCGCGAGCTCGCGCTCGATCGAGCTGCCGGTCAGCGTCATGTCGACGACGCGGTAGACCGGGATCATGCGGTCGAGCTGATGCTTGATCTGCTGGATCACCATCGGCGTGCCCGTGGTGACGATCGTGATCCGCGAGAGATGTTTCTGGTTCTCGGTCTCCGAGACGGTGAGACTTTCGATGTTGTAGCCGCGGCCGGAGAACAGGCCGATCACACGGGCGAGCACGCCGGGCTCGTTCTGCACGAGCACGGAGAGCGTGTGCGTCTCGTTGGGATCGTGACGCTCTTCGAGGAAATAAGCGGATGCGGGCTGGTTCATGGTCGTCCCCTTACATTCTTGTCACGCCACCGCCCGCGAGGCGGCCGGCGCAGCATCCGTCCCGATCCAGGTCCGGAACAGATCGAAATCGATATTGCCGCCGCTCAGGATCAGGCCGACCCGCTTGCCGGCGAGCTTGCTCTTTTCCTGCAGCGCGGCCGCAAGCGCCGCGGCGCCCGCGCCCTCGGCGAGATTGTGGGTGTCGGTCCAGTAGGCGCGGATCGCCTGCCCGACCTCGTCGTCGGTGACCTGCACGATGCGGGATGCGCCCTTGCGGATCAGCGCGAACGCGTCCGCATCCGGAATCCGCGTCGCCATGCCGTCGGCCAGCGTGTTGCTGGTGTCGGTGGTCACGATCTTTCCGGCCGCAAGCGACAGCGCGTAGGACGGCGCCTCGGTCGACTGCACGCCGACGATCTCGGTCTTCAGCCCGAGCAGGTCGCGCGCCATGATGCAGCCGGAGATGCCGGAGCCCTGTCCGATCGGCACATAGAGAATGTCGAGCTTGGGCGCCGACCGAAACAGTTCGAGCGCGTAGGTCGCAACGCCCAGCACCAGGTCCGGGTGGAACGACGGCACCATGTGCAGGCCGGCGAACTGGGCACGGCGCTCGGCCTCTTCCCGCGCCGCCTGAAAGTCCTCGCCATGCTCGACGAGTTCGGCGCCGAACGCGTGCATCGCGCGGTTCTTCTCGACCGAGTTGCCGCGCGGCACGTAGATTGTGGCCGGCACGCCGTGGCGGCTCGCGGCAAACGCCAGGCTCTGGCCGTGATTGCCGCGCGTCGCCGAGATGATGCCGGGCACGTCTGGCCGCTCGCGCTTCAGCCGCTCGAGATAGACCAGGCCGCCGCGCACCTTGAAGGCGCCGGTCGGCGTGTGGTTCTCATGCTTGACCACGACCTCGGTGCCGAGCCGCTCGGCCAGCAGCGGCCAGGCATGCGCCGGCGTCGTCGGCACCGCGGTGCCGACGATCCTGTGTGCGCGCTCGAGCTCGTCGAGATCAAACATGATCCACCCTCACCTCACACCAGCGCCTTGCCGCCCGAGAACGCCTTCGCGGTGGCCTCATCGGTCGCCTCTTCCGGCAGCAGCATCTCGTTATGCGCCTTGCCCGACGGGATCATCGGGAAGCAGTTTTCCAGCGCGGCGACGCGGCAGTCGAACAGCACCGGGCGCTTGATCGAGATCATCTCCTTGATCGCGCCGTCGAGATCGGACGGCTTGGTCGCCTGCAGGCCGACGCAGCCATAGGCGTCGGCGAGCTTGACGAAGTCCGGCAGCGCCTCGGAGTACGAATGCGACAGGCGGTTGCCGTGCAGCAGTTGCTGCCACTGCCGCACCATGCCCATGTACTGGTTGTTCAGGATGAAGATCTTGATCGGCAGCTCGAACTGAACCGCCGTCGACATCTCCTGAATCGTCATCTGCACCGAGGCGTCGCCGGCGATATCGATCACCAGGCTGTCCGGATGCGCCACCTGCACGCCGACCGCGGCCGGCAGGCCGTAGCCCATGGTGCCGAGACCGCCGGAGGTCATCCAGCGGTGCGGCTCCTCGAAGCCGAAGAACTGCGCGGCCCACATCTGGTGCTGACCGACTTCGGTCGTGATGTAGGTGTCCTTGCCGCGGGTCAGCTCGAACAGGCGCTGGATCGCGTATTGCGGCAGGATGATATCGTTGTTCTTGCGGTAGGACAGCGAGTTGCGCGCGCGCCATTGCGCGATCTGCTGCCACCACGCCTTGATGTCGGGCTTCCTGGCCTCCGCCTTGAACACCTGCAGCAGGTCGCCGAGCACGTTGCCGGCGTCGCCGATGATCGGCACGTCGACGCGGATGTTCTTGTTGATCGAGGACGGGTCGATGTCGATGTGGATCTTCTTCGAGCCCGGCGAGAACGCATCGACGCGGCCGGTGATGCGGTCGTCGAAACGCGCGCCGACGCACAGCATGACGTCGCAATCATGCATGGTCATGTTGGCTTCGTAGGTGCCGTGCATGCCGAGCATGCCGAGCCAGTTCGGCCCCGACGCCGGATACGCGCCCAGTCCCATCAGGGTCGAGGTGATCGGGAAGCCGGTCGCCTCCACCAGCTGACGCAGCAGCTTGGAGGCCTCCGGACCCGAATTGATCACGCCGCCGCCGGAATAGATCACCGGACGTTTCGCATTGGCGAGCATCGCCACCGCCTTGCGGATCTGGGTCGCATCGCCCTTGACGCGCGGCGTGTAGGAGATGTGAACGTCCGACTTGCGCGGCGGGTGATAGGTGCCGGTCGCGAATTGCACGTCCTTCGGCACGTCGACCAGCACCGGACCGGGGCGGCCGGTGGTGGCGACATAGAAGGCTTCGTGCAGCACCCTGGCGAGGTCGTTGACGTCGCGCACCAGCCAGTTGTGCTTGGTGGCGGGCCGCGTGATGCCGACGGTGTCGCATTCCTGGAAGGCGTCGTTGCCGATCAGGTGGGTCGGCACCTGGCCGGTGATGCAGACCAGCGGGATCGAATCCATCAGCGCGTCGGTCAGCGGCGTCACCATGTTGGTGGCGCCGGGCCCCGAGGTCACCAGCACCACGCCGGGCTTGCCGGTCGAGCGCGCATAGCCTTCGGCGGCATGGCCGGCGCCCTGCTCATGGCGGACCAGGATGTGCTCGACCTCGCTCTGCTGGAAAATCTCGTCGTAAATCGGAAGCACCGCGCCGCCGGGATAGCCGAAGACATGCTGCACGCCGTGATCGATGAGCGCGCGCACGATCATTGCGGCGCCGGTCATCTGATTGGGATCGTGGCTCTTGTCGGTCATGGTTCGCTCCGGATGCGCTTGTTTTTGCGCGGCTTTTGTCAGTTCTCGTCAGTTCTGCTTCGGGCAATAAAAAGGGGCCCCAGAGGCCCCATGCACACCGCCCGAATTTGGATGGCAGCTAGCCATCCCCGGCGGTGTGCCTGGGTACGACGACGATAAGGAGTTTGGTAATAATGTTGCGCACGAGACGACCCAGTCTTCCCAAAGGTTGCGCGAACATAGCGGCCAAAGCCTGAATGTCAAGGCAAGGCAAGCACTTTCGCGATTTCCGTACTCTACCGGGGTTCCGCTCGTACGGCGAGTGTTTTTGCGTGGCGAAACGCGCATGGCAGACGGGCGTGCGGCCGGTAAGCCGTAGCCCGGATGGAGCGCAGCGCAATCCGGGGCCGGTGCCCTCCGGGGAAAGGCCCCGGATTGCGCTGCGCTCCATCCGGGCTACGGGATGAGGCTCTCCAGCCATCCCCTTGCCGCCTCCGGCGCCACCCATTCGAATTCCGGAAGCTGGTGGCGAAACCAGGTGAACTGACGCTTGGCGTAATGGCGGGTGTCGGCCCGGCCGATCTCGGCCGCCTCCTCCCGGCTGATCTCCCCGTTCAGGTGCCTGATCAACGCCGGCACACCATGGGCCTTCATGGCCGGCAATAGCGGATCGAGCCCGCGCGCCGCCAATGCAGCGACCTCGTCGAGCGCGCCGGCATCGAGCATCACGCCAAACCGTGCATCGATCCGCGCATAGAGCTGCTCCCGATCAGGCGCGAGAAACAGCGCGTGGAATTCGCCTGATGGCAGCAGCGGCGGCAGGCCGTCGCGATGCCAGTCCGGCAGCGGACGGCCGGTGGCCTCCACGACCTCGAGCGCGCGCGCGATGCGGGTGCGGTCGCGCGGCTTCAGCCGTTCCGCGGACACCGGATCGCGCACCGCAAGCTCGGCATGCAATGCCTCGACGCCATGCTGCTCCAGCCTCGCACGCACGCCGTCGCGCACCTCAGGGGGGACCTGCGGCACCGCGGACAGGCCGCGGGTCAGCGCCTTGAAATACAGGCCCGAGCCGCCGATGAAGATCGGCAGCCGCCGCTGCGCACGCGCCTCGCCGAGCACCTTCGCCGCGTCAGCCACCCAGGCGCCGGCGGAGAAATTCACGCCGGCATCGACATGGCCGTAGAGCCGATGCGGAACCAGCGCCTCCTCGGCGGCCGTCGGCCGCGCGGTGATGATCCGGAGGTCGCGATAGACCTGCATCGAGTCGGTGTTGATCACGACCCCGCCGGTCCGCTGCGCGAGCTCGAGCGCCAGGGCCGACTTGCCGCTGGCGGTCGGCCCTGCGATAAGCACTGCCTTGTCCAACAATCCCGAATGCGCCTGCATGTCCCTCGTTGCCACGCTGATCTGCAATCCCGCAAGCCCCGCGCTCGATTCCACCATCGTCGACGGCGCACGGGCCGTGCTGCCCTCACCCGGCCCGGCGCAGTGGCTGTTCAACGAAGTCGCCGTCGACATTCCCTTCGAGAGCCAAATTCCTGGCGGAGACACCGGCAAGGACGCGATCAAGGCGATCGAGGAGCGCCTGCGCCAGGCCAACGGCGACCTGCCGATCGACATTGTCGTGCAGCCTCGGATCGCCCGGCGCAAGAAGCTTTTTCTGGCCGACATGGATTCGACCATGATCGGCCAGGAGTGCATCGACGAGCTCGCCGATTTCGCCGGGCTGAAGGCCCATGTCGCCGCCATCACCGAACGCGCGATGCGTGGCGAGATCGAGTTCGAGTCCGCGCTGCGCGAGCGCGTGGCGCTGCTCAAGGGCCTGCCGGTCAGCGTGGTCGACGAGGTGCTCGACAAGCGCATCACGCTGACGCCGGGCGGCCGCGAGCTGGTCATGACCATGCGCGCGCACGGCGCCTACACCTGCCTGATCTCGGGCGGCTTCACCCTGTTCACCAAGGTGGTCGCGGAGAAGGTCGGCTTCCAGGAGAACCGCGCCAACCAACTGCAGGTCGAGAACGGCAAGCTGACCGGCGAAGTGGTCGAGCCGATCCTCGGCCGCGCCACCAAGCTCGCCACGCTGATCGAGCTGACCGAGTCCTTCGACCTCGACGAGATCGACACGCTGGTGGTGGGCGACGGCGCCAACGATCTCGGCATGATCCAGGCCGCGGGCCTCGGCGTCGCCTATCACGCCAAGCCGGCGGTCGCGGCCGCAGCGGCGGTCCGGATCGACCACGGCGATCTCAGTGCGCTGCTGTATGCGCAGGGCTATCGGCGGGATGAGTTCGTCGCGTAACCACAAACCGTCATTCCGGGGCGATGCGAAGCATCGAACCCGGAATCTCGAGATTCCGGGTTCGGTCCTGCGGACCGCCCCGGAATGACGCCAGAGAATATTACTGCACGCCCAGCGCCACGAACCGCAGCTCGCCGTCGCCGTTCGAGACCAGCAGCAGCACGGACTTCTTGCCGTCCTTCTTCAGCTGGTCGACGCGCTTCTTGATGTCGGCGGCGCTCGACACCGCCTCCTGCGCCACCTCGACGATGACATCGCCGGCCGACAGCCGCTTCTCGGCGGCGTCGGAGGCACCATCGACGCCGGTGACGACGACGCCCTTCACGCTGTCCTTGATCTTGTACTTGGTGCGCAGGTCCTTGCTCAGCGCCGCCAGGTCGAGACCGAGCGCCTTCTGGGTCACCGGTTTCTCGGCAGGTTCGTCCTTCGACTTGACGTTGGCCTGCTGAACCTTCTCGTTGTCCTCGAGCCGGCCGAGCGTGACCTTGCGGGTCTCCTCGTTGCCCTTGCGGATGACGACGACGTCGACTTCCTTGCCGACCGCGGTGTCGGCGACGATGCGCGACAGGTCCTTCGGGTCCTTGACGTCCTTGCCGTCGAACTTGACGACGACGTCGCCGGGTTCGATGCCGGCCGGCTTGGCCGGGCCCTTGTCGTCGACGCCGGCAACCAGCGCGCCGCGCGCCGGCTTGATGTTGAGGCTGTCGGCGATCTCGTCGGTGACCTGCTGGATGCGTACGCCGAGCCAGCCGCGGCGCAGCTCGCCGAATTTCTGCAACTGGTCGACGACGCCGGCGACCGTCTTCGACGGCACCGCGAAGCCGAGGCCGATCGAACCGCCGGTGGGGGAGATGATCAGCGTGTTGACGCCGATCACCTCGCCATCGAGGTTGAACAGCGGGCCGCCGGAATTGCCGCGGTTGATGGCGGCGTCGGTCTGGATGTAGCTGTCATACGGACCCTGGCTGATGTCGCGGTTCTTGGCCGAGACGATGCCTGCGGTCACGGTGCCGCCGAGGCTGAACGGGTTGCCGATCGCGACCACCCAGTCGCCGAGGCGGATCTTGTCGCTGTCGCCGAACTTGACCGCGGTGAGCGGCTTCGGCGGCTTGAACTTCAACACCGCGAGGTCGGTCTTCTTGTCGACGCCGACCAGCTCGGCCTTGATCTTGGTGCCGTCGTTGAGAATGACGTTGATCTCGTCGGCGTCGGCGATGACGTGGTTGTTGGTGACGACGATGCCCGCGGAGTCGACGATGAAGCCCGAGCCCAGCGAATTGGTCTTGCGCGGCTGGAACTCGCCGCCCTTCTCACCGCCCTTGCCAGGCGGCCCGCGGCGGTTCTTGAAGAAGTCGTCGAAGAACTCCTCGAACGGCGAGCCCGGCGGCAGCTGCGGCATCGTCCGGTCCTTGGCCTCGATCGTCTGCGACGTCGAAATGTTGACGACGGCGTCGATCACCTTCTCGGCGATGTCGGCGATACCTTCGGGACCACGTGCGAACGCCGGCACGGAGCTCAGCATGCTCGCAGCACCGATCGAGATCGCGGCCCCCATCATGCGGAGGCGGCGGCTCAGGGCTGGTCTGGCAGCGGTCATGTCGGAGTATCTCCAGGCAAACGGGTTCAAACTAGCTGGCGGCAGAGTGCGCCCGAACGGGCATATGGCGCAAGCATCTCAGCCGGGCATTTCGGCGAAAAACCGGCGGCGCAAGGCTCACGATTGTGTTCATTCTTGTTTGTCATTCCGGGCGGCCCGACGGGGGCTGGGCCTCGGGGGCGCAATTGCGCCCTGGGGAATCTCGAGGTTCCCCGGTGCGCGATTGCGCACCTGAGGTTCGATGCTGTGCATCGCCCCGGAACGACGATTTTTTTTTAACGCCGCACCACCCAGATCAGGATGAGGCCGGCGACCGCCGAACCGATGCCGACGATGCGCAGAATGTTGTCGGGCGTCGCCAGCGCGCTCTTCATCGCCCGGCGCATCCAGGCGGGGCTAGCCGCGAACAGGATGCCTTCGAGCACGAACAGGATTCCCAGACCGATGAGGAAGTCGCCGAACGCTATTGACCTCATCGGATGGCAACCTCCCGCTCGATGCTTGTTGTTCTTGAGCGGCGGCGACGCTTTGTCCGCGTCGCCGCCGTGTCGTGGTGCTACTGTTTCGCCGCGGCGGCCGCCTCAGGCGGCTTGCCGCTGGCGCTGCCGAAGTATCTGAAGAATTCCGAGTCCGGCCGCAACAGGAAACGCGTGTCGCCGGACTTGAGGCCGTTCTCATAGGCCGTCATCGAGCGATAGAACGCAAAGAAGTCCTTGTCCTTGCTATAGGCCTCCGCGAACAGGCGGTTGCGCTCGGCATCGCCCGCGCCGCGGGTCTGATCCCCCGTCGAGTTGGCCTCGGCGACGATCACGGTGACTTCGCGATCGGCCTTTGAGCGGATCTCCAGTGCCCTCTGGTCGCCTTGCGCACGGAACTCGGCCGCCTCGCGTTCGCGCTCGGTCTTCATCCGGTTGTAGACGGCCTGGCTGTTCTGCTCCGGCAGGTCGGGCGCGGCGGATCCTGACGTCCACGACCTCGATGCCGTAGCCGTCGGCCTCCCTGTCGAGCTGCTCGCGAATTCGCGACATCAGCTTCTCGCGTTCGTCGCGGACCACCGTGATGAAGTTGACCTCACCGAGCACGCGGCGCAGCGCTGCGTTGAGCAGCGTGGTCAGCTGCAGATTGGCGGCCTGGATCGAGCCGACGCTGGTGTAGTAGCGCAGCGCATTCTTGATGCGATAGCGCGCGAAGGCGTCGACCACGAGTCGCTTCTGGTCGGAGGCGATCACCTCCTGCGACGGGTTCTCCAGGTCGAGAATGCGCTTGTCGACGTTGATCACCGAATTCCACGGCGCCTTGAAGTGCAGGCCGGGCTCGGTGACGATGTCGACCGGCTCGCCGAACCGCAGGACGATGGTCTGCTCGGTCTGCTGCACGGTGAACACCGAGCTGTAGCCGACGGCAAGAACGATGAAGAGAATAATCAGGGACACAATGCCGGTGACAGGGGACCTCATCGGGTGACTCCCTGCTGCTGGCCAGTCGTGGCCGGCGCTGCCGGCGGACGCCGCGTCGTCAGCTCGCTCAGAGGCAGGTAGGGCACGATGTTCTGGCCCTGACCGCCGTCATAGACCAGCTTGTCGGAGCCGCCGAGCACGCGCTCCATGGTCTCCAGATAGATGCGCTCGCGGGTCACGTCGGGTGCCTTCTTGTACTCTTCATAGACTTTCAGGAAACGCGCGCTCTGGCCCCTGGCGTCGGCGACCGCCTGTTCCTTGTAGCCCTCGGCCGCCTGCAGGATCTGCGCGGCACGGCCACGCGCTTCGGGCACGACCCGGTTGGCGTAGGTTTGCGCCTCATTTTGCTTGCGCTCGAGGTCGGCACGCGCCGCCTGCACGTCGCGGAACGCGTCGATCACCTGCGCCGGCGGATCGACCTTCTGCATCTGCACCTGGGTGATCTGGATGCCCGCATTGTAGGTGTCGAGCGTCCTCTGCATCAGCTCCTGGACGCTCTGCTCGGTGACGTTGCGCGCCCCGGTCAGGATCGGCTGGATCTGCGAGCGGCCGATCACCTCGCGCATCGCGCTTTCAGCGACCGCCTTCACGGTGCCTTCGGGATTCTGGATGTTGAACAGATACGCACCGGCGCCGCCCGGCTTGATCCGCCACAGCACGGTGAAGTCGACGTCGACGATGTTTTCGTCGCCGGTCAGCATCAGGCTCTCTTCCGGCACGTCGCGCATGGAGCGGCCGCGGCGGGCGGGATCGTCGATCAGGGTCATGCCGATCGAGATCGTGTTGACGCGCAGCGCCTTCGGCAGCAGCACCGTCTCGATCGGATACGGCAGGTGGTAGCGCAGGCCGGGCTGCGCATCGCGGACATATTTGCCGAAGCGCAGCACGACGCCGAGCTCTTCGGACTGGACGCGGAAGATGCCGGTCGCGAACCAGATCGCCAGCGCGGCGGCCAGCACCAGCGCGATGCCCATGCCGCTGAAATGCCCGCCGGGCAGCCACTGCTGCAGCCGGTCCTGGCCGCGCCGCAGCAGATCCTCAAGATCCGGCGGCCTCGGCCCGGCTGACTGCGGACCGGTGCCCCATGGCCCTTTCGGACCCGAGCCCCACGGCCCCCCGCCTTGATTTTTCCACGGCATCAAAGATCTCCTCGGCAAGTCCGGACGGGACGCCCGGCCTCGAATGTCCGGCCCGGTTATAGGGGACCGCTTGGGCCCTTACAACGCAAGCTTCCTGGGCGGACGAGCTATGCGCCGGCGCATAATTGTCAATGCAAACATTGGTTAACGTTGGCCGCGCCGACGATATGTCACATAGGAGAAGTCGACGCTGTCGTCCGGACCTGCCGGATTCCGCACGCGCGCCACCTCTTCCCACTCCGTCGCATCGATCTTGTCGAACCGTGTATCGCCGTCCGGCCGGGCGTGGACCTCGGTGATCTCGAGGCGATCGGCGATGCCCATCCACTGCGCATAGATCTCCGCGCCACCGATGACGGCAATTTCAGTGGCGAAACGCCGCAGCGCGTCACCAAGCGCAATTGCGCGGGCGTTTTCGAACGACGTCGTGACGATAGCGCCGCGCGCGCGGTAGTTCGCATCGCGCGTCACCACGATGTTGGTGCGCCCGGGCAGCGGCCTGCGCAGAGACTCGAAGGTCTTGCGCCCCATCACGATAGGCTTGTTCAGTGTGATCGCCTTCAAGCGCTGCTGGTCGGATTTCAGCCGCCACGGAATGGCGTTGTTGCTCCCGATCACGCCGTTCTCGGCGACCGCAACGACGAGCACGATCTCCATCAGCGCGTCCCTTCCGCAAGTGTCGACAACGCCTCGCCGGAGACGCGGCAAATCGTCCATTCGTCCATCATCTCGGCGCCGAGCGACTTGTAGAATGCGATCGACGGCGCGTTCCAGTCGAGCACCGCCCATTGCAGGCGCCCCCAGCCATTGGCGAGGCAGTGCTTCGCCAGATGCACCAGCAGCGCCTTGCCGATGCC
The DNA here is from genome assembly GCF_054056355.1 of Bradyrhizobium sp. USDA 3364. NCBI lineage: Bacteria > Pseudomonadati > Pseudomonadota > Alphaproteobacteria > Hyphomicrobiales > Nitrobacteraceae > Bradyrhizobium > Bradyrhizobium sp. USDA 3364. The sequence goes on from NZ_JBSRYG010000002.1 coordinate 308,001, forward strand.
CTTGCCGCGCAGCGCCGGGCGCACGAAGAGATCCTCGAGATAGATGCCGTGGCGGCCGGCGAAGGTCGAGAAATTGACGAACCAGACCGCGAAGCCGGCGGGCTCGCCATTCCATTCGGCAATGTCGCAAAACAGCCGCGGGTTGGCGCCGAACAGCGCCTCGGCGATCTCGGGTTCGGTGGCTTGGACTTCGTGGAGGAGCTTTTCGTAGTCGGCGAGCTCGCGGACCAGCGAGAAGACCAGTCCGGCCTCATCGGGCCGCGCCCGGCGGATGGTGAGCGACATCAGACCGCGACTTCGGCCTTGATGTGCGGGTGCGGGTCGTAGCCCTCGAGTTTGAAATCCTCGTAGCGGAACGCGAAGATGTCCTTCACGTCGGGATTGATCGCCATCGTCGGCAACGGCCGCGTTGGCCGCGTCAATTGCAGGCGCGCCTGCTCGAGATGGTTCGAGTAGAGATGCGCGTCGCCGAGCGAGTGGACGAAATCGCCGGGCTTCAGGCCGGTCACCTGCGCGACCATCATGGTCAGGAGCGCATAGGAGGCGATGTTGAAGGGCACGCCGAGGAAGACGTCGCCGGAGCGCTGATAGAGCTGGCAGGACAGTTTGCCGTTGGCGACATAGAACTGGAACAGGCAGTGGCACGGCGGCAGCGCCATCTTGTCGACCTCGGCCGGATTCCAGGCGCTGACGATCAGCCGCCGCGAATCCGGATTGCGCTTGATCATTTCGACCACGTTCGCGATCTGGTCGATGCTGCGGCCATCGGGCGCGGGCCAGGAGCGCCATTGCGAGCCGTAGACCGGGCCGAGATCGCCGTTGGCGTCGGCCCATTCGTCCCAGATCGTGACGCCGTTGTCGTTGAGATATTTGATGTTGGTGTCGCCGGCCAGGAACCACAACAGCTCGTGCACGATCGCCTTCAGCGGCAGCCGCTTGGTGGTCAGCATCGGGAAGCCGGCCGAGAGGTTGAAGCGCATCTGGTGGCCGAAGATCGACAGCGTGCCGGTGCCGGTGCGGTCGTGTTTCTCGGCGCCGTCGGCGAGGATGCGTTCAAGCAGGTCGTGATACTGGTTCATGGCGTTGGTTTCGGGCCCTTCGGGGGAAGCGGCGAACTTAACGGCCGCGGCAGCCGGCCGACATGCCGATTCGGCTGATTGCACCGATTATACCCCGAAAAATGACCACCCTCGTGCCAAACGACAAGGGGCGGAACTCGCGTTCCGGCCCTTGCCGCCCCTGTCCTATCCGCTTGATCGCGCTGGATTAAGTTGCCGGCTTGAGCACCGGGGTCCACTTCGCGATCTCGTTCTTGACGAGCATCGCCAGTGCCTCCGGCGTCCGGTTCGCGGGCGCCGGGATCACGCTGCCGAGGTCGAGCAGGCGCTTGCGGACGTTGTCATCGTCGAGCGCCTTGATCGCCGCGGCGTTCAGCGTGGCGATGATGGCGGGCGAAGTTCCCTTCGGCGCGAAGATCGCGTTCCAGGCCTGCGCCTGGAAGGCCGGCAGGCCGGCTTCCGCCGTGGTCGGCACCTCGGGCAGCGACGGATTGCGCTCGGGGGTCGCGACCGCATAGGCCTTGATGGTGCCGGCCTTGACCTGCGGCACCGCGTTGACGATCTGGTCGCACATGTAATCGACCTGGCCCGCGACCAGCGCATTCATCGCGGGGCCGGTGCCGTTGAAGGGCACACCGACCGGCTTGACTTCGAGGATCGAATTCAGCAGTTCGCAGGAGGCGTGCGAGACCGAGCCGATGCCGGCATGCGCGGCGTTGACCTTCTCGGCATTGGCCTTCACGTAGGCGACGAATTCCTTCAGATCCTTCGGCGGGAAATCCTTGCGGGCCAGGATCAGGATCGGCGTGCCGGCGAGCAGCGCGACGGGCTCGAAATCCTTTTCCGGATGATAGGCCAGCTTCGGATAGAGCGGCACGGAGGCTGCGTGCGTGCCCATATGCCCTGTAATCAGCGTATAGCCGTCATTGGCGGCGCGAGCGGCGCGTGTCGTCGCCGTGGTGCCGCCGGCGCCGACCACGTTCTCGATCACGATGCTCTGCCCCAAGGTCTGCGCCATGTGCGCCGTGACGATGCGCGAGATCACGTCGGTCGGACCGCCGGCTGCGAACGGCACGATCATGGTGATGGTACGGGTCGGATAGTTTTGCGCCGACGCCGGCACGGCGAATGCGCTGAGCGTGGCAAATGCCGAAAGGCATGCGCCCGCAAGCGAGCGTATGGACATCATCTCAATTCCTCCCGGGAACGTTTGACCAATAAAAATGCCGGCCAAATCGGGCCGGCATTTTCATTTCACGGGACGACATCCAGTGTCGATTGGACTTCCGCCTGCGGCGCGCCGACGCAGGGCCTGCAGAGTATTCAGCCTTCCGACTCCACGAACACTTCGTCGCGCTTCGCACGCAAGGTCGGCAGCACGGCAAGCACCAGGAGACCTGCCGCGATCGCCAGCAGCACCGCCGACAGCGGCCGCGAGACGAACACGCTCCAGTCGCCGCGCGAGATCAGGAGTGCACGGCGCAGGTTCTCCTCCATCAGCGGGCCCAGCACCATGCCGAGCAGCAGCGGCGCCGGCTCGAAATCGTGCTTGATCAGCCAGTAGCCGACCAGGCCGAACACGCCAGCGAGCACGACGTCGACCGGTGCGTTGTTCACCGAGTAGATGCCGATCGCGCAGAACACCACGATCGAGGGGAACATCAGCCGGTACGGCACGCGCAGCAGGCGGACCCAGATGCCGACCAGCGGCAGGTTGATGATGATCAGCATCAGATTGCCGATCCACATCGAGGCGATCATGCCCCAGACCAGGTCGGGCTGCTTCTGCATCACCTGCGGGCCCGGCACGATGCCATGAATGGTCATCGCGCCGACCATCAGCGCCATCACCGCATTCGGCGGGATGCCGAGCGTGAGCAGCGGGATGAACGAGGTCTGTGCCGCGGCGTTGTTGGCGCTTTCCGGCGCCGCGACGCCTTCGATCGCACCGCGGCCGAACCGCTTCGGATCCTTCGCCAGCTTCTTCTCCAGCGTATAGGCCGCGAACGACGCGATCACGGCGCCGCCGCCCGGCAGAATGCCGAGGATCGAGCCGAGCACGGTGCCGCGCAGGATCGCGGGCGTGGAATCCGCGAGATCCTTCCTCGTCGGCATCAGGCCGGTGATCTTCTGCTGCACCAGATTGCGGTTCATCTCCGCGCCGTGGTCGAGGTTGCGGATGATCTCCGCGAAGCCGAACACGCCCATCGCCACGGTGGCGAAGCCAAGCCCGTCGGCCAGCTCGGGGATGTTGAAGGCCATGCGCGAGGCGCCGGTCTCGATGTCGGAGCCGACCATCGACAGCAGCAGGCCGAACACGATCATCGCGATCGCCTTCAGCACCGAGCCCTTGGCGAGCACCACCGCAAAGATCAGGCCGAGCACCATCAGCGAGAAATATTCGGCCGGGCCGAACGCCAGCGCGAGCTTGGTCAGCGGCGCGCCGAGCACGGCGATCAGCACGGTTGCGACGCAGCCGGCAAAGAACGAGCCGATCGCGGCGATCGCCAGCGCCGGACCGGCGCGGCCCTGCTTGGCCATCTGGTGGCCGTCGAGCGCGGTGACCACGGAGGTCGCCTCACCCGGAATGTTGACCAGGATCGAGGTGGTCGAACCGCCATATTGCGCGCCGTAATAGATGCCGGCGAGCATGATCAGCGCGCCGACCGGGGGCAGGCCGAAGGTGATCGGCAGCAGCATCGCGACGGTGGCGATGGTGCCGATGCCCGGCAGCACGCCGACCAGCGTGCCGACCAATGCGCCGATCAGGCACATCAGGAGATTGATCGGCGAGAAGGCGACCACGAAACCGTGGGCGAGATTGGCAAACAGATCCATCACGCCCTCACTGGATCAGGAAACGCGGGAACATCGGCATCGGAAGTCCCAGCACATAGGGGAAAAGCAGCGCGCAGCCGACTGTCAGGCAGGCGCCGACAATGATGGCTTCGACCCACTTCGTTTCATGCGAGCCCATCGCCGCGATCAGGAAGGCGGCAAAGGCCGAGACGACGAGCCCGAGCGGGCGGATCGCCAATGCGAAGAACACGATCGCCGCCGATACGAACAGCGGGCCGCGCCAGGAATAGGCCGCGATATGCGGGCCCTGCTGCATTACTCCCATCGCCGCGACGGCGGCCCCGAGCAACAGCAGCAACCCGGCGAACATGCGCGGCGCGGTTCCAGCACCGAACGAAAATCCGTGCATGCCCTGCAGATCGCTCGAGGCCCACAAGGCAAACAGCGCAACCGCCATCATGGCGAGCCCGCCGACAAAGTCCTGCGGACCGCGTACCCAATTCGGCAAGATCGATTTGCCCGGCGCCTCGCTCGGCGTATCGCTCATGACTTCGCTTCCCCCGTCAGGCCGTCCCGCCCGTTTTGATTGAATGGTTTGGCTTGTGGTGCGTTGACCGAAAGCCTTGCTAGCGATTTTCGTCAGATAACGCCAGCGAAACCCAAGAGACCTCCGGCAAGCAACATCCACAAGGGATTGATCCGCGTCGCAAAAGCAAGCGCGGCTGCGACAATGGTGATCAGAACCGCGATCCAACTTTGGTCTGATGTCTGGGCCACGATCAGCCCGCTGGCGGCCATCAGGCCGATCGACAGCGGAACCAATGCGGCCTGAATGAGTGCCGGCCAGCGCGCGTCGCGCGAACGATCGATGAAACGGCTCACATAATAGGCAAGCAGCGCGGTCGGTCCGCACATCGCAACCGTTGCGGCCAGCGCCCCGGCGACGCCTGCGACAGAATAGCCTACCAACGTCACGATCAGCACGTTCGGCCCGGGCGACAGCTGCGAGATCGCGAACACGTCGGCGAACTGCTTGTCGGTCAGCCAGTGATGCACATCGACAGCGGCGCGGTGCATTTCGGGGATCGCCGAATTGGCCCCGCCGACCGCAAACAGCGACATCAGGCCGAAGGTCCAGATCAGCGCCGCGATCGGGTTGGACTCCGAACTCATGCCTTCACCATGCGGCGCGCCAGGATCGTGATTGCGAGGCTGAGCGGGATCGCCACCAGCAGCACGACCTGAAGCGGCCATCGGATCAGCCCGATCGCGACGAAAACCGCAGCCAGAATGACGAGGCCTGTGACATCACGCCGCCTCAGGAGCGGCATCATCATCTTGAAGACGACGGCGAACAGCAGCCCGACCGCGGCACAGGCGACGCCGGCAAGCGTCCGGCGCAGCACATCGATATCGCCGTAGCGGGCATAGAGCGCGGCAAGAACGGTCGCGATCACCATCGGCGGCCCGACCAGCCCCGCGAAGGCGGCGAGCCCGCCGGCGATGCCGCGAAAGCGCGAGCCGAACACGACCGACAGGTTGACGATGTTCGGACCTGGCAGGAAATGGCACAGCGCGAAGGTCTCGTTGAACTCCTCCGCCGTCATCCAGCGGTGCTGCTCGACGATCGACCGCCGGGGCCCAGACCAGGACCCCGCCAAAGCCGGCCAGCGACATCTTGGCAAAGGCCAGGAACAGCTCGAGCAGGCCGGGCTGGCGGGGCGGAGATGGTGCGGAGGCATCCGGCGCCGGGACGGCAACCGGCGGGGATTCCGGGGGCATGGCAAAATCTAAGACGGGCCCGGGACGGAGGCCAACCCCAAATTGGTGTGTTTTCACAGCCGAAAGGGCCTGAATCGGCTCTGTTTTTCTATGACTTTGCCGCTATATTGGGGGTGCCGGTTCGCCGGCTATGGAAATAAATGACCGTCGCAATAAACCATTCGGACCCGGGGGCGGTACCCGGCGCCTCCACCAAAACCCATCCTGGTCCACCGATGGTGGCTTTTGGCGGGGGCGAAATAGGATCGACGAGGGCGTAAAGGGCGTGTTTTTTCTCGGTATGGTTCCGCCGACATCGGGCCAATGCAATAGTTGCCAACGACAACTTTGCTCCGGTTGCTCAGGCTGCGTAACGCAGTTTGAAAGACCATCTTAAAGTCCTAGCGGGTTAAGCTCCGCTAGGCGGGGTTCGGAGGCACCTGGCAACAGAAGCCTCCACTTCATTTTCACTCTCCGGCCGGGGCGTCCGCCCGCATTATCTGCGGCGAGCCCTGCTGATTTCCGGCTCCCGGCGGGGTAGCATGGACCCCAAAAGGGCGAGTCGGATGGTCCGACGGCGCCTTGCCGGCTATTTTCGAAGCGACAGGATCACCATGGCGACCGATCACATCCGATATGACGTGCTGGCGCGCGATGCGCTGCGCGGGGTGCTGCGCCGGGTGTTGTCCGACGCCGCCGAACATGGCCTGCCGGGTGAGCACCATTTCTACATCACCTTCCTGTCGCATGGCGACGGCGTGAAGCTGTCGCCGCGATTGCTCGCGCAATATCCGGAGGAGATGACCATCATCCTGCAGCACCAGTTCTGGGATCTGGTGGTGACGGAAGACCGGTTCGAGGTCGGCCTGTCGTTCGGCGGGATTCCCGAACGGCTGACCGTGCCGTTTGCCGCGGTGACACGCTTCCTCGATCCGTCCGCGCCGTTCGATCTCAGGTTCGATGTCTCGGATGCGCTGTCCGAGGACGTCCCTCCCGCCACGGCGCCGGCCTCTCCCCTGCCCGCACCGGCCACCCGCGAGACGGTCGAGCCCGCGACGGCCGAGACCGAGCAGGAGCCTGCGAAGCCCAGCGAAGGCGCCGAGGTCGTGCGGCTGGATCGCTTCCGCAAGAAATAATCTAAACGCGGATCACTGCGCCACCTTGTAGGATGCTTGCGGGACCGGGATGACAGATCGTCATCCCGGACTATCTTCTGCATGAACGTGCCTGCGCGTGGACGCCTTCGCGCTGTCGCACCGGAAAGCCCGGCGCCATGCCGGATCACGTGCTGATGACGCAACGGAGAGCATCGATGGCTCAATCGACGACACCATCCAACGCCGCCACCCGCAGCGAGACCGACAGCTTCGGTCCGATCGACGTCCCCGCCGACCGCTACTGGGGCGCGCAGACCGAACGCTCGCGGCAGAACTTCAAGATCGGCCACGACCGGATGCCGATCGCGATCATCCACGCACTCGCCATCGTCAAGCTCGCGGCCGCCGAGACCAATCGCAAGCTCGGCCAGCTCGATGCACGCCGCGCCGATGCCATCATCAACGCGGCCAAAGAAGTGATCGACGGCAAGCTCGACGATCACTTTCCGCTGGTCGTGTTTCAGACCGGCTCGGGCACGCAGACCAATATGAACGTGAACGAGGTGATCGCCAACCGCGCCAACCAGATGCTCGGCGGCGAGCTCGGCGCCAAGCAGCCGATCCATCCGAACGACCAGGTCAACATGAGCCAGTCGTCGAACGACTCGTTTCCGACCGCGATGCATATCGCAGCCGCAAGCCGCATTATCGCCGACCTGATCCCTGCCCTCACCGAGCTGCATCAGGCGTTGCACCAGAAACAGGACGCGTTCGCCAAGATCGTGAAGATCGGACGCACGCATACCCAGGACGCGACACCACTGACGCTCGGCCAGGAATTCTCAGGCTACGCCGCGCAGGTCGAGAGCGGCATCGCGCGGCTGCGCGTCGCGGTGAAGGAGCTGTTTCCGCTGGCGCAGGGCGGCACCGCCGTCGGCACCGGCCTCAACTCGAAGCCGGAATTCGCCAACAGCTTCGCCAGGCATGTCGCCGAGATCACCAAGCTGCCGTTCACCAGCGCGGCGAACAAGTTCGAGGCGCTGGCGTCCAACGATGCCTATGTGCTGGTGCATGGCGCGATCAATTCGGTGGCGACCGGCCTGTTCAAGATCGCCAACGACATCCGCTTCCTCGGCTCGGGGCCGCGCTCGGGCCTCGGCGAGTTGATCCTGCCCGAGAACGAGCCGGGCTCGTCGATCATGCCGGGCAAGGTGAACCCGACCCAGTGCGAAGCCATGACCATGGTCTGCTGCCAGGTGTTCGGCAATCAGACCACGATCACCGTCGCCGGCAGCCAGGGCCATTTCGAGCTGAACGTGTACAAGCCCGTGTTGGCATATTGTATGATAAATTCCATTCAGTTGCTGTCTGACGTTGTCCGCTCATTTACTGAGCATTGCGTTGTCGGAATACGCGCCGACGAAAAGCGCATCAACGAACTGATGCAGCGCTCGCTGATGCTGGTCACGGCGCTCGCGCCGAAGATCGGTTACGACAATGCAGCCAAGGTCGCGAAGACGGCACACGCGCACGGAACGACGCTGAAGGAAGAGGCTTTGCGGCTTGGATTCGTGACTGCCGATGAATTTGATCGCCTCGTACAGCCGGACAAAATGACACACCCGGGCTGAGCAATGCGCGCGCAATGTCCGGATAATTACGGTCAGCGCGCGTGATATAATTATGGATCATAACGCCTAAAGACTAAGGCGAGTTGCCTATCAGCTCTGCGCTGGCGCATGGTACAGACGTCTAGTTTTCGCAGAGCGAAACGGATTCTTTGATGCTATCACAAGCGTCAAACGGGGATTCGGAATGGGTATCGAGCCGGGCGCGCAGCGCGATCGCTCTTGCTTTCGTCACGATGCATCACCAATTCCGCTTTGGGGACGATAAGGACGACGAGCATGGGCGACGTGGTCAACCTGAAACGATTCAAGAAGCGCACTGAGCGCGAACAAGCAGCCAAGCAGGCTGAAACCAACCGTGCGCTATTCGGTCGCACCAAAGCCGAGCGAGCGCGTGACGAATTTCTCGGCGAGCGCAATGCTCGGCAACTCAATCAGCACATCCTCGATCAGCAGCGTATCGAAAGTGGAGACGCATCATGAAGTCTCCCGTCGTTAAGCGTTCGATCGTCGTCGCCGGGCACAAGACCAGCGTCAGTCTCGAAGAGGCCTTCTGGAACGGCATGAAGGAGATTTCCGGTCTGCGGAACATGACGCTGTCGGAATTGGTCGGCGAGATCGACAGCAATCGTCAGCAGGGCAATCTGTCCTCCGCGATCCGGCTTTTCGTGCTCGACTACTTCCGCTCGCGCGCCGCGCCGGCCGTGCCGACGGATGTCAGGCCGCAACAGGTCGACACGCGCCAGCAGGCCTGACGGCCTCTCCGGCCGTCGCGATCAAGCAGACGGTCGTTCGTCGCGCGGACTTCAGCATGAAGGTCAACCGCATCGTCGCCAACGTTGCCGCATCCGATATCGCGGCAGCGAGGTCGTTCTATTGCGACATCCTCGGCCTCGAGCCGCTGATGGATTTCGGTTGGGTTGCGACTTACGGCTCATCCGAAACGATGCAGGTTCAAATCAGCTTCGCTTCCGAAGGCGGATCGGGCACGCCGGTGCCTGATCTCTCGATCGAGGTCGACGACCTCGACGAGGCCCTGCGCCGGATCAACGCAGCGCACATCGCGATCGAATACGGACCGGCGGACGAGCCGTGGGGCGTGCGGCGCTTCTACGTCCGCGATCCCTTCGGCCGGCTGATCAATATCCTCCAGCACCAATCGTGATGAAGTTCTAGATCATGATGCGTTTACAGGGAATCGCATCACGATCTCATCTCCTTGTTTGAGCATGATCTTTTCGGAAAACCGGTTTCCACTTTTCCGGATCATGCTCTAGGCGGTGTGGACTCTAAGGATTCCCTTTTGAGGGCAAATCAGATTCAAGGCTTGTTTTGGGAGGCGGCCTTGGGTGTGATGGATCGTTTGGTGTTGAGCGACGCGGCTTGGGAGCGCATGGCGCCGCTCATCATCGGCCGGCCTGACCAGAAGGGTTCGACCGGACGCGACAACCGGATGTTCGTGGAAGGGGTGCTCTGGATCGTTCGCACCGGCTCTCCCTGGCGTGATCTTCCGGAGGCGTTTGGGGATTGGAACAGCGTGTTCCGGCGCTTCAGTCGATGGAGCACCAAGGGTGTCTGGTTGCGGATCTTCGAGGCGATGTCCGATGATCCGGACTTCGAATATCTGATCGTCGATTCCACCATCGTCCGGGCGCATCAGCACGCCGCCGGGGCGAAAAAAGGGGGTCTGAAGATCAGGCGATCGGCCGCTCGCGCGGCGGCTTGAGCACCAAGATACATATGGCCGTCCGAGGTTTGGGATGCCCCGTGCGGTTCACGCTCACCGCGGGCCAGAAGGGCGATGCACCGCAAGCCGCCACCTTGATTGAGGGATTGCCCGCCGAGGTGGTCATGGCCGATACGGCCTATGACGCCGATCACTTGCGCCAAGCCATCGCGGCCAAGGGCGCGCTCGCCGTCATCCCCAACAACCCGTCACGTGCACTCAAGCATCCGCTCGACAAGCATCTCTATGCCCAGCGGCATCTCGTCGAATGCTGCTTCAGCAAACTCAAGCAGTTCCGCCGCGTCGCAACGCGCTTCGAAAAGACAGCCCGAAATTACCGAGCCGTCGTCACTCTCGCTGCAATCGTCCTATGGACACGATAAGTGTCCACACCACCTAGTTCTGCATCGCCGGCCGCGGCGGCGGATTGGCAACCTGCGGCGTCAGCGATAGTGGCGGGCGCAGCGGCCTCGACCTGGCCGCGCCAGGCACCGGCTTGACCTCGATCGGCGGCGGCAGCGGCGCCAGCTGCGGCGGGCTTGCAACCGGCGCAGGCGGCGCAACGGCGGGCGCGGTGGCAACCGGCGGGACCATCGGCGGCCGCGGCGCCACGATCTTCGGCTTCGCAGGCACGCGGCGCGGATCGCGGCCGGGCGCCGACACGTCGGCCGGAGGCGTCGCCGCCGCATTCGGGTTGGACGCGTCCGGCGCCGGCTCGGCCGGAGGCGGCAGGGCCGCAGGAGTCGGCGGCGGGACAGGTTCGCCGCGCTCGATCGCATCGAGCCGCCTGGTCTCCCGGTCGATCGCGCGCACTGCGAGCCACGACGACAACGCCGCAATGTCGATGCTGCGCGTCAACCCGTCGGGCGTGCCCACCGCGAGCAACTGGATTTCCGGGCGGCTGCTGCCCGTGCCGATCTGCGTCGATGCCAGTGCAGCGCGGATGTCGGCCTGGTCGGCTGGAATGTCGTAGCCGCCGGACACGATGGCGTTGGCACCGTTGGCCGCGAGCGTGGTAGCGCCGACCCGGATGCGGCCGTCGCGGATGTTGAACGGAATTTGCGCCGAAGCGACCGACAGCGTGCCGGCCGCCAGCGCCGGTTCGACGATCTGTCTCAGCCGCGTATCGTCGGTCGCCTGCCCGGAATCGCTGGCGCGGATCGCGACGTCGAACGCGCGCGGGTCGAGACCCGGAAGGTTCAGCCCTTCCAGCGTCACGGTGCCGCTGCCGGACAATGCGCCTGATAGCGCCGAGGCGCTGCGGCCTTGCGTCAGCAACGTCATCTGCATCGAGGCACGACCCTTGGGCATCGCGAGACTGCGATAGCGCAAGGCTGAACCGTCGACGCCCGACAACTGCACATTGGCGTTCAGCGCAAGCCCATTGACGCCCTGTCGCGCATCGATCGAAGCGGTCGCCTCGCCGCCCGCCGATCTTGCCCTTGATGGCGTCGAAGGTCAGCGCCTGCCCGTCCGACCTGATGGTGCCTCTGACCGGCTGCAGCTCGGCGCCCCCAGGCAGCAGGCCGTGCAGCGCCTCGAACGTGACCTTGCCGCGCCAGGCGCTGGTGAGCCCCTGGCCGAGCGGCTCAGCCGTATCGTGCCCGGCCGCGCCGATCGCGGCGGCGAAAATCGGCGCCAGCGCGATCTGGTCGAGACCGACCTCACCCTCGACACTCTTCTGATCGGCCAGCGTCACCACGAGGCGGCCGCGCAGCCGCGAACCGGCGACGATGCTGTCGAGATCGTCGAAGGTCAGTCTGTCGCCCGCCAGAGAGACCCGCGACGACAGGCGGATGTTTGCAGCCGGATCGGATGATTTCAGATTGAGCAGCGGACTGATGTCGGCGCTGCGGACGCGGAGGCTGACGCTCGATTTGCTCTCGCCGGCGCCATCCTTGGTCCAGAGCTCCGCTGTGCCTTCGGCATCCGCATCGAGCCCGGCGCCCCAGAGCCGCGCCTTCACCCGCAACGGCGCCTGCCACGCGCCGATCACCGTGCCCTCGAATTGCGTCTGGCCCGCGCCGGCTGCGACCGCACGGTCAAGCCCGAGCAGCGCCAGCAGCGCATTGCCCTCGCCGGCGGAGAATTTCGCCTCTGCCGTCACCTCGCTGCGGCGAAGCGCGTCGAAGTCCAGCGCGCGGATCGCAGCCGCCTGCGGCATCGCCGAGATCACCGTGTTGCCCTTGAGCTGCGGCGTATCGAGATCGAGCGTCGCGCGTGCGTTGACGCGATCAGCGGCCTTGCCCTTGCCGAGGTCGAGCGCAAGCCTGGTCCGAACCGGACCGGCTTCGGCGCGGAGCACGCCGAGCCGCGCGGCGAGCGCCGGCGCGAACGGCTGAAGGACGGCGGTCAGCCGGCCAAGCGACGCCGCGGTCGCGTCGACCGCGAGCTTGCCGGTCGAGTTGGCGCGGTCGAAATTGCCGCTGCCGTCCAGCGTGACATTGTCGGGCTGGCCGATCTTCACGCGCTCGAGCACGATGCTCTTGGGACCGTAGGTCATCTTCGCCAGCAACGGACGCAATTCCTGCCCCGAGGTGACCGCGCGTCCGACGTCGAGCGACAGCTGCGCCTCGTCGGGCCATTCGACCTGCGGGCCGGCCAGCGAGCGGATGACCGCCGCGGTCGCATCGAGATCGAGCCGCTCCGACTTCAACTGCGCCTCGACCTTCGAGCCGTTCGCCGCCTCGCGATGCACGACCGCGACGCGGCCCTCGACCGTGCCGCCCTCGATCTCCGCCTTCATCGCCTCGATCGAAAAGCCTGATGGCGACACCGTGACGTCGCCGCGCAGCCGCAGCGGCTTCTGGCTGCGATAGGCGATGTCGCCGCGTCCCTGCAGCCAGGTCATCAACGCATCGGGATCGGACGATTCGATGTTGAGCGCGGTCTTGAAGCTGTTCGCGACGCCTGGTTGCGCGCTGGCGCCGCTCATCGAGACCCGCGTCGATCCGGGCGCGCGAAACTCCAGCCGGCGCACCGTCCATGATTTCGCGTCCGATTGCAGCTCGGCCGAAACGTCCTGCAGCGGACGGCCGCCGAGCATGATCTGCTCGGATGCCAGCTCGACCTGCGCCAGAATCGGGCTCTGCGGCAGGCCCGAGAGGACCGCGCGCATGGCCGGCAACACGCGGACCGGCTCGACATTGCCGTTGTTGCCTTCCTTGGTGCTTTCCTTGGCCGCGAACTTGTCGCCGTCGAGCTGCCGCGCCGTGAGCGAGGCGCGCACCAGCGGCGACGCACCGAACCGGAGATCGCCATTGCCCGCGAGCTTCAGCGCGCGGTCCTCGGCGCCATAGCTCACCTCGATCTGGTCGAGACGAGCGGCCGAATAATCCGATTTGATCCTGGCTGCGATCCGCCAGGGCGGCATGTCGCCGCCGCCGCGCTGGCCCGGTGTGCCCGCCAGCGTCACGGCTCCCTCGAACCGCGGCGCGCGGGCCTCGAAGGTCAGGACGCCGTCGATATCCGCTGACACCGGCCGCTGTCCGGGATCGATGTTGAAGTGCAGGCGGGTGCCGCTGCCATCGGCGCTCTGCCCCGACGAGATCCGGAACGGGTAGCGGTTGCCCTCGAACATGAAATTGCCGTCGCCGCGGATCGCGCCGGCCAGCGAGCGGACATCGCCGCTGAAGGCAATGTCGTTCAGCTCGAGCGTGCTGTGGCTTGCGGCATCATGCAGCGCGACGCGGCCGGTCAGATTGAGGCGGTCGATCGCCAGCGAAGCCAGGTTGGAGGTCCCGCTCGACGGGAACCAGTCGATCCGGCCCTTCGGATCGAGCCCAAGATCGAGCGACAGGCCATTGATGGTGAGCTCGTTCGCGCGCACCTCGCCGCGCATCAACGAGCTCAGGCTGAACTCGACGTCGAGATTGGCGGCCCGGACCTTGCCCATGTCGTTGGCGCCGCCGACAGTGACCGTTTTCAGCCGCAGCGAGGGTGCAGGCAGCAGACGCGCGTCGAGATTGCCGGCGACACGAACCGGCGCACCGATGATCTTGGACGCCTCCGCCTCGAACTGCGGCCTGAACTGGTTCCAGTCGACGAAATACGGACCGACCAGCGCGGCGATCAGTGCAAGAATGAAGGCGATTGCCAGGCCGAGCAGCGTCGTCTGCACGGTGTCTCCCTTTGAGCCCGCTCCGCGGCAGCCTCCTCATGCTGAACCCGTTTGCCAACCCTTGGCCGGAGCAGCCCAAATATAGAGACAAGTATGGCGAAGTCACAGCGGCTTTACCGCTGCGACGTCTACTGGAGCGTGGATTTCCGTTCAAGCGTGCGTGCGCGCCGGCCGCAGCGGCGGGGTCGCTGCCCTGCCGCCCATCCGGGACGTCACCAGCTCGCGGGGAGCCGCTTCAGGCCGCGCAGCACGAAGGTCGGCCGCCACTCCGGATTTTCCGCGTCATCGAGGCGCAGGTCGGGGATCCGGCGCAGCAGCGTCGAGATCGCGATCTCGGCCTCGATCCGCGCCAGCTGGGCGCCGAGGCAGAAATGGATGCCGCCGCCGAACGACAAAGGCTTCACGTTCGGCCGCTGGATGTCGAGCTTCTCCGGGTGGTCGGGATACACGGCCGGATCGTGATTGGCCGAGCCGAGCAGACACAGCACGCTCTCGCCCTTCGGGATGCGCTTGCCGCCGAGATCCTCGATGTCTTCCAGCGCGACGCGGCCGGTCAGCTGTACCGAGGAATCATAGCGCAGGAACTCCTCGATCGCATTGGTGATCAGCCCGGGATTGGCCTTCAGCAGCGCGAGCTGGTCCGGGCTGCGGAACAGCGCGAGCAGGCCGTTGCCGATCAGGTTGACGGTCGTCTCGTGGCCGGCGCCGAACAGCAGGATGATGTTGGCGGTCAATTCCTCGTTGGTCAGCTTCTGGCCGTTCTCCTCGGCCTGCACCAGCTGGGTGGTGAGGTCGTCGCCCGGCTGCTTGCGGCGCAGCTCGAACAGCTGGTGGAAATACATCGCCGCCATCGCGTTGCCGGCGTTGCCCTGCTTGATCTCCTCGGCCGACAGCGGCACCGGCTCGAGCAGACGGCCGCCGTCGCGCGAGCCGTTGTAGAAGGCGTCGCGATGCTCCTCGGGGATGCCTAGCATGTCGCAGATGATCGTCACCGGCAGGCGGAAGGCGAAGTCCTCGATCAGGTCCATCCGCCCTTGCGGAATGATGCGGTCGAGCGCCTCGTCGACGACGTGCTGGATGCGCGGGCGCATGTCCTCGACCCGGCGCGCGGTGAAGGCCTTGACGACGAGGCCGCGCAGCCGGGTGTGGTCCGGCGGGTCCTGCTGCAGCATCCAGTGGCTCATGCTGCGGATGACCGGCTCGTCCATGATCTTGGGGCCATAGCGGCGGATCGTGCGCTCGACGTAATCCTTGCCGAACCGCTTGTCGCGCAGCACGAGGCTGGCCTCCGCGTGTCGGCTGGCGACGAACGCGCCATGCGCATTGACATGCATCGGGTCGAGGCGGCGCAGCCGCTCATAATACGGATAGGGATTGCGAATGAATTCGGGCGCGAGTGGATTGAAAAGCGGCTCGCCGCTCGCCGGCTGAACTTGCTCGTTCATGGTGACCTCGTTCGCTCGCTGCGCCGGTGCTTGCACCGTGGCGCGCCTTGGTGTCGTCCTCAAGGCCGCACCATCATGGGTGCGGCTATTCTGGTATCTGCAACTCGATACACTATTGTATCGAGTTGCATTGTGCCCTAAAATGCGCCGATGTCAAGAGTTCGAACCAGACCGACACGAGACGACACCTGCGAGAAGCTGTTCGAGGCGGCGGCGCGGGTGTTCGAGGAGCAGGGAATCGGCGGCGCCAGCATCGAGGCGATCGCGGCCGCTGCGGGCTTTTCCCGCGGCGCGTTCTATTCGAACTTCAAGAGCAAGGACGAGCTGATCTTCGGGATGCTCGAGGATCACGTCGAGCAATCGATCAAGCGCAATCTCGATTTGCTCGCCAAGCACAGCGACCTCGCCGACTTTCTGGAGGCACTGCGCACGATGGACCGCAGCCGGCAGGATCCGCTCGGCCGCTCGCCTCTCCTGCATATGGAGATGATCCTGTTCGTGGCGCGCGCCGAGAAGCGCCGCCCCGAACTCGCCAAGCGCCTGCGCGCACGGCGCAAGCTGATCTCCGACATCGTCGCGACCGCGCAGAAGAACGGCGGCCGCAACGGCAGACTCAATCCGGAGTGGACCGGCGCGATCGTGCTGGCGCTGGAAGACGGTTTCCGCCTGCACCGCCTGATCGATCCGGAGACCACGCCCGCCGACAGTTGCCTGCGCGCGATCACCGACCTGCAGCGGGCGATCGGAGTTTCATCCACCTGACGTGTCAGGCGGCGCTGGCGATCTTGTGCATCTGTCCGGCGACGGCGCGGACCTTGCGCGGCGAGGCCTGCCAGATCGCGAGCGCCGACAGCAGGCTGACCGCGATACCGAGCAGGAACGCGCCGGTATAGCTGCCCGAGAGATCGTAGAGCTGACCGGTGATCCAGGGGCCCGCGGCGCCGCCGGCGAGCGCGGCCAGCATCACGGTGCCGAAAATGCTGCCGTAATGCCTGCCCTGGAAGATCTCGAGCACCACCGGCCCCATCACCGATGTCAGGCCGTAGCCGAGCGCGCCCTGGGTGAAGACCATCAGATAGATCAGCGCCATGCTAGGCCAGTATTTCAGCGCGGCGAGCGCGGCAAAGCAGATCATGAAGCCGAAGCACGAGATCGCCCACACCCATTCCCGGCCGATGCGGTCGGAAAGATGCCCGAGCCAGATCTGGCCGGGAATGCCAAGCAGGCTGACGACGCCGAGCGCCCAGACGCCGACGTTGGAGTTGAAGCCGATGTCGAGCAGGAACTTGGTCTGGTGCACCTGGACGGCGTACCAGATGTACAGGCCGCAGAAATAACCGATCGCGATCCACCAGAACCGCGCGGTGCGCAGCGCGCGCGGCAGCGTCCAGTCGGTGCCGGCCCATTCCGGATCGACGATGTTCGATGGCGGCTTGGCTGACGCCGCCGTCGGCGCGGCGTCGCCGTCCGGCTGCAGGCCGATGTCCTCCGGCCGCTTATGCAGCAACAGGTTGATCGGCGCGAGCACGACCAGCACCACGATCCCCATCGCGGTGCAGGCGGTGCGCCAGCCGGTCTGCTCGATCATGTGCTGCACCCATGGCAGCAGCGTCACCGAGCCGATGCCGACGCCGGCGAAAGCGAGGCCGATCGCCAGTCCGCGGCGGCGGATGAACCAGTTCGGCACGAACAGCGATTGGCCGGAATAGCCGAGGCAGACGCTGCCGGAGCCGACCAGCACGCCGATCGTGAGGTAGAGATGCCAGGGTTGCGTGGTCAGCGGCGCCAGCAGCAGTCCCGATGCCATCAGGAGGACGCCAAGCTCCATCACCGCGCGCGGCCCGCCGCGGTCCATCAGCCGGCCGATCAGCGGGCTCGCGATCGCCGAGGCGACAAAGCCGAACGAGAATGCGCCCGCCGTGACGCCGCGCTCCCAGCCGAATTCGGAGATGATCGGCGGATAGAACAACGAGAACGCCGTTCGTGCGTTGACGCCGATCGCCATGGTGACGAACGTCACCACAACGATGATCCAGCCGTAGAAGAAGGGGAGTCGCATGGGAGTCTTCGCTGCCGGGGTCAGAGGACGAATACTTGTTTCAGCCCGCGACCGCCGATGGTCAAGCCCCATGGACCGACAAGGTGGTTTCAGGGGCGGGTATTCCACCAGACCGCGCCAATTCGCCGATCAACGGTCCGTATAGTGTGAAGCAATTCATAGACAGTCAGGCCTAGCGCGGCAAACTCGCGCGCAATGTCGAACACCTTCGCCATCTCAGCTGACCTTCGGTTGCCCGCGGGAATTCCGATCCCCCTCCATCGAATGACTGGCAGCGCCGGATACGACGATGATGATCGCTCCAGCGGTAACGCCGCGCTCCCGGCCAAGCTCGCCCCTGATTGGCGGGAAGAAACGAGAACATCGTTTTCCGCATTGACGCAGATCAATGGTGACGAGTTTTCGCCGCGAGATGATCCCGCCATGGAAGTCAGGGGACGCATTTGCGTTGCATGCGCAAGGCGCGAACGCCTGCTTGGCCCGCACCGTCCCACCGGTTGGGAGTATCGCGATTGCGCATCCACGAATACTCGCTCAAAGATTGCAAACACTATGCTGTACCAGCCTGCTCGCTTGGCACGCCTCGGGATGAAGCCTTCCTTTATGATCTTGATGACGATATTCTTTCGGCATTGGTGTCCTGTTGCTTGTGCCGGATTTTAGTCGCGTATCAGTAAAATTTTGCAGAAGTATCAATAATATGATGATGTCCCCATCGACGCCGGAAGTTCGACGACGGCTTGCGGCAATCCTCGCGGCGGACGTGGTTGGATATACGCGCTTGATGGAGGCGCACGAGGAAAACACCCATACCCGGCTGATGCGATTACGCTCGGAAGTCCTCGACCCGGGCGTCACGGCGCAGAACGGAAGGATCGTCAAGAATACCGGCGACGGCTTCCTTGCGACATTCGATACCGCGCGGGATGCAGCACGTTGCGTTCCTTCACTGCTCGCTCGGAATCTTGGCTCAAGGTTGTGTACCGACTGGGATATGATTGCCAGGATCGCGAAGTCAGGTCGCCTATGAGTGATGATGGAGCGAACAAGACCGAAGGCCAGGCCGTCCGGAACGAGCAATCGGATCTTCGGACCGCAGGCGGCGGACTCGTGCGACAAGAAGCCGTTGTGCTGCTTGTCGATCTTGTGGAGTCGGTGCGGCTCATGCGCCAACATGAGACGGACAGTGTACGTCGTTGGACCGACTTTGTTCAGATCGTAACCACCCAAATCCTACCCCGCTATCGCGGCGTCCTGGTGAAAAGCCTTGGCGACGGATTGATGGCGCGCTTCGAGGCGGTGCCGGACGCCGTGGCCGCAGCAGCCGAAATGCACCGCACACTCGCCACGCAGAATGCCGGTATCCCCGAGGACCGTCGGTTTCACCTGCGTGCAGGGGTCAATTCCGCCATCGCTTGGAGTGATGGCATCGACATCTACGGGACGGGCGTGAACCTGGCAGCCCGGCTGGCGACGCTCGCTGGCCCGGGTGAGACGATCGCCAGCGCGTCCGCGCACGAACAATTGGCGGCCGCGCTGGCAGGCCTTGCGAAGCCGGGCGAAACCATTGGCAGCGCCGCGGCGCGCGACGAGCTTACGCACGGGGTGGATGCGCTGTGCGAAGATTTGGGCGAATGCATTCTCAAGCACTTCGACAATCCGGTGCGCGCGTATCGTGTTGGCCCAGCAAGTCCGCATCCCAGCCTGATTGCTCGGCGTGACTACGGGACACCCATGGAACCGACCATTGCCGTCATCCCCTTCAATGCGCGCAACAACGCTCCCGCCCATTTCGACATCGGCAACCTTATTGCCGACAGCGTGATCTGGCGATTGTCGAAGTCACCGAATTTGAAGGTCATCTCGCGCTTGTCCACGAACGTATTTCGCGGTCGGATAAGCGACATCGCTGAGGTTTCGGCCCATCTCGGTGCGACGTATATCTTGAGCGGTGGTTATGTCGCGGACAACGGCCGGATCCTGGTGACAGCGGAGCTTTCCGCCGCGCGTACCAACCAAGTGGTTTGGACCGATCGGATGACAGGAGACATTGCGGACCTGTTGCAGCCCGAAAGCGAACTGGCCCAACGCATTGCAAGCGCGGTGCATCTGTCGGTCTTTGACGCCGAAGTCGAGCACGTTCTGACCCAACCGCTGCCGACATTGGAAAGCTATTCGCTGTTGCTCGGCAGCATCCGATTGATGCATCGTTCCAGCAAGGAAGAGTTTCTTCACACCCGCAAGATTCTCGACGAACTGATCGATCGGCACAGCCGGATCGCGGCGCCGCGCGCCTGGCTTGCCAACTGGTATATCCTCCGCGTTACCCGCGGATGGTCGGAGGATCGCAAGCGCGAAGCGACCGAAGCCCTGAACGCCAGCCACGCTGCACTGGATCGCGACCCGTCGGACGCGCTTGCGCTGGCGACCGAGGGATTCGTCCACTGCCATCTCCTGAACGATCTCGATACTGCCCGCAAGCGATGCGATCAGGCCGTCGACGCAAACCCGAGCCATGCGCTCGGCTGGCTGTATCGCGGCACTGTCAACGCTTTCAATGGTGAAGGCGAAGCTGCCGTCGCGGCCACGCGACGTGCATTGGAGCTCTCCCCGCTTGATCCGCAGCGCTACTACTTCGAGTCGCTCGGCGCCACCGCCGAACTTTCCGCACATCACTACGAAGAAGCCGAGCGGCTTGCCCGTTCATCCCTGATCCACAACCGCATGCACCCCTCCACCTGGCGGGTGCTCACGATCGCGCTTGTCTTACAAGGACGGACGGATGACGCGCGCGCCGCATTGGCCAGCATGCGCAGGCTTGAACCGGCATTGACCGTCGAACGATACATCGCGCGCATCCCGAATGCGCAACTTGAGACAGGCAGGCAGTGGGCACGCTGTCTGGAAATGGCAGGTTTACCAACGACGAGCTGATTTTCACCAAAGCAGACTTTATCCATAAGGAGGCGGCAATGGCTCAGCTAGGCGGTGCGGGAGGTGCAGGCGGCGCTGGTGGGGCGGGCGGCGCTGGAGGGGCCGGCGGCGCCGGAGGAGCCGGCGGAGCCGGAGGATCGTTCCTTGGAACGATGGCCGACGCCTATGCCAATTCAATTATGGTCGATGCGCTGATCCTGGGGCGCGAAGGTACGATCGTCCCTGAGCATCATTGCTACGCACCGCCCCTGCCGGTGATCGATGACAGGCATCAATTGGAACGCTGGGAGCCGTGGATTCGCGCCTACATTGCGATCGGAGAGATGTTGCACGGGATAACGCTTCGAAAAGCGCCGTCCGGTCACGCTTTCCAGGTGCTGTCTTCCGCATCCGTGATCGCGGAGGTCGGACGTCCGAAGCGGACGACCTTCGAGAAACAGATCCCGCTGGTGCTGAGCTGGGCCGAACTACGCTCCGAGCGCGCCACCGAGATCATGGCACAGATCGATCCGCAATACGCATTCTGGTCGTCGATCGTCTACCTGCATCCCGACCGAACCCGGCGCACGTTCGAACTCATCAACCTCGTGCTGCAATTCTGCGTCTACGTGGAAATGCGATTCAAGCATGCGATGGGCTGTTACCGCCCCGTTGAATATAACGCCGAAGTGCAGCCGATGATCACGACCCCGGGCCACGGCACCTTCCCGATGGGGCATGCAACGCAGGTCTATGCGGTGGTCCACGTTCTGAAAGCGCTGCTGAGGCTCAATCCAGCGCAGCCGCGGCACAAGACGGTGATCGACCAGCTCGAGCGCCAGGCGGCACGCATCACGACCAACCGCGTGATCGCTGGCGTCCACTTCCCCGGTCGACAGCATGGCAGGACGGCTGCTGGGTATTGCGCTTGGCGAATACTTTGTCGGGCGTTGCAAATCAGGCCACAGATTCCGGCGCCGTAAATTCCTCGCCGCCGGAATCGACAACGCCCCGAAGACGGATTTCAATCCGTTCAGTGCAAGCCAAAACATCCACGGCAGCGCATTCTATTCCGAGGCCGTGGGGCCGAATATCGTGAAATCAAACCTGATGGAGCATCTCTGGGACGCAGCGCGTCACGAGTGGGCAGGCAGATTCCCGTAGACGAAGCAGCGCCCTGCAATCCGAAGCGGAGGATGTTCCATGGCCCAATACAACCTACCGAAATGTTTTGGCCCGTATCTCCGGTACGCGCTCTCGGTGAACTTCAGGAATTTCGAGTTCTTCGACGAGAAGAAACAACACAGGCTGTTCTTCCTCGCGGAATTCAAGCAAACCGACATGGCAGTTGCGTTCCGAAGAAAGATGAGGAGAGCAGGACTCCACGTCGAGGTCGGCCCGACCCTCGACAGCACGCGATATGCGACGCTTCGCACCGACAAGGCGGCGGTCCTCAATGCGATCGGGCAGTCGATCTGGGATGAGTACGTCTCCCGAGTGGAGCTGTCGCTTCCGGTGAAGCCGTCGCGGGCGGCGGCATTCACCAAACGGAGCATCATCAGTCGCATGTGGCCAGGCAAGCGATCGGCACGGCCTCTCCTGATTGGCATGCTTGACGATGGCTGCCCGTTCGCTGCCGCACAGTTTCTCAGGCACACCGCGAATGGCGGCCTCACCACTCGGATTCGTGCCATCTGGGACCAGAACCAGGGCCGGCAACCGGTCCAGATCAAGGATGTCGGCGGCAACCAGTCCCTGTTCGGAAAGCCGCTGCAGGGTTTCAACTACGGCCTCGAATTCCAGCGCGCCTCGGAGGCGCCCGGCACCCCTATGCGACAAGTCGGCCTCGACGAATGGATCCAGTTGCACTTGACGCCGTCCGGCAGCGTCGACGAGGACGGCTGCTACGCGGATGCTGGCTTCACCAGCCTGAAGGGCCGGTCGTCACACGGTGCACATGTGATGGATGTACTGGCTGGTCGCGTCCCGACCTCGTCACGGATCGGCCCGGCAAGCGACCGCCGCGATCCGCCGAATTGGCACACCGCCAAGGATCCTGCGTCGAGCGTCGACGTGGTGTTCGTGCAATTCCCCGAATCCTGCATCGAGGACGCGACTGGTGTCTGGCTCAAGGCTTACGTCCTTGACGGCATCCGGTACATCCTCTCGCATGCCGAACCGAACAGGACCGAGCGCGTCATCGTCAACCTTAGCTACGGTCCGACCACCGGCCCGCACGATGGCACATCGGAACTCGAGGCGGCGCTCACCGCATTGGTCGCGGAATTCAATGGAGCCAACGGTAAGCCACAGCTCGAAATCGTGTTGGCGGCGGGCAATTCCTATCTGATTGACGGCCACGTCGCCTTTACGCGAGACAACACGCAACCTGATCATATCGAATGGACCTGGCGGCTTCCGCCCGACAATTCCGTGTTGTGCTTCGCCGAAGTGTGGATGAAGACAGCCGATGCCGGCGGAGTCGTCGTTACGCTCACCTCGCCCAGCGGCATTGTCTATGCGCCGTCGTCCCCGCTTTCCTCCGGTCCCTCCGGCCCAATTCCGCCTGCCGGGGTCGACATCCCAATCGTTTGGGGCGGTGATACGATGTGGCGGCTGCAGGTCGAATCAACCGTCGTCGCGCCGAACATCGACCCAGCCGAGCATGGGGACTGGACTATCAAGGTTACCGGTATCCGCGCTGCGGCGGAGCTTCACGCCTTTGTGGCGCGCACTGACCCCAATATGGGAGTCGCGCCGGGCGCCAAGCTTTCTTGCTTTGTCGACCCAAGTTGGGAACGAACTCGATCGGCCGAAGCCAATTGTATCCGCGGCGAGGGAGAGTTCGACAGGAGCGGATCACTGGTCCGCCGCGACGGCACGCTCAACGGAATTGCGACTGCCGAAGACGCGGGGATACACGTGGCCGGCGGGTATATTCTCTCCAATGGACGCAAGGCGCCCTATTCCTCGGCCGGGCCGGCGCGCAGCGGACCGCTCCCGCTTCGCCGCGGCCCGGATTTCGTGCTTCCCTGCGATGACTCATACGCGCTCTCCGGCGTGCGTGGCGGAGGCAACAGGAGCGGCTCGATTTTCAGACTCACGGGCACCAGCGCTGCAGCGCCTCAATTTGCGCGGGAGATCGCCGACGCGACTCCCCCGCAGCCAACCAACATTCCCGGTACACCGGCGGAAATTGGTAAACGCGGCGGAGGTAACCTGGACGCGCCATAGCGGTTGTATCGGCGGCCAAATTTTCAAGCCTGTCCAACGCGTGGCATTCGCGACCATGGCCACGATCGAGTTGCTGCGCCCTACGCCAGCGCGTGGCTTTCGTGGCCGAAATAGGCGCGCTCGAGCCGGTGTGCGAGGTCGCTTTCTCCGGTCGGAGCCTCCAGCGCGATCGCGCCCTGCACCAGTGCGTAGACGCGATCGGCACATGCCAGCGCCTTCTCCAGCAGCTGCTCGACCAGCAGCACCGAGGTGCCCTGCTCGCGCAGCCGGCCGATCACGTTGAGCACGCGGTCGACCAGCACCGGCGACAGTCCTGCGGACGGCTCGTCGAGCATCAACAGAAGCGGCCGGCGGACCAGACCCTGGGCCACCGTCAGCATCTGCTGCTGTCCGCCCGACAGCGCACCGCCGCGCTCATGGCGCTTCTCGGCGATCTCGGGAAAGAACGACAAGGCTTCCTCGACGCGCACGGCGCGTTCGGCACGCGGCAGGTCGTAGCCGGCGAGCAGCAGATTGTCTGTCACGGAGATCTGTGTGAACACGCGATGCCCCTCGATCACGTGCACGAGCCCGGCGCGCGCGGCATCGCGCGGCGTGGCGTTGGTCATGTCGCGTCCACCGAACCGGACCTGTCCGGCATTGACGGGCAGCAGTCCCGACATCGCGCGCAGCAGCGTGGTCTTGCCGGCACCGTTGGGACCGAGCAGAGCCACCACCTCGCCGGCGGCAATCGCCATGTCGATGCCGTGCAGCACGCGGATCTTGCCGTAGCCGGACTCCAGCGCACTCACTTTGAGCAGAGGTTCAGCCACCGAGGTAAGCACTGACGACCTCCTTGTGGACGCGGATCTCCGCGGGCGTTCCCGCCGCCAGCGTGCGGCCGAGATTGAGCACGGTGACCTGGTGGCAGATATCGAAGATCAGATCGGCATGATGCTCGACCAGCAGCACGCCGGTGCCGCGGCCGCAGACCGCCTTGATCAGGGTCGCAAGCCGATCGATCTCGTCATTCGAAAGGCCCGCCGCGGGCTCGTCGAGCAGCAGGAAATCCGGATCGAGCATCAGGGCGCGTGCGATCTCGATGAAGCGCAGCTCGCTGTGCTGCAGGCGATCGGCGCGCACGTCGGCGAGCGCCTCCAGCCCGACGACGCCGAGCAGCGCCCGTGCCTTGGCGGCGAGCATGCGCTCGTCCGCGCCGTTGCGCGGCAATGCGAGCATCGCCTCGACGAAATTCGCCCTGCCCTCGATCGAGCCGCCGATCATGACGTTCTCCAGCACCGAGGCCTCGCCGATCACGCGCGGGGTCTGGAAGGTGCGCGCGATGCCGCAGGTGGCGCGCTTCACCGGCTGGCCCGCGGCCAGGACCTCGTCGCCGAGCGTCATGGTGCCGGCCTTCGCTGCGTAATAGCCCGAGATCACGTTCAGCGTCGTGGTCTTGCCGCTGCCGTTCGGCCCGATCAGGCCGTGGATCTGGCCGGGCGCGACGTCGAGGTCGAGGCCGTCGATCGCCTTCACGTTGCCGAAGCTCAGCGCGATGCCGCGCAACTGCAGCGTCTTGCCGCCGTCGCGCCGGCGCACGATGTCGGCGAGCGCGGCCGGCCGGGGCACGATGGCGCGGTTGCTGGCAAGCGGACGGCGGTTGCGGAAATCGAGCAGCGCTGCGATGCCGCCGGGCATCACCAGCACGATCAGAAGCAGCAGCACCGCGTAGAGGAAGGTCGACCATGAAGCGAGCGGTGCGGCGATCTCGGGCAGGATGGTCAGGATGATGGTGCCGAGCATCGGCCCGAGGATCGAGCCGCGACCGCCGATCAGGATCGCGATGAAGAACAGCACCGAGAGATCGAAGGTGAAGGCGTCGGGCGTGATGTAGGTCTGCAGGGTCGCGAACAATCCGCCGGCGATCGCCGCCAGCGCACCGGCAAACAGGAAGATCGCGATCAGCATTTTCGGCTTGGAGATGCCGCTGGCTTCGGCCGCGACCTCGGCGTCGCGCACCGCGATCAGGGCGCGGCCGAACCGACTGCGCGCGACATTGGCGCTCATCCAGGTCGTCAAGACAGCGAAAGCGACACAGAGCCCGTAGAAGCCCCACGGCGTGTTGAACGGCGCCGGAAATTCCGGACCGGTAATGCCGATGCCGCCGCCGGTCACGCTCTGCCAGGCCAGCGCGATCTGGGTCACGATGGTCGCGAAGCCGAGCGTCGACATCGCGAAGTAGAAGGTGCGCAGGCGCAACGCCGGCAAGCCGACGATCACGCCGAAGATCGCGCCGATGAGGCCCGCGACCGGCAGAGCGGCAAACACCGGAATGGCCGGCATGACGTTGCCCGCGACCAGCACGCTGGTCGCGTAGGCGCCGAGCGTCAGCAGCGCGACATAGCCGATCGCAAGGTGGCCGGCAAAACCAACCACGAGATTGAGGCCCGACACCAGCACCCAGTAGATCGCCATGCGGGTGCCGATCAGCACCCAGTAATCATTGCTGACGAAGGGCAGCAGCATGGCGGCCACCAGAATGCCGAGGAACGGCAGGACGTGCGGCAGCGCGGCGCGCCAGGCGCCGCTGTCGGTTCGGGGCGAAGCGTCTGCGACCGACGTCATCACACCCTCCGCGCGGTCGAGCCGCCGAACAGCCCCTGCGGCGCGGCGAGCAGCACCACGATGAACAGCGTGAACACCGCAACCGAGGAGAAGATGCCGCCGACCAGGAAGTTCGCGGCCTGCTGGAACAGGCCGAGCGCCAATCCGCCGATGATCGCGCCCCTGTTGTTGCCGAGCCCGCCGAGTGCCACCGGCACAAAGCCGTAGAAGTTCAGCAGCGCACCATTCGCGAAGAACGCCAGCAGCAATTGCCCGCCGGAAAATCCGGCGATGCCACCGACCATTCCGGCGAGCGCGTAGCTTGCGACGCGCAGATTGCGCTCCGGCAGGCCGAGCGCTCGCGCGGCGAAATTGTCCTCCGCGATGGCCAGGAACGCGCGGCCGACCAGCGTACGGCGGTAGAGATATTCAAGCCCGATGATGGTGACGGCGCAGGCCGCGACCGGCAGCCAGAACTTCTCGTCGAGCACGCCCTCGCCGACGATGCGTGGGAACGGCTGCGGCTCGGTGCCCCATTTGATCGCGGTGACCTGCTGGATCATCAGCGCGACCGCAAGCGTCGAGAGCACGTAGAGATGCTGGTCCAGGCTCTTGAGCACCGGCCGCACCGCGACGAATTCGGTGACGATCCCGATCACCGCGCAGCACAGCAGCGTCAGCACGAAGCCTGCGATGATCGGCAGGCCGAGCTTCAGCGTGAACATCGAGCCGAACACGCCGCCCAGCATCGCCAGCTGGCCGGCGGTGAAGCTCATCACCCGCGAGGTCGAGAACATCGTGTTGTAGGTGACGCCGACCAGCGCGTAGATCGCGCCCGCCGCGAGACCGGATGCAAGGATCGAGGCCAGCATCGGCTGCGCCCTCGCCCTTCTATGTGTACCCCGGCGCCAGCGCGAAGGTGCCGTTCTTGGCGGTCGAGGATTCCGACATCACGATCTCTTCGGTCAAATAACCGTTATGCTCGGTCGGCGAGAAGCGGTAATTGCCGAAATAGCCCGGATAGGTCGACAGCGAATTCCAGTACTTGATGATGCCGGCGCTGTCGGTCGAGCCGCTTTCGGCGACGGCTTTCGCGATCAGCTCGATGCAGTCGATGCCGCCCGCGACCCACCACAACAGCGTATCGTTCAGCGCGATATTGGCCTTGGCGAGCCGCGCGACCAGGTCCTCGCTCTTCGGCGGCAGCTTGCCGGCGCTGTCATAGCTGCAGCTCTTGTAGCCGATCGCATAGACCTTCTTCCAGTTCTCCGGCTTGGCGACCAGGCCCGCGAGCTCGCCGGACGCCATCGAGGGGTGGCCGACGAAGGGCACGTCCCAGTTCATGGCGGCGCGGGTGTTGAACATGCGCGCTTCCATGCCGGTCGAGACGCTCCACACCACGATCGCCTCGGCGCCGGCGTTCTTGGCGCGCAGCATGTCCGGCGTCATGTCGGGCTGCGTGGCGTCGACATTGGCCTGATAGGCCACCTCGGCGCCGTCCTTCTTGAACGCCGCGACGGAGGCGCCGACCGCGGTGACACCGTAGCCGGTGGTGTCGCCGATCACGGCGACCTTCTTCACCTTGAGGATCTTGAGGCAGTAATTGCGCACGGCATCGTCCCACTGATTGTTCGACGGCGCGATGCGGAACGCATTGGGGAACTTGACCGGGTCAATCAGGGTCTCGACGACGCAGGGATGGAGATCAGGCATCTTGGCGCGCGCCATGATCGGCGTCGTCGCCAGCGCCTCACCCGAATTCAGCGGGCCCCAGATCGCATGAACCTTGGCCTGGCTGATCAGCTCCTGCGTGGCGTTGACCGCCTTGGTCGGGTCGCCCTGGGTGTCGCGCATGACAAGCTCGATCTTGCGGCCCTTCACGCCGCCCGCGCCGTTGATGGCATCGACGGCGAAATTCACGCCGCGGTTGAAGCCGACGGTCGGCGCCGAGCTCGGCCCGGTGATCGCCGCGAGACAACCGATCTTGATCGGTTCCGATTGTGCGATGGCAGGGGCCGGGAAGGAAAATGATGCGGCGCCCAATGCGCCGGCGCCGCCCAACAACACGTCACGCCGTGAAATGGCCATGTGATGCACTCCCTGTTTCCCTCTCGGCGCCCGTCGTTTGCTGCGGAACGTCCGTTCATTGATTGTCCGCGCGCTCAGGGCCGCGGTTTTGCAAGCTCAAGTTTGGGCTGGATGCGAACCTCTTGTCCAGCCCCTCCGGCGACATTGGGCGTCGCCGAACTTTCATGGCCGCCGCGTCCAGTGCTCGGCATTGACAGCGCCGACAGGTATCTCGCCGGAAA
The DNA here is from genome assembly GCF_054056355.1 of Bradyrhizobium sp. USDA 3364. Classification (NCBI taxonomy): domain Bacteria; kingdom Pseudomonadati; phylum Pseudomonadota; class Alphaproteobacteria; order Hyphomicrobiales; family Nitrobacteraceae; genus Bradyrhizobium; species Bradyrhizobium sp. USDA 3364. The sequence continues at coordinate 336,733 of NZ_JBSRYG010000002.1, forward strand.
CAATCTTCGCGACCTGGCGCACGGTCTCCGACGATTGATGCTCGATCGCTTGCGGCGTCAGGCCGCCGACATGCGGCGTTGCGATCACATTGGGCAGATTCGCCAGTTCCGGCGTCGGCATCTGGTCCGGCGCGCGGCCGACATCGAGCGCTGCGCCCGCGATGCGGCCGTCGCGCAGCGCGGCCGCGAGCGCCGCTTCGTCGACGAGATTGCCGCGCGACAGGTTGATGAAGAACGCGTGCCTCTGCATCCGCGCCAGCGCGGCCTGCCCGATCAAATTCTCGGTCTGCGCATTGGCGATCGCGAGGCAGACGACGTAGTCGGCGCGCGCCAGGAGATCGTCGAGCGGCAGGTGCGCGAACGCCGTATCATCAATGGTCACGAAGGGATCGGCGACCAGCACATTCATGCCGAGCACCTTTGCGATCCCTGCAAGATAGCGGCCGATGCTGCCATAGCCGATTATGCCGATCGTGCTTCCCGCAAGCTGCCGGCCCATCACGACCTCGGGCGCCCTGCCCGCGTGATAGTCCGCGGTCGCCCGCGAAACGCCGCGTGACAGATCGACCATGAAGCCGAGCGCGAGCTCGGCGACCGACTGGACGAAGCCGGCGCTCGCCTGCGTCACCAGCACGCCGGCGACTGAAGCCGTAGGAACGTCGATATTGCGGATATCGACCGCACAACGCACGAAGGCGCGCAGTTTCGGCAGCTTGGGAAAGATTTCGCCGGGCCCCTGCGTCATGCGATCGGCGACGATGATGTCGACATCGGCCGCGGCCTCGACCAGCGCCGCCGCGTCGAGCACCTCGTCACCTTCGTGCAGCCTGACATCGGCGACCGCACGCAGGCCATTCAGGCTGCGCTCGCCGTAATAGTCGCGGCGCATCTGCGGGGTATGGGCAAGCAACACCTTCACGGATCAGTCCCCTAATAGCCGAGCGCATGCGGCAACGCAGTGCTGATGGCCGGCACGAAGGCGATCACCAGCAGGCACAGCAGCAGCAGCCCGAGATACCCGGCGATCGGCTTGATGGTCTGCTCGATCGGCACATTGCCGATCAGGCAGGCGCCGTAGAGGCCGAGCCCGAGCGGCGGCGCAAACAGGCCAAGCCCCATCGCGATGACAAGCACGACGCCGAAATGCAGCGGATCGATGCCGAGCTTGACGGCGACCGGCAGCAGCAGCGGTCCGAAGATGATCAGCGCCGCGGCGCCTTCGAGCACCGAGCCCATCACCACCAGCACCAGGATCGAGAGCAGCATGAACAGCCAGACGCCGTGGCTGCCCGAGATCGCCAACATCAGCTCGCCGACCGCATGCGGCACCTGCTGCAAGGTCAGGATGAAGGCAAGCGACTGCGCGGCCGCGACGATGAACAGCACCAGTCCCGAGCGAACGGCCGACTGCACGAAGCAGTGCGCGAGGCTCTTCACGCCGAACTCACGGAACAACAGGCTGCCGACGGCAATCGCGTAGACCGCGGCAAAGGCGGAGATCTCGGTCGCGGTGGCGAAGCCGCTCTTGAAGCCGAAGAAGATCATGAAGATCAGCCCGAACGAGGCGATCGCCCCGGTCCACAGGCCCGACACCGCGACGCGCGGGCCTGCTTCCGCGTTCGCCGCGGGACGCCTGCCGAAGATGATCGACACCGCGATCAGCGCCAAGGCCATCAGCGCGGCAGGCAGCATGCCGGCGACGAACAGGCCGCCGATCGAGAGATTGGCGACGAAGCCGAGGATGATCAGGTTGATGCAGGGCGGAATGGTCTCCGCCATCACGGCGGAGGCCGCGAGCAGCGCCACCGCCCCGCCCGGGTTCTGCCGCGAGCGGCGCGCCGCCGGGATCAGCACCGAACCGACCGCGGCGACGTCGGCCATCTTGGAGCCGGAGATGCCGGAGAACAGCACCATCGACATCACCATCACGACGTTGAGCCCGCCGCGCATCCGCCCGACCGCTCGCTGCAACAGCTCGATCAGCCGGACCGACATGCCGTTGGCTTCCATCAAATAGCCGACCAGGATGAAGAACGGGATCGCCAGCAGCACGAAATTGTCGATGCCGCGCGCCATCTGCTGGGCGAAGATCACGCCGGGCAGCGTCCCCTCCACCCAGATGAAGATCAGCGCCGCCAGCGCCAGCGCAAAGCCGATCGGCAGTCCGCCGAACAGCGTCAGGAAGAAGCCGATCAGCATCAGCGCCTGCGACGACGGCACCGATGACGGCGCGAAGGCGTCCCAGGCCAGATAGAGGCCAACGATGACGGCCGTCGCGACGATGCCAGCCATCATGTCGCGCAACGGCCGGCCGCAGAACGTCTCGAAGGCGAAGATCGTCATGAACGCGGCACCGACGCCCATCGGATAGAACGTCCATTCCAGCGGCAGGCCGGAACCGGAGGTCTGGCCGGTGGTCAGCCAGCCCATCTTGATGGCGTTGAACGCGACATAGCCGGCAATGATCGTGACAAGCAACGCGCCGACGGCGTCGACGACCCGCCGCACGTCCGGCGACAGCATGTTGACGAAGAAAGCGACGCCGAGGTTCTCGCTGCGTGCGAGCGCGCTCGCCGCGCCGAAGAAGCTCGACCCGACCATCAGGCCGCGGGCGACGTCGTCGGACCACTCGACCGGCGCATTGAACAGGAAGCGGGCCAGCACCGAAACGCAGACCACCACAAGATCGGCGGCGAGCAGGATCGCGGCGATCGCATCACTGACAACAAGCAACGGCGTCGTGATCCGATCGCTGCTCCGGCTCGTCGCTATTGCAGCAACGGACATGCGCCGGCCTCAGGCTTGGGTGGCGCGGATCAGGTCGACGACGGCCTTGGCCTCGGGCCGCGCCTTGATGAAATTGTCGGTCTGCGGCAGCACGCGCTTGCGGAACGCCTCCTTGTCGCATTCGACGACCGTGACGCCCTTCTCCGCCAGCGACGCCAGCGCCTCCTTCTCCACCGCGAGGCCGTGCGCGCGGGTGTCGGTCGCGGCCTTCCTTGCCGCATCGAGGAAGCCTTCGCGCAGCTTCGGAGCCATCCGGTTGAAGCTGGTGTCGCTGAAATAGATCGCGAGTGGCGAGAAGATGTGCTGGGTCAGCGCATAGTTTTTCGATGTCTCGTAGAACTTGCTGGCCATGATGGTCGGCGGATCGTGCTCGAGGCCGTCGAGCACGCCGGCCTGCAGCGCCGTGTAGATCTCGCCGAACGCCAGCGGCGTCGCCGCGGCCCCCATCAGCCGCAGGCATTCGGTGATGATCGGGTTGGGCAGCGTACGGATCTTCAGGCCGGCGAGATCCTCCGGCGTCTTCACCGGCTTCTTCGCCAGCACGCTGCGCGCGCCGAAATTATAGGCCCACCCGATGATGTGGATGTTGGCGCCCTTGAGCAGCGCATCCTCGATCGGCTTCGCCGCGCCGGCGTCGAACGCCTTGGTCTGCTGCTGGTAGCTCGTGAAGAGGTAGCCGAGGTCGAAGGTGCCGACCAGCGGTACCAGATTGGCCGAGATCGACGAGCCCGAGACCATCAGGTCGATCACCCCGAGCTTCACCGAGTTGATGACGTCGATCTCCTGGCCGAGTTGGTTGTCGGGGAAGAAGGTCACCTCGATCTGCTCGCCGAGCCCGTTCGCCTTCAGGCTCTTGATCAGATTGTCGTAGTAGACGCGGCCGTTGGCATATTTGGGATCGTTCGGAAGCGACGACGAGCACCGCATCTTCATGGTCGCGGCCGCGGCGCGGCCGATGATGGCGGGCGCGGCCGCGAGCCACGCCGCCGATGTGACCGATGACCGCAACACGATACGGCGGCTCACGCGCGTCGATGTCATGATGGTGCTCCTCCCCAGGAACGGATCGTTATTGTCTTCGACGTTGTTCTCGCCGCCCGCCCGCTGGCGCGAGCTTGGCAGCGCTTTTGTCATAATGTATGACAAAAGCCATACGGTTGTGCAAGAGCGCGGCGCGGCGGCTGCGCAGGCTTCAACCGCAGCGAGGCTTCCGATGTTCCAGACATCCAACGCATTGCGTCGGAGTGTGCACAGCCAGGTCACCGACCGGGTCGGCAGCAGCATCGTGCGCGGCGAGATCGGCGTCGGCGAGACGCTGCCGCCGGAAATGCGGATCTGCGAGATGATGGATGTCAGCCGCACCGTGGTGCGCGAGGCGATCCGCACCCTGACCGGCAAGGGCCTGATCGAGTCGCGGCCGAAGAGCGGCACGCGGGTGCGACCGCCCGAGCAGTGGAATCAGCTCGATCCGGACGTGCTGCGCTGGCACCTCGAGACCGCGGAGATCGATCGCTATCTGGCAAAACTGTTCCAGCTGCGCTCCGCAGTCGAGCCGGCCGCGGCGGCGCTGGCGGCGACCCATGCCGAGGAGGACGACATCGCCCACATCCGCGTCGGATGCGACGGCATGGACGCGGCAAGGACCAACGAGGAGTTCGTCGCCGCCGACATCAAATTCCACCAGGCGATCTATTTCGCGACCCGCAACGAGTTCTTCTGGCCGATCGCCCAGATGTTCGAGATCACGCTGCGCCAGAGCTTTACGATCGCAGCCCCCGGCTCGCACCGCCCACGCGCGCTGATCGAGCACCGCGCGGTACTGGACGCGATCGTGGCCGGTGATGCCGAGGCCGCGCGCGCGGCGACCGTCGTGCTGCTGACCAATTCCGCCGACGATCTGGTGCGAATCCGCGGCCGCGAGTTCGAGAAGCCGCCGGCCCGCCCCGGCCGCAAGCAGTAGTTGGGCGCCAGGCTCTCACCCACGCGTCGTCCTGGCGAAAGCCAGGACCCATAACCACCGCATTTGCTGATGAACGGGATCGCGGCCCCAGCGTCGTGCAACAATTGAGATTTGGGGTAATGGGTCCCGGCCCCCCGTGCGCAATCGCGCACTAGGCCGGCACGACCGTGAGTGTGTGGCGCCGAATGCCGGAACACACCAAACGTCGCGAAGCGGTTCGGCGCTCGTCTTTACCCGCCCGAGAGCCCCCGCACACGGGCCTGTGACCATAGTTGAAGGCTTCCGCGACGAAACTTCTGGATTGTTGGCGGCGTAGACGCCAAGACAGAACGGTTCTCCTGCGAAGGTCCCTTGATGCACGACGTCTCGATCCCGGCGGCCTTGATTGCCGGCCTAGTCAGCTTCCTGTCGCCCTGCGTGCTGCCGCTGGTGCCGCCCTATCTGATCTACCTGACCGGTGCGACCATCGAGCAGGTCAACCAGGACGGCGACACCGCAGCCTCCAAGCGCGCGGTGATGACGGCGGCGCTGATGTTCGTGCTGGGCTTCTCCACCGTGTTCGTCGCGCTCGGGGCAAGCGCGTCCTTCGTCGGCGGGCTGGTGCGCGCCTGGTCGGCCGAGCTCTCGATCCTCGCCGGCATTGTCATCATCATCATGGGCCTGCACTTCCTCGGCATCACCCGGATCGGCCTCCTGATGCGCGAGGGGCGGCTCACCGCGCCCAAGCCGGTCGGGCTGTGGGGCGCCTATGTCATGGGCCTGGCGTTCGCCTTCGGCTGGACGCCGTGCATCGGGCCGATCCTGGCCGCGATCCTCTCGATAGCGGCCGCCGAAGCCACGGTGACAAAGGGCGCCGGGCTGCTCGCGGTGTATTCCGCCGGGCTCGGCATCCCGTTCCTGCTCGCGGCCTTCATGGTCAAGCAGTTCTCCTCGCTGTTCGCGAGGATGAAGCGTCATCTCGACACCGTCGAATGGGTGATGGGCGTGCTGATGGTGGTCACCGGCATCGGCTTCCTGACCGGCGCGGTCTCTGGTGTGAGCGTCTGGCTGCTGGAGACCTTCCCGGCACTCCAGAATATCGGCTGACTGTCCGCGCCTGCACGCGCGCGTCCGCTGGCTTTTGGCCACGCGATGGCGGACTATTCCCGACCCTTCGCCGCCAGATGAGTCGGAGACCGATGGTCCAAATACCCGCGACGCGCGCCAGCTGGCCGATCTTCCGTTCGCTGGCCGGCTTCCGGCCGAGCAACCTGCCCGGTGACTTGATCGCCGGGTTGACGCTCGCCGCAATCGCGATCCCGGAGCAGATGGCAACCGCCCGGCTTGGCGGCTTCTCGCCGCAGATCGGCTTCTTCGCCTTCATGGCCGGCTCGCTCGGCTTTGCGATGTTCGGCGCCAACCGCTTCCTGTCCTGCGGCGCCGACTCCACGATCACGCCGATCTTCGCGGGCGGGCTCGCGCTGATGGCGACCGCGGGCTCGCCGGACTATCAGGCATTCGCGATGGCGCTGGCGCTGATGGTCGGCGTCATCATGATCGCCGGCAGCCTGTTCAAGCTCGGCTGGATCGCCAATCTGCTGTCGACCCCGGTGACGGTCGGCTTCCTCGCCGGCATTTCCGTCCACATCCTGGTCTCGCAACTGCCCGGCGTGCTCGGCTTGACCACGCCGGACGGGCCGACGCTCTACAAGCTCGGGGTGCTCGCCGGAAAGATCGACCAGACCAATTTCTACACGTTGGCGATCGGCCTCGGCGTGCTGGCGCTGGTCGCCGGATCGGAGAAGGTCAGCTCGCGCATTCCCGGCGCGCTAATCGGCCTTGTCGTGGCCACCATCGCCGTGATCGCCGGCCATCTCGAGAGCAAGGGCGTCAAGGTGGTCGGCACCGTGCCGGGCACGCTGCCAAGGCCGTCATTTCCGGATATCGCGCCGGAGCGATGGATCAAGCTGTTGGCGCTGGCGATCCTGATCGCCGTTGTCGTCATGGTGCAGACCGCAGCGACGACGCGCTCGTTCCTGTCCGATCCGGACAAGCCGGCCGACGTCGACCGCGACTTCCTCGGCGCCGGTGCCGGCAGCGTGCTGTCCGGGCTGTTCGGCGCCTTTCCCGTCAACGCCAGTCCGCCACGGACCGGCATCGTGTCGGAGACCGGCGGACGCACGCAGCTTGCCGGGCTGGTTGCCGCGGCCATTGTGCTCGCGCTGCTCGCGTTCGGCGCGACGCTGCTGCAGCACGTGCCTGATGCGGCGCTCGGCGGCGTCCTGTTGTTCGTGGCGCTGCGCATCATCCGCGTGACGCAGATCGCAGCGATCTACCGCCAGTCATTCTACGAATTCCTGCTGGTGGCGGCGACGGCTGCCGCGATCATCGTGCTGCCGATCGAGCAAGGCGTCGCGGTCGGCATCGCGCTGTCGTTGCTGCACGGCATCTGGACCACGACGCGCGGCCGGCTGGTGGAATTCGTCCACGTGCCCGGCACCACGATCTGGTGGCCGGCCGGTCCGCATGTCACCGGCGAGCGCAAGCCCGGCATCGCTGTCGTCGGCCTGCAGGCGCCGCTGTCGTTCCTCAACGCCGAGGGCTTCCACAGCGATGTGCTCGAGGCCATCGGCGGGGCGTCACCCAAGCCGCGGCTGCTGGTGATCGAGGCCAGCGGCATGATCGAGATCGATTTCACGGCGGCGCAGGCGCTGCGCGACCTGTTCCGCGAGTGCCGCGATGACGGCGTGACGGTAGCCGTCGCGCGGCTCGAATCCTCCCGCGCGCAGGACGCCTTCGAGCGTTTTGACCTCTACGATGTCCTGCAAAAGGACCACGTCTTCCGCAGCGTCGACGAGGCGGTCCGCACGCTGGGCCAAGGCTAGATCAGAAGTTACGTAGCCCGGATGAAGCGAAGCGTAATCCGGGATTCTTTCGCGCGTTGATGAATCGTCCGGGATTTCGCTGCGCTCCATCCGGGCTACTGGGACCACTCATCCCTACTCGCCCGCGAGCCTCGGATGCTCCTTCAGCACCTCGGCCTTGATCGAATTGGCGTGGATGGCGCGGAACAGCGCCCGCCCGGTCTTGATGTTGTTGGCCTTCATGCAGAGACCCACGATCTCGCGCACCGCGGAATCCCGCACCAGTTCGTCGGAGATCTTCATCGCGGTCTCCATCGCGGCCTTGGCGGCACGCTCGTAGCGATCGCGCTCGATCTGCGGCTGCTTCGGTGAACGCTTGTCGGGCGAGCCGATCGCCTCGGCGCAGCCGGCGGCCTCGCGGCAGATCGCGCGGATCCGCTGCGCGGCCTCGATGTCGCCGAGCGGCTGCGCGACGGGATCATCCCAGATGTCCTTCCGCTTGGCCTTGTTGAACAACCACATTACCGTACCCTGAAAGCGCGGCAAGCATAGCTGGCCCTGGTGCAACCTGGGAATGGCAGAGTCCGCTCGACGCCGAGCAAGCGGCGAACTATGGCGCGGCGGCCACACCGAACGCGCGACCGGTCCACGCGGACGCTGCGCGACGTGACGACGCCTCAGGCGGCGGGAACGATCTTTCCGGGATTGAAAATGTTCTGCGGATCGAGCGCCTGCTTCAGCGCCCGCATCGCGTCGAGCGCCTCCGGGCCGAGCTCGGCCTTCAGATATTTCTGCTTGCCCTGGCCGATGCCGTGCTCGCCGGTGCAGGTGCCGTCCATCGACTGCGCGCGCTCGACCAGACGATGCATGAACTCCTCGCCGCGCGCCATCTCGTCCTTGTCGTTCACATCGCAGAGCAGCGAGCAGTGGAAATTGCCGTCGCCGACATGGCCGACGATCGGCGACAGCAGATTGAGCCGCGTCAGATCGTCCTCGGTTTCGGTGACACAGTCGGCAAGCCGCGAGATCGGCACGCAGACGTCGGTTGCGACGACGCCGATGCTGTCGCCGGGGCGCAGCGCCTTGACCGACCAGTAGGCGTCGTGCCGGGCCTGCCACAATTTGGTGCGGTCTTCCGGCTTGGTGGTCCAGGTGAAGTCGCCGCCGCCGCATTCGGCGGCGATGTCGCGAAAATTCTTCGACTGCTCGGCGACCTCGACCTCGCTGCCGTGGAATTCCAAGAGCAGCAGCGGCGTCTCCGGCAGCGACAGTTTCGAATAGCTGTTGCAGGCCTTGACCTGCGCGGCATTGAGCAGCTCGATCCGAGCGACCGGAATGCCGGTCTGGATCGCGAGGATCGTGGCCTGGCAGGCGCCGCCTACGGTCTCGAACGAGCAGGCAGCCGCCGCGATCGTTTCGGGAATGCCGCGCAGGCGGATGGTCAGCTCGGAGATGATGCCGAGCGTGCCCTCGGCGCCGACGAACAGATGCGTCAGGTCGTAACCGGCCGACGACTTCTTGGCGCGCGTGCCTGTGGTGATGATCTCGCCGTCGCCGCGCACCACCTTCAGCGCCAGCACGTTCTCGCGCATGGTGCCGTAGCGCACCGCGTTGGTGCCGGAGGCGCGGGTCGAGGTCATGCCGCCGAGCGAGGCATCGGCGCCGGGATCGATCGGGAAGAACAGGCCCTGGTCACGCAGATGCTCGTTCAGGGCCTTGCGCGTCACGCCGGGCTGGATCACGCAGTCGAGGTCCTCGGCATGCACCTCGAGCACCTTGTTCATGTCGCGCAGATCAATCGAGACGCCGCCTGCGGGCGCGTTGACCTGGCCCTCCAGCGAAGTTCCTGTGCCGAAGGCGATGACGGGCACGCGATTGGCGGCGCAGATCCGCACCACGTCCTGGATGTCGGCGGTTTCCTGGGCCATGACGACCGCGTCCGGCGGCTGGTTCGGCAGCCATGTGGTGGTATGGGCATGCTGCTCGCGCACCGCCTGCGACGTGACGAGCCGGTTGCCGAACCGCGCCGCCAGCGCGTCGATCGCGCGCCTCAGGGCCTGCGGCTCAGGTCGCGTCACATTGCTCGAAATCGTTGTCGCCACGTCAAATTTCCTCCCGGCTTTAGCCGACCGTGGCAAAGCTTGTATAAGGGGTCAAGAGAGCCTGACTTGAAAATTGTGGACGCCGGAGCCGCAGAAACGTTCATGCTCGAACGCCAACGAACCGGGGATGGAAGATGACTTCAGTGACTGCTACCAGCGAGATGCCGATTCCATCAGCTCCGTTCAGATCGTCTGTGATGCAGATCGAGCCGCAATGGATCGATTATAACGGCCATCTCAACATGGCCTATTACAATGTGATGTTCGACCGCGCCATCGACGAGATGTGGCTGCAACTCGGCATCGGGCCCGCCTACATGGAAGCGCGACGCTGCTCGACCTTCACCGCCGAGTGCCACGTCCGCTATCTCAGGGAGATAAATCTCGGCGATCCCGTGCAGGTCTCGGTCTTCCTGCTCGGCGCCGACGAGAAGCGCCTGCATACGTTCGAGGAGCTGCGCCACGCCACCGAGGGCTGGCTGTCGGCGACCTCGGAAAACCTCACGCTGCATATCGACATGGAGGCGCGCAAGGTGGCGCCATTTCCGTCCGATATCCGCGCCCGGGCGCAGGCGATCGTGGATAGCTATGCGGCCGTGCCGCGTCCCGAGGGCATCGGCCGCAACGTGGCGATGCCCTCCGCGAAGTGAAGCGCTATGGTTCTTGTTTGAGCATGATCTTTTCGGAAAACCGCTTCGCACTTTTCCGGATCATGCTCTAGACCCTTGTGCGGCCGCGCACCAATCCGAGCACGGCCGTCACCAGGAACAGGATGATGGCGATGAAGAAGATCGCCTTGGCGATTTCGATCGAGGCCCCGGCGATGCCGCCGAAGCCCAAAATGCCCGCGATCAGGGCGATGACCAGGAATGTGACGACCCAGCTCAACATGATCAATCCTCTGCTTGGTTTCCTCGCGCCGCCTCTCGCCGGCGCCATAGCCTGAGGAAACAAACCAACAGCGGAACGCTGGTTCCTGAGCCCGAAACCGCGAAATTTTCGTCGATTTCGGGAACCAAGCTCACAGTAGACTGCTGCCAAAACCGTTCCCGTCGCGGGCGATAAAACCTGTCGAAACGGCCGATCAGGCCCTATATGGCCTTCAATCCCTGTTAAGAAGGCTCCCCTTCACCGTCCCGCGGTGCCATCGTGGGGCCGAGACGATTCGCCAATGACCGAGCCGAGCAAATTGCCCCATCACGGCGTTCCCGAGCACCAGCCGGTGGCTGGCGGCATCGCCGCGCGTGCGCGGGCGGCGGCCGGCGTTCCGCAATATCTCAACGGCCTCAATCCGGAGCAGCGCGAGGCGGTCGAGACGCTCGACGGTCCCGTGCTAGTGCTCGCCGGCGCCGGCACCGGCAAGACGCGCGTGCTGACCACGCGCATCGCGCATATCCTGAGCCAGGGCCGCGCGCGGCCGCACGAAATCCTGTCGGTGACCTTCACCAACAAGGCGGCGCGCGAGATGAAGCTGCGGCTCGGCCAGATGCTGGGCCAGGCGGTCGAGGGCATGCCGTGGCTCGGCACCTTCCACTCGATCGGCGGCCGCATCCTGCGCATCCATGCCGAGCTGGTGCAGCTCAAATCCAATTTCACGGTGCTCGACGTCGACGACCAGGTGCGGCTGTTGAAGCAGCTGTTGCAGGCCGAGAACATCGACGACAAGCGCTGGCCGGCGCGGATGCTGGCCGGCCTGATCGACAGCTGGAAGAACCGCGGACTGTCGCCGTCGCAGGTCCCTGCGGGCGAGGCCGCCTCGTTCGGCAACGGCAAGGGCGGCAAGATCTACGCGACCTATCAGGAGCGGCTGAAGATTCTCAACGCCGCCGATTTCGGCGACCTGCTGCTCGAGAACATCCGCCTGTTCCGCGAGAATCCTGACGTGCTCCGGCAGTACCAGAGCCGCTTCAAGTTCATCCTGGTCGACGAATATCAGGACACCAACGTCGCGCAGTATCTGTGGCTGCGCCTGCTGTCGCAGGCGCCGTCGCGGCCGGGGCGCGCACTCTCCGACGTGATTCCGGGAGCGCCCAATTCCCCCGTCATTCCGGGGCGCGCCGAACGCGCGAACCCGGAATCTCTGACCGAGGACTCAGCTCGAGATTCCGGGTCTGCGCCTGCGGCGCATCCTGGAATGACGGAGAGTATCGCGCCACTGAAGAACATCTGCTGCGTCGGCGACGACGACCAGTCGATCTATGGCTGGCGCGGTGCCGAGGTCGACAACATCCTGCGCTTCGAGCACGATTTCCCCGGCGCCAAGGTGATCCGCCTCGAGCGCAATTACCGCTCCACCGGCCACATCCTGGCCGCGGCCTCGCACCTGATCGCGCACAATGAAGGCCGGCTCGGCAAGACGCTGCGCACCGAGGATGTCGACGGCGAAAAGGTCACCGTCACCGGCTCCTGGGATTCGGAGGAGGAAGCGCGCGCGATCGGCGAGGAGCTCGAGGAGCTGCAGCGATCGGGCGAAAACCTCAACGACGTCGCCATCCTGGTCCGTGCCTCGTTCCAGATGCGCGAATTCGAGGACCGCTTTGTCACGCTCGGCCTGCCCTATCGCGTGATCGGCGGCCCGAGATTCTATGAGCGCGCCGAAATCCGCGATGCGCTGGCGTACTTGCGCACCATCAACTCGCCGGCCGACGATCTCGCCTTCGAGCGCATCGTCAACGTGCCGAAGCGCGGCCTCGGCGACGCCACGGTGCAGCTGCTGCACGACCATGCCCGCAAGCGCCGCATTCCGCTGTTCGAGGCGGCGCGCGCCGTAGTCGAGACCGATGAGCTGAAGCCGAAGGCGCGCGGGTCGTTGCGCGATCTCGTGATGCAGTTCGATCGCTGGCGCGCCCAGCGCGAGGTCACCTCGCACACCGAACTCGCCGAGATCGTGCTCGACGAGAGCGGCTACACCGAGATGTGGCAGAAGGACCGCTCGGCGGACGCCGCGGGCCGCCTGGACAACCTCAAGGAACTGGTGCGCTCGATGGAGGAATTCGAGAACCTGCAAGGGTTTCTCGAACATATCTCGCTGGTGATGGACCGCGACGGCGAGGCCGGCGACGAGGCGGTGTCGCTGATGACGCTGCATTCGGCCAAGGGCCTGGAATTCGACAACGTATTCCTGCCGGGCTGGGAGGAAGGCCTGTTTCCGAGCCAGCGCACGCTGGACGAACAGGGCCGTGCCGGGCTCGAGGAAGAGCGCCGCCTCGCCCATGTCGGGCTGACCCGCGCCCGTCGCCGCGCCAAGATCTATTTCGCCACCAACCGCCGCATCCATGGCACCTGGTCGACCACGATCCCGTCGCGCTTCCTCGACGAGCTGCCGGCGCACAATGTCGAGATCACGGAATCCAAGGGCGGTTCGGGCTGGGGCGGCAGCGGCGGCTACGGCGCCTCGCGCTTCGACAACCTCGAATCATTCGGCTCGAGCTATTCGACGCCGGGCTGGCAGCGCGCCCAGGCCAACCGCGGCCGCGGCGGCCAGGGACGCGGCGGCAGCGGTTTCGAGGAGCGGCAATCCTCCTTTGCCTCCGAAGGCTTCAATCGCACCAAGCGCGGCCCTGTCGTGATCGAGGGCGAGCTGGTGGCGAAGTCCACCGGCACGACGTCGGAATTTTCGCTGGACGATCGGGTGTTTCACCAGAAATTCGGCTACGGCCATGTGGTGAAGATCGACGGCAACAAGCTGACCATCGCCTTCGAAAAGGCCGGCGAGAAGAAAGTGGTCGACAGCTTTGTGGAACGGGCGTGACAGAGGGGCCTTCTCTGTTGGTAGCCCTTGACCCCGGTTGATTTCATGGGTTGAGATGGCCCCATGGTCCGGGGAGGGTTTTTCCTTTTTGTCATCGCGCTCACCGCGCCGTCGCTGGCGGTCGCGGAGACGATGAGCTTTGGCGATTCGGCGGCGCAGCTCGCCAAGGCCTGCGGCGCCGACATCACCGCCAACTGCCGCGGCGTCAATCTCGACTCCAACCGCCTCAAGGAATGCCTCTCGCGCAACCGCGACGTGATATCGCCGCAGTGCAAGGAGAGCTATTTCTCCACCCTCGATGCGATCCAGAAGCGGATCGCGGCGCGCGTCACCGTTGCGAACGCGTGCAGCCGCGAGATCGTCAAGGTCTGCGGCGGCTCGACCAAGGAGACCAGCAAGTCGGTGCCCTGCCTCGTCGGCGCCAAGGGCCTCAGCCGCAATTGCGCCCAGGCGATCAACGACGCGGGGTATCAATGATGCGCCCGTCGATGCGAGGCTTGCGCGACGTCAGCCTGCTGGGCACGCTGGTTCTGCTGGCGATGCCGCTCGTGCCGGCGCATGCGCAGACCGCCATCACGCGCGACGACGTCATCGCCAAGCTCAATCATTTCGAGACCGCCGCCGAGATCGACGTCCCCGCGCTGCGCCAGCAGGTGGCCGAACGATCGAAGTCGCGCTCGAAGAACGAGCCGCCGCCCTCGAAGCGGCCGCCGATCGCGCCCGACCTCACCAACCTGCCGGCATTCAATGCCGACATCACGTTCGACGTCGACACGCCGATCGTGATGCCGGAGTCGTATCAGACCGTCGGACGCATCGCCGATGCGCTGACCCATTCCTCGCTGCTGCCCTACACCTTTCTGGTCGTCGGCCATATCGAATCGACCGGCAGGCGCGAGAGCAATGCGGTGTTGAGCCAGCGCCGCGCCGACGCGATCCGCGACATCCTGGTCAACACCTTCAAGATCGCGCCGAAGCGCCTGCAGTCCGTCGGACTCGGCGAAGAGCAATTGCTCGACCTCGCCCGCCCCAACGCGCCGGTCAACAACCAGGTGCAGATCCTGCTGGTCGCGAAGGTCGCCGACACCGAGCCGGCTGCGCACCCCGCCCCGGCAGCGGCGGCCAAGAAGCCGCCAAAATCAATGAAGAAGCGCTAAGAGCGGCTATTCCGCCACACCGCAGAACGAATTTTCTGCCCCGGCGGGTGATTGCAGAACGGAATATGCGTCCCTATCTGCGGTTGACCCCGCATCATGGCGTCGCCCGGGCTGCAATCCGCGCGAGCCCCCTTCCTCACGCTTCCGATCCTCCATGCCGCCGATCATTTCCGTATCCAATCTTTCAAAGACCTATGGCTCCGGTTTCAAGGCGCTGAAGGGCATCAATCTCGATATCAATCGCGGCGAGATCTTTGCGCTGCTCGGGCCGAACGGCGCCGGCAAGACCACGCTGATCAGCATCATCTGCGGCATCGCCAATCCAAGCGAGGGCCGCATTTCGATCGGCGGGCACGACATCATCAGGGATTATCGCGCGGCGCGATCGATGATCGGGCTGGTTCCGCAAGAACTGCACACCGACGCGTTCGAATCGGTCTGGGCGACCGTCAGCTTCAGCCGCGGCCTGTTCGGCAAGCCGAAGAACCCCGCCCATATCGAGAAGGTGCTGAAGGACCTGTCGCTGTGGGACAAGAAGGACAACAAGATCATCACGCTGTCCGGCGGCATGAAGCGCCGCGTGATGATCGCAAAGGCGCTGTCGCATGAGCCGCAGATCCTGTTCCTCGACGAGCCCACCGCCGGCGTCGACGTCGAATTGCGCAAGGGCATGTGGGAAGTGGTCCGCACGCTGCAGGCTTCCGGCGTCACCATCATCCTGACCACGCACTACATCGAGGAAGCCGAGGAGATGGCCGACCGCATCGGCGTCATCAACAACGGCGAGATCATCCTGATCGAGGACAAGGCGACCTTGATGCAGAAGCTCGGCAAGAAGGAGCTGACGCTGCAACTGCAGAACAAGCTCGATGCCATTCCGCCCGCGCTTGCCGCCTACAATCTCGGACTATCCGACGACGGCCACACCGTGACCTACGACTACGACACCAAGGGCGATCGTACCGGCATCACCAGCCTGCTCAACGATCTCCGCAGTGCCGGCATCCGGATCTCCGATCTCGACACCAGGCAGTCCTCGCTTGAAGACATCTTCGTCAGCCTGGTGCGGCAAGTTTGAAGTTCCTATCAGTTTCGCCGCACCCTCTTCATAGGAACTTCAAACTCTAATGCCGCACCAGCATCATAGATTTTCTAGCGCCCCTTCGATTTCGAAGTTCGCATCGGGGGCTCCGCAAATGCATGCGAACTTCGAAATCAGTGCGCTAGTGAGGGCGCCATGAACTACCGCGCAATCCGGGCCATCTACCTGTTCGAAATGGCGCGCACCTGGCGCACGCTGCTGCAGAGCATCGTTTCGCCCGTGGTGTCGACCTCGCTCTATTTCGTGGTGTTCGGCGCCGCGATCGGTTCGCGCATCACCGAGGTCGAGGGCGTCAGCTACGGCACCTTCATCGTGCCGGGGCTCGTGATGCTGTCGGTCTTGACGCAGAGCATCTCCAATGCCTCGTTCGGCATCTACTTCCCGAAATTCGCCGGCACGATCTACGAGATCCTGTCGGCCCCGATCTCGTATTTCGAAATCGTCATCGGCTATGTCGGCGCGGCCGCCACCAAGTCGATCATCCTCGGCCTGATCATCCTCGCGACGGCCGGACTGTTCGTACCTCTGCATATCCAGCATCCAGTGTGGATGCTAACCTTCCTGGTGCTGACCGCCGTCACCTTCAGCCTGTTCGGCTTCATCATCGGCATCTGGGCCGACGGCTTCGAGAAGCTGCAAATGATTCCGATGCTGGTGGTGACGCCGCTCACCTTCCTCGGCGGCAGCTTCTACTCGGTGAACATGCTGCCCGCGGGCTGGCGCACCATCACGCTGTTCAACCCGGTGGTCTATCTGATCTCCGGCTTCCGCTGGAGCTTCTACGAGATCGCCGATGTTAGCGTCGGGCTGAGCCTCGGCATGACCACGGCCTTCCTGGTCGCCTGCATGGTGATCGTGGCCTGGATCTTCAGGACCGGCTACCGCCTGAAGAACTGACTCGCGAAAGCGAGTCATCCCGGGGCGCGCTTAGCGCGAACCCGGGATCTCGGGCAGCACCTGAGATTCCGGTTCATGCTTCGCATGCCCCGGAATGACGATCCCGCTCAGTAGCAATGGAAGTGGCCGTGGCGGTAATAGCCGCGGCAGCGGTGACCACGGCGGTAGCCGCGATCCGGGATGCCGAACACGCCCTTGACCGCGCCCATGGCGCCGCCGACGCCGGCACCGACCGCGCCGCCAACCACGCCACCCACCGGGCCGGCGACCCGGTTGCCCTCATACGCGCCCTCATGGGCCCCGCGGACGATGCCCTGGGCATGGCCGGCATAGGGAACTGCCACCAGCGCCAAAGCGAGGCCTGCGGCCGCAAGCAGGAGCCGCGCGGAGAGGCCGGCTGGGACGACGGCCGCGGTCTTAACCTTGGTATTGTTCATCTGGGTTCCTTGATGCGCGACGCGAATGCGCCGCTGGGCGGGAGTGTTGAAACGCCCTTGCGGCCAAATGGTTGCGTGCCGATGGCCAATTGGCGGCCGTCGTCGCGGCCTACTCGCGAAAAAGTCAGCCGGTCGTGACGACCAGGCCCGGCTTCGGCCTTGTTTGCGCCGCGCGCGGGATGAACGATGCACCGGGTCCGCGACTGGAACCAAACTCGGATTCCGTGCATATTGGTTGCGGGGACGGAGAGCCGCTGCTGCGATCAGGGCCTGGAGGCCAAAGGTAAAATGCGTTCGTTCCTCATTGCGTTCACTACCGTGACGCTGTTCACCGCCGGCGCCGCGCAGGCCAAGGTCGATATCACCATCGACAAGGACAACCAGCAGATGACCGTCGCGGTCGACGGCGTCGCGCGCTATCGCTGGCCGGTCTCGACCGGCATTCCCTCGCGCGAGACACCGAACGGCAGCTTCCGCGCCTTCCGCATGGAAGAGGATCACTTCTCCAAGGAATTCGACGACGCGCCGATGCCGCACTCGATCTTCTTCACGAAGATCGGGCACGCGATCCACGGCACCGATTCGGTGAACCGTCTCGGCACGCCGGCCTCGCATGGCTGCGTGCGGCTGTCGCGCGACAATGCAACGACGCTCTACGCGCTGGTGCAGAAGGAAGGCGTGCTCAACACCACCGTTACGCTGACCGGCTCGTCCCAGGTCGCGCTGGCGCGCGCAATCCGCGCGGGCGCAACGGCACCGCGGTCGCCCGCCGCGCGCCGCAGCAGGATGACGCGCAGTACGGCACCGCCGCCGCCGGCGACCCCGTGGTCCTGACACCGCAGCCGCGCGAATATCCGGCGCAGGCCCGCGCCGACGACGGCTACATCTATCCGGCCGACGGCAGTTCGACCGACCGGCGCTACCCGGCGCCGCCGTCAGGCCGCCGCGTCTACGATGCACAGGCCTATGGCCAGCAGCAGTATTACGGCAATCAGGGCTACGCGCCGGCGCCGCAGGGCTACTATCAGCCGCGGCCGTACTACCAGCAGCAGCGCGACTTCTACGGCAACAGCTATCAGAACTGAGACGCCTGCTCTCCTGATCCGCTGACGGCGCCACAGCCCGCGCGCCGTCAGTTCACGGCTCCCTCACCCGCTTGTGACCGTCACAAATGGCCAGCGTCGCCGGGCGCGGTGGCTCGTCGTCGCACCGTCATCTGATTGTAAGATTAGCCCGATATTCGGCGGCAAAAGCGCCCGCCTGGCCCCTGAAGGCCGATTCACGCGGAATGCCCGGTGAAATCAGGGCCAGAGCGCGGGTCACGTAGGCAGTATCAGAGGTCAAAATGAAACGGGGCTTCATTGTCCTTTGCCTGTGCATCGTGGCGATGGCGGGCTATTTCACGACGGACAGATGGGCCATCCGGCACACCACGCTGACGTTCCATGACGTTCTGCGCGGCGACCGCGACGTCACGGTCGAGGTGGCAGTCCGCCGCGACCGGCAGATGCAGGCCATGGCCGAGATGATCGAGCTGCCGGTCGCGATCCTGAGCCACGGCAACACCGTCAAGAACACCGAGTACTCGTTCCTCACCAACGTCTTCGCATCACGCGGCTACCTCGTGATCAGCATTCAGCATGATCTCGACACCGATGCCCCGATGGTGACCAAGGTCGGCGAGGAATATGTCGGCCGCCGCATGCAATACAATCGCGGCGCCTTCAACATCATGTATGCGATCGACGAGCTCAAGAAGCTCTATCCGAACGCAAACTATCGCCAGCTGACGTTGATCGGCCACTCCAACGGCGGCGACATCTCGATGTTCTTCGCCAAGCAGCATCCTGATCTGGTCAAGAAGGTCGTGACGCTGGACAATCTGCGCGTTCCGTTCATCACCAATGGCAAGATCAAGATCCTCTCGTTCCGCTCCAAGGATCCGGTGTTCAAGGCCGATCCGGGCGTCGTGCCTGACGACGAGACCTGCGCGCGGCTCGGCATCAAGGTGGTCAGGACCGAATTCCAGCACAACGACCTCAGCGATCGCGGCCCCGACAACGCCAAGTCGTCGATCCAGGCGGGCGTCGAGCAATTCCTCGACGAAGACGACGGCCAGAGCCCGCCGACGATGCCGCTGCTCGCCGCTTCGACACCCGCCTCCGCAGCTACGGCGCCGCCGGAGAATACAGCGCCGCCGGAGCAGAAGTAATCGTCGCGTTGAACCAGGCTGGCGCCCGCGGGCACCGATTCAGCCGGGCGCGCGTCACGCACGTGCGCTGCGATAGGCCGTGGCAGCGAGCCAGATTGCGGACAGCAGGAAATAGAACGCGCCGAAGCCCGCATAGGGAGCGACGTCCAGAATCGTCGGCGCCACGGTGCCGATCGATTGGCTGATCATGTAGCCGCCGGCAAGTGCCGACTGCGCGCCGCTCAGGATCATCGCCCATTGCGCGCCATAGTCACGCCAGCGCCTCGCCCCGGTGACCAATTGCAGCACGCCCGAGAGGATCGCCCAAACTCCAAACACGGCGAGAACGGCATAGCTGTTGCGACCGATCGCGACGATCACGGCGAGCGCGGTTATCGCGCTGACGACGAGATTCAATGCCTGAGATGGATTGGCCTTCAGGCCGCCATTGACCCGCGCGTCGGCCAGATTGGCGACGGCGTCCCATGCCGGATAGATCACGAGCAGAAACGCAGCTGGGCCGGCGTGCCCGCTGAACAGAACGGCGGCCGCAACCCAGGCGATCGAGAAGATGGCGCGCCCGAGATAATAGGATCGCAGCCAAGTGGATTTGGTCGAAAGGTGGCTTTGCATTGACAGGCTCCATATTTACCTTCCTACTAGTAGGTAGATGACGGATTCAAGTCAATCGGGTAGCCGGACACGTCCCTGTGTGCGAGACGAAAGCCTTGATATCTCTCGGTAATTTACCTACTGGAAGGTAGGTCAGACATGGATGCGATGATTTCGACCTCTGAAAAAATTCTCGATGTCGCGCAGTCTCTCATCGTCGCGGGAGGCTACAACGGCTTCAGCTACGCCGACATCTCGGATGCGATCGGCATCCGGAAGGCGAGCATCCATCATCACTTCCCGACCAAGGCCGAGCTGGTTTCGACGCTGGTGGATCGCTACAGGCAGCAGACCGAGCTGGGCCTGAAGGCTCTTCGGGAGCAGTCCGCAAGCCCGGCCGATCAACTGCAGGCTTACGTGAACTTCTGGCAGGCGTGCATTCGAGATGCCACACTGCCGTTCTGCGTTTGCGCGATGCTTGCCGGCGAGATGCCGATGTTGCCGGACGAGGTCGCATCCCGCGTCCGCGCCCATTTCCATCATCTCGCGGCATGGCTCACCTCGGTGCTGCGGGCCGGCGCAGAACAGCACCTGCTCCGGCTGGACAAGCGGCCGGAAGAGGAGGCCCAGATGCTGATGGCATCGGTCCATGGCGCGATGCTCTCTGCAAGAGCTTTCGACGATCCCGCGGTGTTTGCCGCAATCGTCAAGCCGCAGATCGCCAAGCTGCTGGCATCGGATCGCTAGAGAATTGTCGACCTACTGCTCGCCGTCGCGCAGGCGGCGATAGACCGCGCCCAGCACGTTCGAATAGTCGTCGGTCCACACCCGCTGCTTCTCGTCGGCTTCGGTCTCGGTCCAGACGTCGGACGATGCGAGCCTGCCGACGTCTTCCTCCTCGCGCGCGGAGACCACGACCGAGGTCGAGAAGATGTATTCGTTGTCGCGGCCGGAATCCTCGCTGTAGACCCAGCTCTTCATGTCGTTGGCATCGGCAATGCCGACCACGACGCTGGCAAGCTCGAGATGGCGGTTGGAGACGTGCATCACGACCGCGCCCTGCGGCGCCAGCTTCGCCTTGTAGATCGCCATCGCCTCTTCGGTCGCAAGATGGATCGGGATCGCGTCCGACGAATAGGCGTCGACGATGATGAGATCGTAGACGCCGTCCGGTTCCTTGGCGAAGGTCAGCCGCGCATCGCCGATCACGGGCCTGAGGTTCGGCTCGCAGTTCTGGATGTAGGTGAAATATTTCGGGTCGCGCGCGGTATCGACCATCGACTGGTCGATCTCGAAGAATCGCCAGTCCTCGCCCGGCACTGAGGCGCAGGTCAGCGTCCCCGAGCCGAGCCCGATGACAGCCACTTTCAGCGGCGCGCCCTTGCGCTCGCGGATTGCCGATATCGCCTGCCCGATGCCGCCATCCTTGTGATAATAGCTGATCGGTTCGGGCCTTCCGGTGACCGGCGTGCCGTCGTCGTTCTTGAACTTCTCGGCGCCATGGATCGTGGTGCCGTGCATCAGCACGTGATACTGCCCGTTCGCCGTCACCACGATCTTGTGCACGCCGAAGAAGCTGCGCACCGTTTCGACCCGGCCGTCGTCGGACGGATAGGCGCGCAGCGCCACCAGCGCGACGACGACGGTGGCGAAGATCTTCCAGCGATTGCCGTTCAGCGCGAGCGCGAGCAGCGCCGAGAGCACGCCGACCGCGCCGATCACCCGAACCCGGTGGTCGACCAGCCAGTTGAAGATGCCGCCGGCCGAATAGCTCGGCGCGAGCAGCGCCACCGCCAGCACCGCAAGGAACGGCCAGTACCAGCCGCTCCAGCGCGGCAGCCGCTCCGCGCCCGGCGGACGGCACAGCGCCGCGAGCGCCAGCAGGATCGGATATTCGGCCACCCAGGAGAAAGTAAAGGGCGCAATAAGCCCCGCGAACAGGCCGCCGACCATGCCGCCGAACGACAGCGCGACGTAGAACCCGGTGAGATATTTCGCGGCCGGGCGGGTGCGTGCGAGCTCGCCATGACAGGCCATCGCGATGATGAAGAAGCAGAGCTGATGGCCGCCGAGCGTCAGCAGCAGGTTCTGCTCGCCGCCGACCGCGAGCAGGATCACGACGCCGGCAATCGCCAGCGGCTGCGCCAGCAGCATCCATTTGTGCGGCAGCAGCGGCCGCGACTGGAACACCAGCACCCAGGTCAAAAGATACAGCGACAGCGGCAGCACCCAAAGCAGCGGAGCCGCCGCGACGTCGGTCGAGATATGCGCCGTCACCGCGATCAGCAGGCCGGACGGCACGGCGGCGAGGAAGATCCAGCGCGCGCGGAGCGACCAGGATGGCGCCGGCGCTTTGCTATCGTCGACCTGCATGTCGAGGACGGCGGCATTGGCCGGCGACCGCAACAGCAGGATGCCGCAGCCCGCGATCAGGACGATCAGGAGGCCGTAACCGCTGGTCCAGATCAGGTTCTGCGTGCGCAACGCGAACATCGGCTCCAGCAGCACCGGATAGGACAAGAGCGCGAGGAAGCTGCCGATGTTCGAGGACGCGTAGAGGAAATAGGGGTCCGGGCCATTGGGGTGGCCGGTGCGCACGAACCAGGCCTGCAGCAGCGGATTGTTGGCGGCGAGCGCGAAGAACGGCAGGCCGATCGAGACCGCGAACAGGCCGAGCAGCCAGACCGCATAGCCCGAGGTCGGCGGCTCGCCCCAGCCGCTCCTGATCGACAACGGCAATGTCAGCAACGCGACGACCAGCAGCACCAGATGCACCGCGACCGGCACGACACGGCGCTTCAGCTTCATCAGCAGATGTGCGTAGGCGTAACCGCCGAGCAGCAATGACTGGAAGAACACCATCGCCACCGACCACACCGCCGGCGAGCCGCCGAGCCGCGGCAGCACCATCTTGGTGAACAGCGGCTGCACCGAGAACAGCAGCAATGCGCTGACGAAGATCGCCGCGGTGTAGACAACCAGCACCAGCCGGTTTCGCGAGGCGGACGGCTCAGATGTCATGAAAGCTCCGGCATGGACCCGGCGGGCGCCGGGGGCGGACGGTCCGGCGGCAGCGCACCGGAGGATTTGAAGCGAGCATACGGCAGTATCACGGAGAAGAAACCGCGGTCACGTGGACTTGACGACGCGGCGCTGCGGCGCCACAGCACGCAGGATCTTTTGGTTGTCTTTCTCGAAACGAAGGTTTCCTTCTTTCCGGATCATGCTCTAATCACTCCTTCTTGAAGCGGACATGAACGAACCAGACGTCGTCATCATCGGTGCGGGGCATAACGGCCTCACCTGCGCGGCCTATCTCGCGATGGCGGGGCTGCGGGTGAAGGTTGTGGAACGCCGCAAGGTGGTCGGCGGCGCCGCCGTCACCGAAGAGTTCTGTCCGGGCTTCCGCAATTCGGTCGCCGCCTACACGGTGAGCCTGCTTAACCCGCAAATCATTTCTGACCTGAAGCTTGCCGATCACGGCCTCAGGATCGTCGAGCGGCGCGCCCAGAACTTCCTCCCGGCGCCCGACGGCAGCTATCTCCTAACCGGCGAAGGCCGCACCCAGCAGTCGGTCGCAAGGCTCAGCGAGCGGGACGCGACCACGATCGGCGCGTTCTCAGGGGAACTCGAAGCCATCGCCGACGTGCTGCGCCAATTCGTGCTGCGTGCGCCGCCGAACCTCGTCGAGGGCTTCGGCATCGGCGCGGTGAGCGAAGCCTTCAACGCGCTCGGCACCGCCAACATCCTGCGGCGGCTGTCGCTGGAACAGCAGCGCGATCTGCTCGACCTGTTCACGCGCTCGGCCGGCGAGATGCTCGACGAGCGTTTCGAGAACGACCTCGTCAAGGCGCTGTTCGGCTTCGACGCCATCGTCGGCAATTATGCCAGCCCCTACGCGGCGGGCTCGGCCTATGTGATGCTGCACCATGCGTTCGGCGAGGTGAACGGCAAGAAAGGCGTCTGGGGCCACGCGATCGGCGGCATGGGCGCGATCACCCAGGCGATGGCGAGCGCCGCACGCAGCCACGGCGTCGAGATCGAAACCGACGCCGGCGTCCGCGAAGTGATCGTCGCAAAGGATCGCGCCACCGGCGTCGTCCTCGACAATGGCGAAACCGTTCGCGCCAGACATATCGTCTCGAACGTCAATCCGAAGCTGCTGTACACGCGCCTGGTGCCGGAGGGCGCACTGGCGCGCGAATTCCTCGCGCGCATCTCGCGATGGCAGAACGGCTCAGGCACGTTCAGGATGAACGTGGCGCTGAGCGCGCTGCCCTCCTTCACCGCGCTGTCCGGCCCCGGCGATCACCTCACCGCTGGAATCATCATCGCACCAAGCCTCGGCTACATGGATCGCGCCTGGCACGATGCGCGCGAATTCGGCTGGAGCCGCGCGCCGGTGGTCGAGGTGCTGATCCCCTCGACGCTCGACGACAGCCTGAGCCCGCCGGGCCAGCATGTCGCGAGCCTGTTCTGCCAGCACGTCGCGCCGCAACTGCCCGACGGCAAATCCTGGGACGACCATCGCGAGGAGGTCGCCGATTTGATGATCGCAACCGTCGACCGCTACGCCTCCGGCTTCGCGGGGAGCGTGGTCGGCCGCCAGATCCTGTCGCCGCTCGACCTCGAGCGGCAATTCGGCTTGCTCGGCGGCGACATCTTCCACGGCGCGCTGACGCTGAACCAGTTGTTCTCGGCGCGGCCGATGCTCGGCCATGCCAACTACCGCGGACCGCTGCGTGGTCTCTACCATTGCGGTTCCGGCGCCCATCCCGGCGGCGGCGTCACCGGCGCCCCCGGCCACAACGCCGCGCGGGCCATCCTGGCCGACCATCGCGCGCTGTTCGCATAGAGCGGGCGACGCGCCACGCGCCGCGGATCATGGCGCGGCAAGCTGTGGACAGGTCTGTTGAGAAGCTGTGGGTCGACTGTGGTCAGACCGGGTGTCGCCTTGCGAGAAAGCCGGTGAGCACCCCTGTGGACTGGCTGTGCAGCAGGGGTTCGCAACTCCGGGACAACGCAGTTGATGTCCTGTCGACAAGCCGCGTGGGGCCCTGTGGGCAACCGCTTAAAAAGAAAACACCGGGCGTCGTTGCCCGGTGCCTGCTTGAGAACGCCGTCTGCGAAATTACTTCAGCGAGCCGCTGATCGAGTTGAAGGTCCCGCTCAGCGACGAGCCGACACCATTCACCGCAGCGATGATGGCGATGGCGATACCGGTCGCAATCAGTCCGTATTCGATGGCGGTCGCGCCGGATTCATTCTTCAAAAACTTAACGAAAATGGCCTTCATTGCAGCCCTGCCCTTGGTTGTGATGCCTTGGAACGAAGGGTTTTCCCGAGTTCCGCCACCGTACTAGTACGGCGGCATCTAAGGTTGTCTGAATCGGGAACCTATCAATTCTCGCGATATTCGATTGAATCCGGCTTGAAATTTTAACAAAAACCGCGCTACCGGCCTCCGATGACCCCGTCCACGCACCGCGCCAGCGTCACGCTTTCAGACGAATCGACCGCAAAACGCGTGGTAGACGCGCTTTCCGAGCTGTTTTTCGAGGATCAGGCGGCTTTTGCGGCCTTCGAGCGGCCGGACGGCCGCTGGGACGTTACCGTCCATTTTGCCGAGCCGCCGGACCAAATCTTGATCCGCGAGCTGGTCGGCCAGACGGTGCGGCAGGATGTCGCATCTACTTTAGTTTTTGACACCGTGGAGGCCAAGGACTGGGTGAAGGCCAGCCTGGAGGACCTCGTCCCGGTTGCGGCCGGCCGCTTCATCGTCCACGGCCAGCACGACCGGCACAGGGTACCTCCGAACAAGCTCGGGATCGAGATTGAGGCGGCGCTCGCCTTCGGTACCGGCCATCACGGCACCACGCGGGGCTGCCTGCTGCTGCTCGACCACGTGCTGAAGGCCTACCAGCCCCGGCGCGTGCTCGATCTCGGCACCGGGACCGGCGTGCTGGGGATTGCCGCCGCCAAGGCGCTGCACGGCAGGGTGCTGGCCAGCGACATCGATCCGCCGTCGGTGCGGGTGGCCGAGGAGAACGCCCGGCTCAATGGAGCCGGACATCTGGTCGACGTGATCCGCGCCACTGGCTTTGCCTCGCCGCGCTTTGCCGAGGACGGGCCGTTCGACCTCGTGCTCGCCAATATCCTGGCCAACCCGCTGCGGCAGCTGGCCGGGCCGATGGCCCGCCATCTCGCGTCGTCGGCACAGGTGATCCTCTCCGGCCTGCTGACGCACCAAGCGCCGGCGGTGATCGCCGCCTATCGCGCCCGCGGGCTGGTGCCGCTGCGGCATCTGAGGATCGAGGGCTGGAGCAGCCTGCTGCTGCGCTCAAGATCATGATGCGAGGAAATCGCATCACCGCGACCGGCAGACAGTGCGGCGACTGCACGCTCTGCTGCAAGGTGATGGCGATCGAGGAACTGGCCAAGCCCGTCAACGCGTGGTGCCCGCATTGCAAGCCGGGGCGCGGCTGCCGGATCTATCCGGGCAGGCCGGCGGAGTGCCGCGCGTTCAGCTGCGTCTGGCTGGTCAACGAACTGCTGGAGCAGCACTGGAAGCCCTCCCGATCGAAGCTGGTCCTGACCACGTCCGACGACGGCCTCGAGGTCCGATGCGATCCGGGCTTCCCGGACGCCTGGCGCAGGGACCCGTATCGCAACGAGCTCAGGGAATGGGCGATATCCGGCGAGACGCTCGACATGACCGTCGTCGTCATCGTCGGTCAGCGCATGACGCTGCTGACGCCTGAGCGCGAGTTCGATCTCGGCATCGTCGGCCCCGATGAGCGGATCGTGCGCGAATTGGAAGGCACCAGGGTCGTCAATGCGACCGTGGTGAAGGCGTCCGATCTGGAACAGTAACCGTGATGCCCGGGTTAACTATTCGGGCGCCGGAGACTCGCGGCCGGGAGTCTCGGCCTTGTCCTGCGCGGCCGCGCGCCTGGCACGCGCCTCGACAAAGCGATCCAGCATCTGGACGATGACGCCGCGTTGCTTCTGCTCGACCGGCGCGATCGGGCCGGGGGGCACCGGCGGCGAGATCTTCTCAAACGTGAATGCAGGCATCGTGCATCTCCTCACCGTTGAGTTGAGACACTCCTGGACACTCCCCGTACGCTTGACCGGCGACGTGCAGTGGACATCGTCAGGCCGGTTCTACTATGCCATGATTCAAGCATAAGTTATGCCAAAAATATGGTCAGGCTTGACTGCGCTTGCGCGAAGATCATGTTCGACCCGAAGGAAGATCATGTCGACCCGAAGAGAGAACGAAGGCGATGTTCGAGGCCCATTTCCAGACGTTCGAAGAGCCCGAAGGCGGCGTCGCGCT
Source organism: Bradyrhizobium sp. USDA 3364 (assembly GCF_054056355.1). Classification (NCBI taxonomy): domain Bacteria; kingdom Pseudomonadati; phylum Pseudomonadota; class Alphaproteobacteria; order Hyphomicrobiales; family Nitrobacteraceae; genus Bradyrhizobium; species Bradyrhizobium sp. USDA 3364. The sequence continues at coordinate 363,914 of NZ_JBSRYG010000002.1, forward strand.
GACCGCACGGCTGAGCGCGCTGCGCGAGGAACTGGCGCGGCGCAAGCTGGCGGGATTTGTGGTTCCGCGCGCCGACCAGCAGCAGAATGAGTATGTTGCCGCGGCCGAGGAGCGGCTCGCCTGGCTGACCGGCTTCACCGGATCGGCCGGGCTCGCGATCGTGCTGGGCAAGGAAGCCGCCCTGTTCGTCGACGGCCGCTACACGCTGCAGGCCGGCAAGCAGGTCGACCGCAAGGCCTGGCAGATCGAGCCGCTGGTCGAGCCCCCGCCGGAGCACTGGCTGACGCGGCATCTTTCGGCCGGCGACCGCCTGGGATTTGACCCGTGGCTGCACACTTCTGCGGCAGCCGAACGACTGGCGGCGGCCTGCGCCAAGGCCGGCGCCGAACTCGTCGCCGTCGACAGCAACCCGATCGATGCGATCTGGCACGAACGGCCGGCCCCGCCGCTCGGCCCGGTCACCATCCACGGCACGCAGTTTTCCGGCGAGATCGAGGCCGAGAAGCTGAAGCGCATCCGGCTCGAGATCAGCAGGCTCGGCGTCGATGCGCTGGTGCTGTCCGACAGCCACGCGGTGGCCTGGACCTTCAACATCCGCGGCGCCGACGTCTCGCATACGCCGCTGCCGCTGTCCTACGCGCTGGTGCCGAAGGACGGCCGGCCGGTGGTGTTCATCGATCACCGCAAGCTGTCGAACTCGACGCGCGACCATCTCGAGCAGTCCGCCGATGTCGAGGAGCCGGCGGCGCTGGCGCCAAAACTCACCGAGTTCGCCAAGCGCGGCGCCTCGATCGCGCTCGACAGCGCGACCGCCGCCGACGCCCTGAGCCGCCTGATCGCGGGCGCCGGCGGCAAGCCGGTGCGCGGCAACGACCCGGTCAGCCTGCTGAAGGCGGTCAAGAACATCACCGAGATCGAGGGCACCCGCACGGCGCATCAGCGCGACGCGGTGGCGCTGACGCGTTTCCTCGCCTGGATCGACCGCGAGGCGCCCTCCGGCCATCTCACCGAGATCGACACCGTCGAGGCGCTGGAAACCTTCCGCCGCCAGACCGGCGCGCTGAAGGACGTCTCGTTCCCGACCATCGCCGGCACCGGGCCGAACGGCGCCATCGTGCATTATCGCGTCACGCGCAAGAGCAACCGCCGCATCGAGCCCGGCGACCTCCTGCTGATCGATTCCGGCGCGCAATACGAGGACGGCACCACCGACGTCACCCGCACCATCGCGATCGACAAGCCGACCGACGAGATGCGCGACCGCTTCACCCGCGTGCTGCGCGGCCATATCGCGATCGCCCGCGCGATCTTCCCCGACGGCACCACCGGCGCGCAGCTCGACACGCTGGCGCGGCAATATCTCTGGCAGGCCGGAATCGATTTCGAGCACGGCACCGGCCACGGCGTCGGAAGCTATCTCAGCGTCCATGAAGGGCCGGCGCGGATATCGAAACTCGGCACCACGCCGCTGAAGCGCGGCATGATCCTGTCCAACGAGCCGGGCTACTACAAGACCGACGGTTACGGCATCCGGATCGAGAACCTCGAGCTCGTGATCGGCACCGACATTGCCGGCGCCGAGAAGCCGGTCAACGCCTTCGAGACGCTGACCTTGGCGCCGATCGATCGCCGCCTGATCGAGGTCGGCATGCTGAGCGGAGCGGAGCTGGCCTGGCTCAACGACTATCACGCCCGCGTCGCGCGCACGGTACGCCCGCATCTCGACGACAACGCCACCAAGCTGTGGCTCGACGAGGCGACGGCGGCGCTGAAGTAGCGGCGTCGCAAGCATCCACACACTCGACGTCGTCCCGGCGAAAGCCGGGACCCATAACCACCGCTTCTGCTGTCGCATGACGCTGGGGCCACAGCGCGCTTCAACAATGCACGCCTGTGGTTATGGGTCCCGGCCTTCGCCGGGACGACGGTGATTATTGCGCGAGGCGAAACATCCACCGCCGCCTCGCCCGGAATCGCATGGGCGTATGCCGAAACACCCGTATTCCGCGCGCACGAGCACGCTACAGTCTTTTCCACAATGCTGGATCGGACCTGAATGCACGGCGTGATGGGCAAGCCGCCCGGCGCGGCCCAAGACAAGACCAAAGACAACATCAAGGACAACATCGCGACATCGAAGGTCATGCTGCTGATGCTCGTCGTGATGACGGGCGTCGCGCCGATCTCGCTCTACATGCTGGTCCCGGCGCTGCCGGTGCTCGCGACCACGTTCGGCCGCGACATCTCCGTCGCGCAGATGACGGTGTCGCTCTACATGGTCGGCATCGCGCTGTCGCAGCTGATCATGGGACCGCTGTCCGACAAGTTCGGCCGACGCCCGGTGCTGCTGTCGGGCCTCGGCCTGATGGTGGTGGCCGGCATCGGCTCTGACTTCGCCGAGACACTGCCGCAGCTGATCGCGGCGCGCTTCTTCCAGGCGCTCGGCGGCGCCAGCGGCATGGTGATCAGCCGCGCCATCATCCGCGATCTCTATCCGCGCGAGCGGGTCGGCGCCATGATCAGCCTGGTCGTCGCCGCGCTGATGATCGCGCAGATGGTGAGCCCGCTGACCGGCGGTCTGCTGGAGACCACATTCGGTTGGCGCGCCATCCTCTGGCTCATCACCGCGGCGTCGCTGACGGTCACGATCTTCATCGCGCTGGCGCTGCCCGAGACCCGCCGCGACCGCGCCGACAGCTCGAGCTTTCGCGGCGACCTCGGCAGGCTGCTGCGAAGCCGCGCCTTCGTCGGCTATCTCTTGTGCCAGGTGCTGGCGTCTCAGATCATCTTCGCCTTCGCCGGCGGCGGCCCCTATATCGTGGTGACCCAGATGGGCCGCAGCAGCGCCGAATATGGCGCGTGGTTCGCGATGACGGGCTTCGGTTACTTCATCGGCAATCTGCTCTGCGTGCGCTTCGCGCCGCGGCACTCGCTGGAGCGGCTGATCTGGTTCGGCCTCGCGTTGCAGCTCGGCGGCAGCCTGCTGAACCTGATCTGGAGTTTTACCGGAGTGAACCAGACCCCGATCTGGCTGTTCGGCACCCAGATGATCGTGATGATCGCCAATGCCTTCGTGATGGCCAATTCGGCCGCCGGCGCCATCAGCATCCGTCCCGAAGCGGCCGGCACGGCCTCAGGCGCCATGGGCTTCCTGCAGCAGGGCATCGGCTCGCTGATCTCGCAGTTCGGCGCCTATCTCGGCGGCCACTCCACCACGACCTTGCCGCTGACCTCGGCGATCTTTGCGATCTCGATCGCCTGCGCCTGCACCATGATCTTCATCGTGCCGCGGCGAAACGTGGTGGTGAGCGAACAGCTGATCGCGCAGGCCGAGGAGGATGAGCAGGGGATGATGTGACTTGCTTCGTCATTTCGGGGCGATGCGAAGCATCGAACCATCCCGGAATCACAAGCTCGCTACTCCCCGATCAGCTTCAGCCACTCGTCCTCGGTCAGCACCTGGACGCCATGCTTCTGCGCTTCGGCAAGCTTCGAGCCGGCGCCCGGCCCCGCGACGACATAGTCGGTCTTCTTCGACACCGAGCCTGCCGCCTTGGCGCCCAGCCGCTCGGCCGTCGCCTTGGCCTCGTCGCGCGTCATCTTTTCGAGCGAGCCTGTGAACACCACGGTCTTGCCGGCCACCGCCGAATTGCTCTTCGGCTTCTCGGCGTCGATGATCTCGTCGAGCTCGGTGGTCAGTCGCTCGACGATGCCGCGATTGTGGCTCTCGCCGAAATAGTCGGCGATGCTCTTGATCACGGTATCGCCGATCTGGTCGAGCGCATCCATCTCCGCGATGGCCTCTTCGTCACCCTTGGCGACCTTGAGGCACGCCTCGTGGAACGCATCCCACGAGCCGTAGCCGCGCGCCAGCGCCAGCGCGGTGGTCTCGCCGACATGGCGCATGCCGAGCGCATAGATGAAGCGCTCCAGCCCGATCCTGCGGCGGCTGTCGATCGCGGCGAACAGATTGCGCACCGAGGTCTCGCCGTAGCCCTCGATGTCCTCCAGCTTGAGCTTCGCGTTGCGCTTCGGCAGCGTGAAGATGTCGGCGGGTTCCTTGACCCAGCCCTCGTCGAAGAAATATTGCAGCTGCTTCACGCCGAGGCCGTCGATGTCGAACGCCCGTCGCGAGACGAACAGAATGAGGTGCTCGATCCTCTGGAACGGACAGGCGAACTCGCCGCTGCAGCGCAGCCGCGAGCCCTCCTCGCCGGTCGCGGTCTCCTCGCGCACCACGTCGGTGTGCAGCGGGCACGGGCATTTCTTCGGGAAGTGGAATTCCCTGGCGCTCTTCGGCCGCTTGTCGATCACGACATCGACAACCTGCGGGATCACGTCGCCGGCGCGCTGGATCACCACGGTGTCGCCGATCCTGATGTCGCGCCCCTCGCGCAGCACCTCGCCCTTGTTGCCGATGCCCTTGATGTAGTCCTCGTTGTGCAGCGTGACATTCTGCACGATCACGCCGCCGACGCCGACCGGCTCGAGCTTGCCGACCGGCGTGAACGAGCCGGTGCGCCCGACCTGGATCTCGATGTCGCGCAGCACGGTCATGGCGCGCTCGGCCGGGAATTTGTGCGCGATCGCCCAGCGCGGCGTGCGCGACACGAAGCCGAGCCGCTCCTGCCAGTCGATGCGATCGACCTTGTAGACGACGCCGTCGATATCGTAGTCGAGCTCGGCGCGCTGCTCCTCGATCTTGCGATGGAAAGCGATCAGCTCCTCGACCGAGTGACACAGTTTTGTCAACGGATTGGTCTTGAAGCCGCAGCGCTCGAACCAGTGGATCATGCCGGTCTGGGTTTCCTCCGGCATCGCGCTCATTTCGCCCCAGGCATAGGCGAAGAAACCGAGCGGCCGCGAGGCGGTGATGGTCGGGTCCTTCTGCCGCAGCGAGCCCGCCGCCGAATTGCGTGGATTGGCGAAGATGGTGTCGCCGGCAGCCTTCTGCCGCTCGTTGAGCGCCAGGAACGCCTGCTTGGTCATGTAGACCTCGCCGCGCACCTCGCAGATGTCGGGCACTTTGCGGCCCTTCAGCTTCTGCGGCACGTCTTCCAGCGTGCGGATATTGGCGGTGACATCCTCGCCCTCGGCACCGTCGCCGCGGGTCGCCGCGGTGACGAGCTCGCCGCCCTCGTAGCGCAGCGACATCGAGAGCCCGTCGATCTTCGGCTCAGCCGAGAAATCGATCTTGTCGTCCGGCAGTTTCAGGAAGCGGGTGATGCGTCCGACGAAGTCGACCACGTCAGCTTCCGCGAACGCGTTGTCGAGCGACAGCATCGGCAGCGAATGGCGGACCTTCTTGAAGCGCCCCGACGGCGCGGCGCCGACCTTCTGCGACGGCGATGCCGCGGTGACGAATTCCGGGAAGCGCTTCTCGATCGCGTTGTAACGCTGCCGCAGCGCGTCGTACTCGGCATCGGTGACGGTGGGTGCATCGTCCTGGTAGTAGCGCTTGTCGTGGCCCTCGAGCTCGAGCGCAAGCCGGGTCAGCTCGACCCTGGCCTGGGGCTTGGTGAGCTTGTCGACGTCGACCAGCGCTTTCTTCGCCTTGGTGGCCATCGGCGAACTAACTCGCCGCCCGCAGCAGGCGTTCCGCGGCCGCCCTCGCCTCGGCGGTGATCTCGGCGCCGGCCAGCATGCGCGCGATCTCCTCGCGGCGGTGGTCGGCGGCGAGCGCGTTGACGCGGGTGGCGACCCGCTTGCCCTTGTCGAGCGCATCCTTGGAGATCAGAAGATGCTGGCTGGCGCGGGCCGCGACCTGCGGCGCGTGCGTCACCGCCATCACCTGCACCTTGCCGGCGAGCCGCGCCAGCCGCGATCCGATGGCGTCCGCCACCGCACCGCCGACGCCGGTGTCGATTTCGTCAAACACCAAGGTCGGTGCCGAGCCGCGATCGGCCAGCACGACCTTCAGCGCCAGCAGGAAGCGCGACAGCTCGCCGCCGGAGGCGACCTTCATCATCGGACCCGGCTTGGTGCCCGGATTGGTCTGGACCCAGAACTCGACGCGATCGATGCCCTGCGGCCCCGGCGAGGCTGCGTTGCCCTCGACCTGCGTGATGAATTTGGCGCGCTCGAGCTTGAGCGGCGCGAGCTCGGCATTGACGGCCCTGTTGAGCTTTTCGGCCGCCTTGCTGCGCGCCGCCGACAATTTTGCCGCAGCAGCCGCGTAGCGCTGGTCGGCTTCAGCGGCGGCGGCCTCCAGCTTCTTCAATTGGTCGGCGCCGGCATCGATCAGCGCGACGTCATTGGCGTATTGCGTCGCCAGCGCGGCCAGCAGATCCACCGGCGTCGAATATTTGCGCGAGGCGGCGCGCAGCGCGAACAGCCGCTCCTCGATGCGCTCGAGCTCGGCCGGATCGAAATCGGTCGCCGCCAGCGCGGCGTTGAGATGCTGGTCGGCCTCTTCCAGCGCATTGATCGCAACATCGATCGCCTTGACCGCCGGCTCGATCAGTCCGGGCGCATTGGCGGCACGCCGCTCCAGCCGACGCACCGCGGCCGACAGCGCCGACACCGGCGAATGCGGGCCGCCGATCGCCTCCTGCGCCTCGCGCAGATCGGTCGCGACCTTCTCGCCCCTGCATCATGGTGGTGCGCCGGTTGGCGAGCTCGGTCTCCTCGCCCTCCTTCGGCGCCAGCGTCTTCAGCTCCTGGGAGGCATGGCGCAGATAGTCGGCCTCGCGCGCGGCGCGCTCCATCCCGGCGCGATGCTCGTCGAGGGCGGCATTGGCGGTTCGCCTGAAGCCCCACAGCGCTTCCAGCGCCGTGACGTCCTTCTCGTGGCCGGCGAAGGCGTCGAGCAGCTGGCGATGGGTCGAGGCATCGACCAAAGCGCGCTCGTCATGCTGGCCGTGGATTTCGACCAGCGCGGCGCCGACCGCCTTCAGGGTCTGCACGCTGATCGCCTGGTCGTTGATGAAGGCGCGGGTGCGGCCGTCGGCGAGCTGCACGCGGCGGAGAATCATTTCACCGGTGTCGTCGAGGCCGTTCTCGGCCAGTATCCTGGCCGTCGGATGCCCCTTGGGGACATCGAACATGGCGGTCACCTGCCCCTGCTCGGCGCCATGGCGCACCAGTCCGGCATCGCCGCGGCCGCCGAGCGCCAGCGCAAAGGCATCGAGCAGGATGGATTTGCCGGCGCCGGTTTCGCCGGTCAGCACCGCCAGGCCACGGGAAAATTCGATATCGAGCCGTTCGATCAGGACGATGTCACGGATCGACAGACGCGCCAGCATGCGAGGACAATTCCTAGCCGAGACCTATCTTCTTGAAGGTCCTGCTGATCCAGGATCCCTGATTCTCGCTCGGCTCGAGACCGCCGGACTTTACTAGATTATACGCGTCCTTGTACCAGCGGCTGTCTGGAAAATTGTGGCCGAGCACCGCGGCCGCGGTCTGCGCCTCGCCGACGATGCCGATCGCCATATAGGCCTCGGTGAGCCGGTAGAGCGCCTCTTCGACGTGGCGCGTGGTCTGGTACTGCGTCACCACGGTCTTGAAGCGGTTGATCGCGGCGGTGTAGTCGCGCTTCTCGACATAATAGCGCCCGACCGCCATTTCCTTGCCGGCGAGCTGGTCGCGCGCGGCCTGGATCTTGGATTTGGCCTGGGTGGCGTATTCCGAGGTCGGATATTTGCGCACCACCTCTTCGAGCGCCGCGATCGCCTTCTCGGTGCGGCTCTGGTCGCGCGAGATGTCCGGGATCTGGTCGAAATGCGATGCCGCGATCAGATACTGGGCGTAGGACGCGTCCGGGCTGCCGGGATGCAGCGTGACGTAGCGGGTGGCGGAGCCGATGCAGCTGTCGTAGTCGCCCGCCTGGTAGTACGAATAGGCCGACATCAGAAGCGACTTGCGCGCCCAATCCGAATACGGGTGCTGACGGTCGACTTCCTCGAACTTCTTCGAAGCGGCCTTCAGGTCCTTCTTCTCGTTCATCATGTACAAGCCCTCATTGTAGAGCTTGTCCGCGGGCTCATCGACGAACGTATCGTCCTTGGCCATGAACTTGTCCCACAGCGCGCCGGTGCCGCAGCCGCTGAGCGGCATCGCCAGCACGATCAGGCCCGCCGCAAAGCGCAGCGTGCGCGCGGCCTTGGTCAGGCCGGAGACGTCAGAAGATTCGCGTGGTTTGAGCGCCATACGCATTGCCGACATGAATTGTAAAACCTGACGCCTTTGATGCGGTTAACGGCGACCCCACTCCACCCATGAACCGCAGCCATGGATGCAATAATTCCCGTGCCATTGGCTGCCTCACTCGCAACCGCAGGCTTGTTTAACCGAAAAATGACCGTGGACCAACCGAATACGGAGCCAATCCGCCCGGAATAAGGCGACCCGACGTTGCGCACAGCCTGCTGTGGTTATTACGGAAATCGGGCCCGACCGCCTGCGGCGATCAGGACACGTCCGGGCCGTAGGCCGGGGCGACCAGACCACCCACCGTGCCCGCACCGGCTTCGACATGGCCGCGGACCGGCCGCCGAGCGGTTTCCGATTCGACCACCCGCCAGGCGCTGCGGTCGGCCAGCAGCGCCTTCAGCACCGCGTTGTTGAGCTTGTGACCGCCCCGCACCGAACGGTAGCTGCCGAGCAGCGGCAGGCCGGCCAGCGCGAGATCGCCGATCACGTCGAGCACCTTGTGGCGGGCGCACTCATTGGCGTAGCGCAGGCCCTCGGCATTGAGCAGGCGGGCCTCGTCGAACACCACGGTGTTGTCAAAGGAGGCGCCGAGCGCGAAGCCCGCGCCCCACAGCCGCGCCACGTCATTCATGCAGCCGAACGTACGGGCGCGCGCGACGTCGCGGCGGAAGCCTTCCGGCGACAGGTCGAAGGAGAAAGTCTGGTGACCGATCACCTTGTTGGTGAAATCGATTTCGACTTCGGCGCGGAACCCGCCGGCGAACGGACGCAACTCGCCCATCGCATCGCCGATCTTGACCTGCACCGGCTTCAGCACCTGGATGAAGCGGCGAACGCCGGGCTGGGTCACGATGCCGGCCTGATCGATGGCCGCAACGAACGCCGCAGCGCTGCCGTCCATGATCGGAACTTCCGCTCCGTCGATTTCGATGGTGGCGTTGTCGACGCCCATGCCGCGCAGCGCGGCGAGAACATGCTCCGCGGTCGAAACCAGCGGCCCCTCGCGGTCACCCAGCACCGTCGCAAATTCCGTTGCGATCACAGCATCGGCGGTGGCGGTAACTTCGCGATCGGCACCGTCGAGACCGGTGCGGACAAAAATATAACCTGCATCAACAGGTGCAGGTCCCAGCGTGAGACTGACAGGAAGACCGGAATGAACGCCTACGCCAGTCACGGTGGCTTGCGACCGAAGCGTTGTTTGACGGCTGAACTTCATTCGATAATGCCCACTACCCGACTTCGCTCAATTCGAGAGGCCAAATTTCCCCAAGGCCGACTCGCTTGAGCTCCCCAAGTCACGGCAGACCATAGTGATTTCCTAAACCGCGCCAACTCACGCTTCTTTACCGATTGTTACCCCATCTCCGCCGCATTCACGCCCAAGGTTAACCAAATTGCGGCATCGAAAACGGCCCTCGGCCGGTGGCCATCTGACCACCGAAAGAATAATTAATCATTTAAAATCAGTCGCTTGTTTGCTGAGCGCAACCGCCATCCCGGCAATAGGAAAAGGCCCCAGCGGTTCCCCGCCGGGGCCTTCATCGTCGCCAATGTTGTAACAAACTTCAGTTGGCCTGCCGCCTCAGGAAGGCCGGGATATCAAGATGGTCGTCGCCCTGTGGCGCCGGGGCAACAGGCGCTTGGCGGCCATGGGCATCCAATCCCTGCGGTGCCGGGCGCTTCGCATATTCCGATACCGGCGATTCGTTCGCCGAGATCTGCTGGGCGACGCTGCGGGCCGGCTTGCGTTCGGGCAGCGGCGGCATCGTCGGCATCGCCGGACCGGAGGAACGGGCCGCGATCGGCGGCTCGGTCTCTTCGTCGCGGCGGCCGAGGCCGACATTGGCCAGCCGCTGCAGCAGCGACAGCCGGGTCTTCTGTGGATGTTCCACCTCGCCGTCACCGCTGGCCTGGCGAATTTCGGCCTGCGCCGGCATCGGCAAATCCTCGAACTTCGGCATCCGCGGGGCACGGACCGGCGACCGCTCGGCCGCCTGCGGAATGAAGGTCTCGGGCGGCATCGGCTCGTGATGCTCGGCCTTGGCCGCCTCGTGGTCCGGGAACAGCGAAGGCTTCTGGGCGATCGGGCGCACGGTGACATCGCCGTAGGAGGCTGGCTGCATCGGCGCCTGGGCAACCGGTGCGCTGTCCGGGGCAACCGCGGCGGCGATCGCCGCCAGCGCCGCGCGCTCGACGGCCGGGCGCCCCTGGGGCGCGGCGGCCTGCGGCGCGATCGGAGCGACGGTCACGCCGGTTGGCGGTTCCACCTTCTGGGCGCGCTCGGCCATGCGCTGATTGTCGGCACGCAGGCGGGCGGTCAGATCGGCCAGCCGGCTCTCCGGCGAACCGCCGGACTGCTGCGCGGGAGCCTGGGCGCGGGACGCGATCGCGGCCTGCTCGATACCGGTCGCGACCACCGAGACGCGAATGACGCCGTCGAGCGATTCGTCGAAGGTGGCGCCGACGATGATGTTGGCGTCGGCATCGACTTCCTCGCGGATACGGGTCGCGGCTTCGTCGACCTCGAACAGAGTGAGGTCCTTGCCGCCCGTGATCGAGATCAACAGGCCGCGGGCGCCCTTCATCGACGAGTCGTCGATCAGCGGGTTGGCGATCGCAGCTTCGGCGGCGGTCAGCGCGCGCTTCTCGCCGGTGGCCTCGCCGGTGCCCATCATCGCCTTGCCCATCTCGCGCATCACGGCGCGGACGTCGGCGAAGTCGAGGTTGATCAGGCCTTCCTTGACCATCAGGTCGGTGATGCAGGCGACGCCCGAATACAGCACCTGGTCGGCCATCGCGAACGCGTCGGCGAAGGTGGTCTTCTCGTTGGCGACCCGGAACAGGTTCTGGTTCGGGATGATCAGCAGCGTGTCGACCACCTTGTGGAGCTCGGAAATGCCGTGCTCGGCAGTGCGCATGCGGCGCTGGCCTTCGAAGTGGAACGGCTTCGTCACCACGCCGACGGTGAGGATTCCCATCTCGCGGGCGGCCTTGGCGATCACGGGCGCAGCGCCCGTGCCAGTGCCGCCACCCATGCCGGCGGTGACGAACACCATGTTGGCGCCGGTAAGATGATCGCGCAGCTCGTCCATCACCTCCTGCGCGGCCGCGGCACCGACATCGGGCTGCGAACCGGCGCCGAGGCCCTGGGTGACCTGGGTGCCCATCTGAATGATGCGCTGCGCCTTCGACATGGTCAGCGCCTGCGCGTCGGTGTTGGCGACGACGAAGTCGACGCCCTGCAACCCGGCGGTGATCATGTTGTTGACGGCATTACCACCCGCGCCGCCGACGCCGAAGACGGTGATCCGCGGTTTCAGCTCGCTGATGTCAGGGGGGGTCAGATTGAGTGCCATGGTTGCCTCTCTCGATTATGCGCGCGTTGGTTCGTCCCCGCCGCTGGCCGCGGGAGCTGGTGAAAATGCAATGAGCCGGGGTGCGGTCATCAGAAGCCCTCGCGAAGCCATCGTCCGACCTTTCCGAAGTAACCGTCTGTCCCTGTCCTGAGCTGCCGCGTGCGCCGCGGTTCGACATGTTCAAGGTGAGCGTATTGCGGATAGACCAGCAGGCCCGTCGGCACCGAGAACGAGGCGCCCTTCGCCTCGTTCGGCAGCCGCCCGAAGCCGAGCGGACGGCCGATGCGGACCTGACGGTTCAGGATGCGGGTGGCGAGCTCGACGGTGCCGGTGAGCTGCGACGCGCCGCCGCTCAGCACGACGCGCGCCCTCGGCTCTGCCGCAAAGGGGGAATCCGCGAGCCGGTCACGGATCATTTCGAAAATCTCCTCGGCGCGATGCCGGACAATGTTCGCGATCGTGGCGCGGGACACGATCTGCGGTGTGTCCCGATCATCGCCTGCATTGGGAACGGACATCAGCTCGCGCGAGTCCGAGCCGCCGGTCAGCACTGTGCCGTATAAAGTCTTGATTCGCTCGGCATCCGCAATGCACGCGCCGATGCCGCGCGCGAGATCCATCGTGATGTGTAGCCCGCCGAGCGCAAATCCGGATGCGTGCACGAGACGCCCGCCGGAGTAAGTTGCGATCGTCGTCGAGCCCGCGCCCATCTCGACGACGGCAGCGCCCAGATCCGCCTCGTCGTCGGTCAGGACCGACAGGCCCGCGACATAGGGGCTCGACGCCATGGCTTCGACGTTGAGATGGCAGCGCTCGACCACCAGCATCAGGTTCTTGGCGACGGTCGCATCCGACGTCACGACGTTCATGTCGACGCCGAACTGACGCGCCACCATGCCTTTGGGATCGCGGATGCCCTTGACGCCGTCGAGCGCGTAGCCGACCGGCAGCGCGTGCAGCACGGTGCGGCCGGCGCCTGCGGCGTGGCGCATGCCGGCCGAGGTGATCCGGCTGATATCATCAGAGGTCACCGAGCCGCCGCGGATATCGGCTGCGGCTTCGACCAGTTGGCCATGCTGCCTGCCGCCGGAGACCGACAGCAGCACGGATTCGACACGGACCTTGGCCATGCGCTCGGCCAGTGCCACGGCATGGCGCACCGCCTTCTCGCATTCGGCGAGATCGACGACCGAGCCGGCCTTGACGCCGCGCGACTGGATCTGGCTGTAGCCGATCAACTCGACCGCGTGGGTGCGGCCGCGCAGCGCCTCGTTAGGCGGCGACGGCCTGAGCCGCGCGATCATGCAGGCGATCTTGCTGGAGCCGACGTCGAGCGAAGCCACCATCGCGGTGCGCTTCTGCATCGGACGGGTCTTCGGGGTCAAATTGCGATCGAGGCCGGTCATGCGGAGTCACCCGGCTTCTTCTTGGACTTCTTGTCCTTGAACAGTTCGTCGCGCGCCTTGCCGGCTTCCTCGGACAATTGCACGATCAGGCGATCGGGCAGGCGCATGTCGACGGCGACAATGTCGCGCGTGAACAGCTTCTCGTCCTTGTCGAGCTTGGACAGCGCAGCAAGCGCGTTGCCGACGTCGTTCTCGGGCAGGCGGATGTCGAGACCGTCCTTCAGGCGCAGGTTCCAGCGCCGCTCGCCGATGAAGATCGCGGCTTTGGTCACCGAGCGCACCTGCGGGTAGCGATCGAGCAGCGCCAGGAAGTCCTGGGCGCGGGTGTCTGCGCCCTTCCCCACCACCAGCGGCAGGTTAAGGAAGCGGCGCGTGACGTAGGGTTCGAGGACCGCGCCGTCGGAGGCGATCACCGACAGGCGACCGTTCTGCTGCCACAGCGCGAAGGCGGTGCGCTCGACGATGTCGATCTGCAGCCGGCCCGGATAGAGCTTGAGGATCGTGGCGTCGGCGATCCAGGGATTGGCCTTCAGCTTGGCGCGCACGGTATCGGCATCGAGGAACAGCAGCGAGGAGCGGCCGTTGACGCCGCCGATCGCAAGCACCTCGTCCTGGCTCAGCTGCTTGCGGCCGTTGATGCCGACGGTGGTGATGCGGAAACCCGCGGCATTGGCCAGCGCGTTGCGGGTGTCGCTGAGCGCGGTGGTGAATTCCTCGACATGGCCGCCCCGGACGATGCCGAAGCCCAGGCTGCCGAACAGGATCGCGAGCGTCGCGACCAGGCCGATACGGCGCGGCAGATAGCGTTCGACCAGCAGGACGTAGCGGTTCGGCGGCTCGCGATCGATCACCTGCGGCCGCCTCGCGGGAGCCCGCCTGCGGCGCGCCAGATGGGCGCCGATATACTCGCGCAGCAGCACCGCCGCTCCAATAGCGGCTGCCCTCAGGTCAGCTTGAGGCCCCAGCGATCGCAGCGATCGAGTGAGGCGTCCTGCACCGTCCATTGCACGAGCTCGTCACATGTTGTGCCCGCAAACCCCGCGGGTCCCGGCACAACTCACGTCTCGGCTAGACCGGTTGGGATTAGAGTGGCCCCCTGTTCCCTGGTTGCGATCCTCGAAGCGGAAATCCGCGACAGCTCACGCCCCGGCAGCCAAGCGCTACATGCGCCGCCAGCGTTAACCTTCGGGCTTCCTGGTAAACAAACAGTAAATGAGTTCGGCCTGGAGCGTGTTTTGATCAACGCTATGAGTACTTTGCCGCGAACCCGTTAGCATTTTAGCAACAGCGCCCGGGTTCCATCCGGCCGAATCGGGCGGGTTCCATCCCGATCGGCCTTAACTCCTGACGCGGCGGCGGGCGAGCTCGATCTGGTCATTGAGGAAGTCGGCAAAGGCGATGCCCTGTGCTTTCAAGGCCTTAGGGTACAGTGATGCCGCGGTCAGCCCCGGCAGCGTGTTGGTCTCGAGATAGACCGGGCCATTGGCCGAGACGATGAAATCGCTGCGCGAGTAGCCGGTGCAGGACAGCGCGCGGTGCGCGCGCAACGCATGGTCCATGATCGCGGCGCTGACCTCGGGCGCGAAGCGGCCGGGACAAATCTCCTGCGTCGACTTCAGAAGGTACTTGGCTGTGTAGTCGAATCCCCCCTCCGCCGGCACGATCTCGATCGGCGGCAGCGCGAACACCGTGCCGTCGGACTGCTCGAGCACGCCGCAGGTCGCCTCCGCGCCCGACACGAACGGCTCGATCAGATACTCTTCGTGCTTCGCCGCATTGCGGACCGCGACGAAATCCTGCCTGGCGTTGACGAAGATCAGCCCGTAGCTCGATCCATCCTTGGCGGGCTTTGCGATCAGCTTGCCGTACTTCGCAAAGGCATCGTCGATCTGCTCTACGGTGATGCCCTGCGGCGCATTGAGACCTGCGATCGCAGCGAAGCGTTTCGCCGACGGCTTGTCGAACGCCAGATGCGACGACGCCGAGCCGGAGCCGGTGAACGCGACGCCGCGCATCTCGCACATCGCCTGCAATTCGCCATTCTCGGCACGGCCGCCGTGCAAACCGAACACCAGCACGCGCCGCTCGGCGCTTGCCTTGTCGAGCGCCTGGTCGAGCGCGATGCCGCGACCGTCGGGCTTGAAATCGACCTCGAACGGGCGTTCGTGGCCAAGCAGCTTTTCGGACGTCACCGCATGCACGGTGTCGTCGACGTCCCAGAACCAGAGATCGGCCTCAGGCAGCGCGCGGTGCAGCGCCTGCGCGCTCGCCACCGAGACCAGTCGCTCCTTGTTGGTGCCGCCGAACAGAATGGTTACCTGCATCAGCTCTACTCTATCCTGTCATTCCGGGATGGTCCGAAGGACCAGACCGCAGATGCGCAATTGCGCATCGGGGAATTTCGTTTCATTACCTCTGGATTCCGGGTTCGCTGCGCGCCCCGGAATGACGACTATGAAGAGACCCCGATCCGCTTGATTTCCCAGTGCAGCTCGATTCCGCTGGTCTGCTTCACGCGCTCCCGCACCGTCTCGCCGAGGGTCTCGATGTCGTGCCCGGTGGCGTTGCCGGTGTTGATCAGGAAATTGCAGTGCATCTCCGACACCTGCGCGCCGCCGACCTTGAGGCCGCGGCAGCCGGCGGCATCGATCAGCTTCCAGGCGCTGTTGCCGGGCGGATTCTTGAAGGTCGAGCCGCCGGTCTTCTCGCGGATCGGCTGCGCGGTCTCGCGATGGGTCTGCACCTCGGTCATGCGGGCACGGATCGCCTCAGGATCGGTGATCCTGCCGCGGAAGCGCGCCGAGGTGAAGACAACAGACGGATCGACGCCGCTGTTGCGATAGACGAACTTCATGTCGGCATTGTCGAACGTATGCATCGTTCCGTCGCGACCGATGCCGGTGGCCTCCACCAGCACATCCTTGGTCTCGCCGCCATTGGCGCCGGCATTCATGCGCAGCGCGCCGCCGACCGTGCCGGGAATGCCGAACAAGAATTCCATGCCGCCAATACCAGCCGCCGCCGCGGTCTCTGCTACGCGCTTGTCGAGCGCCGCGGCACCCGCAGTGACGACATCGCCGTCAGCACTGGCCTCGCCGAACGCACGGGGCGCGAGCCGGATCACGACACCCGGCATGCCGCCATCGCGCACGATCAGATTGGAGCCGACGCCGACGACATAGACCGGCAGTTCGTGCGGCAGGTGCTTCAGGAAGTATGCGAGATCATCTTCATCGGCCGGCGTGAACAGCACCTGCGCGGGACCGCCCACGCGAAACCAGGTCAGCTCCGCCAGCGACTGGTTGGCCAGCAGCCGCCCGCGCAGCTCCGGCATCGCGGCTTTCAGGTCGGGCGTGACGTCGGGAAAGGTCATGATGCGCTAGTCGATGGGCGAACTTGATTGAGAGAACGTCGCATTGCTTTTTCGGCCATCGCCCTCCCCAACCCTCCCCCCAAGGGGGGAGGGAGCCTGACCAATGTGCTCACCTTACCGCGAGTCACAACTGTGCTCTGCCCCCTTGAAGGAGTCAGGAAGGCACCGGCGGATGGGTTCCCTCCCCCCTTGCGGGGGAGGGTTAGGGAGAGGGGTGAGCCGCACGGGCGGTGTTCGTCGCGAGCGAGCAACACCATCACTCCAGCGCCTTCAATTCGCCGGGCAGCGCGTAGGCCCATTGCGTGATGTTGCCGGCGCCGAGGCAGACGACGAGGTCGCCGGATTTGGCGAGGCCGTGCACGATCGTCGCGAGCTCGCCGGCATTCGGCAGCGGCACAACATTGCGATGTCCGTGCGCACGAAGCCCGGCGGCGAAATGATCGCGGTCGATGCCTGCGATCGGCGCCTCGCCGGCCGGATAGACCTCGGCGACCACGACCGCATCGGCGTCGTTGAAGCAGGTGCAGAACTCCTCGAACAGCGATTGCAGCCGGGTGAAGCGATGCGGCTGCACCACGGCGACGATCTTGCCATTGGTGGATTCCCGCGCCGCCTTCAGCACCGCCGCGATCTCGACCGGATGATGGCCGTAATCGTCGATCACGGTAACGCCGTTGGTCTCGCCGGTCTTCGTAAAACGCCGCTTGACGCCGCCGAAGCCGGCCATGGCCTGCCGGATGACGTCGTCGGACACGCCGAGCTCATGCGCGACCGCGATCGCCGCCGTCGCGTTCGACGCATTGTGGCGCCCCGGCATCGGCAGCATGATATCGGCGATCTCATGGATCGTGCCGGACTTGCGATCGCGGATCGCGACCTTGAATTTCGAGCCGCCGCCCATCGGCGTCAGATCCAGGAGCTGCGCATCGGCCTGCGGGTTCTGCCCGTAGGTGATGATGCGGCGATCCTCGATTTTTCCGACAAGAGTTTGCACCACAGGATGATCGGTGCACATCACGGCAAAGCCGTAGAATGGAACGTTCTCGACGAAATTGCGGAATGCATCCTGGATCGCCTCGAAGGTCTTGAAGTGATCGAGATGCTCGGGGTCGATGTTGGTGACGATGACGACGTCGGACGGCAGCTTGAGGAAGGTGCCGTCGCTCTCGTCGGCCTCGACCACCATCCAGTCGCCGGCGCCAAGCCGCGCGTTGGAGCCATAGGCATTGATGATGCCGCCGTTGATGACGGTCGGATCGAGCCCGCCGGCGTCGAGCAGGGTCGCGACCATCGTGGTCGTGGTGGTCTTGCCATGGGTGCCGGCGATCGCAACGCAGCTCTTCAGCCGCATCAGTTCCGCCAGCATCTCGGCGCGCCGCACCACCGGAATGCGCCGCGCGCGCGACGCCATCAGTTCGGGATTGTCGCGCTTGATCGCAGTCGAGACCACGACGACATCGGCGCCATCGACATTCTCGGCGGTGTGTCCGACCGAGACCTTGGCACCCTTCTTGCGCAGCCGGTCGAGGTTGTAATTGTCAGACGCGTCGGAGCCCTGCACGGTGTAGCCGAGATTGATCAGCACCTCGGCGATGCCGCTCATGCCGATGCCGCCGATCCCGACGAAGTGAATGGGTCCGATCTCGCGCGGCAGTCTCATGTTGCTAGCACCTTCATCGTGTCCGGCTCACCCGGCAATCCTCCGACTTATGAAAGACTGATATGGCCGGGACAAGCCCGGCCATGGCCTCCCATGGCCGAAAATTCCTCGAAAGCGGCCTAAATTCCTGCCACTTTCGCCACCAGATCGGCGAGCCGCTCGGCGGCATCGAGCCGGCCGACGCCGCGCGCGGCCTCCGCCATCGCGGTCAATTTCGCGGGCTCCGCGGCGAAGGCCGAGATTTCGGCCGCCAGCCATTCGGGCGTGAAGTCGCCCTGTTTGATGCGGAGTGCGCCGCCCGCCTCCGACAGCACGCCGGCATTGGCGAACTGATCCTGATCGATCGCGCCCGGCAGCGGCACCAGGATCGAGGGCCGGCCGATCGCGGCGAGCTCGGCCACTGTGCCCGCACCGGAGCGCGAGATCACGAGTTGGCTCGACGCCAGCCGCGCCGGCAAATCCGGGAAGAACGGCGCGAGCTCGGCATTGACCTTGAGCCGGTCGTAAACTTCGCGCACCCGATTCATGTCCTCTTCGCGCACCTGCTGGGTGATGATCAGCCGGCTCCACAGCGCGGGATCGAGTTTCTCGACCGCCGGCGGCACCATGTCGCTCATCACCCGCGCGCCCTGGCTGCCGCCGACGACGAGCAGGCGCAGGGGCCCGTCGACCTCGGGCGCCGTGTATTTCACCGCAGCAGCCGCGAGGATCGCCGGGCGCATCGGCGTGCCGACTGTGGTTGCCTTGCCGGCGAGCGCGGGATCTCGATCGAGCACGCCGGGCAGCGAGGTCGCGATCGCACTGACGCGGCCGGAGAGGAAACGGTTGGCGCGGCCGAGCACCGCGTTGGCATCGTGGATGATGCCGGGAACGCCGAGCATCCGTGCCGCCATCAGCGGCGGCAGGGTCGGGTAACCGCCGAAGCCGACGACGGCCGCGGGCTTCAGCCGGCGCACCAGGTTGGCGGCAACCAGCGTGCCGTAGCCGAGCATCAGCACGGTCTGCGCCAGCGAGATCGGATTGCGGCTGCGCACCGTCGCGCTCGGCACGAGGTCAATGCTTTCCCGGCCGAACAGGCCGGAATAGCGCAGCGCGCGGCCGTCGGTGGCGAGCCGGACGCGCAGGCCACGCCTGATCAATTCCACGGCGAGCGCTTCGGCCGGGAACAGATGGCCGCCGGTGCCACCGGCCGCCAGCAGAATCAGGGGCGCGTTGTCCATGTTCGCCTTTTACATCGTCATTGCGAGCGAAGCGAAGCAATCCATAGCGCCGCAAAGCGGATGGATGGATTGCTTCGTCGCTTCGCTCCTCGCAATGACGACAAGGGTCACCTACGCGTAGGCGCGCTGGGAGCTCGCGCCCTCCATCGATTCGATCTCGGTGCGCGGCCGCTGCCGCGTCAGCGCCAGCATCATGCCGACGCCATAGGCGAGCGAGACGAAGGACGAGCCGCCATAGGAGATGAACGGCAGCGTCATGCCCTTGGCCGGGATCAATTGCAGATTGACCGCCATGTTGATCGTCGCCTGCACGCCGAACAGGATCGCAAGTCCCGACGCCGCAAAGCGCGAGAACATATCCTCGGTGGCATAGGCGCGGGTCAGCGTGCGGATCACGATGAAGCCGAACAGCGCGACCAGCATCAGGCAGAGGATGATGCCGAATTCTTCCGCCGCGACCGCGAACACGAAATCGGTGTGGCTGTCCGGCAGGCTGCGCTTGGCGATGCCCTCGCCCGGCCCTAAGCCGAACCAGCCGCCGTTCCAGAACGCTTCCATCGCGGTGTCGACCTGGAAGGTGTCGCCCGAGGCGGGATTCATGAAGCGCTTGATGCGGCCGGCGACGTGCGGCACCAGCAGATAGGCGCCGAACAGGCCGGCGCCGGCCGCGCCGGCGAGCCCGAACACCCAGATCATCCGCATGCCCGCGATGAAGAACAGTGCGCCCCAGACGGTGAGGATCAGCATGGTCTGACCGAAGTCGGGCTCCATCACCAGCAGCGTGACCAGCGTCAGCAGCAGCACCAGCGCCATCGAGGTCGCCGGCATCTCCGGCCGCTTGGTCGATTCCGCAAACAGCCAGGCCGCGACGATGACGAAGGCGGGTTTTGCAGCTTCGGAGGCCTGGATGTTGACGCCGAGCAGCGTGATCCAGCGCCGCGAGCCCTTGACCTCGGGCCCGACCAGGAGCGTCAGCACGATCAGCGCGATCGAGACCGCGAACACGATCAGCGCGGTGCGCCGGATCTGCCGCGGCGTCATGAACGACACCCCGATCAGCACGATCAGCGACGGCACCAGGAACATGACGTGGCGGTTGAAGAAGTGGAACGGATCGAGCCCGATCCGGGTCGCCACCGGCGGGCTCGCCGCCAGCGACAGGATGACGCCGGCCAGCATCAACGCGGCGATCGCCACAAGCAGCAGCTTGTCGACGGTCCACCACCAGTCCGAGAACGGGGTGCGTTGGTCACGGGCGAGCATGGGCGTCCCCAGATGGCAGAGATAACGTCCATTCGTGGCGCAGGATGGTTTCCAAGGGGTTAACGGGTTGGGTAACTTTTAAGGGAGGTGAATGGCGCCCCAAGCCCAGCTGTCGTCCTGGCGAAAGCCAGGACCCATAACCACCGCATTGGATTGTGAGAGGGGTCGCGGCCCCAGCGTCCTGCAACAACTGACATTCGGGGTAATGGGTCCCGGCCTGCGCCGGGACGACGATGAGGATGGGTCTCGATTCAAGACGCCAAACAGCGCGGTGTCATCAGCCGCGAAAGCGGGTGAAACGTCACACCACCGGCTTGACGCCGGGCAGCGCCTGAACGATGTCGCGGAAGGCGGTGCCGCGGATTTCGAAATTGCGGTACTGGTCGAACGAGGCACAGGCCGGCGACAGCAGCACCACGGCTTCACTGAGCCCCGACGCTTCCGCATCGCGCGCGGCGCTTGCAATCGCGACGTCGAGCGTGCCGGACATGTCGTGCGGGACGCGCTCGCCGAGCGTGCCGGAAAACTCCGTCGCCGCCTCGCCGATCAGATAGGCCTTGCGGATGCGCGGGAAATATTCAGTGAGGCCCGTGATGCCGCCGGCCTTCGGCTTGCCGCCGGCGATCCAGTAGATGTCGGCGAACGACGACAGCGCGTGCGCGGCCGCGTCCGCATTGGTGCCCTTGGAGTCGTTGACGAACAGCACGTTGCCGCGGCGGCCGACCTGCTCCATGCGGTGCGCGAGGCCCGGGAAGCTGCGCAGCCCGTTCTGCAGCACGTCGGTCGCGACGCCGATCGCCAGCGCGCAGGCCGAGGCGCAGGCGGCGTTCTGCGCATTGTGCAGGCCGCGCAGCGAGCCGATGCCGCCGAGGCGTGCGATCTCGCTGCGCGCCGCGCCTTGCGCGCGCACGATGGTCTCGTGTTCGACATAGAGGCCGTCGGGCAGCGGGTTCTTGACGGAGATGCGCACCACGCGCTTGCCGGCGCGGTCGAGCCGGTCGGCGATGTTGCGGCACCAGCTGTCGTCGACGCCTGTGATCGCCGTGCCGCCCTGCTGCACGCCCGCGACCAGCCGCTCCTTCACCGCGGCGTAATGCTCCAGCGTGCCGTGGCGATCGATGTGATCCTCGCTGATGTTGATCAGGATGCCGACCGAGGGAGCGAGCGAGGGCGAGAGGTCGATCTGATAGGACGACATCTCGATGACGTGGACGCGGCCCATCCGCGGCGGCTCCAGCGACAGGATCGCGGTGCCGATATTGCCGCCCATCTGGGTGCCGTAGCCGGCGACCTTCATCAGATGCGCGATCAGCGCCGTGGTGGTCGACTTGCCGTTGGTGCCGGTGATGGCGACGAACGGCGCGTTCGGCGCGTGACGGCGCCGCTCGCGGCAGAACAGTTCGACGTCGCCGATCACCTCGCAGCCCGCCTCGCGCGCCTTCAGCACGCTCCAGTGCGGCGCCGGATGGGTCAGCGGCGCGCCGGGGGTCAGGATCAGCGCGGCGAAATTCGCCCACGACACGGTGCGCAGATCAGCGGTGGTGAAGCCGGCCTGCGCTGCCTTGACGACGTTGTCGGCATTGTCGTCGGCCGCGATCACTTCCGCGCCGCCGGCCTTCAGCGCGTGGCAGCTCGCAAGCCCGGAGCCGCCGAGCCCGAACACTGCGACCGTCTTGCCCGCGAAGGAAGTGACCGGGATCATGGCGGCGCTCAGCGCAGCTTGAGGGTAGAGAGGCCGGCGAGCGCCAGCATCACCGAGATGATCCAGAACCGGATCACGATCTGCGGCTCGGTCCAGCCCTTCTGCTCGAAATGATGGTGCAGCGGCGCCATCCGGAACACGCGCTTGCCGGTGAGCTTGAACGAGGTGACCTGGACGATGACCGAGACCGCCTCCAGCACGAACAGGCCGCCGATCACGGCGAGCACGATCTCGTGCTTCACCGCGACCGCGGTCGCGCCGAGCATGCCGCCGAGCGCGAGCGAGCCGGTGTCGCCCATGAAGATCGAGGCCGGCGGCGCGTTGAACCAGAGGAAGCCGAGACCTGCGCCTAGCACCGCGCCGCATAGCACCGCCAGTTCGCCGGTGCCGGCGACGTAATTGATCTGCAGATAATCCGAGAACACCGCGTTGCCGGTGAGATAGGAGATCATGCCGAAACTCGCGGCCGCGATCATGACAGGCACAATCGCCAGACCGTCGAGGCCGTCGGTGAGGTTCACCGCATTGCCGGCGCCGACCATCACGAAGGCGCCGAAGATCACGAAGAACCAGCCGAAGTTGATCACGATGTCCTTGAAGAAGGGAATCGCGAGCGAGGTCGAGGACACGTCGCGCCCGAGCCGGACCAGTGCATAGGTGGCGGCGAGCCCGATCACCGCCTCGATCAGCAGCCTGAGCTTGCCGGCGAAGCCGCTGTGTGACTGCTTTGTGACCTTCAAGTAATCGTCGTAGAAGCCGACGAAGCCGAAGCCGAGCGTCACCGCCAGCACGATCCAGACATAGGGATTGAGCGGATTGGCCCAGAGCAGCGTCGACACCACGAGCCCGGACAGGATCATCAGCCCGCCCATGGTGGGCGTGCCCTTCTTGGAGATCAGATGCGACTGCGGGCCGTCGGTGCGGATCGGCTGGCCCTTGCCCTGCCGCAGCCGCAGATGATCGATGATCCAGGGCCCGAACAGAAACACGAACAGTGCGCCGGTCACCATCGCGCCGCCGGTGCGGAAGGTAATGTAGCGGAACACGTTCAGGCCGCTGCGGAATGCCCCAAACCCCGGAACGGTGTTGGACAGTTCGATCAACCAGTAGAACATTCAAAGGGTCCTATACCGCTTCTTCGTGCGCGGCCTTGTCGGGGAAGCGTTTTTCCAGCGCGCTGACAATCAGCTTCATCTTCGATCCCAGCGAGCCCTTCACCATGATCACGTCACCGGCACGGACCGCGGCGACCACCTGCGCTTCGAGCGCCGCCGAACTCTCGGCATAGCCTCCCCGCTTGCCGGTGGAAAGGGCATCCCACAGATTCCGCATCAGCGGACCACAACAATATACGAGGTCGATGCGGTTGGCGGTCACGGCCTCGTTGAGGCCGCGGTGCAATTCCGGCCCGGTCGGCCCGAGTTCGAGCATGTCGCCGAGCACGGCGATGCGCCGGCCATGCGGCCCGGTCTGGGCCTGGCCGAGCACGTTGAGAGCTGCGCCCATCGAGGCCGGGTTGGCGTTGTAGCTCTCGTCGATCAGCGTCGCCTCGCCATTGCCGACCTCGAGCGTGCGGCGGAAGCCGCGGCCGGTCGGCGCCGCGAGTTGCGACAGCGACAGCGCCGCGCGCGCGATATCGGCACCGAGCAGCGATGCCCCGGCGAGCACCGCGAGCGAGTTCATCGCCATGTGGCGGCCGGGCATACCGATCTTGTAGGTGATGTCGTGATCCAGAATATCCGCATGCACCGCCGAGCAGGTCGCATGCAGCGAGAGGTCGAGCAGCCGCGCTTCGGCGCGCTTGTCGGCACCGAACGAAACGATGCGCGAAATGCCGGCCTTCTTCGCCTGCTTCTGCAGCCGGGCGAATTGTTCATTGTCGCGGTTCAGCACGACGGCGCCATCGGGCTCGACGCCGGTGAAGATCTCCGCCTTGGCGTCGGCGATCGCCTCGACGCTGGCGAAGAATTCCAGATGCACCGGCTCGACCGTGGTGATGACGGCGACGTGCGGCCGCACCATCTTCACCAGCGGCGTGATCTCGCCGGCATGGTTCATGCCGATCTCGAACACCGCAAAGCGCGTGCTCGCCGGGCAGCGCGCCAGCGACAGCGGCACGCCCCAGTGATTGTTGAACGATGCCACCGAGGCGTGGGTCTCGCCCTGCGCCGACAATACGCGGCGCAGCGCCTCCTTGGTCGAGGTCTTGCCGACCGAGCCGGTCACCGCGATGATCTGCGCATTGAGCCGCGCGCGCGAGGCATGCGCCAGTTCGACGAGACCGGCGAGCACGTCGTCGACCACCATGAGCGGCGCGTCGGCGGGAAACTTGTCGCGTTGCGCGGTCTCGACCACGGCAAGCGCCGCGCCGGCCTTCAGCGCGGTTTCGACGAAGGCATGGCCGTCATGGATATCGCCCTTGATCGCGAAATACGCCTCGCCCGGTGCGATTGTGCGGCTGTCGATCGAGAGCCCGGTGACGCCGTCCGGCAGCGTGCCTTGCCTCGTGGCGCGCATCGCCGTCGCCATCGCATCCGCGGTCCATAACATCGTGCTCATGCGCCCTCCGCAGCCAGTGCGCTGGCGACCGCCTCGTGGTCGCTGAACGGCAGCGTCGTGTTGCCGACGATCTGTCCGACCTCGTGGCCCTTGCCGGCGACCACCAACGCATCGCCCGGCGCGAGGCCGGCGATGCCGGCGCGGATCGCGGCGGCGCGATCGCCGATCTCGCGCGCGCCCCTTGCGGTGGCCATGATCGCGGCGCGGATCGCCTCGGGCTTCTCGCTGCGCGGATTGTCGTCGGTGACGATGACGTGATCGGCATTCTCGGCGGCGATCGCCCCCATGATCGGGCGCTTGCCGGCGTCGCGGTCGCCGCCGGCGCCGAAGATCACGACGAGCCTGCGCTTGGCGTAGGGCCGCAGCGCCTGCAGCGCCTTGGCGAGCGCATCGGGCTTGTGGGCGTAGTCGACGAAGATCGGCGCGCCATTGTGCTCGCCGACGAATTCCAGCCGGCCCTTGGCGCCCTCGAGATGTTCGAGGCAGCCGACGACCTCATCGGCGGCGCTGCCCGTGCCGATCGCAAGACCTGCCGCGACCAGCGCGTTCTCGATCTGGAATTCGCCGACCAGCGGCAGCCGGACCGCGTATTTGCGTCCGCGATGCTCGATCGCGAGTTGTTGGGCGAAGCCATCGATCGCGGCGTCAGTGAGCTTGATGCCCTCGCCTGCATCGGCGTTGCGGCCGACCGTGATGATGCGCAGGCCGCGCGCCCGCGCCGTATCGATGACTTGTGGCGAGCAATCATGATCGGCCGAAATCACTGCAGCGCCGCCGTCGGCGACGAGATCGCGGAACAACCGGAGCTTGGCGTTGAGGTAATGCGCGACATCGGGATGGTAATCCATGTGGTCGCGCGACAGGTTGGTGAAGCCGCCGGCTGCGATGCGCACGCCGTCGAGACGATACTGATCGAGGCCGTGCGACGACGCCTCGAACGCCAGATGCGTGACACCATCGCCCGCGATCTCGTCGAGCTGGCGATGCAGCGCAATCGGATCGGGCGTGGTCAGCGAGCCATAGACGGTGCGCTTGTCCGAGACGAGGCCGATGGTGCCGATGCTCGCGGAGGAGTGACCGAGCCGCTGCCAGATCTGGCGCGTGAAGGCCGCAACCGAGGTCTTGCCGCTGGTGCCGGTCACCGCCGCGATCGTCGCGGGCTGCCGCGGATAGAACGCGGCGGCGGCAAGCGCCAGCGCACGGCGCGGATTGGGCGTGATGACGAAGGGAGCGCGGGCGTGACCTTGCGGCAGATGGTCGCTGGCCACCGCGACCGCGCCTGCGGCAATCGCCGCATCGACGAAGCGCGCACCGTCGGTCCGGCTGCCGGCGAGCGCGAAGAACAGGTCGCCCGGCTTCACCGCACGGCTGTCGACCGCAAGCCCTCCGACAACGACGGAGGAAGCATTCGGATCGATCGTGGCATCGGCGCTGAAGAGGTCGCGAAGTCTCATGATCTTCCAGTCTGGCCGGCGCCGTTCTGGCGCCGCATGATGTTACGCCTTACTGGGTTGTTCTGGATGCCGCAAGAATAAGGCGGTCGGACGGCGGCAGGTCGAACCGCGGTTCGACGCCCAAAAGCGGCGCAATTCGGGCGATCACGTTGCCGCCGGTCGGCACCGCGTTCCAGCCCGAGGTGATGAAACCGTAGGTTTCCTTCAACGGCTGAGGCTCGTCGAGCATGATCAGCAGCTGATATTTCGGATTGTCGGCGGGCAGGATCGCGGTGAAGGCGTTCAGCACGCGCTTCTTGGCGTAGCGGCCGTTGATCACCTTTTCCGCGGTGCCGGTCTTGCCGCCGATATAATAGCCCTTGACGTCGGCCTTCTTGGCAGTGCCGATCTCGGCGTTGAGCCGCATCAGATAGCGCATCTTGTCCGAGGTCTCGGGCTTGATGACGCGCTTGGCGAGCGCCATCGCCTCCTGCTCGGTGCGCTTCAGGAAGGTCGGCGGGATCAGATAGCCGCCATTGACCAGCGCGTCGATGCCCATCACCGCCTGCAGCGGCGCAACCGCGATGCCGTGACCGAACGAGATCGTGACGGTGTTCAGTTCGCCCCACTTCTTCGGCACGATCGGCGAGGCACTCTCCGGCAATTCGGTGCGCAGCCGCTCGAGCTGCCCCATCTTGCGCAGGAACGCCTTGTGCGCGTCGACGCCCATTGCCAGCGCAATGCGCCCGGCGCCGATGTTGGAGGAATAGTAGAACACCTCCTTCATGTTGATCATGCGGCCCAGATTGTGATCGTCGTGGATCGCGAACTTGCCGTAGTGCAGCGGGCCGCGCGCATCCCACATCGAGTTGAGGTCGAACCTGCCGCTGTCCAGCGCCATCGCCAGCGTGAACGCCTTGAAGGTCGAGCCCATCTCGTAGACGCCGGTGGTCAGGCGGTTGATGCGGTCGGGATCGTGCGCCTCCCTCGGATTGTTCGGATCGAAATCCGGCAGCGACACCATCGCCACGATCTCGCCGGTGCGCACGTTGGAGACGAGGCCGGAGGCGGCCTTGGCCTTGAACTTCTCCTTCGCCTTGAGCAATTCGTCGCGCAGCGCGTGCTCGACGCGCAGGTCGACCGACAGTTCCACCGGCTTCTGCAGCCGGTCGGTGGCGAAGCCTGCGCGATGCAGATCGGCCAGACCGTTACTGTCCAGCCACTTCTCCATGCCGGCGATGCCCTGGTTGTCGATGTTGACCAGGCCGATCAAATGGGCGACCTCGTTGCCGGTCGGATAGACGCGCTTGTTCTCGCGCAGGAAGCCGACGCCGGGAAGGCCGAGGCGATGGATGTCGCTTTGCTGCTTCGGCGTGATCTCGCGCTTCAGCCAGACGAAGCCCTTGCGCGACGACAGGCGGTCGCGCACCTCTGAGGTGTCGAGATCGGGCAGCGCCCCGGTCAGGAGCTCGATCGCCTCGTCCTTGTCGATCAGGCGGCGCGGCTCGGCGAACAGGCTCGGCGCCTTGACGTCGGTGGCGAGGATTTCGCCGTTGCGGTCGGTGATGTCGGGCCTGGCGGTCGCGATCGCGTCCTGCGAGGCGGTGCGCCGCGCGCCATGGCTGTCGGCGCCGATGGCGAACAGCACCAGCCGGCCGGCCAGCACGCAATAGACCGCGGCGAAGGCGAGTATCGCAAGGCCGACGCGCGCGCGCGCTTTCGCGGCACGGTCGACATTGCTGCCGTACAGCAGCGAGCGGATCAGACGCTGGCTCCAGGGCTCGGCGGGTTTGTTGGCGGGCGCCGGATTGGTCATGGCTGGTCCGGTCATTGCTGATCTCCCCCGCCCTGCTCGGAGTCTTCGGGCGCGGGCTGGTCGGCGGCCGGCTGGCCGGTCGCCGGTCTGTCGATCGATCCGGTCGTGCTGTCGGGCGCGGCGGCAGCCTCGATGGTGTCGATCATCGCGCCGATCGGATCGCGCGAACCCGGCCGCGTGAAGCTCGGCGGCCGTTCCGGGAGGTTCTTCAGGAAATCATACTGGTTGGCGTTGAGCGGCTTCAGCGGCAGATGCCGCTCGGCAAGCCCCTGCAATCGCAGCGGCGCATCGAGCTTGGCCCATTCGGCGCGCAAGGCGGCGATCGCGTTGCGCTGCTCGCGGATCTCGGCATTGAGCTGCAGCACGCGTTCGACGCGCGCGGTCGATTCCATCTTGATGCGATAGACGTAGGACGCCGCGAAGATCAGCATGCCGATGACGAGGAGATGGAGAAGGCGCATCGTCACCCTCCCCGCTTCAGGTCAGACAGCCGCGGCCATGACGGCAGCTCGTCGTCGGCATGCGCGGGCGCCGCAGTGCGTTCGGCGGCGCGCAGCTTCGCCGAGCGCGCGCGCGGATTGGCCGATATCTCGGCCTCGCCTGGCACGACCGGGCGCTTGGTCAGGATCCGAAAGCTCGGCGCGGCCTGTGCGACCTCGGGCAGATGCCGTGACCCGGCCGAGACCTTGCCGCGCTCGCTGAGGAAATTCTTGACGATGCGGTCTTCCAGCGAATGGAACGAGACCACGGCGAGCCGGCCGCCTGGCCTCAGCACGCGCTCGGCGGCGGCGAGCGCGCGGTGCAGTTCATCGAGCTCTTCATTGACGAAGATGCGCAGCGCCTGAAAGGTCCGCGTCGCCGGATGGATCTCGTTCGGCTTGGCGCGCACGACCTTGGCGACGATATCGGCGAGCGCCTCCGTCGTCGTGATCGGCGCGTCCTTGCGCGCGGCGGCGATGGCGCGCGCGACGCCGCGCGAATGGCGTTCCTCGCCAAAGATATAGATGATGTCGGCGAGCTGTTTCTCGGATGCGGTCGCGACCACATCGGCCGCGGTCGGGCCGCTCTGGGCCATCCGCATGTCGAGCGGTCCACCCAGCCGAAACGAAAAGCCGCGCTCGGCCTGGTCGAGCTGCATCGAGGAGACGCCGACATCCATCACGACGCCGTCGACGGTTCCCATGCCCTGCGCGGCACAGACCTCGGCGAGATTGGAGAAGCGGTCCTCGACCAGCGTCAGGCGGCCGCCCGCGCCGTCGACCAGATCGAAGCCGCCTGTGATCGCGGTGCGGTCGCGGTCGATGCCGATGACGCGGGTGTCGGCGACGTCGAGGATCATGCGGCTGTAGCCGCCGGCGCCGAAGGTCGCGTCGACATAGATGCCGCCAGCGTGCGGATCGAGATAGGTGACCGCCTCGCGGCCCAGCACGGAAATGTGACGCGGTGCACGCTCGCTCATGCGCCGCCCCCGCGAGGGGCCGCGTGACTGGCATGGAAGCTGGCTGCGCGCCGACTCATTGCGTCTCGAATCCTCGCGCCTTGGCTGTCGATTCCGGTGAAAAAGCCGCCGCGCGATACCAGCGCCAACTCCCGTTCTCGGCCGCAAATCCTGATATCCGACCGGAAATGGGAGCAGTTCCATGGGATTTCGCGCAAACAGCGGGGCTCAGCGTCCTTTGGCCGTCCCCCGAAACCGGTTCGGCACTTCACCTCTCAGTAACGGCACTTAGCGTTAAGAAAACGTTGATGATCGGTTAGCGGAATCGCACGCCTTTGATCCGCATTCGAGTGATGCCCTCGACGCGCCGTCCGGGCATAATGCGCCCCATTGGAACCGCAGGCCGATTGCGGGCCGTCAGGGTAAAGGAATAGTAAACGCCCACTTTGTTTATCCATATGTCAAAATGCTTTCTCCTTGTTCGGGTTTGAGTGATTCGTATGGCTTCTGGTTCGTCCTCGTCCGGCAACGCTGATTCGAAGCGTCAGCGCGTCCTGCCTGTTCCAAAGGGCGTGGCCGACGCGAAGACCTTCACGCCGGATTCCTCGGTCGCCTCCGACGTGATCCCGTCGGTGAACTTCGGCGAGCGCGCCGATGGCCGGCAGCCCGACATGATCGTGCTGCACTACACCGGAATGCCCGACGTCGAGGGCGCGATCACCCAGCTCTGCACCGCCGGCACGGAGGTCTCGGCACATTACATCGTGCTCGAGGACGGCCGCATCGTGCAGTGCGTGCCGGAGAGCAAGCGCGCCTGGCACGCCGGCGTGTCCGCCTGGGCCGGCGAAGACGACATCAATTCCTGCTCGATCGGCGTCGAGATCATCAATCGCGGCCACGATTGGGGCTATCCCGACTTCCCGCTGCGCCAGATCGCGGCGGTTATCGCGCTGTGCCGCGGCATCATGCTTCGCCGCAAGGTGGTCGCGCATCGCGTGCTCGGCCATTCCGACGTGGCGCCGGGGCGCAAGAAGGATCCCGGCGAGAAATTCCCGTGGCACTCGCTGGCCAATTCCGGCGTCGGGCACTGGGTGCAGCCGGCGCCGATCGTGCGCGGCGACGCGCTGCAACTCGGCGCGATCAGCGACAGCGTCTCCAACATGCAGGCCGCGTTCCGGCGCTACGGCTACAACATCCCGACCAACGGCAAGTTCGACGGCCCGACCATGGAGGTCGTCACCGCGTTCCAGCGACACTTCCGCCCCGAGCGCGTCGACGGGATCGCGGACCGCTCGACCATGGCGACGCTGCACGCGCTGCTCGAGAGCCTGCCGCCGGATGCGGCGCAGTAGGCCCGGTGGTGACAAGGCAGGCTCTCTCCGTCATTGCGAGCCAACGGGTCGCGCGAAGGCGCGCCCGATGACGGGCTCCGGGAAGCAATCCATTTCTCCACGCCGGGATAGATGGATTGCTTCGTCGCTTCGCTCCGCGCAACGACGGTTGAGGTCGGCCTGTTACGTGTTCCCTTTCCGACCAAATGCGCGTGCGCGCAAAAGGAACTTTTCACCATGTGCCGTTTTCTTAGTTGGGGCGGTTTGAGTGGAGATTCGTCCATGTTCAAAGCACTCATCGCGGGAGCTGTCGGCATCGGCCTCATCGTCGCTCCGGCAGCCGCAGTCGCCATGTCGACCCAGGGCAAGACTACGTCGACCCAGCACAAGACTCAAAAAGTCCATCATGCGCAGAAGAAGATGGCACCCGGCACCACGACCGGCATGTCGACTGGAAAGACAACCGCCAAATCGACCGGCGACACCAAGGCAAAGACCGGATACTGAGCGCGTTCAACGCCGAACGGCACGCTGACGATCCCTGATTGCAGAGGCGTGCCCGCGCAAACCACGCACGGGATGAGGTGAGTTGTTCACCCCATCTCGGCGATCCTGCGCGCGTAAAGCCGCCGCAGCGGTTCGAGCTGCGTCGCGGCGGTTGCGGCAAGATAGGCCTGCCGCGCTTCCTCCTTGCGGCCGAGGCGGCGCAGCAGGTCGGCGCGCACCGCAGGCAGCTGGTCGTATCCCTTCAAGGTGCCGCGCGCGTCCAGCGCGTCGATCAGATCGAGCGCGCGCGCCGGGCCGTCGACCATCGACACCGCGGCGGCATGATTGAGTTCGATCACCGGCGACGGGCTGATGCGGAGCAGCACCTCGTAGAGACCGGCGATCTGCGGCCAGTCGGTGCCCTTAAAGCTCGGCGCCCGCGCGTGCAGTGCCGCGATCGCGGCCTGCACGGCGTAGGATTGCGGACGGCCCGGCATTCGCAGCGCCTCCTCGACCAGCTTCACGCCTTCGGCGATCTGGTTAAAATCCCACAGCGAACGATCCTGCTCCTCGAGCAGCACGATGTCGCCACCGGCGGTCTGGCGGCCGGCGCGGCGCGCATCGTGCAGCAGCATCAGCGCCAGCAGCCCCTTGATCTCGCCGCGCGCCGGCATCAGCGCATCGAGCAGCCGCGCCAGCCGGATCGCCTCGCGCGCGAGATCCGGCCGCATCAAATCCTCGCCTGCGGTTGCGGCATAGCCTTCGGTGAAGACGAGGTAGATCACCGCGAGCACGCCGGTGAGCCGCGGCTCCAGCGCCTCGCGCTCCGGCACCTCATAGGGAATGCCGGCGAGCTTGATCTTTTGCTTGGCGCGCAGGAGGCGCTGCGCCATCGCATCCTCGCTCACCAGGAATGCGCGCGCGACCTGCGCCGTCGTCAGCCCGCACACCGTGCGCAAGGTCAGCGCGACCTGCACCTCCGCGGCAAAGGACGGATGGCAGCAGGTGAAGATCAGCCTCAGCATGTCGTCGTCGAGCGTCGCATCGGCGGGCTCGGGCAGCGCGTCCGCATCGAGCAGCAATTGATGCGTCAGCTCCTGCTGCTTGCCGCGAAAGCTGGCGGCGCGGCGGACGCGGTCGATCGCCTTGTTGCGGCCGACATTGACCAGCCAGGCGCGCGGATTGGAAGGGAATTCGCCGATCGGCCAGCGCTCGAGCGCGACCGCGAAGGCATCCTGAAGCGAATCCTCGGCCAGATCGAAATCGCCGACGAGACGGATCAGCGTTGCGAGCGCCCGGCCCGCCTCGTCGCGAAA
Organism: Bradyrhizobium sp. USDA 3364; assembly: GCF_054056355.1. NCBI lineage: Bacteria > Pseudomonadati > Pseudomonadota > Alphaproteobacteria > Hyphomicrobiales > Nitrobacteraceae > Bradyrhizobium > Bradyrhizobium sp. USDA 3364. The sequence goes on from NZ_JBSRYG010000002.1 coordinate 396,430, forward strand.
CACTTTTTCGATCTGGCTCGGGGTCATGAGTTTCACCGTCATTCCGGGGCGATGCGAAAGCATCGAACCCGGAATCTCGAGATTCCGGGTTCGCTTCGCGCCCCGGATGACCGTTGGTCTTATCGCGGGTTGTCGTAGATCATCACCGGCCTGACTTCGATCGAGCCGGTCTTGGCGCCGGGAATCCGCGCCGCGAGGCTGAGCGCGGTGTCGAGATCCTTGGCATCGACGAGATAGTAGCCACCGAGCTGTTCGCGGGTTTCCGCAAACGGCCCGTCGGTGGTCAGCGTCTTGCCGTCGCGCACCCGCACGGTGGTTGCGGTCGACACCGGCTGCAGCCCGTCACCCGCCTTGAAGTGTCCGCTCTGGATGATCGACTGGGTGTAGACGGCATATTCCGCCGACAGGGCCTTGCGGTCGTCGGCATTCATGCGGCCATATTCCGCGTCGCTCCGGTAGATCAGCAACAGGTATTGCATCTTGAGAACTCCTCTTCATCGGCTGGATCGCCGACATCCAGTCGAACGGGCGACACGCAGGACGACATCGTCAGGATAAATTATTTTGGCCGCCCGCCGTGAATGCCTCGCCGGCCCCGGCGGGCCGGCTTATATTGGATATTCCGATAGTAATCGCCATTATTATTCGTTTGTTAAATTCATGGCAGCGCGTAGCCTTGGCGTCGGGATGCCCGGAGGACTTCGCCATGACACCACTGCCGCAGACAGCAACACGCCTTTCCCGGCTCCTGCTGTCGATGCTGTACCGAATCCTGCGCAGCCGGATCGTGGCGAAGCCGCGCCACCACGCCGGTCAGGTCGCCTCGAGCATCGCCGCGGGCGGCAATCCGCTCGGCGTGTGAGCAGGCGATGCAACGGGGCCCCACGCGCCTGAAGGCGTTGCGTCGGCTGATCGCCGACGAAGGGCTGACCATCGCGATCCTTGCGGCGGTTGGCGCAGCCACGGTGATCGCATTTGGTTTCGGTGCGGAAGCCGACATCGTGGCCTCGATGCTGGTCATCGGCCTCGTGACCGCGCTGGCGGAGACCCGCCTGCGATCGGGAAAGTAACTCCAGCTGCCGTGACCGGTTCCGGAGGGATGACCGAGAACCTGGCATGTGCCTGTAGTCTTATCCGTGTCATTGCGAGCGAAGTGAAGCAACCCATCTGTTCGCATGTGCGGAGCGATGGATTGCTGCGTCGCTACCGCTCCTCGCGAAGACGGCATGGCTTCCCAGCCTTTACGACGATGTCCCGGCCTGCGCGGCGCGGCGCCGCAACTCCTTGAGCTCCTCGAAACGCTTGGTCACGTCGCGCATCACGGCGACGGTGCCGGCGACCTTGTGCGCCGTATCGTGCAGCATCACGATGGTGAATTCAACGGAGATGCGCGTCCCGTGCCTGGTCAGCGCCGGCACCGACAGCAGATCGCCCTGACCGTAGCGGCTCGTCCCGGTCGCCATCGCGTGCCGGAAGCCGGCCCAGTGACGCTCGCGCAGATTCTCCGGAATGATCAAATCGAGCGATTGTCCGATCGCCTCCTCGGCACTGAAGCCGAACATCCTGACCGCGCCGGGATTCCACAAGATGATGCGGCCTTCGACATCGGTCGCAACGATCGCGTCGGAGGCGCCCTTGAGCAACGCGTCTCCCACTTCTGCCGCAATATCCATCGTTTGACCTCCTGCTGATGCCGATCCTGCTGTGAACGCGGACGTTTGCGCTGACAAGCGAAGAAAGCCGATGGAACGGATCGGTGATGCCGATAGCAATCGCGGTCAGCGCCGCCGCCGCGTGGCGGGCTTGGCCCGCGGGAGGTCCGCGCTCGGATTAACCTGGGATGCGGCGAGCCGATGCATGGTCTCGACCGCGCGCGCCAGATGGTCGTCCTGGGCGTCAGCCGGATAGGCGACATAGGCCGGCATCGCAAAGCCAGGTGCACCGGCAACGGCGTGCAGCCGCCGCGCCTTCAGGAGCGGCTCGACGATACGACGCGCAAAGAATCCGGAGCCGCCATTCTCCAAAAGATGCTGCAATCCGAGCCAGCCGATATTCACCGTCAGCGCGGGGCCGGCGAAATTCGGAAACAGCGTGGCGTGACGCGCGTAGAATTCGGGTCCCCAATCGACGTAGACATAGCCGGGCCCCGGCTCCGGCGCGCTCTTCGGATCGGTCGACACCAGGATGAGCTGCTCCTCGAACAGCTGCTCGACCTTGAGGCCGGGGCGGCTCTGTGGCGTGTACATCACGCCAATGTCGATGCGTCCCTCGACCAGCCCCTGCATCAACTCGGGCTCGAGCGCGCTTTCGGCACGGATCGAGATGTCGGGATGCGCCCGCGTCATCAGCGGCAGCCAGCGCAGCAGATACTCTTCCCAAAGTCCGATGCGGCCGCCGACCACCAGCGTCGCGGAAAACCCCTTGGGGATTCCGACATCATGGCGCGCCTGCTCGACGGTGCGGACCAGCACCGAGGCGTGGCGCTGAAACTGCCGGCCCGCCGGCGTCAACGTGGTGCCGGCCTTGTTGCGCACGAATAGCACGCAGCCGAGCTGCTGCTCGAGCGTGTGGATGCGGGTGCTGACGGTCGACTGGCTGACGTGCAGCCGCTCCGCCGCGGTGATGAAGTTGCCGGCGCTCACCACCGTCAGGAACGTCCGGGCCAGTTCGGTATCCATGGCGCCTCGACCTTTGGATCGATCAAATCGATATCAAAGGCCCCTCCTCTGCGAATGTCAAAATCGAGGACCGGCCTGGGCGCTGGGCCAAGGTTAACCATCGCAATCGCTTGACGTGGGCGGCCAAAGCCCGCATGCGTAAGCCGTCAGTCGGCCGGACGGCCGCTCCCGCTGGTGCCGAAAGGCCGCGGGGGAGGAAAGTCCGGGCTCCATCGACATGCGGTGCCGGATAACATCCGGCGGGGGCGACCCCAGGGAAAGTGCCACAGAGAACGAACCGCCCCGCTTCGGCGAGGTAAGGGTGAAAAGGTGCGGTAAGAGCGCACCGCGTTTCCGGCAACGGAAATGGCAGGGCAAACCCCACCGGGAGCAAAACCGAATAGGGACGGCAACGCGGTTAGTTCGCGCATGCGCGATAACACCGCAGGGCGATGTCAGGCCCGCTGTCCGGGTAGGTTGCCCGAGGCAAGGTGCAAACCTTGTCCCAGAGGAATGGCCGTCGCGTACCATTCGCGAGAATGGTGCCCTACAGAACCCGGCTTACAGGCCGGCTGATATCCTGGAGTATGGGGGGCTCGGCGTAACACGCCGGGCCCCTCGCCATTCGGTCGGTCGCTGCACTTGATATGCAGAGATCCGACGCGGCGTTGACCGCTCATCGATTGCCGCTGATGCCTTGCCGGTCCGTAACGCTTCTTGCTTCTGACATCGTGGCGGCGCCAAGATGACATTCCCCATCTCGGGACCCCATTTCGGAAGGATCACCGATGGACCTGCGCAAGATCATCGAGGCTGCGCGTGAAATCAGCGACCAGACCGGTGTCGTCACCTCTGATCAGCTCAACAACCTGTGCCCGAAAGAGCTCTCGCTTGAGGACGTCCAGGCGATTCTCAAGGCGCTGAGAGATGAAGGGATTCGACTCGCGGACAAGGAGACCTGACGAACGGGCGCAGGGCCACACGACGATTCAACCAGGCCCCATGGCGCCCTAGAACGACCCGAATACGGTTCCGATTGCGATCACGGCGGCGAGCCCGATGACGGAACTCACGATCCCGACCATGACAATGTCGAGATAGCTGTCGCGATGCGTGAGGCCGCAGATCGCGAGCAGGCTTACCACCGCGCCATTGTGGGGCAGGATGTCAAGCGTTCCCGAACCGATCACCGCGACGCGATGCAGAAGACCGGGATCGATGCCCGCCTGCGCTGCGAGATCCATATAGGTTCGGCCCAACGCATCGAGCGCGATGGTCAAGCCGCCGGACGCCGATCCGGTCAGCGCCGCGAGCAGGTTGGTCGCGACGGCAAGCGACACCAGCGGGCCGCCTTCGATCTGCAGCACCCACTCGCGCACCATGCCGAAGGCGGGAAGCGAGGCGATCACGGCGCCGAACCCGACCAGGCTCGCGACGCTCAGGGCCGGCAGGACGGACGCGTTGGCGCCGGCGTCCATGGTTTGCCGCAGCGCCGGCAGTCGTGTCCAGTTGCAGAGGATGACGGTCACGATTGCTCCCGCCAATGCGACCACCACCGACCAGACGCCGGCAACGGCAGCCAATGAGGTGTTTCCCCACCGCTGTTCGGCCAGGAACGAGAAATCAAGCCGAGGCAGGATGACGAGCGACATCGCCAGATTGACGGCGACGACGACGACCAAAGGCAGTACGGCGTTGAAGGTGGGGACCTCGGCTTCGCTGTGATGTCCGTGGCGTAACTCCGCCGGGTCGAACTCGCGCGCCGTCGTTGCCCGCTCGCGCACCAACTCATCGTCGGCGGCATCCTCGAGAGCGGATGACGATTCGTTCCCGTAGCCCTCCCCCGCGCTGCGCGCCGATTTCTCCGCGCGCAGCAGCCACCACAATCCCACGCCCAGCATGATGATCGACGCGATGACGCCGAGGCCCGGTGCAGCGAACGGCGTCGTGCCGAAGAAGGGCATCGGGATCGCATTCTGAATCGACGGCGTGCCCGGCAGCGCCGACATCGTGAATGTCGAGGTGCCGAGGATGACGGCCGCCGGCACCAGGCGGCGCGGGATGTCGGCCGCACGAAACAGCGACTGGGCCATCGGGACAATGACGAAGAACGCCACGAAGAGGCTGACGCCGCCATAGGTCACCAGGGCACCCGCCAGCACGACCGCAAGAATGACCCGGCCCTCGCCCACGCTGCGGGTGATGAAGCTTGCGACCGCCGCCACGGCGCCGCTATCGTCCATCAACTTCCCGAACAGCGCGCCGAGCAAGAAAATCGGAAAGAACTGCGCGAGAAACCCCGCCGCGCTACCCATGAAGGTCTGGGTCCAGCTGGCGAGCAACGGCTCGCCGCCGAAGGCCGCAGCCACCAGCGCGCAGAGCGGAGCCAGCAGCAGGACGCTCCAGCCACGGAAGGCCAGGCAAACGAGCAGTCCAAGCCCGACGAGAATGCCGAGAAGCCCCATCGCTTCAGCACTCCGCCAGCAGGATGTCCAGATCGGCCGTCGAGCGCTCGCCAAGATCGGCGCCGTGCCTGTCGAGGAATTCGCCGGCCGCGCGTCGCCCTTCCTCGTGCAGCTTGGTCACGAACGCCCATTCCGCATTGAGTTTGGATGACGACCCGAACGTCGCGAGCATGTCGCTCTTGACGCGATGCGTCCGCATTTGCGCCCAGCGCGCGCCCTCTCCGGTGCCGGGATCGGCAACCTGGCGCAGCAGCGCGATCATGCGCAGTTCCTTTGCCAGCGGCGAATTGAACGAGATTTCGTTCAGGCGGTTGAGAATGTCAGCAGCCGTGCGCGGCTCTTCCGGCCGCTCGCTCGGGTTGATCTGCACGACCACGGTGTCGTGCGCGTCGGTCTCGCGAACCAGCGGCGTGATCGTCGGGTTGCCCGCATAACCGCCGTCCCAGTAGGGCTCGCCGTCGATCTCGATCGCACGGAACATGGTAGGCAGGCAGGCCGATGCGAGCAGCACGTCCGCCGTGATCTCCGCGTTGCGAAAGATTCGTCCGCGGCCCGTCCGCACGCGTGTGGCGGTCACAAACAGCTTGATCGGCGACCGCGCCAGACGTTCGAAATCGATACTCTCGACCAGGATCTTGCGCAGCGGGTTGAAGCCGAGCGGGTTGAGGTCATAAGGCGACAGCATCCGCGACATCAAATCGGTGAAGAGATAGGCCGGAGAACTGTCGAGCGACCATCGCCCCAGGAAGCGATCGAGCGGCGAGCGCTGCAGTGGACTGAATGCGGCGGCGCGCGAGACGTTTCGCCAGTATTTCTCAAGCGCCTCGCGGGCGCCGGCCGCACCGCCCGCGGTCCAGCCGTCCACCAGCACTGCGGCATTCATCGCCCCGGCCGATGTGCCGGAGATACCCGCGATCTGAAACCATGGCTCTTCAAGAAGCCGGTCGAGCGCGCCCCACGTGAATGCGCCGTGCGATCCTCCGCCCTGCAGGGCCAGATCTATGAGCACGGGGCTTCGGTTCATACGACCACATTCACCAGCTGACCACCCGAGGTCCGATTATGTCGCAGTTCGATCGAACATGCGAGACCAAGTTATGGCGTCCGCCTCCGAGAGCAGACCAGTCGGCCCGCCGCGCGCCGTGACGGTCGGCGAGTGGCTGGCAAATTAGCCATCCGACGGCATTGGCGCTATGATCTGCTGGAGCTGGACGTGTCCTTCTGCCCGAGATTCAAGCAATCAAGAGGAGGAGTGGTAATGTCGGTCGCCTGCAAGTTCGAGCGCAGCATTCTCAGCCACGAAGAATATGAGGCCATCCACCTGACGCATCACCCGGCCATCTACGGCGTCGAGGTGGCCGAGCTCGAGGCGATGCGGCCCCGCTTGCGCAAGATGCGTGACAAGGAACGAACGGTCGGCCGGCACAAGCAGCGCGAGAGCCGCGGAAAGGCCGAGCCTCGCGGGACCAGCTTTCCGGGAACCGCCACGCATGCGTCGGAACGGAAGCAGGTGTTCGCGGCGGCGCTGAAGCGGGTGAACACCGAGCTCAGGCGTCAGCACAATCTGGCGGCCCGGACCGCGCATGTCGAAGCCGCCCGCAAGGCGCTCGCGCTGCACCGGGCCGCGAACTTCACGACGCGTCCGCCGGCTGGAGCGACCGCCGGCGAAGGCATGACGCCGAAGCCGAGCGAACGCCGGCGGAAGATCGTTGCAGGCGCGAAAATCGGCCGGGTGTCGCAGGCGACGAAAGTTGCTCAGGCCGTGCGCGACGCGCGTGGTGCATGACCCGAACCAGCGCGTCTGATTGATCCCGGCGATGCCTGGCATCGCCCGGAACAACGGCTCGTCAGGAGACGATTTCCTGCAGCATCGCCATCAGTGCCTCCGGCGCGGTGACGTTCGGCGAGTGACTGGCGTCGATCTCGAAGTAACGCCAGCCGGCCTCATTCTTCGTGCGTTTGGCAAACTGCCGGAACGTGTCGGCCTGCGTTGCGCGGGTGGCGTAGATGTAGCTGCGCGGCAGGCTGGTCTCGCCGTGTTGCAGCCTCAGCTTCTGCTCGAAGCATTTGATCGGCATGTCGACGCGGCGTGCGGTTAGCCATTCGAGATCTGTCGGAGATGTGTCCGGCGGCGTCGGCATCGGCGGAACACGCCAGCCGTCGCCGTCACCCGCGAGCTCACGCATGGTCTCGATGGCCACTTCGTTGAGATCGAACAGCGACTGGCCGTCGCGGGGCACGAAGGCGTCGAGATAGATCATCTGCGCGATGCGCTCGCGGACCCGGTCGGCAACGCCGGTTGCGACCATGCCGCCATAGGAATGGCCGATCAGCACGATGTCGCGCAGATCTTCATAAGAAATGACGTTGAGCATGTCCTGGATATGCGCGTCCAGATCGAGCCCGTGATGCGCAAGGTGCGCGCGCTCGCCGAGCCCGGTGTAGCTCGGCGTGATCAGCCGGTGCCCCGCGGCCTGCATCAGGGGATGCATCTTCTTCCACGCCCATCCTGCCGACCAGGCGCCGTGACAGACCAGAAATGTTTTGGATGAACTCGCCGTCATGGGGATGCTTCCATTCCAATTATCGTTGATGAGCCGCGGTTTTGAATAGTACCTGCGATGTGCGTTGTGTAAACGTTGCGTCAAACACCGCGTCATTCCGGGGCGATGCGCAGCATCGAACCCGGAATCTCGAGATTCCGGGTCCGGTCCTTCGGACCATCCCGGAACGACGAAGGAGAAAAAATGAACCCGGCGAGCTACGCCATCCTGTTCTTCGGCGCGCTTGCCGGCGGTTTCGTCTCCGGGCTGGCCGGCTTCGGCACCGCGCTGATGGCGCTCGGCATCTGGCTCTACGTGCTGCCGCCGACGCTTGCGGTGCCGCTGGTGCTGGTCTGCTCGGTCATCGCGCAGGTCTCGACGCTGCCGACGATCTGGAAGAGCATCGATTTCCGTCTGGTCTGGCCGTTCGTGATCTGCGGCCTCGCCGGCGTGCCGATCGGCATCCTGCTGATCGCGCAGGCCGACCCCGAAGTCTTCAAGCTGACGGTCGGCGTTTTCCTGCTGCTGTTTCCGACCTTGCTGTTCCTGCAGCGCAAACCGATGTCGATTTCGTTCGGCGGCAAATGGGCCGACGGCGCGATCGGATTTGCCGGCGGCATCCTCGGCGGCCTCGCCGGACTGTCCGGCCCGCTGCCGATCCTGTGGGCAAGCCTGCGCGGCTGGGGCAAGCAGCAACGCCGCGGCGTGTTCCAGATCTTCAACTTCACGATCCTGGCGGCCGCGCTGCTGGTCCAGATCGCAAGCGGCCTGGTGAAGCCGGAACTGGTCTGGCTCACGGCCTGCGCGTTTCCGGGAACGCTGATCGGCGCCTGGCTCGGCGCGCGGCTCTATCACGCGCTCAGCGACCGCAATTTTTCCGACGTCGTGCTGGTGCTGCTGTTCCTCTCCGGCGTGGCGCTGGTGTGGAATGGACTCGCGCCGAGATAAAGCGCCGGCGCGCGGCTGACGGACATGATCCATCAGCCACGCGCCGCAAAAGCGCGATGAGGTCAGGGTGCATCGTCATCGCGCTTTAGCTTCTTGTTTAAGCGGTCTTTTCGGAAAACCGCTTCGCACGTTTCCGGACCATGCTGTTTCACTCCGCCGCAGCCTGGCCGAACTCCGTCGCCTGACGCTCGAACAGGCCGCGATAGATGCCGCCGGGTCGCGCGGCCAGCACCTCGTGCGTGCCCTGCTCGACGATCTCGCCGCGATCGAACACCAGGATGCGATCCATGCTGCGCACGGTCGACAGCCGGTGTGCGATCACGATCGAGGTCCGGCCCTTCATCAGCCGCTCCATCGCCTGCTGGATCAGTGCCTCGGATTCCGAATCGAGGCTCGAGGTCGCCTCGTCCAGGATCAGGATCGGCGCATCCGCCAGGAAGGCGCGCGCCAGCGCCACGCGCTGCCGCTCGCCGCCCGACAGCTTGACACCGCGCTCGCCCACCAGCGTGCCGTAACCCTTCGGCAGCCGCATGATGAAGTCGTGCGCATTGGCAAGCCGCGCCGCCTGCTCGATCGCCTCCATGCCGGCGCCCGGCCGGCCGTAGGCGATGTTCTCCGCCAGCGTGCGGTGGAACAGGATCGGCTCCTGTTGCACGATCGCGATCTGGCTGCGCAGCGATTGCTGCGTCGCCCTGGCGATGTCCTGACCGTCGATCAGGATTGTGCCGCCGGAGACGTCGTAGAGCCGCTGCACCAGCTTGACGAAGGTCGTCTTGCCGGAGCCGGAGCGTCCGACCAGTCCGACGCGCTCGCCGGCATCGATGTCGACCGACAGCCCGTCATAGAGCGGCCGCCGATGGCCGCCATAGTGGAACGTGACGTCGTCGAACACGATGCGGCCGCCCTCGATGTCGATCGTCCTGGCGTCGACGGCATCGACAATGCCGAGCGGCTCGCCATGGATCTGCACCAGCTCCTCCATGTCGTTCACCGAACGCTGCAGGTTGTTGATGTGCATGCCGACATCCCGCAGATAGGCGTGGATGATGTAGTAGCTGGTCAGCACATAGGTGACGTCGCCCGGCGTGGCGCGGCCGGCCGCCCACAGCAGGATCGCGCCGCCGATCACCGACGCGCGGAAGCACAGCAGCACCAGTAGCTGTGCCGTCGAGGTGTGATTGTAGCGGAACCAGGTCCGCTGCACCCGCCGGCGCCAGCGGCTGATGACGCCGTCGAGCCTGATATCCTCGCGCGTCTCGGCGCCGAACGACTTCACCACCGCGTTGCAGGTCAAGGCATCGGCCAGGGTGCCGCCGACCTTGGTGTCCCACGCATTGGAGACGCGCGCGGCCGGCGCGACGTAGCGCACCTGGAACACCATGGTCATCGCGACATAGATCACGGAGCCGACGGCGATCACGGCGCCGAGCTGCGGCCAATGCACGCCGAGCAGGATCATCGAGCCGATCAGCACCACGACCGACGGCAACAGCGCCATCAGGATGGTGTCGTTCAGCAAATCGAGCGCCCACATGCCGCGCGTGATCTTGCGCACGGTGGAGCCGGCGAACGAATTGGCGTGCCAGTCGGTGGAGAACCGCTGCACCCGCATGAAGGCCTGCTGCCCGACATCGGACATCGTCTTCAGCGTGAACGGCACGATGGTCTCGATGCCGACCAGCCGCAGCAGCAGCGACAGCGCGCCGAGACCGACGATGGCGCCGAACGCCAGCAGCGCCGCATGGCGTGCGACGGCATCGGTCGCGCCCGCGGTCAGCGCGTCGACCAGATGGCCGGAAAACACCGGCATGAACAGGTCGGCCGCGGTCGCGCCGAGGAATCCCGCGGTCACGGCGGACGCGCGGAGCGGCTGTTCCAGCCAGTGGCGGAACACAAAGGGGAGCACGATCCGGATCGCAGCCGGTCGCTTGGTCGGTAGAGCGGTCATGGCACATTCCGGCCACGCGTCTGTCGCGCCGGCCGGCTCCATCTGAGGCGACGGGCGGGCGGAATCCGGCCGCGGATGTCGCTGAAAACAATCGGTAACGTGTTGGGAAGTTTTGATGATCGGGGATCAGGCCCGATCAGCGCCGGGAGCTAACGCGTGAGCGCGTCCAGCACCTTCGAACGCGGGCGCGCGACCTGCGAAACAAACGACTTCATGCGCATCTCCCCGGTTCGAGTAAGGAAGCGGTGCTCATAAATGCACCACGTGCGATTGGCAAGATGACATCAGCGTGAGTGCGTCAATGTGTCGGCGATATCAGCTATTCACGCGACCGGGTGCAGACCACACGCGCGCGAGGCGATGCGCTCAATGCGCGTCGCCGCCGGCCGCGGTCATCGACGGCGGCTTGTTGACGAACAGCACCAGGAGGCTGAGCGCGACGTAGAACAGCGACAGCATGAAGAAGGCGTCGCCATAGCCCATCACAGCGGCCTGGCGGTGCACGATCTGCGAGAGCTGCTTCATCGCCATGACAGCGGCATCGCCCATGCCCTGCATGCGCTGGGTGAATGTGTTGAGCGTCTCCACAGCTGTCGTGTTGCCCCAGGTGACGCGGTCATGCAGCCGGGAGATGTGCAGGTCGGTGCGGTCGTTGAGCACCTCGTTGATCACGGCGAGCCCGACCGCGCCGCCGAGATTGCGCATCAGGTTGAACAGGCCGGAGGCGTTCTTGACGCGGTCCGGCGGCAGCGTCGCGAGCGCGATGTTGTTGGTCGGCACCATCGCGCACATCATGCCGATGCCGCGCAGGATCTGAGGCAGCAGCAGCTCGTAGAAATCATAGTCGCGGGTGATCCAGGTCATCTGCCACGAGCCGAGCGCGAAGGTGACGAGGCCGAAGGCGATGATGTAGCGCAGATCGACCTTCTGCATCAGCCGGCCGACCACCGGCGCCATGAAGAACATCGTGACGCCGGAGACGAACATGGTCTCGCCGATCATCAGCGCGCTGTAGCCGCGGATCTCCGCGAGATAGCGCGGATAGACGTAAGTGAGGCCGTAGAGCCCGATGCCGATGCAGAACTGCAGCACGCAGCCGACCGCGAAGTTGCGGTTGTTGAAGGCGTAGAGATCGACGATCGGCTCCTCCACGGTCAGCACCCGCCAGAAGAAGGCGACCGCCGAGACGAAGCCGATCGCGGCGCAGACCGCGACCGAAGTGTCCTGCAGCCACTCATATTGCGGACCTTCCTCCAGCACATATTCGAGCGAGCCGAGGAAGCCGCCCATGAAGATCAGGCCCCACCAGTCGAACCGATCGAGCAGCGCGAAGTTCGGCTGATCGAAATCGACCAGCGCCAGCACGCCAACGGTGATGATGACGCCGGGCACGATGTTGATGAAGAACAGCCAGTGCCACGACATCAGGTCGGTGATGTAGCCGCCAACCGTGGGTCCAACCGTCGGCGCCAGCGTCGCGACGAGACCGATGATCGGCGCCACGATGTAAAATTTGCTGCGCGGGAAGATCGTGTAGGCCGAAGCGAACACCGTCGGGATCATACCGGCGCCGAGAAAGCCCTGCAGCGCGCGCCACAGGATCATCTGCTCGATCGTGGAGGCGAAGCCGCAGAGCAGGCTCGACATCGTGAAGCCGAACGCCGAGATCGCAAACAGCAGCCGCGTGCCGAGCGCACGCGACAGGAATCCGGACAGCGGGATCGCGATCACCTCGGCGATCAGATACGCGGTCTGCACCCACGACACTTCGGTCGACGATGCCGACAGGCCGGCCTGGATCTCGGACAGCGAGGCCGAGACGATCTGGATGTCCAGGATCGACATGAACATGCCGAACACCATGATGATGAAGGCAACCAGCCGCTTCGGCTGGATGCGCTCGGACTCCGAAGCGCCGGTCATCATCGAGGGCGAAGCAGTGGTCGCGTCGGCCATGGGCTCATCAAGCTCCGGGCCTCGGACAACGTCCGAGGCATCATGACATCACTGCGGATGGATCATCATCGGCGAGTCGAGGTCGGTATCGGCGTCGGCATCGGCCGCGCCCTCGCTGGTGTCGACCGTGGTGTAGACCGACATGCCGGCGCGCAGCAGGCCCTGCCTGGCGACGCTATCGGGGACGCGGATGCGGACCGGCAGGCGCTGCACGATCTTGGTGAAATTGCCGGTGGCGTTGTCGGGCGGCAGCAGCGTGAACACCGAGCCCGCCGCCGGCGAAATGCTGTCGACGATGCCGGTGAATTTGCGGAAGCCGTAGGCGTCGACCTTGATCGTCACGCGCTGGCCGGTGCGGATGCGCTTGAGCTGGGTCTCTTTGTAATTGGCGTCGATGAAGACGCCGTTGAGCGGCACCACATTGCCGAGCCGCTGGCCGACCGTGATGTAGTCGCCGGTGTTGATCAGGCGGTTGGAGAAGGTGCCGTCGACCGGCGCGCGCACCTTGGTGAATTCGAGATCGCGCTCGGCCTTGGCGAGCTGGGTCTGCAATTCGGCGAGCTGGGCGCTGGCTTCCGCCTGCTGCGCCTTGGTCACCTCGACATTGTCCTTGGCGGCATCATAGGCCGCCTGCGCCGAGCGCACCGCGGCCGCGCCCTGGTCGCGGCCGGCTTCCGACACTTCGAAAGTGGCGCGCGAGGCAAAGCCCTTGGTGCTGAGCGCCTGCTGCCGATCGAAATCGAGATCGGCGCGCTTCAGGCCGGCCTGGGCCGACACCAGCTGGGCCTGCGCCTGCTCGACGGCGCTGACGGCGGCGGCGACCTGGCGGCCGATGCGCTCGATCGTCGCCTGCTGGGTCCCGATCCGGGTCCGCGCTGCGTCGACCGCGATGCGATAATCGCCGTCATCGATCCGGAAGATCACGTCGCCGGCGCGCACCAGCGAATTGTCGCCGGGCAGGATCGCCGCGATGTGGCCCGCGACGCGCGCGCCGAGCATGGTGTTGTTGGCGCGGACATAGGCGTCGTCGGTCGAGACGTAGAAGCGTCCGACCATCAGGTAATAGGCGGCATAGCTCGCGGCGGCGATCGCAAGCAGGCCGACGATGCCCATCATCACGAATTTGCGCTTGCCGGATTTCGGTGCCGCGGCGGGCGAAGCCGCCGGCTGTTCGGGTGCCGAAGCGGGCGGCGCCTCGGCGGGACGCTTGTCGCCGGGCCCCTTGGCTTCCAGGCCCTTGGCCTCCTCGGCCCTCGCCTGCTCGCCGGATGCATCGCGCGCCATCGCGTCCTCGGCCGTCTCGGGCCCGGGCCGAACAATGCGTGCAGCCTGATCTCGTGCTGCGGCCATAGCCGTGGCTCCCCACAAAAATCTTGACGCCCGCAATGGCGGAAATAAGCGCCATGCGGCGCATCGTCACCCCACCAATACCATTGACCGAACGGTTCGGTCAATATACATTCCTGCGCCATAGATTATAAGGCTTCGATTCTCCCCTTTGCTGATTCTGGGTTGAGTTCTTTCGCGAGAAGCTAAATCAATGGTTGCAGTGCCCCGAACCTCTCCCGCCTCGGTTGGCGAGGAGGAATCATCGAAACGCCGCCAGATCCTGGACGGCGCCCGCAAGGTGTTCCTGGAGCTCGGCTTCGACGGCGCCAGCATGGGCGAGATCGCCCGCGCCGCCGCGGTCTCCAAGGGCACGCTCTACGTCTACTTCCCCGACAAGGCGGGGCTGTTCGCGGCGATCGTCGAGGAGGAGAAGCTCGAGCAAGGCAAGGTCGCCTTCAATTTCGATCCGGCGCGCGACGTCGACACCACCCTCCCCGAATTTGGCCGCGCCTATGTCGCCGTGCTGTGCCGGCCCGGCGGCGGTTCGGCGATCCGCACCGTGATGGCGATCGCCGAGCGGATGCCCGAGCTCGGCAGCCGGTTCTACACCCATGTGATCGCCCACACCGTCGACCGCTTCGCCGCCTATCTCGAGGCGCGCGCCGCGCTGGGCGAGCTCGTGGTCGACGACTATCAGCTGGCGGCCTGGCAGTTCATGCAGATGTGCCAGGCGACGCTGTTCCAGGCGTTCATCTTCCAGGCCAAGCCGGCGCCCTCGCCCGAGCGGATCGCGACCGTGGTCGACAGCGCCACGCGCGTGTTCTTCGCGGCGTACCGGCCGAAGCAGGCGAACTGAGGCCGCAGAAGAGCGCGCGTCACATCAGCAGGCCGGTAACCCGCCCCGCGCGCAATCGGTCGCGCGCCTCGGCAAGGGAAAGCTGCGCGCGCCGGTGGCGCAGCGTCTGCGACGGGTTTTCGCCGAACAGCTGCCGGTAGTTGGCGGCAAAGCGCCCGAGCTCGAGAAATCCGTATTGCATCGCCAGGTCGGCGATCGTGACGTCGTCGGGCAATCCGCAGCTGATGATCGTGTGGATCGTGCATAGTCGCCGATAGCGCAGGAATGCGATCGGCCCCATTCCGAGGACTTCGTTGAATGCACGATGCAGTGTCCGCCGCGAGACGCCGACGCCACTGCATATCTCGGAGATGTGGATCGGCGCCGGCGCGCGAGCGTCGAGGAATTCCTCGACCCGGTTGACGATCTTCGATGCCGACGGCCGCGGGCCATCCTGTGTCGACCGCAAACCGCCCAGCAACGGCGCCGTCATGGCCTCGATGATCGCGCGCCTCCAAAACATGGCTGAGTCCTTGGTGAAGACCGTCTCATGCGCGACAAGGCGCTCGATGAACGATCGCAGCACGGGAATAGCGCGTTCGACCGTCGCTGCATTGGCTCGATAATGGCTTCTCTGCCGGTACATCATGTCCGCCAGCCATGCTTCGTTGCCGAAAGCCGACCGGATGTCATCTTCGGTCATGGAGATCACCGCAACGGATGCGCTTCCATGGTAGCGATTCTCATGTTCCTGGCCTGGCGGCGTGATCAATACGTCGCCGGGACGCGACTCGAACGACGAACGCGAGACACGATCGCCGCACTCGGTGAGCATGCTGATCGAGACCCGGTCGCGATTGGACGTCGCGCCTCGCGATCTCAAACCAAGATTGAACGACGCAACGTCGAGCGCAAGACCGCCGACCGATGCGTGCACCAGCCGCCCCTCGAGCTTGCCCCGTCCGAGTTGAACGATCGTGCGGGGCGCGTCGGCAACGACCGCGCCGAGATCCTCGAAATCCCGGACGTGATCGGTCCGCACGGTTACCAACTGCTCCATTGCCCCTCCAGCGAGCCAAACGACATCTTTCTCGCCACGCCAAATCAGCGCGACACGATTCATTGTCATCACAATTGTGACGTGTGCATGGAACGAGGCAACCGTGAGCTGTTGATACGGCCTCTCATCCCGTGCGGCGACAAGGAGCGCAGCTCGTGCCTGGCACAAACTGCATAAGACCGTCTGCCGAAGCGGATTTTGTCGTACACTGTCTACGGCCGCCGGTTCGCCTTGGCGGATGCGCGCTGCCCAACGCATGAGCACGACGTGCCACGAGCCGATCGATGGCCCGACACAAGGAGATCAGGTGTGGGCGAACTCAGTATCCGTACGATGCAGCCGGACGAAATCGCGCTCGCGGTGGACTGGGCGGCGGCGGAGGGATGGAATCCCGGGCTCGCCGATGCGCCCTGTTTTGCCGCCGAGGACCCGCACGGATTTTTCGTCGGCGAGCTCGACCGCGAACCTGCCGCGGTGATCTCCTGCGTCAATTACGGCGCGCAGTTTTCCTTCCTCGGCTTCTACATCGTGCGTCCGGATCTGCGCGGCCGCGGCCATGGCCTGAAGATCTGGAATGCGGCGATCGCGCATGCGCGGCCGCGCGTGATCGGGCTCGACGGCGTGGTGGCGCAGCAGGCGAACTACAGCAAGTCCGGCTTCACGCTCGCTTACGCCAATGTGCGCTACGGCGGCACGGTCGCCGCACCGCCGGCGCCGAACGGGCACATCGTTGCGTTGACCGACGTACCGCTGGCGCTGATCGAGGCCGACGATGCCACGGTATTTCCCGCGCCGCGCCTGGCCTTCCTAAACGCCTGGATCAATACAGCAGGACATATCGGACGCGCGCTGCTGCGCGACGGCAGGCTGGCCGGCTGGGGCGTGATCCGGCCGTGCCGCACCGGCCGCAAGATCGGTCCGCTGATTGCCGATGACCGCGCCAGCGCCGAGACCATTCTGGCGGCATTGCTCGCGAGTGCAGGCGGCGGCGAGATTTTCCTCGATGTCCCCGCGGTCAACCGCGACGCCGTCGCGCTGGCGCTAGGCCTCGGGCTGCTACCGGTGTTCGAGACCGCGCGGATGTATACCGGCCCGATCCCGCCATTGCGGATCGATCGCGTGTTCGGCGTCACGACGTTCGAGCTCGGTTAGTGCAAGATGTCGCGAGATTGAATCGAGCGTGCGTCTGCGCGATTTCGGAATATTAGAAATATACCCGTGAGTTGCCCGACGTGTCAAGTAGCCCGGTCGAACGTCGGCCACCGCCGGCTCCTTTGCATGGGGTTGTTTTCGATATTTTCGCAACGCGCCTCCCCCGCAAGCGCCGGCAAGCGGGAGAGGGAGCGCACCGCAGTTGCGGCTGCAATTCAATCCCAACCTAGTTCGCCGCAGCGTTGACCTCCGGCCGTGCTGCGTTGTCCTGCTCGATCTCCTCCGGCAGTCCGGCGAAGCGGCGCAGCGCCTTCGCCATCTTCACGCGGCCGCTGACGCCGGTGATGATGACGTCGACCATCACGAACGACGAGTGAAAGTGGCCGTGCGCCTTGAGCTGCTCGACCTTGACGCCGGCCTTGATGAGCGCATCGCCGTAGGCAATGCCCTCGTCGCGCAGCGGATCGAACTCCGCGGTCGCGATGAACGCCGGCGGCAGGCCTTCCAGTTTGCCGCGCAGCGGTGCGACGCGCGGATCGGTGCGGTCGGCCGGCGAGCAGTACAGATCCCAGAACCAGAACATCAGCCCGCGGGTCAGGAAGTAGCCGGTCGCATTGTCGACATAGGACTTCCGGTCGAAGGTCGAGTCGGTGACCGGGCAGATCAGGAGTTGGCCCGCGATCTCCGGCCCGCCGCGATCGCGCGCGAGCTGGCAGGTGACGGCTGCGATGTTGCCGCCGGCGCTCCAGCCCGCGACCAGCAACGGCCCTGTCCTGCCGCCGAGCTCGGCGGTGTGGGCGGCGATCCAGCGCGTCGCCGCATAGCCGTCCTCGGCCGCGGCCGGGAAGCGATGCTCGGGCGCGTGGCGATAGCCGACGCTGACGACGATCATGCCGGTACGCCGGCAGAGGTCGCGGCAGAACGGATCGTCGGACAGCTCGTCGCCGAGCACCCAGCCGCCGCCGTGGAAATAGACCACGATCGGATGCGGCCCCGGCGTCGCCGGCCGGTAGAGCTTGTAGGGCAGCGGACCGTCCGCGCCCTGCAGCATGCCGGTGCCGACCTCACCGACCGGCCGCCCAGCCGGGCGGCCCTTGTTGAACTCGTTGAGGAAGCCGCGCGCGCCCTGCGCGCCCATCGTCTCGAGCGGCGGCAGGTTCATCTCGCCGAGCAGGTTCAACACCAGCCGCACATCCGGCTGCAAGCGTACGACCTCGCCGTCATTGCACTGTTCGGCTACGCCTGGACCCGAGAGCCTGAAGCCGAGCATGCCGCGGCCGACCACCTCGTTGCAGATGCTGCGATAGGGTCCGACGCCGCCGGTATAGGGCATCACGCCCTGCGGCTTGCCGGGCACGTTGGCGCCCGTGTACCAGGTGTTGGCGAGCCGGTGCAGCGTCAGCGTCGCGCAATCGGCCATGTGCCGTTCCCAGCCGGCCTGCGCGGTCTCGGTGGCTTCCATCGTGGTGAAGCCGGCGTCGCGCAGCGCGGCGATCCGCTCGACCACCCAGCCGACATGCTGCTCGATCGACACCGCCATGTTGGACAGCACCGACGGGCTGCCGGGGCCGGTGATCATGAACAGGTTGGGGAATCCCGCGACGGTGACGCCGAGATAGGTCTGCGGTCCGTGCGCCCAGACATCCGATAGCGACTTGCCGCCGCGGCCTGTGATCGGATGCACCGCCATGATCGCGCCGGTCATCGCATCGAAGCCGGTGGCGAACACGATGACGTCGACATCGAAGCTGCGCCCGCCGGTCGAGATGCCGCTGGCCGTGATCGCCTTGATCGGCTCCTGCCGCAGGTTCACCAGCGTGACGTTGGGGCGGTTGTAGGTCGCGTAGTAATTGGTATCGAGGCAGGGACGCTTGGCGCCGAACGGATGGTCGTGCGGAGCCAGCGCTGCGGCGGTCTCCGGATCCTTGACGACGGCGCCGATCTTCTCGCGGATCAGGTCGGCGACCAGCCTGTTGCCGTCGACGTCGACCGCCTGGTCGGCCCAGAGCTGAGTCAGGATGTGGACGAGGTCGCCTGCCGCCCACGCCTTCTCGAACCGCTCGCGGCGCTCCGCGTCGCTCAATTGCCAGCTCACCACGGTCTGCACCGGATAGGGCACGCCGGCCATCGACAGGCGCGCCTGCTCGCGATAGGCCGCGCGGTCGCTTTCAAAGTAAGTCTTGCGATCCTGCGGCGCCGGGCCATTGCCCGCAGGCAGCGCGAAGTTCGGCGTGCGCTGGAACACGGTGAGTTGCGCGGCCTGTTCGGCGATCAGCGGGATCGACTGGATGCCCGACGATCCGGTGCCGATGACGGCGACGCGCCTGCCCTTCAGATCGACGCCCTGATGCGGCCAGCGGCCGGTGAAATAGATCTCGCCCTTGAAGTCCTTGACGCCGTCGATTTCCGGCGGCTTCGGCGAAGACAGGCAGCCGGTCGCCATGATGTAGTAACGGCACGAGACATTGGCGCCGTTGTTGGTCGAGATCAGCCAGCGCGAAGTCGCATCGTCCCAGGTCGCTTTCGTGACCTTGGTGCCGAAGCGGATATCGCGGCGCAGATCGTAGCGGTCGGCGACGAAGCCGAGATAGCGCAGGATTTCCGGCTGGGTGGCGTATTTCTCCGACCAGGTCCACGCCTGATCGAGTTCGGGATCGAACGTGTAGCTGTAGTCGATGGTCTGAATGTCGCAGCGCGCGCCCGGATATCTGTTCCAGTACCAGGTGCCGCCGACATCAGCGCCCTCTTCGAGCGCAACCGCCGAGAAGCCCGCCTTGCGCAGCCGATGCAGCAGATAAAGACCGGCGAAACCGGCGCCGACGACCGCGACGTCGACTTGCTGTGTGGTTCCGCTCTGCGTGGAGTCCGAAGCGCGTGCTGCAACTGCTGCGTCTGGCATGCCAATCCTCCCGTATGTTTTGATTTGACGGAAGGCTAGTCCTGCGCTTTCGGTTTGTCATCACGACAAACGCAATCAGAGGTCGCCGCAATTGTGACGCGCGCAGCCTGGAGCAGGATGCGCAGCGTGTGGACGCAAGTGGCTTGTCGCGAGGCCAAAGCGCGCGAGATGTCTGCTTGTCCTCAATTCCGGACCGAGAGCAATCGAGTCACTGGACTTCGGCCACCTTCGGTCCGGATGACGGCATCTGCGCGTTGGCTGCCGTGGGCCGGTTCGACGGCGATGCCGGGTCCGGCGATCGGGAGGCGGCGTCGGGCGCTGCCTGGGATGGTCGATGGGCTGCCGGAAGCACGATCACTTTCGCTCCGACTTTCACCCGCTCATACAGATCCACGACGTCGTCATTGGTCAGCCGGATGCAGCCTGACGAAACCCGCCTCCCGATCGTATCGGGCTTGTTGGTGCCGTGAATTCTATATTCGGTATCGCCCAGATACATTGCCCGGGCGCCGAGCGGATTGCCGGGACCGCCTGCCATGAACCGCGGCAGGTAAGGCTGACGCAAAAGCATCTCCGCAGGCGGACGCCAATCCGGCCATTCTGTCTTGCGGGCCACGGTCTGTTCACCGGACCATGTAAAACCTTCGCGGCCAACACCGATGCCGTAGCGCATCGCCTGTCTGTCGTTCAGAACGAGATAAAGGAAGGTGCTTCCGGTATCGATCACGACGGTGCCTGGCGCCTGGTGACTGGCATAATCAACCACCTGCCGAACAAATCTGCCCGGACCATCAGCAGCTTTGGGTGGTTCGACCAGAGGCGCCGGGGCCGAGACTGGAGCCGGGGCCGGGGCCGGGATTGGAGTCGCAGCTGACGCTGCGACACGAACTGGAGTTGATATGTGAGCTGGCGTTGACGGTGCCTGGACTTGCTGCGCGGACGGCTTGCGTATCGGTTGAACGCTCGCCGGGCGAGACAGCAAACCGTATCCCAAAGCGGCAGCGGCCATGGCGCCAACTGCGACTCTTCCGATCACCGGTAGTGCGAGCGTCTCTGTCTTTTTACGTTTGGCCCGCTTACCCATATCTGTCCCCGGATTGCTATGCCCGGAGGAGGTACCCAGTAGATTTTAACAAACTTCGAAGCGATTTCGGTCAGGGAGGAAATCACCAAGCGTCGTTAACGCTAACTCCCGTCCGGAACAAAGGCGCGAGTACCGCTCGATATCCAGGAGTGAGCGGGAAAGCTGGCAATTCCTGCTTTGCTCCCGGGGTCCGTTGTCCATGAGCATGCGGCCCAGTCGCGTGTAAAGGCCTCAGATAGACCGCATCAGGCCGCCGTCGACGCGAATGTTCTGGCCGGTGATGTAGCCCGCGCCGTCGGAGACGAGGAAGGCGATGGTCGCGGCGATCTCCTCCGCCTTGCCGTAACGCTTCATCGGCACGCTGTCGCGGCGCTCGTCGGTTGCCGGCAGGCTGTCGATCCAGCCCGGCAGCACATTGTTCATGCGGACATTGCTTGCGGCGTAGCTGTCGGTGAACAGTTTGGTGAAGGCGGCGAGCCCGGCGCGGAACACCGCAGATGTCGGAAACATCGCGCTCGGCTCGAAGGCCCAGGCGGTCGAGATGTTGACGATCGCGCCGGACTTTTGCGCCTGCATGTGAGGTGCGACGAGACGCGTCGGGCGGATCACGTTCATCAAATAGACATCGAGGCCGGCGTGCCACTGCTCGTCGGTCAATTCGAGCACGCCGGCGCGCGGGCCGTGGCCGGCGCTGTTGACCAGCGCATCGATGCGGCCCCAGCGCGCGATCACGCCGTCGACGGCGCGCTTCAGATCATCGTTCGAGCGGTTCGAGCCGGTGAAGCCGAGGCCGCCGAGCTCGCTCGCCAGCGCCTCGCCCTTGCCCGACGACGACAGGATCGCAACGCGAAAGCCATCGGCGGCCAACCGCCTCGCCGCCGCCGCTCCCATGCCGCTGCCGCCTGCGGTGACGAGTGCGACCTTGTCCGCTGCCATGACCGATATCCCTGTTGATGACGAAGCTGGCGCAAGGTCTATCATCAGGGAACGCAGCGCGCGACACCCGGCCTGCCGCGTGATGTCGCACTACTTGCAGAATACCTGCTTCGACCCGGCATAGAGCCTGGCGACCGGCCGGTCCATCTGCCACAGTTCGATATCGTGGTGATCGACAAGACGGCTGGCCGACGTGACGGCCTGGTCGTCGTCGTTGCAATCCATGTTCACGACGCCGATGGATCGGCTGTGCGGTCCGACAATATAGGCGCGATAGGTCGTCATCTTCGTTCTCCGGCTGCTGCGAAATCCGTTCGCAGGGATAGCTGGGACGAAGGTGACCGCGCCGGCGTATGAATTCGAGAAGAATTGCCCTGAGATCCTATAAGGACGGAATAGGCGCCTGCTCGAACCAGCAACCGCGTGACAGGCCGATCTAAGCGAACGTCAGGCCTGCGCCCCGCCCTTGACCAGCTTGGCCACGGCTGCGACCAGCTCGTCGGGCGAGAATGGCTTGTTGAGCAGCACGCTGTTCGGCACGCCCCTGGTCGGCCACTCGTCGCCGCCGCCGCCGGTGATGTAGAGCACCGGAAACGACGGATCGATCTCGCGGGCGCCGCGCGCCACGCGCCAGCCGTCGAGCCGGCCGAGCAAACGAATATCGGTGACCAGCGCGCTGTACTTGGTGCGAAACGCCTTCAGCAGCGTCAACGCTTCCTCGCCGGAGCCAGCGATCGCCGGCTCATAGCCGCCGTCCTTCAGGGCGTCCTCCACCATCATCTGAAGATCACGATCGTCTTCGATGACGAGAATGATCGGCGCGTCTTGCAAAGCCATCCCCCAAACAATCAGCCGGGTGCGCCCGACTCAGCGAGCGTATGCAACAAAAGTGGCTACCGTTTGCGCGGTGTCACCCAGTAAAAATACGGATATCAGACGCGTCCCTATTCGTCGGCGAACTCGTCTTCTTCGTTGACCCCCGCCTTACCCCGCGGGGCCGGCTTTCTGCCGCCGAGCGATCCTGTGACATAAGGTTCGCGCGTTGCATAGGGGTTACGGCCGCCGGCGCGCGCCGCGACCTCTTCGCCGGAGACGGCGGCGGGCTGGCAGATCAGACGCCGGCTGGCCCGGCGCATCAGATCCACATGGATGTGGTCGTAGTGATAGACGTTGGATCCCGGTGCCAGCACCGTGGTGAAGTGCTCGCATGCGGCGGCCTGGACGTCGCGCAGGAAGCCCTGCTCTTCCGGCAGACCCTTCCAGCCATCCTTCACCGAAATGCGGCGGCCGTCGGCGAGCGTGAAGGCTGCGATATCGAGCGCGTTGCCGAAGGCGTGCTCGGAAATATGCGCGCGCGAATTGCCGTTCATGCCGCGGCAGGAATAGGCCGAGATCTGCTTGATCTCGACGACGCGCGCGCCGAACCAGCGCTGTGCTGCCGGCTGCACGGAATCAGCGAGCCAGCGTTCGAGCACCGAGACGATCGGGCACGCCAGCGTTGCCGCCGGCTTCACCGCGACCGGGCCGACGGCCATCACGGGGTTGCCGTTCGACGGACCGAGCCGCGGCGGCGGCGCGGCTTCGCGGGGTTGCTGGGAATAAGGTGCAGGTGAATAGGGCGCCGCCGCGCCCTCGCGCTGCGAATTGGAGGGCAGGCCCGGATAGTAAGGCCGCTCGCCTTGCGCGTCGGCTGAGCCTTCCGGCGGCAGGTCGATCTCACCCTGCTGCAGCGGCACGCCTGGCGCCGACAGCGAGACCGGTCCGTTGGGCTGGCTGCCATAGCTCGGCTGGCGGACGGCCTGATCGGAATACGGCGCCTGCGCGGGTGGCGGGCTCGGCTGCCGGTTGATCGGCCAGCGCGGCTGGCTGTTGCCGATCGACGCCGGCGGACGCAGGCTGTCGTCGGCAAATCCGTAAGCCAAACTCGCTTCACCGAGTGCGGCGACCTTGAGGGGGAACTCGGCGCCGCAGACACCGGGACCCGAGATCGGATCGATGCGGACGAGGTCGGGGCCTTCCTTGACCGCACCTGATTTCAGGCAAGCGGCCTCAGCCTCGGCTCGCCACGGTTCACGCTCTGCAGTCTGAAACAGACCGCGACCACAACCAGCCAGCGACACAAGGACAAGGGAGCCGACGAGATACAAACGAACTCCACGCGTCATGGCGCGGAGGTTCTGCGAATTTGATTAAAGACTCTTCAACGCATTTCGACCGATTGGTTTCAGGCGCTTTTAACCATGCGCTGGAACCCGGCAGGGCGACGTGCGCTCGTGCGTGAGGCTTGTTGCATCATCAACGCGACGAATGCTCCGCACCGTGAGCGTGAGGTGATGGCCGCGGCTCATGTTGTGATCGAGAATGTGTCGACCTTCGAGTCCGGCATCGCCATTCATCTAAAAGTAGCAATCTCCGAATTCACAATCGAAATTGGGATGCCGTCCGACGGTATCTCGTACCGATGGCGCATCCGCAATTCGCGCCGGCGCGGAATATATTTGCAGCCGCTTCAACGCGTTGATTCGGCGTCTTTTTGAACCTCGCATCGCAATGCGGCATCGCCCGGGAACATCGGGCCCGACAGCAGGGCTTACTTTTTCGGCCGGGAACCCCTTGCTAGCTTTGGCGTTAATGCGGGCAGCGTTGTGAACCGAGGGAGTTTCCCAATGGATTTCGCGAGTCCTCTGCTGAGCAAGCTGAGCATTGTGGCCGCGTACATCGCGTTAGCCTTCGTCGGCGCCATCATTCTCGGCGTGTTCTAAGACATTCGACAGGCATTGAGTTCAGCGCCCGGCGGCCGCCCCCGCCGGGCGCTTTGTTGCTTTGAGACCCACGTACTCTCCCCGTCATTGCGAGGAGCTCGCGACAAAAAATGCGGAGCAATTTTGCGCCGAAGCGACGAAGCAATCCATTCTTCCGCATACGCGGCGCGATGCTAGGCCTGACATGTCAAGATCGCTCTGATGTCCACTGCCGCGCGATCGGCCGGCGGACATCAGGCTTTTGCCCGCTCGCCGGTCGCTTCATGTGAACAGCCGGACACGCTATAAGCGTCGCACGGTCGACTTTAACCTGCGGGCGGCTTGCGATGGCGATGACGGCTCTTGAACTCGGTCTCCGCGGCGCGGTGGTCGCACTGTTCCTGGAGGTTTGCGCGGTGCTGTTGTTGCGCTACGCGGCGGTGCATCGCGCCGCGTATCTCGGTGCCACGATGGGTGTCGCGGGCGCAGCCTACGCGATCTCGACCGCGCCGTTTTTTTCCCGCATCGTCATTCGGCTGGAGCTCTCCGTTCGTCGCCTTCGCGATGGGCTCGCCGGTGATTTTCTGGTTGTGGGCGCGCGCGATGTTCGATGAGCAGTTTGCCCTTCACCCGTGGCATGCGGCCCTGTGGACGCTGCTCGCTGGCCTTGGCCTCGTGAGCCACAACGGCTGGACGATCTGGCCCGGTCTCGCCGGCACCTGCGGCCGCATGCTGGCACTGGCGACGATCGGTTTCGCCCTGCTCGGGATCGCTGAGATCCGGAAAGCATGGCGAACTGCCGTGACAACGGCACGCGGCCGAATCCTGATCGCGCTGGTGGTCGGCATCGGCCTGCAGATGACGCTGGCCGCCGTGGCAGGGCTGGCTGCAATTCCCGCCCGGTCGATCAGCCTGAGCATCGCGCTCGGCCTTGGTGCATTCGGGCTGCTGTCGATCTGGATGATGCTGTTCGATCCGCCCGAGAGCCAACCGGCCGTGGCCGGGCCGGACGTCGGCAGCCAGGCCGGCCGAGTCGCCGCGTCGCAGGCGCCGGCCGACCTGTCGGCTCCGGACCGTGCGTCGCTGCATCGCCTCAAGCACCTGATGGCGACCGAGCGGGCCTACCGGGAGGAAGGGCTGACCATCGGCCTGCTCGCGGCCAGGATCGGCATGCCGGAATACCGGTTGCGAACGCTGATCAATGACGGGCTCGGCCACCGCAACTTCAACGCCTTCGTCAACCGCTACCGGCTCGACGACGCCAAGGCGGCGCTCGGCGATCCCGGTCAGGCCGAGGTGCCGGTGCTGACGATCGCGCTCGACGCCGGATTCCAGTCGCTCGCGCCGTTCAACCGCGCCTTCAAGGCGGACACCGGGCTGACGCCGAGCGCGTTTCGCCGCAGGGCGACTGGCGGGCAGAATGTGGCCAACGACGTGGAAATCGCCCGTTCGAACTGACAATTCACTCCTCGATTTCTGAAATTGATAGGCTTTCAGCCGTACGATCTGCCTAGCTGGGCCGACGCTGGCGCTAGTTGCGCCACGGCATGCGGAGCACAACGACCGATGAAGCATTTCCTCACTGCAGCAAGGCTGCTGGCGCTCGACCTGGCGTCGACGCTGGTCTTTCTCGTCCTGTTCCTGCTGACGCACAACACCGCGCTCGCGGTCGGCCTCGGCATCGCCTTCGGTGTCGCACAGATCGGCATCCAGATGATGCGCGGCAAGCGGATCGGCACGATGGAATGGCTCAGCCTGGTCCTGGTCGTCGGCGCCGGCACCGCGACATTACTCACCCGCGACCCGCGCTTCGTGCTGTTCAAGCCGAGCGTGATCTACGCGATCGTCGGCGTCGTGATGCTGAAGCCCGGCTGGCTGAACCGCTATCTCCCCGCGATCGCGCAGCAGGTCGTGCCCGACGTCGCGATCATGGTCGGCTATGCCTGGTCGGGCCTGATGTTCGTGTCTGCCGCCGTGAACGCCTTCGTCGCGCTGGCCTGCGAGATCACGACATGGGCCGTCGTGATGCCGATCTACGGCATCGTGAGCAAGATCGTGGTGTTCGTGGGCGGCTTTGCCGCGCTCCGCCTCATCGCGAGGCGCCGCATCCGCGCCATGCCCGAAGCCCAGCGCGAGGCCGTGCTCGCGCTCGAGGGAGCGCCGGCGACGGCGGTACCGTAAGCATCCGCATCTGGTCAACGAAACAAACGGGCGCGCGACGAAACCATTTTGCGGCCGCGACGAAGAATCGCCGAAACCGAGCCTCCCTAGTGATGTGTCTGGCGACGCGCTGCTTCGGCGCGATCACAAGGGGGACATCATGGCTTTCACCGCTTCCGCGCTTCGTCACGGCAAACTGCTGGCGGCAACCGCATTCGCGCTTGGTCTCTTGACCTCGGCGTCCCACGCCTACACCGACGAGCAGCAGCAGATGTGCACCGGCGATGCTATGCGGCTGTGCAGCTCGGAAATTCCCGACGTCGATCGCGTCACCACATGCATGATCCGCCAGCGCGCGCAGCTCAGCGACGGTTGCAAGGCGGTGTTCCACTATGTACCGCCGGCTGCGGCCGCGCAGCCCACGAGCTACGCACCCGCGGCCAAGCCGGCGAAACCACTCAACATCACTCCTCACAAGCGCGGCTAAGCAAAACCCCAACAGCGACCAGGCACCGCGCCTCCGGCAACGGAGCGCGGTGCTTGATCGTTTTGGTCCGCCATGACAACAAGGCAGGACCGTTCATTCGGCATTCAGCCTGACGCGGCTCAATTGCCGGTCCGAGAGCGTTTTCGAGCGAAGTGGGGCACTGGTTCGCGTGAAGAAAACGCGTCAAATCAAGAAGCCAATGCCTCCCCGGGAATCGATGGTGATGCGCCGCACCTATCTGTTTGCGCTTCTGCTTGGTGCTGGCGTCACGCTAGGTTGGCATGCAAAGGCCAATGCGGCGCCGGACCTGATGCGGCTCGCGCAGGCACAGCCTGCACCGGCGCCCTCGTCCGCTCCGGCGCCGAGCGCGACACCGGCTGTACCTGCGCAAGCAACACCCTTGCCTGCCACGCCTGCGCCCGCAACACCGGCGCCGGCCGCGAGTGCGCAACCCGCCGCGCCCGAGCCGATCGGCAACGTCGCGACGATGACCGGAAGCGCCACGGTCACGCGCAACAACACCACGACGCCGCTGCAGATCCGCGACGACATCTTTGCCAATGACGAGGTCGCCACGGCAGCGACCTCGTCGCTCGGCATCACCTTCGACGACGGCACCACCTTCAACCTGCGCGCCAACGCCAGGATCACGATCGACAATTACGTCTACGAGGACGGCGGTGCGCAGAACAGCGCGCTGTTCAACGTCGCCAAGGGAACGGCAGCCTTCGTCGCCGCCGCCGTCGCCAAGACCGGCGACATGAAGATCTCGACGCCGACCGCAACCCTCGGCATCCGCGGCACCACCGGCCTTGTCGAGGTGCCCGAAGGCGCGACCGCGACCAGCAACAATGTCGGCATCAAGCTCTATCCCGACGCCGACGGCCATGTCGGCCGCATCGAGGTCAACGACCGCAGCGGCGCCTCCCTCGGCGTGCTGACGCGCGGCGCCAGCGGCTTTGCGATTCGTCCGGGCTCCGGCGGCGCACGTTTCGCCGCGGTGCCGCTGACGATCTCGCCGCAGCAGATCACGCGCGACCAGGGTTTTGTGCGCCAGGTCCACAGCGCGCAGGCGCTCGGCCGCCAGGTCGTGACCGAGCAGCGCGACTTCCGCCGCGCCAATCCTGATTTCCGCAGGGGCAATCCAGCCGCGCCGTATCCGAACCGCGGCCAGCCGGTGCAGCCGAACCCGCAGCGCCAGAACGGCTTGCCGGGCCAGAACCGCAACGCGCCGCAGCAGCCGGGCCAGCAGAACCGTCCGGGTCGGTTGCAGCAGCCCGGTCAGCCGAACCGTCCGGGTCAGCCGCCGCAACCAGGCACGCCCGGCAGGCAGGGCTCGCAGCAGCCAGGCTCGCAGCAGCCCGGCACGCAGCAGCAAGGCGGCGCACAGCATGCGCTGCCCGGCCAGCCCGGCGGCGCGACGCTGCCGCACGCGCCCGGCGCCCAGACGCCGGGCGGACAACAGCCTGTGGGGCAACAGCCCGGACGCCGCGGCGCGACGCTGCCCGGCGGACAGCAGTCGCCGGCGCGTCAAGACGGTGTGCAGCCCGGACGCACACAGGCACCGGGCGGCGTACGCCAGTCGGGACAAGGCCAGCCGGGCGGCCCGCGACAGGGTACGGCGCAGCCTGTGCCGCAGGCACCAGGCGAGGCCCGACCGGGCATTCGGCAGGCCGCGCCGGGCGCGCATCCCGGCCTGCAACGGCCAGCAGTTCAGGCGCGGCCCGGCTTCCAGCAACGACGCGCGCCGCCGCCGCGCGCGGCAAGGCCGCAGCCCAATGACAAGCGCCATAACTGAGCGATCGCATCAATGTCGCGTTCGCATCGGTCGCTTCTGCGGCGAACTCCGACGATCAGACGAACGAAGATGGCGCCGGCGAGAACGCCGGCGCCATGCTCGGATCGACGAATAGCGAGCTGCAGATCAACGCTGCCTGGTGATCACGGCCTCCAGATATTCGCCGGGAATGACCAGCGTACCGTCCCTGGCGACATTGAACTTGTCCATCAGGCCGAACATGTCGGTGGTGAGCAATTGCTGCTTGACTGCATCGATCGCCCCGAAGGCTTTCAGCACCGGGCCGTAATAGGTCCGGAAGATCTCGAGGAAATGCTCGCGCGACCTGTAGCGGAAATTGAAGTGCCTGCGCTTGGCATCAACCGTCGCCTGCGGGCCGAACAAGGCGCCGACATGCGCCTCGGTGCCCCACAGCGCAGGAGATTTCACGCCCGGCGCCGGCGGCACATATTTCCCGATGGTCTTGAACAGCTGGCCGATGAATCCCTCCGGCGTCCAGCTCGCAAGGCCGATCTTGCCGCCGACGCGGCAGACGCGGCGCAGTTCATTCGCCGCCTGCTGCTGGTCGGCGGTGAACATGACGCCGAAGGTCGACAGCACGACGTCGAAGCTCGCGTCGGCAAACGGCAGCTTCTCCGCGTCCGCTTCCTGGAACGTCACGGACAGGCGTTCCGCGGCCGCCCGCTCGCGGCCACGTTCGAGCAACGCCGCGACGTAGTCGGTCGAGACCACGTCGGCAAATCGCCGCGCGGCGGCCAGCGTCGCATTGCCGTTGCCGGCGGCGACGTCGAGCACCATCTGATTGCTGCGCAGGTCGACGGCCTCGCAGAGCGTTTCGCCGACGATCTGAAGCGTGGTGCCGACGATCGCATAGTCGCCCGAACTCCAGGTGGCCTGCTGGCGCGCCTTGACGGCGGCGAGATCGACGGTCGGCATTTCGGTCTGAACGTTCATGTACATCTCCTTTGAAAATGTCGTGCGGCGCGCGGCGAAGCCGCTGGCTTCGCCGAAACTCCGCGAGTTGCGCCAAAAAGGGCGTCGTGCAGTGCTATGACGTCAATGTGCTGCGAATTACGTGCGATAGCCGAGAAGGGCCGGGATGCTGGATGCGGCGACAATGCTCCAATCTGTGCGATGCCTGCAGCCGTGCCCGCTGCGCTGAGACGTGGCGGCGTGCTGCGTCAGGGCTGCACGATGCTCCCGAACGGCAGGCTCCTCTGCTCTCGTGAACATGGGTGAGGACAAGCCCGCGATCATCAGCCCGAGGACTGCGCTTCGAACGACCGGTCGAGAGCAGCGGATGCCGGCGGCCGTCGACTGCCGGCCGCCGGGCTCGTGAGGCATCAAGCGACTGGCCTGCCGCTCGCGGTGTGCGAGCATGCCTGCGACCGTTTGATTGACGATTCGACGGACGCGCAAAAACAAAAAGGAAAAATTCCTCCGCACCGAACTTGAAACGGACTCCATGAATGAAATCGGCATAATGGTTTCCTTGATCGAGTAGTGATGGCGCACCGGAAAAATCACTTGACCGTGATCGCGCCATGCGACGCCTCGCAGGCGTCATTCGGCGACAATGGGCGGTTCGACCGGATCACCACGCACCACCACGGTTGCCGCGACCTTGTAGAATTCCTCGCCGGGCATGCCGACGCAGCGCGCATGCTCACGGATCGAGTCACCGTCGCGCGCCTCGTATATGCAGAACGTGCCAATGCGACCGTCTGCCTCATGCACCACATAGCTGCGGATCCAGCGGATCCGGTCCGGCATCTGCTCATCGCCGATCCTGGCGGACGTTGCGCCGGCGAGTTCCAGTTCGCCCATGTTCGCCCAGGCGCTTGGACGACGAATGACATAGAGTTCCATCGAAATCTCCTCGGTTGCGACGAACAGCGGGCTGCGGTGATCGCGGCCACGGTCAGCTATAGACGCCGTCCACGCCAACTGTCCTTACCGCGGGCTGATCATTGTCTGATCTTTGCCTGAACCTTTTCCGGCGACCCCGGACCCATACACATGGCGTTCTCGTTTGGACTGTTCGAGCTTGATGAAGCTGGACGCGTGCTGCTGTGCGCGCGCCAAGAGATCCCATTGCAGCCGCGTGTGTTCGACTTGCTGGTCTACCTTGTTCGGCACCGCGACCGCGTCATCTCCAAGGAAGAACTCCTCGACGCCGTGTGGCCCGACGTCACGGTCACCGACAACTCGCTGCAGCGGGCGGTGAGTTCGTTGCGCGCCGCGCTGCGCACGGGCGGCATGGACGGCGCTATCCGAAATCTGCCGGGCAAGGGATATCGCTTCTTCGTCGATTCCGAGATCAGGCAGCCGGAACGTACTGCCCAAAGGCAGGCCGACGGCACCATCGGCCTCGCCCGCCGCGCGGCGGCCGCGCAATTGTGGCTGCAGGCGGCAACCCTGTTCGAGAGCGCCAAGGACGACGGCCAGCTGAGCGCCGAAGATCTGCACGATTGGGCGCTTGCCCTGCAATGCCTCGGCAGAGCCGCGGCAGCCATTCCTATACTGGTTCGCGCAGTCGCTGCGCGCAGTGAAGCGGGCGATGCCGCCGGAGCCGCGGTCGACGCGATCACGCTCTCGGGCCTGCATTTCGAGAGCGGTCAGGCCGCGATCGGAAAAGGCTGGCTCGCGCGTGCGGAAGATTGGGCTTCAAGGCTCGACGATCCGCCGACGACTGCGCTGCTGCTATGGATGAAGTCGAAACTGGCTGCGTTCGATGGCGAGCCGGAACAGGCGCTCGCGCTGGCCGACGCTGCCTACACGTCCGTCAGATACAAGGACGCGCTCAACATCGAAGCGCTGAGCCTGGCCTATCGCGGCTTCTATCGGCTATGCCTCGGCGAGACACATGGCGGACTTGCCGATCAGGACCATGCCGCCGCGGTCGCACTGTCCAGCAACAATCTGGATCCGATCATGGGCGGCAGCCTCTACTGCAACATTCTCTGGGCCGCCCGCATGTTCGGAGATTGGGCGCGGGCCGACCAGTGGACGCGGAGCTACCAGAATTTCTGCTCGGGCAGCGGCATGGAATTGACGGGTTCATGCCAGCTGCATCGCTCCGAGGTGCTCGGCATCAGGGGCTCGCTGGACGAGGCGCTGGCCCGCATCCAGGACGCGCTCGCACGCCTGACGAGCGATGCGCCATGGTCGATGGGCGATGCGAATCGGGTGCTCGGCGATATCCTGGCCGCGATCGGCAATGACGACGCAGCGCTTGAAGCCTACGACAGGGCCTACACGCTGGGCTGGTGCCCAGAGCCGGGCCGCGCCATGCTGTTGCTCGCACGAGGCGAAGCCGAAGCCGCCTATGCGAGCCTCGAACGGAGCTTGATCGGCAAGACCTGGTGGACGCTGCAACGGCGGGGAATCCTGCTCGCGCATCTGGCGCTGGTTGCGGCCCACACGCATCGGACCGGCCGGGCAAAAGCATTGAT
This sequence comes from Bradyrhizobium sp. USDA 3364, assembly GCF_054056355.1. Taxonomy (NCBI): domain Bacteria; kingdom Pseudomonadati; phylum Pseudomonadota; class Alphaproteobacteria; order Hyphomicrobiales; family Nitrobacteraceae; genus Bradyrhizobium; species Bradyrhizobium sp. USDA 3364. Next base: position 428,883 of record NZ_JBSRYG010000002.1, read on the forward strand.
CTGCGAGCTTTCGGGCAATCCGGATCGCTGGCCGATGCCCTCGATCCGGGCACTCACCAACGAAGCGCAGGCGATCCTCGCCCTCGGACGGCAGGATCATGAAGCAGCCATGCGGCATCTCCATCTCGCCCGCCAATTGTGGTCGAGCATCGAAGGGCGGGTCCAGATCGTAAGGCTGAGGCTGCAGATTTGCAGGCTCCAGCTGGAGCATGGCGACGTTCGCGGCGCCACGGCCGAACTTCATGCCGCACAGCTTCTGGCAAGTGAATTGGGCTCTCCCAAGCGCGTGGCCGAGTGCGTCGCCTTGCAGCGTGACATCGACGCGTGGCGGCCGACCGCACGACGTCAGATGTGCGGGTGATCACGCGGCGCGGCGCAGCCAGTCGCGCACGCGGTCGATCAGGTTCTTGCGCGGGATCGGTTGGACGGCCGTGGCAACGGGTTCGATCTCGCGCGCGGATGATTGCGGCGCATCGGATGCCGTCGCTTCCACGACATGCGCGGTCTCGACCACTTCTTCGGCATCCACCGTGGCGTGCTCTGGCACCGTGGCCGGCTGATCCGGTTCGGCTTCTGCGGCCGCCGTTTCCGCGCTATCGGACATGTCAGCCCTACCCAGCTCAACAGAGCCCGGCTCTTCCTCAACTGCGGGAGCTTCGGCAACCTCGAGCGTCTCTTCGGCAACAGGTGCTTCAGCGACCGCGGGCATGTCAACGACCTCGGACGCGTCAACGACCTCGGGCGTGTCAACGACCTCGGGCGTGTCAACGACCGGCTCTTCCGCGGCAACGCGCACGCGGCGGCGCTCCGCGGCCGCGGCCCGCAACCGCGCGCGCCGCTCGCGCTCGGCCTGCGCCGCGGACTGCAACGCGATCGGCCCGACATTCTCCAGGAACGCACGCTCATAGCCGCGCGACAGGCGCTCGAGCGCCTCATCGAGCGGCAGCCAGTCGACCTCCCTGATGTCGCTCATCAACTCGCGCACCGGCTTGCCGCCGGCATCCATGCGCCAGTAATGCACCACCTTCGAGCGCCCGCCTGAATCATAGACCAGCGTGCCCAGGAACTCGTGCACGTCGACGTCGTGGCCGGTTTCCTCCAGCACCTCGCGCTCGGCCGCGGCGCGCGCCGTCTCGCCGTCATCGAGCTTGCCCTTCGGCAGCACCCACTCGTTGCGCTTGCGCAGACGCACGACGGCGAAGCGCGGCGGCGTCTCCCGCCGCAGCACAATGCCTCCCGCCGCCATAACAGGCGTTCGCGCCATCCCGTGTCCCAAAGGTTTGCGATTTAGGATCGTCGCACGACGATCGCAGCCATTCTAAAGCATGATCCGGAAAAGTGGAAACCGCTTTTCCGTCGCGACAAGCGCAAAATGCGTTTGCGCAGACATCATGCTCAAACAATGACACGCGAGGAAAAAACGCCGTCACATCACAGGTTTTCGCAACAGCGGCTCACCGCATTTGATCCGCGCTCCCTCCGCGACGCTGTCGCAGAACTCGAAATTATCTGGCGCAAGCACGATGATGGTCGAGCCATGCTCGAACCAGCCGAGTTCATCGCCCTTCTTCACATGGACGTCACATGGAAAATCCACCGGCCCTCGCGACTGCGCGTTCAGCGTGATGTCGAGAAAATGCAGGCGAAGGCTGGCGACCAGGATCGCGGCGACCGGAACCAATGTCAGCGCCTCGCCGGTTGGGAGTTTCGCGCGCAGCACCGCGCGCTCGTTCTTGCAGAACAATCGCTCGATCCGCTTCAGCGCGATCGGATTGACGTTCCAGACGTCGCCGTGAATGAACGTGACCTTGTCGATGGCGAGATCATACGGCGCGTGAAAGCGGTGATACATGCTCGAGGTCAGCCGCAGCGTGACGAAGCGGCCGTTCCTGTGCTGCTCGACCAGTGCGGGATCGCCGAGCAGGTCGAGCAGCGAATACGGCGCGCCCTTGACTTGGAACAATTGGCCGTCCTCGATCCGCCCGTGTGCGCCGATGATCGCGTCCGACGGGCTTGCGATGATGGCGGGATCGGCCGCCGCCGGGCGCAGGCCGGGCTTCAGCTCGCGGGTGAAGCAATCGTGCAGGCTCTTGAACTCGGTCTTCTTCGCCTCCGACAGATCGAGATCGGAGAACAGTTTCCAGCAGGCGATCGAGGCGTCGCGCACCAGGGGGTTCTCGACCTTGGAGAACCAGCCCATGAAGCGGGTCAGCGCCGCCCGCGGAATCCGGTTGGTTAGCAGGAAATTGAGGTCTTCCTGCTGGGTGAATGCCGAGATCAGGCCCTTGACTGTCATGAATCTGTTAGGTGCTGAGGCTAGCGCTTCTGTCATGGAAACATCCCTTCCGATTCTCTCGCTGTCCGCCGCCGCACTTGCCGGCGCCGCCGCGGCTTTCCCCAAAATTCAGGCCCGTATCGCGCTGTCGCGTGCCAAGCACCGCTCGCTGACCGGACATTCCAAGGTGTCCAAGATGGTCGCGCGCATGGTGCCGCACTACGAATTCGACATCGACGAGTTCTTCCGCTCCGACGGAGCGCCGAAGGACATCGCGATGCAGCGGCAGGACGGCTTCTTCCGCCTCGCCGGCCTCTACGGGGATCGCTACCCCAAGGGCCGCGCGCTCACTGCCGAGGTGACGGAACGCATCTCCGACCTGCAGTTCACCGAATCCTACCGCGTGCCGTTCCAGTACAGCCGCCTGGTGCGCGAGCATCTCGGCACCTCCGCGTTCGTCGAGGCCTCCAGCGGCGTCACCGTCACCGATCTTGACGGCAACGTGTCCTACGACCTGACCGGCTCCTACGGCGTCAACATCTTCGGCAACGACTTCTACAAGGAGTGCATCGCCGAGGGTGAGAAGCGCGCGCATGCGCTCGGTCCCGTGCTCGGTCCCTACCACCCGATCATTGCCGACAATGTGAAGCGGCTCTGCGAGCTCTCCGGCCTCGACGAGGTCTCGTTCCACATGTCCGGCACCGAGGCGGTGATGCAGGCGGTGCGGCTCGCGCGTTACCACACCAAGAAGACGCATCTGGTCCGTTTCGCCGGCAGCTATCACGGCTGGTGGGGCGAGGTGCAGCCCGGTGTCGGCAATCCGGTGTCGCCGCACGAGACCTACACGCTCGCCGACATGTCGGAGAAGACGCTGCACGTGCTGCGCACCCGCAAGGACATCGCCTGCGTGCTGGTCAATCCGTTGCAGGCGCTGCATCCGAACTCCAACGCGCCCGGCGATTCCGCGCTGGTCGATTCGTCGCGCTCCTCGAAATACGACCGCGCCGCCTACACCGAATGGCTGAAGAAGCTGCGCGAGGTCTGCACCGAGCGCGGCATCGTGCTGATCTTCGACGAGGTGTTCGTCGGTTTCCGGCTCGCCGCCGGCGGCGCCCAGGAATATTTCGGCGTCAAGGCTGACATGGCGACCTACGGCAAGAGCCTCGCCGGCGGCCTGCCGATCGGCGTGGTGTGCGGCCGCAAGGACCTGATGCGCCGCTTCCGCGACGACCGTCCGGCCGACATCTGCTTCGCTCGCGGCACCTTCAACTCGCATCCCTATGTGATGACGGCGATGGACGAGTTCCTGAGCCGGCTCGCCAGCCCGAACTTCCGCTCGATCTACAACGGGCTGGAGGAGACCTGGAACGGCCGCGCCAAGTCGCTCAACGACCGGCTCGAAGCGCAAGGCCTGCCGGTTCGCGTCAGCAACATCTCGTCGATCTGGACCGTCTATTACACCGAGCCGTCCCGCTACAACTGGATGCTGCAATACTATCTGCGCGCGGAAGGTCTGGCGCTGAGCTGGGTCGGCACCGGCCGCCTGATCTTCACGCTGAACTACACCGACGCCGATTTCGCCGAGGTCAGCGACCGCTTCGTCGCGGCGGCCGAGAAGATGAAGCGCGACGGCTGGTGGTGGCACAAGGAAGGCCTTACCAACAAGAACATCAAGCGGCAGATCCTGAAAGAGATGGTCGCCGTGCGGTTCGGCCGCTGAGGCGACCGACCGCCCGCGTGCTCCCTCGCCCCGCTCTTGCGGGGAGAGGGTCGGGGTGACGGGCTCCATCCACAAAACCGGTAACAGACGGACTCGCGGTGAGCCCCCCTCACCCGGATTGCATCTAGCGATGCAACGTAGCCGAAGCTTCGCTTCGGCGTCACTTCGGACGGCCGCCAAAGGCGGCCTATGCCTCTCCCCGCAAGCGGGGCGAGGTGAAGTGTGCGCGCAACCGAAAGCGCTCGACAATTGATTATCCGCCGTAGCTCTAAGAACGTCGATGCCCGGGACCAGCCCGGGCATCACGCAGTTTGAAGACGCTGGGCGCAACGATCAGGCGTGCTTGACGTGCTTCTCGAGACCCGGATCGATCAGCTCGCCCTTCATCAGGAACAGCGGCGCCTTGTGATAGAGCTTCAGGTCGTTGAAGGGGTCGGTGATGATCTTGGTCATCCAGACGAGACCGGTTTCGACGTCGCGGATGAAGAACAGGTGGATGGTGCGGAACAGGAGGCCGCCGACGCCGACCACGAGCCAGATCTTGGCGACCTGGCGGGTGAAGTCGCCCATCGTGACCCAGGGCTTGAACAGGCCGAACAGGGTCGGATCGAAGTAGAGCACCATCGGCGACAGGGCCCAGATCGCCATCAGCACGACCTTGCGCTGCAAATTGTAGCCGACCTTGATGTCTTCCTTGTGCTCGTGGGTCGCCTGGTTGACGTGGTCATAGCCCTTCGGCTCGAAGAAGAAGTGACCGGCCTGGCGCGAGGTCATCGAGACCAGCCAGCCGACCAGCGCCGACACGACCGGATCGAAGAACAGCATCACATAGGCGAACAGGAAGCTCAGCGCGCTGACGAAATGCAGGCTCTGGTTGATCCGGCTGTGATGGTAGAAGCGATGGTCATCCCAGCGCTGGGTACGCAGCTCTTGCAGGAAGTTCTTGATCATTGGTTCCCCCAACATCTTTCGGAACAGGGTTTACAGGGATTCGATGTATGGCGTGTGACATCATCATAATGACATATGACAACGCGGAGCGACGCCTTGACGCAACCGGAGAAGGGTCTCGCCTCATCCCGAAAGGGTTCAGGGGGATGAGGCGGAGGGTATCGTAGCCTCCCGGTTCGGGCGCACTGCGCGCTACCTCACTCGGGAGGACCGGCGGGCCGGGCCGTCTGGCCAGGCCGCCGCGCAGCGGCGCCCTCAGGCGGCCTTGGCAACATCCGACTTGCGGAAGCGGACCAGCGAGAAATGGCCGAGCGGCGGGATCAGGCGGCGTTCCGCGAGCTCCATGCCACGCGCGCCGGCCAGCCACTTGGTGTAGCGCGACCAGGCGAATTCGGCGGTCCGGAACCCGAGCGGGCGCACCACCGGCTGCAGCTTCTGCTCGATGAAGCGGCGGACGCCGGCGTCGGCGCTGACGCGGGTCAGGATGATCAGTTCGCCGCCCGGGCGCACCACGCGGGCGAACTCGTCGAGGGCGGCTTCCGGGTTCGGCACAGCCGACAGCACGTACTGCGCCATCACCACGTCGAACGAATTGTCGGGGAATTCGAGCTTCTCGGCGTCCATCACCGCGAGGCCCTCGACATTCTTCAGGCCCTGCTCGGTAACCCGCTTCTTGGCCTTCTCCAGCATCGCTTCCGAGATGTCGGTGCCGAAGATGCGGACATTCTGGCTGTAGAGCGGCAGCGAGATGCCGGTGCCGACGCCGACTTCCAGCACCCGGCCGCCGATCTTGTTGGTGGCCTGGATCGCGGCCTGCCGGCCCTTGCTGAACACGCCGCCAAACACGAGGTCATAGATCGGCGCCCAGCGGTCATAGGCCTGCTCGACCGTCTCGCGGTCGAAGTCCATGGAACGGTCGGCACCCAGCTTGATGATTTCAGCCATAGATAGTTTCTCGTCTCTCGTTCGATTGAGCTGTTAATTCGGAACCGCACTGCGGCCGGCGACGCGGCGGGCGGGCCGCGGGGCGCGGCTCGGCTGCAACGTGGCCAGATTGCCGATGAACTGACGCGCACTGTTCTCCCAGGAACGCTCCAACGCAAAATTGCGGCAGTCGGCGCGCGACATGTTCAGCGCACGCATGCAGGCGCTGCGCAGGTCGTTGTCGATCGCGCCGATCGGGTGACCGGCGATGACGTCCTTCGGGCCGGTGACCGGGAACGCCGCAACCGGCGTGCCGCAGGCCAGCGCCTCGAGCTGTACGACGCCGAAGGTGTCGGTGAGGCTCGGGAACACGAAGACGTCGGCGGCGGCGAGATGCGAGGTCAAATCCTGGCCCTTCTTCTCGCCAAGGAAAATCGCGTCGGGATATTTCTGTTCCAGCGCCGCCTTCTGCGGGCCGTCGCCGACCACGACCTTGGAGCCCGGCAGGTCCAGCGACAGGAACGCGTCGAGGTTCTTCTCCACCGCGACGCGGCCCATGGTCATGAAGATCGGCCGCGGCAGATCGAGCATCGCCGGCTGGTCCGGATTGAAAATCCTGGTGTCGACGCCGCGGGTCCAGAACCCGAGCCTGCGGAAGCCGCGCTCGGCAAGCTCTGACCGCAACGAGTCGGTCGCGACCATCGTCATGGATCCGGCCGCATGGAAGTGGCGCAGCACCGCGTAGCCGACGCTGTCGGGAATGCCGGTGCGTACCGACACATATTCGGGGAAGCGCGTGGTGTAGGATGTGGTGAAGGCGAGCTTGTTGCGCTGGCAATAGCCGCGCACCGCCCAGCCGATCGGCCCTTCGGTCGCGATGTGGATCGCCTCGGGCGCGGCCTCCTCGATCCGGCGCGCGATCTCGCGGCGGTTCGGCAAGGCCATACGCAGCCCCGGATAGGTCGGCACGCCGACCGAACGGAAACCGTCGGGCGTGAGGAATTCGATCTCGGCGCCGAGGGTCGCTGCGCTACGCGCGAGCGACGTCAGCGTCCGGACCACGCCGTTGACTTGCGGATGCCAGGCATCGGTCGCAACAAGAATGCGCATCGCAGGAGATCCAAATCGTTAATCTTCGATTCTGCTCGCACGACGTTCTGACATGGATGTTTCAAACGTATGACGTCATCGAAATGTTAGGTTGTTTTTCGCGGCAACCGGCCGGTTTCTCGTGTAAGATGACAATCAGATGTCAGAGCAGAGTGAAAATCCCGGCGTCACGCGCCGCAGACTGAGACGGCGAAACTCCTCGCTGCTGATTCTCGCGGTCGGCATGCTCCTGTTCGGACTTGCCGCCGGCGTGCTGTTCTATGCGCTGCGTCCGGTGACGCTCTCGATCGCGGTCGGCCCGACCGGCAGCGAGGACGTCAAGCTGATCCAGGGCTTCGCACAGGCCTTTGCGCACGACGGCAGTTCGGTGCGGCTGAAGCCGGTGACGACGCAGGGCTCGGCCGAAAGCATCGCGCTGTTCACCGCGAACAAGGTCGACCTCGCGGTCGTGCGCGGCGATCTCGATCTGCCTGCGAGCGCCGAGTCGGTGGCGATCCTGCGCAAGAACGTCGTCGTGCTCTGGGCGCCCTCCGGTGGCAAAGGCAAGCGGCGGTCCGCGAAGATCAAGAGCATCGACGATCTCGCCGGCCACAAGGTCGGCGTGGTCGGCAGCACCCAGGCCAATGTCACGCTGCTGCGTGTGATCCTGACCGAGTCCGGCGTCGCCCCCGACAAGGTTGCGGTCAGCCAGTTCAAGACCAACCAGATCGCCGACCTCGCGCGCGATCCCTCGCTCGACGCCTACATGACGGTCGGCCCGCTCGACAGCAAGGTGACGGCGGACGCGATCACCGCGACGGCGGCGACGCGCGGCGAACCGGTCTTCCTCCCGGTCGATGTCTCCGAAGCGATCGCGCAGAAGCATCCGCGCTACGAGTCCGAGGAGATCGCCGGCAGCATCTTCTCGTCGTCGCCGGCGCGGCCCGAGGACAAGGTCGAGACCGTCAGTGTCAACCACCTGATCATCGCGCAGCACAGGCTGGAGGAAGCGACCGTCGGCGAGCTCGACCGGCAATTGTTCACGCAGCGCCTCCAGGTCGCGCGCGACGTACCGGCGGCGGCCAGGATCGAGAAGCCCGACACCGACAAGGACGCGGCACTGCCGGCGCATCAGGGCGCGGCCGCCTATATCGACGGCACCGAACGCACCTTCCTCGAGAAATATTCCGATTACATCTGGGGCGGCATCCTGCTGATCTCCGGCCTCGGTTCGGCGGGAGCCTGGCTGCGCCACTATCTCAAGCGCGACGAGCGCGAGCACTACATCACCCATCGCGACAATCTGCTGACGCTGATCGCGCGGGTGCGCAGCGCCGAGACGCCGGAACAACTCGCGGCGATGCAGGGCGATGCGGACGCGCTGCTGCGCGAGGCGCTCGATTGCTACGACGACGGCGCGATCGAGGAAGGCGATCTCTCGGTGATCGGCCTGACGCTCGAGCAATTCCACCACGCCGTCTCCGACCGCCGCGCCGTGATCAGCGGCGACAGGGCCGGCCTGCCGAGGATGCGCGCCGGCTAGGGCATTTTCGAGCGAACCGGCAGCCGCTTCGCTTGAAACGAAGACTCACAGCGCAAGCCCACTCGCTTCGATTGCACCGAGAGCAATGCTTGGTGCACCGAGAGCAATGTTTGGATTGCGTGCGGATGTACCCGCCGCCATGGTGCACGCAATCCCAACACCAGCCACGACGACCCAAGATGATCGCCTCCGCCATGACCGACATGCCCGCGCCGTATGTGCTCGCGGTCGCATTGGCCGGCGTCTTCTTGATCGCCTTCATGAAGGGCGCGTTCGGCGGCGGCTTTGCCATCGTCGGCATCCCCCTGCTCTCGCTGGCGATGGATCCGATCACGGCAGGCGCGCTGCTCGCGCCATTGTTCGTCGTCATGGACGTGACGGCGCTGCGGTTCTGGCGTCCCGCTACATGGTCGCGCGTCGACCTCACGATGCTGCTGCCCGCGCTCGTCGTCGGCGTCGGCCTCGGCTTTTTCGTGCTGCGTGATCTCGACCGGCATGCCGTCGAGATCGTGATGGGCGTGGTGACGCTGGTGTTCGCCGCGCTGTGGTTTCTCGGCGGCGGCGAGATCAAGCCGCGGCCGCGCTCGACGATCAAGGCGACGTTCGCCGGCCTCTCCTCCGGCGTCACGACGATGGTGGCGCATTCGGGCGGGCCGCCGCTTGCGATCTATCTGCTGCCGCTCGGCATGTCGAAGGCGCTTTACGCGGGCACCACCAGCCTGTTCTTCACGGTCGGCAACTTCCTGAAGGCCGGGCCGTGGCTCGTGCTCGCCACGCCGTCGCGCAGCCTGTGGATCCTGATGGCGCTTTGCGTGCCGGCGGTGCCGGTGGGCGTCTGGGCCGGATGGCGGCTGCACGAGCGCCTCGATCAGCGCGCGCTGTACCGCCTCTGCTACGCCATCCTCGTCATCATCGCGGCGAAGCTGCTGTGGGACGGATTGTCCGGATATATCCGGCTCTAAGGCTCTTGCAACATCTTCCGCGCATGCCGGTTGCCGTCAGGCGCCGGCGGAGCGCTTGACCGCGATGCGGTCGGCAGCAACGCCAAGCGGTGCCCTGCCCTGCGGCGGCTCGACCGCATCATCGGAGGCAAGCCGCGTCCGCGCGACGAAGGAGAAGCGGCTGCGCAGCCTCAGGACCGGCTTCTCGATCCAGTGCCAGGAGAACGCCGCGAAGGCCGTGATCAACACCAGGGCGACTGCGAACTGGACGATCAGCGATGCGTTCGGCAGCCACACCTTCACCACCTGCTGCATCGGAAAGCCATACAGATAGATGCCGTAGGAATAGTCGCCCTTCGAAAACAGCGGCAGCCGCGGCAACTTCGATACGCCGAGGAACACGGTGACATAGACCAGCGCCGGCGCAATCACGGCATTGAGGACGGGCTGCGTCATCCAATCTGCCGGCCCGAGTACGGCGGCCCCGAGGCAGAGCGCGCAGCAGACAGCGAGAATGCGCCCGTCATAGGGAATGCGGTCGCGGTAAAGATAGATCGCGATCCCGAGCAGGCAGCCGACCGGCAATTTTGCACCGCGGCCGAGAAACGGCGCCGTGCTGAAGATCTTGTCATGCAACGAGCCCGCGACGCCGGCGGGGAGCTGGGACGGAGCAGCAACATGCCCCGTGAAGTCCAGCGCGAGGCCGAAGCCCACCAGCACGACGACACCGGCCACGATCAGTCCCGGCCTGCGCAGCAGGCCCAGGATCATGATGGCCGCCATCACTGCGTAGCAGGCATATTCGAACGGCACGGTCCAAAGCGAACTGTTGACCTCGGGCGCCGGATTGCCGCTGAACACGCCCGGCAGGGTGTAGTTCACGAGGCCGACGACGTTGGTGAAATATTTGTAGGTGCCGGCGCTGGCGAAATAGTCGGCAATCGGCAGCTTCGTGAAGATCGGTCCCAGGATGAACGCCGACAGCAGAACCTCGACCGTGAGCGCCGGCATGATCCTCATCGCGCGATTGATCAGGAATTCCTTCAGGTTGAGCCGCAGCCCGCTGGCGGCGATCAGAAATCCGCTCAGCGCGAAGAACATCACGAGGATCGCGAATTGCGGAAACCAGAGGATCGCCATCTGATCGGAGTTGCCGGCGCCGGTGGCGACATAGGACGTGTGTCCTGCGACCACGGAGACTGCAAGCGCAATACGGAGAAAATCAAACCCGGGACCAAAGCCTTTCTGCCGATCCAGCATGCTCCCGATCGAAGGCGCTGGCATCCTTTCCACTCCATTCCGAGACAACGGCTTCGGACAGCAAGCGCTGTGCCAGGAATGATGTCTTGGGATGGGACGGCCCGTTCCGGCAATGTGTCGTTAACCGCGCGACGAAACAGGCACGAAACAATTCCCTAACGCCACGAAACCATTTTGGCGATTTCGTGCAAACGTCCTGAAACGCCTCACCTGTACTGGTTTGACCCAACGACGCGCCGGAACTGGCGCGCAGGGCGCAAACAACAGGGGTCGACAATGTTCAATTCCATCAAGCTGAACTCGCGTCTCGCTGCCGCCGCCTTCGGTGCGCTGGCGATTGGCACCGTTGCTTTCTCGAATTCCGCCGCGGCCGCTCCGCTGCCGATCTTCCCCTTCATCCTGACGCCGCCGACCCAGGCGGTGCAGCCGCCGGTGCAGTCGATGCCGCAGGCGCAGGAGGAAGACCGCTCGGTCGAGCTGCCCGCCCGCCTCCGCCGCCAGGTCGTCAACTATCCGACCCGCGAGGCCCCCGGCACCATCATCATCGATACGCCGAATACCTATCTATATCTGGTGCTCGGCAATGGTCAGGCGATGCGTTACGGCATCGGGATCGGCCGCGACGGCTTCACCTGGTCGGGCACCCAGACCATCACCAAGAAGGCAGAGTGGCCGGATTGGACCCCGCCGCCGGAAATGATCGCCCGCCAGCCCTATCTGCCGCGCCACATGGCCGGCGGCCCCGGCAACCCGCTCGGCGCCCGCGCCATGTATCTCGGCGGCACCATCTACCGCATCCACGGCACCAACGCGCCCGAGACGATCGGCACCCGCGTGTCCTCGGGCTGCCTGCGCCTCACCAATCAGGACGTCACCGACCTGTATTCGCGGGTCAGCGTCGGCACCAAGGTGATCGTGCTGCCGATGACCGACCGCCGCGCCGACCTCGGCTCCGCCGTCCGCTAGGCCGATACATCCAGGCAATGACGACGGCTCCGGCAGCGTGCCGGGGCCGTTGTCGCGTTCATGTTTGTTAACGGCCGGATCGTTAACGTCTGAGTGATCGCGGGCGAACGGCCTGCTTCCGCCCCCGAAGCAGCTTGATCCCGCCATACTGGCGCCCTCGTCGGGGGGCCTGTACAACCCGTCAAGTTTGATTTTCATCCGGGGGAATGATGCGTCTACCGATGCATCCAAGGACGATCGCGCTCGGGCTCACGGTGGTGTTGATCTCGTTCGTGATCAGCCTCAAGGCCATGGACTGGCTCGCACCGAGCGTCACCGTGCAGAAACCGCAGCTCGCAGAATTGCCGCCGCTGGCGCCGGCGCCGCGTTCCTCGACGATCGTGGCGCAGGTTTCGGTCGCACTGTCGGCGATCCGCGATGCCGCCGAGCGCGGCGCACCCAAGACCTTCAGCGGCAAGGCCGACAACCCGGTCCAGCAAATCCTGCAAAATGCCGACATCGGCTGGACCGCATCGCGCGGGCCGATCGCGGCCACCGGCGCGCAGGACGTGCTGACGCTGACGACCCCGATCAACGGCACGCTCAAGGTTACCGGCTCGCTGTCGGACAAGGCGACCGGCGCCGTCACCAACGCGCTCGGCAGCCTGCTCGGCGGCAATGTCGCCAAGCAGATCGGCTCTGTGAACATCAAGAACGTCAACGCCAATGCCGACATCAAGGGCAACATCACCCTGACCGCGCGGCCGAAGCTCGGCGCGTCCTGGCGGATCGAGCCGAACCTGCAGGCGCAGGTCAATCTCGGCGACACCGGCCTGTCGGCCGCCGGCGTCCGCATCAGCGTGCCGGCGCAGGTCAAGCCGGTCATCGACAAGGCCGTCGCCGACCAGATTTCCGCGCTCGAAGCGCGCTTGCACAACGACCCGGTGTTCCAGAACAGCGCCCGCGCGCAATGGGCCAAGGCCTGCCGCTCGATCCCGCTGCAAGGCACCGGCGGCACCGCGTCGATGCCGCCGATGTGGCTCGAGCTGCGGCCGACCCGCGCGATCGCCGCGCAGCCGAAGGTCGACGCGTCCTCGGTGATCCTGACCATGGGGATCGAGGCTGAGACCCGGATCACGGAGACCCAGACCACCCCGAACTGCCCGTTCCCCGACAAGCTCTCGATCGTTCCGCCGATGCCGAGCCAGGTCTCGGTCGGCCTGCCCGTCGACATGTCCTTCACCACGCTGACGCAGCTCGTCGAGGCGCAGCTGAAGGGCAAGACCTTCCCCGAGGACGGTTCCGGCCCGGTCGACGTGACCGTCAAGAGCGCGAGCATCGCCGCCTCCGGCGACCGGCTGTTGATCTCGCTCTTGGTGCACGCCAAGGAGAAGAAGAGCTTCTTCGGTCTCGGCGCCGAAGCGACCGTGCATGTCTGGGGCCGGCCGCGGCTCGACCAGCAGGCGCAGACGCTGCGGCTGACCGACGTCGAGCTGGCGGTCGAGTCGGAGGCCGCGTTCGGCTTGCTCGGCGCCGCCGCGCGCGCGGCGATTCCCCACATGCAGCAGGCTCTCAGCGACCGGCTGGTCGTCGACCTGAAGCCGTTCGCGACCAACGCGCAGCGGAAGATCGCCACCGCCATCGCCGACCTGCAGAAGAACGAGGAAGGCATCCGCATCGACGCCGACGTCACCAGCATCCGCCTTGCCGGCATCGACTTCGATTCGAAGACGCTCCGGGTGATCGTGGAAACCGAAGGCACCATCAAGGCCGCCGTCACCGCATTACCGGCGCTGTAAGGGCCGCGGATCCCGCCGTTCCATCCGCCCGCTCGGCCCTTGCATGCCCAAAAAGTCGTCTTTGCGACAGCTTGCCGCACCGGATAGAAGGTGCCCCGTGGAAGCAACCCCCAAGAACAATAAGGGAGAGAACACGATGAAATCGCTCTTGGCCGCAGCAGCGGCCGGCCTCGCGCTTGCGGCCTCCGGCACCGCGGCGAACGCCCAGATCTCCGACGACGTCGTCAAGATCGGCGTGCTCACCGACATGTCGAGCCTCTATGCGGACGCCACCGGCAAGGGCTCGGTCGCCGCCGTCGAGATGGCGGTTGCGGATTACGGCGGCAAGGTGAAGGGCAAGCCGGTGCAGGTGATCGCGGCCGATCACCAGAACAAGCCCGACGTCGGCGTCAACATCGCGCGCAACTGGTACGATAACGACAAGGTCGATGCGATCTTCGACGTCCCGACCTCCTCGGTCGCGTTGCCGATCTCGGCGCTGACGCGCGAGAAGAACAAGATCAACATCAATTCCGGTGGCGGCTCGTCCGACATCACCGGCACCGCATGCTCGCCCAACACGGTGCACTGGACCTATGACACGTATGCGCTGTCCAACGTCGCCGGCAAGGCGATGGTCAAGCGCGGCGAGGACACCTGGTTCTTCGTCACCGCCGACTACGCTTTCGGCCAGGCGCTGGAGCGCGACGCCGCCAATGTCGTGAAGGCGAGCGGCGGCAAGGTGCTGGGCGACGTGCGTCATCCGCTCAACTCGTCGGATTTCTCGTCCTTCCTGCTGCAGGCGCAGGCCTCCAAGGCCAAGGTCGTGGCGCTGGCGAACGCCGGCGGCGACACCACCAACGCGCTCAAGCAGGCTTCGGAGTTCGGCCTGACCCAGGGCGGCCAGAAGATGATCGCGCTGTTGCAGGAAATCACCGACACGCATTCGCTCGGCCTGAAGGCGACGCAGGGCCTGATCGTCACCGACGCCTTCTACTGGGACATGAACGACGAGACCCGCGCCTTCTCGAAGCGCTTCAACGAGAAGGTCGGCCACATGCCGACCATGATCCAGGCCGGCCTCTACTCGGCCACCATGCATTACCTGAAGGCGATCGAGGCGATCGGTACCGACGAGGCGCCGAAGGTGATGGAGCAGATGCGCAAGACCCCGATCAACGACTTCTTCGCCAAGAACGGCCATATCCGCATCGACGGCCGCATGGTGCACGACATGTACCTGTTCGAAACCAAGAAGCCCGAGGAATCCAAGGGCGAGTGGGATCTCTACAAGCTGATCGCCACCGTGCCCGGCGACGAGGCGTTCCGTCCGATCGACAAGGGCGGCTGCCCGCTGGTGAAGTCGAACTGACGCGCGCCGCTGCGAGCGGCCGGATCACCCGAATAGCAGCCAAACAAAAACGCGCCCGGCCACACCGGGCGCGTTTTCTTTTTCTTCGGCAGATCCCGGTGATGGCCGCGTCGAGGCGCGCTATTCGCCGTTCGCACCCGGGATCATCCACGTCGAATAGGTCTGCCAGACGCCATCGCCGAGATTGCGCTGATAGGCGATGAAATCGGCATGGTCGCCGTGCACCAGCTCATAGCGATAGTACCTTGAGAGGTCGTCGAACTGCTTGGTCATGGTCCATCTCCGTCGTCAATGAAAGTCGCTGTATTTCGACGTAGTCGAGGCGCGCCTGCGGTCAGTAGAATGATGATGGTCATTTAATAACAGGCGCGAGAGCTTCAACGGCCGGCGCGATATGCACGGTGGCGCGGCCCGTGAACGACACCGATGCCGCTCTCCTGCGCCTGCAGCGCCTGCAGCACCGCGGGCGGCTCCAGCACCAGTTTGGCGGCAGGCGTCGGCGCGCCGTTGTTGAGCACGTCGCGATATGGATAGAGGGCCTGGTAGGCGGCCGGCTCGGAAATCGCGGCCTGGGCCGAGGCCGCCGTCACCGTGACGGCGGACAATGCCGCAGCCAGCGCGATGGCTTTGAAGGTACTTGCGAAATGGGAAATCCTGGTCGTCATGGTAACGCTCCCGCGATTTACATCGCATACGATTAATTCGTTCCCGCCAGATGAAGGCACGGAACCGCCCGGCTTCAAGTATCCCGATTTAATCGGATGCGATTTATTCGGGCGCATGGCTTCAAATATCCGTGTCGTCAGCGCGGCCATGCGCGGCCGGCAAGGCCGGCCTGTTCGCGCGGCGGTGCTGCCGCCAACGTCGCGTCAGCTCGCGTGCCGGCGATCACGTGAGGAGACCGGTACATCGAGATCGAGAACGAGATTGCTTCGCCGGCTCCGGATGCGCTCGCCTTCGAACCGGTCAAATTCGAGCAAGATCGGACAAGCTGCCGAGGTTGGCAGGATTTAACATCCGCGCCATAGTGAACGACTATCCTGGGTCGTGAGCCGATGTGGGGTCAGCCGTGTCACCTTCTGGTAGCGAGAACCAAAGCACGTCGGAGCCGCCACAGCCTGTGCGCCAGGAGAACGCACACGCTGCGACGCGCACACCCGCGATCATTGTCGGCGTCGTTGCAGCCGTCATCGTCGCGCTGTCCGCCTATTATCTGCTGCGGCCCGAGCCGCTGCTCGTGCAGGGCGAGGTCGATGCGACGCGGCTCGATATCGCGGCGCGCGTCGACGGACGGGTCAAGGAGATTCCGGTCGAGCGCGGACAAAACGTGACCGCGGGCGCCGTGCTGGTGCGCATCGACAACCCGGAGACGCTGGCAAAACAAGATCAAATGCGTGCAGCAAAGGCCGTGGCCGATGCGCAGCTCGCCAATGTGCTGATCGGAACGCGCGTCGAAACCATTGCGGCGCGGAAGGCGGAGATGGAGCGCGCCGAGGCGGCGCAGGTGCTGGCCAAGAAGACCTTCGATCGCGCCAAGACATTGACCGAGCAAGGCAACGCGCCGCAGGCCCGCCTCGACCAGACCACCGATGCGCTGCACGAGGCCGAGCGCGGGCTCGACCAGGCCAAGTCGGCCTATGAGCAGGCGGTCAATGGCTACACCAAGGAAGAACGCGCAATCGCGAAAGCAAACGTCGAGAAGGCCGAAACGGACATCCAGAGCGTCCAATCGGTGATCGACCAGCTCGCGGTCTACGCGCCGGTCGGCGCGCAGATCTATCAGCGCAACGTCGAGCCGGGCGAATATGTGTCGCCGGGCGTGCCGCTGGTGACGCTGATCGATCTGGCCGATCTGTGGGTCCATTTCGATCTGCGCGAGGATCTGGTCAAGGGCCTCAAGGTCGGCGACAAATTCGATGTCCGCATTCCCGCGCTCGACGACCGCCAAGTCACGGTCGAGGTCAAGCTGATCGCGACCAAGGGCGAATATGCGAGCTGGCGGGCGACGCGCGCCACCGGCGATTTCGACCTGAGAACGTTCTCGATCCGCGCCTATCCGGTTCAGCCGGTGCCCGAGCTGCGGCCGGGCATGAGCGCCTATCTCGACTGGCGGTCGCGCCAATGAGGCCGGCGTCGGCGCCCGGATTCTGGCGGGTCGCGCAGCGCGAGTGCCGCTGGCTGCTCCGCGACCGCGTCGCACTGCTGCTGATCTTCGGCGTGCCGCTGTTTGCCTTCGTGGTGCTCACCACGGTGTTCAGCCAGCCGGTGATCCGGGGCCTCGGCGTCACCATCGTCGACGCCGACAAGTCGGATGCCTCGCGCGCGCTGACGCAGCTCGTGGCGGCGTCGCCGAACCTGAGAATCGTCGACGACTCCGGATCGCTGTCGACAGCCGTGCAGGACATCCGCTCCGGCAAGGCGATTTCGGCGATCTTCATCCCGCCGAATTTCGAGCGCGACCTGAAGGCCGATCGCCGCCCGCAGGTCGTCGGCTTCTACAACCAGCAATTCCTGACTGCCGCCGGCATCGCGTCCTCGGGGCTGAGCGACGGACTGACCGCAGCGGCGAACGCGGCCGCGCCCGCCCGGCGCGCCGCGGCAGCGCCGGCCTCCATCGGCACGCTGAGCGCGGAGACCATCGCGCTGGTCAATCCGCAGAAGAATTACGCGCAATTCCTGCTGCGCGCGCTGCTGCCGACCATCATCCACGTCGTGATCACGCTCGCCGCGGGCTATTCGGTCGGCTCCGAATTCCGCCGCCGCAACGCAAGGGAGTGGCTCGCAAGCGCCGGCGGCGATCCGGTCGCAGCGCTGGCCGGCAAGCTGGCGCCGCTGTTTGGCATCTTCGTCGTGATCATGCTGGCAGTGACGCTTGCGCTGGAGGGCGTGCTGCAAATCCCCTTCAAAGGCGACGCGCTGCTGATGATCGCCGCCGGCTCGCTCCTGATCATCGCCTATCTGTCGATCGGCGCGCTGTTGCAGCTTCTGGTCGGCGACCTCGCGACGGGGTTGGGACTTGCCGGACTGATCGCCTCCCCTGCCTTCGGCTATGCGGGTGTCGGCTTCCCGACCATCGGCATGAACACGTTTGCGCAGGTCTGGAGCACGATCCTGCCGTTGCGGTGGTATATGGCGGTCCTGATGGGACAGGCGGCGCGCGGCTTGCCGGTTTCGGAATCCGCTATGCCTTTTGCGGCGCTCGCGGGCCTCACATTGCTGTTTGCCGGCCTCGCATGGCTGCGCATGGCGAGCCTCACGCGCAGGGGCTGGTTCGAGACGGCGCGGCCCGCCGATGAGCCCGCGAGTGAGCCGACACCGCCGGGCGTCGGCGGCGCTTTCCTGGCGGAGTGGCGGCGCGTGCTCGGAACGCGCAGCGCCTTCACCCTGCTGTTTTTGGCCCCCCTGATCTACGGCATCTATTATCCGCAGCCCTATCTGAACCAGATCCTCCGCAAGCTGCCTATCGCGATCGTCGACGACGATCTGAGCGAACTGTCTCGCCAGATCGTCGAGACGCTCGATGCCAGCGGAACGTTGAGCGTGAAAGTGCGCGCCCGCACGCTTGCGGAGGCGCGCACCGCGATCGATCGCGGCGACGCGCTGGCCGCGATCCAGATCCCGCCCGGCACCGAGCGCGACGTGCTCAAGGGCATCACCGCTCACATCCCGGTCTATGCCGATGCCACCTATCTGTTCGTCTTCAGATCGACCGCGAGCAGCGTCGCCACCGCGATCGGCACGCTGACGTCGGAGCTGGCTTCGCGCGGCGGCCGTTCCGAGGGAAGTCTTGCCAAGGCAAGGCTGGCGAGCCTCAGCCCGGGCAACGTCCTGTTGCAACCGATCTTCAATCCGGTCGGCGGCTACGCGAGCTACATCGTCCCGGCGGCCTTCATCCTGATCCTGCAGCAGACGCTGCTGATCGGCGCGGCGATGCTGACCCGCGCTGCGCTGGCCGGCTCCGGCGGCGCATTGTCAGGCGTGTTCGGACGCGGCATCGCCCATCTGACGATCTATCTGCCGGCGCTCGCGCTCTACCTGATCGTGCTGCCGCGCGTCTACGGTTTTTCCGCGCTTGGGCATTTGCCGCAACTGTTCGCGCTGGCGGCCGTCTTCATCCTGGCGACAAGCTTTCTTGGACAGGCGATCGGCGCCTGGTTCACGCGGCCGGAGAACGCCACCATCCTGCTGCTCGCGACCAGCCTGCCGCAATTCTTCACCGCCGGCTTCGCATGGCCGCGCGAGGCCATTCCCGACGCGGCCAAGGCACTTGGGCGGCTGTTCCCCGCCGACTCCGCGATCGACGGCCTGGTGCGCGTCAACCAGCTCGGCGCAAGCATTTGGGAGGTCGGGCACGACT
This sequence comes from Bradyrhizobium sp. USDA 3364, assembly GCF_054056355.1. Taxonomy (NCBI): domain Bacteria; kingdom Pseudomonadati; phylum Pseudomonadota; class Alphaproteobacteria; order Hyphomicrobiales; family Nitrobacteraceae; genus Bradyrhizobium; species Bradyrhizobium sp. USDA 3364. The sequence continues at coordinate 448,038 of NZ_JBSRYG010000002.1, forward strand.
GGCTCTGGCTGTGGTGTCTTGCGCTCGGCTATTTCGCGCTTGCCGTGATCTCCGCGCGGCTGCTCAAGGGAGAACAGCAACATGTCCAACGCTAGGCGCGTCGGCCTCATCGTGATCCCGCTCGTACTCGTCGCCGGCGCGCTGATCTATGCAGAGAGCCGCGGGACGCCGGCCCCCGCAATCGTCGGCGTCGTCCGTTCGACCGAGGTCCGAATCGAGCCGGAAGTGAACGGCCAGCTGGTGTCGATCGCGGTCGCAAAGGGCGCGCAGGTGCATGCCGGCGATGTCCTCGCCAGGCTCTCCGCCGTCGAACTGACGGCGCAGGCCGACCAGGCGCGGGCTGCGCTCGCCGCCGCGGTCGCGAACCGCAACAATGTCTATGCCGGCGTCCGCCGCGAGCAGGTCGCCTCGCTGGAGGCGGCGATCTCCAAGGCCAATTCGCGCCTCGAATATGTCGAGACCCAACTCAAGCGGATCAGCACGCTGGCGGGGCAGAATTTCGAAACCCAGCAGGCGCTCGACCAGGCCGAGAACGACGTTGCCAGCGGGCGCGCCGGCGTAGCGGCGGCGCAGGCCAATTACGATGCCGCGCTGGCCGGGCCGACCAAGGAGGAGCGCGCGATCGCCGACGCGCAGGCGCAGGCCGCCGCGGCCGCGGTCGCAGTGCTCGAGCGCCGGCTCGACAAGATGGTCCTGCGCGCGCCGGCCAACGGCATAGTCAGCGTGATCGCCGCGGAAGTGGGCGAGAACGTTCGCGCGGGTCAGCCGATCATGGCGATTGCTGCGGCCGGCAAGCAATGGCTCTCGTTCAACGTGCGTGAGGACCATCTCGACGGTCTTGCGATCGGAAAGGCCGTGAGCGTGATGCGGAATGCCGCCGGCGGCGCGACCAAGGCGCTCGTCACCGAGCTGCGCCCGCTCGGCGTCTTCGCCACCTGGCAGGCCGAGCGCGTGATCGGCGATCACGACCGCAACACGCTGCGTCTGCGCCTCGATCCCGACGGCGCCGCGGAAGGTCTCGAACCCGGCATGAGCGTCCAGATCGAGCGCTGAAACGTGCGGCGCCCGGCAGTCATCCGCCTGTCAGGAGATTGAGACTAAGAAGGCGGCCGGGCCGGCCTGATCCGGCTCCGCCCCAGTGGCATTCGACCTGATACTGCACATAAGATGGAGTCTTGGCGGTGAAGCAGATTCGTTCACGACGGAAGGTACATGTTGGAGCGATGCTGCTCGGTGCGGCGGCCTTGATGGTCCTCGCACCGTCGCTGGCGTCGGCGCAATCCGGCCCGGCGCCGGCCGGCGCCAAGCCGTTCCTGACCGTTGATGGAAAATTGCCGCTCGTGATCGGACATCGCGGCGTGCCCGGCCTGGTGCCCGAGGAGACCGAGGCATCCTATGAGCTCGCCGCCGACCTCGGCACGGATTCGCTCGAAGAGGACCTGCATCTGACCAGGGATTGCGTGCTGGTGGCGCGACACAATCCATGGCTCGGCGACAACACCAACGTCGCCGAGGTGGCGAAGACCAACCCGGAAGTCGCAGCCCGCAAGCGCACGGCACCGGGCGTCCCGGTCAAGGTGAAATGGGCGCAGACCACCGGCAGCGGACCTGCGGAATACCCCACCGATCTCATCGATCCGGCCGATCCCAAGTCGGTGCTGAAAGCGCTGATCGTCGACGGCGACGACCATACCAACGACTGGTCGATCACCGACTTCACCATGGACGAGCTGAGGCAGTGGATCGCCGGCACGACCTATGATGCGGCCAACGAGCGGCCGAAACTGTTCAACGGCAAGTTTCCGATCATCAGTTTCCAGGACATCATCGACATCGCCAAGGCCAAGAGCAAGGCGACGGGGCGCACGATCTCGGTCTATCCGGAAACCAAGAACCCGACCTGGAATAATGCCCAGGCCATTGCCAATGGCTGCGGCGCGCCCGGCAGCCGCCCGCTCGAGGACGCCCTGATCAAGATCATCAGGGACAACGGCCTCAATTCGAAGGACGCTCCCATCATCGTGCAGAGCTTCGAGCCCGGCAGCCTGAAATACATGCGCAGCCATGGCCTCGAGACGCGGCAGGTCCAGCTCATCGACGGCAATGGCGTCGACTTCAAGACCGGCAAGGTCCTGCTCAACAACATCGCCAATTCCCGCCCCTACGACTGGACCATCGCCGGTGACGGCCGCACCTTCGATGCGATGCTGACCCCCGACGGCCTCGCCGAGATCAAGACCTATGCCGACGGCATCGGTCCGTGGAAGGCCTACATCGTGCCGTACAAGGTCTCGCCCTGGAAGGACGCCGGCGCCGACGGCAAGCCCTACAAGGGATCGACGGCGGATGCCTCGACGCAGGACGCAACCAGCGTCATTGCCGACGCGCACAAGCTCGGCCTGTTCGTGCACGTCTTCACGTTCCGGAACGAGAAGAAATATCTCGCGGCCGACTATCGCGGCGACCCGGCCCAGGAATATCTGAAGTTCTTCCGTCTCGGCGTCGATGGCGTCTTCACCGATTTCACCCACACCGGCGTTGCCGCCCGCGCGGCTTACTTGCGTGAACTCGGCTGGTGATGCCGCAAGCAATGTGAAACGAGCGCGGGTTGAAGCAATCCCCGGCTCCAATCCGCGCTGTCATCTCAAGCGATAGCAGACGCACGACTCCCGGCCGGAAAAAGAACAAGGCCGCCAATATCGCAACCCAAGCGACAAGGATGTTGCCGAAATCGCCATGAGAACAGCATCAACGCGCTGAACAGCCTCGCGTAGAATGGCAGAAGGAACGAAAGGCGGGGCGCCATGAATGTTCGGTCGGGTCTTCTGGAAGCGATTGGCAATACGCCCTTGATCAAGCTCCGCAGGGCATCGGATGTCACGGGTTGCGATATCTACGGCAAGGCCGAGTTTCTCAATCCCGGCGGCTCGATCAAGGATCGCGCGGCTCTCGCCATCATCGACGACGCAGAGCGACGCGGTCTGCTCAAGCCGGGCGGCGTGATCGTCGAGGGTACGGCCGGCAATGTGGGCATTGGTATCGCGCTGGTAGCCAACGTCCGCGGCTATCGCTCCATCATCGTGATGCCTGACACGCAGAGCCGGGAGAAGCAGGACATGCTGCGGTTATGCGGCGCCGATCTGCGCCTGATACCCGCCGTGCCCTCCTCCAATCCCGGCCACTACGCGCGCTATTCGGGTCGCCTCGCCGAAGAACTCGGCGCGTTCTGGGCAAATCAGTTCGACAACGTCGCCAACCGCGATGGACACTATCGCACGACCGGTCCCGAGATTTGGCAGCAGACGAACGGAAAGGTCGACGGCTTCACGTGCGCCGTCGGTAGCGGCGGAACGCTGGGTGGCGTCGCCCGCGCGCTCAAGGAACGCAATCCCGACGTGAAGATTGCGCTCAGCGATCCGATGGGCGCCGCGCTCTATAGCTGGTTTACGAGAGGCGAGCTGACGGCGGAGGGTGATTCAGTCACCGAGGGAATCGGTCAGGTGCGCGTCACGAAGAATCTCGACGGCACGCCGATCGACATCGCCTATCAGATCACCGACGAGGAGGCGCTACCCGTGCTGTTCGACCTCATCGCGCATGAGGGATTGATATTGGGAGGCTCAAGCGCGATCAACATCGTAGGGGCCATGCGGCTGGCGCGCGATCTCGGCCCGGGCAAGACGATCGTGACGATCCTCGCCGACGGCGGCCAGCGCTACCAGTCCAAGCTCTTCAATCCGGATTTCCTGCGCGGGAAAAACCTGCCCGTCCCGCATTGGCTCAACTAGGAATCCTTCAACGCAGTTCGTGGTCTTTCGCATCGGTCTTGTGGCCTGATCCGCGCAAACCAACGCGCCCGGCGGCACCGGGCGCGTTGGTCTTTCGCATGCGATGCGCGTTACTCGGTCGCGTATTTGAACTCGGGCATCGCCTTCAGCTCATCCTTGGTCGCATTGAACACGGCGTGATCCGGGTACCAGGGATTCGGCTTCGCCGTCGCCGCTGGTGCCGCTGGCGCCGCGCCCGTGGTGGTCGTCTTGCTGGTGCTGCTGGCGCCGGCGCCGGTGTTCGAGGCACCGGTATAGGCGATCGGCTCGCTGACGAACTTCACCTTGTCGAGTGGCACGGCGACGAGATGCTCGCCGACGCCAAGGAATCCGCCGACGCCGATCACGACCGCCTTGATGGCACCGCCCTTGTCCATCAGGAGATCGTTGATCGAACCGACGCTCTCGTTCTTATCGTTGTACACGCTGAGGCCGACGACCTTGGACGCGCGCCAGTTACCCTTGAACTCACTCGACGATGTGGTTGATGTCGACGTCGACGCCGCGGGAGACATCTTGTCGCCCTTTTCGGTCGGCGTCTGCGCGAAGGCTGCGGTTGCAAGCAGCGCGGTGCCGGCGAGGCCGGCGATGACGGATTTGACCAACATTGATGGCTCTCCTCTCGCAGAATCAGATGCAAGGAGAACCCGTCATCTTCGCAACCGTTCCTAGCGGAACGTGCGCTCAAAGGCCGCTCCATACGGAGGAACGCCATGGCCGCGATGCGGCAGGGCGGGACTTTCCGACAATGAAGCGCTGGTCCCTGACGAACACGCTCGCCGCTTTTCGAGCAGGCTGCGGTTGAGCCTCACCACTGCGCCGGACGCGCAGTCCCTGATGGACGATATTTGGCTCACCAAGTCGTTCCGGCGAACCGCGCCGCACGGCGCTCGCCGCTACCACATCATTGATCGACACACGTCGATCCTGCGCGCCTGCCGACGCGCGATCAGAAGCCGCCCCAATAGGGCGGCACGCCGTAGAAGCGATGCAGCTCGACTTCCTGCGAGCGATCGCCCCAGTCGAAATCCTTGTCGGCGCGGAACGACGGTGCGCGCTTCAACTCATCATCCTCGATGTCGAGCTCGTAAGCCTCGAACTTCGGGTTGTAGTGCAGCCGGCCCCACGGCAGCGGAATGAGGTTGGTTCCGATCCCGAGGAATCCGCCGAAGCTCAGCACCGCGTAGGACACCTTGCCGGAGGTCTTGTCGATCATCAGCCGTTCGATGTGGCCGATCATGTCGCCATTGGGCCGGCGCACCGCCGTCCCCTCGACCCGGTCGCTTGCAATGAGTTGATGCGGTCTGGTTCTGGCGTCGACAGCCATCTCACCCTCCCTGGCCTGAAAGGGAAATAACGCGTCGCCGGGGAAACCGGTTCCGGGCCAGGTACGACAACCAGCCTTCCCTTTCCCGGCTGCCGCGAATGCGTTCCCCCGAGGGGTCCCGGCCCGGAAGAGTTCGGCCTGAGTTTCAACGCATTAGCTTGATGACAGAACGATAACTTTTCACCGCCGCGGCGACCTGTTAACCGGTCTGCCGGGCAAGATTTCAGAAATACACTGAAACAAAATTCCTGAGCCGCTTTCCCCGAATCACGGACAAAAGATCGGTATGACCCAGGCTGCGCCCAATATCCTCGTCGTCGAGGACGACCGCGAAACGCGGTCTCTGATCGCAAAATATCTCCGGACCAATTCCTGTCATGTCACGACCGCCTCCGACGGCCGCGAGATGGCGAAGGCAATGACCGACCACCGTGTGGACCTGCTGGTGCTCGACGTCATGCTGCCCGGCGAGGACGGCCTCAGCCTGTGCCGCAAGGTGCGGGCGGAGTCGCAGACGCCGATCATCATGCTCACCGCACGCGGCGAGGACGTCGACCGCATCCTCGGCCTCGAGATGGGCGCCGACGATTATCTGGCAAAGCCGTTCAACCCGCGCGAACTGCTGGCGCGGATCAACGCGGTGCTGCGCCGGCAGGCCGCCGCGCGCAACGCCAGCGCAATCGAGGGCGCGACCACGCTGACCTTCCTCGGCTGGCGCATCGACATCCGCCTGCGCGAGCTGCGCAACCCCGAAGGCGCGCGCGTCGCCATGACCAGCGCCGAGTTCGACCTGCTCCGCACCTTCTGCGAACGGCCCGGCCGCGTGCTGTCGCGCGACAGCCTGCTCGACCTGACGCAGGGCCGCAGCGCCGGCTCGTTCGAGCGTTCGATCGACGTGCTGGTCAGCCGCATCCGACGCAAGATCGAGCCCGATCCGCAGGAAGCCACCATGATCAAGACGGTGCGCTCCGGCGGCTATGTGTTCACTCCGAGGGTGGAGGCGGTTGCCGCCACGAGCAACTGATGAAGCTGCCGCGCGTGCTGAGTCTGCGGGGGATCGGCGCCCAGATGGCGGCGCTGGTCGTCGTCTCGATCATCGCGCTGCATCTGATCATCACGGCGACCTTCCTGATCCATCGCCCGGACCGGCTTGAGCCGTCCGATCGCTGGCACACCCAGCTCGCCGCCGCCGCGCAACTGCTGGGACATGCCCCGGCATTGGAGCGGCCGCGGCTCCAGGCCGACATCATCAGCGCCTTCCCGCAGCTTGCGATCGGCGACTTTACGGCCGATACCGGCGCGCTCACCCGAGACCGACACGCCGAGCCTGCACGCGCTGCGCCGGCTCGGCGCCGGCTATCGCGTCTTCCAGCTGCCGCGCGAGGCAGGCAGCGCGCCGCGTGACGGCGAGATTCGCCGCGTCGCGATCCGCCTGCCCGACGGCGCGATGTTCGCCGCGAATTTGATGCCGGATCAGCACATGCGGCCGTTCTGGGGCGGGCCGTGGATGATGACGGTGCTGTTCGCCGTCATCAGCGTCACCCTGCTCGGCCTGTGGGCGGCATGGGCGCTGACCGCGCCGCTGTCGTCCTTCGTCAAGGCCGCCGAGACCTTCAGCCTGAACGGCGCCGCCGCCCCGCTGCCCGAACGCGGCCCCGAGGAGATCCGCTCGCTGGCCAAGGCGCTGAACCGGATGCGCGAGCGCATCACCACATTGATCGACGACCGCACCAAGATGCTGGCCGCGATCAGCCATGATCTGCGCACGCCGATCACGCGGATGCGGCTGCGCGCCGAATTCATCGAGGACGAGACCAATCGCCACCGCATGCTGCGCGACCTCGACCAGATGCGCTCGATGCTGGAATCGGTGCTGTCGTTCCTGCGCAACGACCGCAAGCTCGAGGAGATGACGCTGGTCGACATCGCGAGCACGCTGCACCTCGTCACCGACCAGTTCGTCGACATGGGACACAAGGTCAACTACGAGGGCCCGCAGCACGCGATGGCGACCGCGCGGCCCGCCGATTTGCACCGCTGCATCACCAATCTGGTCGACAATGCCGCGCGGTTCGGCGGCGAAGTGACCGTCCGTCTCGACGTCCAGCCCGATCGCCTCGTCGTCGACATCGAGGACGATGGCCCCGGCATTTCCGACGCCCACAAGGCGAGCGTGCTGGAGCCGTTCGTGCGCGGCGACCAGGCGCGCAACATGGACGAGGCCGAAGGCTTCGGCCTCGGCCTGTCGATCGCCAACGCCATCGTGCTCGCACATGCCGGCACGTTGTCGCTGCACGATCGCAAGCCGCACGGGCTCGTGGTCCGGATCGAATTGCCGGTGCGTCAGCTGCCGTTGCAGAAATCCGCGGCCTGATCAGGCGGCGAGCGGCGTAACCTGCGCTTGCTCGTAGATCGCGATGGCCTCGAAGCGGTAATTGCACGCGCGGCAATTCCAGAGATAGGACGTGCGGCCTTCGCTGTGCTCGACCCAATCAGGCCGGGCGATCGGCTTGCCGCATTGCGCACAGGGATTTTCGCGAGGCATATAGCCTGTGTCCTGACGGACCATGGCGCATCTCCCGAGTGATGTTGTTTTTTGCGTGCTTTGGACTGGACAGATGTGCTGACTGAACGCGCCCACTCTGCCGTGAGACGAAGTGTAAACCTTCGCTCCGTCGTTTGCACGAAAAACTGTTGTGGATAGCGTGCGGCAAAATCGATCGAGAAAATTGGCGGCCAGATTTGAGTCGACGACAATTTTCGGCTGCGACGATTGAACCAAACAATTTGAAGCATCTGTCTCGCAATCACGTCATCCGCTTCACCGGCACCGGGACCTTCACGGACGCAGAACGTTCGCTGATGCGAAGGTTTTGCCACATTCCTGCCCGCTCGCCGTACCATTGAGACCGCAGAGCCGACGCGCGTTGATCACCCCGAGCGACCCGAGATGAAGACCGTTCAGAGCCTTAGCTGCCTCGCCGCCATCGCGGTACTGGCGTCCTGCGGCAGCGCAGCCGCGCAATCGCGCGCGCAATATGAGGCGTTGGTGGCGGCCGAGGCCCAGGCCAATCTGGTGCCGGAAGAGCTGGTGCATCGCGTCATCGTCCGCGAGAGCAAGTATCAGCCACGGCTGATCGGGCGCGGCGGCGCCATCGGGATGATGCAGATCAAGCTCGCGACCGCCCGCGGGGTCGGCTACACCGGTACCGCCGAAGGTCTGCGCGACGCCGCGACCAACCTCCGATACGGCATCAGATACCTCGCCGGCGCCTACCGCGCCGCCAACGGCGATTTCGATCGAGCCGTGCGTTATTTCGCGGGCGGGTATTACTACGTCGCAAAGCGCCAGCGCGGCGATCACCTGAAAGAGGCGAAACTGGGCGGCTCGGGTGCACCGCCGAAGGAGCTCGCCAAGTCGGACCGGATGGCGGCCGATACCGTCGAACCGAAGCCGGAACAGGCCGATAAATAGGTGCTTACGTGTCCCGGACGCGGTGCAACGCGCAGCGTTGCTCCGCAGAGCCGGGACCCATGTTCGACAGGTGGTAACCCCCGGCTCAGCAGCGCACCGCTGTCGCGCTGCGTCCGGCGCACGAGAGTTTTGCGCCCGCCGCGGTGCAGCCCCTGGCATACACGTTGACACGCAAGCCCATCCGCTTACATTAGGGGCGTTCCGAGGGGTGCTCCGAAGGAGGAGCTGAGATACCGCAAGCTTGGATTTCGCCATCATGGCGATTGGTCCGGGACCGCGGTGACCCTTTGAACCTGATCCGGGTCATGCCGGCGAAGGGACAGGGATGTATCAGACGTCAAGACCGCGGGGGGATTCCCCCGTCTCCATCATCGGCGCAGGCATAGCCGGCGCCTGGCATGCGCTGCTGCTCGCAGAGGCCGGACGTGCCGTCACACTGCATGAGCGCGGTGACGCCGCGATGACGGAATCCACAGGCCACTTCGCCGGCGGCATGCTGGCCCCGTGGTGCGAGGAGGAGGCCGCCGAGCCCGTAATCACCCGCCTCGGTATCCGCTCGCTCGCGCTCTGGCGGCAGCATTTCCCGCAGACGCCGTTCAACGGCTCGCTGGTGGTGGCGCATCCGCGCGACCGCGCCGATTTCGAGCGCTTTGCGCGCCTCACAACCGGCCATCGCCGGCTCGATGCCGAAGGCGTCCGTGCGCTCGAGCCGTCGCTCGAGGGCCGCTTCCGCGAGGGGCTGTTCTACCCCGAGGAGGGCCACGTCGAGCCGCGCCGCGTGCTGCCGCGGCTGCATGCCGCGATCGCCAAGGCCGGCGGTGCCATCAAGTTTGGCAGCGACGCCAAGGCAGAGGATCTCGACGGCCTGGTCATCGACTGCCGGGGTCTCGCCGCGCGCGACCGCGAGCCGAGCCTGCGCGGTGTCAAGGGCGAGATGATCATCATCGAGACCGCGGAGGTCGAGCTGTCGCGCCCGGTGCGGCTGATCCATCCGCGCTGGCCGCTTTACGTGATCCCGCGCGGCGACGGCCGCTTCATGCTGGGCGCGACCACGATCGAGGCCGAGGACAATGGCGTCAGCGTGCGCTCGGCGCTGGAGCTGCTGGGTGCCGCCTATGTCGTGCATCCGGCGTTCGGCGAGGCCCGCATCGTCGAATTCGGCGCCGGCCTGCGTCCGGCGTTTCCGGACAATCTGCCCAAAATCAGGATCGAGCAGGAACGCATCACGGTGAACGGACTCTACCGTCATGGCTTCCTGCTGGCGCCGGCGCTGGCCGAGCTGACGCTCGCCTATCTTTCGCGCGGCGAAATCGACAATGAGGTGATGCAATGCGCGTGATCGTCAACGGTGAGCAGCGGGAGATCAACGCAGCCAGCGTCGACGCGCTCTTGGCCGAGCTCGACTACGAGGGCACCCATTTCGCGATCGCAGTGAATTACGACGTGGTGCCGAAGGGCCGCTGGGCCGAGACCGCGCTGAAAGCCGGCGACGAGATCGAGATCATCACGCCGCGGCAGGGAGGGTGATGTGATGCCGTTTCATGCAGGCTCTCTCCCCACGTCGTCCCGGCGAAAGCCGGGACCCATACTCCGCGGCCCGTCCGTGAAGCACGCGGGGAGACATTCCATCCGACAATTGCCGGTCGTGGTTATGGGTCCCGGCTTTCGCCGGGACGACGAGTTGAGTGCAGGGCTGAGAGCGGAGAGACACTGACACCATGGTCACCTTCTACGGCAAATCCTTCCCTTCCCGCCTCCTGATCGGCACGGCGCTCTACGCCTCGCCGGCGATCATGCAGAACGCGATCCGGGCCTCGGGCGCCAGCATCGTCACGGTGGCGCTGCGGCGCGAGGCGGCGGGCGGCAAGACCGGCGATGCGTTCTGGTCGCTGATCCGCGAGCTCGGCGTCACCGTGCTGCCGAACACCGCGGGCTGCCGCAGCGTGAAGGAGGCGGTGACCACCGCGAAGCTCGCGCGCGAATTGTTCGGCACGCCCTGGATCAAGCTCGAAGTGATCGCCGACAACGACACGCTGCAGCCCGACGTGGTCGGCCTGGTCGAGGCGGCCACGATCCTGATCAAGGACGGCTTCGAGGTGTTCCCCTATTGCACCGAGGACTTCTCGGTCGCCGCGCGGCTGGTCGATGCCGGCTGCAAGGTGGTGATGCCGTGGGCCGCGCCGATCGGAAGCGCAAAGGGCATCACCAACCGCGACGCCTTGAGGCTGCTGCGCGACCGTCTGCCCGACATCACGCTGGTGGTCGACGCCGGCCTGGGGGCGCCGTCGCATGCCGCCGAAGCACTGGAGCTCGGCTATGACGCCGTGCTGCTCAACACCGCAGTCGCCAAGGCCGCCGATCCCGTCGCCATGGCCAATGCCTTCCGCCTCGGAGTCGAGGCCGGCCGCACCGCCTATGAAGCCGGGCTGATGGAAGCCCGCGACTTCGCCTCCCCCTCCACCCCTGTCGTTGGGACCCCGTTCTGGCATGCCGTATCCTGATCCATTCTATCCCGTCGTCGACAGCGTCAAATGGGTCGAGCGACTGACAAAACTCGGCGTCGGCACCATCCAGCTGCGCGCTAAGGAGCTCGACGATGCAGGCGCCCTGCAGATCGTCAGCGACGCGCTCGCGGTGACCAAGGGCACGCCGACAAAACTCGTCGTCAACGACTATTGGCGCGCGGCGATCGTTGCCGGCGCCGAGCATCTGCATCTCGGCCAGGAGGACCTCGCGGGAGCCGACCTCGCCGAGATCCGCAAAGCCAAGCTGACGCTCGGCATCTCGACCCATGACGATGCCGAGCTCGCCACCGCGCTCGCCGCCAAGCCGGACTATGTCGCGCTGGGCCCGATCTTCTTCACCACGCTGAAGTCGATGCGGTTCGAGCCGCAGGGCATTGCGAAGATCACCGAGTGGAAGAAGCGGATCGGCGCGATCCCGCTTGTCGCGATCGGCGGCATCAAGTTCGAGCACGCGGCCGAGATCTTCGCCGCCGGCGCCGATTCGATCGCCGTCGTCTCAGACGTCACCCAGAACGCCGACCCCGATGCGCGGGTGCGGCAATGGCTCGGCCTCAGCGCGGAGGCCGCGTGATGCAGACAACTCTCTCCACCGTCATTGCGAGCGAAGCGAAGCAATCCATTGGCACCGCATATGCGGACGCATGGATTGCTTCGTCGCTTCGCTCCTCGCAATGACGACAACAACTGACAGGAAATCAACGGAGGACCCCTCATGAACATTCGCTCCAACCCCGACACCACGCGCCCCGCCGTGACGACAGGTTCGCTGCCCGCCTCGCGCAAGTTCTTTGCGACGCCGGAGGCCGCACCCGATGTCCGTGTGCCGCTGCGCGAGATCATCCTCTCGGAAGGCGCCGGCGAGCCGAACCTGCCGGTCTATGACACTTCGGGCCCCTACACCGATCCGACTGTCACGATCGACGTCAACTCCGGCCTGCCGCGCAATCGGCTCGCCTGGGTCAGGGAGCGCGGCGGCGTCGAGGAATATGACGGCCGCACCATCAAGCCGGAGGACAACGGCAATGTCGGCGCGTCGCATGCCGCCAAGGCGTTCACCGCGCACCACAAGCCACTGCGCGGCCTCGACGGCCACAAGATCACCCAGCTCGAATTCGCCCGCGCCGGCATCGTCACCAAGGAGATGATCTACGTCGCCGAGCGCGAAAACCTCGGCCGCAAGCTTAAGCTCGAGCGTGCCGAGGCGGCGCTTGCCGACGGCGAGAGCTTCGGCGCGTCGGTGCCGGCCTTCATCACGCCGGAATTCGTCCGCGACGAGATCGCGCGCGGCCGCGCCATCATCCCCTCCAACATCAACCATGCCGAGCTCGAGCCGATGATCATCGGCCGGAACTTCCTGACCAAGATCAACGCCAATATCGGCAACTCGGCGGTGACCTCGTCGGTCGAGGAAGAGGTCGACAAGATGGTGTGGGCGATCCGCTGGGGCGCCGACACCGTGATGGACCTCTCCACGGGGCGCAACATCCACACCACCCGCGAATGGATTTTGCGCAACTCGCCGGTGCCGATCGGCACCGTGCCGATCTACCAGGCACTGGAGAAGTGCGACGGCGATCCCGTCAAGCTGACCTGGGAGCTCTACAAGGACACCCTGATCGAGCAGTGCGAACAGGGCGTCGACTATTTCACGATCCACGCCGGCGTGCGGCTGCCCTACATCCACCTCACCGCCAACCGCGTTACCGGCATCGTGTCGCGCGGCGGCTCGATCATGGCGAAGTGGTGCCTCGCGCATCACAAGGAGAGTTTTCTGTACACGCATTTCGACGAGATTTGCGATCTGATGCGGAAATACGACGTTTCATTCTCGCTCGGCGATGGCCTGCGCCCGGGATCAATCGCGGACGCCAACGACCGCGCCCAATTCGCCGAGTTGGAGACGCTCGGCGAATTGACAAAAATCGCGTGGGACAAGGGCTGCCAGGTCATGATCGAGGGCCCCGGCCACGTGCCGATGCACAAGATCAAGATCAACATGGACAAGCAGCTCAAGGAATGCGGCGAGGCGCCGTTCTACACCCTCGGGCCGCTGACGACCGACATCGCGCCGGGCTATGACCACATCACCTCGGGCATCGGTGCGGCGATGATCGGCTGGTTCGGCTGCGCGATGCTCTGCTACGTCACGCCGAAGGAGCATCTCGGCCTCCCCGACCGCAACGACGTCAAGACCGGCGTCATCACCTACAAGATCGCGGCCCACGCCGCCGACCTCGCCAAGGGCCACCCCGCCGCGCAGCTCCGCGACGATGCGCTGTCGCGTGCCCGGTTCGACTTCCGCTGGGAGGACCAGTTCAACCTCGGCCTCGATCCCGACACCGCGAAGAACTTCCACGACGAGACGCTGCCGAAGGAAGCCCACAAGGTCGCGCATTTCTGCTCGATGTGCGGCCCGAAATTCTGCTCGATGAAGATCACCCAGGACGTCCGCGACTACGCCGCGACGCTCAATGATAAAGAACAGGGCATGGCGCAGATGAGCGCCAAGTTCAAGGAAATGGGTGAGAACGTGTATCTCGACGCAGACAAGGTGAAGGAGAGCAACAGGGTGTTTTGACCCTCGCGCTCGTCATGCCCGGGCAAAAACCTGGGCATCCATCGAAAACGAAAGGCCGGGTGAAAGCCCGGCCTTTTTTGCTTCTGGAGCACTCACTCAATCCATCGCGCGTGTCTGGATGGCCCGGTCACGACAGCGACCGGCCCAAGAGCCCCGCAGAACCATTGACCTGGATCAACGAAAACCTTCATCTCATCGCATGCTGCGATGCTCAAAAAGCGATGAAAGCCGCGTCGGACATGTTATCATGGCTCCCCTCAAATAGACGATTGAGCGCCATTCCACGCTCGTTTCGCAGAGAGTCCAGCAGCCCATTGACCATTTGATTGGAGAGTTTCATGAGAACCTTCAACGCCGTGCTATTCGTACTTCTCGTTGCGCAATCGGCCTCGACACAGGCTGCGGATTTGAACGGAGCCTGGACGATCGACGCCTCGGCCTGCAACCAGGTCTTCATCAAGGAGAACAACAAGCTCGCGTTCAGGAAAGATGCCGATCTCAACGCGGGCGGCTTGATCGTCCAGGGCAAGCAAATCACCGGCACGTTTCAGAAATGCACCGTCAAATCGCTGCATGATGACGGGCAGAATGTCCGCGTGATTGCGGCGTGCTCGGACGGCGTCGCCGTTTCAGACATGGCATTCGACATAAAGCTCTCCGGCGAGAACAAGATCATACTCAGTTCCAAGGAGCCGGTGCCCGTGGAAACGCCGTATGTTCGCTGCTCGATGTGATAGCGGTGGCGACGATTTGAGACCAAAGTGGATGATCCGGCCATCGAAGGTCCTAAGTGCGGACGCTGTAGATGGCCGTCTACTCCACCGGATTGCTTCTCATCGTCCGTCCTTCGCCCCTTTCTTCGACCGCGAGAAGATGGAGGGTTACGCGGAGTTTATGATCGGGTCGCGCTTTGCGCGGACCCGTTGGCGAACCCGCCCTACGACGCCGTCGCGCCAACAGCCACTTGGGCGTCGCCCCGCGCCCCCGCGCCAAACTCGATCTCCTGATATCCCCCTGCCGCCACGCCGTTGATGATGCCCAAGAACTTCGGCGTCCCTCCGTTGTAGACGAAGTATCGCACCGTGCCCTCTTCGTGGCCGGGGACGTTGGAGTTGTAGCCGGTGAACCAGCCCTTGGCTTTGCGCATCAGCATGATCTCGTACATCTTGACGACATGCGCGGTCCAGCGCTCCTGCGCCGCCAGCGTGGCGTCGGCGCGGGTCAGGCCGCGGTCCCACATGTATTGCAGCAGGTTCGTGCACCAGTTGACGCCGTTCTCGATGCCGCGCGGGAAGTTGGTCGAGGCCGATGCGCTTTGCGGGCCGGTCGGCATCAAGAGGTTCGGGAAGCCGTGCACGAGCATGCCGAGGAAGGTGGACGGCGCGTGCTTCCATTTGTCGGCGAGCTTCTCGCCGCCGATGCCGCGGATATCGATCAGATCATAGGCGCCGGTGATGGCGTCGAAGCCGGTGGCGTAGACGATGATGTCGAAGTCGTAGTCGCGCGCCGTGGTGCGCAGGCCGGTCTCGGTGATCCGCACCAGCGGTGTCTCGGAGAGGTCGACAAGTTGCACATTGTCGCGATTGTACGCCTCGAAATATCGCGTCTCCAGCGGCAGGCGCTGCACGCCAAAGCCATGATCCCGCGGGATCAGTTTTTCCGCAACCTTCGGATCGTTGACGCGGCCGCGGATGCGGCCCGCGATATACTCCGAGAGCTCCGCATTGGCGGCTTCATCCATGAAGATCTCGCGGAAGTTCGCGAGCCAGATGCCGAAGCCGGGTTCGTCGTAGAGCCTGTTCCAGAGCGCCAGCCGCTCCTCGCGGCTCACCTCGTAGAAGCCGCGCTTGTCTGGCCCGTGCACGAAGCTGCCGGGCGTCAGCGCGCAGGCAGCAAAAATCTCGTCATAG
Organism: Bradyrhizobium sp. USDA 3364; assembly: GCF_054056355.1. NCBI lineage: Bacteria > Pseudomonadati > Pseudomonadota > Alphaproteobacteria > Hyphomicrobiales > Nitrobacteraceae > Bradyrhizobium > Bradyrhizobium sp. USDA 3364. Next base: position 463,680 of record NZ_JBSRYG010000002.1, read on the forward strand.
CGCGCGCGGATGTCGGCCATCTCAGCTTCGGAGATCGCGCTGTTGTTGAGCGGCGCGCTCCAGTTCGGCCGGCGCTGGAACACGGTGAGCTCGGCGACCTTGTCCGCGATCTCGCCGATCAACTGGATGCCGGTGGCGCCGGTGCCGATCACGGCGACCTTTTTGCCCGTGAGATCGATCGGCTCATGCGGCCAGTAATAGGTGTGGAACGAGCGGCCCTTGAAGTCGTCGATGCCTTCGACGCGCGGCATGGTCGGCGCGGAGAGCAGCCCGATCGCGAGCACCACGAAGCGGCAGGTCAGTTCGCGGCCGTCCCCAAGCTTCAATTGCCAGAGATCGCGCGTTTCGTCGAACTGCATGGTCTCGACCTTGCAGTTGAACTGCATGTGCTTGCGCAGGTCGAACTTGTCGGCGACGTAATTGAGATAGCGCAGATTCTCCGGCTGGCCGGAGAAGCGTTCCTTCCAGTGCCATTCGTCGAGCAGCTCGCGCGAGAACGAGAAGCCGTAGGTGTAGCTCTCGGAATCGAAGCGGCAGCCCGGATAGCGGTTCCAGTACCAGGTGCCGCCGAGATCGGGCGCGGCCTCGAGCACGGTGGCGTCGATGCCGAGATCGGCGAGCCGCTTGATCTGGTAGATGCCCGCGACGCCGGCGCCGACGACAATCACCTCGAAATGGGTTTTCGCCTCTCCCGTCATATCAGCTCCAAAATTCTTCTTGATCTGTTGGAGGGATTACAGACCCTTTTGACAGTACAGGCAACCGCTCGCGGGCAGGTGCGACTTGCGTTGAGGCGCTGCCTGCACCACATCGATCGTTACCATTCAACACGCGCAGCCCGCACGAACGACATGACCGACAATCTCACCGGCGTCTGGGACGGCAGCTATGTTCAGCCAAGCGGCATGGTCACGTTCCTGGCGACGCTGATCGACGCCGGCGGCGCGCTCGGCGGCAGCGTGACCGAGCCCTGCATGGCGCCGGGCTGCCCGCTCAGCACCCACAATGCATCGCTTGCGGGCCATCGCTCCGGCAGCGCGGTCACGTTCGTCAAACGCTACGAGCCGCCGGGCTATGGCTATGACACCGTGCACTATGAAGGCGTGGTCAATGCCGACGCGACCGAGATCGACGGCCGCTGGAGCATCCGCGGCACACGGTTCTCGGGAAACTTTTTGATGGTGCGTTCGACGGGGCCGGCGCAGGCGGTGACGGCGGAGGAAGAGATCAAGGAGCCGGCACGGTAACGCGTATTGGGACGCCAATGCGCCAGCCTGGCGGGCGAGGGGGCGCTTCCACGATTTCGGAATATTGGAAATGTACCCCTGATTTGCCCGACGTGTCAAGGTGCGTATCGGACGGCGGCAGCCGCCAGCTCCTTTGCATGGGGTTGTTTTCGCTATTTTGGTCCCGCGCATCGCTATTCGACCTGATCGCATCACACGGCAACGCGCACATGCTCTCCCCGGTCTCCTGTCAGATGCCCGATCACAATTCCCACCGCCTGCCCGACCAGCTTCGTGCCAACCTCCGCCTGGTGTTCGTCGGCACCGCGGCGAGCACGCGGTCAGCGGCCCTCGGGCACTATTACGCGCATCCCGGCAATCGCTTCTGGCGCGCGCTGCATGAAGCCGGCATCACGCCGCGGCGTTATCGGCCGGACGAGTTCGCCGCCCTGCTCGAACTCGGCATCGGCTTCACCGATCTCTCCAAGACCGGCGCCGGGATGGATCACGAGATCAACAGGCTGTCGTTCGATGTGATCGGCTTCAGGACGAAGATCGAGACGTTTCGGCCGAAGACTATCGCCTTCACCAGCAAGAAAGCGGCGAGCCTGTTCTACAACAGGCCGACCAGCGCGCTTGCGTTCGGGCGGCAGCCGCCGATGAGCGGTTTTCCTGACGTGTTCGTGCTGCCGTCGCCGTCAGGTGCGGCGTCGGGGCATTGGACGTTGCAGCCGTGGCGCGAATTGGCCGAGTGGATTGCCGGATCGTAGGGTCGGTTATTCCTTCAACGTGATCGCGAGCCCGCTGAGGTCGACATTGGCCATCAGCCCGACCTGCTTGCCGGCCAGCTCGAGCACCGCGCCGTTCTGGTTGGTCAGCAGGATGCCGCGCACGCCGGCGCCGAACGCAACGCCCATGCCTGCCGCGGCATAGACGCCGGCGATGTCCTGGGGCCGGCGGATGTTGCGCACCCGCCCCTGCAGCGTGGTCTGCGAGCCGCCGAATACGAGGCCATAGTCCAGGCCGCCGGCGGTGAGCCCGTAGGTCTTGCCGTGGAAGGTCATGACGCCCTTGCCGGCGGAGCCGCCGAACACCCAGCCCCCCTTGAAGATCACGAGCGTCACCGCCCCCTCGTCAGCCAGCGCGGCGGACGATCCGGTGAGCAGCGCCAGCGCGAGCAGCGCGGCACGGGCGGCGGACGACAATCTCATGGGGTGTTCTCCGAACGAAGTGAGGCGAGAAACGAATCGCGCCAATCCAGCCGACGGGCAGGCATCGTTGAAATGCCTGCGAAACATGCGGAATTGCGCTTGTTCCTGCAATCGCAAAGTCTATCATCGCCGGTGCGGTCGCGCGACCATTGGCGCATGCACGCCCACCGCTTTGCCTGACCGCTGAGGAGTTTGCGCAACAGGTATCTGCATCGATGCACGATTTCACCCCATGGTCAGGCTTCGCCGGCGGCGCGCTGATCGGGCTCGCCGCGGCGCTCTTGATGCTGCTGACCGGGCGGATCGCCGGCGTCACCGGCATCGTCGGCGGCCTGCTCCAGCCCGATACCGCCGACCGTGGTTGGCGCGTCGCGTTCATCGCGGGACTGATCGCGGTGCCCCTGATTGCGGCGCTGTTCGGTGCGCCGCTGCCACGGCCGGCGATGAACGCGAGCCTTGCCGTGATCGCGATCGCCGGCGTACTGGTCGGGTTCGGCACAAGGATGGGCAATGGCTGCACCTCCGGCCACGGCGTCTGCGGCTTCGCGCGGCTGTCCGGCCGCTCGATCGTGGCCACGTTCATCTTCATGACAGCGGCGGTCGCAACGGTTGCGATCGTCAGGCACGGAATCGGAGGCTAGCCATGCCGGTGCTCGCGAGCTTCATCTGCGGCCTGATCTTCGGCGCAGGCCTTCTGATCTCGGGCATGACCGACCCGCAGAAGGTGCTCGGCTTCCTCGACCTGTTCGGCGCGTGGGACGCGACGCTCGCCTTCGTGATGGCGGGTGCGGTCGCGGTCGCAGCAACCGGCTTCGCGCTCGCGCGGCGGCGCGCTGCGCCCGCGCTCTCGGCGCGCTTCCTCTGGCCCGACCGCAACGACATCGATCCACCGCTGGTTGCCGGCGCCGTGCTGTTCGGCATCGGCTGGGGCCTCGCCGGCATCTGCCCCGGCCCGGCGCTGGTCAACCTCGCCGGGCTCTCGCTGCCGATCGTGGTGTTCGTCATCGCGATGCTGGCAGGCATGATCGGCCAGAATCTGTTCGGCAAGAATCTCTGGCGCCGGCGCACGACGGCGCCGCACACCATCGAAACTTCTCCCCTTCCATCTCGTGCAGACGGGTGACCCAAATGACTGAAACGACAACGATCAAGCACTTCCCTCCTCCGCCCGGCATCCAGGCGCCGCCACTTTCGTTCGGCGCCCGCGTCGGCGATCTCCTGTTCATATCAGGCATTCCCGGCTTCGACGCCAACCGCGAGTTGCCCGACGGTTTCGAGGCGCAGTTCGCCAATGTCGTTACCAATTTCAAGCGCGTGCTGAATGAAGCGGGCGCGACGATGCGCGATCTCGTCAAGGTCAACGTCCTGCTGACACGTGCCAGCGACGTCGCCGCGATGAACGCACTTTATGCCGGCGCGTTCGGCCCCGCACCCTATCCCGCACGCACCACCTGCGTCGTCGTCGCGCTGCCCAATCCGAAGATGCTGATCGAGATCGAGGGCGTGGCGCACGTGAAGGGGTGACCTTCCATCGCCGTCGTCCTGGCGAAGGCCGGGACGACGATGTGGAGAGGGACTTGCGCTATCCTCGCCGCGCACACGCGGCTTCAGTGCGCCCTCAAAACAACGACCCCTGCCCGTCGTCCTCGCGCGGCGTCGCCTTGCGCGGTGCGGCCTTCTTCGCCGCCGGCGCTTCCTCCGCCGCGATCTCCTCCGCACTCATCGGCAGCAGCAGTTGCGCATCGTCGTTGGCGACGGCATTGACCCGCGTCGTCACCTGGTGCCAGGCGAACTCACCGACGTCGGGTCCCCTCAGCATCGGCATCACGTCGTCGACATCGTTCGGCAAGCAATCGAGCCAGCGCGCGAATTGATCGGGCCTGATCGTCACGGGCACGCGGTGATGCAGTTGCGCGAGGTCGGGGCTCGCCGGCGCGGTGACGATCGCAACCGTGTCCTGCTCCTCGCCATTCGGCCCCATCCAGGTCTCGGCGAGCGCGGCGAAGGCGACCGGATGGCCGTCGCGGCGGTGGATGAAGAACGGCCGCTTGCGCCCGCCGGCATCCTGCCATTCGTAATAGCCGTCGGCCGGGATCAGCGCGCGGCGCCGCTTGATCGCATTCTTGAAAGCCGGCTTCTCGCGCACCGTCTCGGAGCGCGCATTGATCAGCAGCGAGAACGTCCTGGGGTCCTTGACCCAGGACGGGATCAGCCCCCAGCGCATCAGTTGAAAATGCCGGCCGCCATTCTGCAGCAGCACCACCGGGATTGGCTGGGTCGGCGCAACATTGTACCGTGGCGGAAAATTCGGCTGCTCGATATAGCCGAACATCTCACGCAAGGCCGCCGGCGGCGAGGTTATGACAAAGCGTCCGCACATATCCCGTCCAGAGTGGTATCCGTTTATTCAGCCTTAACTTGGACCGTTAAAGACTGCGCTCAATGACCTCAACGGCCGCCATAGCGGGCTCTTCCCCGCGACCGACGTACCCCGACGAGGCGCGGGCGGCGCTGTTGCGCGCCGCCAACATCAATCCCCGCACCGGGCTTGCGACCGACTACCTCAATCACTTCAACGAAGCCATCATGTTGCTCGAGATGGTGCCGGACCTGCCGGAATGCGCCGACGATTTCCTGGAATGGCAGCCCCTGTCCTATGCCGAGCATTTCACCGCGTCCAATTTCAAGGCCCGCGACCTCGCGATCGAGGCCTATGAGATGGCGAACGCCGGGATCCGGGCCGAATTCGACCAGCTGACCGACAGCATGACGAAGATCCTGACCGAGGTCGGCACGGCGATGCGGCAATTGCAGCAGGACAAGAGCCGGGTCGCGCTCGCCGAGCAGGCGATCGTCTGGGTCAAGCCGCTGGTGATGCAGACCGCCGGCGTCATCAACGGCGCCGCAGAGGCCGATGTCGACAGCATCATGGCGGGCGCCTGAGATATCGGGCAAGATGAAGTCCTGAAACCGGTTGCCGATTGCCTTGACCTCTCCCGAACCTCCGATCCGCCCCCAGCTTGCCGTCTCCGGCGTGATCTTCCGCGACGGCAAGGTGCTGCTGGTGCGCCGCGCCCGCTCGCCCGGAAAAGGCTTCTATTCGCTGCCCGGGGGGCGGGTCGAGTTCGGCGAAACCCTGCACGTCGCCCTGCACCGGGAGATCGACGAGGAGACCGGGCTGCGGGTCGAAATCCTCGGCCTCGCCGGCTGGCGCGAGGTGCTGCCGACCGGCCCCGGCACCGGGCACTACCTGATCATGACGTTCGCGGCGAAGTGGGCCTCCCGCGACCCCGTGCTGAACGACGAGCACGACGATTTCAAATGGCTGGCTCCGGAGGCGATCGGCGACCTCAAGGTCACCGGCGGTCTCCATGAGGTGATTGCGGCCGCCCGGCGGCTGGTTTGAGGCCGATTCCGGGGTGCTTTGGGGACCTCGTCCGCCTTGCCTCGGGCGCATTGAGGGGGCATACCACGGCCATTCCGGAACCCCTGATGATCAAAGCCTTTCTCGCCGTTGTGATCCTTATGTCGGCTTGCCTTGCGACGCCCGCCCGGGCGCAGGACGCGGCTGCGCCGTTCGACGGCGATTTGCAGCGGCTGGCCGAGATCCTCGGCGCCCTGCACTACCTGCGCGGCATCTGCAACGCCAATGAGGGCGCCAAATGGCGCAACGAGATGCAGGCGCTGATCGACGCCGAAACCCCCTCCGGCGACCGCCGCGCCCGCATGGTCGCCGGCTTCAACCGCGGCTACAACGGCTTCCAGCAGACCTACCGGACCTGCACGCCGGCCGCGAGCGTCGCGATCCGCCGCTACATCGAGGAAGGCTCGAAGATCTCGCGCGACCTGACGGCACGCTATGCCAACTGACCGCGCGATCTTCTTCGACCTCGACGGCACCCTGACCGACCCGAAGCCCGGCATCACCGGCTCGATCCAGTATGCGCTGGAAAAGCTCGGCCGGCCGGTTCCCTCGCAGGACGAGCTGACCTGGTGCATCGGTCCGCCGCTCAGGGCGAGCTTCGCGCTGCTGCTCGGCGGCGAGGAACTCGCGGACCGCGCGGTCGAGCTGTACCGCGAGCGGTTCGGCGACGTCGGGCTGTTCGAGAATGCCGTGTATCCCGATATCGCGGAGGTGCTGGCCGAGCTGCGCGGGCGGCCAGGCCGGATGTTCGTGGCGACCTCGAAGCCGCACGTGTTCGCGACCCGGATCATCGCGCATTTCGGCCTCGGCAGCTATTTCGACCACGTGTTCGGCTCGGAGTTCGACGGAACCCGCGTCAACAAGGTCGACCTGCTCGCCTATGCGCTGGAGCAGACCGGGGCCGATCCCGCGCGGGCCGTCATGATCGGCGATCGCAGCCACGATGTGATCGGCGCTGCTCGAAATGGCATCCGCGCGGTCGGCGTCACCTATGGCTATGGCACGGCGGAGGAGCTGATCGAGGCCGGCGCCAGCCAGCTCTGTGCCTCACCGCGCGCGGTGCTGGACCATATCCACAGCTCATTTGGCTGACCGCGGCGGGGATATCCCGAATTCCCCTTTAAATGCCGAAACGGCCGTTAACCTTTTCGAAAGAAGTGGGCTAGGCGGTATCCGCATGCGTGATACATCTCACGCGTCGCAGTGGTTCGCTCCTCGGACCGCGCGCATTCATATTGCAGAGTTTCATGCGCCATCCAGCGTCCTTCCCCCATCATCAAGAAGACCCCCGTCCCGACCACGAGCAGAAGCAGGCCGCGCTGGGCTATTTGAACGAGGCCTGGGCCGAGGCGCGTCATGACGGCGTCGATGGCGACTGCCTCGCGCAGGCGAGCCTGTTTGCGGCGCTCGCCGAGCTCGTCGGCACCTATGGCGAGGACGCGGTGGCGAAGTTCGCCGAAGGCCTCGCCGCGCGCGTGCGCAACGGCGAGTTCTCGCTGGCATTGGCCCGGCAGTAATCCCAAAACGTTTTCGAGCGAAGCGGGCACCGGTTCGCGTGAAGAAAACGCATCAAACAAGAAACTAGCGCATGTGATGCGCTAGGCCTTCAGCGTCTCGAGGAAACGGACCGGCTCGCCGAGCGACGGCGTCGTCACCTCGCCCTGCCACATCACCCGCTTGCCGCGCACAAAGGTGCCGACCGGCCAGCCCTGTACCCGCACCCCGTCATAGGGCGTCCAGGCCGCGCGCGAGGCGATCCATTTGTTGGTGATGGTCTCGCTGCGCTTCAGATCGACAATGGTGAAGTCGGCGTCATAGCCCGCCGCGATGCGGCCCTTGCGGGCGATGTTGTAAAGGCGCGCCGGACCCGCGCTGGTGAGGTCGACGAACCGCGCGAGCGACAGCCGCCCGGCGTTGACGTGATCGAGCATCAACGGCACCAGCGTCTGCACGCCGGTCATCCCCGACGGCGAGGCCGGATAGGTTTTCTGCTTTTCTTCCAGCGTATGCGGCGCGTGGTCCGAGCCGAGCACGTCGATGATGCCCTGCTCGATGCCGTACCAGATTCCGGCGCGGTGATCGGCCGAGCGCACCGGCGGGTTCATCTGGGCCAGCGTGCCGAGCCGCTCATAGCATTCGGGCGCGGCCATGGTGAGGTGATGCGGCGTCGCCTCGCAGGAGGCGACGTCCTTGTGGTCGCGCAGATACAGGATCTCTTCTTTGGTCGAGATGTGCAGCACGTGGATGCGCTTGCCGGTCTCGCGCGCCAGATTGACCAGCCGCTCGGTCGCCATCAGCGCCGCGGTCTCGTCGCGCCACACCGGATGCGAGCGCGGATCGCCCTCGATCCGCAGCGGCTTGCGCTCGTTGAGGCGATATTCGTCCTCGGCGTGGAACGCCGCCCGTCGCTTGATCACCTGGAAGATCCGCCGCAGGCTCTCGTCGTCCTCGACGAGCAGCGCGCCGGTGGAGGAGCCGATGAATACCTTGACGCCGGCGCAGCCGGGCGCCCGCTCGAGCTCCGGCAGATCCTGCACGTTCTCGCGGGTGCCGCCGATGAAGAACGCGAAATCGCAATGCATGCGATGATGAGCGCGCTTGATCTTGTCGGTGAATGCTTCTTCGGTGACCGTCAGCGGGTTGGTGTTCGGCATCTCGAACACGGCGGTGACCCCGCCCATTACGGCGCTACGCGAGCCGGTCTCGAGATCTTCCTTCTGCGTCAGGCCGGGCTCGCGGAAATGCACCTGGGTGTCCATCACGCCGGGCAGGATGTGCAGGCCCTTGCAGTCGATCACCTCGCCGGCCGAGACCTGACCGAACGAGCCGATCGCGGCGATGCGGCCGCCCACGATACCGATATCGCGGACGCCCTCGCCGTCCTGATTGACCACGGTGCCGGATTTTAGAATGGTGTCAAAATGCTGATTCATCGGTCCTCGACGCCCGCTTTCCACAGTCGTACGGGCCTTGTTCGGCGCACTCTAGCGCCTTAGCTTGGCAGGGGATATGCGCGAGCGGCGCGTTTCCCAAGGAACTTGGAAGAACTTGGAAAAAGAGCCAATTTTGCGAATGAAAGCAGCGTTTCTTCCAGATCGGGGCGTGATCAAGGTCTCTGGCGAGGACGCCCGCAACTTCCTCAACGGCCTCATTACGACCGACGTCGAACAGTTGCAGCCGGGTCAGGCCCGGTTTGGCGCGCTGCTGACGCCGCAGGGCAAGATCATCGTCGATTTCCTGATCACCGAGGTGCCATCAGGCCATGGCGGCGGCTTCCTGATCGACGCACCGCGCGCGCTCGCCAAAGGGCTCGCCGACAAGCTCGGCTTCTACAAGCTGCGCGCCAAGGTCGTGGTCGAGAACCTCTCCGACAGCCTCGGCGTGCTGGCCGCCTGGGATGGCGAGCCGGCGGCGACGCCTGATCTTGCTTTCGCCGACCCGCGCAACGCAGCGCTCGGCTGGCGCATCCTGATCCCGGAAGATCTGAAGCAGAAGCTTGCTGATCTGATCGGCGCCAATCTCGTCGACTCCAGCGACTATGAGGCGCACCGGATCGCGACCGGCGTGCCGCGCGGCGGGCTCGACTTCATGTATGGCGACGCCTTCCCGCACGAGACCAACATGGACCGCCTCAACGGCGTCGATTTCGACAAGGGTTGCTATGTCGGTCAGGAGGTGGTGTCGCGCATGCAGCACCGCGGCACGGCGCGCACCCGCACGGTGAAGATCATTCTCGATGGTCCCTCGCCTGAGGCTGGCACAACGATCCTCGCCGGCGACAAGCAGGTCGGCACGATCGGCTCGACCGCAGGACAGAGCGGCCTGGCGCTGGTCCGCATCGACCGCGTCGCCGACGCGCTCGACGCCGGCCTCGCGCTGACCGCGGGCGGCCTGTCGCTTCACCTCGCCGATCCCACCGCTGTCCGCACCACCCCCAAACAGACCGTCGCATGAGCCGTACCGCGAAACTGCATCCCGACGGCAAGACGCGCTGCCCCTGGCCGGGCGAGGACGCGTTCTACGTCGCCTATCACGACAATGAATGGGGCGTGCCGGAATATGACGACCGCGCGCTCTATGAAAAGCTGATCCTCGACGGCTTCCAGGCCGGCCTGTCCTGGATCACGATCCTGCGCAAGCGCGAGAATTTCCGCAAAGCCTTCGACGATTTCCAGCCCGAGAAGATCGCGCGCTACACCGACAAGAAGGTGCACGCGCTGATGAACGATGCCGGCATCGTCCGCAACCGCGCCAAGATCGAGGGCGCGATTTTGAGCGCGAAAGGCTATCTCGAGATCATGGAGAAAGGCCCCGGCTTCTCGAAATTCCTGTGGGACTTCGTCGACGGCAAGCCGAAGGTCAATCAGTTCAAGACCACCGCGAGCGTGCCGGCTTCGACGCCGGTCTCGATCAAGGTCTCCAAGGAGCTCGGCGCGCGCGGCTTCAAGTTCGTCGGCCCGACCATCGTCTATGCCTTCATGCAGGCGACCGGCATGGTCAACGATCATCTCGTCACCTGCTTCTGCCACGAGGCCTGCAGCGGCAAGCTCCGCACGCCGCGGCTCAAGAAGAAATGACGGCGCGCAAATCGACCGAGACAACCCGCGCCTGGCAGCGCATGTTGTCGGGGCGCCGGCTGGACCTGCTCGACCCGTCGCCGCTCGATATCGAGATCGTCGACATCGCGCACGGGCTGGCGCGGGTCGCGCGCTGGAACGGCCAGACCTCAGGCGCGCACATCTTCTCGGTGGCCCAGCACACACTGCTGGTCGAAGCCGTGATGCGCCAGCAGATCCCGCGCGTCGACATCAGCCATCGCCTCGCTGCGCTGCTGCATGACGCACCGGAATATGTCATCGGCGACATGATCTCGCCGTTCAAGGCGGTGCTCGCGGGCGAGTACAAGGCGGTGGAAAAGCGGCTGCTGTCGGCGATCCATATCCGCTTCGGCCTGCCCGCGGTGCTGGCGGACGAGATCACCCAGCAGATCAAGGCCGCCGATCGCGGCGCCGCCTATCTCGAAGCCACGCATCTGGCGGGATTTTCGCAAGCCGAAGCCAAGCGGCTGTTCGGCCGCGATCCGGAATTGCCCGAAGCGACCGAGCGCGACTATCTGACGCCATGGACCGCAGCGCGGGCCGAAAAGCAGTTCCTCGAGCGCTTCAGCGCATTGCACGCGTCATAAGCGCGGCGCCGCCACACCTGCCGCGGTTGCGCCGCAAAACGAACAAAGGCCATGGCGCCGTGCGCCTTTGCCCCGTCCGGGAGCAGCCGCTATAATCGGACGCATCCGCCAGCCAAGGACCATCATGCTTCACGTCTGCTCGCTTGCCGCGCTCTCCGACACGGTTCGTGCCACCGGTGCCAGCCATGTGCTGACCGTGATGGCCAATGTCGACCAGGTGCAGCGGCCGCCCTCTGTGCTTCCGGCCAACCATCTCAAGGTCTCGATGGACGACATCGTCGAACAGATGGACGGGTTCGTTGCGCCGAACGAGACGCATATCGAGCGGGTGCTGAGCTTCGTGCGCGGCTGGGATCGCAGCGCGCCGTTGGTGGTGCATTGCTACGCCGGCATCAGCCGTTCGACCGCGAGCGCCTTCGCCACCGTCTGCGCGCTCAATCCACACCGTGACGAAATGTCCATCGCCCGGCTGATCCGCGAGGCCTCGCCGATCGCGGCACCGAACCGGCTGATCGTGAGCCTCGCCGACAAGGCGCTGGGGCGCGAGGGCCGGATGCTTCGCGCGCTCGATGCGATGGGTCCCGGCAGCATGAGCGTCGAAGGCCGGCCCTTCAGCATCGATCTGGAATAGCGCGAACGTGCCATGCACGATGGCTTGAACTTCCGGTCCTCTCAACTGCACTACTAGGTTGCGACGGGTCACTGGCTGGCCGATGCTCCGGCGCGTCCCGCCGGAGGCCCAATGTTCGATTCGCCGTTCGATTTCCTGACGCTGGTCATCGCCATTGTCGCGATCATCTTCGCGCGCAAGGCGCTGGGCCAGATCTCGCTGCTGCAGCGCCGGCTGGATGCGATCGAGGCCGCAGGCGTTGCCGCCGCCCAGACCGCCGTGCCGCCGCCGCTGGCCCCGCTCCAGGAGTTCGAGCAGACGCTGCCGACGGCGCCTCCGATCGCGCCGCCGCCGCTCCCGGAAGCCGTTGCGAGCGAGCCCGAAGCGCAGGCAGAACCGGCCGCGGACGCGCCGAGCGCTGCACCACCGCCCCTGCCCGAACCGCCGGCCCCGCCGCAGCCGGCGCCCGGCTTCGAGGAGACGCTCGGCACGCGCTGGGTGGTGTGGATCGGCGGCCTGACGCTCGCGCTCGGCGGCTTCTTCATGGTGCGCTATTCGATCGAGGCCGGGCTGCTCGGCCCCGGCGTACGCACGATGCTGGGCGGATTGTTTGCGCTGGCGCTGCTCGGCGCCGGTGAATGGACCCGGCGCAAGGAGAGCATCTCCAGCATCGCGTCGCTGCCGATCGCCAACATCCCGGCGATCCTCACCGCCGCCGGCACCGCGGTGGCCTTCGCCACCGTCTATGCCGCCTACGCGCTTTACGATTTCCTCGCTCCCGCGACCGCCTTCATCCTGCTCGGCATGGTCGCACTCGGCACGCTGGCGGCCGCATTGTTGCACGGGCCGGCGCTGGCAGGGCTCGGCATCGTCGGCGCCTTCGCCACGCCGATCCTGGTCTCTTCCGACAAGCCCGATTTCTGGTCACTCTACATCTACCTCGCCATCGTGACGGCGGCGGCGTTCGGCCTCGCGCGCATCCGGCTGTGGCGCTGGCTCGCGGTCACGACGATCGCATTCGCGCTGCTGTGGACCTTGCCCTGCCTGCAATGCGGGCCGGAGATGATCGCGCCGCACGTCTTCCACGTCATCGCAGGCTTCGTGCTGGCGGCGCTGCTCGTGGTTTGCGGCTTCATGTTTGGGCCCGACGGCGATGGTGAGGAGATCGAGCCGATCTCGTCCGGCTCGCTCGCGGCCTATCTGCTCGGCGCAATGCTGATCGTGCTCAACAGCGCGCACGCCGATGTCGCGATGATCGGCTTTGCGCTGCTGACGGCCGGCAGCCTCTTCGTCGCCTGGCGCGCGCCGGCTGCGACCCGCGCGATCGGCGCCGCGTCGATCTTCGTCTTCATCGTATTCGGCGAATGGGCTGTCCGCCGCAACGTCGACATGCTGGTGCTGCCGGGCGGCGCTATCCCCGGCATCGGTCCGTCGGCGACCGACGGCTCGGTGTCGCTGCATCTCGTCACCGCGGCGCTGTTCGCGGCCGCTTTCGGCATCTCCGGCCTTTTCGCGCAATTCCGTTTTGCCACCACGAAGGTCACGGTGACCTGGGCCGCGGCGGCCGTGTTCACGCCGGTCGCGCTGCTGGTCGCGCTCTATGCGCGGATTGCGCATCTCGACCGCTCGATCCCGTTCGCGATCCTCGCCGTGCTGCTGGCTGCGGCCTATGCGGCTGCGACCGAAGCGCTGACCCGGCGCGGCGAGCGGCCGGAATTGTCGCCCTCGATCGCGCTGTCGGCGACCGGCGCCCTCGCCTCGCTGGCGCTGGCGCTGACGTTTGCGCTCGACAAGGGTTGGCTCACCATTGCGCTCGCGCTGGTGTCGATGGGCACGGCGTGGCTGTCGGTGCGGCGGCCGATCCCGTTCCTGCGCTGGCTCGCCGCGATCCTCGCCGGCATCGTGGTGCTGCGCATCGGCTATGAGCCGCGGATCGCGGGCGACGCCGTCGGCACCACGCCGATCTTCAACTGGCTATTGTGGGGCTACGGCATTCCGGCGCTGTCATTCTGGGCCGGCAGTTATTTCCTGCGCCGCAACGGCGACGACGTCCCGCTGCGCGTGGTCGAGTCCGCCGCAATCCTGTTCACGGTGCTGCTCGCCTTCATGGAGATCCGCCATGCGGTCAATCGCGGCGACGTCTACTATGCCAGCGCCGGGCTGACCGAGGTCGCATTGCAGGTCGGCGTGACGCTGGCGATGGCGATCGGGCTGGAGCGGCTGCGCCTGCGCAGCGGCAGCATCGTGCACAATGTCGGCGCGATCCTGCTGACCGCCTTCGCCGGGCTTGCCAGCCTGTTCGGGCTGCTGGGGCTGGAGAACCCGATGCTGTGGTGGCAGGACGTCGGCGGCGGCTTCATCAATCTGCTACTGCTCGGCTACGCACTGCCGGCCGTGCTGGCGCTGCTGCTGTCCTATGCGGTGGCGGGGCATCGTCCCGCTGCCTACGGCAACACGATCGCAGCCGGTGCGCTGGTGCTTGCGCTGGCCTATGTCACGTTCGAAATCCGCAGGCTCTATCACGGACCGGTGCTGTCGCGCGGCGAGACGACGGGCGCGGAGCAATACACCTATTCGATCGCGTGGCTGATGTTCGGCGTTGCGCTGCTCGGCATCGGCATCGTCGTGAATTCGGAGCGGGCGCGGCTCGCATCCGCTGTCGTGATCGGGCTCACGATCCTGAAGGCATTCCTTGTCGACATGTCGACGCTCACGGGCGTCTACCGGGCGCTGTCGTTCATGTGCCTCGGCGTCGTGCTGGTCGCGATCGGCTGGCTGTATCAGCGGATCCTGTTTCGCAGGCGCGCCACTCCGCCTGCACCGCAGGCGGGAGCTAAAGCATGATCCGGAAAAGTGCGAAGCGGTTTTCCGAGAAGATCATGCTCAAACAAAGAGCCAAAGCGCGATGATGATTCAATCTGATCTCATCGCGCTTTGGGTCGCAGTGGCGGCGAACGGCTTCTATCGATCGACGGATTCAGCGACCAGGCGAATCCTGAACACCGGCTTTCTGCCCTCGTCGAGCAGCTCCATGTGCCACTCGCTGTTCTGTTTCATGTTGCGCGAAATGCTGCCGAGGAAATTACCGCAGACCTTGGTCATCTCGGCCCAGGCCACGTCGCGGCTCTCGAACTCGGTCGCGTGATCGGATGCACCCGCGTAATCGCCATCGCTGATGCGGAAAAAATATTGCGCCATATCACTACTCAAATCGGTGTCTCCACCATCCGGCGTCTCGGCGAAACGCTAGGCTATTGAGTAGCGATCAACGCGTGGAGACCGCCATCCGTATGACTACGGCTTGGTGCGTATTCCCGTTAGCGCGCAGATGAAACGTCAGAGCATGATCCGGAAAAGTGTGAAGCGGTTTTCCGAAAAGATCATGCTCAAACAAGGAGCTAAAGCGCGATGACGATTCGTCCCAATCTGATCGCGCTTTAGTCGGTGGAGCGGCGCAATTCCGGCGCGCTCTCGACCTTCGCGGGCTCGGCCTTGATCGGCTCGAGCTTCGAGCTTCCGACCTGCGGTGTCTCAACGCGCGAGACTTCGGTCTGCGAGGCATCGGCGGATCGGGTACGCGGGTGCAGCCTGTGCGGACGGGCCACCGCACGCGCCATCAGCATCTGCTGGCCGCCTTGGTGACGGAAATCGCAATAGGCGAAGCCCATGCCGGAGACCGAGCCGCGGAACGAGCGGTCGTCCTGCTTGTCGAGATTGAAGCACGGTTCGAACGGGATGCCCTTCAGCGAAGCGCAAACGCTCTGGCCGCGGATTTGCAGCGTGTTGCCGGGCAGGCGCACGTGGCGGATCGGACCGGAGCCGGAGAACTGGATCGAGCCCGTCGCGCCCAAATCGTCGAGGATGCGGCCGGCACCGCGGGTGCCATCGAAACAGGTGAACGCGAACACCTTGCCGGCGACGAACCTGCGGGCCTCGTCGGCGTTCATACTGCCCGCGAAAGCCGGGACGACCATTGCTCCGGCCGTAACGGCCCCCAACACCAAACGCGCAAGCATGAGCTACTCCACTTACGAGCGCGGGCACCCGCTCCCTCTTGAGCATGATCCCCGCACCAACGCTTCTCGACGTCTGCGCGAGGACACCCGGCCCCCCGGATCATGCTGCAAGTCTCTTTACCCGCTGCTTACCATATCAACCGTGGCAAGATTGGAGCAGGTTGGTTGGTAAAGTCTGAACGTCCTCAGACTATTTTTACCACGATCCGCCCGCGGACCTGACCGCCAAGGATTTTCGCGCCATAATTCATGACGTCATCCAAGGCGATTTCGTGAGTGATATCAGCCAGTTTGTCCTTATCCAGATCGCTGGCAAGGCGCCGCCAGGCGGTTCTGCGAAGCTCGATCGGGCACATCACTGAATCGATACCGAGAAGGCACACACCCCGCAAAATGAAGGGCGCGACCGACGACGGCAGGTCCATACCGGCCGCCAGACCGCAGGCCGCGATGGCGCCGCCGTACTTGGTCATCGAAAGCAGATTCGCGAGCGTGGTCGACCCGACGCTGTCGACGCCGCCGGCCCAGCGCTCCCTGGCAAGCGCCTTCGGGGCACCCGACAATTCGGCGCGGTCGATCACCTCGGTGGCGCCGAGACCCTTGAGGTAGTCGGCCTCCGACATCCGCCCGGTCGAGGCGATGACGTGGTAGCCGAGCTTCGACAGCACCGCGATCGCGACCGAGCCGACGCCGCCGGCGGCGCCCGTCACCACGACCGGGCCGCTCTTCGGGGTGAGACCGTGCTTCTCCAGCGCCAGCACCGACAGCATCGCGGTGTAACCGGCGGTGCCGACCGCCATTGCGTCGCGCGCCGAAATGCCGTCGGGCAGCCGCACCAGCCAGTCGCCCTTGACGCGGGCCTTCTCGGCATAGGCGCCGAGATGGGTTTCGCCCATGCCCCAGCCGTTACAGACGACCTTGTCGCCCGCCTTCCAGTCAGCATGGCTGGATTGCTCGACGGTGCCGGCGAAATCGATGCCGGCGATCATCGGGAACCGGCGCACCACCGGCGCCTTGCCGGTCAGCGCCAGGCCGTCCTTGTAGTTCAGCGTCGACCATTCGACGCGAACGGTGACGTCGCCATCCATCAGTTCGGCTTCGTCGAACTGGGTGAGCGCGGCGGTGGTACCCTTGTCCGCCTTGTCGATCCTGATTGCCTTGAACGTTGCCACGATGCGCACTCCCCGAAATCTTGGTTTCGGGGGTTTTTAACCCATCAGGCAGGCTGCGCAACCGGGCGCGCGACCGGCGCCTCGACGATCGGCAGGTTGATCAGCGCCGACAGCACGCCGAACAGCACCGACAGCCACCAGATCGGCGTATAGGAACCGAACTGCTCGAACACGATGCCACCGAGCCAGACCCCGAGGAAGCCGCCCACCTGATGGCTGACGAAGGCAAAGCCGTAGAGCGTGGCAAACCAGCGCGTGCCGAACATCAGCGCCACCAGCGCCGAGGTCGGCGGCACCGTGGAGAGCCAAGTCAGGCCAGAGATCGCGCCGAACGCAATCGCCGAGAAGGTGGTGATCGGAAACGAGATGAAGGCGATGATCGACAGCGCGCGGGTGAAATAGATCACCGACAGGATGTAGCGCTTCGGGAAGATGCTCTGCAGCCAGCCGACGCTGAGCGAGCCCACGATGTTGAACAGGCCGATCGCCGCGATCACCCAGCCGCCGGTCGATGCCGGAATGCCGCGATCGGCCAGATAGGCCGGCAGATGCACGGTGATGAAGGCGAGCTGGAAGCCGCAGGTAAAGAAGCCGAGCACCAGCAGCACGTAGGAGCGATGGCCGAACGCCTCGGCCAGTGCGGTCTTGAACGATTGCTGATCGGCGGGCGCGTCATCTTTCGTCTCCGCCGGCGGTGTCGCGAGCGCCAGCGACAGCGGCACGATCAGCAGCATCAGCGCGCCGAACACGAGAAGCGCGGTCTGCCAGCCGAAATTGTCGATCATCGCGACGCCGAACGGCGCGAACAGGAACTGGCCGAACGAGCCCGCGGCGGTGCCGGCGCCGAGCGCAAGGCCGCGCTGCGCAGGCGGCAACAGCTTGCTGAACGCCGACAGCACCAGATTGAACGAGGAGCCCGACAGGCCGAAACCGATCAGGACGCCGGCGCCGATGTCGAGCGACAGCGGCGTCGTCGAATAGCGCATCAGCAGCAGGCCGGCGGCGTAGAGCAGCGCGCCGACGACCATCACGCGCAACAGGCCGAAACGGTCGGCAATCGCGCCCGCGATCGGCTGGCCGAGCCCCCACAGCAGGTTCTGCAGCGCCAGCGCGAGGCCGAACACGTCGCGGCCCCAGGCGAATTCGTGGCTCATCGGCTGCACGAAGAAGCCGAGGCTGGAGCGCGGACCGAAACTCAGCAGCGCAATCGCGCAGCCGCAGACGATGATCACGAGCGGCGTGCGCCAGCTGCCCGATGCCGGTCGGAGATCCCCTGTCGTAACGGACATGTTGCCTTCCCCCGCAACTGCTGCGGGAGAACCGCCCCGCTGAACGTTACGGGGAGTTAATGCATGTGCATGAAAAGCCCAAGAGGGCCCGGAGAAAAATATTCGCCCGCAGGGCTGCCCTGCAGATTAAGCGACTGTCATTCCGGGGCGCGCGGAGCGCGAACCCGGAATCTCGAGGTTTTAGCGAATTGCCCATTTCATCGAGATTCCGGGTCTGGCCCTGCGGGCCATCCCGGAATGACGGTTCGGGTCGGCGATCCTATCGCTTGGCGCTGGCCTGCTCGGCCGAGCTCCGGGCCGCTTCGGCGAGCTGCGCCGAGATCTTGGCGGTCTCGGCCGGGTTGCCCCAGCTCGGCGCGTCGCTGCCGTCGCCCCAGGCGCGCGGGCGATAGAAGGTGTGGACGCCGAACTTGTACGTCTTCTTCATCTCGCTGACCCAGGACGGCCGCACCCAATAGGCGTGGTAGTGGGTCGAGCGATCGACTTCCGGCAGCCACAATTCACCATCGAGCATCGCCTTCGCGATCTTCTTGGCGCGATCCCACATGTCCGGCTCGCGGACCACATCAGGGATGTTGTCGCAGGCGAAGGTGAACTGGCAGGCGTAGTGACGGTGCTTGTTCTGATAGACCACGCCGCACACCGTCTCCGGATATTTGCCGGAGAAGGCGCGGTTCAGCACCACCTGGGCGACCGCGATCTGGCCGCGCACGGCTTCGCCGCGGGCTTCGAAATAGACCGCTTCGGCGAGGCACTTCTCCGACTTGGCGCGCGACTTCTCGTCGAACAGGCCGAGCCGCTCCGCCGGCGTCTTGGAGTGCTGGTCGTCGGCGTTGACCTCGCCCTTCGGCGCGATGCTCTCGCCCATCTCGCCGGCCTTCACCGGACCGTCCGCATCGACCGGCAGTGAGGCCATCACCTTCATGTCGGGATCGGGTTGTGCAGCCGGCGTCACGACGACCGGCGCCTCGCCGGGCTGCCAGCGCTCGAGATTTTCCGGCGTGCCGAGCGACGAGCCGAAGAACAGGCTCGCGGTCTTGAATGCGAACGGGTCGCGCTCGCGCGCCGCATCGGCGGGCGCGGCAGCAGGCTTGACGGGCGCCGGCGTCAGATCGTCGAGCGGATTGGCCTCGAGTGACATCGACACGTCGTATTGCTGCGGCGACGGCTTCGCATATTGCGGCAAGGGCGGCGCACGCAGCGCTTCCTGCAATTCGGGATCGAGCGGCGCGTTGTCGACCGGCCCGGTCGCGGTCTTCATGCCCTTGACAGACGAATTGGATGTCGCGGGATCTTCGTTCGCCGGAGTTGTGTTGGCGGGCTGCGCGGGATCGCCCTGGTCAGGCCGCCTGACGACGAGGCGATCGCCCTTCAGGGTACGATCGACTTTGGGAAAATCGGATGCCTGATAGCGCGGCGGCGGTGCTGTGATCGGATTGCGCGTCACCGCACCGGTGATGTCGACGTTCGAATTGTCCAGCCGCGCGAGCAGGATCTGCGGGTCCTGCGGCGCGGAGGTTCCGATCGGACGGCCGAAGCTGTAGGTCGCGACCTGGATGGAACCGACCGCGGACGCGAATACGCGCTTCTGCCAGCGCTCGGCGACGCCGGGCTGGCGGGCCAGCAGCGAAGCAATATCCTGATATCCGAGCTCGGTCGGCATCAGTGCGAAGATGCCAAGACCGAGACCGAAGAGCGCGAGCCGTGCGCCCTTCGGCTGGTTACGCGACACAAACATCGTACGCTCACGCAACGCTTACTGAGTGCAATCGAACGCGGTACTTCCGCGCAATTCGACCTTTCTCGTTGCTAACTTGTTTAGGTTGCCGCGGAGTTAATCGGCGTTGCCCGCGCGCTACACTCAAGCGATCGCAATGCGTTCGAGCGACAGATCGCGCGCCTTGGTAAATGCCCGGCGCACGAGAGTCGTAAACGCGGGGTCAACGGAGATGGTGAACGAGACGTTACTCGTCGCTCACCCGTCATTGCGAGGAGCGACAGCGACGAAGCAATCCATCTCCCGACAATTGGAGACATGGATTGCTTCGCTTCGCTCGCAATGACGATGGCTTTTGACAGCGCTCAAGATACGAAAATGGCCGGGAATTGGTCCCGGCCATTGCACTCTCTGAACCAGCACGATCGCTTACGCCTGGCTGGAAATCTCCGTGCCGAGCGCGGCCTGCGCCGCGGCGAGGCGCGCGATCGGCACGCGATAGGGCGAGCACGAGACGTAGTCGAGCCCGACCTCGTGGCAGAACGCGACCGATGCGGGATCGCCGCCATGCTCGCCGCAGATGCCGACCTTGAGGCTCGGCCGTGTCTTGCGGCCGCGGGTGACGCCGATCTTGACCAGTTCGCCGACGCCGTCGCGATCGACCGAGATGAACGGATCGATCTCGAGAATGCCCTTGGCGACATAAGTGCCGAGGAAGCTCGCGGCGTCGTCGCGGCTGATGCCGTAGGTGGTCTGCGTCAGGTCGTTGGTGCCGAAGGAGAAGAACTCCGCGGTCTCCGCCACCTCGCCCGCCATCAGGCAGGCGCGCGGCAGCTCGATCATGGTGCCGACCTGGTAGGTCAACTTGGCGCCGGTTTCCTTCATCACCGCGCTGGCGGTCGCGTCGATCCGGGCCTTGACCAGATCGAACTCGGCCTTGGTCGCGATCAGCGGCACCATCACCTCGAGACCGACCGGGTTGCCGGTGCGCTTGCCGGCCTCGACGGCGGCCTCGAAGATCGCGCGCGCCTGCATCTCGGCGATTTCAGGATAGGCGATCGCGAGACGGCAGCCCCGGAAGCCGAGCATCGGGTTGAACTCGGACAGTTCGCGGGCGCGGTCGGCGAGCTTGCGCGGATCGGTGTTCATGGCGCGCGCCACTTCCTCGATCTCGGCCTGGGTGTGCGGCAGGAACTCGTGCAGCGGCGGATCGAGCAAGCGGATCGTGACGGGCAGGCCCTTCATGATCTCGAACAGCTCGACAAAGTCGGCGCGCTGCATCGGCAGCAGCTTCGACAGCGCGGCGCGGCGCGACTGCTCGTCCTCGGAGAGGATCATCTCGCGCACGGTGCGGATGCGGGTCTCCTCGAAGAACATGTGCTCGGTGCGGCAGAGGCCGATGCCCTCGGCGCCGAACTTCACCGCGGTGCGCGCATCATCGGGCGTGTCGCCGTTGACGCGGACGCCGAGCTTGCGGACCTCGTCGGCCCAGCCCATCAGCGTGCCGAACTCGCCGGACAGTTCCGGCTCGATCATCGGCATGCGGCCGGCCAGCACCTGGCCGACCGAGCCGTCGATGGTGATGACGTCGCCGGTCTTGAAGGTCCGCGAACCGACGCTCATGGTGCCGCGGCCGTAGTCGACACGGATGGTGCCGCAGCCGGAGACGCAGGGCTTGCCCATGCCGCGCGCGACCACCGCCGCGTGCGAGGTCATGCCGCCGCGGGTGGTGAGGATGCCTTCCGCGGCGTGCATGCCGTGGATGTCTTCCGGGCTGGTCTCGATGCGGACCAGGATGACCTTGCGACCGTCGGCCTGCAGCTTGGCCGCTTCGTCCGACGAGAACACGATCTCGCCCGAGGCAGCACCAGGCGAGGCCGGCAGGCCGGTCGCGATCACGTCGCGCTTAGCGGCCGGATCGATGGTCGGGTGCAGCAATTGATCCAGCGACGCCGGATCGATCCGCGTCACCGCGTCCTTGCGCGAGATCAGACCTTCATTGGCGAGCTCGACCGCGATGCGCAGCGCCGCCTTCGCGGTGCGCTTGCCGCCGCGGGTCTGCAGCATCCACAGCTTGCCCTGCTCGACCGTGAACTCCATGTCCTGCATGTCGCGGTAGTGCTTCTCGAGCAGCGTGTAGATCCGCGTCAGCTCCTTGAAGGCAGCCGGCATCGCAGCTTCCATCGACAGCTTGTCGGAGCCGGATTCCTGGCGCGCTTCCTCGGTGATGTCCTGCGGCGTGCGGATGCCGGCGACGACGTCCTCGCCCTGCGCGTTGATCAGGAACTCGCCGTACAGCTTGCTCTCGCCGGTCGAGGGGTTGCGGGTGAATGCAACGCCGGTCGCCGACGTCTCACCCATGTTGCCGAACACCATCGCCTGCACGTTGACGGCGGTGCCCCAGGATTCCGGGATGTCGTGCAGCTTGCGATAGGTCACCGCGCGCGCGTTCATCCACGATGAGAACACCGCACCGATCGCGCCCCACAGCTGGTCGTGCGGATCCTGCGGGAAGTCGTGGCCGGTCTCCTTGGCGACCGCCTCCTTGTACTTGCCGACCAGTTCGACCCAATCGTCGCCGGTGAGGTCGGTGTCGAGCGAATAGCCCTGGCTATCCTTGAAGGTGTCGAGGATGTCCTCGAAGTGGTGATGCTCGAAGCCGAGCACCACGTCGGAATACATCGTGATGAAGCGGCGATAGCTGTCATAGGCGAAGCGGCGGTCGCCGGAGAGCTCGGCGAGCGCTTCGACGGTGCGGTCGTTGAGGCCGAGATTGAGCACGGTGTCCATCATGCCCGGCATCGAGGCGCGCGCGCCCGAGCGGACCGAGACCAGCAGCGGATTCTTGGCGTCGCCGAAGGTCTTGCCGGTCAGCTTGCCGACATAGTCGAGCGCCTTCTCAACCTGAGCTTTCAATTCCTTCGGATACGTCTTGTCGTGCTCGTAGAAATAGGTGCAGACCGAGGTCGGAATCGTGAAGCCGGGAGGCACAGGCAGGCCGAGATTGGCCATTTCCGCGAGGTTGGCGCCCTTGCCGCCGAGCAGATTGCGCAGGGTCGCCTGACCCTCGGCCTTGCCGTCACCGAACGTATAGACCCACTTGCCGGCCTTGATAGCCACCGGGGCCGCTTTCTTCGCAACGGCCTTCGCCGGCGCCTTGCCGGCGGGCTTTGCGGCCGGCTTCACCGACGATTTCGGGGCGGTTTTCGGCGCCGCCTTCGGGGCGCTCTTCTTCAGCGCCTTGCGCGCCGGAGCGGCCTTGCGGGCTGCGGCGGAGGGCTTTGATTTCGCTGCAGTTTTCTCGGCAGTTTTCACGACAGTTTTCTTGGACTTCGCGACGGCTTTGGCCATGTCAGACAACAATCCGAAAAGAGGGGTCGAAGATGCGCGCCTTACACCATTTTGAGGGGTTCCGCGCAAGCCGCGAAACCCCGCTTTCCAGTTACAGGTGCAGCCAGCGCAGCAGCCCCATTCCCACGAGCCCGACGAAGATCAGGTAGATCGCGACGATGTAGTTGAGCAGCCGCGGCATGATCAGGATCAGGACGCCTGCAACCAGAGCCACGATGGCAGGCAGATGCCCAGCGGTGATGGTCATTGAAGTTTTCTCCGGCAGTTTTTGGAGGTGCGAATCGAGCGGCAGTTTATCCGCTGAGGAGGTTCCCACATCAAGACGCCCGCACGGCCCGAGAGTTCCCGCAACTCATGAAAATTGCTCCAAATTGCCGCGTATATGACGGCGGTTTTTCCGGAACATCACCGCGGCCGATGCATTGGCCCGACGTGCGCATCGGCGAAGGCCGGCGCGCGCCATAAAGAATGGAGCGAGCCATGCGAAACAGATTTCTTACCGTTGCAGCGGTTGCTGCCGCGATCACGGTGCCCGCTGTTGCCGCACAGGCCCAGACCGTCGGCATCGTCCGCGGTGGTCCTCCGGTCGCAGTCGAGGAGGATGGAGGAATCGCGGCCGAACAGCGGCCGGCGTTCCGTGAGTACATCGTGCGCGAGCGCGTACCGGACTACACCATTCCGGATCGCGTCGTGGTCGGCACCGTGCTGCCGGATGCCGGCGTGACCTATTACGACGTGCCGCAACGGTTCGGCGCGACGCCCTATCGTTACACCGTCGTGAATGGTGAGACCGTCCTGGTCGAGCCGCGTTCGCGACGGATCGTTCAGGTGGTCGACTAGAGCATTTCCAGCGCGATAGCCTGAACGAACAGTCCGGGCGCCGCGCAAGCGGATGTGCGCGAAGATCGACCGGACCAGAAAGCCCCGCCTGGCCTCCCCTCCAGGCGGGGCTTTTCTGTTGTGCTCTGCGGCCCCTACGACTTCAGGATCGAGAGCAGCGTCGAGGTCGACTTGTAGCTCTTGATCGCGGCGTCCTGGAAATCCTGCGTCCAGTTGGTCGCCTGCCGCTCCTCCGCACTCATCGAGGAATACTGCTTGAGGATGCCGAGCGAGAACTGGCGCGGATCGCCGGCGGACTGGCTCTGCTTCAATGCGTCGAGCACCGCAAGGCGCGTCCGCGTGCTGAGCTCCTGCTTGGCCGCGAAGACCTCCTCGCCTGAAAATTTCTTGTCCTGGTTCAGCGAGATCGCCGACAGCGAGCGGTTGTCGAGCGAGGACAGGTCGGCGAGCTGCCCGGTCTTGCGCCTGGCATCATAGACCAGTTCCTTGCCGCTCTTCGCCGCCTCGCTCTTCTGCCGATCCAGGAAGGCGCGCACGTCGCTCGCCACGCTAGAGAAGTCGCGCGTATTACCGGTCGTGGGCGATGTGGTTCCCGCCAGCGCAGACGCGATCGGGTCTCCGGAAATCCCTGTCGGCACCGTGTTCGGATCCTGCTGCGTCGCCTGATAGCCCTTCAGCACCGCGGCGCGCTGGCTGGCCCAGGTCGCGGTCGCCTTCTCCTCGTCGCTGGCGCCATCGAGATAGTCGAGCGCCGCCTTGTAGCTGACGCTGTAGTCGCCGGTCAGGCGCGTGGTCGCAAGCGACGGTGCCAAGGCCGTGTCGAAGCGCTGCTTCAGTTCGGTGGCGGCAACCGCCTGCTCGTCCGGCGTGAACTTGCCGCCATTGTTGGTCGAGATCGCAAACAGCGACCGGCGATCAAGTGTCGAGAGATCAATCGTGGTCTTGCCGTCGACGATAGGCTTCGTCACGCCGGCGACCGTGTAGAGCCGGTCGAGCGTGACGCGCACGTCGCTGGTGACGGTCGCGAAATCCGGCAGCGGCGTTTTGGCGAGCTGCGCGCGGGCGGCGTCCGACAACGTGAGGTTGGTCGCAGCCGTAGACGTCGAGGACGCCGAGAGATCGCCGGCCGTGCCGTCGCCCGACAAGGTCGCCGCCAGCGACGGCGTCGCGGCGGCCCGTGCATAGGCCGAACCAAATTGGGCGTAGGGATTGGGCGTGGTGCCGATCGAGGTCATCGGGGAGGTCCCTGCATTGGCGCAAAGGGCGATTTCTTAAGAAATCGTTGACCCGGTGCGACCTTCGCAGGGCATGGTTAACAAATTGCAAATTGTGTCCAAATATTTCCGGCAGCCCGATCAGCCGCGTTTGCGCGCCACGATGCGGTGAATGACCTTGCCGGACGAGGCGCTGACGACCTCCGCGTCGAGCAGCAATTCGGCCGACGCCAATTCAGCCCGCACCTGCGCGGCATCGAAGGCCGCATAGAGCCGGCCGTGCGCATCGCGCGTATTGTCACCCGCCGTGACGCGCCAGCTCAGATAGAGCACGCCGCCCGGCTTCACGAGTTCGAACATGCGGCGCACCGACGGCGCGATCAACGCGGGATCGAGGTGCTGTCAGTAGCTCGTGATCTGTCGCCTGTTTGTAGCTCGTGAAGTGTCGTGTTTTCGGTGCCCCGGAACGAGGGGGGCACGATGGGCACGGCATCCATTCACGAGGGTGTACGACGGATGCGGTTTTCAGATTTGCTGGAACGGACGGAGGCGAGGGAACTGACGCAGGAGGCTGCTGCGGAGGTTCTCGGGATCAGTGTTCGGACCTTCCAACGCTGGGCGGAGCGTTATGAGGCGGAGGGCGATGAGGGGCTGGTCGACCGACGCATGGGACGGCGATCGCCGCGGCGGGCTCCAGAGGAAGAACTGGAGCGGATGCTGGGACTGTTCCGGGACAAGTACGCGGACTTCACGGTGAAGCACTTCCACGAGCAGCTGCAAAAGCGGCATGACTATATGCTGGGCTATACGGTGACGAAGCTCGCCCTGCAGGCGGCGGGCCTGGTACGGAAGGCGCCGAAGCGTTCGGCGCACCGCAAGAAGCGCCCACGCCGGCCGCTGCCGGGGATGCTGTTGCACCAGGACGGGTCGCGCCACGTCTGGATCGAGGATCTGCCGGCGATGGACCTGATCGTGACGATGGACGATGCGACCAGTGAGGTCTACTCGATGCTGCTGGTCGAGGAAGAAGGCACGACCTCGACGTTCCAGGCCTTGCGCGAAGTGATTGGCGAGCGTGGCTTGTTCTGTGCGCTCTACACCGATCGCGGCAGCCATTATTTCCTTACCCCAAAAGCTGGCGAGAAGGTCTCGAAGACGCAACAAACCCAGGTGGGACGGGCTTTATCGCATCTTGGGATCGAGCATATTGCGGCCTATTCGCCGCAGGCGCGCGGGCGCTCCGAGCGGCTGTTTGGTACGCTGCAGGACCGCCTGCCAAAGGAGCTGCGGCTCGCCGGGATCAGGACGGTCGAAGCCGCCAATGCGTGGTTGAAGGCGCATTACATCGCCGAGCACAACGCCGCATTTGCGATCAAGGCCGAACAGCAAGGCACCGCCTTCGTGGCCGACCGCCACGAGGCCTGGCGCGAGGCGCTGTGCGTGATCGAGGAGCGAACCGTCGCCAACGACAATACCGTTGCATGGAACGGTCGGCGGCTGCAGCTGCCGCAGAGCCGGCTCAGGCCTCACTTCGTCAGGGCCTTGGTGCGAGTGCATGAGTATCCCGATGGCACCCTCAGCGTGTTCTTTGGCCCGCATCGATTGGCAAGGTTTGCGCCTGACGGACAGCAGCTCAGCCCCGACGCGCCTCAGCCTGGCAGCGTGCTCGGAGCCGTCAAGGACAAGCCCTGGCGGGCGCGCAAGCGCGCGTCCTTGACCGCTCCTGCGCGCGCCGCCGTCGAGAAAGCGCGGGTCGGGACGGAGAAACGGGCTTCAAATCGAACAAAGAAACCGACCCGCAGGGCTGACCAGACCCCTCTATCCATGGCATGACAAACTCGGCGCACCCGTCCACGCCTTCCGGGGGCGCCTAAAACTCCAAAACGAAGGCGACAGATCACGAGCTACAAAAACACGACATCTTCACCCGCTACGGACACGCGGGATCGAGGTGCATGATCACGGTCTCGCACAGCACATTGTCGAAGCTGTTGGCCGCGATCCCTGAGAGTTCCGGCAGCTCGGCGCGCGCAAAGCGCAGCGCCGGATAGCGGGCGCGGGCTTCCGCGAGCAGGCCCTCGGAGGCGTCATAGCCTTCGGCCGGAAAGCCATTGGCATTGAGCCACGCTACCTCGCGGCCACTGCCGCAGCCGATATCGGCGGTTGCGCCACCCTTGATGAAGAATTGCCCGACGATCTCCTGCAGATCGGTTGGCGCCGGCTGCTCGTGCCAGTCCTGCGCAAACGCCGCCGCCTCCTTGTCGTAAGCGGCGAGCGTTGCGCGGTCCATCGGTCAGCCTTCGATCCTGGAGAAATCCGCCACTGCACGCGTCGCGGCGCGGATCTCGTTGAGCAGCTTCAGGCGGTTTTCGCGCACCTTCGGGTCGTCGTCGTTGACCTTGACCTTGTCGAAGAACGCGTCGACCGCCGGACGCAGCCTCGCCAAATGTGTCATTAGACCTTCAAAGTCTTCAGCCTGGATGGCACGGACAGTGCTTTGCTTGGCTCTAGCGATTTCAAATGCGAGCGTAGCCTCCTCCTCCAGCCTATAAAGCGCGCGGTCGGGAGCGCCGTCGAATTTCCGTTGGTCCTTCTTTTCTTCAATGGCAAGAATATTGTTCGCGCGCTTGGTACCTGCGAGCAGGTTTCTACCGTCGTCGGTCTCAAGGAATTTGCTCAGCGCCGCGATACGATGGACGACAAGAAACAAATCATCTTGGTCCCCAAGTGCGAATACCGCATCAACGAGATCGTGACGCGCACCCTGCTCGCGGAGTTGGCCCTTCAGGCGTTCCGCGAAGAAAGTGAGGAGCCTACTAGATCGATTTTCCAGAATCTTACGGAAGTCGATTTGGCATTCGGCGATCTTCGCGGAAATCTTTTCATCCGTTATGGGTCGATCAATTGCCTTGTGCGCGCGGATCATCTCAAAGTTCTGATACATCATAACGATCTCAACTGCGTTGCCCGCAGGAGTAATCGCAGTCTCATACCTAACCGTCTTCCCGAGATGATCAAGAAATACTGACTCAAGCTTCAGCCGTATACCTGACTCGATTATGCGAATAATGCCTAGCGCAGCTCGCCGTAGCGCGAACGGATCTTTCGAACTGGACGGTTCTTCAAGGATTGCCCAAAAGCTGACTAGCGTATCGAGCTTGTCCGCCAGCGCGACCGCGACGCTCACCGGATCGGTCGGCACGCGATCGGTCGGCCCCTGCGGCTTCCAGTGCTCTTCGCTCGCCGCGGCGACGGACGCATCCTCGCCCTGCGCCAGCGCGTAATACTTGCCCATCAGGCCCTGCAACTCGGGGAATTCGCCGACGACCTCGGTCAGCAAATCCGCCTTGGCAAGGCGCGCGGCGCGCTTGGTCCTTTCGACGTCGGCGCCGACCAGCGGCGCGATCTCGGCGGCGAGACGCTCGATCCGCTTGATCCGCGCGGCCTGGGTGCCGAGCTTCTCGTGGAACACGATCTGCTCGAACTTCGGCAGCCGGTCCTCGAGCTTGGTCTTCAGATCAGTCTCGTAGAAGAATTTCGCATCGCTCAGCCGCGGCCGGATCACGCGCTCGTTGCCGGCGACGATGGTCTTGCCGCCATCGGGCGCTTCGATGTTGGCTGTGAGCACGAACTTGTTGGTCAGCTTGCCCGTCTTGGGATCCCTGACCACGAAGCACTTCTGGTTGTTGCGGATGGTGGCGCGGATCACCTCATCCGGGATCGACAAGAATTCCTTCTCGAACGATCCCATCATCACCACAGGCCATTCGACGAGGCCGGAGACCTCGTCGACCAGCACCTGGTCCTCGACCAGTTCGAGGCCCTGCGCGAACGCCAGCTCCTTGGCGTCCTCGAGGATGATGTCCTTGCGCGCCTGCGGGTCGAGGATGACCTTGGCCGCTTTCAGCTTGGCTTCGTAATCCTCGAAGCGGCGAACGGAGATCGCGCCCGGTGCCATGAAGCGATGGCCGTAGGTGGTCTGCCCGGCCTCGATGCCGTCGACCGAGAACTTGACGATATCAGGCTCCTCGGTCTCCAGACCGAAGGTCGCGGTGATGGCGTGCAGCGGGCGCACCCAGGTCAGCGAGCCCGACTTGGCCGAGCGCGCGCCCCAGCGCATCGACTTCGGCCAGGGGAAGGTGCGGATGATGACCGGCAGGATTTCGGCGATGACGTCGATCGCAGCGCTGCCCGGCTTTTCGATCAGCGCGATGTAGAAGTCGCCCTTCGCATCTTTCTGGATCTTTGCTTCATCCAGCGACTTGAGACCGGTCGCTTTCAGAAAGCCCTGCACCGCCGCGTCAGGGGCGCCGATCTTCGGGCCGCGACGTTCGGTCTTCAGGTCCGGCTGGCGTGCGGGAATGCCGTGCACGGTGAGCGCAAGGCGGCGCGGGGTCGCGAACGCTTTGGCGCCCTCATAGACCAGGCCTTCGGCGACGAGCTTGTCGGTCACCAAGCGGCGCAGATCGTCCGCCGCCTTCGCCTGCATGCGCGCGGGAATTTCTTCGGAGAACAGTTCGAGGAGAAGATCGGGCATCAGACCGCCCTGCCCGTTTCAGTGTGGATCCATGCCTCGCCGCAGGCCTTCGCCAGGTCGCGCACGCGCCCGATATAGCTCTGCCGCTCCGTCACCGAGATGACGCCGCGGGCGTCGAGCAGGTTGAACACGTGGCTCGCCTTGATGCACTGGTCGTAGGCCGGCAAGGCCATCAGATGTTCCTTTTGATTGCCCCCCGGGCTCCTAGATTCTTGCCAGCCGGCGGCGAGATATTTGCGGCAGGCGTCCTCGGCCATCCTGAACTGCTCGAACAGCATCGCGGTGTCGGCATGCTCGAAATTGTGCCGCGAATATTCCTGCTCGGCCTGCAGGAAGACGTCGCCATAGGTGACCTTCTCGGCGCCCTCGCGGCCGTTGAAGTTGAGGTCGTAGACCCGGTCGACGCCCTGCACATACATCGCGAGGCGCTCCAGGCCGTAGGTGAGCTCGCCTGCAACCGGCGCGCATTCGACGCCGGCGACCTGCTGGAAGTAGGTGAACTGGCTGACCTCCATGCCGTCGCACCAGCATTCCCATCCCAAGCCCCAGGCGCCGAGCGTCGGGCTCTCCCAATCGTCCTCGACGAAGCGGATGTCGTGGATGGCCGAATCGATGCCGATCGCGGCCAGCGACTTCAGGTACAGCTCCTGAAGATTCGGCGGCGACGGCTTCATGATCACCTGGAACTGGTAGTAGTGCTGCAGCCGGTTGGGGTTTTCGCCGTAGCGGCCGTCCTTGGGCCGCCGCGAGGGCTGCACATAGGCCGCGTTCCACGGCTTCGGCCCCAGCGCGCGCAGCGTGGTGGCGGGATGGAAAGTGCCGGCGCCCATTTCCATGTCGTAGGGTTGCAGGATGACGCAACCCTGCTCGGCCCAGAACCGCTGGAGAGCCAGGATGAAGCCCTGGAACGAACGTTCCGGGCGCATGTGGTCAGGCAGGGCGTCC
Source organism: Bradyrhizobium sp. USDA 3364 (assembly GCF_054056355.1). Classification (NCBI taxonomy): domain Bacteria; kingdom Pseudomonadati; phylum Pseudomonadota; class Alphaproteobacteria; order Hyphomicrobiales; family Nitrobacteraceae; genus Bradyrhizobium; species Bradyrhizobium sp. USDA 3364. Next base: position 494,417 of record NZ_JBSRYG010000002.1, read on the forward strand.
ATCGTCAGTACAGGTCTCGCGAGGGGGTTTGAAGCGCGCGGGACCGTATCGGCGGCAGCCAATGGAATCAAGGCGATGGGGGATGTTTGGTGTCATTCCGGGATGGTCCGAAGGACCAGACCCGGAATCTCGAGATTCTCAGATGCGCAATTGCGCATCTGAGGTTCGATGCTGGCGCATCGCCCCGGAGTGAGAACGAGCCCTAGCCCGGGCGATAGGCCCCGGTCACGGGGTCGCGGCGCAGGGTCTTGATTTCGCTCGCGCGCGCGGCCTCGGCCACGCGGGACAATCGCGCCTCTTCCAGTTCCTGGTTGATCCGGACGGCCGTCTTGTAAGCCCAGCGGACCACGGTCAAGCCACCCAGGACGCCTGCGAATGCAATCAGCGGCGGCATCGGTCGATCCTTGTCGTTCACGTCTGTCAGGCCCCCAATGGCGCTATTCTCGCGCAAGGCGGCCTGCGCCGCAATCGCGCTTTTAGGGCTAAATGGCGCGCTCACATCCCCGTGTTCAGAGCCCGAATCGGGCCCAAATCGCCCGTGTTTCCAGCGCCGAGATCAGATCGTCCGGCAGGCCCGCCAGTCCATCCAGTGTCGCCAGCGATCCCGCCCCCGCCGCCCGCCGGCCGAGCAGGCCGGACAGCATCCCGCTCGCGGGCGCGATCACCGGGGTCAGCACCTTCTCGCCATAGCGGGCCCGCAGCGTGGAGCGGAGATCGCCGATGCTGTCGGCCAGCCCGAGCCCGATCGCGGTCTCGCCCGCCCAGTACTCGCCGGTGAACAGCACGTCGTCGGCGCCCTTCAGGCGGCTGCCGCGGCTCTGCTTCACCAGCGCAATGAAGATCGCGTGGATCTCGCGCTGGATCGATTTCAGGCGGGCGACGTCGTCGGGGTTTTCGGGGAGGAACGGATCGAGCATCGCCTTGTGGCTGCCCGCCGTATAGAGCCTGCGCTCGACCCCGATCTTCTTGATCAGCCCCTCCAGGCCGAAGCTGCCGCCGACCACGCCGATCGAGCCGAGGATCGAGGACGGATCGCAATAGATCTCGTCACCGGCGCAGGCGATCATGTAGCCGCCGGAGGCCGCGACGTCCTCGACGAACACCAGCACCGGCAGCTTCTTCTCGGACGCCAGCTGCCGGATGCGCAGATAGATCTGGCGCGACTGCACCGGCGAACCGCCCGGCGAATTGATCACCAGCGCCACCGCCTTGGCATTACGCGTGCCAAAGGCGCGCTCCAGCATCTTGGCGACACCCGAGAGCGTCATGCCCGGCCGCAGCGGCGTCACCGCACCGATCACGCCTGACAACCGCACGACTGGCACGACCGCCGCGCCACGCCGGAAGCGCATCGGCAGCATTCCCTGCACGCGATCGAGCACTCCCGAACGTCCTCCGGAATCTGCTCCGGAATGTCCCTGGCGATCACTTATTTGTTCACTCATGCCGTTACCTCGAATTAACCACTTTTTATCACGCCACTGTCATTGGATTCCGTGGAACGCGTTTTGCATTTTGCCATTGGGGCTTTGTCATTGGGGTTGCAATTCGCGGCGGAGAGGGACTCATGAAGATCTATCTGCTGATTTTGCTGATCGGTACACTTCTGACGGCGATCCGCTTCACGTCGAGGCCGGAGCGCCAGTCGGAAACGGCTTCGCAGTGATTTGGTGCCAGTGACGGCGGGCAGCGCTTGCCCGTCAGCGCCGCGCCAGCGGCAATTCTCCCTTCCCAGCCAAAATCTCCTGTACCCATTTATTGGGCACACCTGACTCTTCATTGAGCAGCAGCGCGGCATGCAACCGCGTCGGCGCCCGGCCGCCCTTGGTGGCGCGCACCAGGATTCGAATCGCCGGCGCCGTCGACTCGCCGTGAACCGGCAGGATCTCGAGACTGCCGAAGCCGCGCTCCAGCGCGGCCAGCACGTCAGCGATCCCGTCGGCCCGCCAGATCAACGCAAGCTGGCCGTTCGACTTGAGAATCCGCCGCGCGGCGTGAACCCAGGCCGCGAGCGTGGTCGCGGTCGCGACGTGGGCACGCTCGCGCACGCCGTCCGGCGAGGCGCGATGCCGGCTGGGATCATTGAACGGCGGGTTCATCAGCACGACGTCGGCACTGTCGGGCGTAAGGCCGGCGTCGTCGAACGCGGATGCGCCGGCCTCGACATCGAGCACGATCACCTCGGCCATGATCGCGTTGGCGCCGGCATTATTCCGGGCGAGCTCGGCCAAGGCAGGGTCGATTTCGACCAGGAGGAGATCGACCCCGCTCACCCGCCGCGCCACCGAAAGCCCGGCCGCGCCGACGCCGGAGCCGAGATCGACGACGCGGTCGCCCGATCGAGCCGGCGTCGCCGCGGCCAGCAGGATCGCATCATGGCCGGCGCGGTGGCCGCTCTTGGGCTGCCGCAGGCGCAATTGCCCACCGAGGAATCCATCTTCGGTGATCTCGGCGGCCGGAGACTCCCTTTTTGACGCGTTTTCTTCACGCGAACCGGGGTCCACTTGGCTTGAAAACGCTCTAGTCATCGGCGCGCAATTCGTGGCCGAGTCCGGCATCGGTCAGCAGCTGGCGGGCCTCGTGGTTGTCGTCCTCATGCACCAGGATCCGCCGCGGCAGCATGCCGAGCGACCCCTCGACGACGCTCATGTTCTGGTCCAGCACCAGATGATGGATGTTAGCGCTGTCGAGCAGCGCGCCGACGGCGGAGACCAGCACAATGTCATTGGTCCGTACCAATTCCCGCAAAATACGCTCTCCTGTCGCCCCGGCAGTGCAGCGAATGCCTCACATGTCAACAACTTCGAGGCCTTGCCGCTGCACCGCGCAGTTTCTATTGTTATAGCTGAGCATAATGCGTATTCGGCAAAATTGGAGACCAGCGTGGCGGTTATTGTACCCTTCGAAAGCCCGTCCAATGCTTCGATCGACGGGCTGGTGGGACTGGTCGCCGCCGACATGGAGCGCGTCAACGCGACGATCATCTCGCGGACCGGCTCCGAGGTCACCATGATCCCCGAGGTCGCCAACCACCTGATCTCCTCCGGGGGCAAGCGGTTGCGCCCGATGCTGACCCTGGCAATGGCCCAGCTCGCCGACTACACAGGCGACGGCCATATCAAGCTCGCCGCCGCGGTCGAGTTCATGCACACCGCGACCCTGCTGCATGACGACGTGGTCGACGAGAGCGAGCTGCGCCGCGGCAAATTGTCCGCACGCATGCTGTGGGGCAACGAGGCCAGCGTGCTGGTCGGCGACTTCCTGCTCGGCCAGGCGTTCCGGATGATGGTCGAGGTCGGCTCGCTGCGCGCGCTCGATATCCTGTCTGCGGCCGCCGCCACCATCGCCGAGGGCGAGGTGATGCAGCTCGCCGCCGCCAAGAACACCGCGACCACCGAGGACGAATATCTCGCCGTGATCAGGGGCAAGACGGCGGAGCTGTTCGCAGCCGCCTGCGAGGTCGGCCCCGTGATCGCCAACCGGCCCAAGGCCGAGCAGACCGCGTGCCGCTCGGTCGGCATGAATCTCGGCATCGCCTTCCAGCTCGTCGACGACGTGCTCGACTATGGCGGCAAATCCGCAAAACTCGGTAAGAATGTCGGCGATGATTTCCGCGAGGGCAAGATCACGCTTCCCGTGGTGCTCGCCTTCCGCCGCGGCAATGATACCGAGCGCAAGTTCTGGATCCGCGCGCTCGAGCGCGGCGAGATCGGTGCGGCCGATCTCGATCACGCGATCGGGCTGATGACCAAGCACCGCGCCCTGGAAGACACCATCAGCCGCGCCCAGCACTACGGCGCGATGGCGGTCGACGCACTGGCCCTGTTCCCGCCCTCGCCGATGAAGACGGCGCTGGAAGAGGTCGTCGCGTTCTGCCTGGCAAGGTCGCACTGATCTAGGCACCTGCGAGCACCAAAGACGGTGTCGTCCTGGCGAAAGCCAGGACCCACAGCCACCGAGTTTGCTTGCGAACGGGAGATGGCCCCAGCGTCGCACGACAACCGACACATGGGGTAATGGGTCCTGGCTTTCGCCAGGACGACAGTGAGTGTGTGGCGCAATTCAAGCCATCAAATGGCGGGTGCCATCACCCGCGCATTGAGCCGGGCGATGACGGTTGTAGTGTGAACACAGCTTCGCATTCTCGCGACATGACTTGTCCGAGCGCGACTACCCCTCCACCGGCACCCAGATCTCCAGCCCGCCATTGCCGGTCGTCGCGTCGAACTTCTCGTCGTAGCGCTCGAAGTTCGGCGCGTCCGCGACCTTCATGCCGGATTGCGGCAGCCAGCGATTCCAGATCGTGTTGACGGTGCGGCGGATGGTGGAGATGTGGTCGGTGTGGGTGAACACCACGTATTTCTGCGCCGGGATCCGGACGCGCGCGAACTCGCGCGGCAGGTCGGAGAAATCGGCGACCTCGACACCGGCGATGTAGTCGAAATTGCCGGCATCGTCGCCGTTGCAGCAGACGCCATAGGCGACATCGCCGACCTGGCGGGGAATGTGCGCGCATTGCTGGTGGAAGCCACTCCACTGGTTCGGAATGCCGGCGGTGCTGTCATTGGCGTGGTTGTAGCGCTCGCCGATGCCGGCGACGAGAAAGGCCCTGCCGGTCGCAATGCGCGGCGGATCGATGTGATCGAGAGCGGTCGAGATCATGGAGATCGGCTCCTGGAGCTTGAGCTTGGTCAGGCACGTCGTTGCGCGCACGGTCTCCGGCGTGACGCCGAAATGGTCGCGGAACGCGCGGGTGAATGCTTCGTGGGAGCCATAATCCGCATCCAGCGCGAGCGTGAGAATATCGGGCGCACCGGCCGCGAGCTCGCGCGCAGCCTCGCTGAGGCGGCGCGCCCGCAAATAGCGCATCACCGAGAACCCGGTCGCCTCCGCGAACGCCCGCACCAGATGGAAGCGCGAGACCCCGGCGACCAGAGCGATGTCGTCGAGCGTCAGCGACCTGTGGAGGTGGCCCTCGATGTACCAGAGCGCTTTCTGGGCTGGATTCATGGACGACGGCTCTCCTGCAAAGCTCCGGCATCATGCACGGCTGCGACGCGCGGCATTTGACAGTCCTTGCTGCGCGCGACGAAACCGCGGTTCCGCTCTGCGAAATTTTACCGCAAAGCCGTCGCTGGCAACACCGTTGCAATCGTGCATACTCGCTGACGCATCGATCCGACGGCTCATCAAGCTGCCCGAAAATCAAGACTGCACGAGCCGCGGCCAGCATGTCAGGGAGGACCATGATGCACCACCACCGCTCGAGCTATGCCAACTGCGCCAAGTCCGCGGCGCTTGCGGCCCTTTTGACGATCGCTGTCGCAACCGCCGCCAACGCGCAGAAGAAATACGATCCGGGTGCGACCGACACCGAGATCAAGGTCGGCAACATCATGCCCTATTCGGGCCCGGCGTCCTCCTACGCCACGATCGGCAAGACCGAAACCGCCTATTTCAACAAGCTCAACAGCGAAGGCGGCATCAACGGCCGCAAGGTCAAGTTCATCTCCTACGACGACGGCTACAGCCCGCCGAAGATGGTCGAGCAGGCCCGCAAGCTGGTCGAGAGCGACGAGGTGCTCCTGATCTTCAATCCGCTGGGCACCCCGGGCAACACGGCGATCCAGAAATACATGAACGCCAAGAAGGTGCCGCAGCTGTTCGTCTCCACCGGCGCCGCCAAGTGGAACGATCCGAAGAACTTCCCGTGGACCATGGGCTGGCAACCGAGCTATCAGGTCGAGGCGCGCATCTATGCCAAATACATTTTGCAGAACTATCCCGGCAAGACCATCGGCGTGCTCTACCAGAACGACGATTTCGGCAAGGACTATCTTATCGGCCTGCATGACGGGCTCGGCGATCAGGCCAAGAAACTGATCATCGTCGAATCCTCCTACGAGACCTCCTCGCCGACGGTGGATTCGCAGATCGTGCAGATCAAGGGCGCCAACCCCGACATCTTCATCAACATCGCAACGCCGAAATTCGCGGCGCAGGCGATCAAGAAGGTCGCCGAACTGGACTGGCATCCGGTCCAGTTCCTGACCAACGTCTCGGCCTCGATCGGCGGCGTGATGCATCCGGCCGGCTATGAGGCAAGCCAGGGCGTGCTGTCCACGCAGTACCTCAAGGACCCCAAGGACGCCGAATGGAAGAACGATCCCGCCATGAATGAATGGCGCGCCTTCATGGCCAAGTGGTATCCTGAAGGCGACCTCGACGATGCGGCGACCGTGTTCGGCTACGGCGTCGCCAAGGGGCTGGAGCAGGTGTTGCGGCAATGCGGCGACAATCTCACTCGCGAGAACCTGATGAAGCAGGCGGCCAGCCTCAACTTCGAGATCGGCATCTATCTGCCCGGCACCAAGATCAAGACCGGAGCGGACGACTACGCACCGATCGAGCAGTTGCAGATGATGCGCTTCAAGGGCGAGAGCTGGGAGCGGTTCGGCCCGATCATGAGCGGCGAGAAGAGCAGCTAGGGCTTTCCTCCACAACTTTGGGCTTCATGATGCCCGGCCCTGCGCCGGGCATCCACGCCTTCGACACGATTCACGCGCAAGGTTTTTGCAAGCAAGACTTGTCAGGAACAGGACTTGGAACGGCCGGAACCCAGACAAGCCGAAGCGACGCCGCAGGCGAGCTAGTCGTACTCAGGTTAAAATGTCCGGCCATCACGAATCCCAGGCACATCCTGCGATCGGAAGGACAACAACAATGAAAATCACCGACGTCCGCGCCCACCACATCCGCATTCCCTATGACGCCGGGCCCGCGAGCTTCCGCCAGGGAGCATCCGCGATTTCGGCGCTCGACATGGTGCTGGTCGAGGTGTCGACCGATGCCGGCCTGACCGGCTGGGGCGATGCCTTCGCCTATGTCTGCCCGAAGACGAGCTGCACGGCGGTGACCGAGATGATCGCGCCGCAGGCACGCGGCCTCGAGGTGCCCGATGCCGCCAGGATCCCCGCCGCGATGGAGCAGATCCAGCGCAACTTGCATCTGTTCGGCCGCTACGGCATCACGATGTTTGCGATCTCGGCGCTCGACATTGCGCTGTGGGATCTCGCCGGCAAGGTGAAGGACGTGCCGCTGCATCAACTGATCGGCGGCGCCAAGCGCAGCACGATCCCGGCCTATGCGAGCCTGATGCGGATCGGCAATCCCTCGCACATCGCGACCGAATGCAAGAAGGCGATCAAGCTCGGTTACTCCGCGATCAAGCTGCACGAGACCACCGTGCCTGCGGTTACGGCCGCACGCGAGGCGATCGGCCCCGGCGTGCCGCTGATGGTCGACATGAACTGTCCGCTGGACGGGCCCGCGGCGATCCAATTCGCCCGCGACTGCAAGCAGGCCGCGCCGATGTTCCTGGAGGAGCCGGTCTGGCCGCCGGAAGATTTTACGACGCTCGCGGAGGTGCGCAGGGAGGGCCGGCTCGATATCGCGGCCGGCGAGAACGCCTGCACCGTGCACCAATTCCGCCAGATGATGACCGCGGGCGCGGTCAGTCACGCGCAGCCGTCGGTGATCAAGGTCGGCGGCGTCACCGAATTTTTGCGCGTGGCCGTGCTCGCCGACGAGTTCGGCGTCCAGGTGATTCCACACTCGCCCTATTTCGGACCGGGCTTCCTCGCCACGCTGCATCTGATGGCGATCCGCGACGAAGGCCTGATCGAGGTGTTCTTCATGAAGCGCCCCGCCTGCCTGTGGGGCGACCGCATCAATGTCGACGCCAAGGGCCATGTCGCCGTGCCGCAGGGCCCCGGGCTCGGCTACGAACCGGATCGCGACGTGATGGAGAAGTATCGGGTGGCGTGACGAGCCCGACTCTTTCCACCGTCATTGCGAGCCAACGGGTCACGCGTACGCGCGCCCGATGACAGGCTCCGCGAAGCAATCCATAGTGCCGCGTGCGGTGAGATGGATTGCTTCGTCGCTTCAGCGCAAAATTGCTTCGCAATTTTGTCGCGAGCTTCTCGCAATGACGATTTGCTACTTCGTCCCGTCCTTTGCCGCAGGCGCCGCATCCTTCGCCGGCGGCGCGTCGGCTTTCTTCTTCGGATCCTCCGTCAGCTTGACCTGCGCCGCCTGCAGATCGGTGACGAGCTTCTGCAAGCCCGCGACCGAACTCTTCAGGCTTTCGATCTGCCGGTTGGCGGCGTCGAGCTTCTGCTGATGATCTGATGTGAGCTTGGTGATGGTCTTCTGCAGGAAATCGACATTGCTCTGCAGACAGCTCGTGCGCCGCTCCATCGTCTTCTCGACGGTGCAGATCTCGATGCCGGGCACGTCCTGCGCATGCGCGGTTCCAACGGCGCCGAGCGCAAGCGGTATCAGCAGAACAGGAGCGAAACGAGCGATCATCGGCATCCCCAAGCAAATGCGTCATTCACAGTTTTGTGCTCGCGACGCTGAAAGCACGGCACACATACCACACTGAAACCGTATTCGAGCGGTGTGCTTCACTTATTACGGGGACTACTCGTGGGGACGGGGGCCTTCGGAACTTTGTTTGGTTCGACCCCTTTTGGCTCGACCTTGGGCAGTGGAGACAGATCGCATGGCAACGCGCGAAAAACGGCTGGCGCAATTCGATGGCAATGGCGAACCTTCGCCGGAACAACGCGTGGAAGTGCTTTGTGAGGATCACAGCGGGACGTATCAGCTGCCGTTCGCCTGCCGCTTCGTCAACGGCCAGTGGCGCAATGACACGACAGGCGGTGCGCTGGAAGCCAACGTCATTGCCTGGCGGAAGCCGCGCGAGAAGCAACCGGGCATGGCCTGAGCCGATCAGGAGGCGCTTGCGCACATGATTCTTCAGGATCATGCACGCGCGTTGTTTCAAAACGCGACGCGCAGACGCCGTTCCTTAAGATTTGGAACGCGGATAGAACGAACCGCGTCCGAATCACTGATTGAGCTATGTACTCCGTTGTTCACGGCTAGATGTGGTCATTAGCCCGAGCCGGCGCACCACATACAGAAGCATGACGATCGGCCGCAGCCAGCGGCCGACAACATAAGTTAATTCCTCCGCCGACGACATTTGCTATTCCTCCTCGCGATCATTTCCACGGCGTGATCGGCGGCACGGTCTCGGTCGCCGGCGGCACATCCACGGTCTTGAAATCGGCTGGGCTGACGATCTCGAGGTATTCCATGTCCTTCGAGTAATCGAACAGATAATGGGTGATGCCGGGACGCTGGTGGATGACGTCGCCGGCCTCGACCAGCGTCTCCTTGTCCTCGTACATGAAGCGCGCCCAGCCCTTGGTCATGATGACGATCTGAAAATCGCACAGATGCTTGTGCCAGCCGGTGCCCTGCTCCGGCGGCATGTCGGGATTGGCCTTGACCAGATGGCAGATCACCTGCCCGCTGGTGGCATCAGCGATGCCAAGATCGCGATACAGGAAGAAGTCGCGCAGACCTCCGCCCTTGAACTCGGTGTCACCGGGTTTGACGTGGGAGAATTTGCTGACGACGGCGTGCTGGTTCATTCAAGCCTCCACGGTTCTCGTGTTCGCGAGATCGCGGCGTGGCTCGGCGTCCAAATTTTCGGCAGCGTCGCATCGTCGCGGTCACAGCTCGATCATCGCCATGCGAAATCCTTGCCAGCCCGCTTGTGCTGCGGCGATCGGTCTCGCCATGTGCTGATATCGCAGCGGAAGCATCTGGCGCGCGGCGCGAATTTGCGTTCGGCGCGTGCTGCGCCCGATCGTCGCGCCGCGTCGACGCCTGACGCCGACGGCATGTCCATTGAGCAGGCCTTGCCTTGAGCTTGAGCCGCCGGCGCAGGCAGGCCGGGGCGCGTCTGCCTAATATTCGACCTCGAGCTCCTCGACGTCGGCAGGCTCCGCCTTCGCGGCCTCGATCCATTGCTGCATCTCGGGCATCGCCATGATGGTCCCGGCATACGCCGCCAGCAGAGGATCGAGCTTAACGTCATAGGTCATGAAGCGGGTCACGACCGGCGCATACATCGCGTCGGCCATGGTGCGGCGTGCGCCGAACAGGAACGGCCCGCCCGAGGCGCCGAGGCAATCGCGCCAGATGGTGCAGACCCGGTCGATATCGGCCTGCGCCCGCGACCAGATCTTGAAGCCGGGGAAATGCCCCTTGAGATTGACCGGCAGCGAGGAGCGCAGCGTGGTGAAGCCGGAATGGATCTCGCCCGAGATCGAGCGGCAATGCGCGCGCTGGATGCGGTCTTCCGGCAGCAGCCCGGCTTGCGGCATGACTTCGTTGAGATACTCGCCGATCGCCAGCGTGTCCCAGACCGTCGCGCCGTCGTGGCGCAGGCAGGGCACCAGGATCGACGACGACAGCAGCAGCAGTTCGGCCCGCGCCGCGGGATCATCGGGCGCGGTGACCACCTCCTCGAATTCCAGCCCGGCGAATTTCGCCAGCAGCCAGCCGCGCAGCGACCAGGACGAATAGTTCTTGCTGCTGATGGTGAGTGTCGCTTTCGCCATATCGTTTCCTCACGCCTGAACGCGTCCGCGCCGCGCGCCGGTCCAGCCGCCGCGCTCCCCGGCGCCGTTCATTTTGCAGCAAGCCACGTGCCAATTTGCCGGGCAGCCGGCCCGCCTCTGGCCTCGATATTGCTTGGCAGACCAGGCCACCGGGTGGATGCGTATGATGTCGATGCTGTACCAGGCCTATCAGAACCAAATGGACCTCACCGCGCCGTGGCGGACCGGCGCCGCGGCGGCATTGCGCTATCTCAATCTGGTGCCGCGGGGCACCTCCGACCGGACCTTCGGCCGGCTCGCCGCCGCGCTCGAGCTGATCTCCCGCTCGAGCCTGAGCTACGCCCGCCCCGACTACGGCATCGGCAGCGTCACCGTCGGCAACAGGGAATTGGAGGTGACCGAGGAGATCGCCTATGCGACGCCGTTCGGCTCGCTTTTGCATTTCAGGAAGGTGGACGGCCCGGAGCAGCCGCGGCTCTTGCTGGTGGCGCCGATGTCCGGTCATTTCGCCACGCTGCTGCGCGGCACCGTGAAGACGCTGCTGCAGGACCACGACGTCTACATCACCGATTGGCACAACCCGCGCGACATCCCGCGCAGCGAGGGCCGCTTCGGGCTCGAGGACTACACCGACCATCTGATCGATTTCCTCGGCCAGCTCGGCCCGCGCGCGCATATGGTGGCGATCTGCCAGCCTTCGGTGTCGGCGCTGGCGGCGGCTGCGATCATGTCGGAGGATAATCATCCGGCGCGGCCGGCGTCGCTGACCCTGATGGCCGGGCCGATCGACACGCGGATCCAGCCGACCAAGGTGAACGAATTCGCCAAGAGCAAGCCGATCAAGTGGTTCGAGGACAATCTGATCAATTACGTGCCCATGCAGTGCAAGGGCGCGCTGCGTCAGGTCTACCCGGGCTTCGTGCAGCTCACGGCCTTCGTGTCGATGAACCTGGAGCGTCACATCAAGCAGCACATCGATCTCGCCGACCATCTCGCCAAGGGCGAGACCGACAAGGCCGAGGTGATCAAGACCTTCTACGACGAGTATTTCGCGGTCATGGACCTGCCGGCGGAATTCTATATCGAGACGGTGCGCGACGTGTTTCAGGAGCACCTGTTGCCGCAGGGCATGCTGATGCATCGCGGACGCCCGGTAAACCCGGCGGCGATCCGGCGCATGGGCCTGATGACGGTGGAAGGCGAGAAGGACGACATCTGCTCGATCGGCCAGACGCTCGCCGCCCAGGATCTCTGCACCGGCGTGCGCACCTATCGCAAGGTGCATCACATGCAGGCCGGCGTCGGCCATTACGGCGTGTTCTCCGGCAAGCGCTGGAACAACGAGATCTACCCGCTGCTGCGCGATTTCGTGCATGTGAATTCGTGACGGGATCCCGTAGCCCGGATGAAGCGCAGCGCAATCCGGGAAGTGCTTCCGCGGAGAAGCCGGTCCCGGATTGCGCTTCGCTCCATCCGGGCTACGAACTCTCACCTTTCCCCATATTGCTCCGTCTCCTCGCGATGGCCGTGGTTGGCTAGCCACGCATCCCCTCGCGCAGTAGTGTTCCCGGCCACGACGACCCCGTTTCCCAAGAATCGTCCAGGGAGAAACTCCATGCGATCAGCCTCAGCCTTCCGTGCCCTCACGCTTGCCGTCATCGGCGCCCTCGCCTTCACCTCAGCCGCATCTGCCGCCGAAGTCCACGTCATGATCTCCGGCGGGCTGACCGCCGCCTACAAGGCGCTGGTACCGGAGTTCGAGCGCAAGACCGGGCACAAGGTCGTGACCGCCTTCGGACCGTCGATGGGGACGACCACCAACGCCATTCCGGTGCGGCTGGAGCGCGGCGAGCCGGCCGATGTGCTGATCATGGTCGGCTATGCGCTCGGCGACCTCGTCAAGCAGGGCAAGGTGGTGGCCGACAGCCGCGTCGACCTCGTGAAGTCGCCGATCGGCATCACGGTCAAATCAGGCGCACCGAAGCCGGACATCAGTTCGGTCGACAGCGTCAAGCAGGCGCTGCTGGCGGCGAAATCGGTCGCCTATTCCGACAGCGCCAGCGGCGTCTATGTCTCGACCGAGATGTTCCAGAAACTCGGCATCGCCGACCAGATGAAGGACAAGGCACGGATGATCCCGGCGACCCCGGTCGGCGAAATCGTCGCCAAGGGCGAGGCCGAGATCGGCCTGCAGCAGATCTCGGAACTGAAGCCGGTTAGCGGCATCGACATCGTCGGTCCGCTGCCGGAGCCGTTGCAGAAGATCACGGTGTTCTCCGCCGGGATCGCGACGGTCTCGAAGGAGCGTGAGGCCGGCAAGGCGCTGATCAGCTTCCTCGCCTCATCAGACGCGCACGACGCGCTGGTCAAGAGCGGGCTGGATCCGATCGTCGCGGGCGCGACGCATTAGCAGCGCACCGCCTCCGCCTCTATCCCCGTCATCCTGAGGAGCGCGTCGCGCGTCTCGAAGGATGCACGGCCACCAGCGGGGCCGATTCACCCTTCGAGGCTCGCAAGAGCTCGCACCTCAGGATGACGGGGTTAGGTCAACGCAACCCGACCCGCTACCGCAAATGATGCGCGCCGTAGGCCAGCAGCAGCACCACGACGACCGCCAGCACCAGCGTGGTCGACTTCCAGAACAGCACCGGGTTGCGCTCGATCAGCGGGGTCGATGAATTCGTCAGATACTTTGCGTTGGGATTGCGCAGGTCGAACAGGAATTCGGAAAAGCTGTCGTAGCGCTTGAGCGGATTGGCGTGCACGGCGCGCTCCAGCGTGCCGTCGACCCAGTTCGGGACCTCGCGGCCGCCATGCGCGGCCGGACGGTAGACCAGCCGGTTGAAGTCGGATCGCGTGCGGGCGCGGGCGATCTGCGCGCCATAGGGCAGGCGTCCCGTCAACATCTGATAGGTGACGACGCCGAGCGAGAACAGGTCGGAGCGCGCCGTGCCGCCCTCGCCCAGGAAATATTCCGGCGCGGTGTATTGCTGGGTGCCCAGAATGTCCTCGACGCCCACAGGCGCGGCGTCGGCGACGCCCGAAATCCGCGTCGAGCCGAAATCGATGATCTTCACCGTTCCGGTCTTGTCGATCATGATGTTGTCGGGCCTGACGTCCTGGTGCAGCATCTCCTTGCGGTGGAACGCGCGCAGCCCTTTTGCAATTTGCTCAGTGATGTCGCGCACGGTCTCCAGCGCCGGCGCGGGATTGTCCGTGATCCACTGCGTCAGGGTCTGGCCGTCGATATATTCCATCGCGACATAGAGGAAATTGCGTCTGCGCTGCGGCAGAAACGGCTTCAGCACATGCGGACTGTCGATCCGCCGGGCGACCCACTCCTCCATCATGAAGCGCTTCAGATAGGCGCCGTCGTCGCGCAGGTCGATCGAGGGGATCTTGATCGTGACCGTGGTGCCGCTTTCCTCGTCGACCGCGAGATAGATATGGCTGCGGTGTGAGGCATGCAGTTCGCGCACGATGCGGTAGCCGTCGAACAGCATCCTCGCATCGAGCAGCGGCGGCAGCGGCAATTCACTGGGCTGGCCGAACACCTCGCTGGCATCGCCGTCGGGCAATTCGTCGATCCGGACGATCTGCGCGGTGAGATTGTCCGGGCTGCCGCTCTCATAGGCCTGGGCGACGATCGCCTTCGCGGCAGCGTCGAGGTCGGCGGCGCCGTCTTTGATCGTCTTCGCCAGCTGCCGCGCCGGGACGTGCTCGTAGATGCCGTCGGTCACCAGCAGGAAGATGTCGCCGCGCTCGAGCGGGAGATTCTGGTAGTCGATCTCGAGCTGCGGGCTCACGCCGAGCGCGCGGCCGAGATACCTCTGCTGCGATGAGATCACGACGCGGTGGTCGTTGGTCAGTTGCTCGAGGCTGTTGCCGGCGACGCGATAGATCCTGCTGTCGCCGACATGGAACAGATGCGCAATGGTCGATCGGATGACCAAGGCGGTCAGCGTGCAGACGTAACCCTTGTCCTTGTCGTAGGGATTCTGGCCGCGCCGCGTCTGCGCGTACAGCCAGGAATTGGTCGCCTCCAGCACCCGCTGCGCCGAGCTCTTCACCGACCAGGATTCCGAGGTGCAGTAGTAGTCAGTCAGGAAGCTCTTGACCGCGGACTCCGCAGCGACGCGGCCGACGCTGCTCGAGGAGATGCCGTCGGCGAGCACCACGGCGATGCCCTTCAGGCCGAGCAGCGGTTCGCCCGGGATCAGCACGCCGTGGAAATCCTGATTGGCGTCCTTGCGGCCCTGATCAGAGAATTGCCCGACCGATATTTTCAGCGCGCGCGGCATCGACCGTCCCGATGCGAATGGGGCCCTCCGCGACAGGAGAGCCCCATCAGCCGGCCAGGATCAAGCGGCCAGGCGCTGGCGCTTCGGCGCCGTCTTCACGTGGGTGGTGTAGAGCGTCAGCCCGGTGAAGGCGAGGCCGCCGGCGAGGTTGCCGAGCACGGTCGGGATCTCGTTCCAGATCAAATAGTCCATGATCGAGAACTTGGCATGCAGCATCAGTCCCGACGGAAACAGGAACATGTTCACCACCGAATGCTCGAACACCATGTAGAAGAACACCAGGATCGGCATCCACATCGCGATCACCTTGCCGGGCACCGTGGTGGAGATCATGGCGCCGACGACGCCGGTCGAGACCATCCAGTTGCAGAGCATGCCGCGAATGAACAGCGTAGCCATGCCCGCCGCGCCATGCGCCGCGTAGCCCAGCGTTCGGCCCTCGCCGATGTTGCCGATGGTCATGCCGACCTTGTCGGGCTCCTGCGTGAAGCCGAAGGTGGTCACGAACGCCATCATGAACGCCACCGTGAGCGCGCCGGCGAAATTGCCGATGAAGACGAGGCCCCAGTTGCGCAGGACGCCGCCGAGCGTGACGCCGGGGCGCTTGTCGAGCAGCGCGAGCGGCGAGAGCACGAACACGCCGGTCAAGAGGTCGAAGCCCAGCAGATAGAGCATGACGAAGCCGACCGGGAACAACAACGCCCCGATGATCGGCTGGCCCGTGTTGACGTTGATCGTCACCGCAAACCAGGCCGCCAGCGCGAGAATCGCACCGGCCATGTAGGCGCGGATCACGGTGTCGCGCGTCGACATGAAGATCTTGGATTCGCCGGCGTCCACCATTTTGGTGACGAATTCGGACGGTGCGAGATAGGCCATTGATAAAGTCCCCTTGCGCAATTCGGCCGCGCCGGTTGCCTGCCGGAAGCGACGCGGGTTGGTTGAAATGCTCGTCCGTCCGGGGAAGATGGGTTGCAACGATTGCTCGAGACGCCCCGGCGGGGCGCCTTGATCCCCTCACCTCGGCCTTCGCTGGCTTCGGCAATCCGGAGGACGGCAGTCGTCATTGACTGGTGCAATCAAAAGCAATGGATATGCCAACCGGTGATGCCGGCGCCAGAACAAAAAACCATTCTAATACAACTGCTTATCCATTCGGCATGGGAGCCGACCGGCACAATGGCGCCGATTTATGCAGCTTGCCCAGATGTCACTCATTGCGGCGCCCCTTCTCTATTCCCCGTCATCCTGAGGAGGCCGCATCGCGGCCGTCTCGAAGGATGCACGGCCCCGGCTGGTGGCGGTCGATCCTTCGAGGCTCGCTCCGCTCGCGCCTCAGGATCACGGGGATAGGGTCGTCGATACGCGCCGCTACTTCACTTCACCTCGGTGCGGACCGGCGAATCCTTCAGCCCGTTGCTGTCATAGGCCTTGCGCAGCGTGCCGTTGGCGATCGCCTCGGTCATGAATTTGGTGACGAAGGCGGCCGCGAGCGGATGGTCGAGCGGCACCGCAACCGCGGTCACGGTCTGCTTGAAGGTCTCGTCCAGCACGCAGGTGCCTGGAATCTTCTTCGCCATCGCCATCAGCTGGTCGCGCGACAGTGCGAAGGCGTCCACCTCGCCATTCTCCAGTAGATGGAAAATCTCGTCATAGGTCTGATACCCGGTGACCTTGGCGCGCTTGAGATGCGCGATCGCGCCGCGCATGGTCGTAGTGTTGTTGACGGCGGCGACCTTGACGCCGTCCTGGTCGAGGCTGGCGAAATTGGTGATCTTCGAGCCCGGCCTGACGATGTAGGTGGCGTCGGCGACCTCGTAGATCGGCCCGAACGTCATCCTGGTCTCGCGCTCGGGATCCTTGGGCAGGAAGGTGACGTCCCAGGTGTTCTTCGACGCCGCGTCGGTAATCTGGCCGGAATTCTGGTGCACGACGTATTCGACGGGCACGCCGAGCTGCGCCGCCATCTCGCGGCCGAGATCGACTGGAACGCCGGCATAGCCAGTCCCGGTTTTGGTCGACCAGAACGCGCCGCCCGCCGGGCTGATCGCGATCGCGACCCGGAGCTTTCCGGTCGGCGCGATCTGATCCTTCAAGGCTTCGGCGTCGGCTGATGTGGCCATCACAATCACTCCCAGAACGAGGCCGGCCAGACGCAGCAATCGAGACAACATCGGAGGCCCTCCACACCGGGTCTTGCTTGCACCAAGTCTTGCGCCCGGCGGCGCGCAACAAACCGCACGAGGCCGCCTTGCGCAAGCGGCGGTTCGCGCAAGGGAGCCATCCGTATCGGCCTATTTGACCCGGATGGTGATTTTCTCGGAGACGACCGGCGGGTTGAATGGGTAGTGCTTGGCATCGCCCAGCACGAGCTGCAAGGTGTGCTTGCCGGGCGCCAGATCGAGCTGCGTCTCGGTCTGGCCCGCACCGAAGTGCAAATGAGACTTGTCCGAGGGGATCGGCTCATTCGGATTCAGCGGCTCGTTCACGTCGATCAGAAGATGGTGATGGCCGCTGTTCGGGTAGTCGTCGCCGGCATGGGTGACGCCCATGTTGCGCAGCCCAAAGCGGCACCAGAACGGGCTTTTGAGCTTGGCGCCGTCGCGTGGCCAGATGAAATACAGCTTGGTGTCCTTGCCGGCCGGCTTGTTCTGCGCGTCGGCCGGAGCCGCGAACAGCGTCAGCGCCGCGGCGAGCATGATCAAGCCTGCACTTTTCATAGCCCCTCCATGAAGCCTGGCGATCAGGGATGACCGCTCAGGGAGACAGTGCGACCCGGAAACCGTGGGTCGGATAACGAACATTGGTGTCGTAATTGTCGCGATTGGCCGGACGCACATAGCGCGCGTCATTCTTCCAGGAGCCGGAGCGGATGACATGGGAGGCGCAGTCGCCGCCGGACCACACGGCGCCGTCGGCCGGCGCGCCCTGGTAGTTCCTGTGCCAGCAATCCTCGACCCACTGATCGACCCCGCCGCCCATGTCGTAGAGGCCGAACGGATTCGGCTTGAAGCTGCCGGCCTTGACCGGCTGATCGGCGGCAGCGTCGCCGCCGCAATCTTTGCAACCGGCGTTGCCCGATTGCATCTGGTCGCCCCACCAATATTTCGATGACGTGCCGCCGCGCGCCGCGTATTCCCATTCGGCTTCGCTTGGAAGCCGGTAGGCCTTCTTCGTCGCCTCGGCGAGCCAGGTCAGATATTGCTTCGCATCGCTCCAACTCACATTGGTGACGGGAACGTCGTCCTTGCCGCTGGCCGTGAAGCCGCAGGCCTTGGCCGCCGCGCAGGCATTCCATTCCCGCACGGTGACCGGATACTTGCCCATGGCGAACGGCTTGACCGTCACCTTGCGGATCGGCCGCTCCGAGGGGTCGTCATTGCTTCCCATCGAGAAGCTGCCGCCCTGCAGCGAGACCATTTCAGGCTCCGGCACCGACACGGCGGGACTTGCGGAGGGCGCCGCTTGAGGCGACGCTTGCTGCGTCGGTGCGGCGCGCGGGATCGGACTTGCAGCTTGGCCTGGAGCCGGGCTCGGTGCCGGCTGCGGAACGGCAGGCGACGCCGCCGGCGACGGAGGCGCCTGTGCCAAATCGGCGGGCTTGCCGCGCGGTTGCGCCAGCATGTACCACAGCACGCCCCCCGCGATGATTGCGACCGCCAATCCGAGCAGCGTGAGCAGGATGGACTCGCGACGCCTGCGCGTCCTCTGGTACGCGGCAGCGTCCGGCAGCACGCGATAGACCCGGACCGGATCGGTGATGTTCTTGACCTTCTTGTCGCCAAGCGATTCGTACCCGCAGACCATCTTGTGCTTGATCTGCTCATAGATGCCGCCGGAGATGAAGACGTCACCCGGCGCCGCGATCCCTTCCAGACGCGAGGCCACGTTGACGCCGTCGCCATAGATGTCGTCCGGCTCGATGATGACGTCGCCGAGATTGACGCCGATCCGGTACTCGATCCAGTGATCTCGCGCGATCGCCGCGTTGCGGCCGATCATGTTCTGCTGGATCACGATGCTGCAACGGACGGCCTCGACAGGACTGTCGAACATCGCGATAAAGCCGTCGCCGGTGGTCTTGACCAGCTTGCCATGGTGCTCGGCAATGGTGGGCTCGATCAGGTCGCGCAGGGTCCGCTTGACGCGCGTATGCGTGCCTTCTTCATCAATTTGCATCAGCCGGCTGTAGCCGGCGATATCGCCAGCAACGATCGCTGCGAGCCGCCGCGGCATTGAGTTGCCAGGAGGCTGCGTATTGTCGGGCTGTGACCGACCTGACTTGAAGTCGCGAAGTTCTCCCATAGCGCTCCGGTTGCTCCAAAGAGATGTGTGCTCGAGGCGCAACCGGCGCCACGTCCCCGAGGCCCAGCCAAACCTACCACACCTGCGGATTGGAACAAAGTTCGCGAAGCGTGACCAAGCTCACGGATTGCCGCCCGCGCAGGAGCCGCGTACCCGCCGAGGAGCCGGAGGGTACTATCTCAGCCGCAAACCGGGTGGCAAAACACTATTGCGTCAGCCCGTCTGCGTCGCGGGGGTCCGGATCTCGCGCGGCAGGATGATCGCGGCCGCAATTGCCAGCAGGCACAGCGCGGCGAACGCGCGCAGCATCATCGAGAAGCCGCCCTGGTCGTACAGCCAGGCCACCAGGCCGACGGAGGCGCCCGCCGCGGTGAAGCCGACGAAATAGCGCACCGCATAGGCGCGCGAGCGCCATTCCTCGGTGGTGTACTTGCCGACCATCGCATCGTTCACCGTCACCTGGCCGAACGCGCCCATCACGATGCCGATCGAGACCACGATCAGCGGCAGGTTGGAGAGGCTCGCCGCCAGATAGAGGAACGGCGCCAGCAGGAACGACAGCGGCAGCGCCACCGTCTTCAGCGAGTACCTGTCGAGCAGCTTGCCGATCGTGTACTGCGTCATCGCGCCGAATACATAGACCCCGGCCGCGATCACGCCGAGCAGCGCCGGGCTCCTGGTCAGGTCGGCGAGCCGTTCGGCGAACAGCTTCGGCAGCGCCACCGTCACCGCGTTGAACGTCGTCGAGATCGCGATCACCACGATCAGGAGCGACAGCACCACGCGCCACATGTCCTCCTTGGCGACGCGCACCTGGGCAGCGGCCTGCTTGGAGCCCTTGCGGTCCTCGTGCACCACCGTCATCGCGAAGGCGATGCCGATCAGCACGGTGACCGTGCCGGGCACGATGAAGGCCCAGCGCCAGCCGAGATACTGGCCGATCACGCCGGTGACCAGCGCCGACGAGGCGACCCCGAGATTGCCCCAGACGCCGTTGATTCCCATCTGGGCGCCGAGCTTCTCGGCATAGGACACGATCATCGCGGTGCCGACCGGATGGTAGATCGAGGCGAAGATGCCGATCGAAAGCAGCGCCGCGCCGAGTTGCAGCGGCGTCTGCACGAAGCCGACCGAGATCATCGACAGCCCGATGCCGACGAAGAAGATCACCATCATGTGGCGGCGGCTCCAGCGGTCGCCGAGCCAGCCGGTGATCAGCGAGCCGGCGCCGAAGGCGATGAAGCCCGGCGTCGCATAGGGCAGCAGTTCCGAGTAGGCCATGCCGAGTGCCGGGCCCATGATGATGACCGCGGCGGCGAAGATCAGCATCGCATAGTGGTCGATGAAATGGGCGGCGTTGACGAAGGTGATCACCCGGCCGGGACTGTTGCTTGAACTGTTCCTGGGGCTGTTCATGGGCACGTCTCTCACGCGATTCTTCAATTGCTCCAAAATAGGTTATAGGTGCTTGTCCTGACGGGATGTCGCCAATGACTATCGCTGAACCGCCAATAAGAGCCCTCCACAAGGACCGGCGCGTCACCGGCGACGGCGTCCATATGGTCGCGCGCAGCTACCAGAAAGGCGTCCGTCTCGAGGCGCACATGCACCGCGAGGCTCAGCTGGTCTATGCCGCCAGCGGCACCATGCAGGTGACCACGCCGCAGGGCCGCTGGCTGGTGCCGCCGGACCGCGCGGTGTGGGTCCCTGCCCTGCTTCCCCACGCGATCGACGTGCTCGCGGATATCGAGATGCGTACGTTGTATTTCGACCAGGCCTGGCTTGCGCGCGAGCAGCGCAGCGACAGCCTCAAGCACGAATTCGTGGTGCGGGTCTCGCCGCTGGTGCACCAGGCGATCCTCGCGCTGTTCGACACGTCCTGCGGGCGCGAGCGCACCGACCTGTTGATCCGGCTCGTGATGCTGGAGCTGCACCAGGCCGAGGACTCCGCGACCTTCATCCCGCTGCCGCAGGAGCCGCGCTGCCGCCGCGCCGCCGACATCGTGCTGGCCGATCCGACCAAGGACCACGAGATCGACGCGCTGGCGCGCACCGTCGGCACCTCCGGGCGGACGCTGTCGCGCCTGTTCGCGGCGGAGACGCAGCTCTCCTTCAAGAGCTGGCGCCAGCGCGCCCGCATCGCGGCCGCGATCGAGCGCCTGTCGACCAACGCCAACGTCTCGGTCAAGCAGGTCGCCTCCGACCTCGGCTATGCCAGCGTGCCGGCGTTCTCCCATGCGTTCCGCCAGGTCACCGGCAAGACACCGACCGCGTTCGCGGAGAAAACGTGCGAGAAAAGGTGAACGGGATTTGTCAACGGGCGCAGCAGCGACGAATCATACCGTTGTCGCGCTGCGACATATTTCCGTACGATCCCTGCGCTTGATTGCAGTGCTCCCGACCTTAAATCCCGTGTAAGGTCCGGCTTCACTGGATACGACCCGCTGGATACGACCTGCTCATGGCCAACGCCTTTTTCTCCGATCTGCTCTCGACGATTTCCGAACGTGGCCGCGTCCTGCTCGGCCGCGCCAGCCCGGCCAACGACAAGCAGGATGCGTCCGAGCTGCTGGAATTGTGCGAGGCGCTGCTGTCCGGCCGTGGCGAGGCCTCTGGCACCGCGATGGCGCGCGAAGTGCTCGATCGCTACCACCACCTCGATGCGCCCGGCCGGCTGTCGTTCTTCCAGACGCTGGCGCGCGATTTCGGACCCGATCGGGCCAGACTGACGCAGGCGATCGAAAGCTGGCGCGCGAAAGCCAATGGCGACGATGCCAGCGACCTGCACTTCGCCTCCGAGCCGCGCCGCCAGGAATTGATTCGCCGGCTCAATCGTGCGCCCGGCGGCACCGGCGAGCTGGTGTCGATCCGATCGGATCTGCTTTCATTGATGAAGGGCAACAAGGACCTCGCCGCGCTCGATCGCGACGTGGTGCACCTGCTCTCGTCCTGGTTCAACAGGGGATTTCTTGTGCTGCGCAGGATAGACTGGTCGTCGCCGGCCAATATTCTGGAAAAGATCATCCGTTATGAGGCCGTGCATGAGATCCGCGATTGGGACGACCTGCGCCGCCGTATCGATCCGATCGATCGCCGCTGCTACGCCTTCTTCCATCCGGCGCTGGCCGACGAGCCGCTGATCTTCGTCGAGGTCGCGCTGACCGAAGCCATCCCGGGCGCGATCGCGCCGCTGCTCGCGGAAGAGCGCGAGCCGGTGCCCGTCGAGCGGGCCCGCACCGCGGTGTTCTACTCGATCTCCAACACCCAGCGCGGGCTCGGCGGCATCTCCTTCGGCAGCTTCCTGATCAAGCAGGTGGTCGAGGAGCTGCGCCGCGAATTGCCCAAGCTCGACAACTTCGTGACGCTGTCGCCGGTGCCGGGCTTCATGCAGTGGGTCAAGCAGGCCGATGACGCGCCGCTGACCGAGGAAGACCGCCAGCTGCTGGAAAGCCTCGGCAAGCCCGACTGGTTCGAGAATGCCGAGCTCGCCACGCAACTCCGCGCCTTGCTGGAGCCGCTCGCCGCCTATTACTTCCTGAAGGCGCGCACGCCGAAGGGCCGGCTGATCGATTCGGTCGCGCGCTTCCATCTCGGCAACGGCGCGCGGCTGGAGCGGATCAACTGGCTCGGCGACCTCTCGCCCAAGGGCCTGCGCGAATCCGCCGGCGTCATGGTCAACTACCTCTACCGCCTCGACGACATCGAGAAGAACCACGAAGCCTACGCCAACAATGGCGAGGTGATCGCCTCGAGCGCGGTGAAGAAGCTCTTGAAGGGCGAAGGCCGGCGGCTGCTAGACATGCGGCTGGGGTGACGAGACCCAGCTCTATCCCGTCATAGAGCGTCCGCATTCCAACACCGTCATCCTAAGGTGCGAGCGGAGCGAGCCTCGAAGGATGCACGGCCCGGCCGGTGGCCGTCGATCCTTCGAGACGCCGCTTCGCGGCTCCTCAGGGTCACGGGGCAATGAACATCGATAGCAATGACGGCACGGCGTTCGACGCCTCGGCGTCCTAAAACCTCGCCCGCGCCGTCAGCCGCACCGTGCGGCCCTGCCCCGGCGAGATGTTGTTGTTGCCGTCGGCGGACGCCCAATAGCCCTTGTCGAAGATGTTCTCGACATTGAGCTGCGCGCTCCAGGTCTCGTCGATCTTGGCATAGACCGCCGCATCGAAGCGGACGAAGCCCGGCAGCCGCACGGTGTCGTCGGACGAGGCGAAGGAATCGCCGAAATAGATCACGCCGAGCGCCGCCGCCCACGTCGGCGTGAACTGATACTTGTTCCACCAGGCAAACTGATTGTACGGCACGAGCTGGACGCGGTTGCCGGGCACCACCGTCGCCGAGGTCGCGCCGGTGATCTTCGCATCGGTATAGGCATAAGCCAGCGACGACTGCCATTGCTCGGTGATGTAGCCGGTCAGGCTCGCCTCGACGCCGCGCGTCAGCGTGCTGCCCGAGGGAAAGAAGAAGCCGGGATTGTTGCCGTCGGCGATCGGCTGGTTGGTGCGGTTCAGATTGTAGACCGCGGTCGAGAACAGCAGCTTCGGATTGATGTTCCACTTCATGCCGAGCTCGACATTCTCGAAGCGCTGCGGCTGCAGGATCAGCGTGCCGTCGTTCAGCGCGCTGAACTGGTCGCCCGAGGCCGGAAGGTAGGAGATGCTGTAGGCAGTGTAGACCGACATCGAATCGATCGGCTTGATGATCAGGGCGCCCTGCGGCGACACCAGATTGTCGACGCGATTACGGTTGATGTTGGTGTTCATGTCGGTCGCCGACATGTCGAAGCGATCGAACCGCGCACCGGCGACGATCTGCATCCCGCGCGAGATCTCGATGGTGTCCCTGACATAACCGGACTGGATGTTCAGCGCGTAGCGGCTGTTGGAGTCGGGCGTGGTGACGCCGTCGGTGTTGGTGCCGGTGAAATGGTGAATGAACGTCACCGGGCCGAAGTAAGTCGGCGCGAACGGATTCTGCACGATGGTGTTGGTGCCGTTGGGAAAGATTCCGGTGTTGCGGATGTCGACACCGCTCTGGCGGCCGAACTCGGTGCCGAAGCCGACAGTGTGGAACAGCGGACCGGTCCAGGTCTTGTAGGTGAAATCGGTCTGGTTGAAGAAATTGTCGCGGTTCGTCGTGTGCTGGTAGGCGCCGAGGTTGACCGCGGTGTCCGCCGGGTTGACCGCGCCCGCGAGCGCGCCGCCGGTCGGATAGACGTTCTGATAGAACTTCTGGTAGTCGGCGGCGATGGTGCCGTTGCGCACCGTCAGCCCGTTCTCGAAATCGTGCTCGATGATTGCCATGCCGGTCTGCACCGTCGCCTGCGCGGTGTTCAGCGCCGGACTGCCGAAGAAGGTCGAGAAGTCGCCATTCGGCGCGAACGGCGTGGTCGGGTTGAAGCGGGTCGCCCCACCCGGCAGCCCCTGTGAGGGATTGCCGCGATCGGCGGTGCGCCCGTCGTGGAAATACTCGTAGCTCAGCTTGATCCTGGTGTTGTCGTCAGGCTTCAGCGTCACCGTCGGATTGATGCCGTAGCGCTCGAGATGATTGAAATCGCGGAAGGCGTCGGCGCCCTCGTAGAACACGTTGAGCCTTGCTGCGACGTTCTCGTTGATCGCCTGTCCGGCATCGAGGGTGACGCGGCGATCGCCCCACGAGCCGGTCTGCGCCGTCGCCTCGTAGACGCGGTTGCCGTCGGCCTCCTTCAGCGTGCGGTTGAGCAGGCCGCCGCCGGCGCCGCGGCCGAAGGTCAGCGCGCTCGGCCCTTTCAGCACCTCGATGCTCTGGGCGTTGTACATGTCGCGGAAATACTGCACGTCGTCGCGAAAGCCGTTGACGAAGAAGTTGGCGCTGGAATCCACGCCGCGGATCACGAGCTCATCGCGATTGCCCTCGCCCTGATGCACGGCAACGCTGGGGACGTAGCGGGTGACGTCGGTGAGGCCCTGGTAGTTCTGGTCGCGGATCTGCTCCCGCGTGATGACGTTGAGCGATTGCGGGATGTTGACGATGGCGGTGTTGGTCCTGGTCGCAACCGAGGTGCTGTTGGCGAAGTAGCCCGATGTGCCGGTGCGGGCATCCTGCGATTCCGTGAAAGGCTTCGGCGCGGCCGTGGGCTCGATCCGCCGTGCGGTCTGGGTACGGCGGCCGCGTGCGGCGGCCGTGTTGCGCGACGACGACGGCGCGCTGCGGCGGCGTTGCGTGGCCGGCGCGGTGACGGTGACCGGCGGCAGCGACGATGCGCCGCCTTGCGCCGGGGCCGACTGCGCCTGCGCCGCGGACGTTACGAGCGGAACACTCAGCGCGAGATAGCTCGCCGTGAGCAGCGAGAGTTTCGCAAGCAGAACCGTGCGACGGTTGTTTTGTGATCTTGATGTCATGACGTCGTCCCCAAGCAACTCTCGCCTTGCCCAAAGGCGATGCGTCGTCCTCTAGAGACGTGAGGTGCCGTGCGTCCAGACGACGGGCCTGACAAAATTTTTGCGCGACGACGGAATAAAATCGCGACGAAAGCCCGCAGGTTCTGCTCGCAGCGAGCGCACGGTCGGAAAAGTCAAGGATACAAATGGTTTCAGTCGGCTTCCGGATTTGCGCCCGGAAACGAAGAGCGGCGCTCGCGCACCGCTCTCCTTGTAGGGATTCCAGATTGTATCGATTCTAAAGCCGTGAGGATGCCCTCACGCCGTTGCGGATCGCGGCCGCAGCCCCGCCGGCAGATGCGTGTCGATCCAGCCGGCGATCGCACGCTCGTTGCGATGGTAGAGCAGGCCTGCGGCGATCACGGCAATCCCGATCAGCGACAGCGAGAACGGAAACCACAGCGAGTCCTTGAACACGACGTCGGCGAGATGACCGAGATAGAGGCAGATGCCGAACGCGCCGAACACCGCATAGGCGCGCCGCATCAGGATCACGGCGATCGCGATCAGGCCGACATTGAGCAGACAGTAGACCGCTTTGCCCAGTTCGGTTGAACCCGAGGACGCGGTGATCCCGCCCCAGAACGCCATCAGACCGAACAGATGCAGCCAGAACGCAAAGTCGGCATTGCGGCTGCGATAGTCGACGGTCCATGCCACCGCAAGGACGGCCAGTCCGAACCAGACCGACACCCGGCGCTGCGTCTCGAAGTCGGCATGAGCCGTGCCGCTGAACCAAGGCGCCAGATCCATCGACATGAACCACAGCGCGAACGCGATGATCGCGACGATGAAGGCGAAGCGGAAGTAACGCAGCGCGACGACGCCGGCGGCAATCGTTGCGATCTCCATGAAGATCCAGCTGCCCTTCACCCAGATGTAGAAATCCTGCACGGTCCCCGGCTTGCCGAACTTGCCCCACCAACCCAGTTCGTCCTGGATGCCGTAGACCGCGAGCGGCGCCATCGAGACCGCGATCGCGATCAAGAGGCCGCCGGGAACCCGCAGGTTTTTGCGGTGCCAGAGATAGTGGCCAGCCATCGTGAAGGCGGTGGCGTAGGCCAGCGCGCAGACCGTCAGTGCCCGGCCGCCCATCTGGGTGAAGGCCAGGGTCGAGAACAGGCCCATGGCGCCGATCACGATCAGCGCGCCGGCGTACCAGAGCACGTGTGCGGCATCGAACCTGGCGGCCGGGCTTGCGTCGCCGGCCGCCCCCTGCCCTTCGCTGCTCGCCAGGAAGGCCAGCAGGCGTTCCAGATCAGCCGGGCTGATCGCCCCGGCATCTGCGGCTTGGCGGAGATCCTTCGCCGAATATGGCATGCGGCTATCCTCATGATCGGTTCAGCGCCGTCCAGGTGACCCGGAATGGCGTCTCTCCCTCATGAGTATAACCGAACATGAGCAACGTTCAATATTTTCTTGAGCGTTGCTCACAGGAATTTGCGAGCGAACTCAGGCATGCCCCGAACCGCCGGATCGGCACGGGCCCGGCTGTTTAGTCGGCCAGCGCCTTCATTTCTGCGTAGAGGTCGGATTTGCCCTCGAAGCCGATGCCGGGAAGATCGGGCATCACGATATGGCCGTTCTCGACGCGGACGCCGTCCGGGAACCCGCCATAGGGCTGGAACAGGTCGGGGTAGCTCTCGTTGCCGCCGAGGCCGAGGCCGGCTGCGATGTTGAGCGACATCTGGTGACCGCCATGCGGGATGCAGCGGCTCGGCGACCAGCCGTGGGTCTTCAGCACCTCGAGCGTGCGCTGATACTCGCAGAGCCCGTAGGACAGCGCGCAGTCGAATTGCAGCCAGTCGCGGTCCGGCCGCATGCCGCCATAGCGGATCAGGTTCCGCGCGTCCTGGTGGCTGAACAGATTCTCGCCGGTCGCCATCGGGCCTGGATAGAATTCGGCGAGCGCAGCCTGCAATGCGTAGTCGAGCGGATCGCCGGCCTCCTCGTACCAGAACAGCGGGTACTCCCGCAGCATCTTGGCGTAGGCGATCGCGGTTTCCAGATCGAAGCGGCCGTTGGCGTCGACCGCAAGCTGCGCTGCGCTGCCGATTTCCTTCAGCACCGCCTCGATGCGCTCGCGGTCCTCAGCGAGCGGCGCGCCGCCGATCTTCATCTTCACGACGTTGTAGCCGCGGTCGAGATAGCCGCGCATCTCCCTGCGCAGCGCGCCGAGGTCCTTGCCGGGATAATAGTAGCCGCCGGCGGCATAGACGAAGACGCGCGGGTTGGCGCTCACGCCATGGCGCTCGGCGAGCAGCCGGAACAGCGGCTTGCCGGCGATCTTCGCCACCGCGTCCCACACCGCCATGTCGATGGTGCCGACTGCAACCGAACGCTCGCCATGGCCGCCCGGCTTCTCGTTCGACATCAGCGTCGCCCAGACCTTGTCCGGATCGAGATTGTCACCGCTGGCATCGAGCAGCGATTTCGGATCGGCTTCCTTGAGGCGCGGCGCAAAGCGCTCGCGGATCAGACCACCCTGCCCGTAACGGCCGTTGGAATTGAATCCGTAGCCGACCACCCGCCTGCCGTCGCGCACCACATCGGTGACCACGGCAACCAGGCTCGAGGTCATCTTGGTGAAGTCGATATAGGCGTTGCGGATCGGCGAGGAGATCGGTTTTGTGACCTCGCGGACGTCGACGATGCGGACGGACATGCTGTTGTTGCTCTCTATTTTGGCTGCCCGCTTCTCTGCGCACCGTCATTGCGAGGAGCGAAGCGACGAAGCAATCCATTTCTCAACAAGCGGAGGAATGGATTGCTTCGCTGCGCTCGCAAATGACGGTGGTGGAGTCGGCTCAGGACTTCGCCTTATCCCGGAAATACGGCTCGACCGGCCCGTGCACCTTGATGGTCAGCGGATTGCCGTAGCGGTCCTTGGCGTTGCCGGCGGTGACGCGCACCCAGCCTTCGCTGATGCAGTATTCCTCGACATTGGTCTTCTCGACGCCCTTGAAGCGGATGCCGACATCGCGGGCGAGAATATCCGCGTTGTAGTACGGGCTGTTCGGATCGACCGAGAGGCGGTCGGGGAATTGGTCGTTGGTGTCGTTGTCGTCGCTCATAGCAGCGCCTCGATTTCCTTCTTCAATCCCTCGGGCCTGGCGGTCGGCGCATGCCGCGCCACGACCTTGCCGGAGCGATCGACCAGGAACTTGGTGAAGTTCCATTTGATCGCCGGCCCGAGCAGGCCGGACTTCTCATGTTTCAGGTGTTCGTACAATGGATGCGCGCCGCTGCCGTTGACGTCGATCTTGGCGAACATCGGAAACGTCACGGAATAGTTGGTCTCGCAGAACGCGGCGATCTGCGCGGCCGTCCCCGGCTCCTGCGCGCCGAACTGGTTGCAGGGGAAGCCGAGCACGGCAAAGCCGCGCGGCGACAGTCCGGCATGGAGCTCCTGGAGGCCCTTGTACTGCGGCGTGAACCCGCAGGCGCTCGCCGTATTCACGATCAAGAGCACCTGCCCCTCGAACTGCCGCAACGGCATGTCCTCGCCGGCGAGCGACTTGGCGGTGAAATCGTAGACCGATGCCATCTCAGCTCACCGGATCAATGGCAGCCGACGGCGTGCCGCCGGCCTCGACCGCCTCGCCCGCGGCGAGGCAGAGATCCTCGCGGTAGCGGCCGGCCACTAGCTGCACGCCGACCGGAATCCGCCCGACGAGGCCGGTGGAGACGACAAGCCCGGGAAGCCCCATGAAGGGGATCGCGATCTGCGGCAGCTGCGCGTGCCACACGCGCGCGAACGACGCCTCGTCCTTGCGGTCGAGATGATCGGGGAACGGCAGCTCGCCGGAAACCGGCATCAGCAGCACCGGATATTTATCGAGGAAGGCGAACCATTCCCGCGTCAGCGTCGCGCGGCGGGTCAGCGCCTGCGACAGGTCGAACGGATGCACCCGGGCACGGACACCGCGCAGGCAGGCCAGCGCACCGGGATCGCCCTCGCGCTCGGCGAAGGCGAGCTGGGCCTCGTAGCCGTCGCCGAGCCAGAGCCGGGTCTGGATCTCGGCCGCCTCGCGCAAGGAGGGCGTGTTTGCGATTTCCTCGACGATCCAGCCGGCGGCTTGCAGGCGCTTGCCGGCGTCGGCGACCGCGGCGACCACCTCCGGCACCGGGTCGAGACCATCGGGATTGAGGCACATCGCAACGCGCTTCTCGCGCGGCGGTCCCTCGAGCGGCACCGGCGCGTACCAGGGATCGCGATAGTCGGGCGCCGACATCGCCGCGAGCGAGATGCGCAGATCGTTCACGGTGCGCGCCAGCGGGCCCGACACCGCGCTGATCTGCGGCCCGATCGGACGCTCCGGCAGCGCCGCGTTGAAGGCGGGGATGCGCCCCATGCTGGGCCGCAGGCCATGCACGCCGCAGGCATAGGCCGGATAGCGGATCGAGCCGGCGATATCGGTGCCGTGCGCGATATGGCCGATGCCGGCCGCGACCGCGGAGCCCGCGCCGCCCGACGAGCCGCCCGGGGTGATGGCTGGATCGCGCGGGTTCTTGGTATCGCCGTGAATGAGGTTGGTGGTGAACCAGCGATAGGAGACCGCCGGACAATTGGTGCGACCGAGCAGCACCGCGCCCGCCTTGCGCAGGTTGGCGACCACCGGATTGTCGGCCTTGGCGATCAGGTCGCGCTGTGCCTTCAACCCGTTGGTGGTGGCGTAGCCCTCCTGGTCGACATTCACCTTGATCGTGATCGGCACGCCGGCAAGCGGACCGACCGCCTCGCCGCGCGCAATAGCCGCATCGATCGATGCCGCCTGCGCCAGCACGTCGTCCGGCCGGTGATCGACCACCGCGTTGATCTTCGGGTTGACCGCATCGAGCCGGGCGAGCCCGGCCTCGGCCGCCTCCTTCGCCGATACCTTCTTCGATTTGATGAGGCCGGCGAGCTCGGCTGCCGACAGACGCCAAAGATCCTGCATGAGATACTCCGTATGACGCAGGCTTTTTAGCGCCGCCCGGAGAACAAGGCCAGCGGCCGGCCGCCTGATGTTTCAGCGCACGTGAGCGATGTAGTAGGCAAGGTCGCCGATCTGCTCCTTGGTGACGGTCTGCATCACGTCGGCCATGGTGGCGTCGTAGCCGTGGCGGCTGTTGTCCTTGTATTCGGCCAGCGTCTTGGCGAGGTAGTCCTCGCGCTGGTTGGCGATGCGGGGGACGTTCTCCTTGCCGGAGAAATCGGTGTTGTGGCAGCTGTTGCAGCGGTTCTGCTGCGCCAGCGCCTGGCCCTTCGCCATCCGCGCCGGATCGCCGGCGTCCGTGGGCGGCGTGGGCTTCGGCAGGGTGGCGATGAAATCGGAGAAGCTGCGCAGATCGTCGTCGGTCATCGACTTCGTCATCTCGTTCATCGGGTCGAACACCCTGAGCTTCTCGCGGAACATGAACAGCTGGATCAGCGCATAGGGCGCCTGCTGGCCTCCGAGCGACGGCGTGTTCTCGGTTTCCGAGGTGCCATGCTCGCCATGGCAGGCAAAGCACGCCACGGCGCGCTCCTGGATGGTCTCGGCGCCGACCGGAAACGCAATTAAGGCCAATGCCAGCGCTGCGGTGATGGTTTTGTACATTGGCCTCTCCGGGCAAATTCCGTCATTGCGAGGAGCGAAGCGACGAAGCAATCCGTCTCTCCGCAAGTGGAGGAATGGATTGCTTCGCTTCGCTCGCAATGACGATGGCTGAGCTACTCTGGCTTACTGATTGGCGACCTTCGGCTTGCCGTAGCTGACGCGATAGACCGCGCCGTTCCAGTCGTCGGAGACCAGCAGCGAGCCGTCCTTCAGCAGCATCACGTCGACCGGGCGGCCGACATACTTGTTGTCCTCGAGGAAGCCGGTCAGGAACGGCTCCATCGACTTCACGGTGCCGTCCTTGTTCAGCTTGACCACGACGACGTCACCGCCCTGCTTCTGCGACTTGTTCCAGGAGCCGTGACGCGCGACGAAGATCGCATTCTTGTAGGTCTTCGGGAACTGGCTTCCGGTGTAGAAGCGCATGCCGAGCGAGGCGGTATGCGGGCCCATCAGGCCGACCGGCGCGGTGTAGTCCTTGCAGTTCTTGCCCCAACCGAGCTCCTGGTCGATGATGTTGCCCTGGTAGCAGAACGGCGCGCCGAAATCCTCGCCCGCCTTGGTGATGCGGTTGAGCTCGTCCTCCGGCACCGTCTCCGACAGCCAGTCGCGGCCATTGTCGGTGAAGTACATCTGCTTGTTCTCGGGATTCCAGTCGAAGCCGACCGAGTTGCGCACGCCGAGCGCATAGACCTCGGCGCCGGAGCCGTCGAGATTCATGCGGCGGATCTGGCCGTGGTCGGCGTCATGCAGCACGTTGTTGCCGGGCTGGCCGACCGGGACATAGAGCTTGTTGTCGGGACCGATGGCGATGAACTTCCAACCATGCGCCTCGTCCTTCGGCAGCTTGTCGTAGATCACGGTCGGCTTCGGCGGGTTGTCCAGATTGTCCTCGATCTTGTCGATCTTGGAGACCTTCGAGAGCTCGGCGATGTAGAGCGTGCCGTCCTTGAAGGCGACGCCGTTCGGGCGATAGAGGCCGGAGGCGATCACCTTGACCGAGCGCTTGCCGTCCTTGTTGACGATCGCATAGACCTTGTCGACGAGCCGGCTGCCGACGAACACGGTGCCCTTGTCGCCGAGCGCCATCGAGCGCGCATTGGCCATCCCAGCGGCATAGACCTCGACATTGAAGCCGGCTGGGACCTTGAGCTTGGCGAGCGGCAGCTTGTCGGGCGCGGACGGCAGCGGCGGCGGCGCCACCGGCGCGAGCTTGGCGGCGGCTTCATTGTCCGGACGGCCGATCAAGGGCGAGCCCGGCGGCAGCGGCTGGGCGGCGGGCGCAGCACCGGCGGCCGGCGCGGCGGGCTGTTGCGCCGCAGCAGAGAGCGTGAACGCCCCCAGCATGGCCCCGGCAAGCAGCAGGCTGCGCGGTGCGAATGAGTGTTTTTTCATGATGATCTCCCCTGGGTGGAAGCCCGTTGTTGCTTGCGCCATTGAGGTCGATCGGCGCTATCAGGCTTTCCGTTCATAGTCTTGCGAATTTGTCCGGACAATTGCAATCGGAAACATGCCGACATCGGCCAACGCATGGTTGTGACCATGCATCCGTGTCGGCGTGCGTCAGTGCCTTGTCATCGAGCGATCCGGGCGATCGAGGATCGCCTCGGTGAATGGAAACTCCAGCACGATCTCGCCCTCGTCGTCGGTCACCTCGATCACGGCGCTGAGCAGCGCGCCGTCGGCGCCCTCGGTCTTGAGCAGTTCGCGAATCATCGCCCGCGCCATTTCCCAGGCACGATCCGGATCCCGCAGGATCTCGCCGTCGGGGTCGGAAATCAGCTCGTCGCCGATACGGGTATTGAAGAAATAGCGTGGCATCGGCTGAACTCGGCTCGGTTAGTCGCTCCCCTTCGCGGGAAGCACGGAATCGTCACCAGGACCTTCGGAGGACCGCGCGGCCCCTGCTTCTTAATCCAACATCACCATTCACCGTGTGGCGAACAACAGGAAAAAGGTCTGATGCCACCGGGTTTTGACCGGAAACGCGCGCACAAATTTGTGAGTGGGCCGCCGCTGTCTTCCGCAGTGCAGCATGGCGTTTCCACAGGGCAACTTGCGAAAAATTTAAGTGGCGAACTTTTCCAACCGCAGTAATTTACTGTGCAGGGCGGAAAGTTCGTCCGGTTGCAACAAGGAGAGCCAAATGGCCTGGAAAGCACCGAAGATCGTTGAAGTGTCGGTCGGCATGGAAATCAACATGTATATGTGCGCGACCCGCAAGTAAGCGGCAGCGCCTATACACGTTTAGCGTTTTAGCGCAGGTGGACATCCGGGCGTAACGCGTTCCCGAAGGTGGGGGGCGTGTTTCAAATCCGGCGTCCACCTCGTAACGTTTTTGGGTCCGAGTTTAAACTTCTCCAGGGGACGGATCATGCTTCGTGTCGTCGTCCTGGGTGCCGCGGCGGGTGGCGGCGTTCCGCAGTGGAACTGCGGATGTGCGGTCTGCAGGACGGCACGAACCGATCATCCCGAACTGCAGAGCACGCAAGCCTCGATCGCCGTCAGCGGCGACGGCGCGCACTGGTTCCTGGTCAACGCGTCCCCCGATCTGCGCCAGCAGTTGATCGCGACGCCCCAGCTGCATCCGAAGCACGGCGCCTTGCGCCATAGCCCGATCGCCGGCGTCATCCTCACCAATGGCGAGATCGATGCCGTCGCCGGGCTGCTGTCGATGCGCGAGGGCTCGCCGTTTGCGATCTATGGGCATGAGCGGGTGCTGGCGATCCTGCGCTCGAACAGCATCTTCAACGTGCTGAGCGAGAAGAATGTCGCCCGCCGGCCGATTGCGGTCGACCAGGCCTTCGAACCGGCCCTGTCCGACGGATCGCCGTCGGGCCTCGAGGTGCTGCCGTTCGAGGTTCCCGGCAAGGGCGCCTGGTATCTCGAGGGCAAGGCGCATCCGGCGGGCGCCGACGGCGTCGGCGATACGCTCGGCCTGCGTATTGCGGACAAGCGCAGCAGCAAATATTTCTACTTTCTGGCCGCCTGCGCCCGGGTGACCGACGACCTGAAATCACGGCTGAAAGGCGCGCCGCTGGTGTTCTTCGACGGCACGGTGTGGCGCGACGACGAGCTGATCGCGGCGGGGCTCGGCAACAAGACCGGCCAGGGCATGGGTCATATCGCGATGTCCGGCGATCAGGGCGCGATCGCAAGCCTCGCCGGGCTCGACATCGGGCAAAAAGTGTTTTTGCATATCAACAACTCCAACCCGGCGTTGCTTGGGACCTCGGCCGAACGCAAGGCGGCCGAACAGGCGGGCTGGCAGATTCCCTCCGACGGAACGGAGATCGTGCTGTGAATGTCATGCTGACCTCAGGAATGACCGCGCTCTCGATCGGCAAGGGCATCACGCTCGACAGCGCCGAGGAGATGGAATCTGTGCTGCGCACGATCGGTGCGACGCGCTATCACAGCCTGCACCCGTTCCACCGGCTGCTGCACGGCGGCAAGCTCAACAAGGGCCAGGTCCAGGCCTGGGCGCTGAACCGCTATTATTACCAGAGCACGATCCCGCTGAAGGACGCGATGGTGATCTCGCGCTTCCGCGACCGCAACACAAGAATCGAATGGCGCCACCGCATCGAGGATCATGACGGCGATCTCGGCAATGAAGGCGGCATCGAGCGCTGGCTGAAGCTGACCGAAGGGCTCGGCCTCGACACCGCCTATGTGGAATCCACCGAGGGCATTCTGCCGGCGACGCGCTTTGCCGTGGAAGCCTATGTGCACTTCTGCCGCGACCGCACGCCGCTGGAGGCGATCGCCTCCTCGCTCACCGAATTGTTCGCGCCGAACCTGCATGAAGAGCGCATCTCGGGGATGCTGAAGCACTACGACTTCGTCAACCCCGACATCATGAGCTATTTCAGCCGCCGCCTGACCCAGGCGCCGCGCGACGCCGGCTTCGCGCTCGAATACGTCAAGCAGCACGCCAAGACGCCGGCCGAACGCGAGTCGGTCTGCAACGCGCTGATCTTCAAGACCAACGTCTTGTGGGTGCAGCTCGACGCGCTCTATCACGCCTATGTCGACGGCCAGATTCCGCCGGGCGCCTTCGTGCCGAAGACGAGTTAGAGACAGCATCATGGCCAGCCGCAACATCAGCGTCAGCGAAACCAGCCGGCCGAAACTGCCGCGCCACACCAAGCTGAAATTCGACGAGACGCGGCAGGTCTGGGTGATCCTGGCGCCGGAGCGCGTGCTGGCGCCGGACGAGATCGCGGTCGAGGTGCTGCAGCTCTGCGACGGCGTGCGCAGTGTCGCCGAGATGGTCGACCAGCTCGTGGAGAGATACGCCGCGCCGCGCGAGGCGATCGCAACCGATGTGATCGCGATGCTGCAGGATCTGGCCGACAAGGGCTTTCTCACCGAAGCGCGCGAGAGCACAGCATGAGTGACACGCTCGCCGACAACAAGACGACGACAGCAGGCCCAACCGACGGGCTCGCGGTGCTCGAGCAAGCGCGCTCGGCAGCCGAGACCTACGGCATCCCGCTCGCGGTGCTGCTCGAGGTCACCCACCGCTGCCCGCTGCAATGCCCCTATTGCTCCAACCCGGTCGAGCTCGACCGCGGCTCGACCGAGCTCACCACTGAGGAATGGAAGAAGGTGCTGAGCGAGCTTGCCGAGCTCGGCGTGCTGCAGGTCCATTTCTCCGGCGGCGAGCCAACCGCGCGCAAGGACATCGTCGAGCTGGTGCAGCACGCGACCGATGTCGGGCTCTACTCCAACCTGATCACCTCGGCCGTGCTGCTGACCAGGGACAAGCTCTCGGCGCTGGCCGATGCCGGCCTCAGCCATGTGCAGATCAGCTTCCAGGGCAATGAGCCCGTGGTTGCCGACCGCGTCGCGGGCCTGAAGGACGCGCACAGGAAGAAGCTCGAGGTCGCGAAATGGACGCGCGAGCTGGAACTGCCGCTCACGGTGAATGCGGTGATGCACCGGCAGAACCTGCATCAGCTCCCCGACATCATCCAGATGGCGGTCGATCTCGACGCCGACCGGCTCGAGGTCGCCAACGTGCAGTATTACGGCTGGGCGCTGAAGAACCGCGCCGCGCTGATGCCGACGGTCGCGCAGATCGAGGAGACCAGCCGCATCGTGGAGGAGGCCCAGGCGCGCCTGAAGGGCACGCTCGCGATCGACTATGTCGTGCCGGATTACTACGCGCTGCGGCCGAAGAAATGCATGGGCGGCTGGGGCCGCCAGTTCTTCAACATCTCGCCGGCCGGCAAGGTGCTGCCGTGCCACGCCGCCGAGAGCATCACCGGGCTCGAATTCGAGTCGGTGCGCTCGAACCATTCGATCGCCTGGATCTGGCAGAACTCGGAGGCCTTCAACCGCTATCGCGGCACAGGCTGGATGCCGGAGCCCTGCAAGAGCTGCGAATTCCGCGAAGTCGATTACGGCGGCTGCCGCTGCCAGGCCTTTGCGCTGACCGGCGATGCAGGGAACACCGACCCGGCCTGCGCGCTGTCGCCGCGGCACGAGGAGATCTTCAAGCAGGCCCAGCAGGAATCCGCCGGCACGCAGAACCGTTTCCTGTATCGCAACTTCGCCGGCGGCACGCTGGAGACGGACGAACGCCAGGAAAAACCTAATGGCTCCTGATGCCGACGCCGGCAAGGCCGCCAGGCGCGCCGATCCGTTTGCTCCCCTGACGTCGGAATGGCTCGATGTCGGCGACGGCCACAATTTGCACGTCGAGAGCGTCGGGCGCGAGGGCGGCATCCCTGCGGTCTATCTGCATGGCGGCCCGGGCAGCGGCTGCCAGCCCGATCATCGCCGGCTGTTCGATCCCGAGCGGTTTCACGCCGTGCTGTTCGACCAGCGCGGCTGCGGCCGCAGCCGGCCGAAGGGCAGCCGCGACAACAACACGACGCAGCACCTGATTGCCGACATGGAGAAGATCCGTGAGCGGTTCGGCTTTGCGCGCTGGATGGTGGTCGGCGGATCCTGGGGTGCGACGCTGGCGCTGGCCTATGCAGAGGCCCATCCCGAGCGGGTCAGTGGCCTCGCGCTGCGCGCGACCTTTCTCGGCACCGCCGAGGAGCTGGAAGACGTCTTCCTGCGCGCCTTGCCTCGCTTCTATCCCGGCCTCTCGGAGGACTTCCTCAACTTCCTGCCCGAGCACGAGCGAGCGGCGCCGCTTGCGGCCTATTACCGCCGCATCCTCGATCCCGACGCCGCCGTGCACGCACCGGCCGCGCGCGCCTGGCACGACACCGAACGCGTACTGTCGGAACACACGCCGAAGCAGACGCGGCTCGACCTCAAGGCCGCAGGCGCCCTGCCCTCGACGCCGTTCATGGAGGCGCACTACTTCGCCAACAATTGCTTCCTGCGGCCGCACCAACTGATGGGCGAGGCCGGCAAGCTCGCCGGCATTCCCGGCATCCTGGTGCAGGGCCGTTACGATTTGCTGTGCCCGCCCGCGACATCGCACGCGCTCGCCGCGCGCTGGCCGGGCAGCGAGGTCCGCATCGTCGATGGCGCGGGCCACATCCTCTACGATCCCGGCATCCGCAACGCCGTGATGAAGTCGATCGCCGATCTGGCTGCAATGACTGGGGTGCGTACTCATAAACCGGAACGCCCGCATGTCGGACTAATTGGACTTTGATGACGACCGGAGTTCAACCTGTCCGTTCGGGGTCTTTGAGATTTGTCGCACGAGGGCGTTTGCCGCTTCGTCCGTCCAGTCAGGATTATTGAATTGAAGATGCCCACCGTATAACGGCTCCCTCAACATCGCCCGATGAACAACCTGGCCGTCAACAAGAAGCTCAAGCATTTTGCCGCCGTTTTCTTTGCTCCATTTAAGGAGCGTTTCAGAGGAAGCGCTTGGAAAGGTCAGGTTTTGCTGCTGGCCCATACCGACGAAATCCGGCATTCTTCCGCACGTCGGCTGACGAGGGTAAACCGGCCCCACCGAGCATAGGCAAGATCGACGCAATTGACGCTAAGGCGACATGCCGTTTCCGACCTTCGGGCGCAGCTGAACACGGTCCCGTTATGCTGTCGCGATGCAACCCGCTTCATAGGAGGGAGACCCATGAGCATGAAAACCATCCACTCGCCCAAGGTGGCCGAGGCGCCGCCGCAGACTTGGTCCAACATGAAAGTCGTGAACGGTCATTTCCACATCGCGGGGATGACCGGCTCGGGGCCGAAGGGAGAGCATCCCGGCGACGACATGTACACGCAGGCCAAGTCGATATTCCAGACGTTCAAGGACCTGCTGCAGGCCGCGGGCGGCAAGATGAACGACATCATGTCGATCACGGTGTACGTCACCAACCTCGACGAAAACACCGAGGTATGGCGCGCGCGGCGGGAGTTCTTCACTGGCGACTTTCCCTGCTCGACCTTAATCGAGGTGAAACGAGTTGGCTCGCCAAAGGCCAGCCCGCCGCTCAAGGTGGAGATTAACGCGACCGGCGTGATCGGCGCGGGGGACTGAATCGCCAGCCCTGCATGCTAGCAGCGCATCACGAGTGCGCGTGGACTTCCAGCATAGCGCCGCTCACCGCTCAGTCTGCGTTGGCCACATCCTGCGCAAAACTCCGTCGTTGATCACATAGCGGTGAAAAAGCGCGGCCGCGGAATGAAGCAGTGCCACCGCGACGATGATATTTGCGAGCAATCCGTGCCACGCATTGACGCTGCGCATGAATTCGTCACCGCCGAATTTCGGAAAGTGCAGAATGTTGAACAGTGGGAAACCATGCGCAAACACATTGGCAATGCCCAGTGCGACCATGATCAAGAGCAGCAGATCGAGCAGCCGGTGCATTGCCACCGCCGCCACGTGGAAGACGCCGCGGCTGATCGGCCGCAATCTACGGCCGCGTGTGGCGCGCCAGAATATTCCCAGGATCACTACGCTCGCGAACGCAAAACCAAACAGGACGTGGACGGACCAGATGTCGACCCGAAGCGGGCCACGCTGCAGAAGGTTAGTTGTCCTGCCGATCAGGAACTGGATCGCAACGAGAATTGCGGTCGCCCAGTGCAGCGTGATCGTCGTGCGGTCATAGACTTCCGGCTGACTTCCAGATGGGTCGGTCGCGTCGCGGCTCAATCCACTGCAAGTGAGGCGTACTTCTTCTCGAAAGCCCACATCTCCTGAAAACCAAATCAATGCGATAGGCTTCGCCACGCCGGACCGCCTCATCGAGACCGCGTTGCGTCTCTATTGCTATCCGGCAATAGCTATTTGATAGTAGCAATATGGGAATTCAACGCCGGAACCGCGACATCACGCAATTGCGAAAGCAGTTGATGGACACTTCCCGCCGGCTGCGGCGTGAAGCCACCGCGGACGATCGATCCTGGGCGCGGTTGCTGGTGCTGGGTGCGATCGATCGCCACGGCGAATCGGCCACACCTTCGGTGCTCGCGGCCGACGAAGGCATGCGCTCTTCAAATACTGCTGCAGCGCTGCGCTCCCTCGAAGCGCGCAAGCTGATCGTGCGGACGCCGGACAAGAAGGACCGGCGTAAGGTCAGGCTTCGGCTTAGTTCGGCCGGGCAGCGATTTCTCGATGACAGCCGCGCCCGCGGCGAGCGCTGGCTCACCGAAGCCATAGACGCATGCCTCACAGCCCGCGAACGCTCGGACCTGATCAAGGCCGGGGCCTTGCTCGATCGCATCACGGCTCATTCCAAAGCGGCAACGCCGCGCAGCCGAAAATCGTGAGCATTCCCTGGGACTGATTTCAGTTTGAATGCCGGCAATTGGCCGTTAGATCATGATGCGTTTCCACGGAATCGCATCATGATCTCATCTCTTTGTTTGAGCATGATCTTTTCGGAAAACCGGTTTCCACTTTTCCGGATCATGCTCTAGCTGACATTGCGAAGTGCGCCTCTCTTGTCCGCTTCTGACGGAAATGCGGACGGTCGTTCGGTGGGCGGATCTATGAATACACGCCCCAGCCGTCCCGACGCTCTATTGACTAGCGCCGTTTGCTTGACCAGCCCCAGGTCAAGTCAAGAACGACGTTGTTCACCAGGTCGGTGACGACATCGTTCGCCTGCGCGCTCGGGCAGGATAGTCGCGGGTTCTGGACCAGTGTCGCCCCCGGCCTGGATCGGTTCGCTGGCCACGCGGCAACCGGGGCCGTCGAGGGGTGTGCGCTTGACGTAAGGCCGCTATCCCCGTTCAGCGCATCCGCTTATGATCGGCCACATGGACATAGCCGGCTTCGACCTCAACTTGATGAAGGCCTTCGATGCGCTGTACGCGGAGCGTCACGTGACGCGCGCCGGATCGCGGATCGGCCTCAGCCAGTCGGCGATGAGCGGGGCACTCACGCGCTTGCGAGAGCTCCTTGGGGACGAGCTCTTCGTGCGAACGCCTTCAGGCATGCAACCGACGCCCCGCGCCCATGACCTTGCTGGTCCCGTCTCGGATGCGCTCCGGCTTCTCCGGAGCGCGCTACAGGCCGATGGCTTCGACCCTGCGACGGCCGACAATACCGTCACGCTCGCGATGACCGACTATGCGGCGTTCGTCTTGTTGCCGCCGCTCATGGCCCGCCTCAGCATCGATGCCCCGTACATCAACGTGCGCGTCTGCGGGATGTTCGGACGAGACGAAGCTATCACGCTGCTCGACAGCGGCGAGGCAAACCTCGCGATCGGTTTCCCCGTCGAGACGTCGGCGCGCATTATCAGCAGCCCGCTGTTTTTTGAGAGTTTTGCCTGCGTCGTGCGGGAGGGACACCCGGCGTTCGCAGGTGGCCCGAGCCTCAAGGCCTTCGCAGCGGCACCCCATCTCCTGGTCTCTCCGGAAGGCGACCACTCCGGGATCGTCGATCTAAGGCTTGCCGATCTCGGCCTCGAACGCCGCGTCGTGCTGAGCTTGCCGCAATTTCTGGCCGCCCCCTTCGTGATCGCCGGAACCGACCTCGTCGCGACGTTGGCCTCCCGGGTCGCGCGAAGGTTCGCTGATACCGGAGTTGGCATAGCGATGTATGATCCTCCGCTCGAACTGCCCACCTGGCCGCTCCACTTGATGTGGCACCGGCGGGCGGATACGCATGGGGCTATCGCCTGGCTGCGCGGCACCATCACCAAAATCGCCGCCTCGGCTTGACGCCATCGGCGCGATCGATAGCGCCACATCAGGACTCGCGATTTCCATCCGCATTGCCGTTCCGCTCTGTTGGCTTCACCGAAATTGAAGAGGTGATCGACATGCGAGTTTTGGTAACAGGCGCGACCGGCTTGATCGGCGGTGCGGTAGCGCATCGATTGAAAGAAGGAGGTCATGAAATCGTGGGGCTCGCCCGGTCGGAAGCGAGCGCGGCCAAGCTGCTCGACCGAGGCTTCGCGGCGGAGATAGGTGAGCTTGCCGACCCGGTGAGCTTGGCCTCGGCGGTGCGGGGCGTGGACGCCGTCATCCATGCCGCTTCGCCCAACGACCAGAACGCAGCGTTTCTCGACGAGATTGCGACGCGTGCAATCCTTGAAGCCCAGCACGGAACGGGTAAGCGCTTCATCTATACCAGTGGCAGCCTGGTCTACGGCTCCACGGGCGACACGCCAGCGACCGAGGACACTCCATTGAACCCGGTGGAGATGGTCCGCTGGCGCCAGGCGCTGGAACACGAGATCCTCGCGGCCGGAGCCGAGGGCGTCCATCCGGTCGTCATCCGCCCTGCCTGGGTATATGGCAACTCGGGCGGCGCCGCGATGATGATGGTCGCAGCGGCCAAGGAACATGGTGCGGCGCTTCATGTCGGCGACGGTCAAAATCGCTGGTCGACCGTGCATGCCGAAGACCTGGCCGATCTCTATGCGCTCGCGCTCGAGCGGGCACCGGCGCGATCCGTCTTCAATGGCGCGCACGGTTCGGCGCCGCGGCTCGTCGAGATCGCACGCGCAGCGAGCGAGTTAGGCGGCGCCGGGGGCCGAGTAGCGGCATGGCCGCTCGACGAGGCGCGCAAGGTCCTCTGGGGCCTCGCCGATGCGATCGCCTCCGATCAGATCATCTCAGGCGAGAAGGCGAAGCGCGAACTCGGCTGGAATCCCTCGCGGGCATCGATCATCGACGAGTTGCGTTCCTCGTTGGCGATCGCTTGAGCCATGCACATCATATTCATTAGGCTGCTTGCCGCAGCCTTCGCCAGTGCAGGTCTGTTCAATGCGATCGCGACATCGACGACGCGGAGCAACTTTGTTCGATGGGGGTATCCTGCGTGGTGGTGCCGAGTCACGGGCGGATTGGAAATATCGGCCGCAATCCTGGTCGCTATACCGGAAACCCGTGCAGCAGGTCTGATCCTCTGCGCCGTCATTCTCACGGCCGCAGCCTTGACCGTCCTGCGACATCGGGAGTTTTCCCATCTCGCACCGATCGGTTGCTTTGCTGCCTTGCTCCTGATGGCTAGTCGGATTCCCTGAAAGATCGGTGGCTTCCGCGCACCTGCGGAAGCCGTGATGCTCGTGAAGGCTGACCTGCTCGGCGCATGGTGTCGTGCCCTCAGTGTTTGCATTTGCCGGGAGGGCATGCCGGCGCCGCTGCTCGTGGTGCGGCGGGCCTTGGCGGCGCCGCGATTCGCGGCGGCGGCGCGGCGCGTTGCGCCTGCATCGCCGGCCGTGGCGGCGGCGGCGCGGCGCGCGGTGCCGGCGCCGGTGCCGGTGCCGGACGCGGCGCAACGGCTGCGGCGCGCGGCGGCGGCGCGGCCACGCGCGGCGGAGCTGCGACATGCGCCGGCGCGGGCCGGGAGACCGGCGGCGGCGACACCGCGGCACGCGCCGGCGCCGTACGTGCAGCCGGCGTCGGCCGTGCCGGGGTCGCGCGGCTCGCCGGCGACGGCGCCGTTGCGGGCTTCACGTTTGTGGTCGGCGCGGTCGCGGCATGGTTGAGCTGTTGCCGCGTGCCCGGTTTGCCGGCGGTCGCGGGTGGGGCCGGCGCGTTTGTCGCAGGCGCAGCGCCTGGCTTGGCCGCAGTGGCCGGTTGCGCGTTGGCGGGCGCCATGGCTGTTGCCGGCTTGCCGGGCGTGACCGCATTCGGCTTTGCACCGGCACCAGGCTGCGCGGCCCCCGGCTGCACGGCGCCATGCTGCGGCGTGGCCGTGGCCGGCGCGGTCGCCGACTGCGGCAGCGGCGGGCCGTTCTTGGCGCCCGGCAAGGTATGCGCACCCGGCGCCCCCATCGCATTCGGCGCGATGGCTGCGTTCGGTGCAGCAGCGGGCGCTCCCATGGCCGCGCCCTGTGCCGGCGTCGCGCCTTGCGGAGCGCCCGGCCGCGTCAGATTGGCGCGCTGCATCGCCGCGGCCGGCAGTTGCGGTGCCGCCGTGACCGGCGCGCCGCCCATCGCCGCCGTCACGCCGGCCGCGTGGAGTTGTGCCGGCGTCGGGTTGGGATTGTTGATGACGGTGTTGATCACTGTCGTGTTGTGGATGTTGTTGAACACGATGTTGTTCTGCGGCGGCACCACATAGGCCGGTGCTGCGACATAGGCCGGCATCGCCACGAACATCGGCGTCGGCAGCACGTACAGGCCGATCGGCGGCGGCGGCGGCGGCAACACGACGAAGTCCGGCGGCGGCGGCGGCAGGAAGAACACCGGCGGCGGTGGCGGCGGCGCGAAGTCGAACACCGGATCACTGTAGTAGAGCACCGGACGGTCGACATAGACGACCTCGTCGGGCGGCGGCGGCGGCACGTCGTAATCGAGCGCCGTGAACTGTGCCGGCGGCTCCAGCGCGGCCGACAGATAAGCGAGCCGGCGCCGCGCGTCGTAGGCATGCGGCCCGTGCGGATAACGCCGCAGATACGACCAATATGCATCAGGCGTATCGGCGTTGTAGGTGCGCCGCCAGGTGATGGACTCGCGCCGCGCCGCCACGATCGCGCGCACGCGCTTGGCCAGCGGATCGTTCGGATAGGCCTGCAGATAATCCTCGTAGCCCTGCAGGGTGTCGCGCTCCAGCGCCGCGGCGTAGGCATCCTGCGCCGGGAAATCGCGGATCGGCTTGGTGCGCAGCCCGGCATCGACCTGCTGCGGCGGTGCATCCGGCTTACGCTCGAAGAACGTGAAGGGGGTGTCGATCTTCTGCGCATTCCAGGGGATCTCGGCGCCCTTGGTCATCTCGTTGACGCGCAGGCGAACGCGGTCGAACACTTCGGGCAGCGTCAAGCCGCCGGCGCGGATCATTTCCGCCAATGCCTGCGCGTAAGGCCCGTAAGGCGGCGCGCCGTCGGGGGCGACGGTGCCGGGCGCGGAGTTGAAGGCGATCAGCATCTTCGGATCGGGATCGACCAGCGCAAGACCGCCGGCCAGCGGCTGGCTGTCCTTGGCGAAGGAATTGCTGCGCGCCGCGTCGAGCACGATCACGCCGGCCTTGATCGGCAGCGCCGACAGCTGATGGCTGTAATCCGAGATGCGGATCGCCTCGACCGGCACGTCGGTGTCGCGGGCGATCTTGGCGTCGACCGGCACGAAGTAGTTCTCGCCGGTGAGTTGCACGCCGT
The DNA here is from genome assembly GCF_054056355.1 of Bradyrhizobium sp. USDA 3364. NCBI lineage: Bacteria > Pseudomonadati > Pseudomonadota > Alphaproteobacteria > Hyphomicrobiales > Nitrobacteraceae > Bradyrhizobium > Bradyrhizobium sp. USDA 3364. Next base: position 539,007 of record NZ_JBSRYG010000002.1, read on the forward strand.
AGCCGGCGAGATAGACGAAGGCGACGGTGTTGGGACCGGCGTCCTGCACCTTCTGGATAAAATCGCGGAACGACTTGCGCAGCGTCTCGCCGTCGAGATCGCGTGCCCCGATCACGTCGAAGCCGGCGGCCTGCAATGTCTGTGCGATCAATCCGGCGTCGTTCGCAGCGGTCTGCAGCGCGCCGGCCTCATAGGCGCCATTGCCGACCACGAGCGCGAGACGCTTCTCCTGATCCTCAGCATGAACGGGGAGCGACGCGAACGACACCAGACCGACGATCAATGCCCACAAAATGCGCGCCATGGCGGCCGTCCTTTTCTCTTCAGCAATTAGCGAGTTGCATGGAAATGCTACCTCCGTGAACCCGCGCTGAACAGGATTGCGGCAATTGTGGCAATCCTTGGTCTGAACCATCAGCGGCGCCCGGAACCGGCTTCCCCGGCCCGCGCTATCAGGCGATATTACGCCGACAAAACACGCAAAAAAGGAGCACGCGATGCCGATCGCCGGACAAGGCATGTTGCTGACATCGATGGACATCGACAGCTTACATGAGGCTGAATTCAACCGCTGGTACGACCGCGAGCATCTCGAAGAACGCGTAGCAATCGACGGCTTCCTGGAAGCCCGCCGCTACGTCGCCCATGACGGCAAGCCGAAATATCTCAGCCTCTATTCGACCGCGACATTCGACGTGCTGGAGAGCCCGGCCTACCGCACGGCACTCGCCAACCAGACCGACTGGTCGAAGGCCAACATCGCGCGCTTCCAGAACATGATCCGCGGGGTGGCGCGCATCACGATCAGCCGCGGCGTCGGCCGAGGCGCAGCGCTCGGCATCATCCGCCTGCGCCCGCCGGCCGACGGAGCGGACAAACTCCGCGCTGCATTGCGGGAACAACTCGATCCGGCCGCACGCGACGGCATCATCTCGACGCATCTGCTCGAGAATGATCCGGTGCTGTCGAAACCGCTGACACCGGACGCCGACAAAGCCGATCCCGGCGCCGGCGACTGGTTCGCATTGATCGACGCCACCGACGTCGGCGCGGTCCCCGCAGCCGCGGCCGCCATCACCGGCAATGCAGCCTTGAAGCCGCTGGTCGTCACCAGCGGCGTCTACAGGCTGTTGTGGGATATCGCGAAGAGCGATCTTCCGCGCGACTAAAGCATGATCCGGACCGGCACGGCCGCGTTAGCGCAAAGTGCGAAGCGGTTTTCCGAGAAAGATCATGCTCCAACACGCGCGGCGGTGCGCCGCATGCTGCACCGCCACATAACGCAATCGAGATTAACGCTACACGCGCATCAGCCGCGCGAAAGCTGATGATCGGACAATTTAGCCTTTGCCTTCTCTGGAATGGCTCTAATAAGATAAGCCTATGATCCAATTCAAAAACCAGAACAACGCCACGTGAGCGTTCGTCGTCAACGATAAGGCCGCGCGGGTAGGCATTTTCGCGCGGGTCAAAGGTAGGAATGAAACCGACTGATATCTCGGCGCCGGATTACTTTCATAAAGTAGTCGATTGCCAATGGGCCTGCCCCGCACACACCCCTGTTCCTGAGTACATCCGGTTGATTGCTGAGGGGCGTTACAGCGACGCCTACATGATCAATTGGAAGTCCAATGTGTTCCCGGGAATTCTGGGTCGCACCTGTGACCGTCCGTGCGAGCCGGCGTGCCGCCGCGGCCGGGTCGAGGAGAATCCGGTCGCGATCTGCCGCTTGAAGCGCGTCGCGGCCGACTTCAAGGACGACATCAAGCATCGCCTGCCGAAGCCGGGACCGAAGAACGGCAAGCGCATCGCGCTGGTCGGCGGCGGCCCCGCCTCGCTCGCCGTGGCGCGCGATCTCGCGCCGCTCGGCTATCACTGCACCGTGTTCGACGGCGATCCCAAGGCCGGCGGCATGATGCGCAGCCAGATTCCGAAATTCCGCCTGCCCGACAGCGTGATCGACGAGGAGACCGACTACATCCTCGACCTCGGCGTCGAATTCAAGGGCGGCCAGCGCGTCGACAGTTTGAAGCAGTTGCTCGCCGAGAACTACGACGCGATCTTCGTCGGAAGCGGCGCGCCGCGCGGCCGCGAGCTCGACATTCCCGGCCGCAAGGAGGCCGCCGCCAACATCCATATCGGCATCGAGTGGCTCGCCAACGTGTCGTTCGGCCATGTCGACAAGATCGGGCGCCGCGTCATCGTGCTCGGCGGCGGCAACACCGCGATGGATTGCTGCCGCACCGCCCGCCGCCTCGGCGGCGAAAGCGTCAAGGTGGTCGTCCGCTCCGGCTTCGAGGAGATGAAGGCTTCGCCGTGGGAGAAGGAAGACGCCATCCATGAGGACATCCCGATCCTCAACTACATGGTGCCGGTGGCGTTCAAGCACGTGGCGGGCAAGCTGATCGGCGTCATCTTCCAGAAGGTGCGGGCCGAATACGACGCCAAGGGCCGGCGCAATCTGGTGCCCTCGGGCGAGCCCGACGAGACGATCCCCTGCGACGATGTGCTCGTTGCGGTCGGCCAGGAGAATGCGTTCCCCTGGATCGAAGCCGATTGCGGCATTGAATTCGACAAGTGGCACATGCCGAAGGTCGACCCCAAGACGTTCGTCTCGACCAATCCGAAGGTGTTCTTCGGCGGCGACGCGGCGTTCGGGCCGAAGAACATCATCTGGGCGGTGGCGCACGGCCACGACGCCGCGCTCTCCATTCACAAGATGCTGTCCGGCGAGGATATCAACGAGCGCCCGCTGCCCGAGGTGCACGTCTCCTCGCAGAAGATGGGCATCCACGAGTGGAGCTACGACAACGACATCTCCGGCGACAAGCGCTTCAAGGTGCCGCATCGCGACAAGGTGGTCGCGCTGAAGGACATCCGCGCCGAGGTTGAGCTCGGCTACGACCTCAAGCTCGCGCTCGGCGAGGCGCAGCGCTGCCTGAATTGCGACGTGCAGACTGTGTTTGCCGCGCCGCTCTGCATCGAATGCGACGCCTGCGTCGACATCTGTCCGATGGACTGCATCAGCTTCACCGAGAACGGCGAGGAGGATGATTTGCGGCAGCGCCTGAAGGCGCCGTCGCCGCATCACGACCAGGCGCTGTACGTCTCCGGCGACCTGAAGACCGGCCGCGTGATGGTCAAGGACGAAGACGTCTGCCTGCATTGCGGGCTGTGTGCCGAACGCTGCCCGACCGGCGCCTGGGACATGCAGAAGTACCTCATCGATATGGTTCAAGCGGGATCAACATGTCAGTCCAAAGCCCGATCAGCAGCGTAAACGACTTCGTCGTCCGCTTCGCCAACGTCAACGGTTCGGGCTCGGCTTCCGCCAACGAACTGTTCGCGCGTTCGATCCTGCGCCACGGCGTACCGGTCTCACCACGCAACATCTTCCCGTCCAACATCCAGGGCCTGCCGACCTGGTATGAGGTGCGCGTCACCGAGGACGGCCATCTCGGCGCCCGCGGCGGCGTCGACATGATGGTGGCGATGAACCCGCAGACCTGGGACAAGGACGTCGCCTCGATCGAACCAGGCGGCTATCTGTTCTACGATTCGACCAAGCCGATGCCGACGTCGAAATTCCGCGAGGACATCACGGTCATCGGCGTGCCGCTGACCGCAATCACCAACTCGACCTACACCGATCCACGGCAGCGCCAGCTGTTCAAGAACATCATCTATCTCGGCGCGCTCTGCGCGCTGCTCGATCTCGATCCCAAGCTGGTCGAACAGCTGATCGGCGAGCAGTACAAGGGCAAGGAGAAGCTGCTCTCGTCGAACGTCCACGCGCTGCATCTCGGCCGCGACTGGGCGCTGCAGAACCTGAAATGCCCGCTCGGGCTGCGGGTGAAGAAGTCAGACAAGGTCGGCGACCGCATATTCATCGAGGGCAACAGCGCCGCCGCGCTCGGCGCCGTCTATGGCGGCGCCACCGTGTGCGCGTGGTATCCGATCACGCCGTCATCCTCGGTGGCGGAAGCCTTCACTAGCCACTGCAACAAGTACCGCCACGATCCCGAGACCGGCAAGGCGAAATACGCCATCGTGCAGGGCGAGGACGAACTCGCCTCGATCGGCATCGTGATCGGCGCCTCCTGGAACGGTGCCCGCGCCTTCACCGCGACCTCGGGTCCCGGCATCTCGCTGATGACCGAGTTCATCGGCCTGTCCTATTTCGCCGAGATCCCGGCCGTGATCATGAACATCCAGCGCGCCGGTCCCTCGACCGGCATGCCGACCCGCACCCAGCAATGCGACGTGATCGCCTGCGCCTATGCCTCGCACGGCGACACCAAGCACGTGCTGCTGTTCCCGGAAGATCCGGCAGAGGCGTTCGAGTTCGCCGCTGCCGCCTTCGATCTCGCCGAGCGGCTGCAGACCACGATCTTCCTGATGCTCGATCTCGACATCGGCATGAATCACCGGCTGTGCCGTCCGCTGAAGTGGGACGACGCCAAGCAATACGACCGTGGCAAGGTGATGACGGCGGAGATGCTGGAAGAAGGCCGCGACTTCGGCCGCTATCTCGACGTCGACGGCGACGGCATCCCCTACCGCACCTATCCCGGCACGCATCCGACCAAGGGCTCCTATTTCACCCGCGGCACGTCGCGCGACCGCTATGCGCGCTACTCCGAGGAAGGCGCCGTCTACGCCGACAACATGCAGCGCCTGGTGCGCAAGTTCGAGACCGCGCAGGACACGGTGCCGCGGCCGTTGCAGGCCAATGCAGCGAAGCCGACCAAGTATGGCGTGCTGTATTTCGGGTCGACCTCGCCCGCGATGGACGAGGCGATCGGGATTCTGGAGGCGCGCGGCCATCAGCTCGACCGCATGCGCATCCGCGCCTTCCCGTTCCACTCCAGCGTCGCGAGCTTCATCGCCGACCACGACTTCGTCTACGTGGTCGAGCAGAACCGCGATGCCCAGCTCCGCCAGCTGATCGTCAACGAGAACGGCATCGACCCCGTCAGGCTGGTGCCGATCCTGCACTATGACGGAACGCCGATCACCGCGCGCTTCATCGCCAACGCCATCGGCGACCACCAGGATCATCTCAAGGTGACCCCTCTCCGCAAGGCCGTGACATGACCTACATTGCAAAGCCGAAGTTTCATCATCCCGGCCTGAAGAAGAACGAGCTGGGCTATACTCATCGCGACTACGAGGGGAAGATCTCGACGCTGTGCGCCGGCTGCGGCCACGATTCGATCACCGCCTCGATCATCGAGGCCTGCTACGAGCTCTCGATCGAGCCGCACCGGGTGGCGAAGATTTCCGGCATCGGCTGCTCGTCGAAGACGCCGGACTATTTCCTCGGCAATTCGCACGGCTTCAACTCGGTGCACGGCCGCATGCCGTCGGTGCTGACCGGCGCCAACCTCGCCAACCGCGACCTGATCTATCTCGGCGTCTCCGGCGACGGCGACAGCGCCTCGATCGGCTTCGGCCAGTTCGCGCATTCGATCCGCCGCGCCGTCAACATGACCTACATCGTCGAGAACAACGGCGTGTACGGCCTGACCAAGGGCCAGTTCTCGGCGACCGCCGACCGCGGCTCGAAATCGAAGAAGGGCGTCACCAACACCGACAATGCGATCGACCTGGTCGCGATCGCGCTGCAACTCGGGGCCACCTTCGTGGCGCGCTCTTTCTCCGGCGACAAGACGCAGCTGGTTCCCTTGATTGCCGCCGCGATCCGCCACAAGGGCGCGTCGTTCATCGACGTCATCAGCCCCTGCATCGCCTTCAACAACCACGCCGGCTCGACCAAGAGTTTCGACTACGTCCGCGAGCACAATGACGCGGTGAACCGGCTCGACGTACTGGTCGGCCGGGAGCCGATCAGCGTCGACTATGCGCCCGGCACCGTGCAGGTGGTCGAGCAGCATGACGGCTCCAGGCTCGCGCTGCGCAAGCTCGACGCCGACTACGATCCGCATGATCGGCTGGGCGCGATGACCTTCCTGCAGAAGCATGCGGCCAAGGGCCAGATCGTCACCGGTCTGCTCTATGTCGATCCGGATGCCGAGGACCTGCACACCCATCTCGACACCGTCGAGACGCCGCTCAACACGCTGGGCGAGCAGGCGCTGTGCCCCGGCTCAGCCGTGCTGGACAAGATCAACGCCAGCCTGCGGTAAGCACCTATTCTCGCCGTCATAATGAGGCGGGAGGGATGCCCAACAAACTCTGCGTCGTCCCTGCTCCCGTGCGCAATTGCGCACTAGGCAGGGACGACAGCGGAGTTGGTGACAGCTACTTGTCGCTCAGCACGTCACCGAACAGCGCCCAGGACTTGCCGTCGAACCGCGCCATCTGGATCTGGCGGATCGGCGTCACATTGTCGGGCTCGGTCTGCACCTTGATGCCGGGCAGCAGCATCGGCAATTCCAGCGCTTTCAGATTGGTCGCCTGCTTGATGATGTTGGCGCGGCTGTAGTCGCCGTTGCAGTTCTTCAGCACCGCAGTCATCACCTGCGCGACGGTGTATCCCTGCACGTTGAAGAGATCGCCCGGGCTCGCATTCGGCTGATACTTCTTCATCCAGGCCGAGAACTCCTTCTGCGCGGGATCGTCGGCCCAGCGCGGATCGGTCGGATCCTTCAGATAGAGCCCGGTCACGACACCGATGACGTTCTCGAGCCCGGCCGGCTCGAGCACCGCGGAGACGGAGTTGGAGACGCTCGGCAGGATGATCAGCGGCTTCCAGCCCATGCTCGCCGCCTTGCGCAGCGCCTGCGCGGCGAATTTCGGTGTCGCTTCGGCGAAGAACACGTCCGCGCCGGACTCGCGCATCGTCACCATCTGGGAATCGATGGTCGGGTCGGTCGTGAGATACGTGGTCTCCGCGACGATCTGGCCGACATGTTCGCCGAGCCCGTCCTTGAACCCCTTGAGATAGTCCTTGCCGGCATCCTCGTTCGGCGTGATCACCGCGATCTTGGCATCCGGCTTGGTCTTCAGGATGTACTTTGCGTAGAGCCTGCCTTCGAGCTCGTAGGTCGGATTGAAACCGACCGTCCAGGGAAACTGCTTCGGATCGTTCCAGCGCGTCGCGCCTGATGACACGAACAGCTGGGGGACCTTCTTGATGTTGAGATACTTCTGCACCGAGATGTTCGGCGCGGTGCCGACCGCGCTGAAGATCGCGAGCACCTCATCCTGCTCGACGAGCTTGCGGGTCTGCTCGACGGTCTTCGACGGCGAATAGGCGTCGTCGAGACTCTCGAAGTCGATCTTGCGGCCTCCGATGCCGCCCTGATCGTTGAGCATCTGGAAGTACGCGGCTTCGGCGCGTCCGATCGTGCCATAGGCGGACGCGGGGCCGCTATAGGGTGCGGTGTTTCCGATCTTGATTGCGCTTTCGGCTGCGATGGATGGCGAGATCGACACGGCCGTGAGCGCGGTAAAGGCGAGAAGGCCCGCCAGGCGAGAGCGAGTTGACAAGAGCATATCCTTTTCTTGGTCTTCTTGACGCGGCGCACATTATCAATCGCGACCGCGCAGGCAATCACCAAGACGATTTCCGCACGCCGGCAATCACGTTCGCGCAGGGAACATGATGCGCTTTCAAATCCGGAATGTTGCCGTGATGTTCATGATGTGAGCCTTCGATAGAAATGAAGGTTCACCAAGCGAGACACTCATTCCGCGCGGCGGTTGCCGCGCGCAGATGTTCTCGATCACGTGATGCTCAAGCTGCGACCGCAGCCGCGCGCGGGCTGACGACGTATTCCTTCAGCACCTTGTCGGTGCCGTCGACTTCGGTCAGCGCGACGTCATAGGACCACAGGTCGGCGAGATGCTGCAGCACGCGCCGCGCGTCGGTCTCGTTGAGCTGTGCGCCCTTCACGGTGGTGTGACGCAGCATCAGGCGGCGATCGCCGTCGAGATCGACGTCGATGACCTCGATATTGGCATCGACGAAGCCGACGTCGTATTGCCGCGCCAGCTCGCGCCGCACCCGCCGGTACCCGCGCTCGTCATGGATCGCATCGACCTTGATCCCCTGGCTTTCGGCGGGATCATCGTGCAGATGGAACATGCGGAAGCGCCGGATCAGCGCCGGGCTGAGGAACTGGTTGATGAAGCTCTCATCGCGGTAGTTGCTCCAGATCTCGCGCAGCACGCCCTCGACGTCGCCCTTGCCGGCAATGTCGGGGAACCACTCGCGATCCTCGTCTTCCGGAGACTTCACGATCCGCTCGATGTCCTGCATCATGGCGAAGCCGAGCGCATAAGGGTTGAAGCCGGAATAACGGCGGTCGTCGAACTCGGGCTGGAACACCACATTGGTGTGCGACTGCAGGAATTCGAGGAAATTGCCGTCGGTGATCCGGCCCTGCTGATGCAGCCGGCTCATGATCCGGTAATGCACGTAGGTCGCGGTGCCCTCGTTCATCACCTTGGTCTGGCCCTGCGGGTAGAAGTACTGCGCGATGTGGCGCACGATGCGAATGAGCTCGCGCTGCCAGGGCGCAAGCCGCGGCGCGGTCTTCTCGAGGAAGTAGAGGATGTTCTCCTGCGGCAGACCGAGCAGCGCGCGGCGGCGCTCGGCGGAGAGCGTGGCCTTGCTCTTGGCCTTGGTGTTCGGCACCGTTCGCCACAGATCGTTGAACACGGCTTCCTCGTGCTGACGGCGCTCGCCGGCCCGCTTCTCCTCGGCGCGCAGGTCGAGCGTCTTCTTTCCGGGATAGCGGTCGACGCCGTGCGACATCAGGGCGTGCGCGGCATCGAGCGTGCGCTCCACCGTCTCGCGGCCATGACGGTCCTCGCAAACCGCAATGTAGCCTTTGGCGAATTCGAGATAGTCGAGGATGCCGTCGGCATCGGTCCACTGCTTGAACAGATAATTGTTCTTGAAGAAGTGATTGTGCCCGAACGCCGCGTGCGCGATCACCAGCGTCTGCATCGTCGCCGTGTTCTCCTCCATCAGATAGGAGATGCACGGCGAGGAATTGATCACGATCTCATAGGCGAGGCCCATCAGACCCTTGCGATAGGACGCTTCCTGGAAGGCGAACTGCTTGCCGAACGACCAGTGCTTGTAGAACAGCGGCATGCCGACCGAGGAATAGGCGTCGAGCATCTGCTCGGCGGTGATCACCTCGATCTGGTTGGGATAGACGTCGAGCCCGAGCTCGGTGCGCGCGATTTTCTCGCAGGCGTCGTGAATCCGCTGCAAGATCTGGAAATCCCAGTCGGCGCCCTCGAACAGCCGGTCGTCGGAAGAACCCATCACGCTACACCCTCTCCTGCTTGCTGCGGCGCTTGAACAGGTCCTGGAACACCGGGAAGATCTCGCCGCGCTCGCTCACCTTGCGCATCGACAGCGGCGCGCCCTCGTTGCGCAGGCGCTCATAGAGCGTCCAGAGCGAGGAGTCCGGCATGTCGAAGGTGTAGTTGGCGGCCTCGCCGACCTCGAGATAGGCGAAGAACTGGCAGACCGGCAGGATCTTTTCGGTCAGGAGATGACCGGTCAGCGCGCTGTCGGAGGTCATGTTGTCGCCGTCCGAAGCCTGGGCGGCATAGATATTCCAGTCCGCCGGGCGGAAGCGGGTGCGGACGATGTCGTTCATCGCAACCAGCGCGCTCGACACCAGCGTGCCGCCGGAGGCGGGTCCGTGGAAGAACGTATCCTCGTCCACCTCCTCGGCGCGGTCGGTATGCCGGATGAACACGATCTCGACGTGCTTGTAGCGCCGCTTCAGGAAGACGTAGAGCAGCATGTAGAACCGCTTGGCCAGATCCTTCATGTGCTCGGACATCGAACCCGAGACGTCCATCAGACAGAACATCACGGCCTGCGCCACCGGCTTCGGCACCGTCTCGAAGCGGCGGTAGCGGATGTCGATCGGATCGATGAACGGAATCCGCTTGGCCTTGGCCTTCAGCGCTTCGAGCAGTGCCAGCAGCTCGCGGCGGCGCGTATCGTCTTCGCACTCCGCAAGCTCCGCCTCGAGCGCCTCGATGTCGTCCTTGCGCGGCCGGCGTAGCGCAACGCGTCGCGCCAGCGCCCGGCTCACCGTGCGGCTGATCGAGATGTTGGCTGGCGAGCCCGAGGTCGCATAGCCGGCGCGCTGGAGGCCTTCGCTCTCGGTTTCCGCGAGCTTGCGCTTGGCAAGATCGGGCAATTCGAGATCGTCGAGGAAGAGGTCGACGAACTCCTCGCGGCTGAGCACGAAGCGAAACGCATCCTCGCTGTCGCCTTCGCCCGCGCCGGAGCCCTTGCCGCCGCTCTGGTTCGGCCGCTGCAGCCAGTCGCCCTCGACGAACTTCTTGTTGCCGGGCAGCACCATGTCGCGCGTGCCGCCCTCGCGCCGGAACCGCGGCTCATCCATGCCGTCCAGCGGGATTGTCACCTCGCCGCCCTCCAGGACATCCTTGATGTCCCGGTCCTGCGACGACTTCTTGACGGCCCCCTGAACCAGCGCCTTGGCGCGCCGCAGGAAGCGCTGGCGGTTCTCCAGGCTCTTGCTACCCGGATTCAGCCGCCGATCGACGATGTGCATGACCACGTTGCATCTGCCTCACGCCGGATGCGATCATCACCAGTCGCATCGCATTTTTCTTGGACGAGACGGGACGGGACGAAACGGAAAGCCGATACCGGCTTTCCGGATCGTGCACTAGCCGGCCTGCTTCACCCGCATGTACCACTCGACGAGGCGACGGACCTGGCGCTCGGTATAGCCGCGCTCCACCATCCGCTCGACGAACTCGCCGTGCTTCTTCTCGGTCTCGCCGTCCTTCTTGGAGCCGAACGAGATGACCGGAAGCAGATCCTCGACCTGCGAGAATATCCGCTTCTCGATCACGTCGCGAACCTTTTCGTAGGAGGTCCAGCTCGGGTTTTTCCCGCCATTGTGCGCCCGCGAGCGCAGCGAGAACTTGACGACCTCGTTGCGGAAGTCCTTCGGGTTGGCGATGCCGGCCGGCTTCTCGATCTTGGTCAGCTCTTGATTCAAGAGCTCGCGGTTCATCAGCTGGCCGGTGTCGGGATCCTTGAAGTCCTGATCCTCGATCCAGGCGTCGGCATAGTCGACGTAGCGGTCGAACAGGTTCTGGCCGTAGTCGGCATAGGATTCCAGATAGGCCTTCTGGATCTCGTTGCCGATGAACTCGGCATAGCGCGGCGCAAGGTCGGCCTTGATGAACTCGAGATACCGCTTCTCGGTCTCGTCGGGTAGTTGCTCGCGGCGGATGGCCTGCTCCAGCACGTACATCAGATGCACCGCGTCGGCGCCGACCTCCGTGGTGTCGTGGTTGAAGGTCGAGGCCAGCACCTTGAAGGCAAAGCGGGTGGAGACGCCGTCCATGCCTTCGTCGACGCCGGCCGCGTCCTTGTACTCCTGCACGCTGCGCGCCTTCGGATCGGACTCCTTGAGGCTCTCGCCGTCATAGACCCGCATCTTGCCGAACAGCGTCGAGTTCTCGTGCTTGCGCAGCCGCGACATCACCGAGAAGCGGGCCAGCGTTTCCAGCGTGGCCGGCGCGCACGGCGCGGTGGCCAGCTCGGAACTCTCGATCAGCTTCTCGTAGATCTTCTGCTCCTCGGTCACCCGCAGGACGTAGGGGACCTTGATGACGCAGATGCGGTCGATGAAGGCCTCGTTGTTCTTGTTGGTCTTGAAGCTCTGCCATTCGGCTTCGTTGGAGTGCGCCAGGATGATGCCGGTGAACGGGATCGCGCCGATGTTCTCGGTGCCGATATAGTTGCCTTCCTGCGTCGCCGTCAGCAGCGGATGCAGCATCTTGATCGGCGCCTTGAACATCTCGACGAACTCGAGCACGCCCTGGTTGGCGCGATTGAGGCCGCCGGAGTAGCTGTAGGCGTCGGGATCGTTCTGCGCGTAGGTCTCGAGCTTGCGGATGTCGACCTTGCCGACCAGCGAGGAGATGTCCTGGTTGTTCTCGTCACCGGGCTCGGTCTTGGCAACCGCGATCTGGCGCAGCCGCGAGGGCTGGATGCGCGCAACGCGGAATTGCGAGATGTCGCCGCCGAAGGCCTCAAGCCGCTTGTAGGCCCATGGAGACATCAGCCCGCTCAAGCGACGCCGCGGAATGCCGTACTTCTCCTCGATGATCGGTCCGAGCGTTTCCGGATCGAACAAGCCGAGCGGGCTCTCGAACACGGGCGAGAGCTCATCGCCGGCCTTCAGCACGTAGATGGGGTGGATTTCCATCAGCGACTTGATGCGCTCGGCGAGCGATGACTTGCCGCCGCCGACCGGCCCAAGCAGATAGAGGATCTGCTTGCGCTCCTCGAGACCCTGCGCGGCGTGACGGAAGAAGCCGACGATGCGCTCGATCGTATCTTCCATGCCGTGGAAGCCGGCGAAGGCCGGATACGACCTTATCGTACGGTTCAAAAAGATACGGCCAAGGCGTGGGTCCTTGGCCGTGTCGATCATCTGGGGCTCACCGATTGCCGCCAATAACCGCTCGGCCGCGTTGGCATATCGCATCGGATCACTTCGACACGACTCCAGATACTCGGCCATCGACATGTCGGTCTGGCTTCGCGCTTCAAACGACCTTGCGAAGGCGTTGAACAAAGAATCGTTGTACATGATCCCTCTCTCCACGATATGTATCGCCGCACGACTGACACGAGTCGTAACAAGAGCGTCCTAGGATCGAATCAGCGTCGGCACGCTGGGTCCATTGGACACTCGACCGACTCCCTTCGGCAATGCACGGCGCGTGCAGCCTCTGCCTTATCAACAGGCAGGAAGCTTAATGGTTCATCAATATCCCCCGTTGGTGGCCTGTTTTTGACGGTTGTAGCCCCTTCGCCACATCCGTGGTTTACCGGGGCCCAGGCCTCCAAACACGCCTCCGAAGCGGACATCCGAGCGGGGCGACTTCCCCGTCCGGAAGATGAACGTTGGGCTTCCCTGAAAAGGTGTGACCGTCCAGCCGTGGCGTCAAGATGCGCAGCTCACAAGCTGCATGAACAAACTGACAGACAGCGTTGAACGTGCCTCCTTGTCGCCGCGACTAAGGCAGCAAGCCCGCGCAGTTCCGCGCGGCACCATTGCCGCGCTTTGAAGATGACAGCTCTTAAGATGACACCTGGGAGGCGCCGGCTATTCCCGAGGCCGGTCATGAAGCAGACGCTGCTCGTTGTCGCACTCGCAGCCGCGGCCTGTGTCGGCGCGGCGTCAACCGTCCAGGCGGAGGAAGGCGTCGACAAGGCGAAGGCCGCGGCCTTCGACAACAGGATGTTCGCAGGCCCGCCCGGCGCGAAAGCCTATGCCTGCTTCGTGCGGCGATACGATGCAAATCATCTGGCGCAGCATCCGAAGCAGAAGGTCCGCGCGATGAAGCTCCTGGTCGCGGCCGAAGACGCGCCGGAGGACAAGACCACCAACTACTCGTTCCGGCTCGGCGTCACCTACCGCCATCGCTCCGGCAATTTCGACTCCAGCGGCTTCTGCAACCATGCGATCGCGATAGATTCCGGACATGAAATGGGTTTCGAATGCGGCGTGGATTGTGAAGGCGGCGGCATCTCCGTGGCGCTGTCAAAGGACGACAAATCCGCGATCGCACGCCTCGGCCGCATCAGGGTGTGGAATCGCAACAAGCCCGACGACGATGCGGAAGAAGCGCTGCTCGCCGGCGCCGACGACAAGATCTTTCGCGTCGACCGCGTGGACGCCAGCGAATGCGCCGAACTTGTGACCGACCGCAAGGAACTCGCTGCTCTCCGCCACAAGTGATAGGCTCGCCCCCGGTCAACAACAAGAATTGCGCAAGGGACGCGCCATGCATCGACGCAGCATCCTGTGGGGCACGCTCTCGGCGATCGGCGCCGCCTTCGCGGCGTCACGGGCGAACGCCGCCACCGAGGCGCCGCCGCAGAAGCTGAAGGTGGTCTATCACCTCGACGACCTCGACAAGGTCAACTTCGTGATCGGCAACATCCAGAACCACCTCGACGGCGTCGGCGGCCCCGGCAATGTCACGATCGCGCTGGTGGTGCACGGCCAGGCGCTGAAGGCGTTTCATGCGGCCGCCGCCAACCCGGATATGTCGAAGCATGTCGGGCAGTTGAGCAAGGACGGGATCGAGCTTGCCGCCTGCCGCAACACCATGAAATCGCAGAACATCGGGCTAAAGGACCTGCTCCCCGGCTTCGTCGCCGCCGAGCGCGGCGGCGTGGTCCGCCTCGCCGAGCTGCAATCCCAAGGTTACCTCTACCTGCGGCCCTGACGCGCCTCGCGCACCGCGACGCGTCATAAAGACGCGTCATAAAAATGTGCTGAGTTCGGGGTCTGCTCGGACCGCGTCCAGGGGGATCGAACGGTTGTGAATGGCGTTATCCCTTGGGAATGCTGATATTCCGCCCGGGCCCACCCATGTTGACAATCCGTCCCCGCCCCCGAAAGCTGCCCGGGAACCCAAAAGTCGACCCTCGATCGAACGAGAACAGGCACCCATGAACCCCGTCAAAGCACTCGAAAATCACCGCCAGGCCGTCTGGCTGGACTTCCTCGCCCGCGGCTTCGTCGCCAAGGGTGACCTGAAGCGGCTGATCGAGACCGACGGCGTCAAAGGCGTGACGTCCAACCCCTCGATCTTCGAGAAGGCGATCGGCAGTTCGGACGAGTATGACGGCGCGATCGGCCAGGCCCTCCGGAAGGGCGACCGCTCGGTCGCCGACCTGTTCGAGCATCTCGCGATCGAGGACATCCAGCACGCGGCCGACGTGCTGCGCCCGGTCTACGACCAGAGCCATGGCGGCGACGGCTTCGTCAGCCTCGAAGTGTCGCCCTATCTCGCCATGGACACCAAGGGCACGATCGCGGAGGCCCAGCGGCTCTGGAAGGACGTCCACCGCAAGAACCTGATGGTCAAGGTGCCGGCGACGCCGGAGGGCCTGCCTGCGATCGAGCATCTGATCGGCGAAGGCATCAGCATCAACATCACGCTGCTGTTCTCGCAGGAGGTCTATCGCCAGGTCGCCGAAGCCTATCTCAAGGGCCTGGAGAAGTACGTCGCCAGGGGCGGCGATCCATCCCATGTCGCGAGCGTGGCGAGCTTCTTCGTCAGCCGCATCGACTCTGCCGTCGACAAGCAGCTCGACGAGAAGATCGCCAAGGCCAACGATCCGCACGAAAAGGAACGGCTCGCGGCACTGAAAGGCAAGGTCGCGATCGCCAACGCAAAGCTCGCCTATCAGGATTACAAGCGGCTGTTCTCGGGTACGCGCTGGGACAAGCTCGCGGCCAAGGGCGCCAAGCCGCAGCGACTGCTGTGGGCCTCGACCGGCACCAAGAACAAGGACTATAGCGACGTGCTCTATGTCGAGGAGCTGATCGGCCCCGACACCGTCAACACCGTGCCGCCGGCAACGCTCGACGCCTTCCGCGACCACGGCAAGGTCCGCGACAGCCTCGAGGAGAACGTCGAGGACGCCCGCCGCGTGCTGGAGGAGTTGGAGAAGTCCGGCATCTCGCTCGATGCGATCACCGAGGAGCTGGTCAAGGACGGCGTCAAGCTGTTCGCCGACGCGGCCGACAAGCTGTACGGCGCGGTCGCCCACAAGCGCGCTACCTCGCTCGGCGGCGGCATCGACCACCAGAAGCTCGCGCTCGGCTCCGAGATCGAGAAGGCGGTCGGCAAGAGCACCGAGGAATGGCGCGCCACGGCCAAGATCCGCAGGCTGTGGCAGAAGGACAAGTCGGTCTGGACCGGCGATGACGAGGACAAGTGGCTGG
Organism: Bradyrhizobium sp. USDA 3364; assembly: GCF_054056355.1. Classification (NCBI taxonomy): domain Bacteria; kingdom Pseudomonadati; phylum Pseudomonadota; class Alphaproteobacteria; order Hyphomicrobiales; family Nitrobacteraceae; genus Bradyrhizobium; species Bradyrhizobium sp. USDA 3364. The sequence goes on from NZ_JBSRYG010000002.1 coordinate 554,744, forward strand.
GCTGGCTGACCAGCGCCGCCTCCGCCGACGTCGCCGACTACGAGGATTTCGCGAAGCGCGTGAAGGGCCAGAACTTCACCGACGCCGTCGTGCTCGGCATGGGCGGATCGAGCCTCGGGCCGGAGGTGCTGGCGCAGACCTTCCCGCACAAATCCGGCTTCCCGCGGCTGCACGTGCTCGACTCCACCGACCCGGCGCAGGTGCGCGCGATGGAGGAGTATGTCGACATCTCCAGGACGCTGTTCATCGTCTCCTCCAAGTCCGGCGGCACCACCGAGCCGAACGTGATGAAGGACTATTTCTTCGACCGGGTGGCCAAGGCGATCGGCAGGGACAAGGCCGGCCACCGCTTCATCGCGGTGACCGATCCGGGCTCGTCGCTGCAGAAGGTCGCGATCAAGCAGGGCTTTGCCCGCATCTTCTACGGCGACCCGGCGATCGGCGGCCGCTATTCGGTGCTGTCGCCGTTCGGCCTGGTGCCGGCGGCGGCCGCCGGCATCGACGTCCGCAGCCTGCTCGGCCATACGCTCGCGATGGTGCGCTCCTGCGGCGCCGACGTGCCGCCGCAGCAAAACCCGGGCGTCCAGCTCGGGCTGGCGATGGGCATCGCCGGGCTCGAGGGCCGCGACAAGGTGACTATCTTCGCCTCGCCCGAGGTCGCCGATTTCGGCGCCTGGGCCGAGCAGCTGATCGCGGAATCGACCGGCAAGGACGGCAAGGGCCTGATCCCGATCGAGGGCGAGACGATCGGCGACGCCGCCGTCTACGGCAACGACCGCTTCTTCATCGACCTCCGTACCGAGAGCGAGCACGACGCCGCGCATGAGGCGAAACTCGCGGCGCTCGAAGGCGCCGGCCACCCCGTGGTCCGGATCGTGATGAAGTCGATCGATCATATCGGCCAGGAGTTCTTCCGTTTCGAGATCGCGACCGCGGTGGCGGGCTCGATCCTCGGTATCAACCCATTCAACCAGCCCGACGTCGAGGCGGCCAAGATCAAGACCCGCGAGCTGACGGCGGCGTTCGAGAAGACCGGGTCGCTGCCGACGGAAGAGCCTGTCGTGTCGGCAGACGGCGTCGATCTCTACACCGATACCCAGAATGCCGAGGAGCTGCGCAAGGCCGGCGCCAATGGCAATCTCAATTCCTGGATCAGGGCGCATCTGTCGCGTTCCGGCCGCGGCGACTATGTCGCCCTGCTCGCCTATATCGAGCGCGACGGCGACACCATCGACGCCATGCAGGCGATGCGGCTGAAGCTGCGTGACGCAAAGCACCTTGCGACTTGCGCCGAGTTCGGCCCGCGCTTCCTGCATTCGACCGGGCAGGCCTACAAGGGCGGCCCCGACAGCGGCGTGTTCCTCCAGGTCACGACCGACGATACGAGGGACCTGCCGGTGCCCGGCCAGAAGGCGAGCTTCGGCGTGATCAAGGCGGCGCAGGCGCGCGGCGATTTCGACGTGCTCACCGAGCGCGGCCGGCGGGCGCTGCGGGTGCATCTCAAGGGCGATCTCACCTCAGGCCTCGCGGCGCTCGATGCCGCGATCTCGGCCGCACTGAACTGACGGAGGCCAAAATGCAACTCGGCATGATCGGCCTCGGGCGGATGGGCGGCAACATCGTCCGCCGCCTGATGACCCAGGGCCACACCACCGTGGTCTACGACAAGGATCCCAAGGCGGTCGCGGCGCTCGTCGCCGACAACGCCACCGGCGCTTCGTCGCTTGAGGATTTCGTCCTCAAGCTGGAACCGCCCCGCACCGCCTGGGTGATGCTGCCGGCCGGCAAGATCACCGAAGCCACCATCGAGGCGCTGTCGAAGCTGATGCAGCCCGGCGACGTCATCATCGATGGCGGCAACACCTTCTGGCAGGACGACGTCCGCCGCGGCAAGTCGCTCAGGGAACGCGGGCTGCACTATGTCGACGTCGGCACCAGCGGCGGCATCTGGGGCATCGAGCGCGGCTACTGCATGATGATCGGCGGCGACAAGGGTGTCGTCGACCGGCTCGACCCGATCTTCAAGGCGCTGGCGCCCGGCATCGGCGACATCCCGCGCACCCCGGGCCGCGAGGGCCGCGATGTCAGGATCGAGCAGGGTTACATCCACGCCGGTCCCGTCGGCGCCGGGCATTTCGTCAAGATGATCCACAACGGCATCGAATACGGCCTGATGCAGGCCTATGCCGAAGGTTTCGACATCCTGAAGAACGCCAATATCGACGCGCTGCCGCCGGATCATCGCTTCGATCTCGACATCGCCGACATCGCGGAAGTCTGGCGGCGCGGCAGCGTGATCCCGTCCTGGCTGCTCGACCTTACCGCGTCGGCCTTGGCGCAGAACCACACGCTCGACACTTATTCCGGCTTTGTCGAGGATTCCGGCGAAGGCCGCTGGACCGTCAATGCCGCGGTCGACGAGGCGGTGCCGGCCGAGGTGCTGACGGCCGCGCTCTACACCCGCTTCCGCTCGCGCAAGGATCATACCTTCGCAGAGAAGATCCTCTCGGCGATGCGCGCAGGTTTCGGCGGCCACAAGGAGCCGCCGAAAAAATCTTGAAGAGGTCACGTGCAGAAGAAACCCGACCCTTGTTCCTTCATCATCTTCGGCGCCACCGGTGATCTGACGCACCGTTTGGTCATCCCGGCCCTCTACAATCTTGCCGCCGGCAATCTGCTGCCGGACAAATTCTGCGTCGTCGGCATCGCCCGCAAAGGCATGTCGAGCGACCAGATGAAGGACAGCCTGCTGCAAGGACTACGGAAGTTCGCGACCCGTCCGATGGACGAGGCGGTCGTCACGCGCCTGTTCGAATGCGTCACCTCGATCGAGGCCGATCCGAGCGATCCCGCGTCGTTCGACGCCATGAACGAGCGGCTCGACAAGCTCGAGACCGCGCGCGGCACCGGCGGCAACCGGCTGTTCTATCTCGCGACCCCGCCGAGCGCCTTCCTGCCGATCAGCCGGCAGCTCGGACGCACCGGCATGCTGGAGGAGAACGGCGCCTGGCGGCGGCTGATCATCGAAAAGCCGTTCGGCACCGACCTGGCGTCGGCCAGGGCGCTGAATTCAGCGCTGCTGAAGCTGATGGACGAGCACCAGATCTACCGGATCGACCATTATCTCGGCAAGGAAACCGTCCAGAACATCCTGGTGCTGCGCTTTGCCAACGGCATGTTCGAGCCGATCTGGAATCGCAACCACATCGACCATATCCAGATCACCGTCGACGAGAAGCTCGGCGTCGGCCATCGCGGCAGTTTCTATGACGCCACCGGCGCGCTGCGCGACATGGTGCCGAACCATCTGTTCCAGCTGTTGTCGCTGGTGACGATGGAGCCGCCGGCGCGGTTCGATGCCCATGCGGTGCGCTCGGAAAAGGCCGAGGTGCTGAGCGCGATCCAGACCCAGAGCGAGCAGGAGGCGCTGTCCAATTCGGTGCGCGGCCAGTACCGCGGCGGACGGATCGGCGACGCCGAGATCGAGGATTACCTCAAGACGCCGGACGTCAGGCCCGACAGCTCGACCGAGACCTATGCCGCGCTGAAGCTGACCATCGACAATTGGCGCTGGGCCGGCGTGCCGTTCTATTTGCGCACGGGCAAGGCGCTGACCACCAAGCGTACCGAGATCGCGATCAAGTTCAAGCAGGCGCCGTTCGCGATGTTCCGCGACACCGCGGTCGACCGCCTGTCGCAGAATTACCTCGTCATCTCGACCGAACCGACCGAGGGCATCGAGCTGCAATTCAACACCAAGGTGCCGGGCCCGGCGATCAACATCGACGGCGTCGAGATGAAGTTCCGCTACAAGGACTACTTCAAGGCCGAGCCGTCGACCGGCTACGAGACGCTGATCTATGACTGCATGATCGGCGACAATCTGCTGTTCCAGCGCGCCGACAGCGTCGAGGCCGGATGGACGGCGGTGCAGCCTTTCCTCGACGCCTGGAAGAATGCCGGCGGCCGCGGCCTGCAACCCTACAAGGCCGGCAGCGAAGGCCCGGAGGCCGCCAACGCGCTGCTGACGCGCGACGGCCGCAGCTGGAGAAAGCTGGGCTGACATGACCACGAGCGGCGAGCGCAAGATCATCACCGTCGCCGATCCGGCGGCGCTGGCGACGACGGCCGCCGAGCGGGTGATCGCGAGGATCGACGAGAACCCCGGCCGGATCGCGGTCTGCCTCACCGGCGGCTCCAGCCCGAAGGCGCTCTACCAACTGCTGGCGACGCCGGACTATCGCGGGCGGATTCCGTGGGACCGCATCGACTGGTTCATCGGCGACGAGCGCCTGGTGCCGCGCAAGGACAGACTGCACAACATGTGCATGGCGCGCCAGGCCTTCCTCGACCGCTGCGCCCCGGCGGCGAATGTTCACCCGATCGCGACCGACACCGCCGATCTCAGGGATCCCGACGTCAGCGCGGCGCTGTACGAGAACGAGCTGATGGCGTTCTACGGCGCCGAGCAGCTCGATCCGCAGCGGCCGCTGTTCGACCTGGTGCTGATGGGCATCGGCTCCGACGGCCACACCGCCTCGCTGTTTCCCGGCTACCCCGCGGTCGAGGAAACCCAGCGCTGGGTGGTCGGGGTGCCCAAGGCCAATGTCGAGCCGTTCGTGCCGCGAGTCTCCTTGACGCTGCCTGTCCTCGCCTCCTGCCGCGAGATGCTGTTCGGAGTATCAGGCGAAAACAAGCGCGCGATCTTGACGCGCCTGTTCGCAGGCGAGAACCTGCCGGCAAACCGCGCGCGATCGCTGGGTGAGACCGTCTGGCTGATCGATCAGGCCGCGCTGCCGGAGGATTTTACTGGATGATTTTGTCGGGTGACTTTCTTGGGTGAAGGGCAAAACCCCTGCGCACTGGTCGTGATGGGCGTCTCCGGCTCGGGCAAGAGCACCATCGCCGACCGTCTCGCGATCAGGATCGGCTGGCGCTTCGAGGACGGCGACAGTTTTCATCCGCCGAGCAATGTCGCGAAGATGCATTCGGGCCAGCCGCTGACCGACGAGGATCGCCGGCCCTGGCTGCGCGCGATCGCCGCCGAGATCGACCGCACCTGCGGCCTCCGCGAGCGCGCCGTCATCGCCTGCTCCGCGCTGAAGCGCGCCTATCGCGACATCCTGGTGCATGGCCGCGACGATATCCGCATCATCTTCCTCGACGGCACGCAGGAGCTGATCGCCGCGCGGCTCGCCGCGCGCAAGGGCCATTTCATGCCGCCGGGGCTGCTCGCCAGCCAGTTCAAGACGCTGGAGCGGCCGACCCCGGAGGAACGCCCGATCAGGGTCGCGATCGACCGTCCGGTCGAGACCATCGTCGAAGACATTGTCAGTCAACTGAAACTGGACCGCCCATGACCCGTATCGCGCCCCGCATCGCCCTTGTCGTATCCGATGTCGACGGCACGCTGCTCACCAAGGACAAGACCTTGACCGACGGCGCCCGGGCAGCGGTGCGCAGGCTGCATGAGGCCGGCATCGGCTTCACCATCGTTTCCAGCCGCCCGACGATCGGAATGAGCTTCCTCGTCCCGCCGCTCGCGATCAGTCTGCCGATCGGCGCCTTCAACGGCTCCTCGATCGTCGATCCGCAGTTCACGCCGATCGAACAGCATTTGATCCCCGCGGCCGTGGCCAAGCGCTGCGTCGATCTGCTCCGCGAGCGCGGCGTCGACATCTGGCTGTTCACCAATGACCGCTGGCTGACGCGCAATCCGGACGGCGAATACACCGCCCATGAGCAGCACACGATCAAGCATGATCCGACCATCGTCAGCGATTTCACGCCCTATCTCGACCAGGCCTGCAAGATCGTCGGCGCGAGCTCGGACGCGCCCCTGCTGCAACGCTGCGAGGCGGAGATGCAGCAGATGGTCGGCAATGATGCGACCGCGGTCCGTTCGCAGACCTACTATCTCGACGTCACCCCGCCCGGCCACGACAAGGGCACCTTTGTCGAAGGCATCGCGAAACGCCTTGGCGTGTCGCTCGAGAATGTCGCCACGATCGGGGACATGCAGAACGATCTGCCGATGTTCGCGCGAAGCGGCGTCTCCTTCGCGATGGGCAATGCCAGCGACGACGTGAAGGCGCGCGCTACGCATGTCACCGAGACCAACGAGCACGACGGTTTCGCCCGCGCGATGGACGCGGTGTTGCAGCTTCGCTGAAGCGTGCGGACGATCACACGCTCGGCAGGCTCTCGCGGCCGAGCGCGAGCGTCTGATCAAGCCGGTTGAAATGATGGCAGTGTGGTGGATTGTACCTTCGGCCATCTAGACGAAAAACGACTCATTCACCGAGGAGCTTGAAAAAGCCCTTCGAGAAGGAATGAAGCGGTTCGGAACGGCGTTCGAGTTTGGCGCGAAGAACCGCGCCCTCCCAACCGATCCAGAAGAACTCGGCAAGCCAGTCGCAATCTTGGTTGGAAGAGATTGCACCAGTAGCCTGGGCAGCTCTCAAGCACTTGGCAGTGCGCTGCTGCCAGTCGATGAACACATCGAACAGCTGCTGGCGAAATGATCGTGGAAGTACGCTCATCTCCTGCCCAAGATTGCCAACCAAACAGCCTCGCGCATAACGGAAGCGTTTCATGGCGGACGTAGCGTCGTCGGTAAAACCTCTGAGCCTTTCGAGCGGGGGATGCTGCTCGTTCAGGAAGAAGCTGTCGAGCTTCCGCGAAAAGTAGCCGGCGTAGCTGTCGATCAGCTCCGCTCCGAATGCCTCTTTGCTCGGAAAGTAGTGGTAGAACGATCCCTTTGGCACGTCGACGCTCCGCAGGACTTCCTCGATCCCCGTCGCGGAATAGCCCTTCTCCGTCAGCATAACGACACCTGCACGGACCAGCGCGTCACGGGTCGCGCTGGTGCCGGCAAGTTCCTTAGGAGGTCGCCCGCGACGGCGGCGAGGCAGCGTCTTGCTCATGCAGATCGTAATAGACCGATCGTCTAGGAGAGGCAAACTGCCCGTGATGCGGCGTTCTGCAAGTGGCGGAGACTCTCCCTCCATCCACGAGTTCGGTGGCAGACCCAGGCTCCGGCTTGGCTCACTCAACGTGGCTCGGCGTTCGTTGGTGCGGGCGCGAACAGGTTAGTCGACGCGGCTTCCTGAACGATCACTGCCGCGTCTTCCGGCAGCAGAAACCCACGCGCCATCAGATCCTGGGCGGCGATCCGGATCCGGTTCACGTAATCGTCGCGGCCGTGATAGCGCTCTTCGATCGACGGGCGGGCGTCACCGGTACGCTCTCGTTCCGCTTTCGTCGCTGCGAATGGCGAGAAGGACCCGATCAGCATGCAGGTGAATGTCTGCGGCTGGTTCTGGGCGCCATTGGTGCCGGTCGGCACCGCGACATCCGGCAGCCGCACGCCGCCGAGCGCATTGCCGTCCTGATCACGCTTCGGCACTTGTATCACTGCGGCGGAGAGCCGAGTCGGGGCGCGCAGCGCAGGTGGCTCGCCGCCCGCGGCTTCAAGCGACATCAGTTCGCTGGCGGGCGGCTCGGTGCCGCGGCTTACCCAGGCATCAAGGTGCAGCAGGAGGGCCCGCGACAGCGGCGACCAATCGAGGCGGCCCGGCGCCAGTGTACAGGCCGGTGCCTTGGGGGCGGGTACATGCGGGCCTCCCGCGATATCGTACATCCGCACATTGGCGGGCAGTGGCTGATCCGCGGTTCCGGACGCGCCCGTGCGGCCAAGCGAAGCGCGTAGCGAATAGTAGTCCGTGGTGGAGTTCACGAGTATCATCCTCGGAGGCACCTCGCCGCGCGCCTCGACCTTGGCCGTGATCTCCCCGATCGTGAGCGGTCCGTCATTCACGCCGGGAAAATCCGGGTTGTCGAATGTGGGAGCCCCCTCGGCGCTCGACATTGGTCCAAGGCCCGTCTGCAGGATCGGAAGAAGGCCAGCGGCCGAGACGAACACATGCATTCCGTCGAAGACGCGCCGGTCGCCCATCATGTTGAAGCCGTTCAGGAGAAAGGTCTTCAGGAATCGTCCATCCTGGGACCTGCCGCTCGCGAGCACGCGGTTGATCGCTCCCTTGAGCGGGTTGGGCGTTCCACCCTTGTCAGAAGCTGCATGCGCGAAGAAATCCGCGGCATCGCGGACGATCGCAAAGCCCACTCCCTCGACGAAGCGCGTCTTGCCATCGGCGTCAGTGAACGAAGGCAGGTCCGCACCCTGTCCAAGCTCCCAAAAAACCTCCGCAACCGCAAAACCATGGTCCTGAAGAAAGCCGGTGCCCTGCTCCAGCGTGCCCGGGAGAAACCGCACGTCGCGTGGCGAGTTGTAGATCGCCTCGGCCCAGACTTGCCCGCGGTTAGGTACGTCCACCAGCAACGCGCCGTTTTCCCCGCGCGGAGCCGCCGGCATCATGAGAATGATCTTCGCCGCGTAGTCGACGCGCCCGCGTTCATTGCGCGGCGCCTTGTCGATCCCAGGGATGGCCTCTTGCGGCGATAGGTCGCCGCGGATCTTGCCCTGCCAGATCACATAGTCGCCGGCGCGAAATGTGCCGTAAGGCTGCTTCGACGTGAACTCGATCCGGGTAACTTCTGCGCTCACTGGCCGCGCCGTCGAGATCAGGCTGAACAAGCAATACAAGAACATCACAATTCGCCCGTTTCGACGGTGCGGCATGCGAATTCTCCATAGGAGATGGCGGCTGGTTTCGAGCATTTTTTGATCACGACACGCCGTATGGAACGGACATGACGGACCGGCAACTTTTTCACCGGTCCCATCGCCTATCGCGAAGGCCTTCTCACTCCATCCAATAGTCGATGTCCGTCTGATTGGCATTGATGCCGGCCTTCGGCTCGGACGGGCCATGACTGCTGATGATGCCACGCATTCTGGCGAGGCTACCCGTGCCGCCGGTAATGACGCCCGATGTCATGTTCGTAAGCTTCCCATCTCCACTGCTTTGAGCGACCAGAGATGTCCTGACAAAAAACTTCTCCCCGTTCTCCAGTATCCAAACGTTGTAGATGAGAGCCGGACCGTTGTTGTCGATGTAGTCCGACATGCCGCGTGTCCACTGCTCCTTCAACCTCGATCCGTTGATGAGGGGGGCATCGTCACCATAGGTCCGCCGAATTTCGAAGAGCCGAGCTTGATGTCCCGGAATGTCGCCAACGTCGATGACGTGTTGCTGGGTGTATACCGTCTGAGTTGCCGGCGTATCATAGCTGACGTGGTGCTTTTGCTGCGCCATGGCCACCGGCGCGGTTAGAGCCATTGCGAGAGTGATGGTCATTCCAAGCGCGATATTGCGAAACATGCGTGACCTCTCATGCTGGAATCCACCCAACCGTGAAGGTATTGGCGGACGTTGTTTGTTGAAGATTCCTTCGTCAACCGGTCAGCGCTCGGTAGCGGCCGAGCCCCAACCGAAGCTGCTTTCACCGCGCTTTTTCCGAGGTGCCATGAATTAGACCGATCGTCTAGTATTTGGCTTGGCTCCAAGCGATTTCGCCCATCAATCTTTTTTGACAGCGCGCTTTGTCGGACAAGGCTTCTGCCCGCTAAGCCGGTCATTGCGGTGCCCGACGCGGAGGTCGGCTACCGGCCAGGAAGGGACATAATCGATTGGTGGGCGCTTACATACGACCGGGAAGAGGAGCGGAAGAGTTTGCTTGCGTTGAAGGCCCTGAGTGAACGTCATCCACGGAAGATTGTGAAGTTAGGTCATCAGCCTTGAGCGCTTTACATGTCGTGAGCCACGCGGGGCGAGACGAGCGAAGTTCGCACTTAGGCCGACGCGCGATGCAGGGCGCATGCACGATTTCGGAATATTGGAAATGTACCCCTGAGTTGCCCGACGTGTCAAGTCGTCCCACTCGGACGCCGGCAGCCGCCGACTCCTTTGCATGGGGTTGTTTTCGATATTTTGGTCGCACTCCCGTGAGTTGGATCGGCGGCGGAGGTTCACCTCTCCCTTGGGAGAGGTCGGCGCGTAGCGCCGGGTGAGGGGTTGCGGTCCCTCGTTAGAGCTGCGGCCCCTCACCCGATTTGCTTCGCAAATCGACCTCTCCCCATTGGGGAGAGGTAAAGCAAGTGCATGGTTGAAGCGATTCGATCTCAAGTCATCTTGCGTCAGGTCGAACGCTGCACCGCCGGCTTCTCGGCGTCGGCTCTTGCCGCGCTGAGATTGTGCGCGGTGTTGATCAGCGCGATGTGGGTCAGGGCCTGCGGGAAGTTGCCGGTCTGCCGGCCGGCGCCGGAGTCGAATTCCTCCGCCAAGAGGCCGAGATCGTTGGCGACCGCCACCACGCGGTCGAACATGGTCTGCGCCCTGTCGACATCCCCCGCCAGCACATGGGCATCGGCAAGCCACAGGCTGCAGGCCAGGAACGCGCCCTCGATCGGCTTGATCTCTTCGGACACCTCGCGCGGATCGTGCCGCAGCACGAACCCGTCGCGCATCATGTGTCGCTCGACCGCCTCGATGGTGCCGCGGATGCGCGGGTCGTCCGGCGGCAGGAAGCCGACCGACGGCAGCAGCAGCAGGCTGGCGTCGAGCAGCTTTGAGCCGTAGCTCTCGACGAAGCTGTTGAGGCCGGGGTCGAAGCCCCGCCGACAGACGTCGCGATGGATGGCATCGCGCAGCACCCGCCATTTGACCAGCGGCCCCTTGAAGCCGAACCGCTCGGCGCTCTTGATGGCGCGGTCGAAGGCGACCCAGCACATCACCTTGGAGAACACATAGTGCCGCGGCTCGCCGCGGCGCTCCCAGATGCCGTGGTCGGGCTGGTCCCAGACATCGGCGAGATGGCCGACGACGGTGCATTCCAGCGACCAGTTCTCCTCGTCGAGCTTCAGCCTGGCCATGCGCGACTGATGGAAGGCGTCGATCAATTCGCCGTAGACGTCGAGCTGAAGCTGCGCATGTGCGGCGTTGCCGATGCGCACCGGCTGCGCCCCTTCATAGCCGGACAGCCATCCGGCCTCCCATTCCAGCAGCCGGCGCTGGCCCAGGATGCCGTACATGATCTGCATGTTGGCGGGAGCGCCGGCCGCGGCCCGCAGCAGCCAGTTGTGCCAGGCCGCCGCCTCCTCGGTATAGCCCGAGTTCATCAGGGCCAGCAGCGTGAAGGTGGCGTCGCGCAGCCAGCAGAAGCGGTAGTCCCAGTTGCGCGCGCCGCCGAGCTTTTCCGGCAATGACGTGGTCGGTGCGGCGACGATGCCGCCGGTCGGCCTGAAGGTCAGCGCCTTCAGCGTGATCAACGAGCGCATCACGAGGTCACGTTGAATGCTGCCGTCATAGGTCGAGCGGCTACACCATTCCGTCCAGTAGTCCTCGGTATCCCTGAGCGCGGCCTCGGGATCGATCGGCTCGGGCACCGGCTGAAAGGATGCGCCGTAGGTCAGCACGAACGGCACGGTCTCGCCCTCGCCGACCTCGAAATCGGCGAGCGTGGTGAGATCCTGACCGCGGGTCTCGACCGGTGTGCGCAGCACGGTCATGTCCTGCCCGCTGATCGCCAGCAGCCCCTCGCCGTCCGGGTTCTTCTTCACCCAGGGCACATCGCCCCCGAGGCCGAAGCGGATCACCAGCTCCATGCGCATCCTGACGCGGCCGCTGATGCCGCGAACCAGGCGGACCACGTCGGAGGCATTGCCGCGCGGCGGCATGAAGTCGATCAGCGCGACCACGCCGCTGTCCGTCTCGAACCGCGTCTCCAGGATCAGGGTATCGTCCCAATAGCGGCGCGAGGTCTGCCTGATCGTCCCGGCGGGCGACAGCAGCCAGCGGCCGTTCCTCGACGTACCGAGCAGCGCCGCGAAGCAGGCGTCGGAATCGAACGCGGGCCAGCACAGCCAGTCGATCGAGCCGTCACGGCCGACCAGCGCCGCGGTCTCGCAATCGCCGATCAGTCCATAGTCTTCGATCCGAGAAGCCACGCGCCGTGCCCCCCGTTACCCTGCGTGCGATCGCTCGCGGGTCGCTTGCTTGAGCGCGTCGATGTCGATCGCCGACGCGAGATGCTCGATCGAGACCGGAAGCCGCCGTTTCCAGTTCGGATGCTCGTAGACGGTGCCGGGGATGTTCGGCTGATCGACGATACCGAGCAGATCCTCCATCGAAACCGCCATCATCCGCGACCGCGTGCGCGCCATGAAGCTCACCACCGAATAGAAATCATTGTGGTGGATATCGTGCCGGCGCAGCACGTCGTCGAGATGGCCGAGCGCATCCCAGCGTCCCTGATCGGTCTCACCGGGATCGATCCCGAGCGCGCGCTTGGTCTTGAGGTCGCTGAACGAGCGCCAGCCGGCATAGGTCGAGAGGTCGTGGGTGTTGAAGGTGACCAGCGCGTTCGGCAGATAGTAGTCGGCATTGCGGAAGACGCCCTGGTCGTCGGTCTCGAACATCATCACGAGATAGGACCAGATGCCCCAGCCGTTCATCTGCTCGCGGAACCCCGGGGGCACGGTGCCGAGGTCCTCGCCGATCACGACGCAGCGGTTGGCCGTGCTCTCCTGCGCGGTCGCCGCCAGCAGCGCCTCGAACGGCATCAGCACGTAGGCGCCATTGGCCGGGCCGAAGCCGCGCGGCACGAGATAAAGCCGCTTCAGCCCGAAGGCGTGATCGAGCCTGATCGCGCCGGCATGGCGCATCGAGGTACGCAGCATCTGCCTGAACGGCTCGAACGAGCGCTGCTCGAGGCCCGCGGCGTTGAAGCCGGCCAGTCCCCAGTCCTGGCCCGCGGTGTTGAGCGGGTCCGGCGGCGCGCCGACGCCGAGATGGCGCGAGATCGCGGTCTGCTCATTCCAGGCGTCGAAGCCATCCGACTGCACGCCGACGGCGACATCGAGATAGAGGCCGACCCGCATGCCGAGCTGATGCGCGAACGCCTGACAGGCGCCGAGCTGACGGTCCGCGGTCCATTGCACGAATTCGACGAACTCGACCTCGGCGGCGGTGTCGCGCGCCCGATGCAGTTTCGCGCAGGCCGTATCGTCGGGTTGCCGCCATTCGTCCGGCCATTCCCACCACGGCGTGTTGAATTTGTGCCGCATCGTCTCGAAGCAGGCGAAACGCGACAGCAGCGCGCCCTGCTCCTTGCGGTAGGCCTCGAAATCCTGCCAACGGCCGATGCCGGGATTGGCCTTGAAGGCGGCGAAGGCCGCGCGCAGTGCCGGCCATTTCCGCGCCGCGGCGCCGACATAGTCGACCATGTCGCGGCTGCGGAGCTGTGCCAGCGCGGCCTCCGTCTCCGCATCGACGCGATATTCGGGAATCTTCTCGACGTCGATATAGAGCGCATTGAGGAACAGCCGGCTGTTCGGCGAGTATGGGCTGCAATCGCCCGGCCGGTCGTCGAACAGCGCATGCAGCGGATTGAGCCCGATGCCGTCGGCGCCGAGACGATGGGCGAATTCGAGCAGTCCCTGCAGATCGGTGAAATCGCCGATCCCCCAGTTGCGCGCCGACCGCACCCCGTAGAGCTGGACCGCGATCACCCAGCAGCGATCGAACTCGCCGCCGAACGCCCCTTGCGGCGCCACCAGGAGCGGCAGCTCCTCGCCGCCCGATGCGTCCGACAGTTGCAACCGGTGCACGCCTTCGGGCAGGCCCGACGGCCACGTCACGCTCCGTTCATGCGCCTCGCCTTGCGCAAGCACGCCGCCGCCGTTCGTGACCTTCCATCGCACCGGAAGCCGGGCCGCCTCCGCGAGCGCCGTTTGCCCGCCATGACCGGACCTGACCACCACGGGGTCAGTGACGATCCGACGCGGCGTCTGGGGCGGCAACGCGGCAAGGATCGCCGTCAGCGCCTCCGGGGTTGTCACACGACGGTGACCGCTGCCATCAATATACTCGGTCTGAATTCCCAGGGTCTGGGCTTTGGCGTAAAGGTCCATTCGGCACGCTGCCTGCTCGCAACGGTATTGGGATCGTTGCTAAATTGTACAGATACGGGAAAGGGATAGTTGATGTTCAACGCTCTACCTTATCCGGCGTTCCCACCGGGAACCATTGCCCGGCGAGCGGCTTTCTATATGGGTCTGGCGCGCCTCCTTGCCGGCGCCGGGACGTCATTTGCATTTTCAATGGCGGCATCACCGTGAACAAAACCCTCCGGCCTGTCGAGAGTGCCCATGGCACTTTTCATATCACCGATGTCTATCCGTCGGTCGATGGCGGCCGCTTCCCTGTCAAGCGCATTGCAGGTGAACCTGTCGAGGTGTGGGCCGACATCTACCGGGACGGACATGACGTGATATCAGCGGCATTGGTGTGGCGGCGCGAAGGCGACGACGAATGGCAGGTCGCGCCGATGACGCCGCACAGCGACGACCGCTGGGGCGGCGCCTTCGTGCCGGACCGGCCCGGCCGCTACAGTTTCGCGATCGAGGCCTGGACCGACGAATTCGCCAGCTGGCGGCAGCGCTTCGAGCAGAAGCAGCGCGACAGCGGCGACCACACGCTGGACGCGATCGAGGGCGCCGGCATGCTGACCCAGGCGCAGGCCGGCGGTCCGGCCGCGGCTGCAATCATCATCAGGCAGTGCGAAATCTACCTGCAGACCGGCGAGCCGGGCGCGCTGCTCGCGCCGGAATTGCGGGAGGCGATGGCCGGCAGCCAGTTTCGCCGCGACCTGGTGCGATCGCAGCTCTATCCCCTGACCGCCGACCGGCCGCGGGCCCGCGATGGCGCGTGGTACCAGATGTTTCCGCGCAGCCAGGGCAAGATATCAGGCAAGACGCCCGGCGCGCATGCAACCTTCCACGATTGCATCGCGCGGCTGCCCGACATCGCCGCGATGGGCTTCGATGTCCTGCTGCTGGCGCCGATCCATCCGATCGGGCAGACGCACCGCAAGGGCCGCAACAATGCCGCGATTGCGCAGGCGGGCGATCCCGGCAGCCCCTATGCGATCGGCTCGCGCGATGGCGGCCACGACGCCGTGCATCCGGCGCTCGGCACGCTCGACGACTTCCGCGGATTCGTGGCGGCATGCCAGGCGCACGGCCTTGAGGTCGCACTCGATTTCGCCGTGCAGTGCTCGCCCGATCATCCCTGGCTGACCGCGCATCCGGAATGGTTCAAGCGGCGCCCGGACGGATCGATGCGCACGGCCGAGCATCCGCCGCAGCGCTGGGACGATGTCGTCAATCCGGATTTCGGATCCGAGGATGCCGCCGCGCTGTGGCGCGCATTGCGCGACGTCGTGCTGTTCTGGGTCGAGCAGGGCGTAAAAATCTTCCGGGTCGACAATCCGCACACCAAGCCGCTGGCATTCTGGGAATGGCTGATCCGCGAGGTGCAGGACCGCGACGCCGATGTGCTGTTCCTCTCGGAAGCCTTCGCGCGGCCGAAGCTGATGAAAGGCCTCGCCAAGCTCGGCTTCTCGCAGTCCTACAGCTATTTCATTTGGCGTACGCAGCGCGTCGAGCTCGAACAGTATCTCGGCGAGCTGATCTCCTATCCCGAGCGTGACTTCTTTCGGCCGAATTTCTTCGCCAACACACCCGACATCCTGCCCTTCCACCTGCAAAGCGGCGAATCCTGGATGTTCAAGTCGCGTCTCGCGCTGGCCGCGACGCTCTCAAGCAGCTACGGCATCTATAGCGGCTTCGAATTGCGCGAACACACGCCGGTGCCCGGCCGCGAGGAATACCTCAACTCCGAGAAGTACGAGATCAAGGTTCGCGACTGGGACGAGCCGGGGAACATCAAGCCCTACATCGCGGCCCTCAATCGCATCAGGCGCGGCAATCCGGCCCTGCAACAATTCGCCAATTTGCGCTTTATCAATGTCGATGACGGCGGCGTGATCGGCTTCGTCAAGGAGGCGGCCGATCAGACCAATGTGATCGCGGCCGCGATTGCATTGTCAGGCGAGCCGCGCGAGGTCTGGCTTCCGCTCGACGACGTCATGGTCGGCCGCGGCGATGTCCGCCGCCCCGTCACGGAACTGGAAGACCTTGTCACCGGCGAGCGCCACGCGCTCGAATGGGGAGGCATCCGCCTGCGTCTCGATCCTGCGCGCGATCCCGCGTTGCTGTTGCGCTGTGTCGCCTGAAGGAGCCGTCATGAACGTATTCTCCTCCGTCAATACCGAGGCGAAGGTCGCGACCGAGACCACCGACCAGCTCTGGTACAAGGACGCGATCATCTACCAGCTGCACGTCAAGGCGTTCGCCGACAGCAACAATGACGGCATTGGCGACTTCGCGGGGCTGACGGAGAAGCTCAGCTATCTGCAGGAGCTCGGCGTCACCGCGCTGTGGCTGTTGCCGTTCTATCCCTCGCCCGGCCGCGACGACGGCTACGACATCGGCGACTATGGCGACATCAATCCCGATTTCGGGACGATGAAGGACTTCAAGCGCTTCATCCAGGAAGCCAAGAAGCGCGGCCTGCGCGTCATCACCGAGCTCGTCGTCAACCACACCTCGGACCAGCATGCCTGGTTCAAGCGCGCCCGCCGCAGCCCGCCGAATTCCAGCGCGCGCAGCTGGTACGTCTGGAGCGACACCGACCAGAAATACCTCGATACGAGGATCATTTTCACCGATACCGAGAAGTCGAACTGGACCTGGGATCCGGAAGCCGGCCAGTTCTATTGGCATCGCTTCTTCTCGCACCAACCGGACCTGAACTTCGACAATCCGCGCGTGGTGCGCGCCATCGTGCAGGTGATGAAGCGCTGGCTCGACACCGGCGTCGACGGCTTCCGGCTCGACGCGATTCCCTATCTGTGCGAGCGCGACGGCACCAACAACGAGAACCTGCCGGAGACGCATGCCATCATCAAGCGGCTGCGCCACGAGCTCGACGCCTACGCCAAGGGCAAGATCCTGCTGGCCGAGGCCAATCAATGGCCGGAGGACGTGCAGGAATATTTCGGCCATGGCGACGAATGCCACATGGCCTATCACTTCCCGCTGATGCCGCGCATCTACATGGCAATCGCCCAGGAAGATCGCTTTCCGATCACCGACATCCTGCGCCAGACGCCCGACATTCCGGCCGCGGCCCAGTGGGCGCTGTTCCTGCGCAACCACGACGAGCTGACCTTGGAAATGGTGACCGACGTCGAGCGCGACTATCTGTGGTCGACCTACGCCAACGACCCGCGCGCCCGCATCAATGTCGGAATCCGCCGCCGCCTTGCGCCGCTGATGGACAATGACCGGCGCAAGATCGAGCTGATGAACTCGCTCTTGCTGTCATTCCCCGGCACGCCGATCATCTATTACGGCGACGAGATCGGCATGGGCGACAACATTTATCTCGGCGACCGCAACGGCGTGCGGACACCGATGCAATGGTCGCCGGACCGCAACGGCGGCTTCTCGCGCGCCGATCCGGCACGGCTCTACGCGCCGATGATCATGGACCCGGTGTACGGCTACGAGGCCGTCAATGTCGAGGCGCAGTCGCGCAGCCTGTCCTCGCTGCTGTCGGCGACCAAGCGACTGATCGCGGTACGCAAGTCGACGCTCGCCTTCGGACGCGGCACCATGACCTTCATCCGCCCCGAGAACCGCTCGGTGCTCGCCTATGTACGCGAGTACCAGGGCGAGGCGATCCTGTGCGTCGCCAATCTGTCGCGCTCGGCGCAGGCGACCGAGCTCGACCTCTCCGCCTTCAAGGACCGCATCCCGCTCGAGATGCTCGGACGCACGCGCTTCCCGGCGATCGGCGAGCTGCCCTACATGATCACGCTGGCGCCTTACGGCTTCTACTGGTTCCAGTTGCAGGAGCGCGACAAGTCCGAGCCGGTGACGCCCCGCGCGGTGCCGGAATTCGAGACGCTGGTGGTGCCGCTCGGATCGACCTGGACCTCGCTGGCGCGGACCCGCGGCGTGTTCGAGCACGACGTGCTGCCCGAGCATCTCGCGCGCTCGCGGTGGTATCCCGAGCACTCCGCGCGCACCATCCAGCCGACGCTGGTGTCGGCGATCCCGTTCTGCGACATCGGCGACAACCGGCCCTGGCTGATCTTCTTCGAGACCACGCAGCGCGGCACCACCAGCCGCTACGTGCTGCCGATGCAGATCGAATGGGTGCGCTTCGACCGCGAGCGCTACAACCCGCGCGCCTTCGCCGCGATCCGCCAGGGCGCCCGCGAGGGCACGCTGCTCGACGTCGCCACCGACCAGATCTTCACCGGCCTGTTCCTGCGCAATTTGCGGGAGAACCTCACGGTCGATGAAGGTGAGCAAGGCCTGAAGCTCGAATTCCGGCCAACCAGCCGCTTCTCCGACCGGCCGGTGCGGCAGCCGGAACGGATTCGCGTCTTCGAGAACGACCAGCCGCATTCGACCGCGCTGGTCGACAATGAATATGTCACCAAGATCTACCGCAAGCTCGAGGTCGGCATCAATCCGGAGATCGAGATGGGCCGCTTCCTCACCGAAGTGGTCGGCTTTCCGAACACGCCGGCTCTGCTCGGCACCTCTGAATTGGTCGAGGGCGACAAGCGTAGCGCGATTGCCGTGCTGCATACGATGGTGGTCAACCAGGGCGACCTATGGAACGTCGCCGCCTCCCATCTCGACCGCCTTGTCGAACGGCAACGCCTGCTCGCGGTGAGCGAGCACCCGGCGGAGAACGGCGATCAGGCCACCTATCTGCGCCACATGTCGCACAGCGGAAAGCGCCTCGCCGAGCTGCATATCGCGCTCGCCAGCAACCGCGACCTGCCGGACTTCGCGCCCGAGCCGACCAAGCCCGAGGACCTGCAGCGCTGGAACGATGAGATCATGGCGCGCGCCGAACGCGTGTTCGAAACGCTGAAGCAGCGCCGCGGCTCGCTGAAGGATGCCGACCGGCTGCTGGCGGATCAGCTGCACGCCCAGCACGGCACGCTGCCGGAGCGGCTCAAGGCCCTGCTGCCGCGCGAGACCGACGGGTTCAACATCCGCCATCACGGCGACCTGCATCTCGGCCAGTTGCTGATGGTCAAGGACGACGTCTTCATCATCGATTTCGACGGCGGACCGGGCCGCACCATCGCCGAGCGGCGCCGCAAGGCGCCGGCGGCGCGCGACGTCGCAGGCCTGATCCGCTCGATCGACTATGCGGCAACCGCCGCGCTGGAACGGACGCTCAAGGTTTCCCCCGACGAGAGCGGCCGGCTGAGCCTCGCCGTGGCCGAATGGCGCGACCAGGCCGCGGATGCGCTGCTGGCGGCCTATCGCGAGACCATGGCCGGGCAACGCCTGTGGCCCGCCGACGCCAAAACGGCCGATCGCCTGCTTAACCTTTTCCTGCTTGAGAAAGCCTTCTACGAGATCGAGTATGAGCTGGCCAACCGGCCCGATTGGCTAAGGGTGCCGCTAACCGGCCTGCTGAGGATTTTGGCGCAACAGCCGCATGAGGTTGCATGAGCAAACTGCCCGCCGAGGCCTATGCCATCATCGAAGGCCGCCACTCCGATCCCTTCCACTACCTCGGGCTTCACACCGAGGGGGATCGCAACGTCGTGCGCGCCTTCCTGCCCGATGCTGTCAATGTCGAGGCGATCGGCGAGCATGGCGAGACGGCTCCGCTGGCGCGCATCCATGACGCCGGCCTGTTCGCAGGCCCCCTGCCGAACGGCTCGACGCGCTATCAGCTGCGCGCCCGCTTCGGCGACAATATCGTCGAGCTGGAGGACGCCTACCGCTTCCCCCCGATCCTGAGCGATTTCGATCTCTATCTGCTCGGCGAAGGCACCCATCAGCGCGTCTACGATACGCTCGGCGCGCATCCGATGACGCTCGACGGCGTCGACGGCATCGGCTTCGTGGTGCTGGCGCCGAATGCGCGGCGGGTCAGCGTGGTCGGCGACTTCAATTTCTGGGACGGACGACGCCATCCGATGCGCGTCCGCGGCCCCGGCTACTGGGAGCTGTTCATCCCGCGCGCGCGGGTCGGCGACCACTACAAGTTCGAGATCATCGGGCGCAACGGCCAGCATCTGCCGCTGAAGTCCGATCCACTGGCCTTCGCCGCCGAGGTGCGTCCGAAGACCGCCTCGATCGTGATCGACGAGCGCAAGATCCCGCATCCGCGCCCGGCGCCCGACCGCGTCAACGCGCTGAGCTCGCCGATGTCGATCTACGAGGTTCATCTCGGGTCGTGGCGGCGCAAGGGCCGCAATGAGTGGCTGACCTATCGCGAGATGGCGGAGCAGCTTCCCGCCTATGCCAGCGACATGGGCTTCACCCATATCGAATTCCTGCCGATATCCGAGCACCCGTTCGACGGCTCCTGGGGCTACCAGCCGACCGGCATGTTCGCGCCGACCAGCCGGTTCGGCTCGCCCGATGATTTCGCCGCGCTGATCGACGCCTGCCACGGCGCCGGCCTCGCCGTGCTGCTCGACTGGGTCCCCGGACATTTCCCCGACGATCCGCACGGTCTGGGCAATTTCGACGGCACCGCGCTCTACGAGCACGCCAATCCGTTGCAGGGCCGTCACCTCGACTGGGGCACGCTGATCTACAATTACGGGCGCACCGAGATCACCAACTTCCTGGTGTCGAACGCGCTGTTCTGGCTCGATCGCTACGGCATCGACGGGCTGCGCGTCGATGCCGTCGCCTCGATGCTCTATCTCGACTACAGCCGCCCCGCCGGCGGCTGGATCCCGAACAAATATGGCGGCCGCGAGAACATCGAGGCGATCGACTTCCTGCGCCGCTTCAACACCGAGCTGTTCGCGCACTTCCCGCAGGCGACGACCGCCGCGGAGGAATCCACCGCATGGCCGCAGGTGTCGCGTCCCGTCGAATATGGCGGGCTCGGCTTCGGCTACAAGTGGAACATGGGCTGGATGCACGATACGCTGAAATACATCGGCAAGGATCCGATCCACCGCAAATATCATCACGGCGACATCCTGTTCGGCCTGCACTACGCCTTCTCGGAGAACTTCATCCTGCCGCTGTCCCACGACGAGGTCGTGCACGGCAAGCGCTCGATCCTCGGCCGCATGCCCGGTGACGACTGGCAGCGCTTCGCCAATCTGCGCGCCTATTACAGCTTCATGTTCGGACATCCCGGCAAGAAGCTGATGTTCATGGGCTGCGAGTTCGGCCAGGAGCGCGAGTGGAACCACGACTACTCGATCGATTGGCACCTGCTGCAGCAGCCGCGGCACAGCGGCATCCAGAACCTGGTCCGCGACCTCAACCGGCTCTATCGCGCGCTGCCGGCGCTGCACGAGCTCGATTGCGACCAGGCCGGCTTCGAATGGGTCGTCACCGACGACGCCAACAACAACGTGTTCGCGTGGATCCGCAAGGGTAATGATGCGCGGGCACGCTGCCTCGTGGTCGCGAACTTCTCGCCCAACGTCTATCGCAACTATCGCGTCCGCGTGCCGTTCGCAGGCAAGTGGCACGAAGTGTTCAACTCGGATTCCGCGCATTACGGCGGCACCAATGTCGGCAATATCGGCGAGGTCCGTGCCTCCGAGGGCGCGACGCCGGAACTGAGCCTGACGATCCCGCCGCTGGCAGCGATCTTCCTCGTACCGGAAAGCTGATTGATGCGACTGACCGGGGGAACGTCCGCACGGCTCGGTGCAAGCTGGGACGGCAGAGGCACCAATTTTGCGCTGTTCTCGGCGAATGCGGAGAAGGTGGAGCTGTGCCTGTTCGACGGCCAGGGCCGCCGCGAGCTCGAGCGAATCGAGATGCCGGAACGCACCGAGGACGTCTGGCACTGCTATCTCAACGACATCTCGCCGGGCCAGCTCTACGGCTATCGCGTCTACGGGCCCTACGCGCCGGAGCGCGGCCACCGCTTCAACGCCAACAAGCTCCTGCTCGATCCCTACGCCAAGCGGCTTGCCGGCCGGCTGGTGTGGAGCGATGCGCACTTCGCCTACCGCACCGGCAGCGCGCGCGAGGATCTCTCCTTCGACCGGCGCGACAATGCGCGCGGCATGCCGAAGGCCGTCGTCGTCGACGAGAGCTTCAACTGGGGCCGCCGCGAGATCCGCCCGCATATTCCATGGGAAGACACCATCATCTACGAAGCCCACGTCAAGGGCCTGACCCAGAAGCGCGAGGACGTGCCGCCGAATTTGCGGGGCACCTATGGCGGGCTGTCATCGCCGGCGATGATCGACCATCTCAAGCGGCTCGGCGTCACCACCATCGAGCTGTTGCCGATCCACGGCCTGATCGACGACCGTATCCTGGTCGAGAAGAAGCTCGCGAATTACTGGGGCTACAACACCATCGCCTTCTTCGCACCTGAGGCGCGCTATGCCCAGGACAATGCGCTCGACTCCTTCCGCACCACGGTGGCGCGGCTGCACGACGCCGGCATCGAGGTGCTGCTCGACGTCGTCTACAACCACACCGCCGAAGGCAACCATATGGGGCCGACGCTGTGCTTCCGCGGCATCGACAATGCCTCCTATTACTGGCTGAACCGCGAGAACCCGCGCTTCTACGACGACTTCACCGGCTGCGGCAGCTCGGTCAACCTCACCCATCCGCGCGTGTTGCAGATGGTGATGGATTCGCTGCGCTACTGGGTCGAGGTCTGCCATGTCGACGGCTTCCGCTTCGATCTCGCAACGACCCTGGCGCGCGGGCCGAACGGCTTCGATCGCAACCACCCCTTCCTCACCGCGATCCGCCAGGACCCGGTGCTGGCGACCGCCAAGATGGTCGCCGAGCCCTGGGACCTCGGTCTCGGCGGCTATCAGGTCGGCGCGTTTCCGTCGCAATGGTCGGAGTGGAACGACCGCTATCGCAGCGCGATGCGGCGCTACTGGAGCGGCGAAGGCAGCCTGATCGGCGACATCTCCGGCCGCATGACCGCCTCCTCGGACCTGTTTCACCACGACAACCGCGCCACCCGCGCCAGCGTCAACCACATCACGGTGCATGACGGTTTCACGCTCGCCGACCTCTTCAGCTATAACGAGAAGCACAACGAGGCCAATGGCGAGGACAATCGCGACGGCTCCAACGACAACCACAGCAACAATTGCGGCCACGAAGGCCCGACCGACGACCCCGCGATCATCGCGCTGCGCCGCCAGCTCAGGAAGAACGCGCTGGCCTGCCTGCTGCTGGCGCAGGGCACGCCGCTGATCCTCGCCGGCGACGAGGTCGCCAACACGCAAGGAGGCAACAACAACGCCTATTGCCAGGACAATGAGACCGGCTGGATCGGCTGGGACAATCTCGGCACCGACGACGACGCGATCGACTTCATCGGCCACCTCACCGCGCTGCGCCAGCGCTTCGGCCAGATCCGCTGCCAGAGCTGGCTCGACGCGCCGCCGTACCGACGGCAGCTACGGCGTGCTGTGGCTGACGCCATCGGCGGAGGAGATGAAGGAATCCGACTGGAAATTCCCGGAAAGCCGGTTTCTCGCCTATGTGCTGGGGCCGATGGAACCAGGACAGGCGCCGATCTTTATCGTGCTCAATGCCGCACCGCAGGAGATCGTGTTCAGGATGCCGAGGATGGCGGAATACAGGAGCTGGCAGCAGGTCTTGAACACGACCAAAGCGCAGCAGACCGCTGAGCAATTTGCATCCGGCGCAGACATCACCGCACCGCCGCGCTCGGTGCTGGCATTTGCAGGCTCCGCATGACCGCGCAGCATTTCGGCCCCGAGCTGACACCCGATGGCACGCGCTTCCGGCTCTGGGCGCCGGCAGCGAAGCGCGTCGATCTCCTGCTCGACAAGCCGCATCCACTCACCCGCGACGCAGCCGGCTGGTACGTCGCCGAGATTGCAGGCGCCCGCGCAGGCACACGCTATAAATTCCGCATCGACGACGAGGTCGATGTGCCCGATCCCGCCTCCGCCTTCCAGCCGGACGACGTGTTCGGCCCAAGCGAGGTGATCGATCACACCGCCTTCAAATGGCGTGCGACGGAGTGGCGCGGACGTCCCTGGCACGAGGCCGTCGTCCTCGAGGCTCACGTCGGCACCTTCACGCCGGAGGGCACCTATCGCGCCATGATCGACAAGCTCGATCATCTGGTTGCAACAGGGATCACCGCGCTCGAGCTGATGCCGCTCGCGGATTTCGCCGGCCGCCGCAACTGGGGCTATGACGGCGTGCTGTGGTATGCGCCCGACAGCGCCTATGGCCGGCCCGAGGACCTCAAGACCCTGATCGACGAGGCGCATCTGCGCGGGCTGATGGTGATGCTCGACGTGGTCTATAACCATTTCGGCCCCGAGGGGAATTATCTCGGGCGCTACGCGCCCTCCTTCTTCAGCGAAGCGCATACGCCGTGGGGCAGCGCGATCGATTATCGCGTACCCGAGGTGCGGGCGTTCGCAATCGGCAGCGTGGTGAGCTGGCTGCGCGACTATCGCTTCGACGGGCTGCGGTTCGACGCGGTCAATACCATCGTCGAGGCCGGCGAGGTCTCCGTGCTGCACGACTTCAGCAAGGCCGCCGGCCAGCTTGCCACCGAGACCGGCCGGCAGATCAACCTCGTGCTGGAGAACGGC
This sequence comes from Bradyrhizobium sp. USDA 3364, assembly GCF_054056355.1. Classification (NCBI taxonomy): domain Bacteria; kingdom Pseudomonadati; phylum Pseudomonadota; class Alphaproteobacteria; order Hyphomicrobiales; family Nitrobacteraceae; genus Bradyrhizobium; species Bradyrhizobium sp. USDA 3364. The sequence goes on from NZ_JBSRYG010000002.1 coordinate 579,194, forward strand.
GACAACATCGCAAGCCTGCTCGACGCCGCCGAGGATCCGCCGAACGGCAAGTTCCGCGGCCAGTGGAACGACGATTATCATCACGCCTGGCACGTGCTGCTGACCGGAGAACGGCAGGGCTACTACGGCGACTACCGCGCGCCGAAGCAGGACCTCGCACGCGCGCTGTCGTCCGGCTACATCTACCAGGGCGAAGTCTCGGAGTTCTGGGGCGGCAAGGCCCGCGGCGAGCCGAGCGGCATGCTGTCGCCGACCTGCTTCATCAACTTCCTGCAAAACCACGACCAGATCGGCAACCGGCCGCTGGGCGATCGGCTCGAGAGCATTGCGAAGCCGAAGGCGATCGAAGCGGCGCTGGCGGTGACGCTGATCGCGCCGACCATGCCGATGCTGTTCATGGGCGAGGAATGGGGTGCGACGACGCCGTTCCCGTTCTTCTGCGATTTCAAGGGCGACCTCGCCAACGCGGTCCGCGCCGGGCGGCGCAAGGAGTTCGCCTGGGCCTATGCCAAATATGGCGACGACATTCCCGACCCGCTGGCCGAGGAGACCCTGCGTTCGGCCGTGCTCGACTGGTCGGCGCTCGGCCGCGATCCCGCCCGCACACGGCTTAAGCTGGTGCGCGACCTGCTCGCCACACGCCGGCGCGAGATCACGCCGCGGCTCACCGGGGCACGCTTCGGCGGCGACCGCGTCACCGGCGATCTCTTGACCGCGCATTGGCGGATGGGCGACGGCCGCACGCTGTGGCTCACGGCCAATCTGTCAGATCGGGCCATCACCGGCGCGGCGGGCCCGAAGGGAACTGCGATCTGGGGCGGCGCGTTGTCCGGCGACCTCCCCGGCTGGGCGGTACGCTGGCACATCGGATAGCACAATGCCTCCGGCGATCCCGATCGCGACATACCGACTGCAACTCACTGCCGATTTCGACTTCGATGCCGCCGCCGGTGTCGCCCCCTATCTGAAGGCGCTCGGCATCAGCCATGTCTATGCGTCGCCCTTCATGAAGGCGCGCAAGGGCTCGACCCATGGCTATGACGTCGTCGACCACACCAAGTTCAATCCGGAGCTCGGCGGCGAGGCAGGATTTGCGCGGCTCAGCGAAGCACTGAAGCGCAACGACCTCGGGCTGATCCTGGATTTCGTGCCGAACCATGTCGGCGTGCATTTTGCCGACAATCCGTGGTGGCTCGACGTGCTGGAATGGGGACCGGTGTCGCCGCACGCGGTCTCCTTCGACATCGACTGGGACCAATTGCCGTACCGCGCGCGCGGCGGCGTGCTGCTGCCGATCCTCGGCTCATCCTATGGCCAGGCGCTGGAGCGCGGCGACATCGAGCTGCGCTACGAGGCGGCCGAAGGCAGCTTCTCGGCGTGGTATTTCGAGCACCGTCTGCCGATCGCACCTGAACGCTATGGCGAGGTGCTGCGGACCATCGTCCGCGAGGCGGCGGCCGAAGACAGCCCGGCCGGGCGCGCGATGCTGGAACTCGCGGCGCGGTACCGCGGACTGCGCCATCCGAACCGCAAGGAAGCCCCGACGCTGAAGGCGGAGATCAAGGCGATCGAGGGCAGCGCCGGGATCATCGCGCGCGGGCTCGATGCCTATCGTGCCGGCGAAGACCGCCCCAACCAGACGCTGGCGCTGCATCATCTCCTCGAACGCCAGCACTACAAGCTCGGTCACTGGCGGCTTGCCTCCAGCGACATCAACTATCGCCGCTTCTTCGACGTCAACACGCTGGCCGGCCTCAGAGTAGAAGACGCCGCCACCTTCGAGGCGAGCCATAGCCTGGTGCGGCGGCTGATCGCGGAGGGCCGGCTGCAGGGCCTGCGGCTCGACCATATCGACGGCCTGCGCGACCCCGCCCAGTACTTCCAGCGCCTGCGCCGCCTGATCCGCACAGCGCAGGGCGCCAAGGCCAGGCCGTTCTACATGGTCGTCGAGAAGATCCTCGGCGAGGACGAGAGACTGACGAAATTCAGCGGCGTTCACGGCACAACCGGCTACGAATGGATGAACACGATCAGCCAGGTACTGGTCGACGGCGCGGGCCTCGACCCACTGAGCGAGATCTGGCGCCAGATCAGCAACCGGTCGCCAAACCTCACGCCGGTGCTGCGCGAGGCCAAGCGCCGTGTGCTGGAGACGCTGCTGACCAGCGAATTCACCGTGCTGGCGCGGCTCGTCGCGCGCATCGCCAGCGGCCATTACACGACCCGCGACTTCTCCGGCGACAGCCTGCGACAGGCGCTCGAACTCTACGTGCTGCATTTCCCGGTCTATCGCACCTATCTCACCGGCTCCGGCCCGGCCGCGCACGACCGCGCGCTGATCAGCGAGACCATCGAGCGCGCCCGCGCCGACTGGTTCGCCGCCGACGAAGGCATCTTCGACTTCCTGCGCGATGCCCTGACCATGGACCTGCTGAAGCCCGGCCGGCCGCCGCACAGCGCGCCGCGGGTCCGCCGCTTCGCGCTCAAGGTGCAGCAATTCACCGGGCCGATGATGGCGAAGTCACTGGAGGACACCACCTTCTATCGCTACCACCGCCTGCTCGCGCTCAACGAGGTCGGCGGCGATCCCGCGGCAAGCGCGATTGCGCCCGAGACCTTCCACGCCATGATGCAGGCCCGCGCCCGCGAATGGCCGCACGGCATGACGGCGACCGCAACCCACGACACCAAGCGCGGCGAGGACGCCCGCGCCCGCATCATGGCGCTGGCGGAAATCCCCGGCGAATGGACCAGCGCGGTGGCGCGCTGGAAGGTGTTGAACGCGCCGCATCTGGTGCTCGACGGCGAGATGCGCGCGCCGTCGACGACGTTCGAATACATGCTGTATCAGGCCCTGCTCGGCGCCTGTGATCCGGGCGACGCTTCGCTCCCGGCGCGCATCCAGGCCTATGCCCTGAAAGCGGCGCGCGAGGGCAAGCAGGAGACCAGCTGGCTCAATCCGCACGAGCCTTATGAAGCGGGCGTGAAAACCTTCATCGAGCGGATCCTCGATCGCAACACGTCGCCCGAATTCCTCGACGCGCTGGACACGCTGGCGCAGCGGACCGCGCTGATCGGCGCGCTGAACTCGCTCAGCCAGATCACGCTGAAGGCGACCATGCCGGGCGTGCCGGATTTTTACCAGGGCACCGAAAGCTGGGATCTTTCACTGGTCGATCCGGACAATCGCCGTCCGGTCGACTTTGCCGGTCGTGCCGAGCTCCTGACGGCGCTGGAAGCACCGGATTGGGACGCGCTGGCGCAGAGCTGGCGCGACGGCCGCATCAAGTTCGCATGGACGCGGCACCTACTGCGGCTGCGCAACGAGATGGCCGATGTCTTCACCAGCGGCGCTTACGAACCGCTCGCGGTCAGCGGGCCGCATCGCGATCATGTCGTCGCGTTCGCGCGGCGCCACGGCCGCGACGCGGCCATCGTCGCGGTGGTGAAATCATTCGCGCCGTTCACGCAAGGAGGACGGCAGTGGCCACGCGCTGAAGCCTTTGAAGGCGAGATCGACCTCGCCGGATTTGCGCTCCCGGGCGGCGAACGCAAACTTCAGCTCCCGGCGCTGTTCGCCGATGTGCCGGTCGCCGTGCTGAGGGCGAAGGCCGCGGCGGGGGCGAAGCAAGCCCCGAAGCGTGCGCGCGCGCACGGCTAGCGCCGCGCGTCAGCGCTTGGTCAGCAGCAACTGCCCGCGCTTCTGGATGGCGGCCTGCGCCACCTCGGCGAAGCGTTGCAGCAACCACGGCAGCGTCACCTCCAGCCGCACATGGTCATCCTCGACGTCGAGATGTCCGGCCGCGACCTGTCCCAGCGCGCGGACGCGAAAGCTCATCCGGTTATTCTCCCAGCGCTCTTCGTCGACGCTCATGACCGGCACGCTCTCGGCCGCGCGCGACAGGCCCGTCTTCAGGCGCCGCATCGCTTCCTCGCGGCCGAGGCTGTGGGGGATCGAAACGATCAGCGGAGCCGACATCGTGGTGCACTCCTCCATGGATTCCGTTCATGTAGTTCTGTTCCTCCGCAAACGGAAGATCACACAGTTTTATCGCACCGCTCAACCAGGAACCTTCATGGTGACGGGCTGTTGGCTCTTCCGAAGGGCAGCGACAACAGGCCTGCCGGGCTGAGGAGGGATCGAGATGTCACTCGGAACGATCATTCTTATTATCCTGATCATCGCGCTGCTTGGCGGCTTCAGCGGCCTCGGCGGCGGGCCGTTCTACGGCACAGGATATTACGGCGGCGGCGGTCTCGGCCTTGTTATCGTGATCCTGCTGATCCTGCTGCTGCTCGGACGCATATAGCGCGTGGCGCGCAATGCGCCCGTCCGTATTGACGGCTGTCATCACCCGCGAAAGCGGGTGATACTTCGTTGGTAGGGCTTACCGTGCCGCGAGCTTCTTGATCGCCGCCTTGATCGACCCCGCCGCATCCTCATAGCCGTCCCAGGCCTTGGTCTTGGCGAGCAGCGCCGGCACCGACCGTATCGTGTACTTCTTCGGATCGAGATCGCCGCGCAGCTGAGCCCAAGTCAGCGGCATCGACACCGTCGCGCCCGGACGCGCCCGCGGCGACAGCACCGCGACCGCGGTCGAGAGCCGGTCGTTGCGCAGATAGTCGAGGAAGATCTTTCCGGTGCGCTTGGCCTTCGACATGTTGATCAGATAGCGCTCGGGGTCGTCCTGCGCCATCCACTGGCAGATGGCTTGCGCGAACGCCTTGGCCTCCTTCCACGTCACCTTGTCCCTCGCGCCTGACAGCAGCGGCGCCACGACATGAAGGCCCTTGCCGCCCGTCGTCTTGCAGAAGCTGTCGAGACCGACCGCGGTCAGCCGCTGGCGCATGTCCTTGGCGGCGTCGATCACGTCGCTGAACACGACGTCGGGCGCGGGATCGAGATCGAACACCAGCCGGCCCGGCGTGTCATAGGCATCGGGCGCGCAATTCCAGGGATGCAACTCGAGGCCGCCGAGCTGCGCGACCGCAGCCAGACCCTCGATCTGGTCGATCTGCAAATAGGGCTTGCGGTCGCCGGAGACCTTGGCGAGCTTCAGCAGCTTCGACGTGCCGGCCATCGCGTGGCGCTGGAAGAAGGTCTCGCCCTTGATGCCGTCGGGCGCACGGACGATCGAGCACGGCCGGCCCTTGAGATAGGAGATCATCCATTCGCCGACCGCCTCGAAATAGTTGGCGAGGTCGAGCTTGGTCACCGGCGCGCCATCGCCGGCGTCGGGCCACAATGCCTTGTCCGGATGGGAGATCGCGACCCCCATCACCTCGCTGGATGCTTTCCCGGATACCTTTCCCTTGGCCATCGGCTTCACCACTTTGGTTACGACCGGCCGCTCGACCTCCACCTCATGTGCCGGCTTGTCTTGGCGCAGGCCCTTGAACGCCGCCTGGCGGATATTCTGAGCATCGGTCCAGCCGGCGAACTCGATCTCGGCGACCAGCTCTGGCTTCAGCCAATGCACGTCGCGGGTCTTCTTCGGCGCATCCTTGCCGCCGAACGGGCTGGTGTCGGATGCCGCTTCCTTCAGCGCCGGCATGATGCGGCGGACCGTGTCCTGGCCGAAGCCGGTGCCGACGATGCCGACAAAGGCCAGATGATCGCCGCGATAGACGCCGGCCATCAGCGAGCGGAATTTGCCGTTGGTGGTCTTCCAGCCACCGATCACCACCTCGTGGCCGGCGCGGATCTTGGCCTTGGTCCAGTCGTCGGAGCGGCCGGAGCGATAGGCGCCGTCGAGCCGCTTGGAGACGATGCCTTCCAGCCCGAGCTTGCGCGCCGAGTCGAGCACGGCGTCGCCGCGCTCCTCGAAATGCTCGACATAGCGGATTAACGGGTTCCTGCCCTTGCGCGCCGCGAGCAATGGCCTCAGCCGCGCCTTGCGCTCAGTCAGTGGCAGCGGGCGCAGATCCTCGTGGCCTGCAAACAGCAGGTCGAACGCGTAGAAGATCAGCCGGTCGGTCTTGCCGTCGGAGAGCGCGGCCTGCAGCGTCGAGAAGTGCGGCGTGCCGTTGTTGTCGAGCGCGACGATCTCGCCGTCGATCAAGGCATCCGGCAGCTTGCCGGCCTCCTTCGCGATCGCGCCGAATTTGTCGGTCCAGTCGAGCGCCTTGCGGGTCTTCAGCGCGGCCTCGCCGTCCTCGACGCGAAGCTGCACGCGATAGCCGTCGAACTTGATCTCGTGGCACCAGCCGGCGCCATTTGGCGGAGACTCGACCGCGGCGCAGAGCTGCGGCGCGACGAAATCAGGCATCTCGGCCACCTGCTTCGATTTCGCCTTCGATCGCTCCTTCAATTGCGCTTTGGGCGCCGGCCCCTTGGTCTTCGCGCGCGCGGCGGCGGCCATGCCGTGATTGGACTGCCAGACCGCGTCCGCCTTGATGGTCGCCTTGGCCTTGCCGTTCCCCTTCGCCAGCATGAACGGCTTCGGCGCCCGTCCCTTGCCGGAAGCGATCTCGGCCATCGAGCGGCCGGAGGCGACCGAGCGGTCTTCCTCCAAAATCTCCTCACCGTTACCTTCCACGGCATATTCATCGCGGTGCTTGATCAATAGCCAATTGGTGCGCTTGCCGCCGAAGCGGTCGTTCTTCATCCGCACCAGCACCCAGCTGCCGTGCAGCTTGTCGCCATGCAGCGTGAACTTCAGGTCGCCCTTCCTGAAGCCGCGTTCGGGATCGTCAGATTCCCAGGTGCCGCGATCCCACAGCTGCACCGTGCCGCCGCCATACTGGCCTTCGGGGATCGTACCTTCGAAATCGCCATAGTCGAGCGGATGATCCTCGACCTCGACCGCCAGCCGCTTGTCATGCGGATCGAGCGAGGGCCCGCGCGTCACCGCCCAGGACTTGAAGACGCCGTCGAACTCCAGCCTGAAATCATAGTGCAGCCGCGTCGCGTCATGCTTCTGGATCACGAAACGCCGCTGCTTGCTCGGTGCGACCTTGACGTCGCCCGACGGCTCACTGGTCTTCTCGAAGTCGCGTTTCTTGCGATAGGTGGTGAGGTTTCTCAGCGACACGTGCAGGCCTCGGCACAATCAGCGGCCGCCGCCTTCGTGCGGCCATCAGGAACCAAAACCTACGGTATCCGTTCAAGTTCCAAACTCAAGCTGTTTGGAGACGATCATGGCCGCTCCCCGCGCCTACTGGAAAGGCACGCTCAAGCTCTCGCTGGTGTCATGCCCGGTGGCGCTCTACCCGGCCTCGACCGCAGTCGAGAAGACCCGCTTTCACATGATCAACCGGGAGACCGGCAACCGGCTCAAGCAGCAGATGGTCGATGCCGAGACCGGCGACGTCGTCGAGGGCGACCAGAAGGGCCGCGGCTACGAGGTGAGCAAGGGTAAATATGTCGAGATCGAGAAGGACGAGCTCGAGGCGGTCCAGATCGAGAGCAACCACACCATCGACATCGATAGTTTCGTGCCCGAGGGCGAGATCGACAAGCGCTATCTCGACCACCCCTATTACATCAGGCCCGACGGCAAGGCCGGCGTCGATGCCTTCGCGGTGATCCGCGATGCCATGAAGGACCAGGACCGCGTCGCGCTGGCGCGGATCGTGCTGACCAACCGCGAGCACGTGATCGCGATCGAGCCGTTCGACAAGGGCATGCTCGGCACCACCCTGCGCTACCCCTACGAGGTACGCGACGCCGACGACTACTTCGACGACATCAAGAGCCCGAAGGTCACCAAGGACATGATCGAGCTCGCCGGTCACATCCTCGACAGCAAGGCTGCGCATTTCGATCCGTCGACATTCAAGGACGAGTACGAGACCGCGCTGAAGGCGCTGGTCCGCCGCAAGGCTGCCGGCAAGCCGATCAAGGCCGCCGAGCGCGAGGAGAAGCCGAGCAATGTCGTAAGCCTGATGGACGCGTTGCAGCAGAGCCTGAAGGGCGGCAAGAGCGGCGGACGGCGATCCGGCTCCACCGCACGGCGCCCGACCTCGCACCGCCGTGCGGCGAAGAAGGCGCACCGGTCGAGCGCGCGGCGGCGCAAGGCGGGGTGAATTCCCTCCCTCCCCCGTCATTGCGAGCGAAGCGAAGCAATCCATCTCTCCGTGCATGCGGAAAGATGGATTGCTTCGTCGCTTTGCTCCTCGCAATGACGACCAGATAGATTTGGCTATCCTACCGCTTCTTCGCGGCCTTGCGCTTTTTCGTCGTCTTCCGTTTCTTCGTCGTCTTCTTTGACGTCTTCTTCGGCACCTTGCGGCCCTTGGCGCGCGCCTCTGACAGGCCGATCGCGATCGCCTGCTTGCGGCTCTTCACCTTCTTCTTGGAGCGGCCGCTGCGCAGCGTCCCGGCCCTGCGCTTCTTCATCACACGCTCGACATCGCTTGACGCCTTCCGCGAGTATTTTCTTGCCATGGCTTCTCTCCCGCTAAGGGAGACCAAGCCGCGATGGCAATGAAAGTTCCGAAGCTAATCCCCGGCGCGCAGCCGATAACCGATGCCGGTCTCGGTCAGCACGAATTGCGGACGCTCGGGATCGGCCTCGATCTTCTGGCGAAGCTGACGCACATAGACCCGCAGATACTGCGCATCGGTCAGTTCGTCCCACAATTCCTTCAGCAGAAAGCGATGAGTCAGTACCTTGCCGGCATGCTGAACCAGCACGCGCAACAGGTCGTACTCCTTCGGCGACAGCTTGATCTCCTTGTCGCCGACCTTGACGATGCGGCGCACCAGGTCGACCGAGAGATCGCCGGAGCGGAACACCGGCCGCTCGCCCTGCACCTGCAGCTGGTGGCGCAGCGCCGCGCGCAGCCGCGCCAGCAATTCGTCCATGCCGAACGGCTTGGTCAGATAATCGTCGGCGCCGAGATCGAGCGCCTGCACCTTGCCGGCCTCGTCGCCGCGGCTCGACAGCACCACGATCGGAACGCTCTCGTTGCGGCCGCGGATCATGCGCAGCAGGTCGTGGCCCTGGATGTCGGGCAGGCCGAGATCGAGGATGATCAGCGCCGGTCCCTCGCCCAGCATCTCCAGCGCGTTCTTGCCGTTCGATGCTTCGAGGATGTCGTAGCCCTGCGTGCTCAGCCCCATCCGCAGCAGCTTGCGGATCGGCGGCTCGTCGTCGATGACCAGGACCTTGATCGGCGTCGCGTTCATGCAGCAGTGTCCAGGGCGTTGGTGTCGGCGGTAACAGGCAGGCGGATGGTGATGACGGCGCCGCTCCGGTCGGAGCGGTTGGCCGCGGCGATGGTGCCGCGCATCGCCTCGACGAAGCCGCGCGAGATCGCCAGCCCAAGGCCGGTGCCGGGGCGGACATGGTCGCCCTTCTCGGCGCGATAGAACTTGTCGAACACGCTTTCGAGCTCGGCGGGGGGAATGCCGTTGCCTTCGTCCAGTATCTGCAGCGCGATGGTGTCGCGGTCGCGCGCGCCGCGGATCGAGATCGTGGTGTCCGAGGGCGCGTATTTGGCGGCGTTGTCGAGCAGATTGAACAGCACCTGCTCGAACAGCACGGCGTCGAGCTCGAGCATCGGCAGATCGGCCGCGAGCTCGAGCGACACCCGGTGATGCACCAGGATCTTGGCGGCGCGGCGCAGCGCGCTGCCGACGATCTCGCCGACATCGTGCCGCGCGGTGTTCGGCACGATCGCGCCGGATTCCAGCTTGGTCATGTCGAGCAGGTTGGCGATGAAACGATTGAGCCGCTCCGACTCGTCGATCACGGTGGCGAGCAGGTCATGCTTCTGGGCGTCGCTCAGGTTGGCGCCGAGATCGCGCAGTGCCGAGGCCGAGCCCAGCACCGAGGCAAGCGGCGTCTTGAGGTCGTGCGAGATCGAGGTCAACAGCGCGCCGCGCAGCCGGTCGGATTCGACCGTGCGCTTGACCCGATCCATGTCCTCGACCAGCAGCACGCGCTCGATCGCGAGCGCGCCCTGGTCGACCAGCGCATCGAGCAGCCGGCGCTGGTCCGGCGTCAATAGCGGCCCGGTGCGGTCGTCGTCGATGCCGATCACCCCGATCGGGCCGCGGCCGGTGCGCATCGGCAGGAACAGTCGCTTGCCGCCCGGCAGCGTGTCGGAGCCGCGGCCGGCCGGGCGATCGTTGCCCCAAGCCCAGTTGGCGGCGGCGAGATCGGCCTGATCGAGCTGGTCCTCCGGCGGATAGCCGCTCTTGACGGTCAGCATGCCGTCTTCCGGCAGCAGCAGCACCACGCGCACCTTCAGCATCAGCGCGATCTGGTAGGCGGTCGCCCACAGCACGTCGTCGAGCGTCGCGGTGCCGGCGAGCTTGCGGCTGAACGCGTAAAGCGACTCGGTGGTGCGGACGCGGCCGATCGCGGTGTCGGCCTGGGTGCGCACCCGCGCCGCGACGTTGGAGACCAGGAACGCGATCAGCATGAAGAAGAAGAATGCCGCGACATTGGTCGGGTCGGTGATGGTGAAGGTATAGACCGGCGGCAGGAAGAAGAAATTGTAGCACAGCGACGCCGCGACGCTGGCCAGCAGCGACGGCCCCAGGCCGTAACGCGCCGCCGCGCCGACCACGGCAGTGAGGAACACGAGGTCGACGTTCTCGATGCCGAAGAACGGCTGGATCAGCTTGGCGGCGCCGAGCCCGAGCGCCGCCAGCAACAGCGCCATCAGGTAAGGCCGCGGATTGAACGGCTCCTGCCGCTGCGCGGTCTGCACCGCCGCCTTGCCGACCGGCAGCTCGTCGCCGGCGATCACGTTGACGCTGATATTGCCGGCCCGGCGCACCAAATCGTGCACCACGGAGCCGTGCGTCAGCTCGAACCAGCGCGAGCGCGTCGATTTGCCGATGATGATCTGGGTGACGTTGTTGGCCTGGGCGAAATTGATGACGTCGTCGGCGATGCGGCGGCCGACGCCGGGAAGGGTCAGCGCCTCGCCGCCGAGCGATTCCGCAAGCCGCATGGTGTCGGCCAGCCGGTCGCGCTGCACGTCGCCGAGTTGCAGGCTGCGCCGCGTCTCGATGCTGATCGCGGTCCACTGCGCGTGCAGCCGGTCGGCCAGCCGCTTGGTGTAGCGCACCAGGCCGGCCGCACGCGGATCCTCGCTCAGGCAGACTAGGATGCGCTCGCCGGCGGCCCAGGGGCCCTGGATCGCATTGGCCTGCATGTGGTTGAGCAGCTGCTCGTCGACCCGCTCGGCGGTGCGGCGCAGCGCCAGCTCGCGCAGCGCAGTGAGATTGCCGGGCGAGAAATAGTGCTCAAGCGCCCGCTCGGCCTGCTTGGGCACATAGACCTTGCCCTCCTTCAGCCGCTGGATCAGATCGTCGGGCGTGAGGTCGATCAACTCGATGGCATCGGCGCGATCGACCACAGAGTCCGGCACGGTTTCGCGCACCCGCACATGGGTGATCTGCGCGACGACGTCGTTGAGGCTCTCGATGTGCTGGATGTTGATCGCGGTGTAGACGTCAATGCCGTGCGACAGCAGCTCCTCGACGTCGAGATAGCGCTTGGGGTGCCGGCTGCCCGGCGCATTGGTGTGGGCGAGCTCGTCGACCAGCGCGAGCTGCGGACGCCGCGCGATCACGGCGTCGAGGTCCATCTCCTCGAGCGTCTGGTCGCGATAGGCCAGCCGCTTTCGAGGTATCACTTCGAGACCCCTGAGCAGCGCCTCGGTTTCCGCCCGCCCGTGGGTTTCGACGACGCCGACCACGACGTCCACGCCCGCCTTGAGGCGGGCGTGGGCGCTCGAGAGCATCTCGTAGGTCTTGCCGACGCCGGGCGCGGCGCCGATGAAGATCTTCAGCCGCCCCGAGCGATCGGTCTCCCGGCGCGCTGCCTCGAGCAGCGCGTCCGGCGACGGTCGTTTATGGGGGTCACGCTGATTGGCCATACCGCAATATAGTCATCCCCTGAGAGCGAGCCTACTCCCCTATTTCCCCTTTGCCGCGTCGAGCGCCAGGTTGAGCGCAAGAACGTTAACGCGGGGCTCACCGAGCACGCCGGCGAAGTGGCCCTGCGTGTTCTGCGTCACCAGCTCGCGCACCGCATTCTCGGACATGCTGCGGGCCTTCGCCACCCGCGGCACCTGGAACAGCGCGGCATCCGGCGAGATGTCCGGATCGAGCCCGCTGGCCGAGGTGGTGACGAGATCGACCGGCACGCTGGCGGTCGGGTTCTCCGCCTTCAGCTTCTCGACATCCTCCTTGACGCGGTCGTTCAGCGCCTTGCTGGTCGGGCCGAGGTTGGAGCCGCCGGAATTGGCGGCGTTGTAGGGCGCCGGCACGGTCTTCGAGGAGTCGTTCGGATCGGGCGCGACCGTCGCCGACGGCCGGCCGTGGAAGTATTTATCCTCCTTGAACTCCTGCCCGATCAGGGCGGAGCCGATCACCTTGCCGTCCTTCTCGATCAGGCTGCCGTGCGCCTGCTTCGGAAAGATGACGCCGGCGATCGCCGTGATACCGAGCGGATAGGCAAGGCCCGTGATCGCGGTCAGCAGGACCAGCACCAGGATGGCGGGACGAATTTCTCTCAACATGATAGGTCTCCTAAGTCTCTTTCGTCATTGCGAGGAGCGGAGCGACGAAGCAATCCACACTTTCTTCGCGGACAGATGGATTGCTTCGCTGCGCTCGCAATGACGGTTGTTACTAAGCCAGGCCCAGGGCGGCGACGACGAGGTCGATCGCCTTGATGCCGATGAACGGGATGATGATGCCGCCGAGGCCGTAGATCATCAGGTTGCGGCTGAGCAGCGCGCCGGCACCGACGGCGCGATACTTGACGCCCTTCAGCGCCAGCGGAATCAGCGCGACGATGATCAGCGCGTTGAAGATGATCGCCGACAGGATCGCGCTCTGCGGGCTCGCCAGGTGCATCACGTTCAGCACCTGGAGCTGCGGGTAGAACGCGAGGAACATCGCCGGGATGATCGCGAAGTACTTCGCGACGTCGTTGGCGATCGAGAACGTGGTGAGCGCGCCGCGGGTCATCAGCAGCTGCTTGCCGATCTCGACCACCTCGATCAGCTTGGTCGGGTTGGAGTCGAGGTCGACCATGTTGCCGGCCTCACGGGCGGCCTGCGTGCCGGTGTTCATGGCGACGCCGACGTCGGCCTGCGCGAGCGCCGGCGCGTCGTTGGTGCCGTCGCCGCACATCGCAACCAGCTTGCCCTTGGACTGCTCGTCGCGGATCAGCTTGAGCTTGTCCTCGGGCGTTGCCTGCGCCAGGAAGTCGTCGACGCCGGCCTCCGCCGCGATCGCGGCCGCGGTCATCGGGTTATCGCCGGTGATCATCACGGTGCGGATGCCCATGCGGCGCAGCTCGGCAAAGCGCTCGCGGATGCCGCCCTTGACGATATCCTTGAGGTGCACGACGCCGAGCAGCTTGCCGTCCTTGGCCACCGCCAGCGGCGTGCCGCCGGCCTTGGCGATCTCGTCGGCGATGGTCTGGATCTCGCGCGCTTCCGCGCTCATCGTCGCTGCAACCGCGCGAACGGTGTTGCCCGAGGCGACGGTGCGCGGCGAGCCGCCGTCGACATAGGCGAGGATCGCATCCACCGCGCCCTTGCGGACCGACGAGGAGCCGGCATCGATGCCGCTCATCCGGGTCTGCGCCGTGAACGGCACGAAGGTCGCGGCAAGCTCATGCATGTCGCGGCCGCGGATGCCGTACTTCTCCTTGGCGAGCACCACGATCGAGCGGCCCTCCGGGGTTTCGTCGGCCAGCGAAGCCAGCTGCGCCGCGTCGGCGAGGTCCTGCTCGGAGACGCCGCGGATCGGGCGGAACGCGGTCGCCTGGCGGTTGCCGAGCGTGATGGTGCCGGTCTTGTCCAGCAGCAGCGTGTCGACGTCGCCGGCGGCTTCCACGGCGCGGCCGGACATCGCCAGCACGTTGAAGCGCACCAGGCGGTCCATGCCGGCGATGCCGATCGCCGACAGCAACGCGCCGATTGTGGTCGGGATCAGCGTGACGAACAGCGCCACCAGCACCACGACCGAGATCGAGCCGCCGGCATAGGCCGCATAGCTCGGGATCGTCACCGTGGCGAACACGAAGATGATGGTGAGGCCTGCGAGCAGGATGTTGAGCGCGATCTCGTTCGGCGTCTTCTGCCGCTCGGCGCCCTCCACCAGCCTGATCATGCGGTCGATGAAGGTCGAGCCCTGCGCCGCGGTGATGCGGACGCGGATCCAGTCCGACAGCACCTGGGTGCCACCGGTGACCGCCGATCGGTCGCCGCCGGACTCGCGAATGACCGGCGCGGATTCACCCGTGATCGCGGCCTCGTTGACCGAGGCGACGCCTTCGATCACCTCACCGTCGGACGGGATGTTGTCGCCGGCCTCGACCAGCACGATGTCGCCGACCTTCAACGAGGTGCCGGGCACCATGCGATAGGTCCGGTCGGTGCCGGTCAAGAGCTTGGCCTGGCTCTCGGTGCGGGTCTTTTTCAGGGACTCCGCCTGCGCCTTGCCGCGGCCTTCGGCGACGGCCTCGGCGAAGTTGGCGAACAGCACCGTGAACCAGAGCCAGAGGATGATCTGGAAGGTGAAGCTGAGATTGGCGTTACCGATGACGAGGTCGCGCACGAAGATCACGGTGGTCAGCGCAGCCACGACCTCGACGACGAACATCACCGGATTCTTCATCATCAGGCGGGGATCCAGCTTGACGAAGGCCGACTTGATCGCCGGCACCAGGATCTTCGGGTCGAGCATGGTCGACGCCGTTACCTGCTTCTGCAGTCTTGTGGTTTCCATGGATGTCACTCCGGACAATTCGATCAGAACAGGGTGTTGGCGTTCATGGCGAGATGCTCGACGATCGGCCCGAGCGCCAGCGCCGGGAAGAAGGTCAGGCCGCCGATGATCAGGATCACGCCGATGACGAGGCCGACGAACAGGCCGCCGGTGGTCGGGAAAGTGCCCGCCGAGGCCGGGATCGACTTTTTCTCGACCAGCGAACCTGCAATGGCCATCGCCGGCACGATCATGAAGAAGCGGCCGACGAACATCGCCGACGCAAGCGTCAGATTGTAGAACAGCGTGTTGCCGGTGAGGCCCGCGAAGGCCGAGCCGTTGTTGCCGGTCGCCGAGGTATAGGCATAGAGCACCTCGGTGAAGCCGTGCGGGCCGGCATTGGCCATCGAGGCCGCCGCCGACGGCAGCACGACGCCGACCGCGGTCCAGCCGAGATACATCAGCGGCAGCACCAGGATCGCGAGCATCGCCATCTTGACCTCGCGCGCCTCGATCTTCTTGCCGACATATTCCGGCGTGCGGCCGACCATCAGGCCGGCGACGAAGATCGCCAGCACGACGAAAAGCAGCATGCCGTAGAAGCCGGCGCCGACGCCGCCGATGATGACTTCGCCGAGCTGCATGTTGATCAGCGGGATCATGCCGCCGAGCGCGGTGAAGCTGTCATGCATCGCGTTGACCGCGCCGCAGGAGGCTGCGGTGGTCACCACGGCGAACAGCGAGGACGCGACGATGCCGAAGCGGACCTCCTTGCCCTCCATGTTGCCGCCGGTCAGGCCGTAAGCCTGCAGGAGCGAGGTGCCGTTGGCTTCCGCCCAGTACGTGACGGTGACGCCGGCGACGAACAGGATGCCCATCACGGCGAAGATCGCCCAGCCCTGGCGCTCGTTGCCGACCATGCGGCCGAACACGTTGGTCATCGCAGCGCCCAGCGCGAAGATCGAGATCATCTGCACGAGGTTCGACAGCGCGGTCGGGTTCTCGAACGGATGCGCCGCGTTGGCATTGAAGAAGCCGCCGCCATTGGTGCCGAGCATCTTGATCGCGACCTGCGAGGCGACAGGTCCCAGCGCGATGGTCTGCTTGCCGCCTTCCAGCGTGGTGGCATCGACATAGGGCTGAAGCGTCTGCGGCATGCCCTGCGAGACAAGGAACAGCGCATAGACGATGCAGATCGGCAGCAGCACATAGAGGGTGACGCGGGTGACGTCGACCCAGAAATTTCCGACCGTGCGCATCGACGAGCGGGTGAAGCCGCGGATCAGCGCCATCGCCAGCGCGATGCCGGTCGCTGCCGACAGGAAGTTCTGGTGGGTCAGGCCGAGCATCTGGACCAGATAGGACAGCGTGCTCTCGCCGCCGTAGTTCTGCCAGTTGGTGTTGGTGATGAAGGAGATCGCCGTATTGAAGGAGAGATCCTCGGCAACCGCGGACTGACCGGCCGGGTTGAACGGCAGCACCGCCTGAAGCCGCATCAGCCCGTAGATGATGGCGAAGCCGCCGACATGGAACAGCAGCATCGCGACCGTATAGGTCAACCAGTGCTGCTCGCGCCGCTCGTCGACGCCGCCGACCCAGTAGATGCCGCGCTCGATCGGGCGCAGCACGGGCGAGAGGAAGGTGCGATCGCCGTTGAACACGCGGGTCATGTACCAGCCGAGCGGTTTGACCAGCGCGGCCACGATCGCGCAAAACAGAATAATTTGAATCCAGCCGATGACGGTCATTGCGTCAAACCTTTCGAATGGGTGCGTAGCGCAGCAGCGACGCGAACACGCCGAGCAACAGCCCGGTCAGCACCGCGTCGGCGAGGAGAATCGTGCAAAGCGCTGACATCGCGGGCCGCCTAGAAGCGTTCCGGCCGCAGCAATGCGTAGGTGAGGTAGAACAGCAGGCCGAGCGAGACGAGGCCGGCGAGCGAGTAATCGAAGATCATCGCCACCTCCCCTTACAGCCGTTCGCAGGCGTAGGCGTAGCCGATGCCCGCAGCGAAGAAGCCGATCGCGAGCGTCGCCATGAGAATGTCCATCATGAGAGACTCCTATGCGTCCGAAGGGCGCGGACGCGCCGTATAAGCGCTCCGCGCCGGATCGCCGTGAGGTGCCACCCGGAGCATAGGTTTTCGAGAGGTGGCGCATAGGGACGTTATAGGAATCCTATAAGTGCCTGAGTGCCGCCAATGTTCTCAGCCTTCGCCGGGACGACGCCGGGTCTTTATGGAATCCCTATATCTCGGCCCCCTCCCTCATCTCGTTTTCCAACAGCCATCGAGGCCATTTTGAACCGTGCGGCCAATGTGTTGGGCCGCGCGTGAAACGAGATGATGCGATGTCTGTACTTTCCGAACACACCTCGACCGACCTCGGTGACCGGCTGCGCGACGCCTATATCGTCACCGCCGACTTCATGGCCGACATCATCAGCCAGACCTGTCGGCGCTTCCCCTCGGCCGGACAGGGCGGCAAGAGCTCCCGCGTCGAGCGCCTGATCCGGTCCGGCGCCTGGACCGACGCCGCGATCGCGCTGCTCGATCTCGAACTGCCGCAATGGCAGATCCGCCGCCTGGTCTATGACGAGTGCGAGTGGTACTGCGCATTGTCGCGCCAACGCGAACTTCCGGACTGGCTCGACCAGTCGATCGAGACCCACCATTCGGATCTGGCGCTCGCGATCCTCAGCGCCTTCGTCGAGGCGCAACAAATCAGCGCGCCCGAGAGCCGCAGCAGCGTGCCCAGCGTGCGCCGCGGCGCGGGCTCGGTCTACCAGCCGCAGCTCGTCGACAATTTCGGCTGATGACGGCGCAATCGTGAAGACCAAACAACTGCCGCGGCAGCTGCAGTCGGTCCAGGTCATGGTCCGGTTCGGCTTCCGTCTCGCCATCATGATCGGCTTTGCCGTGTTCGCCGGCGCAGGCTTCAGCAAGGGCCTGGTCACGCTGCTGTTGATGTCGGCCGTGATCTGCGCCTTCGCCGGGATTGCCAAACGCGAAATGCCGCTGGCCGCAAGCCTCAATCACTGGGACGAGATGACCGCCTATGTCGCGCTGTGCGCGCTCGGCACCGGCATCGTCCAGCACCACTGAAATCACCCCTCAAATCCTATGCCGCTCCTATGAAGTCGGCCGCCCTCCGCGCTCGATTTCATATCCGGCAAATCAGACATTGATCGCGTGACTGTGACTGTAGCGTGTTCGAGCGAAGTGGATACCGGTTCGCGTGACGAAAACGCCTCAGAAACGAAAAGAAGGACTACCAACGTGAAACGTTTCGAGCCTCCCTCGTGTAGTGCAACGTCCACCATCGTCTTCATCGGCCGCAACCACCGCGGCCAATGGGTCGCCCAGCAACAGAACGGCCTCTATGGCGGCCTGTTCGTCAACCGCGCCCAGGCCGTCAAATACGCACTGTTCGAGAACGGCCAGCACCCCGAAATGATCGTCGAGCTGTCGCGTGAGCTTGAGCTCGACATGGGCGGCGAGACCGCAAGCCTCCCCGCGAGCCGCGTGGCGTGAGCCACCCAATGATCTCGAAAGCAACATCGAGATGGGCATTGAAAGCTGATTCGGCCGAATGGCTGTCGGGCTTCATCCCCGATCTTCCGACCCCCTTTAACCACCAGGACGAGATCGACGCTGATGCGTTCGGCCGGCTATGCGAGCGCCAGATCGCAGCCGGCGCGACCGCGCTGGTGGTCGGTGAGACCGCGGGTGAAAGCTCGACGCTGGAGCCCGCGGAGCGCGCGCAGCTGGTTGGCATCGCCGCCCGCGTCGCGCGCAAGCGGGTCCGGATCATCGCCGGCGCCGGGTCTAACGCGACGGATCGCGCCGTCGCGTTCACGCGGGCCGCGCAGGCGGCCGGCGCCGACGCCATCATGTCCGTCGTACCGTATTACAACAAGCCGATGCCGCGGGGCATGACGGCGCATTTCCACGCCGTCGCCGCGGCCACGCCGCTGCCCGTGATCCTGCACGATATCCCGTCGCGGACGGTCAAGGGCCTGGCCGACGAGACGCTGGTCGAGCTCGCGGCATCGCCGGGTTTCGCGGGATTGCGCGATGGCGGCGGCGACGTCGCCCGGCTGGCACGGCTGCGCTCACGCCTGCCTGCCACGTTCCGGATGCTGACCGGCGACGACAATTCATCGCTGGCCTGGCTTGCGGCCGGCGGCGATGGTTGCATCTCGGCCGTGGCCAACGTCGCGCCTGATCTCTACGTCGCCGTTCAGCGGCATTTCCGCGCGGGCCGGCTGTATCAGGCCCGCGAGTTGCACCAGCGGCTGGTGCCGCTCGCAACCCTGCTGGAGCGGGAGCATCCGGCTGCCCTGAAATTCGCGCTGGCGCTGCTCGGGTTCATGCAGCCGGCCACACGACTGCCGATCGTGCAGCTCGGTGCAGTGGCGAAGGCCGAGCTCGCGCAGGCGATGGCTGCGCTTGCCGACGAGTATCTCGCAGCGGCGCAGTGAGCCTTGCCGACGCGCGCAAGCCATCGCAATGCACAATGGCGCGCGCAAACATCCTCCGTGACACCGCGCCATATTGAGGTCCCGGAACGGCGCCCCATATCCACGGCAAGGGAGTGCTTGCCGTGCAGACCTTCAAGGCGGCTCTCGTTGTGGCGGCCGTTCTGGTCGCTCTGGTTGTTTCCGTCGGTCCCGGCATGGCCGCGGACAACAACCGTCTTGCCCTGACCATTTCCATCGATGGCGCGATCGGGCCGGCATCGGCCAGCTACGTCAAGGACGCCCTGGCGCAGGCGGCCGAGCGGCGCGCCGAGGTCGTCATCCTGCGGATGAATACGCCGGGCGGTCTCAGCACCAGCATGCGCGAGATCATCACCGACGTGCTGGCGTCGCCCGTTCCCGTCGTCGGCTACGTTGCGCCCTCCGGCGCCCATGCCGCGAGCGCCGGGACCTATATCCTCTATGCGACCCATCTCGCGGTCATGGCGCCCGGCACCAATATCGGCGCCGCGACGCCGGTGCAGATCGGCGGCCCGCTGCCGGGTCTGCCGGGCAGCACCCCGGACAAGGACGGCAAGGAAAAGGACAGCGACAAGCCGGCCGGAACGAAGGATGCCATGACGGCGAAGGTGACCAATGATGCCGTCGCCTTCATCCGCAGCCTGGCCGAACTGCGCGGCCGCAATGCCGACTGGGCCGAGAAGGCGGTGCGCGATGCCGCCACCCTCTCCGCCAACGCCGCGTTGCAGGCCAACGTCATCGAATTCACCGCGCGCGATCCCGCCGACCTGCTGAGGCAGCTCGATGGCCGGACGGTGGAGCTTGCCGGCGGCAAGACACAACGCCTCGTGACCAAGGATGCCGTGATCGAGGCCATCGATCCCACCTGGCTCGCGCGCGCGCTTGCGGTCATCACCGACCCCAACATCGCATTCGTTCTCCTGATGGTCGGCATCTACGGCCTAATCTTCGAATTCATGTCGCCCGGTGCCGTGGCACCGGGAGTGGTCGGGACGATCTGCCTGCTGGTCGGCCTCTACGCGCTCAACATGCTGCCGATCAACTACGCCGGCTTCGCCCTGATGCTGGTCGGGATCGCGCTGCTCGCGATCGAAGCCTTCAACCCGACCGTCGTGATCGGCCTCGGCGGCATCGTGGCCTTCGTGCTGGGCGCCGCCATGCTGTTCCGGATCGAGGCGCCCGGTTACACCCTGTCATGGCCGGTCATCGGCATCGTCGCGGCGATGTTCGCCGGGCTCATCCTGGTGGTGCTCGGCGCGCTGCGCCGCGCCCGCAACGGCCCGGTCCGGACCGGTGCGCAAGCCATGCGCGGGCTATCGGCCGAGGTTCTCGACTGGTCCGAGACCACGGGTCACGTCTTCACCAATGGCGAGCGCTGGCAAGCGCGCGGCACCGAGACCTTCAAGGCGGGCGAGACCGTCGAGGTCGCCAACATCATCGATTTGACGCTGGTGGTACGGCGTGCGCCGGCCTCGGCCGGCGAAGGAGGTACAGCATGATGCTTGACTATTTCACCTATGCGGCCATCGCACTGCTGGTCGTCATCTTCCTGACCCAGGCGGTGCGGGTGTTGCGCGAATACGAGCGCGGCGTCGTCTTCACGCTCGGCCGTTTCACCGGGGTGAAGGGTCCCGGCCTCATCATCCTGATCCCGGTGGTGCAGCAGCTCGTGAAGGTCGATCTCAGGGTGATGGTGCAGGTGGTGCCGCCGCAGGACGTGATCTCGCGTGACAACGTCTCGGTCAAGGTCAACGCCGTGCTCTACTTCCGCATCGTCGATCCCGAGCGTGCCATCATCAAGGTCGGCGACTACATGGCCGCGACCAGCCAGCTTGCCCAGACCACGCTGCGCTCGGTGCTCGGCAAGCACGAACTCGACGAGATGCTCGCCGAACGCGACAAGTTGAACGCCGATATCCAGGAGACCCTCGATCGGCAGACCGACGTCTGGGGCATCAAGGTCACCGGGATCGAGATCAAGGATATCGACATCAACGAGACGATGGTGCGGGCGATCGCCAAGCAGGCCGAGGCGGAGCGGCTGCGGCGCGCCAAGGTGATCAACGCGATGGGTGAGCAGCAGGCCGCCGAGAAGCTCGTGGAGGCCGGGCGGATCCTCGCCCAGGAGCCGCAGGCGATGCAGCTACGCTATTTCGCGGCGCTGCATGACATTGCCGGCGAGCGGTCCTCGACCGTGGTATTCCCGCTACCGATGAACCTGCTCGATCACCTGACGCGGCGAAGCGAGGCAACCTGACCCGGCTGGTGCTTGGCCCGCCACGCCGGACCCGGCCCGCGCATGTAATGCGCCTCGGGCCGATAGGAGCTGATCGGCTCCTCGCCGATCCAGGCGAGGAATTTGAGCAGTCCCTCGGCGGCACGATGCAGCAGGGCCGCGATGAATGACGTTGCGCGCATCTCAGTAATCCCACTTCTCGCCGAGCACCGCCGGCGTCCGCGGATATCGCTCGGCATCGCCGCCGAGCATGCCGGCCTTGAGATGGGTCCGCGCCCAGTCCTCATGGCCGCGATGCAGCAACAGCTCGTTGCGCAGCCGGTGGATCTTGGCGGCGGCGATCGCGCGGTGAATGTTCCTGAAAGCGAGGCCGATCCGCCGGATCGCCCGCTTCAGTACGGGGCTGACAGCACCGGCCGAACGTTGGGGCCGGACATCGTGTAGTTGGAGCAAGGTCATGTCCCACCTTCCTGTTGGCGGCGCGCAAGCGCACCGCGTCAACCCGAAGATGCTGCGAAGACCGTAGGAATTCGAGAGGGCACGCCGCGGTGCGGCATAGGAGCCGTATAAAGACCGGCCGCCCATCGCGGCCCGCCGTGACGGGCCGTCCTGCGCAAGGCGGAACACGCCGCCGCCCCGTGTGTTGACCAGCGCCCATACGGTGCTAGCCTTTTGCTGGCGAATTGTCGTGAAGCGGATTCGATAACCGCGTCGAGGGTGAAGACCATGAACCTCGTATCGCCAACTGTCGCAACCGCCGGGTCCCCCGTCCACTCCGATGGCGTGATCGCCGCAGGCGTCTACGTCGAAGGACGACGCATCGCCAATATCGCGATCGACGAGGCCGCAAGCTGGCGCAACAAGCCGGACCACGTGGTGTGGATCGGGTTGCACGAACCCGACATGGCGCTGCTGAGCAGCCTGCAGCGGCAATTCCAGCTGCACGACCTCGCGATCGAGGATGCCGATCACGCGCATCAGCGGCCGAAGATCGAGCAGTATGGCGACGCGCTGTTCATCGTGGCACGCACGGCGCAGCTCGAAGGCGAGAGCATCGCCTTCGGCGAGACGCATCTGTTCGTCGGCGAGGGATACATCGTCTCGGTGCGCCACGGCGCCTCGACGTCCTACAAGCCGGTCCGCGAACGTTGCGAGAGCTGTCCGCGCGCGCTCGCCCGCGGCGAGGACTACATCCTCTATGCCATCCTCGATTTCATCGTCGACAACTACTCGCCCGTGCTCGAGACGATCCAGGACGAGGTCGAGACGATGGAGGCCGAGGTGCTGGCGAGCGCGATGACGCGGGCGCAGATCGAGCGGCTCTACCTGTTGCGGCGCGACCTGCTGCGGCTGCGCAACGCGGTCGGGCCGCTGGTGGAGGTCTGCCGCCGGCTCGAGCGCGACCATTTGCCGATGGTGCGCGAGACCATGCGTCCGCTGTTCCGCGACGTCACCGACCACGTCCGCACGATCCAGGAACGGATCGATGCCCTGCGCGAGGTGCTGGCCTTTGCGTTTGAAGCAAGCCTGCTGGTCGGTCAGGCGCAGGAGACGGCGATCTCCAAGAAGCTCGCCTCATGGCTTGCGATCGTTGCCGTGCCGACCGCCGTCGCCGGCATCTACGGCATGAATTTCAAGTACATCCCGGAGCTGCAGTGGGAGTACAGCTATTTCGTCGTGATGGGCCTGATGCTAGCCGCATGCGGCGGGCTATTCTGGCGGTTCAGGCGTTCCGGCTGGCTGTAGTCCGCGACCGGAACGCCGGGCCATCTCCGGCCGAGGCCAGCCGTACCGGTACGTCGCCATCATGCTGCGAATCGGGACATTTCCATCGATCTTGCCGCCGATCCGCCCCTCTCCGGGGCCGGTTTACGGTCGGCGGCAAGACCGGTAACGTTGCCTCCCAATGCGACGTGGAGAGTGCCCATGCGGCCCAAGGATCAGATCAACTGGATGCTGACGGATGCGATCGAGGCGCTCGCCCGGGCCGAACGGTTGCACCAGAGCTTCCTCAATTTGCACCCGCGCGCGGCAGGCAGTGAGCCAAGCTGGGAACCGCCGATGGACGTGATCGAGACCGAGGAGGAGATCCTGATCCTGGTCGCGCTTCCGGGGGTGGATCCCGACGAAGTCGAGGCCGCGCTCGACGGCGGCACGCTGGTCATCTCCGGCCGC
Organism: Bradyrhizobium sp. USDA 3364; assembly: GCF_054056355.1. Classification (NCBI taxonomy): domain Bacteria; kingdom Pseudomonadati; phylum Pseudomonadota; class Alphaproteobacteria; order Hyphomicrobiales; family Nitrobacteraceae; genus Bradyrhizobium; species Bradyrhizobium sp. USDA 3364. Next base: position 602,794 of record NZ_JBSRYG010000002.1, read on the forward strand.
CGCACCCTGCCCTCCGAACTCCGCAACGCGCGCATCCTGCGCCTCGAGCTGCCGCAGGGCCGGTTCGAGCGCCGCATCGCGCTGCCGACCGGCCGCTACACCATCAGCCGCTTTGCCGCGCATGGCTGCGTCGGCCTGCGGCTCGGAAAATCGAGCTGAGGATTTCGCCATGGCTATCGCAGACGTTTCAAGCCCGGCGACCTCGACGCCGATCCCGAGCGACGCGCTGATCATCGTCCCGGTGCGCAACACCGTGCTGTTTCCGGACGTCATCTTTCCGATCACGATCGCGCGCGCGACCTCGATCGCCGCCGCCCAGCAGGCGGTGCGCGAGCAGCGGCCGATCGGCATCCTGCTGCAGCGCGATCCGGAGGCGAACGACCCCGGGCCCGACGGGCTCTACCGCGTCGGCACGGTCGCCAACATCGTGCGCTACATCACCGGGGCCGACGACAGCCATCATCTGGTCTGCCAGGGCGTGCAGCGCATGCGCGTGCTCGACTATCTGCCCGGCACGCCGTTCCTCGCCGCGCGGGTATTGCAGATCCCGGAGCCGACCAACACCTCGCCCGACATCGAGGCGCGCTTCCTTAATCTGCAGCGCCAGGCGCTGGAGGCCGCGCAGCTCCTGCCGCAGGTGCCGCAGGAGCTGATCGCGGCGCTGCAGGGCACGACGTCGCCGGCGACGCTGGCCGACCTCGCGACCTCCTACATGGACATCAAGCCGCAGGAGAAGCAGGACATCCTCGAGACCATCGATCTCGTGGCGCGGATGGACAAGGTCTCGCGCCATCTCGCCGAGCGCATCGAGGTGCTGCGGCTGAGCCAGGAGATCGGCCAGAAGACCAAGGCGGTGTTCGACGAGCGGCAGCGCGAGGCGATCCTGCGCGAGCAGATGGCGACGATCCAGCGCCAGCTCGGTGAGGGCGACGGCAAGGCCGCGGAGGTCGCCGAGCTGACCAAGGCGATCGCGGACGCCAAGATGCCGCCGGAGGCCGAGAATCAGGCGCAGAAGGAATTGCGCCGCTACGAGCGGATGCCGGAGGCGGCCGCCGAGTCCGGCATGGTGCGCAGCTATCTCGACTGGCTGATCGAGCTGCCCTGGAGCCTTCCGGAGGAGAAGCCGATCGACATCGCGGAAGCGCGCAAGATCCTCGACCAGGACCATTATGGGCTGGAGAAGATCAAGAGCCGCATCATCGAATACCTCGCGGTGCGCAAGCTCGCGCCCGGCGGCAAGGCGCCGATCCTCTGCTTCCTCGGGCCGCCCGGCGTCGGCAAGACCTCGCTCGGGCAATCGATCGCGCGCGCGATGTCGCGGCCGTTCGTGCGGGTCTCGCTCGGCGGCGTGCATGACGAGGCCGAGATCCGCGGCCATCGCCGCACCTATATCGGCGCCCTGCCCGGCAACATCATCCAGGCCATCAAGAAGGCCGGCGCGCGCAATTGCGTAATGATGCTCGACGAGATCGACAAGATGGGCCGCGGCATCCAGGGCGATCCGTCGGCCGCGATGCTCGAAGTGCTCGACCCCGAGCAGAACGGCACCTTCCGCGACAATTACCTCGGCGTGCCATTCGACCTGTCGCGGGTCGTCTTCATCGCCACCGCCAACATGCTCGACGGCGTCCCCGGGCCATTGCTCGACCGCATGGAGCTGATCAGCCTCGCCGGCTACACCGAGGACGAGAAGCTCGAGATCGCCAAGCGCTATCTGGTGCGGCGCCAGCTCGAGGCCAACGGCATCAAGGCCGAGCAGGTCGAGATCGATCCGGATGCGCTGCGGCTGATCATCCGCAGCTATACCCGCGAGGCCGGCGTCCGCAACCTGGAGCGCGAGATCGGCAAGGTGCTGCGCAACGTCGCGGTGCAGATCGCCGAAGGCAGCACCAGCCACGTCACGATCGCGCCGAAGGACATCGTATCGCTGCTCGGCCAGCCCAGGTTCGAGAACGAGATCGCGCAGCGCACCAGCATCCCGGGCGTCGCCACCGGGCTTGCCTGGACCCCGGTCGGCGGCGACATCCTGTTCATCGAGGCCTCGCGCACGCCGGGCCGCGGCGGACTGACGATCACCGGCCAGCTCGGCGACGTCATGCGCGAGAGCGTGCAGGCAGCGCTGACGCTGGTGAAGGGCCGCGCCGCGCAGCTCGGTATCGACGCGAGCATGTTCGAGAAGAACGACATCCACATCCACGTTCCAGCCGGTGCGACGCCAAAGGACGGCCCGAGCGCGGGGGTTGCGATGTTCACCGCCCTCACCTCGCTGCTGACCGATCGCACGGTGCGCAGCGACACCGCGATGACCGGCGAGATCTCGCTGCGCGGCCTCGTGCTGCCGGTCGGCGGCATCAAGGAGAAGGTGGTTGCCGCCGCGGCCGCGGGCCTGACCCGGGTGATGCTCCCGGCGCGCAACAAGCGCGACTTCGACGACATCCCCGCCGGCGCCCGCGCCAAGCTGGAGTTCATCTGGCTCGAACGGGTCGACGAGGCGATCGCCGCCGCGCTCGAGCCCGCCAAGGCGACGCCCGCCGCGGCGGAGTGATGGTTGCCGCGAAGGCTCAAACATCTCGCCCGGGGCCACCCCTCTCCCCAACCCTCCCCCGCAAGGGGGGAGGGAGCCTGACCAGCGTGCTCACCTCACGTTCGCCGCGCAGAAAGCGCAGACGATGCACGGATAAATTGCGAAGCCTTGTGTTGTGCGCGTGTAAGGGAACCCGAGGTGGAAGGGTTCCCTCCCCCCTTGCGGGGGAGGGCTAGGGAGAGGGGTGCCACACGGCGTGCTCTCTCAACTGAACGAGTTCAAAGCATCGCTCAGCTCTTGCCCATGCATTCTTCGATATAGAACCAACGGTCGTCACCGGTCAGGCCCTTCTGCTTCACCTCTTTGCGGCAGGCCTTCAGCTTGGGCTTGTTGGCGCGCCACTGCGCCTTCATCTCCTTCAGCTTCTCCATCGTCAGCTTCATCTTCGACGGCTTGGCCGTCGTGGCGGCCGGTGGCGGCGCGGCCGGCGCCGCGGTCTGGGCCGACGCGGCATGAAGCCCTATGGAAAGCAGTGCGGCGGCAAGGCAAATCCGGGTGCAAAACATTGAAATCCCCAATCCCATTTCAATTCATCGAATAAAACGAACGCCGCAGGCGCCGGAGAATCGGCAACCCGCGGCGAAGATTGTCGCGATCAGAGGATTTTGACCGCGCTGAGCAGCGTCATATAGATGCCCCAGGCCAGCGGGATGCCGACGAACAGCCAGAACAGCGCAGCCTTGGCGTCGAGCCCGCCAAACCCGATCCCGTAGGAGCCGTGCGGCCCGGCCGCGGTGGCGCTCGCGCTCGCCTCCTGCAGCTTGGCGACCTCGGCGTCGCTCATGTGCCACTTCGGATCAACTGGCTTGATCAGGTAATTGCAGATCAGGCCCGCGATCAGCATGCCGCACAGGATGTACATCGTGGTGTTGTAGAGCTGGTCGCGCGGCACGCCGGCGGCGAGCTGGAATTCACGCAGGTAGTTCACCACCACCGGGCCGATGATGCCCGCGGTCGACCAGGCCGTCAGCAGGCGGCCGTGGATCGCGCCGACGAACTGGGTGCCGAACATGTCGGCGAGATAGGCCGGCACGGTGGCAAAACCGCCGCCATACATCGACAGGATGATGCCGAAGCCGAGCACGAACAACAGTTTCGAGCCCATCGCCGCGAAGGTCGGAGCCAGCGCGTAGAGTGCGATGCCGAGAATGAAGAACGTATAATAGGTGTTCTTGCGACCGATCTTGTCCGACAGCGACGCCCAGAAGAAGCGGCCGCCGATGTTGAACAGCGACAGCAGGCCGGCGAAACCGGCGGCGATCGCCGCGATCTGCGCCTTCTGTGCGGCATCGAGCTGGTTGAAGCCGACACTGGGCAGGCCGATCAGCTTGCCGGCGAAGATCTCCTGCAGCATCGGCGAGGCCATGCCGATCACGCCGATACCCGCCGACACGTTCAGGCAGAGCACCCACCAGATCAGCCAGAACTGCGGCGTCTTGTGCGCATTGTCGAGATGAACGTTCTTGGTCGAGATCATCGCATTGGCCTTGGACGGCGGCGTCCAGCCCTCGGGCTGCCAGCCGGCCGGCGGGATGCGATAGCGGAACGCACCGATCATCATGAACACGAAGTAGATCGCACCCATGACGAGGAAGGTTTCCCAGACGCCGACCGAGGTCGGGGTCTTGAAATAGTTCATCAGCTTGTCCGCGAGCGGCGCGCCGATCATGGCGCCGCCGCCGAACCCCATGATGGCCATGCCGGTCGCCATGCCGCGGCGGTCGGGAAACCACTTCACCAGCGTCGACACCGGCGAGATGTAGCCGAGGCCGAGACCAACCCCGCCGATCACGCCGGAGCCGAGCCACATCAGCCAGAGCTGGTGCGTGTAGACGCCGAGCGCGCCGATCACGAGGCCGCCGGCCCAGCACAGCGCCGCGACGAAGCCCGCCTTGCGCGGACCGACTTTCTCGAGCCAGCCGCCCCAGATCGCGGCGGAAACGCCGAGCAGCACGAAGAACAAGGTGTACATCCACCCCAGGCTCGCGACCTTCCAGTCGCAGGTCGTGGTGAACAATTCCTGGACTAGCGAAATGTCGGGGCACGCCTTCGGCGCGCTCAACCCGATCGCACGCGACAGCGGCAGCCAGAACACCGAGAAGCCGTAGGCCATGCCGATGCACAGATGGATGCACAGCGCGGCCGGCGGCACCAGCCAGCGGTTGAAGCCGGCGGTCGCGATCGTGTGCTCCTTGTCCAGGAAACCTGCGCCTGCAGCCGATACGCGTCCGGCGCTGCTCATCGTCGTCATTGAACCCTCCCTGCAGCCGCCGTTGCGTCAGGCGTTCTGCCGTGTTCGATCCCGTCTCATTCCTTGCGGCGCAATCTTCACATTGCTCCACCCATTCCCTGCATGCGCCGGGATCAGCCACGCGCATTCCGGAAATGCTAACCCCCGATACGGCCGGATATGCCCCGGCCGCACGGCCCGCTCTGTACGTTAGGCCTGCCCTGCACTGCCCCACGTGCCCTGATCCGGGCACGACTTCATCTCCACAACCCCGTGGACATTATCAATTCGCGCAGAATGGAAAATAGGTGTCGATTGGCAAAAGGTAGATATCAAGCCGGATCTAGCGCGTACGCGGCGCTGCAGCATTTAGATTGTCTATCGTTCCATTCGCCTTCTCGATCAAGAAAACGATCCGCATATCGCTTCGTTCGGTGATCTCGACCTTGTCCCCAGTCTCCTGGATCAGGGCCGGGATGTCGATCACCGAAAGCGGATCTGTGCAGTGCACCTCGAGGAAATCTCCCGCCGTCACGTTCCTGAGAGCCTTGCGCGTCTTCAGCGCCGGCAGCGGGCATTTCAGGCCGGTGAGATCGAGCTTTGTCGTTGTCATGGTTCGACCATGGCGAAGCCGTCACGCATCGTCAACGGCGGCGCCTTTCATCCTGTTCAGCTTTCGGCGGGAGCCGATGCCAGCACATCGTCGACGGGAAGCGCAAAGCGCACCATCAACTCGGCGACGTCCTCGATGTCGTCGAGATGCGCGACCGGCAGCGTGGTTTCGATGGCGACGTCGCTGGCGATCCCGACCACGCACGGGTCGTCGGGGAACAGCGGCGGCTTGCCGTTGGCGGCCCGATATACCTCGATCTTGTTGACCGGCTCGCGCTTGAACCCCTCGACCACGACCAGATCGACGTGCGCCATCTTGGCGAGCAGTTCCGGCAGCCGCGGCTCGTCGGCGCCACGCAGCTCATGCATCAGCGCCCAGCGCCTGGTCGAGGACACCAGCACCTCGGTCGCGCCGGACTGCCGGTGCACCCAGGAATCCTTGCCGGGCACGTCGACATCGAATTCGTGGTGGGCGTGCTTGATCACGGAGACGCGCAGGCCACGGCTCAGCAGATGCGGGATCACCCGCGACAGCAGGGTGGTCTTGCCCGCACCGCTCCATCCCGCGAGGCCAATCACTTTCATACGCGTCTCCGAAGACATCCAGCATCCAACGCTGCTTATATCAGCCTTGACGCAATGTCATGCCAGCCCTCGCCGGCGGATGGCGCGCGATCGGGCGGCCTAATGGAGCGCCTTCGGAAGCTCCTGGAGAGCTGCGCCCACAGCACCGCGAACGCGACCAGGCCACAGACGCCAAGCGCCAGGGTCAATCGCGGCAACCGGCCGATGGCGACGAGCAACCAGGCCGGCCGGAAGAACAGGCCGAACACGATGCCGAGCGGAAACACCGCGGCGGCCCCTGCGCTGGGATCACTCGTTCCGCTGACTGACGGGCTGCCCTGGCTTGGCAAGCCTTCCCGACCGATTCTCTCGCGCGGCCTGGCAACGCAGCCGGAACCGCTTCCGGGCGCGCTGCGTGCCAACAGCCAGCACCTCTTCCAGCGTTGTATTCCTAAAGCGAAGCCTTCTTAACATCGCATCGCTCCCTGAGCGGGCGGGTGCCACATGGTCGCTCAGCCACCGATGCCCACGTCAGGGCTCATGTCGGTGATGGAAGATTAACCAGCGACGGGACGCTTTGCTCCAACGCGACCATTGCGCCCTTCGTCTCATGCCACGCGTGGTCCGACTATCAACGGATATACCTCGAAGTTTCCAATGCGTGGGGCAAGTGGAACGCGATAAATTGCGTCATAGGAGCACTACGTATGCCTCGCTCGCCTTCGATCGTGCCGCATCAAATCGACCACGACACCTATCTGGTGCTGAACGATTTCGGCCGGCTTGGCCGTGCCTGGTGCGAAACCGATGAAGAAGGCACTGACCGGAAGACGCTGATCCGCCGTCTGCTCGATGACCAGTACAGCCGTCCGGTCCGCATCGTCGCCTTCAACACCAACGAAGGTTGGGCGCGCGACGTGACGACCGATATCGCCGACGAGCTCCGGCGTCGCTTCGTCGAATACGATGAGGTCCCGCGTTCCGTGCTGGAGTTCGTCGAGATGGCGATGCGGCACTGAGCCGGATCCGTGAGCCGGGCGGGTCGCGGTCGTCCCGTTCTCATTCGTCATCGCCCGGCTTGACCGGGCGATCCAGCACGCCGCGGCTTCACGGCCCAAGCACTGCTGCCTCTGGAAATACTGGATCACCCGCATGCGCACGCGGGTGATGACACCGCGTGTTTGGCATCTGGATCGAGAACCATCCCCATCGTCGTTCTGGCGAAAGCCGGGACCCATTACCCCAAATCGCGATTGTTACGCGACGCTGGGGCCACAGTCCCGTTCATCACCCAACGCGGTGGTTATGGGTCCTGGCTTTCGACGACAGCTGTGTATACGGCAGCACTACGCTGGCCGGAATCCCGCCGCCGTCAACGCCTCCCGCCCCTTTTCCGATGCCAGCGCATCGAGAAAGGCCTGCACCGCGGGCCGTTGCTTGCGCGCGGTTACCAGCGCGAAGTCGTAATGCTCCTCGGCGAGCGGAATGAAGCCGAGCCCGGACGCGTGGGCGACCGGCGCGATGGTCATGCCCCAGTCGGCGCGATGCTGCGCCACCGCGGCGGCAACCGCATTGTGCGAGCGCGGCTGATTCCAATAGCCGTCGGGCCGGTGGCCGCCCAGCAGGCGATCTATCAGGATGCGGGTGCCGGCGCCCTGGTTGCGGTTGACCATGATGCAGGCGGGATCGGCGAGCGCGGCGCGCACGGCCTCCTCCGCGCTCAGGCCGGCAAAACGCCTGTCGTCCGTGCGGAACACGATGCCCTGCATGCGCCGCCAGCCCGGCACCAGTTCGAGGCCGTCGGCGAGATAGGGCGTGTTGTAGGTTCCGGTCTTGTCGTCGAACAGATGGATCGGGGCGAGATCGCATTCGCCGCGCTTGGCAGCAGCGAGCCCGCCGAGGCTGCCGACCGCGATCGAACGCACCACAAGGCCGGCATGCGCCAGCGGGGCGGTGACGAGATCGAGCCCGGTGCAATGGCTGCCGACGATGACCAGATCAGGCACCCGCACATGCGGCGTGAACAAGGTCACCTCGGCGTCGCTGCCGGCCGGCAACTGGTCGGCGAGTGCCTCGATCTTCAGGAAGCCGTCGGCCTGCGCGAACGACGTGATCGCGCCCGAGCCCTTGCCGCTTGGATAGGCGATCAGGCCGTCGCCGCCCTCGACCAGCGACACCATCACGAACTCGGTGCGGCCGAGTTCGGAGGCGATGCGCACCGGCACCTTCGCCGCCACCCTGGCATCGGAGCGCGGCGGCAGGCCGGCCATCCGCCGCAGCACCGGCACGATCATGTCGTGGAAGGTGAACATCGCGGAGGTCGGAAAGCCCGGCAGGATGACCACCGGCTTGCCGTCGCAGACCGCAAGGCACAGCGGCTTGCCGGGTTTGAGCGCCACGCCGTGCGCGATGATGCCGGGCTTGCCGAGTCGAGAAATGATCCGATGCGAAACATCGCCCGCGCCCTTCGAGGTGCCGCCCGACAGCACCAGCATGTCGCTCTCCGCCAGCGCCTTGCGCATCGCGGCTTCGAGCATCGCCTCGTTGTCGGCGATCGCGCCAAGGAACGCCGCGTCACCGCCGTTCTCGGCAATCGCCGCCGTGACGATCGCGCCATTGGTGTCGTAGATCGCGGCCGGACGCAGCGTCTCGCCCGGCTGCACCAGCTCGTCGCCGGTCGAGAGGATCGCAACGCGCGGACGGCGCGTCACCAAAACTTCGGCGATGCCGCAGGCGGCGAGCATGCCGATCTCGCGCGACCCGATCATGGTTCCGGCGCGCAACAATGCCTCGCCGCGCGCGATATCGGAGCCGGCATAGGACACGAACTGCCCGGGCGCCGCCGCGCGACGGACCTCGATGGCGCCATTGCTGCCCGCTTGGCCGGCGGGTTGGGTGTGCTCGACCATTACGATCGCGTCCGCGCCGCGCGGCACCGGACCGCCGGTCGCAATCGCGGTCGCAGTACCCGGGAGCACCGGTCGCCTCGGCGCGGTCCCGCAGGAGATGGTCTCGTCGTTCAGCGCGAGCTGCACCGGCGCGCCCTCGCCGGCGCGCGCAAGATCGGCCGAGCGCACCGCAAAGCCGTCGACATTGGAGCGATCGAACGGAGGCACGTCGATCGGCGCCACCACGTCCTCGGCCAGCGCGCGGCCGAGCGCGTCGACGAGCCGTCGCGTCTCGGACGGCAATTGGCGCGGGAACAGCGCCGCCTCGAAGCGCGCGATCGCGTCCTCACGCGACAGGATGGTCAGGAACTGGTCCTGCTCGACGGACAGGTTTGGTTTCGGCGCGAATGGTTGGGTCATCTCGGGAACTCACTCCCGCAACATATAGGCATCAACCACCGTACCCGCAGCGAAGCCCTCTGCGCCGCCAGGCACGATCAGCAGGGCTTCGGCGCGCGCGATGGCATCGAGCGACAGATCGGCGATCGCGATCACGGACCAAGAGCCCTGTTGAGACCCCTGCTGACGCGTCAGCAGCACGACCTCCGCAATGCCGACGCCCGAGGCGATCTTGCGTTCCAGCGGCAGCGCCAGCGTTTTGCGCGCGCGCCGGCCCGCGAGGTGATCGAGCACGGGAAGCGCAATCGCCCACCAGGCGGCGAAAGCCTGATCCGGCGCACCCGGCAGGGCGACGACCGGCGCCACATCGATCCGGCCGACCGCGGTCGTGCGCCCGGGCTGCAGGGCGATGCCGTGCGCGAGCAGCGTGCCGCGCGACGCCAGGGCATTCACCGTCGCATCCGTATGACCGACGCCGGTGCCCCCGATCGTGACGATCAGATCGCAGCCGGCTGGATCGACCGCGCTTGCAATCGCAACCACATCCGGCGCCGCCTCCGTGCGGATGACTTCGGCGCCCGCGAGCCGCGCGGTGTCAGCGATCAGGTGCGCGGTCAGCTCGCCGTTGGCGATATTGACGATGCGAAGCCGAGGGCGTCGTACGCGCGACCGTTCCAGTCCGGCCGCCCGCGCGAGCAGCAGGCCGCGCGGCAGCAGCGGCTCTCCCGCCGGCATCACGACGCGCCCGGCGGCAATGTCGCTGCCGGCACGCCGGACGCCCTGCCCCGGGATGGCATCGGCGAGCACCTGCGTAAGCGGACCGGAGCTGTCGACGGCATCGGCGTCGACCACGCAGTCGGTCCCGTCGGGCATCGCCGCGCCGGCCGCCACCCAGACCGGGCGTTCGGCCAGCGGCAACGGCGCATAGGAGGACGCGCCGACCAGGTCATTGGCGCGCATCGCCCAGCCGTCATTGACGGCGACATCGTGCGGCGGATAGGCGCGCAAGGCCGACATCTCGGCCGCAATGCAACGCAAGGCGTCGGCCGGCGTCAGCTCGATCGGCTGGACCGGCGCGAGGTCGCGCAGCACGGCGGCCAATGCCGCGTCGAGCGGGGTGAGCGAAGCCGGCAAGCGCTGGGTGGTAGCCATGGCCCGCTATGGACTGAATCGGCCCCGAAAGAAACTGCCTCCCGCCGGTCCGGGCCTGCGTCATTAGACCGATGGCGCGTTGACGTTGCCCCCAATATAGTTGCAAAAGAAACTAATATGACCGGGTTCCAGAGGCCCGGCACAACCATAATAATGGCCAATGCGCCAGTTCAGGAGGGACACAGAATGATCGCCACCAGACTAGCCATGTTCGGGACGCTCGCAGCCGCGCTGCTGGCCTCCTCGACCGTATCTGCGCAGGTATCCGACGACATCGTCAAGATCGGCGTGCTGACCGACATGAACGGCCCGGCCTCGACGCCGACCGGCCAGGGCTCGGTGACCGCCGCGCAGATGGCGGTCGACGATTTCGGCGGCAAGGTGCTCGGCAAGCCGATCTCGGTCATCGTCGGCGATCACCAGCTCAAGCCGGACATCGGCGCGACCATCGCGCGGCGCTGGTATGACGTCGATCAGGTCGACCTCATCGTCGACGTGCCGGTCTCGGCGGTCGGGCTCGCGGTGCAGAACATCGCCAACGAGAAGAAGAAACTGTTCATCACGCACTCGACCGGCGCGACCGATTTCCATGGCAAGTTCTGCTCGCCCTACACGATGCAGTGGGTGTTCGACACCCGCGCGCTCGCGGTCGGCACCGCGCAGGAGGTGGTGAAGCGCGGCGGCGACAGCTGGTTCTTCATCACTGACGACTATGCGTTCGGCCACTCGCTGGAGAAGGACGCCTCCGCGATCGTGACCAAGAACGGCGGCAAGGTGCTTGGTGCGGTGCGGCCGCCGTTTGCCACGCCCGACCTGTCGTCCTTCATCCTGCAGGCGCAGGCCTCGAAGGCCAAGATCATCGGCATCGCCGGCGGACCGCCGAACAACACCAACGAGATCAAGACGGCCGCCGAGTTCGGTGTCTTCGCCGGCGGGCAGCAGATGGCGGCGCTGCTGGCGCTGATCACCGACGTGCACTCGATCGGGCTGTCGGCCGCGCAGGGCCTGTTGCTGACCACGTCGTTCTACTGGGACATGGACGATAAGACCCGGGAATGGTCGAAGCGCTATTTCGCCAAGATGAACCGGATGCCGACGATGTGGCAGGCCGGCGTCTACTCCTCGGTGACCGCCTATCTGAACGCGATCAAGGACAGCGGCACCGACGATCCGCTCAAGGTCGCGGCCAAGATGCGCGAGAAGCCGGTCGAGGATTTCTTCGCCCGCAACGGCAGACTGCGCGAGGACAATCTGATGGTGCACGACCTCTGGCTGGTCCAGGTCAAGACGCCGGCCGAGTCGAAATATCCGTGGGACTATTACAAGATCCTGGCGAAGATCTCCGGCGAGGACGCGTTCGGCCCGCCGGACCCGGCGTGTGCGATGGCGAAGAAGTAGGCGAATAGGGAGTGGCGAATGGTGACGATGGACCGAAATTTCCATTCGCCATTCGCTACTCGCCATTCGCCCTCTTCATTTCGCCACCCCGATCTCGCGGAAATATCTGAGCACGCCGGGGTGAATCAGATTGATGTCGGGCGCGGCGGCGACGGTGTTCGCCGCCGTGGTCTCGCAGGCCTGGGCGAGCTTCTTGCAGAACTCGGCCTCGACGCCGTGCAGCGTCTTCGCCAGCCGGTAGGCGACGTCGTCGGGCAGGCTCTCGCGCACCAGGACGTAGCTCCAGGAGCCGACCGACGAGATTGCCTCGTTCTGCCTCGGATAGCTGCCCGCGGGGATCGTCAGCGGCTTCAGGAAGGTGTGCTTGGCACGGATGCGGGCGATCTCGTCTGCGGTCGGCGCGATGAAACGCGCACCGCTCGCGCTCTCGGCCATCTTGGTGAAGCCGGGCCAGCCGATGCCGGCGCCCCACAGTGCCGCGGCGCGGCCGTCCTCGACCATCGCGGGCCCGTCGCCGGCGCGATCGAGATAGATCGACTTGAAGTCCTCGTCCTGCTTCAGCCCGATGCCGTCGAGGATGTAGCGCGACAGGATCGGCAGGCCGGAACCCTTGGCGCCGAACGCGACGGACTGGCCGACGAGGTCCTTGATCGTCGTGTAGGAACTGTCGGCGCGGACCACGAACATGCCAGGACTCGAATACATCGCGGTGAGGATCTTCAGCTTCGTCGCCTTCGACCGGCCGATGCCCATGAAGGCTTCATAGGCGGGCTCACCCGCAACGGTTGCGATATCGACGCCGCCGGCCTCGAGCAGCGGAATGTTCTCGTTGGAGCCCTTGGTGTTGCGCGGCTCGATCGACAGCGTCGGATCGGCCGCATTCATCACCTCGGCAAGCGCATTGCCATAGAGCGGAAAGCCGCCACCCGGCGTCGCCGTGGCGAAACTGATCGTAGTTTTGGAAATGGCCTTGTCCCCCTCTTGCGCCGCCGCGCCGCCCGCGAGCAGCAGCGCGCCAGCGCAAACCATAACAGCGAATTTCATTCCGAGCCTCAAGCATTGCACATGAGCCCGACTATCGTCGCACGGGCGGGGTCGTAGGCAAAGGCAGCGTTTTGTGAAACCATGACGGCAACAGTCACAAGAAAATGACGGGAGAGACGATGTTCCGGTTCGCACGTGCCGCGTTGCTTGGTTTGTTTTGTTGCATTGCCTCGGCTGCCCCCTCCTTCGCATCCGACTATCCGAACCGCCCGGTGCGCTGGCTGATCGGGTTTGCCGCCGGTGGCCCGGTCGACATCGTCGCCCGCATCATGAGCCAGTGGCTGTCGGATCATCTCGGCCAGCAATTCGTGGTCGAGAACCGCACCGGCTCCGGCGGCAACATCGCGGCTGCCGCCGCGATCAACTCGCCGGCGGACGGATACACGCTGCTGTTCGTTGCGCCCAACAATGCGATCTCGACCTCGCTCTACAAGAAGCTGCCCTACGACTTCCTGCGCGACACCACGCCGGTCGCCAGCATCATGCAGCTCACCAACATGCTGGTGGTCTCAAACGCGATGCCGGTGAAGACGGTTCAAGAATTCATCGACTACTGCAAGGCCAATCCGGGCAAGATCGCCTACGCCTCGTCCGGCTACGGCACCTCGGTGCACATGTCGGCCGAGCTGTTCAAGGCGATGACCAAGTGCGACATGCAGCACGTGCCGTACCGGGGATCCGCGATCGCCTTCCCCGACATCATCTCCAACAAGGTGCAGCTGATCTTCGACAATCTGCCGTCGGCGCTGGAGCAGTCGCGCGGCGGCAGCGTCCGCGCGCTCGGCGTCACCTCGCCGCAACGCTGGCCGGGCGTGCCCGACGTGCCCGCGATCGCCGAGACCGTGCCGGGCTTCGAGGCGGTGGGCTTCTACGGCATCTCGGCGCCGAAGGGCACGCCGCCGGAAGTCATCGAGATCCTCAACAAGGCGGTCGGCGAGGCCTTGAAGGACCCGAAACTCGTGGCGCGCCTCGCCGAGGCCGGCGGCATCCCGAGGCCGATGACCCCGGCCGAATTCGGCAAACTGGTGGCCGACGAGACCGAGAAATGGCGCAAGGTCGTCGAGTTCGCCGGCGTCTCGGTGGATTGAGGCGTGGATGGCCCGCCACGGGCCGGGTCGGGGACGGCATTGCCGAAACCCGATGCAGCCTGTAAACGGAGCCCGCACCGTTGCCGGCCGCGCCATGCGGCCCGCAAGGCGGCGGGGCCTGTAGCTCAATGGTTAGAGCCGGCCGCTCATAACGGTCTGGTTGCAGGTTCGAGTCCTGCCGGGCCCACCAATGAGATCGAGATGATGATCTCGTCGCCGGTGCCGGGAACGCCAGGGACTCTCATGATCGTCATGCCAGCAGCGGCCCGCCGCTGGCACTCGCGGTTGTGCTCGAAAACTTCGGGCCGCTCAGGCCTTGAAGTAATCCGGCTGGCCGATGTCGGCGATCAAGCCGGACCCCGTGGGCGTCCAGCCCAGCCGCTGTTGCGTGAGCGCGCTGGAGGCCGGCATGTCCAAGCCGGCGAACATGGCCAGCGGCCCGTAATATTCGCCCGCGTCCTCCTTCCTGATCGAAACCACCGGCACGTTCAGCGCGCGGCCGATCACGTCGATGATCTGGCGCATCGATACGCCTTCCTCGCCGACGGCGTGGTAGATTCCGTCCACCGCACCGTTCTCCAACGCAAGCCGGTAGAGGCGGGCAACGTCCTGCCTATGCGCCGCAGCCCAGCGTTCGCTGCCTTCGCCGACGTAGGCGGCGGCGCCCTTCCGGCGCGCGGGCTCGACCAGATAGGAGATCAGCCCGGCCTTTCCGGCGGCGCCGTGCACTTGCGGCAGGCGCATCGCCATCGCGCGCACGCCGCGCGACGCATAGGCCAAGCCGGCCTGCTCGGACATGCGCGGAACATGCGGGCTCGAGTCGCGCCGCATCTCCTCGGTGATCACCACACCCGGCGCGATGAGACCCGTTCCCGAGGTCACGATGAAGGGCTTATTGGTGCCGGCCAGCGCCTCGCCCATGGCTTCGATCGCGGCCTTGTCGATCGCGCCGTTCTCCGCGAACTTCGCGAAATCATGGATGAAGGCCAGATGGATCACGCCGTCCGCATCCCTCGCGCCGCGCTTCAGGCTTTCGAGATCCTGCAGCGAGCCGCGATGAACCTTGGCGCCGAGCTTCTCGAGCGTCTCCACATTCGCTTCCGAGCGCGCGAGGCCGACGACCTGATGGCCGTTGGCAATGAGTTCCTTGGTGGTTTCGGTGCCGATAAATCCCGCGGCCCCGGTGACGAATACGCGCATGAGAAGCTCTCCTGTTCAGAAGGCTCCGATATTGGTACGCTTCTCATCGGGGTAAAGTAGTGAGGTTATACGGGTATAATCATTACCTGAATGACGACTGTCCGGACGTCCGCTGGCCGATGCTGCCTAGATGTAGTTCTCGAACGCGAGCCGCTCAGCCTGCGTCATATGCAAGCCATGCTTGGTGCGCCGATCCAGGAAGTCGGCAGGCCTCTTGGCCCATTCCTTGTCGCGAAGATACGCCGCTTCGCACTCGTAGAAGTCGCCGCCGAAATGGCGGCCGAGATCGACGGAGCTGCGGGCCGAGCCCAGCAGCTCGCGTGCCCGCGTCCCGTAGCGACGGGCATAGTGACGGACGACCGTTCGCGGCAGATCGGGATAGTCGCGCACCAGCCCATTCGAGAACTCATCGAAGCTGCCGCCGATGTCGCCGCCCGGCAGCGGCCGATCCGCGGTCCAGGCCGGCGACAGCTTCGGAAACCACGGCGCGAGGCGCTGCATCGCCTGCTCCGCCAGCCGGCGGTAGGTCGTGATCTTGCCGCCGAAGATCGAGAGCAGCGGCGGTGCGCCCCCGGCGCCGTGAACCTCGAACACATAGTCGCGCGTCACCGCCGACGGATTGTCGGCGTTGTCATCGTAGAGCGGCCGCACGCCGGAGAAGGCGTGCACGATCTCGCTTGCCCGCGGCGGCGTGCGGAAATAGCGGCGCAGCACCTGCAGCAGGTAATCGCTCTCGTCCTCGCCGATCGCGACGTCCTCGGCGCGGCCCTGATAGGGAATGTCGGTGGTGCCGATCAGCGCGAGATCGTCCTCATAGGGATTGACGAAGATCACCCGGCGATCGCTGTTCTGCAGCAGGTAGGCCTGCGGCCCGTCCCAGAACTTCGGCACCACGATGTGGCTGCCCTTGACCAGCCGCACGCTCTGGGCGGAGTTCAATCCCGCGACGCCCCGGATGACATCCTGAACCCACGGCCCGGCGGCGTTGACCAGCGCGCGCGCCCGAACGACCTGCGCCGTGCCGTCATCGCCCTGCATCTCGAGCTGCCAGGTCTCGCCGTCCCGGCCCGCGCGCACGGCCCGTGTGCGCGGCAGGATGCGTGCGCCGTTCTGCGCGGCGTCGATCAGATTGAGGATCACCAGCCTGCTGTCATCGACCCAGCAGTCCGAATATTCAAAACCTCGCCGGAATTCCCGACGCAGCGGCGCGCCCTCGGGGGCAAGCGACAGATCGAGGCCGCGGCTTGCCGGCAGCTGCTTGCGGCCGCCGAGATGGTCGTAGAGCAACAGCCCGGTGCGGACCAGCCAGGCCGGCCGCTGCTCCGGCGAATGCGGCAGCACGAAGCGCATCGGCCAGATGATGTGCGGCGCAGACGCCAGCAGCACCTCGCGTTCGATCAGCGCCTCGCGCACCAGGCGGAACTCGTAATATTCGAGATAGCGCAGCCCGCCATGGATCAGCTTGCCCGAGCGCGACGAGGTGCCTTCGGCGAGATCATCCTTCTCGCAGAGCAGGACCCTCAACCCGCGCCCGGCGGCGTCGCGGGCGATGCCGGCACCGTTGATGCCGCCACCGATAACGGCGATATCGACCAGCCCGTGATCTCTGCCTGCGACCGGCGCAGTACCCGTCATCGCTTGCTGCTGCGCCGTTTCTCGGCGCGGCGCGGCGCCGCCTTCGCCGTCGCGCGTGGCTTGCCCGGCTTTGGCGCCTGCAAGCCATAAGTCGAGAACCCCTTGGCGGTGTCGGCGATCTCCTCGTCGGTGAGGATGACGCGCGAGTCGAGCGCAAGCGCGAGGTAGTACTGCCGCGCGATGGTCTCGAGCTCGACCGCGAGCCACATCGCCTTGTCGAGATTGGCGCCGAGCGCGATCATGCCGTGATTGGCGAGCAGGCAGCCATTGCGTCCTTCGAGCGCGGCGATCGCATGATCGGACAATTCCTTGGTGCCGTAGCGCGCATAGCCGGCGCAGCGGATCTCGGTGCCGCCGAACGCCGCCATCATGTAGTGGCAGGCCGGGATCGGCTTGCGAGCGATCGCGAGCACGGTCGCGTAGGTCGAATGGGTATGGACGATGGCGCCGACGTCGGGCCGGGCGCGCGTGATGTCGAGATGGAAGCGCCATTCGGTGGACGGCTGCAGCGGCCCCTCCCACGCGCCATAGTCGCCCTCGAGCGGCATCGAGGCGATCATCTCCGGCTTCATCGAATCGTAGGGGGTCGCCGACGGCGTGATCAGCATCCGGTCCTTGTAGCGAGCGGAGATGTTGCCTGATGTCCCCTGGTTGAGGCCCGATGCATTCATCCATCGGCACTTGGCGATAACAGCCTCGCGCAATTGTCGTTCCTCACGGGTCATACGGACTGCCTTTCTTCTTCAGCACGGATTGCGTGGCGGCTCGCCGGCCAGGAAGCGGCGAACCTCTTCGGCCGCCTGCTCGGCGGCCACGGTGACGGTACGCACAGAGGCGCCGGCGATGTGCGGCGTCAGGGTAACGTTGGGAAGTCGCAAGAGCGGCCAGTCGGCCGGGGCCGGCTCGACCGCAAAGGTGTCGAGCATGGCGCCGCCAAGATGCCCCGAGGCCAGCGCATCATAGAGTGCCTCATAATCGACCAGCGGACCGCGCGCGGTGTTGATCAGGAACGCGCCGCGCTTGATCTGCATCAGTGCGTCGCGCCCGATGAAACGGGTGGTCTCGGGCGTCACCCGCGCATGCAGCGTGATGACGTCGGCGCGGCCGAGCAATTCGCCGACCGCGACATGCTCGACGCCGTCATTGCGGTCCTGGGCGCTGAGCTGGACATAGGGGTCGGCGACCAGGATCCTGCAGCCGAACGCCTTCAGCAGCTTGACCACGCGGCTGCCGATCGCGCCGTAGCCGACGATGCCGACCGTCATCTCGCCGAGCTCGCGCCCAGTGCGGTCGGCGCGATAGAGATCGCCGCGCCACTCCCCGCCGCGCAGCGCCTCGTGGCCGCTGCGGATCAGGCGCGTCTCGGCGAGAATGGCGCCGATGGTGAACTCCGCGACCGCGCTCGCATTGCGGCCGGGCGTGTTAACTACCAGCACGTTATGGTCGCGTGCCGCCTGCATGTCGATGTTGACAGGGCCGCCCCGCGTCACCGCGATGAACTTCAGGTTCGGCAGCCGCTCCAGCATCGACCGCGAGATCGGCGCCAGATGGGTGACCAGCAGCTCGGCATCGCCGATGAAGCCGATGATCTCGTCCGGCTGCCCCATGAATTCCTTCAGGCCATCGAGCTTCGAGCCGGCGTAACCGTGCTCCATCGGCTCGTCCGGCCAGGGCTGCTCCAGCGAGCGGATATCGACGCCATTGCCGCAGGCAGCCCGGATGTGATCGACGAACATCGAGGGCAGCATGAAGCGGTCGCCGATAATGGCGATGGACTTAGACATGATCGCCTCCGGCCCGCAGCGCGGCGAGTTGCTTCCAGACCGGCCGCGACGCCAGCCTTGCATCGAGATAAGTCGGGAAGATGCTGGCGTAGCGCTTCGCCAGCGCGGCGTCAGGCGATTGCGGGGCACTCAGGTGCGGCGTAACCCACCGCTCGGCGCAGACGCGCATGTCGGGAAAGGCATCGATGGTCACGGCGGCGATCATCGCGACGCCTGCGGCGCCGGCTTCGCCCCGGCTGCAGATGCGGACGTCGCTATCCAGCGCGGCCCCGAGGATGGCACCGAGCGCACGGCTCTTCGCCGCGCCGCCTGTGATCCTGACGTCGCGCGGCAGCGAACCCATCGCGGCGTAGCAGTCCCGCGCGGCGAAGGCCAGGCCCTCCATCACGCCACGCATCAGATCGCCATAGCGGTGGCGGGAGCGCAGGCCGAAGAATTGCGCGCTGGCCTCATGGGCGACGAACGGACCACGTTCACCCGCATCTGAAATGAATGGATGGAACAGCACCTCGCCGGGTTTGGCCCGCAGCACCTGATCGTCGAGCCGGCGGATCAGCTCAGTGCGTGTGCGCGTCACGCCCTCTGCCGCCAGCATGTCGCATGCGAGATCGAGCATCCAGTCGATGTTCAGCGTCGCCGCCATGTTGGACTGCATCTGGGCATAGTGACCCGGCACCGGGAACGCCATGGTGTAGCCGGTCGCCTCGCGGTTCAGCGTCACCGCGTCGGCGCTTGACACCAGCCGCATATGCATGCCGGTCGAACCGATGATCGTGCAGCCGACATCGGGAGACGGATCGTAGAGCCCGGCACCGAGCGCGTTGCAGATCACGTCCACATAACCGAGGCAGACCGGCACGCCTTCCGGCAGGCCGATCTCGATCGCCGCGGCCGCGGTGAGCGGATGCGTCGTCACCGCACCGTCGACGACTTGCGGGAACAGGTGCGTCAGGTCGGCGATGCCGATCAACCCTGCGGTCTCCGCATCGAAGCCGCGCTTGCGGAATTCGCCGCAGGAGAAGGTCGCTTCCGACGGGTCGGTCGCGCGCTCGCCGGTGAGCAGGAAATAGAGCCAGTCCTTGCAATGGAACGCCGTCGTCGCCCTGGCGATCACCTCGGGCAGATGCGCCTGCAGCCACGCCAGTTGCGGCCCCTGCTGGCAGGCATTGAGCCCGGAGCCGGTACGGCGGTAGAGCGGAGCGTTGCGCTCGCTGGCGCGGATCTCCTCGACCAGCCGGCCGGCGCGAGAATCGAGCCAGAGCAGCGCCGGCGCAACCGGCCGGCCGTCGTCGTCGATCAGCCAGGTGCCGTCGCCCTGCCCGGTCACCGCGATCGCCGCGATCCGCGCGGACAGATCAGGCACCGACTTCGCCAGCGCGCGAATCACCGCGACCGTATCGGTCCAGGTCCGCGCCATATCCTGCTCGACATGGCCGCCGGCCAGGCTGCTATACGCATTCGGCTGCGAGACATCGGCAAGCTGCTCGCCGGCCAGCGTGAACGCCACCGCCTTGATCAACGAGGTGCCGGCATCGATGCCGATGATGACGTCGCGGCTTGCGACCATGGTCAGGACACCTCCGCATGGCGAATGCAGGTTCCGTCGCTGCCGAAGATGTGCAGATGGCGCGGCTCCAGCGCGAACGGCACAATGTCGCCCGGCCGCGCGGCGACCCGGCCCGGCATCACCGCGATCAGCATGCGGCCGCCGCAATCGCCGCCGATATGCGACTGATCGCCGAGCCACTGGTTGGAGACGACCTTCACCCTGACGTCGCCGCTCCCGACCGCGATCTTCTGCGGACGGATGCCGATCCGCACCTGGGATGTGCCGGCAAGCGCCTTCGCCGCCTCGCTGTCGAGCCCGGCGCCGCCGATATGGAACCCCATGTCGGTCCCGACAGACAGGCGGAAGCCTCCCTCCGACCGCGCGACCTCCGCGTCGAGCAGGTTCATCGGCGGCTCGCCGATGAAGCTCGCGACGAACAGATTGGCGGGGCGGCCTTTCAGCTCCTTTTCGCTGGCGAACTGCTGCAGCACGCCGCCTTCCATCACCGCGATGCGGTCGGCCAGCGCGCTCGCCTCGGTCTGGTCGTGGGTGACGAAGATCGCGGTCATGCCGCGCTCGGCGAGCAGGCTCTTAATGCGGCCGCGCAGCACCGCGCGCAGCTGCGGTTCGAGCTGCCCCATCGGCTCATCGAGCAGATAGAGATCGGCGTCGCGCACCAGCGCCCGCGCCAGCGAGACGCGCTGCTGCTGGCCGCCGGAGATCGCGCGCGGATAGGCGTCGAGGATGTCCTCGATCTCGACCAGGCGGGCGATCTCGTCGACGCGACGCTTCACCTCGCTGCGCGGCAGCTGGGCGGATTTCAGCGCGAACGCGATGTTCTCGCGGACCGTGAGCGGCGGATAGAGCGAGTAGCCCTCGAAGGCCATCGCGACCTTGCGCCGCGCCGGCGGCAGCTCGTCGATCCGTCGCCCGCCGAGCGCGATCGAACCGGCCGAGACGTCCTCGAAGCCTGCGATCATGCGCAAGGTCGAGGTCTTGCCACAGCCCGACGATCCCAACAGCGCGACGATCTCGCCCTTCTCGACCGCCATGTCGAGCGCGCGCACCGCGTGCACCGGCGCCTTGCCGCGGCTGCGATAGACCTTGTCGATGCCTCGAAGCTCGAGCATGTCCATGACCATCCGCTCCTATGCCGCCTTGAGCCGGTGCGACGACCCGATCCGCAGCCCGGTCGCGCGATCGAACAGCATCACGGCATCGGGCGCGAAGCGGACGAACACGCTGTCGTCGGCCGCACCATGCGGCGCATCCGGCGGCAGCGCTGCCAGCCATTCCGTTCCATCGGCGAGACGGAGCAGCAGCACCGCCTTCTCATGCATCGGCGTGATCGCGAGAACTCGCGCCGGAATGGCGTCGTCCGTGGAGACAGACGCGACCGCGAGATCCTCCGGCCGCACGCCAAGCCAGCACGCGCCGGGAGGCGCTGCACCATCGGCCGTACCAAGCCGCATCCACGCACCGGCGACTTCCGCCGACAGCGCACCATGCTCAGCGACCGGAGCTACCTCGGCGAGGTTGATGGTCGGATCGCCGAACAGCCGCGCGATCGCGACCCGACGCGGGCTGGGCATAGATATCGGCAGGGGTCGCGACCTGCGCGAGCCGGCCGTCGATCAAGACCGCGATGCGGTCGGCGATCGCCATCGCCTCGCGATAGTCCTGGGTCACGTAGAGCACCGCGGCCGTCCCGCGCCGCAGCAGGTTCGGCAGCTCGAGCCGCATCTCGTAGCGCAGTTTGGCGTCGACGTTGCGCAGGGGATCATCGAGCAGCAGCACGTCGGGATTGCCGATCAGCGCCCGCGCCAGCGCGGTGCGCTGCTTCTGTCCGTTCGACAATTCGCGTGGTGTGTGGCCGAGCACATGCTCGATCTTGAGTAGCTTGCTGATCGCTGCAACCCGGCCCGCGACATCGCCGCCGCCGCCCTTCGCGCGCAGGCCGCTCGCGATATTGTCGCGGGCGGTCATGTGCGGAAAAAGGGCAAAGTTCTGGAACGCCATGCCGATGCCGCGCCGCTCAGGCGGCGCACCGACCACCGAGCGGCCGCCAACGGTAATGTCACCGTCGTCGGGCTCGAACATGCCGGCGATCATGCGCAGCAGCACGGTCTTGCCGCTGCCGGACGGACCGAACACCGCCACTATCTCGCCGGGCTCGACCGCCAGCGACAATCCGTCGGCCGGCCGTTGCGCACCGAATGCCTTGCTCACCGAATTGATCTCGAGACGCGCCATCGGATCAGCCTTTCACCGCGCCGAGCGACAGACCCTCGACCAGATAGCGCTGCGCATAGAGCGCGAGCAACAAGGTCGGTGTCACCGACAGCACGATCGCCGCCGCGATCTGACCGTACTGGATTCCCGATGCGGTGACGAAGGCGAGCGCGCCGACCGTGACCGGCTGCTTGTCGGCCGAGGCCAGGATCAGCGCGAAGACGAAGTTGTTCCAGCAGAAGATGAACGACAGCAGCCCCGCCGCGGCGATCCCGGGTCCCGCCAACGGCACCGCGAT
This sequence comes from Bradyrhizobium sp. USDA 3364, assembly GCF_054056355.1. Lineage (NCBI taxonomy): Bacteria > Pseudomonadati > Pseudomonadota > Alphaproteobacteria > Hyphomicrobiales > Nitrobacteraceae > Bradyrhizobium > Bradyrhizobium sp. USDA 3364. The sequence goes on from NZ_JBSRYG010000002.1 coordinate 625,451, forward strand.
CCGGGTGAAGGCCTCGCGCCAGGAATGCCCGGCGAGCCGATAGGCGTGCTCGATGTCAGGACTGATATCCTCGAAATAGCCGCGCACGATCCACAGGATCAGCGGCAGCGCGATCAACTGGTAGACCCAGACGATGCCAAAGTAGGTGTCGTTGAGACCGAGTTCCTGATAGTACAGCGACAGCGGCAGCAGCACGAGCAGCGGCGGCGCGAAGCGGAACGACAGCAGCGTGAACGCGATGGTCTCGCCGAGACGGAATTTGAAGCGCGCAAAGGCGTAAGCCGCCGGCACGCCGAGCAGCAGCGCCAGCAGCACCGCCGCGCTCGACAGCACGACGCTGTTGAAGAGATTGCGCATGAACGAGATCTGCAGATTGCCGGCCGCGGTGCGCAGCTGGCCGGAGATCAGCGCCTCGTAATTCGCAAACGTCGGCTCGAACAGGATCCGCGGCGGTATCCTCAAGATCTGCTCGTTGGTCTGGAACGACATCAGGAAGATCCAGACGATCGGAAACATGAAGAAGATCAGGATCAACGTGAGCGCCACGGCGCGGAAGATGCGACCGGCAAGGCTGGAATGTTCCATCGCGCCCCTCCCCGTCACGCGTGGCCGTGCGCACGTTCGCGCAGCCGCAGCCAGTTCTTGATGAAGATGTTCGACAGGATGTTGGTGATGAGCCAGAGGATCATCAACAGCGCCGCCGACCTGCCGACATTGGTGTATTGGAAGAACTCCAGATAGGCCTGCACCTGGAACACCATCAGCCGGTCGCCGGGGCCGCCCTGCGTCATCGCGTAGATGATGTCGAACTGCTGGATCGAATCGAGCAGGCGGAACAGCGACGCCGTGATGATGTAGGGCGCGAGCATCGGCAGCGTGATGCGGAAGAAGACGAAGCTCGCCGGCACGCCGTCGAGCGCCGCCGCCTCGAACGGTTGCCGCGGCAGCGAGCGTAGGCCGGCGAGCAGCAGGATCATGATGAAGGGCGTGTAGACCCAGACGTCGACCAGCACGACCGTAAACAGCGCGCTCGACGGATCGGAGGCCCATTTGAAATCGGTGACGCCGAACAGGCCGACCAGATATGACAGGATGCCGAAGCTCGGGTTGGTCATCAGCTTCCACATCAGCGCGGCGATCGCCGGCGCCGTCATCAGCGGCAGCAACAGCATGATCGACACCGCATTGTGGAAGCGGGTCGGCCGGCGCAGCAGCAGCGCGATGCCGAGGCCGAGCAGCAGTTCGAGCACGACCGTCACCGCGGTATAGGTGATCGAGATCTGGAACGTATTCCAGAACGCCGGGTCGGACAGGAAGTCGATATAGTTACCGGCGCCAATGAAGCCGCGCAGATAGGGCAGGTTCAGCCGGTAGCGCTGCAGCGAATAGACCGCCGCGGTCACGAACGGAACCAGGATCGCCACGCAGACGAGCAGCGCCGGCAGGCTGAGCAGATAGGGCAAGAGGCGCACGCGCGGCCTTGGCTTGGCCGGCGCCGCCTGCGCGTTCGTCTGGATAAGTTGGACCATGCTCATGATGATAAGAGATCGCGTTGGGCTGGCAAACGCCGCCGGCTCGGATGGGACAAGGGTCCGAGCCGGCGGATGGGTGCGGTGCGGGGGATCAAGCACCGCACAGTCGACCCGTCAGCCGAGGCCGGCCTGCTTGAGCTGGCGGTTGATGCTGTCGGCGAGCTTGTCCAGCCCCTCGTCGACGCTGACCTCTTTCGCCACCATCTTCTGCAGCGAGGCGGCCCATTCGGTGGTCAGGTCGAAGAACAGCGGCTGCGCCGTGAAGTAGATCTTGGCGCCGGGCGACGACATGTCGTGCTGCTCGAGATAGCCGGGATAGGATTTCGCGATGCGGTCGCGGAACTCGCTGTCCTTCCACACCGATGCACGCACCGGGTTGACGAAGTCCATCTTGCGCGCGCCGAACAGATCGTGCTCGACCGAGGCCGCCCATTGCATGAACAGCCAGGCTGCCTCCTTCTGCTTGGAGAAGCTCGACATCGCGAGCGACCAGATCCAGACGTTCGGGGTCGGCGCCTTGGCGGCCGGATTGGCGGCGAACGGCGCGTAGCCGAGATGCCCCTTCTCCTTGTTGTCGCCGCCGTTCATGAAGTAGCCGAGGATGTCGGCGTCGAAGATCATGCCGGAAGCACCGGCGCCGAGGTCGGTGCCGACCTGGTACCAGGTGTAGGTCGACCAGTTCTTCGGGCCCGAAGTCTGGATCATCTTGACCCATTTCTCGTGGAAGTCCTTCGAGGCCTTGGTGTTCATCGCGGCCTTCAGCTTGCCGCCCTCCATCACGAAGTCCTTCTGGCCGAAGTTCGAATAGGCCGATAGGAAGCCGGGATGGATGGTCGCCCAGGAGCGCGAGCCGCGCACGCCGACACCGTAGGGTCCGCCGGCGTCCTTGGTGATCTTGGCCGCGACCTCCAGCATCTCGTCGAGGTTCTTCGGCGGCTTGACGCCGACCTTGTCGAAGACGTTGCGGTTGTAGGTGATGTTGTTGAGCTCATAGCCCCACGGGATGCACCACTGCTTGGCCTTGCCCGAGCCGAGCTCGGAGCCGGCGACGCCGTCCCATGCGGTGGAGGCGCGTAAGCCAGGCAGCACGTCGTCCCAGGCGAACGCCGGGTTGGTCTTGGCGGGGTCCTTGATGTAGGTGTTGAGGTCCTCGATCCAGCCCGCCGGACCATAGGTCCAGGTCATGTAGGCGCCGGTCATGAAGGCGTCGTACTGGTCCGACTTCGACGACAGCGCCGCCGTCACCTTGTCGAAATAGACGTCCTCCGGGAAGATGTCGTAGGTGACGTTCATGCCGGTCAGCGACTTGAACGCCTCGATATCGCCGATCATCGCGTCGACGTAAGGGTGCTTGTTCAGCAGCAGCTTGACGCTCTTGCCGCTCTGGGCCTTCCAGTTGAAGTCCGCGGCCATCGCCTTCGACATCGAGGAGGCGAAGGCGGCATTTGCGGCGATGCCCGCGATGCCGAGCTTGGCGGCGCCGTCGAGGAGATCGCGGCGGCTGATGCGTTTTGCAGCGTAGGAGTCGAACAGATTCTTCTCGCGATCGAACATGTATTTCCTCTCCTTGTTGACGCTTGTTTTATGTGTCCTTCCGGGTCTTGCTTCTTGTCTTGCCGGATGTGGTCTCCGGCTTGTCGGTGGCGAGCGCCTTTGCGGTCGCTTCGTCGATGATGAGGCCGTGCAGCACGCCGCTGCGCAGCACGCCGCGCAGCGCGGTCACCTTGGCCGGGCCGCCGGCGATGGCGACGATGCGGTGCTTCCTGAGATCGGCCATGCTCATGGAGGTAGCGCGGGCCGAGAGATCGGTGTCCAACACCGTTCCGTCGGCGCTGAAGAAATGTCCGAGCAGATCGGCGCAGGCGCCGACGCGCTTCAGCTCGACGACCTCGTCGGGCTTGATCATGCCGCTCGACACCAGGAAGCCGTCGCGGCTGACCTGACCGATACCGACGAACAGCAGCGAAGCCTTGCGCGCCAGCGCGAACACGTCGGCGATGCCGAACTGCTGCATCAGCACGGCGCGGTCGGCGACCGAGTTGGCGAACACCGGCACCGGCAGCAGATAGGCTTCCGCGCCGGTGCGCTCGGCGAGCTTGTGAATCACGTCGAACGGATTGGCGGCGAATTTCCGCGTCAGTCCGCCGAGCAGCGACACGAATTGCGCCTCGCGCGCCGGCGTCTGCGGCATCTGCTCGACCACGGCGGCAAGCGTGCGGCCGTGACCGAAGCCGATCACCTTGTCCTGGCCGCGCTCGAGGATCTGGCGCAGGAAGCTCGCGCCTTCCAGCGCCAGCGCCTTCAGCGGCCAATCGCCCTCGCCGAGATCGGGCGCGACGCGGCAGAACGACAGCCCGAAACGCTGCGCGAGCTCGTTCTCCAGCGCGACGCATTCGGCGACCGGTCCCTCGACGAAGACGCGGATCATGCCCTCGCGGCTGGCGCGCGCGATCAGGCGGTGCGCCTTGGTGCTCTGGATGTTGAGCCGGTCGGCGACCTCCGACTGCGTCAGCCCCGCCGCGAAGTACAGCCACGCCGCGCGCGTCGCGAGCGACGCCTCGCCGTCGATGATCGGCAGCCTGTCGGGCGGGGTCGGCATGTCCGGAAAAGTCCGCTTGCAAATTTCTTCACGTCCTGCAAAAAATTGCAGAGGCCGAACGGGGCGTCAATCCCCCAAACGTGCTGCAGCGCAACCAATGTCGATGCGCGGGCACCGGAGAGCGGTGAAGTCGGATGGGAGGTTTGTATCTCGGCATCGATGTCGGAACGGGCGGAGTCCGCGCCTGCGCGATTGATCCGCAGGCCGGCATCCGCGGCTTCGCATCGGTCGCCCTGCCTGCACCGCGCGTCGACGGCAATGCCATCGACCAAACACCGGAGCTGTGGTGGCAGGCGGTGGTGGCGGCGATCCGCGAGCTCGGCAAGACCGTCAGTCTCGGCGACGTCACGCGCATCGTCGTCGACGGCACGTCGGGCACGCTGCTGCTGGTCGATGCGGCCGGCCGCCCCTGCTCGCCGGGCCTGATGTACAATGATGCACGCGCCACGCAAGAGGCGACGCGCGTGGCCGCGGTCGCACCGCGCGAGAGCGGCGCGCATGGCGCGAGCAGCGCGCTCGCCAAGCTGCTGTATCTGCAGAACGATGGCTACATCGGCGATCCGCGCCACGCCGTGCACCAGGCGGACTGGATCGCGGGCCGGCTTGCGGACCATCATGGCATCAGCGACGAGAACAACGCGCTGAAGCTCGGCTATGACCCGGTCGCGCGCGGCTGGCCGTCCTGGCTCGACCAGCTCGGCGTGCGCGACGATCTGCTTCCCGAAGTGCTGGTGCCGGGAACGCCATTTTCCGAGCTGGATCCGCAGATCGCGCGGTCGCTCGGGCTGCCAGCCACAGCGCAGGTCGCGGCCGGCACCACCGATGGCGTCGCAGCCTTCATCGCGACGCGAGCCGACCAGCCGGGCGACGCCGTCACCTCGCTCGGCACCACGCTGGTGGTGAAGCAGCTTGCGAGCCAGCCGATCTTCGCGGCCGATCAGGGCGTCTATTCGCACCGGCTCGGCGAGCGCTGGCTCGCCGGCGGCGCCTCGAACTCCGGCGGCGCCGCGCTGCTGCTGCATTTCACCGCCGACGAGATTGAGCGGCTGACGCCGCAGGTCGAGCCGGAACAGCCGACCGGGCTCGACTACTACCCGCTGCCGAAACCCGGTGAACGCTTCCCGATCGCCGATCCGGCGCTCGCCGCGCGGATCACGCCGCGCCCGGCGGAAGATTGCCGCTTCTTCCAGGGCCTGCTCGAAGGCATCGCCTCGGTCGAAGCCCTCGCCTACCGCCAGCTGGCACGGCTCGGCGCGCCAACTCTGCGCCGCGTCATCGGCATCGGCGGCGGCGCCAAGAACGACGCATGGACCAGGATCAGGCACCGCGTGCTCGGTGTGCCCGTCTCGGTCGCCGAACAGACCGAAGCAAGCTACGGCGCCGCGCTGCTCGCACTGAACGGAGGTCCGCCATGAAGGCCGATGCGACCGCGATCGCCGGCCTTCACGCCATCGCCGACCGTTTCGATCATGTGCTGCTCGACCAGTGGGGCACACTGCATGAAGGCATGGCGGTATTTCCCGCAGCGCTGGATTGCGTGGCGCGGCTGCGCGAGGCCGGCAAGCGCATCCTGATCCTCTCCAATTCCGGCAAGCGCGCCGGCAGCAACCAGCGGCGCCTTGCCGCGCTCGGCCTGCCGCCGGAGGCCTATGACGGCGTGCTGTCGTCGGGCGAGGTCACCTGGCGCGGCCTGCATGCGCGCGAGCAGGCGCCCTTTGCCGAGCTCGGACGCGCCTGCTTCCTGATTTCCCGCGACAGCGATCGTTCGATCATCGACGGCACCGACCTCGTGGTGGTCTCGAGCATCCGCGAGGCCGATTTCATCCTGCTCGGCGGGCTCGACGATGATGCGGCCGAGCCCGAGCGCTGGCGTGCGCAACTGACGGCGGCCGCCGCGCGGCGCCTGCCGATGCTGTGCGCCAATCCCGACCTCGTGATGTTCGGCGTCGCAGGGTTGATCCCGGCGCCGGGCGCGCTCGCCGCGTTCTATCAATCGCTCGGCGGCACCGTGCTGTTCGTCGGCAAGCCGTATCCGCCGATGTTTGCCGCCGCGCGCGATCAATTGGGACATCCCCCGCCGGAGCGGATCCTCGTCATCGGCGATTCCCTCGATCACGATATCGCCGGTGGACGCACCGCCGGCATGCTGACCCTGCTGATCGGCTCCGGCGCGCACCGCGCGACGTTCGCGCAGGCGAGCGATCTGCCGCGGGCGATCAAGACCGTCGCCGGCGCTGCCGCGCGGATGCCGCACTGGACGATGGACCATCTGACCTGGTGAGAACAGCGCGATGCGACCACCTCAAACACTGAACGAACTGCGCCGCATGTCGGCACGCGTCGGCAGGAATATCCTGCTGGTGCAGGGCGCCGGCGGCAATTCGTCGGTCAAGGATGGCGACGTGCTGTGGGTGAAGGCGTCGGGCACCTGGCTCGCCGACGCCGAGGACAAGGAGATCTTCGTCCCGGTCGCACTGTCGGCCGCTCGCGCGGCGCTGACCCAGGGCGACGAGCGCGTGCCGCTCGCGCCGGACGCCGGAACGACGCTGCGCGCTTCGATCGAGACCTCGCTGCATGCGCTGATGCCGCATCGGATCGTGCTGCACGTCCATTCCGTCAACACCATCGCATGGGCGGTGCGAACCGACGCCCGCGACGAGTTTGCCCGGCGCTTGGACGGACTGGCCTGGCGTTACCTCGACTATCACCACCCCGGGCTGCCGCTGGCGCGCGCGGTCAGCGAGGCGATCGCGCCGGATGCGGTCGACCTCCTGATCCTCGGCAATCACGGCCTGGTGGTCGGCGCCGCCACCTGCGACGCGGCGGAGGCTCTGGTCGCCGAGGTCGAGCAACGCCTCGCGCTGGAGCGGCGTGGCGCGCCGGCTGCGGATCATGATGCGCTCCGGACGATCTGCGCCGGCACGAATTATCGCCTGCCGCGAGATCCGCGCGCCCACGACGTCGCCACCGACCGCTACAGCCGCGCGATCGCGACCAGCGGCTCGCTGTATCCTGATCATGTCGTCTTTCTTGGCCCGGGCCTGCCGGTCCTCGAGCATCACGAGAGCCTGAACGTCATGACCGCGCAGACCATCGCGAACGGCCTGCCGCCGCCGGTTGCGCTTCTCGTCCCGGATGTCGGCAGCCTGATCCGCGAAGATGCCAGCGACGGCGCGGAAGCCATGCTGAGCTGTCTTGCACTGGTCACCTGCCGCCTGCCTCTGACCGCGCGGGTCAACTATCTGACGGCAGAGAATGAGCACGCGCTGCTGAACTGGGACGCCGAGCGCTATCGCCGGCAACTGACCGCCGATCGCTGATCCACCCCGGATCGAACGGTCTTCACCAGCGGCGTCATCCCTGCTCGGCGGAGAGGAACAGCCGATAGGCCGGATTCTCGCTCTCGTTCCAGTAGGGATAGCCGAGCGCATCCAGCGCCTGAACGAACCGGGCGCGCTCCTGCGGCTTGACCTCGATGCCGGCCAGGATGCGTCCGTAGTCGGCGCCGTGATTGCGGTAGTGGAACAGCGAGATGTTCCAGTCGGGCGCGAGGCTCTCGAGGAACATCAGCAACGCGCCGGGACGCTCCGGAAACTCGAAGCGGTAGATCAGTTCATCCTTGAGCAGCGGCGCGCGACCGCCGACCATGTAGCGCACATGGTCTTTGGCCATCTCGTTGTCGCTCAGATCCAGGATCGGATAGCCCTCGCGCCGCAGCAGTTCCATGACTTCGCGCTTCTCGGCCTCCCCGCGGCTCAGCGCGATGCCGACGAAGAGCTGCGCCGGTGCAGTGGTCTCGGCAAAGCGGTAGTTGAACTCCGTGATCGCGCGCGATCCGAGGATGCGGATGAAGTGCCGGTAGCTGCCCGGCTTCTCCGGCACGGTCACGGCCAACAGCGCCTCGCGATGTTCACCGACCTCGGCACGATCGGCAATGGTACGCAGCCGGTCGAAATTCAGATTGGCGCCGCTGTTGACGGCAATCAGGCTTCCGTCGCTCAGGGCGCCTCGCTCGGCATAGGCTTTCAGCCCTGCGAGCGCCAATGCCCCCGAAGGCTCGGCAACCGATCGCACGTCATCGAAGATATCCTTGATCGCCGCGCACATCGCGTCGGTATCCACGGTGACGACCTCGTCGAGCAGGTCGCGGCAAAGACGGAACGTCTCGGTTCCGACCTTGCGGACAGCGACGCCGTCGGCGAACAGGCCGACCTGATCCAGCGCGACAACGTTCCCCTTGGCAAGCGCGGCCGCCATCGACGCAGCATCTGCCGGCTCCACGCCGACCACCTTGATCGAGGGGTTGAGGAATTTCACGAATGCGGCCACGCCGGCCGCCAGTCCGCCGCCGCCGATCGGCACGAAGATTGCCTCGATCGGATCGGGATGCTGGCGCAGGATTTCCATCCCGACCGTGCCCTGGCCGGCGATCACATCGGGGTCGTCGAACGGATGCACGAAGGTCAGGCCGCGCGCGGCCTCGATCTCTCTCGCCTTGGTTTGCGCCTCGTCGAACGCATCGCCATGCAGGACAACGTCGCCGCCCAGCCGCCGCACGGCTTCGACCTTGATGGCGGGCGTCGTCCGCGGCATCACGATCGTTGCGGGAATGCCGAGCTTGCGCGCCGACAGCGCCACGCCCTGCGCGTGATTGCCGCCGACGCGCAGATGACGCCCAGCCTGCGCTGCGCCTCCGGCAGCCTGACGATCTTGTTGTAGGCGCCGCGAAGCTTGAACGAGAAGATCGGCTGAAAATCCTCCCGCTTCAGCAACACGGATCGCGACAGTCGCTCCGAGAGCCGCGGCATCGGGTCGAGCGGCGTCTCGACCGCCACGTCGTAGACGCGGGCGGTCAGGATACTCTGGGCGTAGTCGCGGAGTGCGTTGGCGGTCATCGGGTCGCTTCTGTCGATGGGAGGCAATCCTTATCGGTTGCACCTGCCCATCGTCGGCGCCGACCTGGCGAGCAGACAGCACGGAACCGCCGCTGCAACCAGTTCGAAGCATCGCATGACCGGAGGCGCGAGTGAAGCAAAGACCGCCGGCAGGCGGGCGCTGCCGAAATATCGAAAACAACCCCATGCAAAGGAGCCGGCGGCGACAGGGCAGCTTGACACGTCGGGCAAATCAGGGATATATTTCTAATATTCCGAAATCGACCGAAGGGCGCCTCCAGCGCCGCAGCTCAATCGGTGCCCCATCCAAAAATGCCGCCCTGGCGTTGACCGGTTCACGCCATGAGACGCGATGAATTCCATTCCCGGCCATGGTCACCAGGCGCTTCCCAGCCCGCTTCTGTGACGATCAATGTATCCTCGAGCTTGATGTAGCCGCGCGCCGGATGCAGCAGCGCGGTTTCGATCGAGATCACCATTCCGCGCTCGAGCGGCCGGTCGGCGTCATACGGCGCATAAGGCACCGGGCCAGTTGCGGTCAGGCGCGGCGCCTCGTGGCTGACGAGCCCGATGCCGTGCGCGGTGAAGTCGAGCACGGCACGGCGTGGCGAGGATTTGACCGCAGCCTCGCCCGCCGCAATGATATCGCCACCCATGGCGCCCGGCCGGATCGCGCGCCGCGCCACCTGCTGGATGTCCTCGACCTGTTGCAGCAGCTCCTGCAGCTCACTGTCGGGCTTTCCCAGGATACCCATGCGGCTGAGGTCGCCGATATAGCCCCGGTAGTTTCCGCCGGAATCGATCGAAATCACGTCACCTGCCGCAAGACGCTGGTTCGACGGCGCGCGGTTATGGCTCTTGCCGGCGGCGATCAGGCAATATTCGAAGACAAGGTCTCGCTCCTGCTCCTCACGGCGCAGACGGGCGACGACATCGTTCTTGGTCATGCCGGGCGCGCAGACCCTGAACGTCGCCATCATCGCATCGACGACGCGCTCGGAGGCTTCCCTGATGAGATCGAGTTCGGCGGGAGATTTCACCGCACGAAGGCGCTCAAGCGTGAAATGGGCTTCGCGGAACTCGGCATTCGCAAGGCCGGCAAGCAAATGATCCCTGGCGTCGGCGGGCAGGAAGCCGGCCTCGATGCCGACACGCCCGGCTGCGCCCCCGAGCTTTCGCACATGGTCGATCGCAAGGCCGATCGCATCGATCGTTCCCCACGTCTCCACCTTGACCATCGGTGTCCAGATCCGTCCGAGTTCCTGCTCGAACTTTTCCATGCGGTTGCCGATATAGACGGAATTCTCCGGGTGCCCTTTGTGATAGACGAAGACGGGCAGATAGCGGCTGGTGCCGATCGCCTCCATGACGTCGAAAAAGAAGAAGCGGTATCCGCCGAGCAAATACTGCACATTGTGACGCGAGGTGGCGATCAGGATATCGAGCCCCGCCTCGTCCATCAGCCGATCGAGCTTCGCCGTATCGAACGGTGCCGCCGTTGCGATCGTGTCGAACGCATTGTCCATGGTGTGACCTTTCATCTTCTCAAGTGGCCGTTTTCGCCGCCAGCGACTTCGATGTGGCGCTCGCGCTTGCGTTGTCGCCAAACAGCGCCACCGGGCGTCCGTGCGGCTCGACGCCAAGGAACGTGAAGGCGAGCCCGATCAGGAGGCCTGCGCCGGCAAGGAAGCAGAACGCCGGCATCACCGCCGCGGCGGTCGCACTTGGATGCACGAGATTATCCGCACCGGCGATCAATGCGAGACATAGGGGACCTACGATCTTGCCGATCCCATTCGAGAGCTGGGCAAGGCCGACTGCGCGTCCCGAGAGCTGAACAGGGAAGATTTCCGCCGGATAGGGTCCGATGTTCGAAAATCCACCATCGAAGAACACGGCGCCGACGATCAGGAAGACCAGGAACAGCGGCACCGAGCCGGCGAAGTCATTGTGAAAATACGCGGCCAGCGCCAGCGAAACCGCTGTGCCATAGCCCATCAACTGGCCGCACGGCTTGCGGCCGATCCGATGGGCGAGGAAGGCGAAGCCGGTCCGGCCGAGGACGCCGGCGAAGCTGACATAGATGAACATCTTCGCCGCCTCCTGGGGCGCGACGCCGAGCAGCAGGGCGACGATCGTCGGCCCCCACAGGAACACGCCGTAATTCGCCGTGCTGGCGCCGAACCAGATCAGCACCGTCAGCCAGAAGCGTCGCTGCTCGGCAAACAGATCGGCAAACGTTGCTGAATTCGCGGGCGGCGGTGTGGGTAGCGCAAACTCATCGCCGCCGACCCGATAGAGTTTCCGGATGTTCGCCTGCGCCTCACGGACGCGGCCCTTGCTGATGAGCCAGCGCGGCGATTCCGGCATGATGATCATGGTCAGAATCCCGAGAAGGATCGGCAGGAAGCCGACCGCAGCCAATCCGCGCCAGCCGACCAGCGGCAGCAGGAAGCTCGCCGTCACCGACGCCGACAGCACGCCAAAGGCGACCGGTACGACCACGAGGCTCGTGACCAGGGTGCGGTGACGGGTGGGAGCAAACTCGACGATCGCCGGAACCGCCGCCGCAGCGCCAGCGGCAAGGCCGAAGCCGACGAAGAAGCGCAGGATCGCAAACGCCACCCAGCCGTCTTCCGGAATGAACGCGATCGCGCCCGAGGTCAGGCCGCAGAGCAGAACGCCTGATATCGCCAGCGGCTTGCGCCCGAAACGATCGGCGAGGATCCCCGCAACGAACGCCCCGAGCATCGCGCCGATCCCGGCGCTCATCAGCATCATCGAGGTTTGCCCAAACGTCAGGTGCCATTTCGGCGCCAGCACCGAGACCAGGAATCCGACCACGAAGAAATCGAAGAAATCGACCACGCCGGTGACGGCGAAGATGATGATCGATAGCCAATAGCGCGTCGTTACCGGCGCTTCGTCGAACGGCACTGCGCTCGTTTGCTCCGCCATGGTCTCCCCCTGGTGTTGTCAAGCCGCCTTCTTGTTTGAATTCAGAAATGCCGTCACCGCCTCCGCCACCCGCTCGGGGGCCTGGATCGACGCGACATGGCCGACGCCTGCGACGGTCCTGGTCTCGACGCGCGCAAGATGGCGGGCGAGCGCAAATGTTTCCGCATTCGGGATCAGCCGGTCATCACCGCCCGCCAGCAAGAGCGTCGGGCGATCAAAGCCGGTCAGATCGGCGGCGACATGCTGCGCAAGCAAGGCGCCACGGCGCGCCTTCTGTCCCTCGTCGCGGCTGGAGCCGCGGAAGATCTCGATCAGTTCGGGTCGCGCCCGCAGATAAGCCGGCGGGAAGAAGAACTCGGCAATCTTCGATGCGTTGGCGATGGTGTCCGCGCGCCAGGAAGCGAGCTTGCGAAAGACATCCGCATTGACGTCGAGCGGGCTTCTGTTGACCTTCCAGGTGCTGCTCAGGATCAGGCGGTCGATGCGATCGGGATGACGGGCCGCCAGCACCTGCGCGATCTGCCCACCCAGCGAGGTTCCGAAGACATGGGCACGATCGTAACCGAGCCCTCCGATCAAGGCCGCGGCGTCGTCGGCCAAATCGGCCAGCGAATAGGACGACGGAGGGTTTCGGGTGGCACCGGAGTCGCGCTGGTCATAGGCGATCACCGTGAAGTTCGCCGCAAGGACAGGCGCAAGGCCGTCGAACATCGCATGATCAGCCTCGCCGCCATGCAGCAGCACGATCGGCTCGCCGCGCCCGGTTTTCTCAAACGCCGTGACGACGCCGTTGAATTCGAACGATTGCATCGGTGTCCCCGCTAATGCAGCAGCGTTGAAAGCGCGCCGGCCAGTTCCTTCGCCGGATCCGACGGCAGCCACGGCATCCGCCACGCCACATGCCCGTCGGGGCGCACCAGCACGGCGCCGCGCATGCCGAGTTGAAAGCCGTCTGCCGGATCCGCCGACGGCAACTGCTTCAGCGACAGTGGCAGGGCGGTTTTCTCGGAGACCTGCCGTCCCGCCTCCAGCCATTCGCTGCCGAGCGGACCGGTGACGACGGTGAACTGCTTGTCGAACCAGTCGAGTGTCGACTTCTTGCGCGAGGGCTCGAGCCACATGTGCGGAAATCGCGCGCCGGGACGATCCGTCGGCGTGTAGTAACGGGAGTTCAACGCCTTCGCGACGGTGCCATCGGGGATCACCGCGCCCTCCTCGTAATTGTGACCGAGGTTCTGCCCGATGCTGTGCAGGTGATTGTCCATGTCGTTGATCCAGAACCTGATCCGGTCCGGATTGCGCGATCGCACGGCGTCGTCGGTCAGCCCGAATCTCAGCCGATTGCCGTAGCTGAAATTGGCATTGGATTGCGCGATCGGACGTCGCTCGCTGGAATAGCTGTCGAGCAGCTTTTCGTCCGCAAAGCCCTTCAGCACGAATGCCAGCTTCCACGCGAGGTTATGCGCGTCCTGAACGCCGGAGTTCAGGCCGAAGCCGCCGGTCGGCGGAAAGCGGTGTGCGCAGTCGCCGACCAGAAACACCCGGCCCTTTCGAAAGGTCTCGGCCACCTGCATGCTGACGCGCCAGATCGAGCGGTTCAAAAGAGTGACATCGAGATCGGGAATGCCGACATGGCCGCACGCGATCTCGATGAACTCCTGGTCGGTCCACGGCCGCTCGCGATCGTCCTTGGTCAGGCCGATTTGCGTCACCGTCAGCCAGCGATCGCGGCCATTGGTGTTCAGGATGCCGGCGCGCGGCAGGTCGGGCCTGTCCGGGACGATGATGAAGCCTGCGGCCTCGCGCGCGATCGGCAGCCGCGACAGATCGGCACGCCAATACTCGTTCGACATCACCGCCAGCGTCGAGGGCCCGACCATCTCGATCCCGGCGCTGCGCCGCGTCTGGCTGCCTGCACCATCGGCGGCGATCAGGTAAGTCGCCGTCCAATGGGTCACCTCGCCGGTCTTTTCGCACCGTGTCGTGACCTTGACGCCGCTGTTGGTCTCCTCGAACGATTCACAGGACGTGTTGAACAGCACCGTGGCGTGCTTGGACTTCTCGACCACCCGCAGGATTTCCTCCTCGACGGCGTCCTGGGCGACCAGGCTCTTCCAGGCGGGCGTATGACCGACATTCGGCTCGGGACGGGTGCGGCCGAACTCCTGTCCCGCGATGCTGTCGAGGAACACGAACATGTCGGAATTGTCCTGCAGGCCGCGGTTGCGGATCGCCTGCTCGATGCCCCACTGGCGGAAGATCTCCATGGTGCGGACCCAGCAGCCGCGCGATTTCGGATGATCTGTCGTCGTCGGGCTCTTCTCGACCACCACGCAGTCGATGCCGAAGCGATCGAGCAGCAGCGACATCGCAAGCCCGACCGGCCCGCCGCCGGCGATGAATACGGACGTCCGGCGTGCCTCATCGGTGGCGATGCCCATCCTCGTCTCTCCTCCATTTGACCGTTGCGAGGAGACTGCGCTCTTTTTGATATCTCACAAGAATATGTTTGATATGGTTTCCATCTCGATTTGAGATGGAGGCCGATCATGGACCTGCGGCAGATCCGCTATTTCGTCGCCGTCGCCGAGCGTGGCGGTTTCGCCGCCGCCGCGAGCACGCTGAATGTCGCCCAGTCGGCGCTCAGCCGGCACGTCAAGGAACTCGAGGAAGAACTCGGCGGCGCCTTGCTCGAGCGCGGCGCGCGCGGCGTCTCGGTTACGGAATCCGGCAAGGTGCTGCTCGCGCGAGGACGCTGGCTGCTCGGGACGATCGACGACATCAAGGCCGAGGTGCGCACGGAGAACCGCGAGCCCAGCGGCACGGTACGGATCGGCGCGCCGCCGAGCCTCGGCGATATCCTCTACCCGCCGCTTGCCCAGACATTCGTGAGGCAATTTCCGCGCGTTCGGCTCGAGTTGAGCGAGGGCCTGACGGAGAGCGCGTCCGAACGGCTGTTGCGGGGTGAGCTCGATCTGGCGATCGTGACGACACCGTCGCCCAACGATCACCTCGACTATGAACTGCTCATGGTCGAACAGGTATTCCTGATCGGCCCGCCGCGCGATCCGCTGCTGACGCGTGGCAGGCTGACCCGCAAGGAGTTCGACGCGTTGCCCTCCGCCGTGGCCCCGCTCAGCCGCAGCCCGTTCCCGTCGACGATGCTCTGTGCGGTGCGGGTCGACAACAGCACGCCGATGAAGCGCATGGTGGCCTCGGGCCTCGGCTATGCCTTGCTGCCCTTCTCCGGCATTCACCAGGAAGTGGCGGCCGGCGCGCTCTCGGCGGCGTTGTTGCCGTGGATGCGCGCCGAGCGCGTGCTGGCGCTGCCGCGCGGCCGGCCGGTGAGCCGGGCAACGCGCGAGGCGATCACCGCGTTGAAGAAGATCTGCCGCGCCTTGATGGATGAGGGAATCATCCTGACCGCGCCGGCGCGCAAAACCTGAACACTGACCGCCACGACTGCTGCGTCCGCGCAGTGGCCGCATGCGCGCGTCACATTTGCTGCATTCCGGTCGCCCGTTACAGACGGTCGGCCCGGCTGCACTGCGTCCATGCCCCGGCATTCCGGTCGGCCAACCGTCTTGACCATAGTTGTCATGCCAACTATAGAGTCATTCCAAGATTGGCGATCAAGCCGGCTGGTCTCGCCGTGGAACGACGAGAGCCGTGAGACTGCAATGGCGGTGCGGGCGACCTCGGGGCTTGCCCCGCGTCGTGCACGGCCGGCGGTTAATCGAAGGGAGGATGCCATGAACGCTGCTTCGAAGAACCACGCGGCACGGCTGCGGGAGATTTCCCGGCTGGTTGACGATCGCCCCGCCGAACGCATCTTCGAGGTCGATCGCCGGATCTTCACCGATCCCGACGTGTTCGACGCCGAGCTGCGGCATATTTTCGAGGCCACCTGGAATTTCATCGGCCTGGAATCCCAGGTCGCCCGGCCGAACGACTTCGTCACCACCCATATCGGCCGGCATCCGATCCTGGTGATGCGGAGTGCCGACGGCAAGGTCGGCGCATTCCTCAACACCTGCCGGCATCGCGGCACGATCGTCTGCCCGTTCAAGCACGGCCGGCAGAAATTCCATGTCTGCCGCTATCACGGCTGGGCCTACGATTCGAGCGGACGCAACATCTCGGTGACGGAGGAAGCGAGCGGGCAGTATCCGCCGTCCTTCTCGAACCAGAATCACGACCTGCTCCCGGTCGCGCGGCTCGGCTCGTATCGCGGATTCCTGTTCGCGAGCCTTTCCGCCGACGTTCCGCCGCTGGAAGATTTCCTCGGCGACACCCGCGCCTTCCTCGACCTCATCATCGATCAGAGCGACAGCGGTGAAGTCGAGTTCGTGCCGGGCGCCAGCACCTACACGTTCGACGCAAACTGGAAGCTGCAGTTCGAGAACGGCCTCGACTACTACCATTTCGCGACCACCCACAGCTCCTATGTCGACATCCTGAAGAAGCGCAATGCCACCGCCGGTGCGGACGCCGGATTCACTGCGGAGCCGGAGGGCGAGCAGGAAGGGCAAGGCAGCTTCAGCTTCGATTACGGCCATGCCGTCAACTGGTCGATCAAGCGCACGCAGCTCTATGGCCGGCCGCTCGGCATGGATCCCGCACGTCTTGACGCGGTGCGGCAGCGCGTCGGCGGCACCCGCGCCAAATGGATGCTCCGCCAGCGCAACCTCACGATTTTTCCTAACCTGCAGGTCATCGACATCCTGTCGGCGCAGGTCCGGACCTGGCGGCCGCTGGCGCCGGACAGGACCGAGATGGTGTCGCATTGCCTGGCGCCGGTCGGCGAAAGCGCCGCGGCGCGCACGCTTCGGATCCGCAACTACGAAGACTTCTTCAACGCCTCCGGACTCGCGAGCTCCGACGACAACGTCATGTATGAATTCTGCCAGACCGGCTACGAGGCGACCACCGCCGCGCCGACGCAAGGCTATCTGCGAGGCGTCGCGGATGTCGGCCACGGCGAGAGCACGCATACGCGCGAGCTCGGCATCACCGCATCCGAATGGTCGTTCGGCCCCACCAGCTTCGGCGGCGAGACCAATTTCCACCCCGGATATCGCGAGTGGCGCAGGTTGTTGCAGCACGCCGCGGGGGAGACGGCGTGATGGCTGACGGCGCAATCAAGCAAACGGATGCCCACCCGGTCGCAGCCGCGACCATCTTCCGCGAGGCCCGCCTGCTCGACACCGGCGAGTGGGCCGACTGGGTCGCGATGTATTGCGAGGATGCCGTCTACTGGGTGCCGGCATGGCTCGACGAGTACACCACCACCAGCGATCCCGATACGCAGGTCTCGCTGCTCTACCACGATGCGCGGCGCGGGCTGGAAGAGCGGATCGCGCGCATCGAGTCGCGCAAATCGATCACCGCGCTGCCGCTGCCGCGCACCGTGCACCAGGTCTCGAACCTGGAGGCGTCCGAAACCGGACCTGACCAGATCACCTGCCACTCGGTGTTCTCGGTCCATGTCTACGACCCGCGCGTGGCGAAGGAGCATCTGCGCCACGGGCGCTATCAGCACACGCTGAGGCGTGAGGGCGGCACCTGGAAGATCGCGCGCAAGGTCATCACGCTGGTCAATGACCGCATCCCGACCGTGCTCGATTTCTACAGCATTTGAGAGGACGCATGGCGGATCAAGGAACCTGGCACGAAGCTGCCGCACTGAGCGCACTGAACGAAGGCGAGCCGTACGGCATCGAAATCGGCCGTCATCACATCGCGCTCTATCGGGTCGGCGATGAGTACTACGCCACGAGCAACATCTGCACGCATGCGGAAGCGCTGTTGTCCGACGGCATGCTGGAGGGCTGCGAGATCGAATGCCCGCTGCATATGGGCCGCTTCGATATCCGGACCGGCGAGGCGCTGACCAGTCCGGTCGAGATCGACATCCAGACCTATCCCGTCCGGGTGACAGGCGACCGGCTGGAAGTCTGCCTGCCCGCATGAGGCAGCGATCAAAAATCAAGAACCGGGGGAAACAGGGATGACCGAAGTCGTGATCGACAAGGCGGCGATAACGACCGCCGATCCGGAGATCGAACGCACCACAATCCGCAAGGTCGCGCTGCGCCTGATGTGGTTCGTGATGGCGATGTACTTCCTCGCCATTCTCGACCGCGGAAACATCTCCTTTGCCGCACTGCAGATGAACAAGGAGCTCGGGCTCAGTGCCGAGATGTTCGGCATCGCGGTCGGGATCATGTACTTCACCTATGCCATCTTCGAGATCCCGAGCAATCTGATCCTCGGCAAGTACGGCGCGCGGATCACGCTGACGCGGATCGCGATCCTGTGGGGCATCGCCACGATGCTGATGGCATTCACCCAGGGCCCGCTGAGTCTCTATGCATTCCGCGGCTTCCTCGGGTTTGCCGAGTCCGGCCTGTTTCCCGGGGTGATGCTGCTGCTGAGCCTCTGGTTTCCGTTCCGCTATCGCGCCCGCTACAACGCGATGTTCAACTATGCGGTGCCGATCTCCTATATCTTCGCCTCGCTGATCTCCGGCGCGATCCTCGAGCTGAACGGGCTGTTCGGGATTGCGGGCTGGAAATGGCTGTTCATCCTCGAAGGCCTGCCGCCCGTTATTCTCGGGATCGTCGGCATCTTCTATCTGACCGACCGCCCGCAGCAGGCAACCTGGCTGTCGACGGCGCAGCGCAACTGGCTGATCGGCGCGCTGGAGCGTGACGCCAAGGCGACCGGGGTGGTGCATGCCGAAGGCGTGCTCAGGACCATCACCAAGCCGATGGTGCTGCTGTTCGGCCTGTGCAATTTCGGCCTGTTCTGCGGGCTGGCGTCGCTGTTCCCCTGGCTGCCGCAGATCATCAAGTCGTTCGGCCTGCCGAACTCGCAGGTCGGCTTCGTGACCGCGATCCCGCCGATCGCCGGCCTGATCGGCATGATTGCATTGTCGCGGCACTCCGATCATGTCGGTGAGCGCTTCTACTACGCGGCCACGACGTTCGTGATCGCCGCCGCGGGCTTTGCGATCGCGGCCTTTTCGACGTCACCAGTCTGGATCATCATCGGATTCATGGTCGCCAATGTCGGTGTCTATGGAACGCAGGCCGTGTTCTGGACCATCCCCCAGTCCTACATGTCGCGGCAGAGCGCGCCGGGCGCGATCGGCCTGGTCGGCATGATCGGCAGCATCGGCGGCGCGACGATCCCGATCGTGATCGGACGCGCCAAGGACGCCTCGGGCAGTTTTACCATCGGATTCCTCGTGGTAACAGGCGTTCTCCTCCTCGCGGCGGTGCTGGTCTTGATCGCCCGCTCTCAACTCGTGAAAGAATGAAAAGCCGGACTGCACCAGGCCGCACCAAGGCCCCCGACCCGCGCCGCGCCCCGCAAGAGGACGCGCGCTCCGAACTGGTGATCGATTTCGAGCGCTACGTGCCGACGGTGCTCTCGAGCCTGGTCGCGAAATTGCGCGCGAACGCCAACGCGTTCTTCCCGCAGGCCTATGGCGTGTCGCTCGCCGAATGGCGGGTATTGTCCTTCCTCAGGGAGCATGAGCCCGCCAGCGCCTACGACATCTGGACCAACGCGCAGCTCGACAAAGCCGTCGTCAGCCGCGAGACGACGTCGCTGAAGAAGAAGGGACTGATCGAATTGACCCCGGTCCGCGGCAGCGCCCGGAACCGGAGCGAGATCCGGCTGACCGCCCAGGGCGTGGCGCTGCTCGACCGCAGCCTGGACGAAATCCTGCGCCGGCACAGCAACCTCACCGCCGGCCTCGACGCCAGGGCGCTGGACACCTTCTTCCGTGTCGTTGATCACATTGAGCAGCGTATTCCCCACATGGCCGACCCGTCCGGCAATGCCGCGCCGGCCCATGCGCCGGTCAAGCGCATCGCGAAGCGGAGATCGCCGACCGGCGCCTGAGCGCAGCAGGCCGGCAAAGCGACGATCGCGCGGATCGACATCCGAGTCACGGTGCGGTGAGTGCATGACGGAACCGGGCGTAATTTATGTTTCAGTAAGCAAGTTGCAGCTAGGATCGATCAGTGCGTTGCGTATGGGAGACTTCCAGTGATCGACTTTGACGAACTTCGTAGTATCGCCGCGGATGTTCGTATCTTCATCGACGCGTCGGAAGACAAGGGCGGCGCCCTGAAGGCGATCGTCGAGGCCTACGATGTCGTGCTCGGCATCTTCCCGGCCGGCCCTGGAATGGATCTTCACGTGGTCAAGGGCAACGATGTCCTCAACCACATCGCGCAGACCCAGGCCGCGTCGGGCTTCACGCACACCGCGATCGCATTCCAGACCCGCGAGCAGGCTGTTGCGCTTCAGCAACTGATGGCAGCCTGACCACCGGCGGTGCGGGCTCGTCGGCGGCGTTGATCCGTCAGCCCTGCTTCCCTTTCTCGTCCGTCGCCATCCGCGCGTCGGCGACGATGTCGCCACGCGAACAAATCAACCCACATATTTGTCGCAGGGCGTACTGCGAATTGACCTAAAGCACTTGGCCTCACCGAACCAATCACGCTACAGTTGTGAGCGTGGATATGGGCCAGCACCTGACGGTCAGCACCGGCGAGCTTGACGGCTTCGAGGGACTCCACGAGGCCGTCAAGGGATCGCATGTCGAAGTCATGCAGCTTGAGCGCGGCAGGCTGCGCGGCACATTGTCTCATGTCGGAATCGGCGATTTTTCGCTCAGTATCGGTGCGTTCAATGTCGGGGTCCGCACCCAGCGCACCTCGGCAGACGACAAGCTGATCATCGGAATGCTGCTCAATGCGACGGACCGCGTCACGCATTGGGCATTCGACATGCAGCGGGCCGACGTGCTGGTGATTCCTCCGTCGGTTGAGCATGACGGCGTCTTTCACAAGGCCTCGTCCTACGCGGCCATCCGGTTCGACCTCGCCGACCTGCCTGACATATTCGGCGGCGACCCGCGGCTCGCCGATGCCGAAACCTGGCAAGCGAAGAACCACTTTCGCGCCGACCCCGCCATCGGCATGAGCGGCGCGGACAGGCTGCCGCAGATCATCTCGCATCTGGCGCAGTATCCCGACGCGTTGTCGAACGCGTCGGCTGAATTCTGGAAACGCGCGATCATCGACTGCGTGAGGGGGACGGTCATCACGGCGCTGCCGCCCGACGAAAGCAGCTATCTGCCGTCGGCGATGAAGCTGGTGGGCCACGTCGAGGACTATCTGCACGTCGCCGGCACCCGTCCGGTCCATGTCTCGGAAATCTGCGCCGAGCTCCGGCTCTCGCGCCGCAGCCTGCACCGCGCCTTCCACGAGGTGTTCGGCATCGGCCCGGTGACGTTCCTGCGCTACAAGCGGCTCTGCACGGTCCGCTCGATCCTGCGCGCGAGCACGCCGGACCAGACCACGGTCTCCAAAGTTGCGCTCGAACAGGGCTTCATCGAGCTCGGGCGCTTCTCGCAATATTACCGCGCGATGTTCGGGGAATACCCGTCGCAGACGCTCGGCTACGCCGGTTAGAACGACGCGGCCGCAGCGCGAGCGCAGGCTCATTTCGCGCCTCCCGGATCGCCATTGTCGGACAGCACCTGCGCGGCGCCGCCGACGCCGCGGCGGAAGGCTTCATCGAAGGTGACGCCGCGAAACTGCCATTTGTAGTCCTTGCCATGCCAGGCCATCCGCCATTGCGTGGCCCAGCCGAGATCCTTGTCGTCCCAGACCAGCCGTCCGACCAGAACAGCCTCACCCCCCTGTGGCGCGACGATCGGCGTCAGCCTCGCCCGCGGCTGCTTCAAGAGCCCGGCGGCGGTGACATTGGCGCTCGTCAAGGCGGCCGCATCAGGCAGCACGAAGCGCATGCCGCGTTTGCCGGCCGCCGCCGCAAGCGCATCGCGCTGCAAGTCCGATTGCGTCCCGTCCGACGTGACGATGTAGTCCTTCGGACCGTGCTGCATCTCGGCGAAGACGCCGAGCACCGGCCGCTGCGATCGCCACGGCTTGAGCCCGAGCTTGGCGAGAATGCCGTCGATCTTCGTGTCGTCGAAGGCCACCGTCAGGTCGTAGGGCCGGTCGCGGGTGCCCTGCTCGTCATGATGCGGCTTGCCGGCGTACTGGTCGTGATAGTCGAAGCTGCTGACGAACTCCTTGGCCTTCGACTTGTATGCGGCGAGCCGGCGGTCGCTCGCCAGCGCCGGCTGACCGGAAACCTTGATCAGCACGTCCTCCAGACATGCACCGAAGCCGACGATCCGGTTCGGCTCGCCCTGGCCAGTGACGACGGTCTGCGCGCGGTAAAGACTGTCGTCGGCGGCCGCCAGCGCGCCACCCCAACTGACCAATGCAGCGGCAAGCAGCACACGAACCACGCCGCGTGCGCGCGTGGCGACCAGATTGCGTTTCGTCTCAAGCAAGGCAGCCATCGTCACCTCCGCTCGGTCACTTCATTGACAGCACAGATTGGCGGTATTTGTCGGCGGTACCAACGCGTTCAAGCATGGGCGCCATTCCGTCGGCCGTGCCGCCTGCTCTGGCCACGCGCGGCAGGCCTGACATATGCTCAGCGCATGTGCGGCGGCGCCGGGAGCGCGGCCCAAAAGCGGCCCAAGACAAGAACACCCAGCAGGAGACGTCCCGTGAAATGCTACGAGTTGCAAGGCCCTGGTGGCGTCGACGCGCTGGCGCTGGTCGACAAGCCGGTTCCGCAAGCCGGCCCCGGCGAGGTCCTGGTGCGGCTGAAGGCGGCGACGCTGAACTATCGCGACCTGCTCACGGTCAAGGGCGGCTACGGCTCGCGCCAGAAATTTCCGCTGGTGCCGGTCTCCGACGGCGCAGGTGTCGTCGAGGCGGTCGGCGCCGGGGTCAAGGGTTTCGCGGCCGGCGATCGCGTGATCGGCAGCTTCTTCGAAAGCTGGCTCGGCGGCGAGCCGAGCGAGGCACGGATGCGCGCGGCGCTCGGCGGCAGCGTCGACGGCGTGCTGACCGAGTACCGGATATTTCCCGCGCATGCGCTGGTACGCTCGCCCGAGCATCTCAGCGACATCGAGGCCGCGGCGCTGCCATGCGCGGGCCTCACGGCGTGGAGCGCGGTGGTCAAGCTCGGCGACATCAAGCCGGGACAGACGGTGCTGACCCAGGGCACCGGCGGCGTCTCGCTGTTCGCGCTGCAATTCGCCAGGATGTGCGGTGCCCGCGTCATCGCGACCTCGTCCAGCGACGCCAAGATCGCGCGGCTCAAGCAGCTCGGCGCCGATGTCACGCTGAACTACAAGACCACGCCCGACTGGGGCAAGAAGGCGCGCGAAGTGACCGGGCGCGGCGTCGATCTCGTCGTCGAGGTCGGTGGCGTCGGCACGCTGAACGAGTCGATCCGCGCCACCCGGATCGGCGGCACCATCGCCTTCATCGGCGTGCTCGCCGGTCCGGCCTCCTCCGACAGCAGGCTGCCGCTGATGGTGATGCAGCAGCAGCGGCTGCAAGGCGTCACCGTCGGCTCGATCGAGGATCTGCAGGCGCTGTGCGACGGCATCAGCATGCACGGCGTCAAGCCCGTGATCGACAAGGTGTTCGCCTTCGACCAGGTCAAGGACGCGTTCGCCCACATGGCGAGCGGTGCGCATTTCGGCAAGATCGCGATTGCGATCAGCTAACATGTATGCCTAGCGCCCCGTGAACTGCGCCTTGCGCTTCTCGACGAAGGCCTGCCGGCCTTCCTTCGCGTCGGCACTCTCGCGGATCACTTGTTGCAACTCGATCTCGCGGCGGAACTGATCGGCATAGCTCGCGTGCTCGCTCTCCTCGAGCAGCTGCCGGGTCGCGACCAGCGCGCGGGTCGGGCCATCGGCGAGGCGGCCGGCGAGCGTCTTCGCCTCGTCGAGCAATCTTGCATCGTCGACCACGTCGCGCACCAATCCCCACTCCTTGGCCCGCTCGGCCGACAGCGGCTCGTTCAGCAGCATCAGGTCGAGCGCGCGCTGGCGCCCGACCAGCCGCGGCAGCAGCCAGGTCGAGCCGAGATCGGGCACCAGGCCGATCCGGCTGAACACCTGGATGAAGCTCGCCGAGCGCGCGGCCAAAATCATGTCGCCGGACATCGCGAGGCTGAAGCCGCCACCCGCGGCAACGCCGTTGACCGCGACCACGACCGGCACGCGGCATTCACGCAAGGCCCGCATCGCCGGCCAGTAATGCGTCATCACGCCGGTGTAGATATTATCGCCGAGCGACTGGAACGCCTTGAGATTCTGCCCCGAGCAGAAGCCGCGTCCCTCCCCGGTCAGGACCAGCGCGCGGATGCCGGGATCGATGCTCATCTCGGCGACGGCGCGCGCGAGATCGCCGAGCAGGTCCGGCGTCATCGCGTTCAAGCTTGCGGGATCGTTGAGCGTCAGGATGCCGACCTTGCCGTCCCGTTCGCGCTTCACACCGCTCATTTTCCGCTCCCTGAAATTGGTTCTTGTTGTTGCACTGACAGTGCCATGCTTGGCATGCTACGCCAACGTAACCCGCCCGCAACAAGAACAGCGAAAGCAACGCCATGTCCGACCAGTTCTCCAGCTCACAAGTGATCCGCAAGCCGGCCGTCAGCGCCAAGGGCGGCATCGTCGCCGCGCAGTCGCGCAGGGCGGCCGAGGTCGGCGCAGAGGTATTGGCGGCGGGCGGCGATTGTGTCGACGCCGTGATTGCGACGACCTTTGCCCTTGGCGTGGTGGAGCCCTGGATGAGCGGCGCCGGCGGCGGCGGCGCCATGGTGCTGTACCGCGCCCGCGAGAACCGCGTCGAGGTGATCGACTACGGCATGCGCGCCCCGGACGGCCTGCGCATCGAGGATTATCCGCTGACCGGCGGCGCGGCCTCCGACCTGTTCCCCTGGGCACGGGTCAGGGACGACCGCAATTTGCACGGTCCGGGCTCGATCGCCGTGCCCGGCGTCGTCGCCGGCATGGAAGAGGCGCATCGCCGCCACGCAAAGATGCCGTGGAAGGACCTGCTGGCGCCGAGCGTCAAGCTCGCGGGCGAAGGCCTGCTGGTCGATTGGTGGACCACCGCGATGATCGCAAGCTCCGCCGCCGATCTCAGGCGCTATTCCGCCAGCGCCGCGGCGTATCTGCAGGATGGCCTGCCGCCGAACGCGCAATGGGGCATCCGTTCGGTGGTCCGCATGCCGCAGGACAAGCTCAAGGCGGCGATGGCGCAACTCGCCGCCGCCGGTCCGCGCGATTTCTACGAGGGCGATCTGGCGCGCAGCATCGCCGACGACATCCAGGCCGCCGGCGGCGCGCTGTCGGTGCGCGATCTCGCCGCGTTCCGCGCCCATCTGCGCGAGCCGCTGAAAATTCCCTATCGCGGCGGCACGGTCTATGCGACGCCGGAACTGACGGCCGGTCCCACCATGGCGCGCACACTCGGCCTGTTGCAAAAGGCGCTCGCGCCGGCGCAGGGCGGTCCGGATGCTGTTGCCTACGCCGCCTATGCCGAGACGCTGCAGGCCGCCTATCGCGAGCGGCTGAAGGACATGGGCGACGTCGACGGTCGCCGTTCGCTCGGCGCGGAGGCGATCGCACCAAGCTGCACCACGCACTTCTCCGCGGTCGATCGCGACGGCAACATGGCCGCAGTGACGCAGACGCTGCTGTCGACCTTCGGCTCCAAATTCGTGACGCCGAACACTGGCCTCACCATGAACAACGGCATCATGTGGTTCGATCCGGCGCAAGGCAATCCGAACTCGCTGGCGCCGGGCAAGCGCTGCCTGACCAACTACACGCCTGTGGTGGCCGAGGCGGCCGATGGACGACGTCTCGCCGCGGGCGCATCGGGCGGCCGCCGCATCCTGCCCGCGGTATCGCAGTTGCTCTCCTTCGTGATGGATTTCGGCATGGATCTCGACGCCGCGATCCATCAGCCGCGGATCGACGCCAGCGAGGGCGCGGTCGTGATCGGCGATGTCCGCCTGCCGCAAGCCGTGCGTGACACGCTGCGCGGCCGCTTCGACTATGAGGAGGCACGCATCCAGACCCAGCCGAAGAAGTTCGCCTGCCCCAGCATCGTGCTGCGCGAAGGCACGGCAAACAGCGGCGCCACCGAGCCGTTTCATCCGTGGAGCGATGCGGTGGCGGAGGGCTGAGGCGATCACGACTCGCATAACAACAATATCCCGGGGAGGCGGTCATGAACTACGAACAGATCACGTGCGACATCGGCGACTCCCTGATGACCGTCACACTCAACCGGCCGGATAAGCTCAACGCCTACACCGGAACGATGGGCGCGGAAATCGCCGACGCTTTCCAGCGCGCCGATGAGGACGACAATGTCCGGGCCGTCATCGTCACCGGCGCGGGCCGCGCGTTCTGCGCCGGCGCCGACGTCTCCGGCGGCGCCAAGAGCTTCGACACGTCCGGCAGCCACGGCGCCGGCGTGTTCGCAAGCTCCGGCCAGCGCAGCGGCCGTTTCGTCGAGGCCATCTTCAACTGCCGGAAACCCTCGATCGCAGCGATCAACGGCGCCGCGGTCGGCGTCGGCATCACCATGACGCTGCCGATGGACATCCGCATCGCCTCCGACGGCGCCAAGATCGGCTTCATCTTCGCGCGCCGCGGGCTGGTGCCGGAGGCCGGCAGCGCGTGGTTCTTGCCGAAACTCGTCGGCCTGCCGCAGTCGCTGCGCTGGTGCCTGTCCGGCCGTACCTTCGAGGCGGGCGAGGCACTGAAAGGCGGCCTCGTCAGCGAGGTGGTCGAGCCTGCCGCGCTGCTCGATCGCGCGCGGCAGATCGCCCAGGAGATGACGGCAGAGACGTCGGCCGTGTCGGTCGCGCTGACCCGTCAGATGCTCTGGCGCTTCGCCGGCGCGCCCGATCCGTTCGAATTGCTCGCGATCGACAAACCGATGTCGGTCGAGCGCGGGGGCCACGCCGACGTGCGCGAGGGTGTGCAGTCCTTCATCGAGAAGCGAAAACCGGCCTTTCCGGGCAAGGTCTCGCAGGACATGCCGAGCCAGTATCCGTGGTGGCCGGCGGCGGAGTGAAACGTGATCTCCACCGTCGTCCCGGCGAAGGCCGGGACCCATACTCCGCGGCAGATGTTGTCGGTGGGACTCGTCGTTGCAACACGCGTAACATGAGCATTTGTGGTTATGGGTCCCGGCCTTCGCCGGGACGACACTGTGTTTGTTGCACGGCCTGTGAGTCGAACTTCCGCATTCTCGCGACATAAATCGTCCGAGCTTTCGTTTCGTTGCTCTACGGAATATTTTCTTATCTCGGGATTGACAGGTCTTGCTGAGTTGCCCGTCGTGTCCAACCGGTAACACCCTCGCGCGAAACGCCGTGGTGTGGCGCGAGTTTGCCGCTGAGATATAGTGAGAAGCGTTGGTCAATGATGGCGGGGAGCACCGCGGAATGATCACCTGTTACCTGCGTTACGAGGTCAGACTGGGCAAGCTCGCCGACTTCGAAACCTATGCTGCAATGTGGCTCGATCTGGTGCCGCGGTTCGGCGGTATCCATCACGGCTACTTCCTGCCGTCCGAAGGCGCGAGCGACGTCGCGCTGGCGATGTTCAGCTTTCCGAGCCTCGCGGCCTACGAGCAATATCGGAAGGATTCCGCCGCCGATCCGGACGTTCAGAAGGCGATAGCCTTCGCAAAGGAGACGGGCTGCTTCACGCGCTATGACCGGTCGTTCTTCCGGCCATTGTTTCCGAAGGCGGCGTAAGGTCCGAGACAGTCCGCTCGGACTGACGACAAGCAAGGGTGACCGGCTTGAGCAATGCAAGCGCAGACGCACCACCCGGCGCTCAACTCCTTGGACGCGAGTGGCTGGGCATCGACGGTGAAACCGCCTCGATCCGCTTCGAGGCGCAGCCCTCCTTCACCAATCGGCACGGCACGATCCAGGGAGGCTTCCTCGCCGCGATGCTGGACTCGGCCACGGGGCTCGGCGCGCTGGCAGCGCTTCCTCCGACGCGCACCGTGGTGACCAGAACGCTCACCACGCGATTTCTCAAGCCGGCGCGCGTCGGCCCGATCATGGCCAAGGCGAAGGTCGTTTCGCAGACCGACCGCGACATGATCGTCGCGGCCGACTTGATCGACGCTGACAACATGACGGTCGCGACCGCGACGGCCGAGTTGCGGGTTCTGGACAAGCGATAGCCATGCGCCGTCATTGCTTCGTGCTGTCCGCTCTGCTGTTGCTTGCGGCTTCTGCGGCACAGGCGGCCGGGCTGCGGTCCTTCGACGTTCCAGCCGGCCCTGACGGGCCGGCGAACACTTCTCCTTCCTCGCGCTCTGCACGCCGAAGGAGGCCGAGAAGATTCCAGCCATCTGCACCGACGCGCCGGGCTTCGATCGCGCCGCGTTTCACCAGCGCTTCCACGCCGAGGCCATCGCGTTCTTCAGAATGCATCTGGGCGAGGCTGGAGCGCGATAGCGCGGCCAGTTCGATCAGCGATCGCTACACCGCGCCAGCAGGGTGAATTCGTTCATGCCGTAGCCGTCGATGGTCTCGACAGTGCAGCCGAGCTCGCGTTCGCAATAGCGAATCCACGCCTCCGGACTGGTGCAGTAGAGCTGCACCGGAGCGGCATCAGCACCAGCCGCGCCTTCCGCCGCGCCGGTGATGAAGTTGACGGCGAAGCCGCGCAGGCTGGCGCGGCGCAGGTCGGCCAGCATCTCGGCGACAAACGCCTCCCAGGATGCGCGGGAGCCGCCGACATTGACATTCATGATGCCGCTCGCGACCGAGTAGGCCGCGCGGCGCGGGCTGCCGTAGCCGACCTTGAACCGCCGTCCCGGCGCCGAGAAGCGGCGTCGCGCGCGGCTGATCATGGCGCGCGACAGGTCGGTCCCCAGATAGTCGATCTCAGCCTGCGGGTGACGCCATGCGAGATAGGCGCACAGTGCGCCGTAGCCGCAGCCGATGTCGTTCAGGCTGAACGGCGCGGAAAAATCGCAGATCTTCAGCAACTGCACGAAGCGGAGATCCTGGGTGGCCTGGCAGGACCAGTCCACCCCGCGTGGGGTGGCGCCGTATTTGGCGACCCGCGCGCTGTAGTAGGACTCGACATCGGCATAGAGGTCGGAGAACCGCGCCCGGTCGCCCTCGGTGCCGGGGTCCGCGGTCTCCGCCGCGATGCTCATGTCTGGCTCACTTCTCACTCACTTCTTCTTGGCTCGCCGTTGCTTGGCTGCCGCCGCGGCATCCTTGCGGGCGACCTTGCTGGGCTTGGTCGGGATCGACAGCACCCGGAACGACTGGGTCGAGTAGATCAGCGGCGAGCTGCCCTCGGACGAGAACGTCACCTGCGGGTTGCCCTTCATGGTGTGAACGCCGACGTGGACCGGCAGGGCGGACCCCTGCGTCAGCGCCTGCCGGAATGCCTGGATCACCCGATCGTATCCGTTCACATTCGCCATGTCTGACGGATAGCTCTTGAGCTTGCCGAGGAAGGTGTACCAACGCTGCCGCTCAGCCGGGTCGCTCGGCACGATCCCGATCAGCTTGAAAGATTGCTCGAGCGGATGATCGGGCGAGAAGATGTCGAATTCCTTTTGCAGTTCGACCATCTCCTTGATCCCGTCCGGGCCGAACCGCTTGTTCAGCAGGTCCAGAACATCCCGCGTCGTTTCGTCCTTAATGAAAGCTCCCATCAAAACCCCCTCAGTACTTTGTTTCCAGAAATGAAAAAAACGTCGCGCTAGCGACGCCGCTCATGGTGCAATCGAAGCTGGTCGAGTAGTGGCGCGAAGTAGACTGCCCCGGAGATATCGAACAAATTCTGAGCGCCGCCGACAAGCTCGTCAAGCTCATCATGTGACGTGCTGCCCAAAGCGCAAATGATCAGGCCGCGCAGCACGGTGGCGTGCAGCTCGGCGACGCGATCGGTTCGCCGACGAGCTACCATTAGTGCCTCGTCGGCTGTTTGCAGAGCTGCGTGATGGTCGGCGGCGCGATAAAGGGTTTCGGCCAGATCCGCGAGCATGCTGGCCTCGAATTCGAGGCCGGCGCGCGCGGAGCGCGCAAGGTCGAGCGCCTCCCGAAGCTGAACCGCGGCGACCTTGAAATCGCCCGTCGTAGCGCTGGCAAGGCCGGCACTGGAGACCGCGGCGACCCGGAGGTAGGGCATCCCGGACCGTTCGGCCAATTCGGCGATCTTGGCCGCGTGCGGCTTTGCGAGGTTGGGCCGGCCCCGTCTCCAGGCCATTTCCACCAGCGCAAGATGCGGAATGAACTGCACGACCGGCGCAAAACCTTCAGGCCCTGCCCGCAACAGCTCGGCAATCTGTCGTTCGGCTTCGGCAAACCGGCCCAGGCGAACCAGGATTCGGGCACTGACGCATTTGATCCAATGCTCGACGTCGAAGCCGAGAATCTGGTTGGGGTTGAGACCGAGTGTGACGTTGTTGTGAAAGCCGCCCTGTTCGGCAATGGCGGCGAGCGCCACCTGCCCGGCGTCGAACGCTTCGCCGAGGCGGCCCGACAGCAGGAACGCCTGGCTCAGCATGGCATTGACGGTCGCAAAGCGCCCGACGTCCCCGGTGCCGGAGGTGAGCTTCAAGGCGTCCTGCACCAGATTGACGTAGTCGTCGGCCGCCGCGGTCGCGGCCAGGATCCGGCCATAGGCGCCGAGCAGGATCGGCTCGTGCATCGGGTCCGCCGCGCGTGCGTATTTGATCGCCTCCTCGGCGTAGGGCTTGACCTCTTCGGCGGACATGCCCTCGCGCCAGCCGAAGTTGAGGATCTGGCCGCTCGACATCGCCCTTAGCCGGTCGACATAGTCGGACGAAGGCAGGTCCTGCAGCAGGCCGCGAACCTTTTTCCAGCTCCTCATCGCCTCGGCGGAGTTGGTCTTGCCGATCCAGCGCGCCGCCCGCTGCAAATGCGTGACCGCCTCCAGCGGCTGACCGGCGGCCTCGTAGTGATAGGCGAGCAATCCGGCAAACTCGTCGAGCTTGCCCCAGTCGAAGCTCTCGATCGCCTTGGCGACGGTCGCGTGCAGCGTGGTCAGCCGCGACCGCAGCTGGGTCGCGTAGGCCACCTCCTGGATCAACGGATGGCGAAACGCGAGCAGTCCCTTGTCGTAGGGCGGCAGGTCGTACAACAGCTCGGCCTGCCGGAGCTGCGCGATGGCGTTCAAGAGATCGTCATTCGGCAGCGCCGCGACCGGGCGCAGCACCGACATCGCGACCAGCCGGCCGATCACGGCCGCGGTTTCGAGCACCTGCTTGGCGACCTCCTCGAGATGATCGATGCGCGCGGCCACCACGGCCTGCACCGTCGCGGGCAGCGGCACCGCGTCGACGCCGTGCTTGAGCCGGTAGTTGCCGCGCTCGCCCTCGACATTGCCGCGCTCCACGACGGAGTTGGCAAGCTCCTCGATGAAGAACGGGTTGCCTTGCGCACGCTCGATGACATTGCTGCTCAGCGAGGCCAGCGAGGGATGCTTGCCGAAATGCTCGCGGAGCAGCTCGGTCGAATCGGACCACGGCAGCGGCGGCAGTGCGATCTGGCGGTAGTGCGACCGCTGCATGAACGGTGCGGTGAAGCCCGGCCTGAAATTGACTACCAGCAGCGTCGCAGTGCCGACGATCGCATCCACCAGCGTCTCGACGAACTCTTCGCTCGCGGCGTCGATCCAGTGCAGGTCCTCGATCAGCACGACCGTCGGCGTGTCGCCGGGGCGGGCGCGCACCAGCGTTCGAACCAGGTCGAGCAGCTGCAGCTTCAGCGCGCGCGGATCGAGCTTCGGGGCTGGATGCTCGGGATCGGCAAGCCCGAGAAATTCGAGCAGCACCAGCAGTTCCTGGTCCGACGACGCCATCTCGGCGAAACGGTCGATGACGCGCCGCCTCGACGTCTCGATGGGCTCCTTGACGCGGATGCCGAAAACGTCGCGCAGCAATTCGAGCACGGGCTGGAAGGGGGTTGCGCGTCCATGCGCCAGCACGCGGCCCTCGTAGACGCGAATACCCTTGCGGCGGCTGTTCTCGGTGAACTCAAAGCAGAGCCGGCTCTTGCCGATGCCGGCGTCGCCGACCAGGCCGACGACCCGGCCGTCGCCGCCGACCGCCCGCGACAACTCGTGGTCCAGCGCGGCCATCTGCTCGGTCCGGTTGACCATCGAGGTCAGGCGCTTACCGCTGCGGAATACGTCGCTGGCGGGTGCGCTGAGCAGCCCCGTCAGCCTGAACACCTCAACCGGCGTGGAGATGCCTCGAATGGTCTGCATGCCGAGCGGCATCACCTCGACGAACTGCCTCGCGCCGAGATAGGTGTCCCGCGTGATGAGGATCGCGCCCTCATCCGCCATCTGCTCCATCCGGTTGGCGATATGGACGTTGGCGCCGGCGGCGTCGTAGGTCTGATAGATGGTGTTTTCCACCGTCTGGACGACGACTTCGCCGGTGTGCAGCCCGACCCGGATCTGCATGCCGGGATCGGCGAGCCGTGCGACCGAATCCTGCATGGCCAAGGCGGCGAGACAGCCGCGGACCGCATGGTCCTCGTGCGGGCGCGGCGGCGCGCCGAACAGCGCCATGACGCCGTCGCCCTGGATCTTGTTGACGATGCCGTCGTAGCGGTGGACCGCCTCCTTCATCAGGTCGAGCACCGGCTCCAGCCGCCGCATCCCGAGTTCGGGATCGCCGAGGCTGTCGATCAGATTGGTCGAGTTGCGGATATCGGCGAACAGCAAGGTCAGGTTCTTGCGTTCGCCGCCCTTGCTGCTGAGCGAGCGCAGCATCCGCTGCGAGGGCATGTCCGGACGAGCGCCGGCCGCGGCGAGCACGGTGCCGCAGCGGCCGCAGAAGCGGCTGGAGGGCCCGTTCACATGGTGACAGGAATCACATTTGAGGCCTAACGGCGCACCGCAATCTTCACAATAATCGTTGCCAGCCCGGTTCGCATGACCGCATCGCTCGCACTGCATGAACAGCCTTTCAGTAAAGACTGCGAATATATCCGACGCGCGAGAATAGCCCAGCACATTCTGTAATTGTGTTAGCCGGTTCACACACCGAGCCGGTCCCGCACCCGCCCGGTCAGCACCGCCGTGGTGACGCCGACCCGCCAGAAGGCGTGCATCGGGATCGGCTTGATGCCGGTCACCGGCATGTCGATCTCGGTTTTGGCACCGCCGATCAGGCGGCGGGCCAGCTGCGCCCCCATCGCGGTCGAGAGCGCGACGCCGCGGCCGTTGCAGCCGAGCGAGATCAACAGATTCTCAGCCGGCGCATGGACATGCGGATAATGATCGGCGGTGATGGCGAGACGGCTGTTCCAGCCATGGGTCCAACTCGCGCCCTTGAGCTGCGGCCACAGCCGCTCGGCGTAGCGGATCAGATAGGCGACGTCGTCCGGCTTGCTGATCCAGCGCATCGGGCCGCGGCCGCCCATCAAGAGCCGGTTGTGCTGGTCGATGCGGTAATAGACCGTGATGTGGCCATTCTCGTAGAGCACCGGGCGGCTCGGCATGATGGCGCGGGCGATCTCGTCGGGCAGCGGCGCGGTCGCCGCGATCGACGAGAACACCGGCACGATGGTACGGCGAAGCGCGGGCCAGAGATCGTCGGTGAAGCCATTGGTCGCGAGCAGTACCTTGTCGGCGTGCACCACCGCGCGCGGGGTTTCGATCCGCCATCGGCCGCCGTCGCGGCGCAGCGACAGCGCCGGCGTCTCGCCATGGACGGCAACGCCGGCCCCGATCGCGGCGCGCGCCAGGCCGCGCGCGTAACTCAGCGGATGCAGATCGCCGCCGCGGGCATCGAGCATCGCGCAGAGATAGCGGTCGCTGCCGGTCATCGCGCGCATCTCGGCGGCGTTGAGCAGCTTCACCGGCATGCCGCGCCGGATGCATTGCTTCGCCGTGGTCTCGATCGCCGCGGCGCTCGCCTCGTTGTAGGCGGCGCGCAGCGTGCCGTTCTGCCGCGCCTCGCAGGGGATCTGGTAGCGGCGGATCAGATCATGGGTGAAGTTGGTGGTGCCGTAGGAGAACTCGATCATGCGGCGGCCGAGATCGGCGCCGAAATCCTGCTCGATCTGGTCGGGGTCGTGCTTCAGCCCGGGATTGGTCTGCCCGCCATTGTTGCCGGACGCGCCCCAGCCCGGCTCCTGCGCTTCCAGCACGGTCGCATGCACGCCGTGCTCGGCGAGATGCAGCGCAGTCGACAGGCCGGTGAAGCCGCCGCCGATGATCGCGACCGGCACGCTCTTGTCCGAAGTCAGCGGCGGCGCCGGGGTCGCCTCGACCGCGGTGTCGGCATAGAGACTCGGGGGCAGCGGCAGGCGGGCGGGAGCATTCATTGGATGAGACCGGATCACAGCGGATGCAGCACGCGGCGCAGAAAATCCTGGGTGCGCGGGTGCTGCGGTTGGTTGAGGACGGATTTGGCGGCGCCCTGCTCGACGATGACGCCGCCGTCGATGAACAGCACGCGGTCGGCGACGTCGCGCGCGAAGCCCATTTCATGGGTGACGACCACCATGGTCATGCCGTCATCGGCGAGCTTGCGCATCACCGAGAGCACCTCGCCGACCAGCTCGGGATCGAGCGCGGAGGTCGGCTCGTCGAACAGGATCGCCTTCGGCTGCATCGCCAGCGCACGCGCGATCGCGACGCGCTGCTGCTGGCCGCCAGAGAGCTTTGGCGGATGCACCTCTGCCTTGTCGGCGAGGCCGACCTGCCCCAGCAGCGCACGGCCGCGGGCGATCGCCTGCTCGCGCGGCTGCTTCTTCACGTAAAGCGGCCCCTCGATGACGTTCTCGAGCGCGGTGCGATGCGGAAACAGGTTGAAACGCTGGAACACCATCGAGACCTGGGTGCGGATCGCCACGATCGAGCGGTCATTGCTGTCGACGCGCGTGCCCTCGACGCTGATCTCGCCGCGATCGTAGCTTTCGAGCCCGTTGATACAGCGCAGGATGGTCGACTTGCCGGAGCCGGACGGGCCGATGATGCAGACCACCTCGCTCTTGGCGACCGACGCCGTGATACCCTTCAGCACCTCGACCTTGCCGAAGCTCTTGTGAACGTCGTTGAGCTCGATCATTTGCGGTTCGCCTTGTTCTCGAAGTGCCGAACCAGCAGGATGAGCGGGATGCTCATGGTGAGGTACATCAGCGCCACCAGGGTGAACACGCTGGTGTTCTTGAAGGTCGAGGAGGCGATCAGCTTGCCCTGCAGCGCCAGCTCGGCGACCGTGATGGTGGAGGCCTGCGAGGAATCCTTCAGCATCATGATCATGATGTTGCCGTAGGGCGGCAGGATGATCCGCACCGCCTGCGGCAGCACCACGCGGCGCATGGTGAGCCACCAGCCCATCCCGATGGTCTGCGCCGCCTCGATCTGCCCCTTGTCGATCGCCTCGATGCCGGCGCGGAAATTCTCCGCCTGATAGGCCGAATAGGCGATGCCGAGCCCGATGATCGCGGCCTGCAACGCCGTCAGCGCGATGCCGAAATCAGGCATCACGAAATAGATGTAGAACAGCAGCACGATGATCGGGATGCCGCGGATCACATTGATCAGCGCCGCACTGAAACCTGTGAGGATGCGGATGCCGGATACCCGCATCAAGGCCCACACCAGCCCGAGCACGGTCGACAGCGCGAGCGAGCCGACCGTGACGACGATGGTCAGCCAGACACCCTGCAGCAGGATCGGCACGAATTCGACGGCGTCGTGGAAGAACTTTTGCATCGGCTCAAATCATAGAAGCGTCATTGCGAGCGGAGCGAAGCAATCCATCGGTCCGCAAGCTCGGAGAGATGGATTGCTTCGTCGCTAGCGCTCCTCGCAATGACGCGGAGAACACAGTGAAGCTCAACACCAAATCTCATCGCGGCACGTCCCTCACGATGCGTTGGCCTTCTGGCCCCACTTCTCCAAAATCTTTCCGATCGTGCCGTTCGCCTTCAGCTTTGCCAGCGAGGCGTTGATCTTGGCGAGCAGCTCGGTGTCGCTCTTGCGCACGCCGATCGCAACCGTGCCGACGGTGACGGGCTTGTAGCCGTCGACCAGCCGCACGTCGGCGAAATTGCCCTGCTGCAGATTGTAGGCGAGGATCGGATAGTCGGCGAAGCCGGCCTTGAGGCGGCCGGCATTCACGTCGCGCAGGATGTCGGGAATGGCGTCATAGACCTTGACCTCGCTGAATAGGCCGGTCTTCTTCAGCGCATCGACGAACGCGGTACCGACCTGGGCGCCGACCACCGTGCCCTTCAGATCCTCCTGCGTGGCATAGGACTTGCTGTCGGACTTCGGCACCACGAGACCCTCGCCATAGGTGTAGACCGGATCGGAGAAGTCGATCACCTCCTTGCGCGCGGCGGTGGCGAACATCGCGGCTGCGATGATGTCGATCTTGTTCGAGGTCAGCGACGGGATCAGCGCCGAGAACTGCATCGGCTCGATCTGCACGGAAAAGCCGGCGTCCTTGCCGATCTCGGTGGCGAGATCGACCATGATGCCCTGGATCGAGTTGGTCTTGGTGTCGAGGAAGGTGAAGGGGATGCCGGTCGGCGTCGAGCCCACCTTCAGCACCTGCTGCGCCCCTGACGGCGCGCTCAAGGCAAGGGCAAGCGCCGCGACCGCGGCCTGCACGAGACGCTGAAAGGACATCGCAACACCTCCCGAAGCTGGCCTTGGCGCCGCATCGCCCGCGTATCGGCGCTTTTGGTTGCGGGCGACGCCGTTCCGGCCTATTTTCACCAATATGAAATTGTGGTCACGAAACCGCGGTCAATGCAAGCGGTTTTCATGCACATGAAGGAAGCGGATTGACGTGAGCGGCGGCAAGAGAATGCGCAAGGGAGCGGCAGCGAAGCCTGCGACGGCACGCCGCGCCGTCAAGAAGCCAGTCAAGAATCCGGTCAAGAGGCCTGCCGAGCCCGCGATGGACCTTGCGGTCGGACACCGCATCCGCGACCTCCGCCGCAGCAAGCAGATGTCGCTGGAAACGGTTGCCGCCGCGACCAGTCTCTCGATCGGCTTCATCAGCCAGATCGAGCGCGGCCTGTCGTCGCCCTCGCTGCGCGTGCTGGCGACCTTGGCCGACGTGCTTGGTGTCGGCATCGCCGCGCTGTTCGGCGCGACGCCGAAGGATGACAGCGCCGGCGGCGTGGTGACCCGCGAGCTGCAGCGCGCCGAGCTGAAATTGTGGCGCACCGGAATCTCAAAGCAGCTGTTGAGCCCGGCCGGCAGCGAGAGCCGGCTCAATCTGTTCCTGGTGCATCTCGAACCCGGCGGCAACACCGGCGACGAGTTCTATACCCATGACGGCGAAGAAGCCGGCCTCGTGCTTGCCGGCGAGATGACGCTGACGGTGGACACGGAAACCTGGACGCTGAAGCAGGGCGACAGTTTCCGCTTCGCCAGCCGCAGACCGCACCGGTTCTCCAATCCGGCCCGCGATGCCAAGGCCATGGTGCTGTGGGTGAACTGCGTGACGGCGGCGGGGTGAGTGCGCGCTTTCTCAACCGTCGTCCCGGCGAAGGCCGGGACCCATTACCACGAATGGAAATGATTGCGCGACGCGGGGTCGCAACCCTCTCAAACAACACGACCCGGTGGTTATGGGTCCCGGCTTTCGCCGGGACGACGACGATGGTTACACGGCGATCGGGTCAGTCCGCGTCAGCCCAGCCCCATCACGATCTCCTCGATCTTGATCGGGAAATTCCGGGCGCGGATGCCGGTGGCGTGCCAGACGGCGTTGGCGACCGCACCGGCGCTGCCGGTGATGCCGATCTCGCCGACGCCCTTGATGCCGAGCGCGTTGACGTGCGGATCGTGCTCGTCGACGGTGATGACGTCCATCGGCGGCACGTCGGCATTCACGGGCACATGATACTCGGCGAGGTTTGCGTTGAGGATGCGGCCGGATCTGTGATCCATCACTGCCTCCTCGTGCAGCGCGAAGGAGAGGCCCCAGATCATGCCGCCATAAAGCTGGCTCTGCACCAGCAGCGGATTGATGATGCGGCCCGCGGCGAAGGCGCCGACCATCCGCGTCGCGCGGATCTGGCCGAGCTCCGGATCGACCTTGACCTCGGCGAACACCGCGCCATGCGCGTGCATCGCATATTGCGACTGCGCGGCAGGATCGGCCGCACCGCTGCCGGCGGCGTCGATCTCGGCAAGCCCGGCGCGCGCGAGGATCTCGGCATAGCCTTCGCTGCGCGACTCGTCGTCACGGCGATGCAGCCGGCCGCCGCGCGCGATCACGCCGGCATTGCCGGCGCCGAACAGCGGCGAGCGCCGGTCCGTGGTGGCGAGCTCGGCAAGCTTGGCGATCACGCCAGCCCCCGCGTTGTGGATCGCGGCGCCGACGGTTGCGGTATGGCCGGAGCCGCCGGCAATGCCGGCGTCCGGCAGGTCGGAGCTGCCGGAACGGAACGTCAGCTGATCGAGCTCGACGCCGAGCGAGTCGGCCGAGATCTGCGCAAGCGCGGTCCAGGCGCCCTGCCCCATGTCATGGGCCCCGGTCTCCATCACGCCCTTGCCGTCGGCGCGGATCACGGCGCGGGCATTGCCCTGGAACATGATCGCAGGGAACGTCGCGGTGCCGACGCCCCAGCCGACCAGGAAGCCGTTCTCGTCGCGCATCTGCTTCGGCGCAAGCGGACGCCGCGCCCAGCCGAAACGCTCCGCGGCCTTGGCGTAGCACTGCCGCAGCGCCTTCGACGAGAACGGCTTTCCCGTCGTCGGCTCGACCTCGGCATAGTTCTTCAACCGAAACTCCAGCGGATCGATGCCGCAGGCGAACGCCGCCTCGTCGATCGCACCCTCCAGCGCAATCGATCCGGTGGCCTCCCCCGGCGCACGCATGAACAGCGGCGTGCCGGTGTCGACGCGCACCGCCTCATGCGCGGTGTGGATCGCGGGACTGGCATAGAGCGTATGCGAGGCGTCGGCGGCCGGCTCGTAGAAATCGTCGAAGCTCGACGTCGTGATGCGCGCGTGGTGATCGATCGCCGTCAGCATGCCCGCATCGTCGGTGCCGATGCGCAGCCGCTGCCGGGTCGGCGGGCGATGGCCGACCGGGCCATACATCTGGCTGCGGCGCAGCACCAGCTTGACCGGACGCCCTACCAGCTTCGCCGCCATGATGCCGAGCACCTGTGGCCCCGAGATCAGGCCTTTGGAGCCAAAGCCACCGCCGAGGAACGGGCTGTTGATGTGGATATTCGC
Source organism: Bradyrhizobium sp. USDA 3364 (assembly GCF_054056355.1). NCBI lineage: Bacteria > Pseudomonadati > Pseudomonadota > Alphaproteobacteria > Hyphomicrobiales > Nitrobacteraceae > Bradyrhizobium > Bradyrhizobium sp. USDA 3364. The sequence continues at coordinate 664,595 of NZ_JBSRYG010000002.1, forward strand.
TGGCGGAATGCCGAACAGCCCGGCGACGCGCATCTGCGCGAACCCCATGCCCTGGCTCGGCGTGTCGATGAACAGGCGGTCGCCGTCCCACACCGCGACGATCGCATGCGGCTCCATCGCGTTGTGATACTGCGCCGGCGTCTCATAGGTCGCATCGGTCAGCTTCGAGGCGGCGGCGAGACCGGCATCGATATCGCCGTGACGGACTTCGGCCGGGTTGCCGATCCCGACCACCGGCGGCGCATAGGCCTCGCCCGCATCGAGGCCGACGCGCGCGATCTCGACCTGGTAGCGCGGCGACAGCAGCGCCGCGCCTTCGGTCGCGACCTCCAGCGTCTCGGCGATCACGACCGCGATCGCCTGGTTGGCGTAGCGCACCTCGTCGCTCTGCAACAGCTCCATGCGGAAGGCGAACGGATTGCCCTTGGCGTCGGGATCTTCGGCAAGCTCCGGCTTGTGCGCCGGGGTCATCACGTCGACGACGCCGGGATGGCGCTTGGCGGCGTCGACGCAGAGCGCAGTGACGCGGCCGCGTGCGATGCAGCTCGTCGCGATCACGGCATAGAGCATGCCTGGCGGATGATTGTCGGCGGCGTAGCGGGCTTTGCCCGTCACCTTGAGGATGCCGTCGGTACGGGTCAGCGGCTGGCCGATATTCGAGCCATGCCTGATATGGGCGGGGTCGCGGGTCAGACTGATCTCAAGCGTCATGCGTCACGCTCCTGCAACGGATGAGAAGGGAGAGCCCGGCAGCGCGGCAATGCGGTCCGGCGTGCCTGCGGCGGCAAGGGTGAGCGCGCGCACGATGATGCGTTGCGCGAGCTCGATCTTGAAGGCGTTGTTGCCGGACGGCTTGGCCTCGGCGAGCGCAGCGCGCGCCGCCTCGCGATAGATGCCCGCATCCGGCGTTGCGCCCGCGAGCACCTGCTCGGCCTCGCGCGCGCGCCACGGCTTGGCCGCGACGCCGCCGAGCGCGAGCCGCGCCTCGCGGATCTTGCCGTTCTCGATGCGCAAGGCCGCCGCGGCAGAGACCACGGCGAAGGCGTAGGAGGTGCGCTCGCGGACCTTGATGTAGCGGGCATGCCGGGCAAAGTTTTTCGCATCGGCCGGCAGGCGCAGCGCGACGATCAGATCGCCGCGCTCCAGCGCGGTCTCGCGCTCCGGCGCATCGCCGGGCAGACGATGCAGCGCCTCGAGCGGCAGCTCGCGCCGGCCTCCCTTGCCCTCGATTTCGACCACGGCATCGAGCCCGACCAGCGGCACGCAGAAGTCCGACGGATGGGTCGCGATGCAGCCCTCGCTCCAGCCGAGCACCGCGTGCAGGCGGTTCTCGCCCTTCAGCGCGTCGCAGCCGGCGCCCGGCCAGCGCCGGTTGCAGGCGCTGCCGGCGTCGTAGAAATAGGCGCAGCGGGTCCGCTGCATCAGATTGCCGCCGACGGTCGCGGCGTTGCGCAGTTGGGCGGAAGCGCCCGACAGCAGCGCTTCGGCGATCGCGGGATAGGTGCGCGCGAACTCGGCGTCATGCGCGAGATCGGAATTGCGCACCAGCGCGCCGATCCGCAAGCCGCCGTCGGAGAGCTGCTCGATGCGGTCGAGCCCGGGCAGACGCGTGACGTCGACCAGCCGGCTCGGCCGGCTGACGCCGCCCTTCATCAGATCGAGCAGGTTGGTGCCGGAGGCAAGATAGGTCGCGCCCTTTTCGGAGGCCGCCGCGATCGCATCCGCGACGTTGGCCGGCCTGACGTAATCGAAATTCATCATGCGGAGCGCCTCTGCTCGGTCGCGGTCATGTTGGATTGGGCTTCGAGCACGGCTTCCGTGATCCCGGCATAGGCGCCGCAGCGGCACAGATTGCCGCTCATGCATTCGCGCACGCGCTCCGGATCGTCGCCGGCCTGCCCTTCCTGGATCAGGCCGATTCCGCTCATGATCTGGCCCGGCGTGCAGAAGCCGCACTGGAAGCCGTCATGGGCGATGAAGGCGGCCTGCACCGGATGCAGCTCTGCGCCGCGCGCGATGCCTTCGATCGTGGTGATCTCGGCGCCGTCATGGCTGACGGCGAGGGCGAGGCAGGAGTTGATGCGGCGGCCGTCGACCAGGATGGTGCACGCACCGCACTGGCCGCGGTCGCATCCCTTCTTGGTTCCGGTGAGGTCGAGCCGCTCGCGCAGGAGGTCGAGCAGGGTGACGCGGGGATCGTCGAGCGCAATTTCCCGGCGGACGCCGTTGATGGTGAGACTGATAGGAAGATTCATGCAGGGCTCCGATCCGTGTATGGTCGGGTTGAATCGAGGCAACGCGTTCCCGTGGCCGCCGATCCGCGATCGGCGCGCCTTGTCAGGCCCGGTGCTGGTCGCCATATACGGAGGCGTCCTCCGTTTACAAGAGAGGGGGAAAAGAAAAAGGAATGGCCGGTCCATCACCAGAAATTGTCCGCAAGCCCCGCGCCGACGCCGTGCGCAACCGCGAGCGCGTGCTGGAAGCGGCCAAGGCCGTGTTCTCGGCCGGCGGCAGCGAGGCGAGCCTGGAGGCGGTGGCGCGCGGTGCCGGGGTCGGCATCGGCACGCTGTATCGCCACTTCCCGACCCGCGAGGCGCTGTACGAGGCGGTCTATCGCCGCGAGGTCGAGCAGCTCGGCGATCTGGCCGAGCAGTTGCAGGGCGCGCCCGAGCCGGTCGAGGCGCTGCGGCGCTGGCTGCGTGCCAATGTGCAATTCGTCGCAACCAAGAAGGGCATGGTGGCGGCACTCGCGCTGGTCGCGACCGGCTCGACCGAACTGCATGCCTATTCGTTCGATCGCCTGACCAAGGCGATCGGCACCCTGCTCGCGCGTGCGGTTGCGGCCGGCGCAATCCGCGACGACATCAGCGCCGAGGACGTGCTGCGCGCGCTGATCGGCATGTGCTACATGCACGACCAGCCGGGCTGGCAGACCACCGCGCTGCGGCTATTGGACGTGTTCGTGGACGGTTTGCGCGTACGGCCGGCGGATAACGCGGCGCCGGTGAAGCCTGTGAAGAAGGCGAGCCGCAAGCCGGCACGCTAGCCGTTCGCTCACCCACGTTTGCTGATCGGGGTCCGCACATGCACGAAAGGCCCGCCGGACAGGCTGGCCCTTCGTTCTATTTTGCCGGGCTACGGGAGCCCAACATTGCCCATTGTCAGAGATCAATCCCGACCGTGATGTTGCGGCCCGTCAATTCGGCAAACGTTGCCGTATGGGCGACGAGCTTCGCGAATGCTTCGTCTTTAGCAACCGCCTCCTGCACTTTGCCGTAAACTTCCCAATTGGCGAAACGCACGGTCACCAGATACTGTCCCGCCCAGTTGCCGGTATGGAAACGTGATAGCCGAAGAAATTCAGCACCATGTTTTTCGAAAATTGCCTTCGCCTGCTTCGCGGTCTTGACTATTTCCTCGGCCTTGTCGCTCTTGAAACGCGTAAACGACACGATAGCCATGACTGCCCTCCTCCGGTTTACCTGTCGCGTGGGGTCTTCGGACGGACTTTCAAAGGAAAACTTGCAGAACGCTTGTCCCGCCGATGTGAGTCGCCCCGCCACGTCGAAGGTTTACGCCATGGTGGCGCTCGGGCGACCTGTTGGCTCATCCGGGCGACGCCCGCTACGCGTGCCTTTCCGGGCCATGCTTCAGGGGCGACCGGTGCGCGGCCCCAGCCATCTCATGATCACCGCATGCGGCGTGCACCGGCTGCGCGGCAGGCGGTGGCGCTGCAGCGCGGCCGTTGCGAAGGCTGATGCCTGTTCGGCGAATTCGCGTTTCTCACGCGCCAACGTCATCCATTCGCGAATGATCGCGCGTCGGACCCTGGACATCCGGACTGCCTCCATTCGCGTCAGGCCGCGAGCCGCAGCGGATGGGCCTGCGACCTTCGCGCCGCAAGCGCGCATCCGAATTGATGCACAATGCCCTGCTCGACGACGAAGCCGCGCCGCTCCAGCGACGCGCGCAGGCTCTGGTTCGCCGATGCCTTCTGCGCGTCGACCCACACCACCAGCACCGCGCGGGCGCTGAGGAAATTCGCCAGCCAGTCCAGCGTCGGCTCGAGCGCATGCAGCGTGCGCCGCCGCCAATCGACCAGCGCAGCGTCATACTGGGCAGCCGGGCGGCCGCAGTTGCCGGTCGCCGCAGCCCGCAGATAGCCGCGCCGATGCAGTTCGAGCATCAGTTCGATGCTTTTCGAGCCGGCCACGACGATGCGTTGCTGGGTCGAGCAGCCGGCGAGCGCGATCATCGGCTCGATGATCCTGTCGCCGGGGGCCAATTGAAGCGAAGTCATGATGTCACCTGTTCTCGTTCGCTCGCGCGTCCGGCCGACGCTTCGGCCGGACGGTCGCGATGCGTGAGCTTTCGGGAGCAATATCTTCAGGGCGGGATATGAATTCGAGAGCACTGCGTGCTGCGCGGCATATGCGCCGCATAGGGGCGCCGGGCAGTCCGGCGGCCAATGGCAAGGCGAGCGTCGCAAGGCGAAGGCCGCGGGAATGTGCCGAAGCGCACAGATGGTTCGATCGGCGTCCGGCTGGATCGCCGCATTGCCAATGCCAATCCATACTTGCGATTCAGCCCGGCCATCGTGCCGGGCTTTTCGTTGATTCATTTGCGCCGACGAAGAGCGCCGCGGCAAGCCGGGGCTTTTTCGTGGTCATCGCGGGATGATCCCCCCTCGCCTCCTGCCGGCCGAACCGATTGCCTGCAGATATATCGTAATAAGATATACTCCACGCCGAGCACACGTTTCACGTCTGCCAAAACAGCGCCGCGGGGCGGGCGGCATCCGGCAATTCAACGAAGGTCGAATGGGCGATCCGATGTTTCCATTCACGCCGTCTCCAGGAATGACTATGCTGACAAAAAAACCGGTGGACGCGGAGGGCAACTCCGCGATCTGCCGATTGGCCATGGCGAGGGAAACGCGCGTTCGAGCTCGAGCTTTCGAGGACGACTCCCGATATTCGGGAAAAGATGCGCCTGCCGTTCATTTGGATTGCAGAAATGAACGAGAGCATCTCATCTCCGTTTATCCGCTACCCTATCGGCACTTCGCTGCTGATGGCCGGCATCCTGTTCGTCGGCATGGTCGCCTATCCGCTGCTGCCGGTCGCGCCGCTGCCGCAGGTCGACTTTCCGACCATCCAGATCTCCGCAAGCCTGCCCGGCGCCAGCCCCGAGACCATGGCGTCTTCGGTCGCGCAGCCGCTGGAGCGGCAATTCGCGCAGATTCCCGGCATCGCCCAAATGACCTCGACGAGTTCGCTGGGGTCGACCGCGGTGACCATCCAGTTCGATCTGAACCGCAACATCGACGGCGCGGCCAACGATGTCCAGGCCGCGATCAATGCCGCCGGCGGCCAGTTGCCCAAGAACCTGCCGTCGCCGCCGACCTATCGCAAGGTCAACCCGGCGGACTCGCCTGTCCTCATACTGTCGGCGACCTCGGACACGCTGCCGCTGATCAAGGTGAGCGATGCGGTCGACGCCCAGCTCGGCCAGCAGATCAGCCAGATCTCGGGCGTCGCCCAGGTGTTCATCGGCGGGCAGCAGAAGCCCGCAATTCGTGTGCAGATCGATCCCGCCAAGCTGGTCGCCAAGGGGCTCTCGCTGGAAGATATCCGCGGCCAGATCGCCATCACGACGACAGACAGTCCCAAGGGCAACATCGACGGCACCAGCCGCGCCTATACGATCTACGCCAACGACCAGCTGCCGGAGGCCAAGGACTGGAATGACGTCATCGTCGCCTACCGCAACGGCGGTCCGTTGCGGATTCGCGACATCGGCCGGGCTGTCGCCGCGCCGGAAGACATGAAACAGGCCGCCTGGGCGGACGGCCAACGCGGCGTGTTCCTCGTCATCTTCAAGCAGCCCGGCGCCAATGTGATCGGAACGGTCGATCGGATCAAGGAGCAGCTTCCGAGGCTCATTGCCGCCATTCCGCCCGCCATCAAGATCAAGATCATCAGCGACCGGACATTGACCATCCGCGCCGCGGTCGAGGACGTCCAGATCACGCTGCTGATCACCATCGTGCTGGTCGTCATGGTGATCTTCATCTTCCTGCGCAGCTTCTGGGCGACGGTTATTCCCGCCGTCACCGTGCCGCTGGCGCTGCTCGGCGCCTGCGCGCTGATGTGGGTGTTCGGCTATACGCTCGACAACCTTTCGCTGATGGCGCTGACGATCGCGGTCGGCTTCGTGGTCGACGATGCCATCGTCATGCTGGAAAACATCACGCGCTATGTCGAGCAGGGTGCGCGGCCGCTCGCCGCGGCATTGCAGGGCGCCGGCGAGATCGGGTTTACCATCCTGTCGATCAGCATTTCGCTGGTCGCGGTGCTGATCCCGCTGCTGCTGATGGGCGGCGTGATCGGCCGGCTGTTCCGCGAGTTTGCGGTGACGCTCGCGATGGCGATCTTCGTCTCGCTGGTGGTGTCGCTGACGCTGACGCCGATGATGGCATCGCGCTTCCTGCGCGCGCACTCCGAAACCAGGCACGGCCGGCTCTACCAATGGAGCGAGGCGGCATTCGACAGGATGCTGCATGGCTATCAACGCGGTCTTGATCTGGCGCTGAGCTGGAGCCGCACCACGCTATGCATCTTCTTCGCGACGGTGGCCCTGTCGGTCTACCTGTTCGTGATCATTCCCAAGGGATTCTTCCCGCAACAGGACAACGGCTTCCTGATCGCCGTGTCGCAGATGGCGCAGGATATCTCGTTTGCCGACATGGAGCGGCATCAGGAGGAGCTCAGCAGCATCGTCCGGGCCGATCCCGCGGTCGACAGCATGGCCGAGTTCATCGGCGGCGGCGGTACCGCGCTCAATTCGGGCCGCATGTACATCACGCTGAAGCCGCGCGAGGAGCGCGACGTGAGTGCGCAGCAGATCATCGAACGGTTGCGGCCGAAGCTCGAGGCCGTGGAGGGCGCGCGGCTCTACATGCAGGCCTCCCAGGACGTCCGGCTCGGCGGCCGCGCCACGCGGACGCAGTTCGAATACACGCTGCAGGACGCCAACCTCGCCGAGCTGAACGAATGGGCGCCGAAGATCCTGGCCAGGATGAAGACCCTGCCCGAGCTGCGCGACGTCGCCACCGACCAGCAGACCGAGGGTACGACGCTGACGATGACCATCGATCGCGACACCGCCTCGCGCTTCGGTATCCAACCGCAACTGATCGACGACACGCTGTACGACGCGTTCGGCCAGCGCCAGGTGACCCAGTATTTCACCCAGCTCAACAGCTATCACGTCATCCTGGAGATCCTGCCCGAGTTGCAGGGCAAGCTCGACACGCTCAACAAGCTCTACATCAAGTCACCGACCACGGGCGACGAGGTCCCGATCTCGGTGTTCTGCAAGTGGACGACGATCCCGGTGCGCCCGCTCGCGATCGCGCACCAGGGGCAGTTTCCGGCGACCACGATCAGCTTCAACCTCGCGCAAGGGGTGGCGCTCGGCCAGGCTACCAATGCGATCCAGGACGCCGTCGCCGATCTCGGCGCGCCGGCCACGCTCAGTTCGAGCTTCCAAGGCACCGCGCAGGCCTTCCAGCAATCGCTGAGCTCGGTGCCGCTCCTGATCCTGGCCGCGCTGGTCGTGGTCTATCTGATCCTCGGCATGCTCTATGAGAGCTACATCCATCCGCTCACGATCCTATCCACGCTGCCGTCGGCCGGCGTCGGCGCGCTGGCGATCCTGATGGCATTCGGGTTCGATTTCAGCCTGATCGCGCTGATCGGCATCATCCTCCTGATCGGCATCGTGAAGAAGAACGGCATCATGATGGTCGACTTCGCGATCGCCGCGGAACGCGAGGAACATCTGTCGCCGCGTGAATCGATCCGGAAAGCGGCGCTGCTCCGTTTCCGTCCGATCATGATGACGACGATGGCGGCCCTGCTCGGCGGCGTACCGCTGATGCTGGGTACCGGAACCGGATCGGAAATCCGCCAACCGCTCGGCTATGCCATGGTTGGCGGCCTGCTCGTGAGCCAGGCGCTGACGCTGTTCACGACGCCGGTCGTCTATCTCTATCTCGACCGGCTCTCGAACGCGCTGTCGAGCTGGACGGCCACGAAGCGCGACGACGATGCCGAACCGCCGGTGCGGAACGCCGCCGAATAGCGGTTCGTATGCGACCGCGGCGCCCTACCCGAACCTGTGATCGTAGCGCTTGATCGACAGCTCCTTGGTGTCGATCTCGGGCTTCCCGCCGGACAGCATATCGGCGAGCACGCGGCCCGAGCCGCAGGCCATGGTCCAGCCGAGCGTGCCATGGCCAGTGTTGAGGTGCAGGTTGGCAAACCGCGTCGCGCCGATCACGGGCGGGCCGTCCGGCGTCATCGGGCGCAGGCCGCACCAGAAGGTCGCCTTCGGGAGGTCACCGCCGCGCGGAAACAGATCGGTCAGCGAATGGTCCAGCGTCGCGCGCCGCGCGGCGTAGAGCTTGGTCGAATAGCCTGAGATCTCGGCGGTGCCGCCGACCCGGATGCGATCGCCGAGCCGGGTGATCGCGACCTTGTAGCTCTCGTCCATCACGGTCGATTCCGGTGCGCCGGACGCATCCTTGATCGGCACCGTGATCGAATAGCCCTTCACCGGATAGACCGGCAGCGAGATGCCGAGCGGCCGCACGAGATGCGGCGAATAGCTGCCGAGTGCCAGCACATAGGCATCGGCGGTCATCATGCCGGCGCTGGTCGCAACGCCGGTGATCCGGGTAGCGTCTGCGTTCAGGCCCTCGATACCGGTGTTGAAATTGAAGCGCACGCCGAGCTTCTCGGCTTCCAACGCCAAGGCCTGCGTGAACATGTGGCAGTCGCCGGTCTCGTCATGCGGCAGCCGCAGACCGCCGGCGAATTTTTCTTTCACGCTCGCGAGCGCGGGCTCGGCGGCGATGCAGCCCTCGCGGTCGAGCACCTCGAACGGCACGCCGTACTGCTTGAGCACCGCGATGTCGTCGCCGGTGCCCTCGAGCTGCGATTGATAACGAAACAGCTGCAGCGTGCCCCTCGCGCGCTCGTCGTATTTGATGCCGATCTCGCTGCGCAACGCCTGCAGGCAGTCGCGGCTGTATTCCGCGATCGGGATCATCCGGGCCTTGTTCACCGCGTAGCGCGCCGTGGTGCAGTTGCGCAGCATCTTGAGCAGCCACAGCCACATCACGGGATCGACCTTCGGGCGGATCACCAGCGGGCCGTGCTTCATCAACAGCCACTTCACCGCCTTGACAGGCACGCCGGGGCCGGCCCAGGGCGACGAGTATCCGGGCGACACTTCGCCGGCATTGGCAAAGGAGGTTTCCAGCGCGGGCTTCGGCTGACGGTCGATCACCGTCACCTCATGGCCGGCGCGCGCAAGGTAATAGGCCGAGGTGACGCCGATCACGCCACTGCCGAGAACAAGGACCTTCACTTTTCCTCACATCCTGCAGCAAAAACGCAATCGCCGCTGCGAAACCACTCTGCTTCGCAACGGCGACAGCAATTTGTAGAGCTAGCCAATCTACCGCGTCATGAATGCTGCTTCCCCTCATCCTGAGGAGCCCGCAAAGCGGGCGTCTCGAAGGATGTAGGCCACAGATGGGCCTCATGGTTCGAGACGCGCTTCGCGCTCCTCACCATGAGGGGCTCATGACACAATACGACTGATATCTCACTAGCAATTATCAGGCTAGCAATTATCAGGCCACCCGCTTGATGGCATCGCCGAGGATCGAGACGATGTCGTCGATATGCGACTTCTCGACGATCAAGGGCGGCGACAACGCCAGCGAGTCGCCGCTCATGCGGAAGTAGAGGCCGCGATTGAAGCAATCGACCATGACGTCGTAGCCGCGCGTGCCGACGACACCGTCACGTGGCGACAGTTCGACCGCGCCCATCAGGCCGACATTGCGAATGTCGACGACGTTCGGCAGGCCCTTCAGCGAATGCAGGCCATCGCGCCAGTACTCGGCGAGCGAGGCGCCGCGGGTCAACAGGGCCTCGTCCTTGTAGATGTCGAGCGTGGCAAGACCCGCCGCGCAGGCTACCGGATGCGCCGAATAAGTGTAGCCGTGGAACAACTCCATGGCGTTGTCCGGGCCAACCATCAGCCCGTCATGGATCTGGCGGCTGGCGAACACCGCACCGCACGGCACGGTGCCGTTGGTGATGCCCTTGGCGGTCGTCATCATGTCCGGCGTGACGCCGAAGAAATTGGCGGCGAACGGCGCGCCGAGGCGGCCGAAGCCGGTGATGACCTCGTCGAAGATCAGGAGGATGCCGTGCTTGGTGCAGAGCTCGCGCAGCCGCTGCAGATAGCCCTTCGGCGGCGGCAGCACCGCGGTCGAACCCGGCACCGGCTCGACGATCACGGCCGCGATGGTGTCGGCGCCGTGCAGCGCCACCATCCGCTCGACATCGTCGGCGAGCTCGGCGCCGTGCTCCGGCTGGTCCTTGGCGAAAGCGTTGCGGGCGAGATCATGGGTATGGCGGATGTGGTCGACACCCGGCAGATGGTTCGCGAACTGGCGGCGGTTGGCGACCATGCCGCCGACCGACATGCCGCCGAAGCCGACGCCGTGATAGCCGCGCTCACGCCCGATCAGCCGGGTGCGGGTCGGCTGACCGGCGGCGCGGTGATAGGCCAGCGCGATCTTCAGCGCGGTGTCGACCGATTCAGAGCCCGAATTGGTGAAGAAGACGCGGTCCAGCCCCTTCGGCGCGATCTCGGCGAGCCGCTCGGCGAAATCGAACGCCATCGGATGGCCCATGTTGAAGGAGGGCGCGAAGTCCAGGGTCGAGAGCTGCCGCTCCACGGCGGCGGCGATCTGCGGACGGCTATGGCCGGCGTTGACACACCAGAGGCCGGCGGAGCCGTCGATCACCTGCCGGCCGTCGACCGAGGTGTAGTACATGCCCTTGGCGGAGGAGAACAGCCGCGGCGCCTTCTTGAACTGCCGGTTGGACGTGAAGGGCATCCAGAACGAATCGGTCTTGATGGTGTTCGGAATCTGATGAACGGTCACGGGCGGCGCTCCATTGTTGGTTAGGGTAGTCGGACCACTCTTCCCGGCACTCAACAAGTCCTTTTCTGCCGCACCGCAAGCCATTGATCTTGTTGAGGCAGTCTGCCAAGATTTGTTCGATCCGCAACACCTGCAACAGGGATTTTCCATGAGCGTCGACATCGGCGGTCGGCTTCGATTCATCCGCGCGCGGCACAAGCTGTCGCAGCGCGAGCTCGCCAAGCGGTCCGGGGTGACCAATTCGACGATTTCGCTGATCGAATCCAACCAGATGAACCCGTCCGTCGGCGCGCTGAAGCGGATCCTCGACGGCATCCCGATGGGGCTCGCGGAGTTCTTCGCGATCGAGCCGGAGCGGCCGCGCAAGGCGTTCTACCGCGCCGACGAGCTGACCGAGATCGGCAAGAAGCCGATCTCCTACCTCCAGGTCGGCGACAGCCTATTCGGGCGGGCGTTGCAGATCCTGAAAGAGCGCTACGAGCCCGGCAGCGACACCGGCCGGGTGCCGCTGGTACACGAGGGCGAGGAAGGCGGCATCGTGGTCTCGGGCCGGCTCGAGGTCACGGTCGACGACGAGCGGCGGGTGCTCAATGCCGGCGACGCCTATTACTTCGAAAGCCGCCGCCCGCACCGCTTCCGCTGCATCGGCGCCAAGCCGTGCGAGGTGATCTCGGCCTGCACGCCGCCGACATTTTGAACCGGCGGTGCGCGGCCGGCGACCCAAGCCGCAAGGGCCGCGTGGCGCGGCCTGCGGATTTTATCGATGCTCATTTCCCTGCGGTTTGCAGCCGCCGTTGCGGCCATTTCAGCACTCATACCCCAACCATCGCTGGCGCTGGACGATTACCTGCGCGCATCGAGCAGCGCGCCGACCGCGATCAAATTGTGCGGCGATGGCGGCGACGACCACATCAAGACTGCCGATTGCAGGAAGGCCGGTTACGACACGCTGGTGACCCGGATCGACAAGGCCTTTGACGTGGCGCTCGGCAAGATGCCGGCGAACGTCAAGCCGCTGCTGAAGCGCGACCAGGCCTGGTTCAACGAGATGATCCTCGACGCCGCCGATGTATTGTCCGAGTCCGACGCGGACGAACTGAAGCAGGGCTTTGCCGAGACCTTGTGGCGCCGCGCGGTCGCACTCGACGGCATCGCGGAGGCGGCAGGCCGCCCCGGCATCGCCGGAAAATGGACCAACGCATTCGGCAATATCACCCTGACCCCGGCCGACAACGGCGCCTACTGCCTCACCGCCGACCTGCGCGGTGACTATGGCGGCGACCGGCGGCGGAGCTGCAAGTTCGCGGCGAATCGGAAGCCGTCGGGCATTGTCTGGCTCTCCGGTCAGGTGCTGGCTGATGCCGGCAAGCCCGCCGACAAGACGACAACAGCCACAGCGTCCGAGCCCGCCAGGCCGCCGTCGCTGCAGCTCCGCCGCCAGGGCGAGAGCCTGCGCATCGTCGCGACCGTGCCCGACGACGAATGGGATGGCCTGACCGACTGCTCCTCAATGGAGCAAATCACCGGCAGCTATTTCGCCGCCGGCAAGGATGCGGCATCCGACAAAACGGACACCGCCTTCGTCGCGCCGACCTTCGACTGCACGAAACCCGAGACCGCGACCGACGAGGAAATCTGCGCCGATCCTGATCTCGCCGACAACGACCAGCGACTGAACCGCGCCTGGAAGGCGTTGCAGCCGCGGCTCGACGAGGCGACCCGGCGCGCACTGATCGACGACCAGCGCAACTGGGTGAAGAGCCAGACCGAGCAGTACCCGGAATTCCTGCATCCGGCCTGGAACAAGCAGAGCTCACAGGTCCACTTCACGGTCGATGCGCGCGATCACGTCAATGGATTGCAGCGCGAACGCCTGGCGCTGCTCGAAGGCTTTGACGACAAGCGCAGCGGGCTGGCCGGCGTCTGGCTCGCCTATAACGCCATCATCAAGGTCACCGCTGAGAAGGACGGCACGCTGAAGGCTGTCGGATGGAAGTGGGACCAGGGCGACTGGAAGGCCGGCTGCGACTACGAGATGACGGGCAAGATCACCGGCGGCGCGTTCCGCTCCGACGAGCAGCGCAAGAATCCCGACACGCTGGAGCGCGACCACGCCATGCTGATCGTCAACCGGCTGGACGACGCCTTTGCCAAGAAGCGCTACCGGAAGACGGACGGCGGCGAGGATGAGACCGCCGACGAGGCCAAATGCAAACGCCGGCTCGACAATTCCTCGACCGCGCGGCTGTTTCCGGCCCGTCCTTCGCCTGACATCGACAATTTCAAGGGCTCGATCCGCTGAGCGACACGTCGATTCTCCGCCACGCGTTGTTCGCAGCTTGCAGTCGAAACCCGCTTGGGGTGTCATCCGTAACAGCTGGTAGCCGAGATGGAGCCCCGCATGCGCGCGATCGCCCTCATCGCCGCCATCCTGTTCGCCCTCGCCTCGCCCGCTGCGGCCGACGACGTCGGCGCCGCACAGGACGTGATCCGCGCCCAGGAGCAGGCATTCGGCCGCGATGACGCCGCGGCGGCCTATTCCTACGCCGCCCCCGCGATCCGGCAGATCTTTCCGCAGGCCGATATCTTCATGTCGATGGTGCAGAACCAGTACGCGCCGGTCTATCGCCACCGGAGCTTTGAATTCGGCGACGCGCAGAGCGCGGGCGACCGGATCGCGCAGCGCGTCCACATCGTCGACGCCAATGGCGAGTCGTGGGAGGCGCTCTACACGCTGGAGCGGCAGGCCGACGGCAGTTTGAAGATCACCGGCTGCTCGCTGCTCAAGGCCGGCCAGGCGGTGTGAGCGCAGATCAGGCCAGTGCCAGCCGCTGCCGCGAGCGCATCAGGAGCAGCAGGATGATGCTGACATTGAGCAGGTTCCAGGCCAGGCCATTGGCGAAGGCCGCGGCATAGGAGCCGGTGGCGTCGAAGATCACGCCGGAGATCCAGCCGCCAAAGGACATGCCGAACACCGAGGCGAAGATCACGATGCCGATCCGGGTCGCCGCCTCCGAGGCCGGCATCGCCTCGCGCACGATGATGGCGTAGCTCGGCACGATGCCGCCCTGGAACAGGCCGAACATCGCCGAGATGACGTAGAGCGAGGTCAGGCTGTCGAAGAACAGATAGAACAAGAGCGCCGCGCCCTGCGCGATCGAGCCGATCAGGAGCGTGCGGATACCGCCGATCCTGTCGGCGAGGAAGCCGGAGCCGATCCGGCTGATGATGCCGAAGCCGAGCATCAGCGAGAGCATCTCGGCGCCGCGCGCCACGCCGTAGCCGAGATCGCCGCAATAGGCGACGATATGGACCTGCGGCATCGACATCGCCACGCAGCAGGCGATCGACGCCAGCGACAGGATCGCGGTCAGCGCGTTGGTGGAAAGCCTGAGGTCGACCCGCGGCGGCGCCGCGTTGACATGGCTGCGCCGGGTGGCCGCGCCCATCAACATCCGCAGCACCACAAGCGCGAGCGCCATCGCGATCGCGGTGAAGATGCCGATCGCAACGTGGGTGGTGCGCCAGCCGGCACTCTGCATGCCGAAATTGACCAGCGGCGGCCACACCGTGCCGCCGATGTAATTGCCGCTCGCGGCGATCGCGACCGCAAGTCCCCGGTAGCGCTCGAACCAGTGCGACGCCTCCGCCATCAGCGGGCCGAAGGTCGCGGCCGACGACAGGCCGATGGCGAAATGCAGCAGGATGAAGGCCCAGATCGACGGCGCGTAGCCTGCGCCGATATAGCCGAGGCCGAGGATGCCGATCCCGGCGCCGATCGCGGTGACGATGCCGTAGCGATCGCTGATCTTGCCGGTTACGACCTGGCCGATGCCGAATCCGAGCATCACCATGGTGAAGGCGAGCGAGGCCGTGCCGCGGGTCGCGCCGAAGTCGGTCTGCACCACCGGCAACGCCACCACGACGGACCACATGCCGACGCTGCCGAGAGAGCCGATCACCACGGCCACGGCAAGGCGCAGCCACGCCCGGCGCGAGTCGGGAATGAACGTTGCGACTTCAGGGGAAAATTCAGAAGAAATTGCCACGGCAGGCGGAACTTCGTCGGCAATCGGCTCAAGGTCAAGCCACATTGCCGAGAGATTAGGCATGCAGCAGCGAGGGAACGCACCGTTGTCACGGGCGCGTGAGGCATCTCAATTGCCGAAGTTCGGATCCTGCGACTGGAACGGGCCGCACTTCGCGTGCTTGGCGAACCGCTGGTCGAAGTCCACCGTGCCGCCTGCGGCGGGAATACGGGTCGGCGGCAGGCCGCGCAGGTACTGATCGACGGTCACCGTCCTCTCGTCGGTGCTCAGGGTGACACGCACCGGCTCGAGCGGCTTGCCCTTGTTCACGTCAGTCAGGTCGAGCGTGTAGTAGCCGATCACCGATTGTCCGCCCTTCATATGGCGATCGACCGATAGCGGCAGATAGACCTCCATCCGCACGCCCTCGCCGTCGCAAGCGATCATGCGGATCATCGCGGCATCGGCGCCGGGCGGCTTTGCGGCCGCGACGGTCGCAACGCAAATGGAGATGACCGCGACCAGGCCGCGCCACACGAACGCATATCCGTCGATCACTCCAATGGTGCGGCGCATCGGTTCTGGCATCCCTGACCACGTTCACGCAGCATTTGGTCGAACGCGGAGCCCGGCAAGTTCAACCTGCGGCCGGCTCCCGGCGAACGCGGGAATACCGGCCGTTGAAACGTGATCCATGCTGAGGAGGAAAAACGATACAATGCGAGCCGGTTCACACTGGCACGTCGCCGACCGGACCTATCATCCCGCCGGATGGCGCACAGCTCGCAAAGGATCGAAGCGCACACTGCGGAGGATCATCATGCATTCGTCGTCAGCAATGTGGTTACCGGTTGCAACCGCGCCGTCGGGCCGGGAAGTCGAGGTCTGTGTTATCGACTATGATGGCATGGTCCACGCGCTGATGTTCCCGTGCCACCGGGACGGCGCCGAATGGGTCGATCACGCCACCAGCAGGCACCTCGATATCCAGCCGACGCATTGGCGCAACTGGATGCCGTCCGCCAACTAGCGCCGTCAGGATCGGTCCGAGGCAGCCGACGCCGTTCTCGCGCCGATGCACATATTGAGCTAGGATGGCCACGCGGGTTCAGGGTGAGCCAGGAGGCTCGTCATGGAATCACACGTGATCCCGTTCGAAAATCGCTGGACCAACGGCAAGCATGCCTGGGAGTGGCATTGCGAGCTCGAGCGGCTGGGCGTGCCGGTCGTTCGGACGATGTATTGCGAGCATGAAACGCACCGTCGCAACAAGTCGACAGTGGTGTTCGACATCCCTGCGGGCTTTGTCCACGACTGGTTGGCGTTCCACGACCGGCGCGCCGCCCGGCAGCAATTGTTGTGGCGGGCCAGCGTCATCACGCTCGGCCTCATCGCCGCATCGGGCGCCGTGCTCGGTGTGCTGAGATAGGGGCCGCGACCCCGCCCCCGGAACGGCCGGACGGTCCGTCCTCGCCCTTTCCGGCCCGGAATTGCCCTGCCCGGACGCTTGCGACGTCCGGCGCGCCCTTCCGACAGCACATATTAACCCTTTGCTAACCATACACCCGGCAAGAATTGCCGAGTGAAGTCGAGTGTCGTCGAACGCGTCTAACGGGCGGAGATCCCCGTGAACGCCAGCGCGGTGCCTCACTTTCGGAACGGCGGCCCTACGGCCGTCGCGCAGACGCTTGGCGGCCGCAGCCGCCAGTCGCGGGGGAGAGCGGCTACCATGGTCGACGTCACGGCGGGTCAGGGCACGGCGGGCAAGAGCGGATTGCCGAGCCTCGGCGAGATCGCCGATGTTTTGAAGCGCGGCGATATCGCGCTGGCAATCGGCGTTCTCACCATCCTGGTGGTGCTGATCCTGCCGCTGCCCTCAATCGTGCTCGACCTCTTTCTGGCGGTCTCGATCACGGTCTCGATCCTGATCCTGATGACCTCGCTGTTCATCCAGGCGCCGCTGGAATTCTCGTCGTTCCCGACCATCCTCCTGATCTCGACCATGCTGCGACTGTCGCTGAACATGGCCTCGACCCGGCTGATCCTGAGCCATGGTCACGAGGGCACGGCCGCCGCCGGCCACGTCATCGAGGCGTTCGGCAACTTCGTGATGGGCGGCAATTTCGTGATCGGCATCATCGTGTTCGCGATCCTGGTGATCGTGAACTTCGTAGTCATCACCAAGGGTTCGGGCCGCATCGCCGAAGTCGCTGCGCGCTTCCAACTGGATTCGATGCCCGGCAAGCAGATGGCGATCGACGCCGACCTGTCGGCCGGTCTGATCGACGAGAAGGCTGCCAAGGAGCGCCGCAAAGCGCTGGAAGACGAAAGCGGCTTCTTCGGCGCCATGGACGGTGCCTCGAAATTCGTCCGCGGCGACGCCATCGCCGGCCTCCTGATCGTCGGCATCAACATCGTCGGCGGCATCATCATCGGCGTCGCCCAGCAAGGCCTCTCCTTCGGCGAAGCCGCCCGCACCTACACCGTGCTGACGGTCGGCGACGGCCTCGTCACCCAGGTGCCCGCGCTGATCGTCTCGACCGCCGCCGGCCTGCTGGTCTCCAAGGCCGGCATCACCGGCGCCGCCGACAAGGCGCTGATGCGCCAGCTGTCCGGCTATCCGCAGGCGCTCGGCATGTCGGCCGGCGTCATGCTGGTGCTGGCGCTGCTGCCGGGCATTCCGACGCTGCCGTTCCTGGCGCTCGGCTCCGGCGCCGCGGCGCTGGCCTGGAGCGCGCGCAAGCAGAAGCGGGCAGCGAAGGCGGCCGAAACGGCGGCAGCCGCCGCCCCTGCCGCAGCCGCGGCCGCCGCTGCTGCCGCCGCGGAGGAGCCGATCGCCGCTGCGCTGAAGATCGACGACCTCAAGATCGAGCTCGGCTACGCACTGCTGCCGCTGGTCAACGGACCTGACGGCACCGACCGCCTCACCGAGCAGATCAAGGCGCTGCGCCGCTCGCTCGCGATCGAGATGGGGTTTGTGATGCCGGCGGTGCGCATCCTCGACAACGTCCAGCTCGAGGCCAACAGCTACGTCATCAAGATCAAGGAAGTCGACGCCGGCACCGGCAAGATCTGGCCGAGCCAGTTCATGGTCATGGACCCCGCCGGCAACCAAGTGCAACTGCCCGGCATCCACACCATCGAGCCGACCTTCGGCCTGCCCGCGACCTGGGTCGATGCCGGCTTGAAGGAAGAGGCCGCGCTGAAGGGCTACACCGTGGTTGATGCCGCCACCGTGCTGTCGACCCATCTGACCGAGCTGCTCAAGACCAACATGGCGGACTTGCTGTCCTACGGCGAAGTGCAGAAGCTCCTGAAGGACCTGCCGAAGGAGCAAGGCGAGCTGATCAAGGACATCGTGCCGAGCCAGGTCACGGTGTCGGGCATCCAGCGCGTGCTGCAATTGCTGCTCGCCGAGCGCATCTCGATCCGCGATCTCTCGACCATCCTGGAGGGCATCGCCGATGCGCTGGCGTTCTCGCGCAACCCGGCCACCATGGTCGAGCACGTCCGTGCCCGGCTGGCGCGGCAGATCTGCGCCCAGAACACCTCGCCGAACGGCTACCTGCCGCTGATCGCGCTGTCGGCGCGCTGGGAGCAGGCCTTTGCCGAGTCGATCGTCGGCAACGGCGACGACCGCAGCCTGGCGATGCAGCCCTCGAAACTCTCGGAATTCATGACCGCCGTGCGCAACGGCTTCGAGCAGGCGGCGCGCGAAGGCGAGGCGCCGGTGCTGGTGACGTCGGCCGCGATCCGGCCGTTCGTTCGCTCACTGGTGGAACGGTTCCGTTCGCAAACGACCGTTTTGTCGCAGGCCGAGATCCATCCGAGGGCCCGGCTGAAGACGGTCGGCAGCGTCTAGCGGCCGCAAATCACTTGCATTTTCGCCTGTGTTTTCTCGCCACAGGCAACTGATTTATGTGGAACAAGCCCGGAACGGCCCTATCCGGGATGCAGCGCTCCAATCCCAGATCAAAGCACTGATATTACTTAGTTTTAGTAGGGTTCCAGGTTACAAAAGGGTCATTTTTGATCGCGGCCGATCACGTCTCATCACGGCCTTGTGATGACCCCTACGGAACGGAATCGACAAATCCTACGTTAGCGAGGCACGAGACGTTGAACCGGGCAACAGAGCAAACCGACAGATTGACAGAGAGCAGGAAGGCGGCAGGAGACTTCCATGAACCACTCGATCTACAGCGCCGATCGGACGACGCACCTGAAGATTGTGGTCGTGGCCTTGGTCGCCGGTATCCTGGTCGCTGGTTTCGGCATCTCGGCGCACAATTCGTCGGGCGACGGCTTTACCCAGACCGTGCGCATCGAAAAGGCCGGCAAGCCGGTCGCGATCACCAGCTCAAACAACTCGCTGGTCCGCTAACAGGAGAGTTTCACGGAATTCACGTGGTGTTCTTTACAGCCCCCCAAAGTCGCTACGTGGATATTTAAGACCCCCAACTACCCCCAAGTTGACTATCGAAAACGCCCGCTCCCCACGGGCGTTTTCTTTTTTTGTGCGAGTGACTGAGCCAAGTCACTTACTTTGAAGCGCGCAAACTCCATCCACGTCATTGCGAGCGAAGCGAAGCAATCCATTGTCACCGGGCACGCGGAACGATGGATTGCGTCGCTGCGCTCGCAATGACGGAGCTATCACTGCCGACAGTCTCTCACGATGAGGTGCGGTCGCTATCGTGACGCAGGCGGCACGGTCTCGATCAACTTGCCGGTGAAGATCGGCGCCGCCGACGGCTGGCCGGTCGGCGAGCCGCCGGCCTGCTCGACGGTCACGGCGTATGTCGCGCCGTTGATCACATCGGGGTCGTAGCCCGACAGCACCGGACGCGCGGTGAAATCATCGGCACCGATCACGCCGAGCGAGCGCGGCTGCGGCAGCTTGTCGGAGATCAGCCAGAGCTCAAAGCTCTTGCCGGGCTCGGACGCGGCCTCGACCTTGCGGACGGTGAAATTCTTGGTCGCACCGTCGATGGTCATGATGAAGGCCGGCCCGCCATTCGGCCCCTGCAGCAGCGCGACATATTGCGCCGACGGCGTCAAGGCCGGCGCCGGCGTCTTCACTTCGACGGTCTGGATGCGCGGCTTCGGCCGGATCGCATCCGGCAATGCGTCGGGCTTGTAGATCTGCAGGCCGAGCGTCGCCAGCAGCGCGGCCGCGATCGCGGTCGCCGCCGATGCGACGCCGCGCCAGCGCTTCACGCGGCTCGTGAGCGCGACTACCTGGCTGTCGTCGATGCCAAAGCGTGCCCGGACCGACGCGCGCCGGGCCTCGGCCGACTGCGGGCCCTGTGGTGGCAGCGAAGGCTCCGGATCGAACGCCGAGCCGAATTCAACATCGTCTGCGATCGGCGTCGGTGGTGGCGGCGTCACCGTCGCGGCCGGCGTCTCGGGCAGCACCAGCGGCGCCTGCGGCGCGCCGGCATGGCCGACCGCCGCCTTGATGTTCTCCCAGACCACCGGACGCGGCTCGACCAGGCCGACCATCTGGTTCAGCGGCCCGAGCCTGAACTCCCAGGCCTGCACGAGCGCGGCGAATTCGGTGTCGACGGCCATCATGGTCTCGACCTGCGCGCGCTCGTCGGCATCGAGTGTACCGAGCGCATATTCCGCGGCGAGCGCGATATGGTCTTCGCTATAGGCCATCAATCAGAGTCCAAGACACTCTCGGATATCCATCAGGCTGCGGCGCAGCCAGGTCTTCACCGTGTTCACCGGCGTCTCGAACTTTGCGGCAAGCTGTTCGCGGCTCCAGCCGTTGTAATAGGCGAGCAGCACGAGCTTCTGACGATCCGGCTCCAGACGACCGACGCACTCCAGCAACCGCTTCAACTCTTCCGTCATTTCCCGTCGCGCCAGTGGATCGGGCTGGTCGGCGGCGACTTCCATCGCGGCCGGCTCTTCTTCAAGCGAGGTCTCGCCGCGCTTGCGCACCACGTCGATGGCGCGGTTGCGCGCGATCGACGTCATCCACGTGATCGGGGACGACAGGGCTGGGTTGAACTGCCCGGCGCTGTTCCAGATCTTGACGTAAGCCTCCTGAATGACCTCCTCGGCGAGGTCCTGTCGCCGCAAGATACGGACCACGACGCCAAAGAGTTTCGCCCGGGTCGCGGCGTACAGCCGCTCGAAGGCGGCCTCGTCCCCCTTGGCGACGGCGGCGATCAGCCAGACCAGCTCAGCCGGCGTCAGCATTTTGCGCCCTCCAAGCCTGCATCCCCCATCATTGCCACTGTGCCGCCGATCTTCGTCTGGACCGGTGGTAGCATATTTTGGGCCAGCACGATCCGCCAAGGGGCCTGCCAAGCGGCCGGCTGTGGACAGCGCCCAGCAAAAAGCCCGGGCGACCGGCCCGGGCTCTCAATCTGGTCAGCGGAGGGAGCGAGATATCAGGCGATGACGCCGAGACGGGCTCGCATCAGCCCGATCGAATCCATGTCGGCCTGCTCGCGAGCGCTCTCCTCCGCGCGTTCGCGCGCCTGGTCGCGCTCGTCGAGCAGCTCGACCTTCTTCAGCTCCTCGAAGGCCTCCGACAGCAGCGCCTTGGCGTCGTCGAGCTGGGCGCGCAGTTCGTCGGCCGAGCGGGTCAGGTTCTCGCGGCGCTGGATCGCGGCCTTGGCATAGGTGGGATAGGCGAAGTGCGTGGGATCGTTGATCCCGGCGCGCTCCTGCTCGGTCTGGATCTCGCGCTCGAGTTCGACGGACATGCGCTGGAAGTCGGCGATCATGCCTTCGATCTGGGTAACCCGACGGCGCTTTTCATCAACCTGAAATTTCTTCAGGCGGATCAGCGTTTCACGTGACTTCATCGACTCATACTCCCCAGAAGTCCCAAATCTGAACGCGGGACAGAGCCGGCTCCCCGCTGGGCCCCGCCGGCATAGCTACGGTCTGCCGGAGATGATGGCCTGACAAAGTTAGCGTTCCGTTTCCAAACCCGACAGGATTTGAGCGAGCTGCCGGTAGCCATCGCCCAGGCTGGTGGCCTCGTCCTTGGCCTGGCGCAGGAAACTCTCCAGCGGCTCGTGCAGCCGGATCGCCTCGTCGACCTCGGGACTGGAACCCGGCCGGTAGGCGCCGAGCCGGATCAGTTCCTCCATGTCGGCATAGGTGGCCATCACCTGCCGTGCCTTGTTGATGAAGGGCAGGAAGTCGGGGTCGGCCGATCGCGGCATGGTGCGCGAGACCGACTTCAGGATGTTGACCGCGGGATAGCGGCCGCGCTCGGCGATCGCCCGCTGCATCACGATATGGCCGTCGAGGATGCCGCGCACCGCGTCCGCGATCGGCTCATTGTGATCGTCGCCGTCGACCAGCACCGTGAAGATCGCGGTGATGGTGCCGTCGCCGGTACCCGGCCCTGCCCGCTCCAGGAGCTTCGGCAGTTCGGTGAACACGGTCGGCGTATAGCCCTTGGCGGTCGGCGGCTCGCCCGCCGACAGGCCGATCTCGCGCTGTGCCATCGCAAAGCGCGTCACCGAGTCCATCAGGCACAGCACGTCCTGCTCCTCGTCGCGGAAGTACTCCGCGATGGCCAGCGTGAGGTACGCCGCCTGGCGCCGCATCAGCGCCGGCTCGTCTGACGTCGCGACCACCACGACCGAGCGCGCCAACCCCTCCTCGCCGAGATCCTCCTGGAGGAATTCCTGCACCTCGCGGCCGCGTTCGCCGATCAGCCCGATCACCGAGATCGCGGCATCGACGTTGCGCGCCAGCATCGACAGCAGCACCGACTTGCCGACGCCGGAGCCGGCGAAGATGCCGAGCCGCTGGCCGCGGCAGCAGGTTAAGAAGGTATTGAGGCCGCGCACGCCGAGATCGAGCGGCGGACCGACCCGCTTGCGCGAATGCGCCGGCGGCGGCGAGTTGCGGTAGGACATCGGCGACGCGCCCTGCTGCAACGGGCCCTTGCCGTCGATCGGTTCGCCCATCGCGTTGACGACGCGGCCGAGCCATGCCGGCGACGGCCGCACTTGGCTCGCCGCGTTGGCGATGACGGCGCGGCAGCCGCGCCTGACGCCTTCGAGTCCACCGAACGGCATCACCACTGCGTTCTCACCGGAGAAGCCGATCACCTCGGCGGGGATGAAACGGCCAGCACCGACATCGATCACGATGCGGGCGCCGACCGACATCGCGTGAATGGGCCCTGCGATCTCGACCATCAGTCCGCGGACGCCGACAACGCGGCCATAAATATTGACGCCGTCGATGTCGCCGATCTGCTCCGCGAGCGCCTTCATTGCGAAAACCTTAAGTTTCCACGATTTTGCTCCGGCCGCTTAACTTCGTGTTTACCCGCATCATTAATCATTGCGTCACTGTCTTTGGTGACTGAGGTCGCTTGCCCATCAGAAGAAGGGCGAGTCGCGAGAGTCGGTTAGGCCCGCCTCTTAATGTGGAACTTGAACGAGCGCGGATAGGAAAAGCTTCTTCTACGCAATATCTTAGGGCGATTCGACAAAAATTGCACGGTTAGAGCTTGCGCGGAGGAATCAGTTTTTGTTAACCATAGCTTGTCAGGATCCGAATCAGTTGTTCAAAGGCGTTTTGTGAGTGCCGCAAGTGCGGCCGACCTGACGCCCGGAGCGGCGACTAAAGGGGACTGGCATGCGCGTTTTGCTGATTGAAGATGACAGCGCCGTCGCGCAGTCGATCGAATTGATGCTCAAGTCCGAGAGTTTCAACGTCTACACGACGGACCTCGGCGAAGAAGGCGTCGATCTCGGCAAGCTTTACGACTACGACATCATTCTTCTCGACCTCAACCTGCCCGACATGTCCGGTTACGACGTGCTCAAGCAGCTCCGGGTGTCGAAGATCAAAACTCCCATTCTGATCCTGTCCGGCCTCGCCGGCATCGAGGACAAGGTTAAGGGTCTCGGCGTCGGCGCCGACGACTACATGACCAAGCCCTTCCACAAGGACGAACTGGTTGCCCGCATCCACGCGATCGTGCGCCGCTCCAAGGGTCACGCCCAGTCGGTCATCCAGACCGGCGATCTCGTCGTCAATCTCGACACCAAGACGGTCGAGGTCGGCGGTCAGCGCGTGCACCTGACCGGCAAGGAATACCAGATGCTGGAGCTGCTCTCGCTCCGCAAAGGCACCACGCTCACCAAGGAAATGTTCCTCAACCATCTCTACGGCGGCATGGACGAGCCGGAGCTGAAGATCATCGACGTCTTCATCTGCAAGCTCCGCAAGAAGCTCGCCAACGCCTCCGAGGGCCGCAACTTCATCGAGACCGTGTGGGGCCGCGGCTACGTGCTGCGCGAGCCGCACGAGGCCGACGAACGCATTCCCGCCTGACCTTCTCTACTTGGCTACGACTCGAACCCCGCCGCAAATGGCGGGGTTTTTGTTTGGGATTGAACCCCCGCCCGGCATGCGCCGACCAAGGGAACGTGCAATCCTGCGTCGCGCGAATCCCGACGAACTTCCGGACCGCCCCGACATGATCCTGCAATCCCTCGCCGGCCTGCCGGCGTTCCTGGTCTATTTCTGCACGGCGCTGATCGCCGTGGTCGCCTACCTCTTCGTCTACACCCGCGTCACGCCGCACGACGAATTCCAGCTGATCCGCGACAATGATCCGGCGGCGGCGATCGCGCTGGGCCTCAGCCTGCTCGGCTTCGTGCTGCCGGTAGTCAGCGCCATCGCCCACTCCGCCAATGTGATCGACTGCCTGATCTGGAGCATCATCGCGCTGATCGTGCAGATCATCGTCTATTACATCGTGAAGATCCCGGTGCCGAACCTGTCGGCGCGGATCGCCTCCGGCGAAATGGCCGCCGCGATCTGGCTCGGGCTGTCCTCGCTGGCCGCAGGCGCGCTGAACGCGGCCTGCATGATCTACTGAGCCGGTGAGCCAAGTCATGGCGCGCAAACCGAACCCGGAATTCGGCAAAAGGCGACCGGTGGTGCCGGCGGTGCCGCTGCCGCCGGATCCACCTTCCAAGCGCTCCAACCATGTCGCGCTGCTGGTGATGGGCACGCTCGCGGTCGGCGGCGGCGCCTATGCGCTGATGCCGCGACAGAATTGCCAGCCGATCCCGCCGCCGCCTGCGGGCATCACCGCACCGGGCGCGCCCGCGCCGGCCCCCCTGCAACCCGGCGCCGATTGCGCGCCGCGCAGCTCGTCGTCCGGATCGGGCGGCGGCGGTGGCGGCTCGTCGCGCAGCAGCTTCTACAGCAGCAGCTCCTCGTCGGGCGGCTCTTCGTCGTCGTCGAGTTCATCGTCAAGCTCGTCGGTGAGCCGGGGCGGCTTCGGCTCGTTCGCACATGCGTTCGGCTTCGGCGGCGGCTGACAGGCATTTGCCGTGTCATCGGCGCGTCATCGCGCTTTCGCTTGCCCGGCGATCGCGGCTGATGGACACTCGGCGCGGCTCCGCAGATGGCAAGAAGCAAGGGTTGCGTCCATGAAACGCTCGCGCCGCATATGGCTGAAACTGATGGGAAGCGTCGCGATCGGCGCAGCCTCGATCGGCCTGACGCCAGGCCACGCCCGCAGTCGTCACCATGCAGGGCAGGCAACGAAGAAGAAGCCCCAGCAGGTGTCGCCCGCCGGCGGCTTCGGCGGCACGCCGCGCAGCATCGCCCGCTACGGCGCTGACGACGTCTCGCACGGTGGCAGCTGACGCCAGGCTGACGCGCCCGCCCGAGGATCACGGTCCCCTTCATGCAACGCATCACATGTCCCGAGCGCGACGACTGGCAGGCGACCGCCGAGAACGCCGGCTTCACCTTCCACAGCATTGACGGCGAGCGTTACTGGGACGAGCGCGCCTATTACGCCTTCACGCTCGACGAGATCGAGCGCGATATCGAGGGCCCGACCGGCGAGATCGACGCGATGTGCCTCGAGCTCGCCGGACGCGCCGTCAAGGACGAACGCTATCTGCGCCGACTGAAGATACCGGAGGCACATTGGGATCTGATCGCGGCAAGCTGGCGCCGCAAGGAGCCCAGTCTCTACGGCCGGCTCGACCTCAAGTTCAGCGGCAGCGGCCCGGCCAAGCTGCTCGAATACAATGCCGACACCCCGACCTCGATCTTCGAGGCCGCGGTGTTTCAATGGACCTGGCTCGAACAGGCGATCCAACGCAACCTCATCCCGAAGCGCGCCGACCAGTTCAACTCGATCCACGACCGGCTGATCGCGGCCTGGAAGACCATCGGCGCGACCCAGCCGCTGCATCTCACCGGGCTGACCGGAAATGCCGAGGACGCCGGCACGCTCGCCTATCTCGAGGACACCGCGGCGCAGGCCGGGCTGAAGACCACTGTGCTCGACATCGAGCAGATCGGGCTGCGCGACGACGGCCAGTTCGTCGACCTCGACGAGCGCCCGATCAGGCTCGCGTTCAAGCTCTATCCATGGGAGTGGATGTTTCACGACGCGTTCGGCAAGAACCTCGCGACCGCGCCGACGCAATGGATCGAGCCGCCGTGGAAGGCGATCCTGTCCAACAAGGGCATCCTGCCGCTGCTGTGGGAGATGTTTCCGCGCCACCCCAATCTGCTGCCGGCCTATTTCGAGGATGATCCGCAGGCCGCCCAGCTCGGCAGCTCCTTCGTGCGCAAGCCGATCTATTCGCGCGAAGGCGCCAACGTCGAAATGGTCAGCGCCGGCCTCACGCTGGTCGCGGAGCAAGGCCCCTACGGCGCAGAGGGCTTCATCCGGCAGGCGCTGGCGCCGCTGCCGAATTTTTCCGGGCAGTATCCCGTGCTCGGCAGCTGGCTGGTCGACCAGAAGCCGTGCGGGCTCTCGATCCGCGAGGACGAGAATCCGATCACCGGCAACACCTCGCGCTTCCTGCCGCACGCGATTCTGTAGCTGGGAAAAGTTGAAGCGAGCCTAATTCTTTCTCCGTCATCCTGAGGAGCCGCGAAGCGGCGTCTCGAAGGATGCACGGCCCGGCTGGTGGCCGTCGATCCTTCGAGACGCGCGCAAAAGCGCGCTCCTCAGGATGACGGGGAAAAGCTTAGCCAGGCTTTGTGCTCGCTGGAGCTGCACTCACCGCGCAGCGGACGCGACGGCCTTCAGCACATGCAGCGCGGCACCGGCGCGCGCGACCGGAGCGGTGCTCGGCTGGTAGAGCCCGCGGCGGTCGGGATAGGGCCGGAACAGATTGGTGATGCCGACCACGGATTCGGCGGCGCCGAGCGCCAGCACGCCGTCGGGCTCGAGCATCCGGGCGATCTTGCCGAAGATCGCGGCCTTGGTCGTCTGATCGAAATAGATCAGCACGTTGCGGCAGAAGATCACGTCGAAAGTGCCGAGATGCGAAATGTCCTGCAGCAGATTGAGTTGGCGATGCTGCACCATGCCGCGGATATCGGCATTGAGCTGCCAGAGCTCGCCCTTCTGCGTGAAGTGCTTGACGAGGAGCTGGATCGGCAGGCCGCGCTGCACCTCGAACTGGCTGAACAGGCCGGCCTTGGCCTTTTCCAGCACCGCCTGCGACAGGTCGGTGGCGATGATCTCGAACCGCCAGCCGGAGAACAGCGCGGTCATTTCCTTCAGCAGCATCGCGATCGAATACGGCTCCTGCCCGGTCGACGACGCCGCGCACCAGATCCGCAGGCTGCGGCGCGCCGCACGCGCCTGCGCGAGCGCCGGCAGCACCGCTTCCTTCAAATGGTCGAACGGAATCTTGTCGCGAAAGAAGAAGGTCTCGTTGGTGGTCATCGCTTCGACCACCTCCGACGTCAGCATCTCGGCGCCGCCCTTCATCCGCTGCACCAGCCCGGGAATGCCGGCAAGATTCGACCGGCGCGCCAACGGCACCAGGCGGCTCTCGACGAGATATTGCTTGTCGCTCGACAGATCGAGGCCGGAGCGTTCCTTCAACAGCTTACGCAGATACTCGTAGTCCAGCGGCGTCACGAACGGTCTCCCGCAAACACGCGAACAAGCTTCGGTGCGATCTGATTGAGCGGCAGCACGGCGGCGCAGATGCCGGCGTGGACCGCGGCGCCGGGCATGCCCCACACCACGCTGGTCGCTTCGTCCTGGGCGATCACGCTGCCGCCGGCAGCGACGATGTCCTTGCCGCCGCGCATACCGTCGGAGCCCATGCCGGTCAGGATCACCGACAGGATGCTGCCCTGCCAGACGTCGATCGCGGAGGTGAACATCGGATCCACTGCGGGCTTGCAGAAATTGACCGGCGGCCCGTCGTCGAGCGCGATCACCGGATCGATGCCGTGACGGGCAATGCGCATGTGGCGTCCGCCCGGCGCCAGATAGATCTGGCCCGGCTTGATGGTCTCGCCGTCGATCCCCTCATGCGCGGGCCGCTTGCTGGTGCGCGCCAGATGCTCGGCGAGAATGGTGGTGAAGGTCGGCGGCATGTGCTGGGTGATCAGCACCGGGAAGCGATCGATCACCGCGCCGATCTCCGCGACCAGCGCCATCAGCGCCTGCGGGCCGCCGGTGGAGGAGCCGATCAGCAGCACCTTCGGCGGCAGCAGGCCGAACGAACGGCGCGCGATTTGAGCCGGCGCCGTGTGCGCGGCTGCGGGAGCCGCCGGACGCGGCCTGTCGTGGCCAGGCGCAAGCGGCGGGCTTGCGGTCGTGTGCACGGTGCTGCGCCGCGCCTTGGCGCCGAGATGACGGATCTTCTGGATCAGGTCGTGGCGGAAAGTCTCCGCGGCGGTTGCCTCGCGGGTGCTCTCCGGCTTCGGAATGTAATCGGCCGCGCCGAGCGACAGCGCCTTCAGGCTGATCTCCGCGTTGCGGCGGGTCAGCGTCGAAGCCATGATGATGACGAGGTCGCGCTTCTTCGCCAGCAGCTGCGGCAGCGCGGAGATGCCGTCGAGGTCGGGCATCTCGATATCGAGCACCGCGACGTCGGGGTTGATGCGCTCGAGCTGGTTGACGGCATCGAGGCCGGTACGCAGCGAGGCCACCACCTCCATGTCGGACTCTGCGCCGATCCAGCGTGAGATCATCCCGCGGATGACCACGGAATCGTCGACCACCATCACCCGCACCTTGTCGGAACGGGTCGATGTCGGAACCGCAGTACTTGTCAACGCAACACTCATGACTTCACCAGCGACGCAACACGACGCACAACAACCGTTGAGCCGAAGGCTTCTGCCGCCGGATCGAACGGGGACCTAGATGAGGCCGACTTCCTGGAACTTCGCGGTGACGATATCCCGGTCGAACGGCTTCATGATGTATTCGTTGGCACCGGCATGCAGCGCGCGTGCGATATGCGCGACGTCATTCTCGGTGGTGCAGAACACGACCTTGGGCTGATCACCGCCGGGCATGCGGCGGAGATTGCCGAGAAACTCGTAGCCGTCCATGACAGGCATGTTCCAGTCGAGCAGCACGGCTTCAGGCATCGCGCGCTTGCAGGCTTCAAGCGCCTTGGCGCCGTCCTCGGCCTCGACGATCGTGAAATCGAGCCCTTCCAGGATGCGGCGGGCGACCTTGCGAATGACGCTGGAGTCATCGACAACAAGACAGGTTCTCATCTGCGACCTCACCTTCCTCATCCCCGGTGGGATGTTTCAGTTCTTCAGTTCTATCGGCCCTGTTCACGCCGCTTTGGCGTCGGGCACCAGTTCGAGCACGCGATCGACATCGAGGACGACCATGAGCTGGCCGTCGAGGCGGTGGACGCCGCCGGCGAGCTTGGCCATGCGGGGATCGAGGTTGACGGGATTGTCCTCGCGGCTGTCGTCGGGCAGCCGCAGCACCTCGCCGATCTGGTCGATCAGCAGGCCGTAGGATTCGCCGCGCTGGTCGACGCCGACCGCCATCGGCGGCTTGCCGTCATCGGCCTTCGGCAGCCCGAGCCGGGCGCGCATGTCGACCACGGTGACGATGCGGCCGCGCAGATTGAGCACGCCGGCGATCTCGCTGGAGGCCAGCGGCACCCGCGTCAGCCGCTCCGGCATGAACACGTCCTGCACCCGCGAGATCGGCAGGCCGAACAGCTGCCCGCCGATCACGGCGGTGACGTATTCGGCCATGGCGCCTTCAGCCGTCTCGGTCTTGCTGGTCATCACTGTTACCCCTTCAAGCCCGATCAAGCCGCCCGGCGCAGTTCAGCGGTCTGTTCTTTCAGCGCCGCGATCAGTCCCGGACGATCAAATTTTGCGACGTAGTCGTGGAAGCCGGCCTGCCGGCCGCGCTCGATCGCCGCCGGCGACACCATTGCCGACAGCGCGATGATCGGCAGCTGGTTGAGATTGTGGTCGGATCGGATGTTCTCGGCGAACTCAAACCCGTTCATCTCGGGCATCTCGATGTCGGTCAGCACGACGTCGAAGCTTTGCCCCGAGCGCAGCGCGGCGAGCCCTTCCTGTGCGCCGCCCGCGGTCCTGACCTTGTACCCGGCGGCCTTCAAGACCGGCGCCAGCATGTTGCGGAAGAACGCGGAGTCGTCGACCAAGAGCACCGATTGCGCCGAGGCCGAGGGACGCATCTCCTTGCGCGAGAACCAGTCGGCGAACGCCATCGGCAGGAAGTGGCCGACGTCGATCACCTCGGTGGCCTGGCCCTTGATCACGGCCGAGCCCAAAATGCCGTCCTGCGAGCCCGCGACCTCGATGTTGAGCCGCTCCTCGACGATGTCGATGATCTCGTCGACCACGAGCCCCATCGAGCGGCCGTCGTCGGCGAACACCAGGATCGGCTGCGACCCCTGGCTCTGCACCTCGACGCCGGCCATCTGCACCAGCGGCATCAGCTGCTCGCGGTACTGCACCATGTAGCGGCCGTTCGAGAGCTCGATCTTGTCGGTTGCGATCTCCTCCAGGCGGGTGACGAGGCCGAGCGGCACCGCCTTGGGCTGCGAGGAGCCGGCGCGGAACACCAGCAGCGAGGTGAGCTGCTCGCCGCTCGCGGCGTGCGCACTGGCGTTGTCGTCGGCCATGTCATGGGCCGAGGAGCCGGCGGCGCCGAGTGCCTTGGCGATGCCGTTGGGGTCGATGATCATGATCACGGCGCCATCGCCCAAAATGGTGTTGCCGGAGAACATGTCGATGTGCCGCAGTTTGGTGGACATCGGCTTGACCACGATCTCCTCGGTGTGGAACACGCCGTCGACCACGATGCCGAACGTCTGGCTGCCGACCTGGGTGACCACGATGAAACCGTTCTCGGCATCGCTGGTGGTCGCGCCGTCGTCGATCTTCAGGAGCTTCTTGAGATGGATCAGCGGCAGCAGCTTGTTGCGCAGGCGCAGCACTGCGGTGTCCTTGATCCGCTCGATGCGGTGCTCGGAGTTGGCGCGGGCCCGCACCAGCTCGACCACGGACAATTGAGGGATCGCAAAACGGTCGCCGCCGGCTTCCACGATCAGCGCGGAGACGATCGCCAGGGTCAGCGGGATCTTGATGGTGACGGAAGCGCCCTCGCCGGCCACGCTCTTGATGTCGATGGTGCCGCCGATCTGGTCGATATTGGTGCGCACCACGTCCATGCCGACGCCGCGGCCGGACACCGAGGTCACTTGCGCCGCGGTCGAGAAGCCCGGCGCGAAGATGAACTTGTGGATCTGGGCCTCGGTCATCTTCTCCAGCTCGGCCTCGGTGACGAGACCGTTCTGGAGTGCCTTGGCCTTGATCCGCTCGGTGTTGAGCCCGCGGCCATTGTCGGCGATGCAGATGATGATGTGGCCGCCCTCGTGATAGGCGGACAGGCGGATGGTGCCCTGCTCTCCCTTGCCGGCCGCAACCCGCTCGGCGGTGGTCTCCAGGCCATGATCGGCGGAGTTGCGCACCATGTGCGTCAACGGATCCTTGATCAGGTCGAGCACCTGGCGGTCGAGCTCGGTGTCGGCGCCGTGCATCTCCAGTTCGATCTGCTTGCCGAGTTCGCCGGAGAGGTCGCGGACGATGCGCGGCAGCTTCTGCCAGGCATTGCCGATCGGCTGCATCCGCGTCTTCATGACGCCTTCCTGCAGCTCGGCGGTGACGTTGGAGAGCCGCTGCAGCGGCACCTTGAACTCGGTGTCCTCGTTGCGTCTGCTGATCTCGAGCAGCTGGTTGCGGGTCAGCACCAGCTCGGAGACCATGGTCATGAGATGTTCGAGGGTGTCGACGTTGACGCGGATCGACTGGTTGGCGATCTTGTCGCCTTCCTGGACGTCGGTCTCGGCTGCGGTCTTGCGGGCCGGCTTCTTCGCGGTCTCGGCCGGCTCGGCTGCAGGTGCTGCGGCGGCGGGCTTCGCGACCGGCGCGGGTGCCGTCACTTCGGTCTCGGTCTCGCGGAAGGCGCGCTCGAGCTCGTCGAGCGAGACCTCACCCGGACGCAGCGGACGCTCCAGCGTCTGCGCCACCAGCGTGCCTTCGCTCATCGCCGCCTGCACCGACGGCGCTTCGACGACGGGCACGTCGTCTTCAGCGGCTGCCGGCATCGACTGCGTCGAATCGGACATCGCCGCCATGCCATGCTCGACCATGGCCTCTAACTGATCGATCAGGTCGCGGTCGTTGCCCTCGGGCTCGGCCTCGGTCGCCTCCAGCCCGCCCAGGATCTCCTTGATGCGGTCGATCGAGGACAGGATCAGCGTTACGGCTTCCGCCTTCACCGGCATACCGTCGCGGAATTTGCCCATCAACGTCTCGCCGGCATGCGCCAGCGCTTCCAGCCGCGGCAGCCCGAGGAAGCCGCAGGTCCCCTTGATGGTGTGCACCAGGCGGAAAATGTTATCCAGGATCTTGGCGTTGTTCGGATCCTGCTCGAACTGCACCAGCTGGTTGTCGACCGTATCCAGGCTCTCGCTGCTCTCCGTCAGGAACTCGCGCAACAGATCGTCCATGAAAACCAACCTTCAAATACGCAGCGGCACGCGGCATCGACGCGCCTGACGGAACTTGGGTCAGCTTCTCCGCAAAGCGTTTAAGTTTGGTTGAGCAAATGGAAAAGAACGGGATCAACAAAGAGATAAGGCCGCGCGATTGAATCGCGCGGCCCGTCGTAACCTTTGATTAATGATGTTCCCGCGGCGGCGTTCAGGACGCTGCGATGATGACCTTGTCGCCGTCGAGCATCAGCGTCACCTTCAGCCCGCAGGCTTCCGCCAGCAGGCGCGTGTAATGCGGCTGCACCGCATGCGCATCGACCGTGTTCGACGAGCTTGCATTGAGCAGGTCGACGATGTTCTGCGGCACGCGCGCGTTGAGACCCGCGGCCGTGATGCGGAAGCTCATCGCCTCGCCCTCGCCGGCCGGATCGATCGTGAGCGTGCCGCCGCGCGGGATCGTCTGCTGCGCGATCACCAGCATGTTCAACAGCAGCTTGACGCGATTTTTGGGCAGCAGCAGCCGCGGCAGATTCCAGGTCAGCGTCACCTTGCCGTCCTCGATATGCCCCCTCGCCATGTTCTGGGCATCGCCGAGGTCGATCTGCGCGCCGGAGGAACCGGCGGCACCGAACGCCAGCCGGCAGAACTGCAGCCGCGCCGAAGCGGTCTTGGCGCTCTTGCGGATCAGGTCGAGCGCGAAGTCGCGATCTTCGGGCTTGGGATTGTCGTCAAGGACCTCGAGCCCATTGACGATCGCACCGACCGGACTGATGAGATCGTGACAGACCCGCGAGCACAGCAGCGCTGCGAGTTCGAGCGCATCGGGAGCGGGACCGGGAGACGAAGTGCCAGACATCAATTGTTTCCTGGAAAGCCGCACGCCGACCGAGGAGTGCGAATCACGCATGCCTGTCGGCTTGATACACCGGGCAGACGGATGCTGCCAGCTTGCGGCAGGACTGATAAAGCATGATCCGGAAAAGTGGAAACCGGCTTTCCGAAAAGATCATGCTCAAACAAGGAGATGCGATCATGACGCGATGCCTTGTCATCGCATCACGATCTCAGGGAACACAAACAGGATATGAGACCCCGCCCATGAATAAGGCACAGCCGTCCCTGATCGGCTGCGAGGCCGCCGCCACGCTGCTCGAATCGCTGACTGAACTGGTAATCCGCGCCGGCGAGGCGATTCTTGCGGTCAACCGGTCCGTCATGAATGTGACCGGCAAGAGTGACGGCTCACCGGTCACCGAGGCCGACCTCGCCGCCGATCGCATCATCGTCGAGGGACTGACGCGGCTCGCGCCGCATGTGTCGCTGCTGTCGGAGGAGCGCGTCCATCTGGCGACGCCGCCCTACAAGGGCAGTTTCTTCCTGATCGATCCGCTCGACGGCACCAAGGAGTTCGTCGCCGGCCGCAATGAATTCACCGTCAATGTGGCGCTGGTCACGCAGGGCGTGCCGCTGCTCGGCATCGTCGGCGCGCCCGCGCTCGGCCTGATCTGGCGCGGCATCGTCGGCAAGGGCGCGGAGCGGTTGACGCTGCAGAACGGCGCGGTTGCGCAGGCCGTGCCGATCAAGACCCGTCCCTGTCCGCCGCGCGGCGCGCCTTGGACCGTTGCGGTGAGCCGCTCGCATGGCGATGCGCGCACCGAAGCCTTCATCGACCAGCGCGGCGGCGCCGTCCGCGCGGTGCTGGGATCGGCGGTCAAATTCGGCCGCGTCGCCGAAGGCCAGGTCGATGTCTATCCGCGTCTGTCGCCGACATCCGAATGGGATGTGGCGGCCGGCCACGCGGTCGTCGTGGCAGCCGGCGGCAAGGTCACCGATTCGCACGGGCACCCGTTGCATTTCGGACTGGGCCGCGAGGACTTCCTGGTGCCCGAATTCATGGCCTGGGGCGACCCCGCCGCGGCGCCGTGATTACTGCGCGAGCCTCTCTTCCAGCTCCGGCCAGCGCGCCGCGGCTTCCTTCAGATAGCGCGCGGGATCGGCGGCGAAGGCATCGCGGCTGTGTTCCCGGTTGAACAGATAAAGCCTGTTCCCGACGACGGCCCAGAATCGCGGATTGCCCGCGCAGGTCACGCCTCGCACCAGATCGGTCGGATCGTAGCCGCCGAACTGCGGTCCATAGATTTCGGGATGCGCCACGAACGAGGCGCGGTTGCCCTCGTTGCGGAAACGCCAGACCACGCCGCTCTCGGCGGCCTCGAATTCCGGCCGCCCCGGGGTGGCGGCGGCGTCGGTGAAATAGGCGACGGGATCGAATCCCTCGATCGCAAGTCCCGAGTAGCGGTTCGTCACCACGCGCTCGGTCGTGGTGGCCCGAACAGGCAGACCGGGCGCGACGGCCGCCAAAATGCCCGCCAACAGGCCGAAAAACGCCATCCCTCGGCACCATCCATATCTTTCCTGCCGTTGTGCCGTCATAGTTGGTACCGATAACATCCGAGTCGAGGGGACACTGGGCGCAACCTAGAGCCGTGCCTGTTGGCATCGGGTTAAGGGGCAACGCCCAGATTTCGATAGCAGGGGTTCTTTATGACTTTCGCATCACGCCTTGCCGCGGTCGCGTTTGCCGCGCTGATGTGCTGGAGCGCAGGGGCGTCCGCGCAGCAGCCCCCACCGCCGCAATATCCATCGCCACAACGTGAACCGACCCCGTATACTTACGGGCCCGACGAACTGGTTGGCGCCGGACACAAGTTCTTCGGCAACGTTTCGCGCGGGCTCGCCTCGGTGATCGAACGCGCCGTCAGCCAATGGGGTCTGCCCAACGGTTATGTGCTCGGCGAGGAAGGCTCCGGCGCGTTCGTGGCCGGGCTGCGCTATGGCGAAGGCACCCTCTACACCAAGAACGCCGGCGACCTCCGGGTCTATTGGCAGGGTCCCTCGGTCGGCTTCGACTGGGGTGGCGACGGCGCCCGCACCATGACGCTGGTCTACAACCTGCCCTCGACGCAGGCGATCTACCAGCGCTTCGTCGGCATCGACGGCTCGGCCTATATCGTCGGCGGCTTCGGCATGACGGCGCTCACCGCCAACAACATCGTGCTGGTCCCGATTCGCTCGGGCATCGGCTTGCGGCTCGGCGCCAGCGTCGGCTATCTCAAATACACCCCGCGCGCGACCTGGAACCCGTTCTAGATCGCAAGCCCCGAGGGGGATGAGTGCGCCGGGGCGCTCCGCTACGGTTAGCTATTCAGGTTAACGCGGCGATCGGGCTGGCCTTTGGCTGGCCCGCCGTGGCATTGTGATTAACAAATTCCCTCTTTCCTTGGAGTGACCCTTCATGATCGAGCCGATCATGTACGCGGCGATCGGTTTCCTGATCTCGATGCTGTGCGGCCTGATGATCCTGCCGCTGGTGCATAACCGGGCGGTGCGGCTGACCACGCGCCGGATGGAGGCGGCCACCCCGCTGTCGATGGCCGAGATCCAGGCCGACAAGGACCAGCTCCGCGCCGAATTCGCCATGTCGGCCCGCCGGCTCGAGATGAGTGTCGACCAGCTCAAGAGCAAGACCACGAGCCAGCTCGCCGAGCTCGGCAAGAAGACCGATGCGATCAACCGCATGAAGATCGAGCTCGGCGAGAAGAACGCCGCGATCTTCGCGATGGAAGCGCGCGAGAAGGCCATGAAGGAGCAGCTTCGCGCCACCGAGGAAGAGTTCTCGGCCAAGACCGATCTGTTGCGCAACGCCGAGCAGGCGCTGACCGACAAGCAGAGCGAACTCGGCAAGATCAACGCCGAGCTCAGCGACCGCTCGATGACGGCAGACAGCCGCCAGATCGAGCTGGTCGCGGTCAGGACCCAGGTCGAGGAATTGAAGAACCGGGTCGACGATGCCGCGCGGGAGTTCGCGGCGACCGAGGCCCGTCTCGCGCAGGAGCGCAGCCAGTCGGAAACCGCGACGCGCGATCTCACCGACGCGCGCGGCCGGGTCGAGAATCTGAGCCAGCGCGTCACCGATCTCGACCGCCAGCTGATCGTCCAGGTCAAGGAAGCCGAGATGCTCGGCAACCGCGTCACCGACCTCGAGACCCGGCTCGCGACCCAGGGCAAGCTGCTTGCCGAGCGCGAGTTCGAGAACGGTCAGTTGAAGCAGGCCAACGCCGCCGCCGAGCGCACGGTGCAGGAGCTGCGCGAGGAGATCGCCGCGGCAGGCGGCGGCAAATCGTCGGCGCTCGAGAAGCTGCGCCAGGAGAAGGCCGCGGTCGAGGAGCAGCTGCGCATCATCAGCGACGAGCGCGGCAAGCTGCAGCGCGACATCAACGCGATCCAGCAGCAGGCCGAGAGTTCGTGGGCGACCGAGCGGATGGAGAACGCGCTGCTGCGCGAGCGCATCAACGACATCGCGGCCGAGGTGGCCAAGCTCGCGATCCAGCTCGAGGGGCCGAATTCGGCGATCGAGGCCATGCTGGCGGCGGAGCCGACCGTGCCGGCCAAGGCGGCCGCCAAGCCCGCCAACGGCGCCGCAAGCGGCGTCTCGCAGGCAAGCGGCATGCCCGAAGGCGGCGGCACGCTCGCCGAGCGCATCCGGGCGCTGCAGTCACACGCCTCCCGTGCCCGCCAGCAGGGAGTCTGATTCCGGCAGGTCTCGATTCTTGCAGGTCTCGATTCTTGCAGGCCTCGATTCCTGCAGGGTTTGGCTTGACACCCCTACCCCGCACTTCGTAAATCGCACGCTCTGACGAAGCGCCACTATTCGACCGGCCGCCAGCGGCCGTTGGCACGTCACGTCCCGGACGCATAGCTCAGCGGGAGAGCGTTCCCTTCACACGGGAGAGGTCCAAGGTTCGATCCCTTGTGCGTCCACCATTTAGCTCCAGATTTCAAAGATTTAATAGATTGATTCCCTTAGCGTGTGCCCCAGAGGAGTCGGGGCACAACGGGGGCACATCGCTTGCGGCACGGCTAGCAAAGAATCGCTTCCTGTCCGGCCGCTGCGATTTCGAGGCTGATCAATGCGCTTGGCTGATCCGAATACCATCGTAGGCGGACCCCTTGGCTGCACCTACGAGCCTGCCAGCAGCGTCTTCGCTGCTGTTGCTCAGGTGCCACGCGCGACGAACTGGGTTTTCGCGCGACAGGCGAACTGACGCCGGGGCGACGGGAAGAGCCCGCCCGGCGTTCGAAGGATTCGATTCCACGGGCGACAGGAAGCCGGAAACCGGGTGCGAGCGGTCCCGCCGGCGGTCCGGTTCCGGATCCGCTCCGATTTCCAATCCTTGGAATGCGGGTTCCGAGGATGGCTTCGCGCCGACGCCGAACCAAAGATTCCGGCCGGCCGACAAGGCGCCTCCGACGCCCGGCGCGCCGGTCAGGAATCGGCGCATGTGCGCCAAACAGCGTCTTCGCAAGGAGATCGTGAGGAACGCAGGCGATTGTCGAAGCAGCCGAGAAATCTAGCGGAAAGGACGCTGACCACGAGGATTGAATAGCACGTGTCGCGAGCTGATCGTTCGCTGGCGCGGTCTCACCGCCTCGCCTTCTTGGGCGGGGATCAACCGGTGGAAAACGACTCGGAAAATACCAGCCACCCAGCCTGCTGATCGGCGCGCCCCGGCCACTCGTCCTCCGCAGATAGGCCTCCCAAACTCGTCACTCTGGATCTTGCCGGACGAAGACCTGCTGTCCTTTGGGACGCACGTCGAACATCGGATGCCCCATGGCAATGCGGAATGTCGTGCGGTGTACACCCATCGCCGCAAAGCAGTCCTCAAGCGTAGTGTTATCATCGACGGCATGGTGCATTGCGGACTCTGAAACTCCCGCGCGCATTGCGTGCCTTAGCAGCTTGAGGACTTCGTCATCGCCTTCCGAGCAGTAAAATTTCAAGCGCATCCTGCCGCGGACGAGATAACAGCCCTTCATCCCGGGCTCCCGATCCTCGCCGCGCTCTACCACGGCGTATCTTGGAATGTCCCGAATGTCCGGAGGCAACCGCTCGCCGTCCTCAGACGGGGAGCCGACGCCATCTGAACCGCGTCCGAGACGCGCCAGAAACCGAATTTCTCGATCCAATCGGAGAATGCATTGGCCCAACCCGGACCGAGCGGCTCGTCGGGCCAAGCCTTGTGTTCCCACATGTCGCGCAATTGGCGCACCGCAGCCCGCCATTCCGGGTTGGATGCCATAGTCGTTCGCCTGTGGACAGACAGTTCAAATCGTGTGGAGTCCTAAGCCCCGGTGGCTCTCGCGAACCAGCTATGTTCATGCGGATATTGGTAGAAAGATATTTGTTGGGACGGGGCAGCGACTCTTGGATCGGATCGGTGAATTGCGGGGAAAGCGATTCGACAAACCCACCGGACGAAACGTAACAGACCGACAGGCGGCGCCCTATCCATCCCAGCCACGTCTATCTTTCAGGAAGATCATCCCGTCGAACGCGGCCAGTTTGGCCTTCGCTTCGGACTCATATCGCCGTCTCGCCGTAACGAAGCGTCCTGCGGCTTTTTCGGTGAGCCTGCCGCCCCATGAACCATCCCCGTTCTGGAAGATGGTGATGTTGTGTTCATCGGTATTGACGAAGCTGTTGCCAAGCGACGAGATCCTCCAGCGGCGGTCGAGCCAACGGCTCTTGCGTCCAGCGGCCCCTCTCAGTGCACGCTCGCGTCGCCCCGGCTCGCAATCATGCCCGTGAGGCACCGCCGTATTCTCTGCTCTCAGCAAGCCGCTGTTGTAGATGCCAAGTTGAGAATATGGCTCGGGCAACGGGCAGCAGTTCAAGGAAACCCAGACGTTCAGAGCGACGAATAAAACCGAGCTACCGGTACACCCGGACTTGCCGCTTGGTCCATCACAATTGCCTTGCTCAGCCTGAAGTGCGTGAGGGGGTGCGATCATCAGCCGGCCGGGCGACGAGCAAGGCGGCTCGATCCAATGTGGAACCTCTACGGAGCGACTGAAACTGGCAGTTTTCTAGCATACTGACCTGGGTTTATCTCGACGACCTCCAACGGAGAACCTTCATGTACATACCACCCCACTTTCGAGATGACGACCTGGAGAACATTCGAGCGACAATCCGCTGCGCCCGATTGGCTAACCTGATCACGGCCACATCAGACGGGCCCCTTGCGACGCCTCTTCCGCTCTTTCTCGATGAGAGCGAAGGCGAACACGGCGCGCTGTACGGCCACCTAGCGAAGGGCAATCCGCAATGGCGCACGCCCCCGATCGGAGAAGCTCTCGCGATCTTCGCTGGCGCAGAGGCTTATGTGACGCCATCTTGGTATCCCAGCAAACGACAATCTGAACGTGTGGTGCCGACATGGAATTACATCGCGGTCCACGCCCATGGGCCGACCGAGTTCTTCGAGGATCCCGATCGCCTGCTTGAAATCGTGACGCGTCTGACGAATATCCATGAGACGTCACGTGCGACGCCTTGGGCCGTCAGCGATGCTCCCGCGGATTTCATCGCCGCCCAGTTGCGTGAGATCGTCGGCGTGCGCATCCCCATCACCAGGGTCGAAGGCAAGCGCAAGATGAGTCAAAACCGCCCCGCTCCTGACCGCCTTGGTGTCGCCACCGGCTTGGCGGCGAGCAAACTGCCACGGGATCAGGAAGTTGCAGCTCTTATCCTGATTCAGGGCTGAGGCTACAATGCGCAGGACTGGCGCCAACAGGGCCGGTCGACAGAGAGCGAGCCTACATCTGCAGCTCTCACGGGCTCCAGCGGCATTAGTCTTGCCGTGACGCCGGTCGAGGCATTGCGGATTGGCTGCAGCGGCGTCCTCTCAGTCGAAAGTTGTTCAACACCCCGGAGCTTCGACTTAGTATTCCGAGTACTGAGAACCCAATTTGCCTCACTAGAATGAACCGGTCTCGGAGAGATCAACCTGGCCCATCGATTGACTCGCAGAATTCACTTACGGAACGGTCAGCTCGAATTTACCGCACCGTGTAGACTCTTGTCCGTATTCTGACAGAGATGCAATGTCGTGTCAGGTCCAGTGCAGCGCGCATAGTAAGCGTTGAGACCTTCCAAAGTCCTCCCGGCCTTATTGCATGCCAACGCTGGCTGGCACGGCCATTGCTTCAACTAAATCGATCCAGAAACAGAGCTAAAGAAGCAGCAATGCTCACGCTCTCCACCCGCCCTCTCGCCTCGGAAGAACAGTCCGCCCGTTCAGCTCCCTGGTGCACGTTGCATCCGTGACGACTCTGTTCGAACCGCGACGATCGCCCCAGACATGTAGACCAGTAAATATCTAAGTCTCGAACACATTCTATCGCACGACCACATTTGCCTTAGGTTTATGCATGAAATCCGCGATTATTTTCGACTGGAATGGCACGCTGCTCGATGATGCCAACGCGGTGCTGCAAACCATCAATGCAATTTTGAGCCGCTTCGGTCGCGCAGCTGTGGATATGCACAAGCTTCGAGAGAAGTTCGAACTTCCTCCTTCGGTTCTTTTCCGCAACCTGGGCATGTCGAAAGATGAAATCGAAGTCGTACAGAGCAACGACAACGCCATTTTTCACGACACTTATGAGTTCCTGGCGCGCAACGCGGCCTTACGTAAAGGGGCTCGAAATGTTTTGCTCGCCGCTGATCAGCGAGCCATCCAAACCGTCATTGTCAGCAACCACATTGTTGGACCAATTCGCACGCAATTGCGAAGACTTGGGATCAAGACTCACGTCACCGACATCTTGGCATTTGAGAGCCGCGCAACTCAGTTTATGAGCATGAGCAAGCAAGAACGGCTGCGCTTGTATATGCAGGCTAATGATCTATCCCCAGAAAGAACTGTCATCGTGGGCGATATGCCAGTTGAGACCGAGATTGCCCGCAATCTTGGCCTTATCAACGTATCAATCGTGGGTGGATATGTTTCCGAAGGGCGCTTACGCGCGGCAGGGCCCGACTACATGATTTATGATCATCATGAATTATTACCAATCTTACGGAAGCATTGCCTTTTTGAGGGCAGTTGAGTGATTGCAATAACATAACTGAACGTCTTCCGTCGGCTGCCGCTCTCTTTGCACCATATTCGGTGGGTGAGGTCGACGATCGAGCTTCTTTGTCGCTCGGTCGAATCATCGGTTGGTCCGAGAACTCGCGCCAAATAGCGCAATTCGTTGCCATGGGGGCTACATGTTCTTCTTTCGCCTGGCACGTTGCTTGCTGAAGATCATCCGCCTCGAAAAGCAGAAACTTCAAGGGCTTGGAAAAACAACATGAGCACAACGGCTTTGATCGGTGACGTCATTCCGGGCGCCGATGTTCTGAAACGTGCAGCGCGCATCGGTGCCGAAGTCAAAAATATCGAGCTATCGGGCGATCTACCGGACCGCACGATCGCTGCGATCAACAGCTTGCTGCTCGAGCACAAGGTGATCTTCTTCCGCAACCAACGACATCTCAATGACGTTGAACAGGAGCGCTTTGCTGCTCGTCTTGGAAAGCTAACGCCGCATCCGATGCTCGGCGCCGCCAGGGGGACGGCCTCGCTCCTCGAACTGGACTCCACTCGCGGCGGCGGTCGCGCCGATGTTTGGCATGCGGATGGGACCTTCGCCGATGCCTATCCCAAGATTTTAGTCCTGCGGGCCGTAGTAATGCCAGCTTTCGGAGGCGACACCGTGTGGTCGAACACAGCTTCCGCGTATCTCGATCTGCCGCCGCCGCTACAACGGCTTGCCGAGGAGCTATGGGCCGTTCACAGCAACGTTTTCGATTACGCCGGGATCGCGCGTGTCCGCGAGGTGGACAAGAAACACTTCGACGAGGTATTCACCAGAACGGTTTTTGAGACCGAGCATCCCGTCGTGCGCGTCCACCCCGAAACAGGCGAGCGGACGCTAGTGCTCGGAGCTTTGGTGAAGCACTTTGTTGGGATCTCCAAATACGACGGACAAAAGCTCTTCGATCTGTTCCAGTCTCATATCACCGCGCCCGAAAACACTGTGCGCTGGAACTGGTTAGTGGGCGATATCGCGATATGGGATAACCGCGCAACGCAGCATTACGCCGTCAACGATTACGGGGACGGGCATCGCGTCGTACGTCGGGCGACAATCGAGGGCGACGTGCCTATCAGCGTCGATGGCCGGAGCAGTGTACCGCGCTTGAAGGTCACCGAATAAATGCCGATCGACGCCAGGCGCTCTTGCGTCTGAAGACAGAGAAAGCCGGGGCAATCAGAGTTATTTCGGGGCAGACGCAGGAACACGCTTTCCGACACGATATCTTAGCTCACGGGCCAAACCCGGCAGCGTCTCGGTTGATGCATCGTACTGTTAGCTTTGACTGGCAACTTCGAGAAGCCTTGAGCATCACTGTCATTCGCCGGCGACCGGTACGCGGCCGCCACGTTTCAATTTAGAAAATCCTCGATCCGTGGCCATAAAGCGCGCCAACATGGGAGCGATGAGCTTAGTCGGTTCGACCACTTGACCACCTTGACGCGTAAGGGCTTCTGCATATGCAATGAGATCGCGATGCACGGCCGCCGGCAGCTCCGCGCTCACTTTGACCGGCTTGTCATCTGGAAGCTCTCCTATTTTGAGCTTTGGCATGTTGTCACCCTCTATACGGCGTAAGTATGAGGTCACGATTGACAAGAACACGAACCGGGAAACCAGGTCGTACGGTCAAAGTAGGCTGGATGTTGAGACTGCGTCGAACCACCTGCTGTCCGGTTTCGTTTAGTGAGTCGGAGGCACCGTGTCGTAATGCCTGGATGATGGCGCTGTCGTTGCTGTTGGTGTCCGAGCCGGCCCCCAGTTCAGTCCCGACCGCCAGAAACGTCGATAGTGCCGCAGCCTTGAACAGCTCGCCCCAGTGATTATCGACCTGATCTTCGAGGCCTGCATATCCGGCAGCGTCAGCGCCAGATTGTCGCTCGAGAACGATGGAACGTCCATTCGGCATGATCAGCCGGGTCCAGACGAGTAGGACGCGTGACTGGCCGAAAGTGACCTGGCTGTCGTAGACCCCGATCAGACGCGCGCCCTGCGGCACTAACAAGAATCGACCGGTGGGTGTGTCGTACACGTTTTCTGTCACCTGCGCGGTGATTTGGCCTGGAAGATCCGATCTAATCCCCGTAATCAGAGCTCCCGGAATCACAGTTCCAGCCTGTACGATGTAGGGTGAAGCCGGCCGAGTAATGCGGTCAGGGCTTACCGTGCGACGATCCACAGAGGCGTTCACGAAGGCAAGCTTGCGGTCCTGGCCGTTCTGCGCAGATCCATCGTCGCCAGTGCTCGTTGCGTTCGGTAGCACGGCGCGGTCGCTTCCAACCGTCGCAGCGGTGGGCGCACGCACTCCTCCTCCATTGGACGAAGCGAATAGAT
The DNA here is from genome assembly GCF_054056355.1 of Bradyrhizobium sp. USDA 3364. Taxonomy (NCBI): domain Bacteria; kingdom Pseudomonadati; phylum Pseudomonadota; class Alphaproteobacteria; order Hyphomicrobiales; family Nitrobacteraceae; genus Bradyrhizobium; species Bradyrhizobium sp. USDA 3364. The sequence continues at coordinate 708,778 of NZ_JBSRYG010000002.1, forward strand.
GACTGATGCGGGCTGCCTCGGACTCTTGATCTCGGCGCTGCTGGTCCGGATCAGCGCCGATCGCCGGTGGCTGGCCTTGGGCGGCAAGGATCGGTCGACCGAGATCCCCGGGGAGCGGCGGACCAAGCTGTGGGACGGGTTGGCGCGGAACGCCAGCATAGTCCTTCGGCAGCGTCGTAATGCCGTCCGCAACATTGTGGTGGTCGGTACTGTAAAGCTCATCGGCCGCTTGATTACGGGAGCGATTGCTCTGTAGCGACCACAACACAGTTCCGCCGATGACGAGCAATGCAACGGCGCTTCCGCCGGCCAAGACCTTCCGCGACAACCGCGTGACGCGTGGATGGTCAGCTCTCAAGCGGAAGCTTTCGGACGGCTCGCCTTGTGTCGCCGGCGGAACTGCTTGCTCGTGATCGTTTCCATTGTTCATGACGACGGCCTCCCGTCGGTCCTGACAATACGGACCTTCTGCTGGTGCTCGCCGCCGAGCCGCAGTTCGGCGGCTGCAAAGAGTCGATCGACAATCAATACGTTGCCGTAAGCGCGATAGTTGACGAGTTCGGTCTTGCCATCTGGACCGATGACAAAGAGCGGAGGCATCTCGCCTTGCACGATGCCTTGCGGGAATTCGACATAGACCTTGCGGCCATCGTCATATGCGGCGAGCGGCCGCCAGGGAGGACTGTCCCCCTCGATGGCATAGCGGGAGATGCGCTGCGCCGGACCCGGAAGAACGGGCTTCAGCGCAGCTGAACGCGACCGTTCGCGTACCGCCTCTGGATAGTACCAGGCAACAGACGGCATGTATGGTCGCTCGCGGGAGCGGAGTTCGATCAGGTAAGTGCGCCGGTCAGTATTGACCACCAGGTTGGTCTCAATCGAAGCTCGGGTCGGCTTGACCAGGATATGGACGCGCCGTGTGTCGCCGCTCCCGCTCTCGGTATCGCCCACGACCCAGCGTACGGTATCTCCGGCCGCGATCGGCCCTGCTCCAGTCAACTGTTCTCCTTCCTCGAGCGCGATATCCGTGATCTGCCCGGGCGCGGCGTAAACCTGATAGAGTGCGCCAGGACTGTAAGCGTAGATTTGCGCCGCGTTGAAATACCCACGTTTGCGCGGTTCGACCCTCGCTGCGCTGTTTGCCGTCTCAACCCGGCTCACGGGTTCGGGCTTTTCCTTCTCGGCCGATTTGCCGCCGAGAGTTGGCTTCCAGAGCGGTGGAACGTGAAGCGGCCGCGAGCTGTCGTCCAGTGCCACTGGAGCTGCCGGCAGCGGCGGGACCTCCGCGTCATAGCTGATCTCCGGCGGTACGTAGGTCGCGCACCCGCCGAGCGCCGACAAACAAAGCAAGAGCGCCGACAGGAGCGCTTGCTTTGAGGTCACAAACTCGGGCCGAGGCACATTGAGCTTGCTGTGCAGGAGGAAACGCTTCGAATGAACGTCAGACGGCGTCTTGGTCACTGACTCAACTCCTTTGACCAGTTGATGGCGCGGACGTAGACGCCAAGGGGATTCTTGCGCAGGCGTTCGGCATCGCGCGGCGTTTCGATCACGATCGTAAGAATCGCGGTCCAACGCTCCGTCGAGCTCAACGATCCGTTGTCGTAGGTGCGCTGAGTCCATGCGACCCGGAAGCTTTCCGACGACGCACGAATGACGCTCGAGACGTCGACAGAAATTTGCGCCTTACCCAGCTTGGCAAAGGGGTCATTGTTGCGCGCATAGTCGTTCAGCGCAGCGGCGCCACGATCCGTCGTAAAATCATAGGCCCGGAGCCAGTTTTGGCGCAGAACGATGCCGTCGGCGGGCAGGCCTCTAACATCCTCGATAAAGCGCGCCAGATGGTAGGCTATCTGAGCGTCGTTGGGTTGATAGTCGATGTTGGCCGGCGCAACCCTTTGTGTCCGGCCGAGTTGATCGACTTCGACCACCCAGGGCGTGATCGAGCCTTGGCTCGATTGCCAAACAAGGCTACCTGCGAGACCGGCTGATAACGTCAAGCAACCGAACGCCATCAAGCGCCAGTTCTTGGCCTGCACGCGGGCAGATCCAATGCGTTCGTCCCAAACTTGGGCTGCCTTTTGATAAGGCGTGATCGGTTCGGGCATGCGCCCGTAGTGAACTGATGGTCGTTTGAACATCGATGTTTGCCCCTGCGATCAAGTGATCGGTTTCAAGTCGTGCGAGGGAAGGGTTTGAGGTGCTGCTCTGCGTTGGGGTGCAGTGGTGCGTCTCAGCGCTCTCCTTCAGACAAATCGACGGAGGAGCCGCTGCCGCCGTGATCGCCTGAGCGAACCGCGTGGCCGGCGGCCGATGCGCCGTGCCGAATAGTCTCGGCACGCTTCATGCGCCGCGCCCAATCGGGCTGACCTTCGGCCGAGGTGCTCGCGGCCTGTGCGCCGGCTTCCCCACTTCCGCCGAGCGCAGCCGCCGCACGACGTAACGGACTCATGGCAGCCGAAGTGCCAGCCTCCGCGACGCCGGCAAGGCCGCCGCTGCGATAGGCGGCTGATACTCCGCTTATGACAGCGCCGCCACCGCGCGCGGCGCCTGCAATCGCCCCACCAGCGAGGCCAGCGCCACCGGCAACAACACCTGCGCCTGCCGCAACAATGCCGCCGGCAGCAAGGCCTGTTCCAATCGCGGCACCCGCGCCGAGCTGAGGTCCGCCCGACACCAGGCCGTTTGCGATACCCGGACCGAAGATACCGAGCCCCAGCAAGGAGAGCGCCGCGAGCACCAGTGTCATCGCGTCTTCAATGGTCGGCTGTGCGCCGCCGAAACCAGAGGTGAACTGAGAGAACAGGGTCGAGCCGATGCCTACGATGACGGCCAGGACCAGAACCTTGATCCCTGAAGATATGACATTGCCCAAAACCCGCTCCGCCGCAAAGGCGGTCTTGCCAAACAGACCAAATGGAATGAGCACGAAGCCGGCCAGTGTCGTAAGCTTGAACTCAATCAGGGTGACAAAGAGCTGAATCGCCAAAATGAAGAAGGCGAGCAACACTGCGACCCAGGCGAACAGGAGGATGATGATCTGGACGAAATTCTCGAAGAAACTGATGTAGCCCATCAGGTTGGAGATCGAATCGAGCAACGGTCGGCCGGCATCGAGTCCGACTTGAGCGATCTTTCCCGGTCTCAGAAAGTCGGATGCGGACAGGCTTGCGCCCGATGCTTTCAGCCCAAGACCCGCAAAACTCTCGAAAACAATGCGCGCCAAGCCATTCCAGTTGCCGATGAGGTAAGCAAAGACGCCGACGAAAAGCGTCTTCTTGACGAGACGTGCGATGATGTCCTCGTCCGTTCCCCAACTCCAGAACAAGGCGGCGAGTGTGACGTCGATCGCGGCAAGAGTCGTCGCGAGATAACCGACGTCACTTCCCAGCAACCCGAATCCGGTATCGATATAACGCGTGAATGTTTCCAGAAACTGGTCAATGATCCCGGTACCAGTCATGGCTTGCTCACCTCAGGTGTCGCAAGGTTGGGATATCCCTGAGGAATCCGACTTTGATCCTTTAAGACAGCTATCGAACTGGTTGGCTCATCGTGGCCGGAAGCTGCGGCGCTGTCCTTTTTGCCAAAGAAACGGCGCCGATTTTCGTCCCAAACGCGCCTACAATGCCGATAGCCCGCTGCTTCCTCCCGAGTGACGCCGCGGCAGCGTGCGAGATCGGAGGCGGTTGCATCGGTCGTCTGCTCCGCCTTCGATGCCGGCGGAGAATCGTCTCCGCCACGCAGTTGAATCGTGCAGGCAGCGACGGCCACCAGGCCGATTGTCGTAAGCAGCGATAGCGCCTTGAATGCCTTTACGTCGGTCATCAGTGAAACATCTGCACGTTGGAGGATTGATAGCCCTGCCCCGGTGTCAGGAACCGCCGAAGCTGTTCTCGTCCTTGATCTTGAGCCGAGGCGCGCTGAGCAGCTTCTAGGCTCTGCGCCCTGCCCTGCGCCGTCACGACAGCTGTAAGATCGGCGAGCTGCTGTACATTCAGCGCAAGGATCTGATTGCCAGCCTGCGTTGCCTGCAGCGCGCCGCTGGCACCCTGGCTTGATGTTACGAGTGTGGATGTCTGGATACGATTGGTGTCGAGGTTGCCGACGATGCCGGCCTGGACGCGAAGCGCGTCCTGAGTTGCCGAGTAAGTATTTTGCCAGCGCGATTGAGCGTTGGAGATCAGTAGCTGGTTCGACTGGCTGCCGGTCGCTGGCGCGTAGCTCGTCGAGAAGGCGCGGTCGATCTGCTGGACGTCGTAGGTGATGCGCTGGGCCTGTGCCAGCAATTGCTGAGTCCGCTGGATCGAGGCTTGCAGTTGCTGCAGCGACGAATACGGCAAATTTGCAAGGTTCTTTGCCTGATTGATCAGCATCTGCGCCTCGTTCTGCAACGAGGTGATCTGATTATTGATCTGCTGGAGTTCTCGCGCGGCCGTCAGGACATTCTGGACGTAGTTGTTGGGATCAAAGACAATCAGCGCCTTCGCGGGCACCGCAACACCAAATACCAGAGCGAAGGCGGTCGTGGTCGCCAATAGGCCAAGAGCTCTCATAGCGATTTCTCCAGATTGACGAGATTGGGGATCAGATCGTTCGCCCAGGCGACGCCACGTTGCTCGAGCCAGGCAGGCACGAAGCCGTCGGGTCCACGTTCGGCGATGAGCTGCGTAATCGCGACCTGGTCTGTCCTGGAAGAGGCTGCGGTGAATGCGAGCGCAATCTCACCAAGGCCAAGTTCGAACATCCGGTTGCCGCGACGAGACTGGCAATAGTAGTCGCGCTTTGACGTTGCCCGGCTCAGAAGTTCGATCTGGCGGTCATTGAGGCCGAAACGGCGATAGATGGCAGCGATCTGCGGTTCGATCGCCCGTTCGTTCGGCAGCAACAGGCGCGTTGGGCAGCTTTCGATGATGGCCGGCGCGATCGCAGAGCCATCAATGTCCGAAAGCGACTGGGTGGCGAAGATGACGGACGCGTTCTTCTTCCGAAGCGTCTTCAGCCATTCCCGGAGTTGCCCCGCAAAATCCTCGTCATCGAGGGCAAGCCACCCCTCGTCGACAATCAGGAGTGTCGGCCGGCCATCGAGACGATCACCAATACGATGGAAGAGGTACGCCAGCACGGCCGGCGCCGCACTCGTTCCGATCAAGCCTTCGGTCTCAAACGCCTGGACCGACGCCTCGCCGAGACGCTCGAATTCGGCATCAAGCAAGCGCCCGGAAGGTCCGCCCAGGCAATATGGTTGCAGGGCGCGCTTCAGGGAGTTCAATTGAAGAAGGACTGACAGGCCCGTCAAGGTCCGCTCCTGCCTCGGCGCCGAAGCGAGAGATGTCAGCGCCGACCACAGATGATCCTTGACCTCCGGGGTGATCTCGACCTTTTCCCGTGCCAGGATCGCGCCGATCCATTCCGTCGCCCATCCGCGCTCGGAAGGATCATCAATCCAGGCCAGCGGCTGCAGCGCAACGGGTTGACCGCCTCCGTCAGACAAGGCGCCGCCCAAATCATGCCAGTCACCGCCCATGGCGAGCGCGGCCGCCCGAATTGAGCCGCCGAAATCGAACGCAAAGACCTGAGAATTCGGATAACGGCGGAATTGCAACGCCATCAGAGCTAGCAACACGGATTTGCCGGCACCGGTCGGGCCCACCACAAGGGTATGACCGACGTCGCCGACGTGGAGGGAGAAGCGGAACGGCGTTGATCCCTCCGTCTTGCCGAACAACAGAGGCGGACCCTTAAAGTGCAGATCCCTCGTCTCGCCGGCCCACACGGCCGACATCGGAATCATATGGGCGAGGTTGAGAGTCGAAATCGGTGGCTGCCGCACATTGGCGTAGACATGTCCCGGCAGACTGCCGAGCCAGGCTTCGACGGCGTTCACCGTCTCGATCATGCAGGTGAAATCACGCCCCTGAATGACCTTCTCGACCAGCCGCAACTTCTCATCGGCAGCACCGGCATCTCCGTCCCAGACAGTGATGGTCGCCGTGACAAAGGCTTGTCCGATCTGATCCGACCCCAGTTCCTGCAAGGCCGCGTCGGCATCAAGCGCCTTGTTGTGCGCGTCGGTATCGAGCAGCGTCGACGCCTCGTTGGTCATGACCTCCTTGAGGATGGCGCCGATGGACTTTCGCTTGGCGAACCACTGCCGCCGAATCTTGGTCAGCAGCCTGGTGGCGTCGGTCTTGTCGAGCATGATCGCGCGGGTCGACCAACGATACGAGAATGGCAGGCGATTCAGGTCGTCCAGGATTCCCGGGGTCGTGGCGCCCGGAAAGCCGACAATCGTCAGGACCCGAATTTTGGCTGAGCCCAACATCGGCTCTAGCCCACCGGTCAGCGGCTGGTCGGCCAACAGCGCATCGATGTACATCGGAATTTCGGGCACGCGAACGCGGTGACGCTTGGTCGAGATCGTCGAGTGCAGGTAGGTCAACGTGTCCTGATCATCGAGCCAGGCGCATTCCGGCATAAATCCTTCAAAGAGCTGCAGCACGCGGTTGGTTTGATCGACAAACCGGCGGAGCACCTCGCGCGCGTCTGCTCCGACGGTCCGATCCCGGCCCTCATAGAGCAGTCGCTCTGCCCGGGCAGCGCCCTCTTCCGGGGGCAGGTAGAGGACGGTCAGGAAATAGCTGGACTCATAATGGGCGCCCGCCTCTTCGAACTGAGCTCTGCGCTCGGCGTCGACCAACGCGGACGCAACATCCGGAAAGGTGTTCGGCGGGTAAGCACCCGCAAAATGGCGTTGCGCTTCAACGAAGACCGCCCAACCAGATCCCAGACGGCGCAGGGCGCTATTCAGGCGACCAGCGACGCCGACAAGTTCGGCCGGCACCGCGCTGTCGAGGTCAGGCCCCCGGAATTTTGCCGTCCGCTGGAACGAGCCGTCCTTGTTCAGGATGATTCCCTCGTCGACGAGGGCTGCCCAGGGCAGGAAGTCGGCGAGACGCGCGTTGGAATGACGATATTCGGCAAGGTTCATCATGACCGAGAGCTCAGGTGTTGAGATGGCCGGGAATTCGCAGATGTCGGCGCACGACATCGACGAAGGCGGGGTCGCGCTTGGCGGCCCAGACGGCGGCCATGTGGCCGATGAACCAGAGGACGAGACCCGCGATCCAGAGCCGCAGTCCAAGCCCCAAGGCTGCCGCAAGCGTGCCGTTGACAATCGCGACCGACCGCGGCGCGCCGCCCATCAGGATCGGATCGGTCAGGGCACGGTGAACGGGCACGACAAAGCCTGCGACCTGTTCATCCATCAGATCACCACGCCCCCGCCGAAGGAGAAGAACGACAGGAAGAAGCTCGAGGCGGCAAACGCGATCGACAGACCAAACACGATCTGGATCAGTCTGCGGAAACCACCCGACGAGTCGCCGAACGCGAGCGTGAGCCCGGTCACGACGATGATGATGACGGCGATGATCTTGGCGACAGGCCCCTCCACCGACTGCAATATCTGATTGAGTGGCTGCTCCCACGGCATATTCGAGCCGGCAGCCCACGCCGGTGCTGACGCCAAAAGAACCATCCCGGACGTGGTCAGTGAAGCGACATCTCGAAGAAAACGAAATTGCGGGCGCATGTCAGTCTCCTGCTGATGAAAGGTTGTAGTCACCGGCGGCCCCGAGCCCGGTGACGATGGCGAGTTCAGCGAGGCGACGGTCACCGCCGCGCCCCGCAAGCACGACAACGAGGTTGATGGTCTCCGCGATCAGGGCGCGCGGAACCGTGATGACGGCTTCCTGGATGAGTTGCTCGAGTCGCCGCAGCGCGCCGAGCGCGCTGCCCGCATGGATAGTCCCGATGCCACCGGGGTGACCGGTGCCCCAGGCCTTGAGCAGGTCGAGCGCTTCGGCACCGCGAACCTCGCCAACCGGAATGCGATCCGGGCGCAATCGTAGCGATGAGCGAACCAGGTCGGAAAGCGTGGCCACCCCATCTTTGGTCCGCAAGGCTACGAGATTAGGCGCCTTACATTGGAGCTCGCGCGTATCTTCGATCAGCACGACCCGATCGGAGCTCTTCGCGACCTCGGCCAGCAGCGCGTTCGTCAAGGTTGTCTTGCCGGTCGATGTCCCGCCGGCGACGAGGATGTTCTTCCGTGCCGCGACCGCGTCCCTCAGATTCCTCGCCTGCTCCGAGGTCATGATCCCCCTGGCGACGTAGTCGTCGAGCGTGAACACCGCCACGGCCGGCTTGCGGATAGCAAAGGCCGGTGCCGCAACGACCGGAGGCAACAGCCCTTCGAAGCGCTCGCCTGTCCCAGGCAATTCGGCCGAGACCCGCGGCGAGCCGGCATGCACCTCCGCACCTACGTGGTGCGCTACCAGGCGAACAATGCGCTCGCCGTCTGCCGCCGACAAAGTTTCGCCTGTGTCGATCAGGCCATTCGACAACCGGTCGACCCACAACCGCCCATCCGGATTGAGCATCACCTCGATGATCGCCTTGTCTTCGAGGTAGCCGGCAATCGCAGAGCCAAGCGCGCTGCGCAGCATTCGCGCGCCGCGCGAATTCGCTTCCGATTGAATGGAATGAATTGCCACCGCCGCCCCCACTAAACGAGGCGCCTACGGGGCGCCTAAGATGGGATGATTAGAAAAGGCACCGATGGACTTGGCGCAACAAGCAGCTTCAGCGATCGTGGACTAGCGTAGAAAAAGAAAGTCTGAGAATTGATACTCAAGGTGACGGTTCGCTGGGAGTGGCTTGCTTACCACTCCACATCGTCATTCGCGGGCAAGAGGATGACCGCGTCCTCATACAACCCAACTGACTCGACAGTGCAGCGAATGTCAGCCGGCCTGAAGAAGAGGATTGAACTTATCCACGAAGCGATGGATCGGCGCCAGGGCAGCGCGAACCAGACCAGCGTCGCGATCTGGAGTACTACGTTGAGACCAAAAGCGACTTGATAGGCTTGGACGGGCCTATGGCCATCGTTCCTCGCCCATTGCTCTAGGATCAGGCCTGTTGCAGATTGTGCCAGAAAGGCCCAGCCAAAGTGCAAGACGTTCAAAGTGCCATTGGCACGACCAGCAAGCTCAGGCGGAAAGTAATCCGCTATTACCGCAAAACTGACCACGGTCGCCGTTCCGGCAATTGCGACAACGGACCAAGGAAAAATGGACGGCAGAGGCGCTCGCAGGATCAAGGCCAGCTCGGCTGCGATAAGCAAGACTGCAACGATCGTTAATACCGTTTCCGCCCCGATTCCCCTTCGTTTGATGCGATGGACCGTCATGCCGAACAACCAGGCACCGCCGCCAAGCATGATCGACATTATGAACAGTTGCCTGACAAGACTTGAACGGTCAAACCCCTCGACGTCTGTCAGCCACGGCGATGCCCACAATCCCTGCAGGGACCAGGACGATCCAACGCAAGTCGCCGACAACGGTGCCATTCGCCAAAAGCGCCGATCGCTGAAGACGGAGCTCAGGGAAGCGGCCGCTGTTGATGGGGCCACTCCTCGTTCAGGCACCACGACGTAGATGAGAATAGCTGTCGCACCGGTCGCGAGGGCCATGATGTCAAAGAGCTGCCGCCAGCCCATCCAGGCGAGCAGGTATTCGACGGGAGCCGTAGCGGTCACCGCTCCTAGCGAGCCCAGCATGACCATGTAGCCGTTAAGCAAGGCAACTCGCTCCCTCGGGAACCAAAGGACGATCGACTTCAGTCCTGCCGTGAGCGACGCCGCGACACCAAGCCCGATCATTGCGCGCGCGATCAAAAGGGATAGGAAGCCGGTCGATACCGCGAATAGTCCGGCGCCGACTGCTGCGAGCAACAGCAAAACGCTCTGGACGCGACGCGGACCAAAGCGGTCCAATAGAATACCGATGGGGATCTGAGCCGCTGCGAAAACAAGAAAATAGACTGACGTAAGCAACCCGAGATCGGCAGCCCCAACCCCGGTATCCGAGCTGAGAGGGCTTGCGATCAGAGCGTTGATCGTTCGAAACAGATACGAGAGATAGTACCCAGCAGCAAAGGGGAGAAAAACGCGCGCGATTCGACGCCATGCTGTTGAGATTTGCATGCTGGCCCCTCTGCTCTCCGCTCGCTCGAGCCGATAGCGCATCCAGCTTTTATCAGTTCGGCTAAATCGCTGCGGTCGTAGGCTGGGGTAGAAAAAGAAGGACCGGCGAAATGATCTTTCTACATGGTTCAATCAGGTTTCTTCGGCGGGTTCCTGTCGGCGAATATCTTCTGGAATCTCGCGCAGAAAGTTTTGCCCCTTCTGCAAACGGCGCCCGAGCGCCTCGACAAATCCTTCAAAGCGCTCCCGACCCTTTGCCTGCGCGGCCGCCTGCGCGTCGTTAGGTAGCGGCGGCGTGATCGTCAGCCAGAAGCGAATGAAGAGGGCCAAGGTCTCGGCTGTCAAACCAACGTCGCGCTCCAGTCTCTGCATCTGACGCGACAGTCGATCCAGCCGACGGGTAAATGCTGCCTCCCGCCTGTCCGCGCCGTCCGGCGATAGAAACGAAGCAACCGCCGCCTCTACGATCGCAGACCGGCAAAGCTTCTTGCGATCGGCGAGCTCCGAGATCTGTTTCAGAATCTCCGGTGGGAAGTAGACGTTCATCCGGTCGCGCATATTACCTCAGAGCTCCATACCGTCATTCGGGTCCATGGCGACTTGACGGGCGACACCGCGCATCTGCTGGCGTATGAACCGGGACTGACGGATGGCATCCTCGTCGTCGTCAAGAACGGCCGCAAATTCCTCTGCCGGCGTCGGTTCAGTCGTCTCCTTAGCGATCGCGACGTGATCGGGGAGTTCGGGCTCACGACGGAGCCCGCTGTTCGCTGCATCTTCCTCGGCCTCCGCGGCTTTGTCAGTTGGACCTCGCGTCGGCTTCAGAGTTCCAAGTGTTGACCATCCATCCATTCGCGATGACTGACCTGATGCCGCCGGATCGGGCGGTGGTAAGACACGCTCGGTAAATCGCTGATCCTCGTAGTAGCGGACCTTCTTCGCCCGGATCGGCGGCGTGCCCGCCACCATGACGATCTCGTCCATCGGTGGAAGCTGCATGACTTCGCCGGGGGTCAATAGCGGCCTCGCCGTCTCCTGGCGCGAGACCATGAGGTGCCCCAGCCATGGGTTCAACCTGTGCCCGGCGTAATTCTTCATCGCCCGCATCTCGGTCGCCGTACCCAGCGCGTCGGACACCCTTTTGGCCGTCCGCTCGTCGTTGGTCGCGAAGCTGACGCGGACGTGACAATTGTCGAGAATGGCGTTGTTGGGGCCGTAGGCCTTCTCGATCTGATTGAGCGATTGCGCGATCAAGAAACTCTTGATGCCGTATCCCGCCATGAAGGCCAGCGCGGACTCGAAGAAATCAAGCCGTCCGAGTGCCGGGAACTCGTCGAGCATCATCAGAACGCGATGCCGGCGATCGCGGGCGTGTAAGTCCTCAGTTAGGCGCCGGCCGATCTGATTCAGCACCAGACGAATCAATGGTTTGGTTCGCGAGATATCGGAAGGTGGCACCACAAGGTAAAGCGTCGCCGGTCGGCTATCTGCGATCAGATCGGCAATCCGCCAGTCGCAGCGACAGGTCACCTGGGCCACGACGGGATCGCGGTAAAGGCCGAGGAACGACATCGCGGTGGACAGGACGCCTGAACGTTCGTTCTCGGATTTGTTGAGGAGTTCGCGCGCAGTTGAGGCGACCACGGGATGGGCACCATGCTCGCCAAGGTGCCGGCTGGTCATCATCGCCTTTAACGTGGCCTCGATCGGCCGCTTCGGATCGGATAGGAAAGCTGCGACGCCGGCCAAGGTCTTGTCTGCCTCAGCATAGAGAACATGGAGTATGGCGCCGACCAGGAGCGAATGACTGGTCTTCTCCCAGTGGTTCCGCTTGTCGAGCGAGCCTTCGGGGTCGACCAGGACGTCGGCCACATTCTGGACGTCTCGAACCTCCCATTCCCCGCGTCGGACTTCGAGGAGCGGATTGTAAGCTGATGACTTTGGGTTGGTGGGGTCGAACAACAGGACGCGGCCATGCCGCGAGCGGAAGCCGGCGGTCAGTTGCCAGTTCTCGCCCTTGATGTCGTGCACGATGGCCGAACCCGGCCATGCAAGAAGAGAGGGAACGACGAGACCAACGCCTTTGCCGGACCGGGTGGGCGCGAAACATAGCACGTGCTCCGGTCCGTCATGACGGAGGTAGTCGCGGTCGAGTTCGCCGAGCACCACACCGTCCGGACCAAGAAGTCCCGCCGCTCGAACCTCTTCCGCATCAGCCCAGCGCGCCGAGCCATAGGTCTCGACGTTCTTGGCTTCACGCGCACGCCACACGGACATGCCGATCGCCGCCGCGATCGAAACGAAGGTCCCGGACGCGGCGATGAAGGCTCCCTCGACAAAGACCTGAGGCGCATAAGCATCGTAGACGAACCACCACCAAAAGAAGATCGGTGGGTAATAGATCTTGAGGCCCAACAGTTCGAACCAGGGCCGGCCAAGCTCCGGTTGATAGGCGAGCCGCCAAGCCGTCCACTCTGTTGCTCCCCAGATGGCCAGCAGAACGATCAGGCCGACAACGATCACCTGTCCCCAGAGGATTTTGGTTCCGGACATTCCGAACGTCCCTTCCGCAACTTGATTGGAGAGATTGCTAGAGACCGAGGTCACGCTTCCGACCAAAGCCCCATTCGATGCCCCCACCGTCCTTCACGACGCCGGTGACGTGTTGGCCAAGCTTCTTTTCGAGTTCGCGCGACCAGGGCACCAGCTGAAAGCCCAACCCATTATCGATCATGGCGAAGCGTCCCGAGGCTAGCGTCAGCCGCTGGCGATACGTGCCCGCCACATGCTCCCCGGAGTCAGCCTTTACTTGTGGTAGGCGGATGTCGGCCGAGACTTTTGCGGCAGCCTCGTCCAGTTCGCGCCGGCGCAACGTGTTCAGGAGGTCGCGCTGCAAGATAATGCGTTGACCCTGCCGCCGCGCTAGGCCCTCCTGGATCAGATGCTCGGTACGGGCTTCCATGGCGTCGCGGGTCTCACGCCCAAATCCTCCCATGGCGAGCGGCATGGGGTCGCGCTCGACCAGCCGGTAGTCGAGCCAGGTTGCCCCCTTCGCGGTGACCTGCTCACCAAGATCGAGATCTGAACGGGTCGCGAGCACCAGGGTGGGACGCGGGTCGTCGGCTTGACCGAAGCGTCGGACTTCGACGATTCCGCCGATCGGGGGGTGCGTGGTCGAAAGCTTCGAGTCCTCGGAAGCGCACGTGATGCGCGCGTCCGTCTATTCCATCGATCAGGGCATAGGCCTCGCCGGTCAGTTCGTCATGCAGTCCCCGGTCGACCAGGCGTCCGACAAGCTGGGACGTCGGCTGTTCGCCTTCGATGACGTAGTCGGCAACGCCGCGCGCTTCCCCGCGGTTGGTAAAGGCGCGGTGCATGGTCTTGATGATATCACCACGCATGCCGAGGTCGCGAAGATTGCGCTCGGCCTCGAGCCCGACCATCCACTCCCCCGGCGAGGCGGGTGCAGCAAGACCCATCTTCTCCAGGTGTTGAAGGCGACCGACCATCAGGCGCCGGATCTCGGGATCGGACTTGCCGGAATTCTCCGGGCGAAGATCGATAGTGCCGGTCTCATCGGCCGCCAGCCGGATCTCCCGATCGAGCCGCGTCCATCGTTCCGCTGTGACTTCCCTCTCTAGCGAATTGCGGATCTCGTGCTCCGATTTTGGACCCAATTCGCAGGCGACCAGTTCCTCGGCGCGGGAGCGCAGGCCTTGGCTGATGTAGTCGCGGGAGATCACGAGATCCGCCCCCTCCACATCTACTCCCCGAACGAGAAGGTGGACGTGAGGGTTGTCGGTGTTCCAATGATCGATAGCAACCCAATCGAGCCGCGTGCCGAGATCGGTCTCCATCTGCCTAACGAGATCGCGAACAAAGGCCTTCAGGTCGGTCATGTCGCCGGCATCCTCTGGCGAGACGATGAAGCGGAAATGATGCCGGTCGTCCGTGCACCGTTCTGCGAAAGCCAGGCCATCAGCACGGTCGCTGCCAGCATCAAACATCTCGGCCCACTCACCACTCCGGGTCACGCCGTCGCGCTTCAGATACGAGAGGTGGGCGGTCAGTGGTGCTGAACGGAAGGCTCGCCCTTTGTGCCGGACCACGCGCGCTTTCAGCACAACGCGCCTCGTCGAGCTGAACAATCTGGCGCGGCTAAAGGCGAACCGACCACGGCCAAACGTCGAGCGTCCATGGGCCGGCGAACGCCTGCCGGCTACGGTGTGACCCGAGGTGTGTCCGGCTTTCTTCGCCGCCCGCAGCACCTGGTTGATGAAGCTCTTGGGCTTCGGCGCGCGTGTACCGCGGATGCGCCCAGGCCGAATTCGCAGGTTGCTATCGCCTGCCGTCATGACCAGGCCTCGAAGAACGCAGCGAAACCTACGGTGCCGAAAACTTGTTTGAATGTCCTGGGAAAAGTCTTTGGCGCGGCACGCGCCCCGACCGACCGGCACGCCGGAACCCAAGCCATGTCAATGGCTTGTGGTTCGACCGGCGAGCCCCTTTTATCTCGCCTTCCTAATCGGGCGGGCAAAGTCAACTCATTCCTACGCTTTTCTTCGACTCTTCGCACTTCGGCCATGACAGACTCCCTGCATCGACAACACGCAAACGTCACCACACACCGCGTTGCAATGGCATTCACCAGGCGGGTCCATGCGTTCCTTTGCGTTCAGCACCTCGGCCGTCGCATGCTCTTCACCAGGTTCGTAAAGAGGGCTGCCCAGGCAGTTTTGCGCTCTCGTCCCCTAAGGGCGCGAGCAGGCAAGAGATAGCGGACATTCCCCGTTTCGCGGCCCCGCCAGGCGACGCTCACCGCGCGCGCGGATCTCTAATTTCGTTTCTCCTCAATATGCCGGGCGCAAACTCAGCGCTAATCCATTGTCGCCTGCACCGCGGTTAACGTGCAGGTTTCCACCGCAGCCGCTGGGTGACTTTGGCGCCAAAACCAACGTGGAAACCGGACTCGCTGACCCACATTCGGTACAGAATGCTTGCGAGCTTGCACGCGACGGCAATGATCGCGCACAGCATGCTCGACCGTTTGGCGATCCGCAGGCGCCACGCTCGCGGTACCGACCATTTCCTGACCGGCAGCAGCAGGCTTGCGGCCGCCTCGCCCACGGCGAGCTGATGCGCCCTTCGTTATCGATCGACATGCCGGACCGTTGCCGCCGCGGCGCCGAACCAAAAATGCTCGCCTACCGTTCCCGATCTGGCAAAGCGCCAGGGATCATCGACGCCGACCTTGAACGACAGGGCGGCCGCGACGGGACCGACGCCAGAAACCGTCATCAGGCGCCGCCACACATCATCACACTGGACGACCTGGAGCAGCACACGGTGCAGCCAGTCGTCCCCCTCCAGGATGGCGCGACGCACATCCAACATGGTCCCGATGGCCATTACGAAGATCGGATCGCTGCGCTCGAAAAGCTCGCTGACGCGGGCCTCAAAGGCGCCACGGGCGATCGTTCGAACGAGCACAGCATAGGCCCGCAGCGCACCACGAATGTGGTTCTCGAGGTCGATTAGTTTGCGCTTGAGCAGCCTTCGGCTGGTGAGCAGCGTACACATCTTCTGCATGTCGATGTTCTTGACATGAACGGCGCGATACCAGCCCAACCGCATCATCCGCCCGATGCCACGCGCGTCATTCTGGTCGGTCTTGTTACGCATTGTCGACAGCGAAACGCACATGTGACGCGCTTCGACGACAATGATCGGGAGCCCCGCTGTCTGCAGTTCGCGATGCAGCCAGGTGCCAAGCGATGACGCCTCGCCCCCCGCTCTCTCTAGGCGATCCGCGCAACCCTCTACTGCGGAAGAGATCGCAGCTGCCTCGATCATAATGTTGACCTCGCGAACGGCGAGACCCTCGCCATCGACGATGCAAAGACTGGTCTCCTCAAGACCGATGCCAGACCCAACGAAAAGCCGCATCGGAGCTCTCCTATGTGGCAACGACCAGCTAAGTCGTTGCACCGGGCTACCGGATTCGCCCACGCAGCGGCTATCCCTGTGCACCGGTTTATCGAAGCCCGATTTGAAGGGCCGCTCTGCCATCAAGTTCCGTAGGCAATCGCAATAGTCATTTATTGCGCTGACGTTGCCTGAAGGTTCACAATTGCGATGCGGTGAGTCTAAAGAGGTGACGCGGTCTTCCCGCGATGAGTTGAATGCCAACCTGCTCTCCGAAGCCATTGCGGTGCTTCGCGAGATGGTCTCACGCGCGCGAGACGCCGCAGACGAGTCGTACGATGACGGCCATTCGGTTGATACTTGGAAGAGCGAGGACTTCCGCGCCGCGATCGAGCGCGCCGAAGCAGTGATCGCGAAAGCGGCATCTGCCATGGCAGGGCCCCGCACAGAGTAGGAGCTCGCCGAGTCGATGCAATGCCGGCCGAGGCCGCTAGTCTCGTCAAGACATGACGTCATCTGCAGCCCCGGACGCATGCGTCGTGCCTGCCCACTGCTCTCGCTCCTCCGCTGATTGCTTGCTGAAGCACGCCATTGCAGATCATCGCAGCACCCTCGAGCCCGATCGAGCTACAAAAACGCCAGTACGCCTGGGGGCCAACTGCGAGACATCGGGCGACGAGATTGCAATCGTCGCGCAGCGCGAGAGCGCGAACGATGTCGGCCTACCGCGGATTTCCATCAGCTCAGCTCGTTCAACGAACAGCGTCGCGGCTGCTGATGACCTCCAGCTCGCGGTACACGTCGGCGGCAGTTGAATGCCAAGCAAATTTGCAAGCTTTGCCACGTATGCTCGCGTCTCGTCAGGTAAAGGTGCTCCCGCGAGATGTTCTTCGTAGCGAGTTGGTCCCGCGTTGTACGCAGCAAAAGCGCCACGCGAACCGTAGCGGTCGAGCAATTCACGGAGATACGCCGTGCCGGCCAGAATGTTGTCACGCGGATCGTACGGATCATTCCCTAGATCATAGCGTTGGCGCAGTTCCGCCCAGGTCGCCGGCATGATCTGCATCAGTCCCATCGCGCCCTTGGGCGACTTGGCGTGCATATCTCCAGCAGTTTCGATGCTCAAAACCGAGCATATCCACCGCGCCGGGATCGCAAAGCGTTGTGAGGCTTCTTCGATGGAGGCCGAAAGCGTGTGGGTGGTTCGACAGATCGCTGGGAGCGCAGCGGACCCGTTTTTGGGCCAGAGCGGTAGTGTCCGATGCGGTCAGAGCAAGCAGCAGCGACACGAC
Organism: Bradyrhizobium sp. USDA 3364; assembly: GCF_054056355.1. Lineage (NCBI taxonomy): Bacteria > Pseudomonadati > Pseudomonadota > Alphaproteobacteria > Hyphomicrobiales > Nitrobacteraceae > Bradyrhizobium > Bradyrhizobium sp. USDA 3364. Next base: position 726,049 of record NZ_JBSRYG010000002.1, read on the forward strand.
AACAGACACACCTGACCGAGCCAAGTCTGCTGTCGTGCTCGCGCCCGTCCAGGGTAAAGCCGCTTCGCGCCGGCCATTTGGACCACCGCCGGGTGCGCCAGGCTTGCGAGTGTTGGCTGGGTCGGAGGAATGGTCCCGCAACCGATCCAGCCGGGGGTGAACACGTAGAACACGCACGGTCACTCCTCCCAGGTCCAGACCGGGAGCGCACAGCCAATCACCGCCGACGCCGGAAGAAATCCAAAATATCGGCCGTCCATGGAGTCGTCCGACTGCCAATTCATGAGAAAAAGCTCGCCGTTGCCGACGACGCGGCAGCCCTGCCATTTGGGCAGCGGCCGGCGGCGTCCGTCGCGATCTTTCGTCTCGCCCACCGCAACATCATCCACCAAAATCGTCCGCCCGCTTCTGCAGACCGTCTGCCCGGGCAGTGCCAAGATCCGCTTAAGCATGGGGACGCCGACCGGCAGATAGCCGTTCAAATCGAGGAAGGTCGCAAGCGGCTCCGGCGGTTGAACGGCGACCAGCTCGGTGACATGGAAGCGCTTCGTGGGTCGTAAGCTGTAGAGACCGATTGGCACGCTTGCCGATGCATTCCAAATGTAGAGTGGAAGCGGCTCAAGGACGATCGTCGCGATGAGCGCGGCAGCCACCGCAAACGTCGTGGTCAGCGTCATCAGGCGGCTCGTCATCGCATCACTCTGCGACGATGGAGCCAGGCCTGGTGGCGTGTTTTGGTGTATGGACGCGGGTTTTCGTTGACGGACAGACGGTTATGAACGTGATGCCAATGATCTGGTGCGACGTCAGCCGGATCGATTCCAAGCGCCTCGACGGCATCGATTATCTGCAACACGCGCTCGACCTTCGGCCAGCCAGAGAGCCGCAGCACGATCTCTCCGCCGGGCCTCACATAGGGGACGGTCGAGCAGCGCTGTCCCGGTGCGACCGCGCGCAAGATGTCAATCCGCGAGATGATCGTGCCAAAGTCGTTGGATGTCCAACGGACGAAGGCAAAGATGCTGCCCGGTGCAAATGATAGGACACGCCGGTGACGATCAAGCTTTCGTTCCTTGACAATACGACCGAACCGAATGCGGTTTTCGATACGCTTCTCGAGCCACAAGACTTCCACTTCCGTGAGATCGTTCATGCCGCCGCCCCCTGACGCTCGAATCGGGAACGGTTTGCTTTGGGCTGAGCGAAGCGCGTGTGCCTCTTCTGAAGGTGAGCAGGCCTGGCGGCCTGACGTTGCCAGTCAGTTCCCATGAATATTGAGGCCTGGTCCGCCAGGAAGAAGCCCAAGTATTTATGGCTAGCAGCAGTACTGGGTGGTGCCCCCTTGCATGCCACGCTACGGCGACGTTGCCGCGCAACGATTCGCGGCTGAGGCGCGCCGCGCATTCCAGCCGTCGGCGACGAAGTCGAAGGATGGACTTGCACGCAGGGTTCGACGTGTCGCTGGATCCGAGACGATCTGGGAAATCGACCAACGTCCGGGCCGATTTCGGATTGGCGCCACGGCGCCATAAATCCGGGCAAACCGGTCGCATCGGGAGCACCACCAAATGCGGCGACGAACTGACGCGGGCGATGCCGCACAAGTCGGCCATCACGATCCTGTCGAGCATTCCCGACAATTTCAAGCCGCGTCTCGGGGGCCCTTAGCTCGCCGGGAAAAAGGGTCTGAAGTGCGCCGCGACACCGGCGGCGGTACGCTGAGGATTTGCTAACGGACATGGCCTAGCGCCGCTCTTTGCCCGCATAGGGAATTGGCGCACGCCGCTTTGCGGGCAGTACGGTGCCGACACCAGGATCCGAGGTCGACTTCTTCTTGCCGAGTTTGGCCCATGCTGTCAGGTCAGCTACTGAATAGACCACACGCCCGCCAATCTTGTGATACTCGGGACCGGTTCCGTAGGTTCGGTGTTTCTCCAACGTGCGGCCGGACAAACTCAAGAAGCGCGCGGCTTCGGACGTGCGTAAGTAACGCGGCGGCTTATCCGTGTTCGGATCGGACATTTGAAAAGCTCCGAGCTCCTTTGGAGCGCGTACGAGGTTCGCCGCGCGTCGACTGCCACGATCGCGGAGTAGAGGTGCTAAGGGGGATGCCGAAGATGATGCGGTGATTTTCGATACCCCCATCGAAGGCGCTCGCCGCGGAACAATAGCCGCCGATCTATCAGAGCGACGCTCCGTCCCCTCGGATCGTTCAATTGCGAGGGCCGGTGTCTTCTAAGCGCGGTCGGAATGCATTTTTTGCCGAGCAGCGCTCCGGCGATGATTCGATAGACGCCATCGGCAGCAATGCGCGGCGGGCGCTCGGACATCCGCAACTCGTTGCGGAGGGCGAGCTGCCGCTATGGGAGCGTCGGCTATCTGACACGCTATGTCGCGAAGTGGGCCTAGACGTCGGTCACGCTTCCATAATCGCTGGATATCCGAAAGCTTGCGTTCCGCAGCATCCTTGATGCGATGCGCAGAAGCTGGAGCGAAATTCTCGCGGTCCACAGAAGCGCTCCGGCGGTGCCTGAGATGATCGAGCAATATCTTCCGCTGGTCCGTGGCACGGTCATGCTCGGAATCAAGAGTGAGGCTCCGCGTGCGGTGACGCTCGGCTGCTATTTCTTGCTCAAAATTGAAATGATCCGCCTGGATCGACCCCCGTGCCCTGGCATCGACTTGCCAATCGATCGAATCCTGACGGAAGCAGATGGCCCTTCACTCAGATTGACAGACACTTCAGCGAGTCTGCCGGTGTGAAAGCCAGAGCGCGGGCGGCTGCCCAGGTCCGAAACTCCAGGCCGACACCGGCGTGAATTGGGGGTAAAATAATACTATCTATCGTCGGCTCGTGGGCCTACCGCATAGGAAATTTGGAGCCTTCGTACTACATATTTCCCGAATTTGAAGCATGATGACGTCAACAATGCCTACTCCCCACAATCCTCCCGCTGCGGTACGACGCGCGCTACGCAAGCTTGGGGCGGACATCCACGACGCCCGTCGACGCCGACGGCTGCCGATGGCGGTCGTGGCCGAGCGCGCATTCACGTCCCGGTCGACACTGCAAAGGGTCGAAGCCGGTGACACCAGCGTCAGCATCGGCATCTACGCAGGCGTGCTGCAGGCACTCGGCCTGCTCGACGGCCTGGGTCAGGTCGCCGACGTCAGCAACGACAGCGTCGGCCAGGCCCTCGCCAGCGCGCATCTTCCCAAGCGCGTCCACCTCAAGCGGCTAACCGGGCCATCCCACGATGGCTGAGTTCGAGGTGCACATCGATCTGGACGGCCGCACGCGCCCGATAGGGTTCGCGTCAGAGGCGCGGAGACCATCCTCTTCGAGTACGACGCTGCATGGCTTGAGGATCCGGACCGCTTCTCGCTGGAGCCGGCGCTTGCGCTGACACGCGGCGCATTCGCTCCTTCTGCCCGATTGGCCATCTTTGGCTCCATCGGCGACTCGGCGCCGGACACCTGGGGCCGCCGTCTCATGCAGCGCGCCGAGCGCCGCCTCGCCGAACACGAGGGCCGTGCTGTTCGCACCCTCGCGGAAAGCGACTATCTGCTGGGCGTCGCCGACGAGAGCCGGCTAGGCGCGCTCCGTTTCCGCTGGATCGGCGACGACGTTTTCCGGGCACCGACCCGGGCCAGCGTTCCTGCCCTGATCGAACTCGGCCGGCTACTCCAAATCACCGAGCGGATTCTCCGGGATGAAGAAACAGATGAGGATCTCCAACTCATCTTTGCCCCCGGCTCTTCCCTCGGCGGCGGGCGCCCGAAGGCCTCAGTCATTGACCAACATGGTCGCCTCTCCATCGCCAAATTCCCGAAGGGGACCGACGACTATAGCATGGAGACCTGGGAAGAGATCGCACTGCGGCTGGCTGGACAGGCAGGTATCGCCACTCCGCAACACGAACTGATCGACGTCGCCGGCAAGCCGGTCATGCTGTCGCGGCGCTTCGATCGCGACGGTGCGATCCGCATCCCGTTCCTGTCGGCGATGGCCATGATGAGCGCCAAGGACGGTGAGCGCGGCAGCTATCCGGAGATCGTCGATGCCCTTGCTCAACACGGCGCACAAGGGAAAACGGATGCCCATGGCCTTTATCGGCGTGTCGTCTTCAACGTGCTGATCTCCAATGTCGACGATCACCTCCGCAACCACGGTTTCTTGTGGCTGGCAAAGGCAGGATGGTCTCTCTCGCCGGCATACGACCTCAATCCCGTTCCAACTGATCTCAAGGCCCGGGTGTTATCGACGAACATCGATCTCGACGAGGGCACCTGCTCGCTCGATCTGCTGGAGGCCGCATCGGAGTTCTTCGCGCTCACGCTGCCGCAGGCCCGCGGGATTATCAAAGACGTCGCCGTCGTGACAGCAACCTGGCGCGAAACCGCTAAGACGGTCGGCGCCCGCACGGCCGAAATCAACCGCATGGCCAGCGCCTTCGAGCGCGAGGATCTAAAACGGGCGCTGGCGCAATGACGAGAACGTTCCTTCACAGCTTCGAGCCAGCGACAGCGAGCCCCATCACCGGCGGCAGACAAAGCTCGAGGCAGCCGACATCAAGCGCTCGTCGCGACCTGCAAGGGCGATGCGGCGACCGCCTCGTTCGAGGCGAGCCATGTCAGGGACCCGGAAGCCGGCCACGCCATCCCTCGCCTCGGCGCCCTTCGCAGCCTGTCTCATGTCAACGTGCTGGCGCCGGGTGAGCGCCTCTCGACAAATGCAGTCGCTGGCTGCTCGTATATCCGATCTGAAGGGTGCTTCGATCATCGCCTTCAGCTGCGATCGCCACATCGTCCCTTGCAAGAACATGGCTTGCTCTCCCGCCGACAACTCCGCCCAAAACCCGTCGATTGCGGCAACAAATGATTTGCCTGACTCTGCTGTGATTTTGTTTACCTCAGCCGGAATGAATTCCCTCCCTGGGAAGCTTCGTGGCAGTCGGTTCCGGGCAGGACTCCTGACGATTTCGTCAAACGGAACGTCACCTATCGGATTGGCCAGCGTATGGGGCTTGGTGAACCAATGGACCGCGCCGTTTTGCTCGCGGCTTCCTAACAAGCAATCGTCAGCGTGCAGAACGAGCGCCGTCCCTGTGTTCGGTATATGGGCGAGCACGTAGCACGCGCTGTCCCGCGGAAATCGCCGAGATAAACTGAGATGAGTGCGGTGCAATTGCGCGTTGAGGCATTCTGCCGTTGCGGCTTGGTTTGTTGCGACGTACCAGTCTACGACATCGCGGATAATCTGGCGAGCAAGGTCACCGCTTGTTGGGCCAGAGGTTGAACTGTCGAGAAGGAGACATAACACGGCATCGGCGCGCACTCCGACTCCTCGGCAATCCCGGTTATCGCGCGTCCTCTTTCCTTGCTCACTGCGCAAGTTGATCTCCATTCCCCTCTCGCTCGCCAGCATCGCTCTGGCTTATGGCGACAAACCGCTCTCGCACAATATCGACCCGGCCTTCAGGTCCCTTGATATTGCCATCGAGAAAATGATCAAAATCCTCATGACCTAAGAGCGCTTTGAACCTTCTCTGCAATGTAGCAACGAATATCATCGTCTGCGTTTTGGATTTCAGCCACGAGTTCCTCTCGACCGTCAACGACGAGAAGGATGTCCTCGATGTCACGGCTGCCTAAGAGATCATCGTTGCCGCGGCCGAGATATGCTTCCAACTTTGTCGCCACGAATAGTTCGGGCGTGAGGCGCTTGATGTTCAGTACCACATTCAGGGGACATGTGACCGCCGTTTCGATGCCTTTGGCGTACCAGCGATTGCTAAAGCCGAGAATGCTTTGATCATCCGGCGTGAAATCGACTTGGAGGTCGCCGAGCCTCATGCGGCAAATGACCTCGTCTTCGGGAGATTCCACGAACCCCTTCTGACGCAACTGGTCTTGCAGTTGAGCCCATTGCGCATGTCCAACGAGATCAACGATGAGATCCACGTCATCGGTTGCCCGAACCCCTTCGAGCACGATCTCATCAGTAATGAAAAGGGCTGTTGTGCAACCGCCGACAAACACGAGCCGCTCGCGCAGTTCGTCTCCCAGAGACTGCGCGACCGTTTCCAACATGTGAAGCAATTGGCCTTTGATGGTGATCATTTCTTGAGAAGCCTTTCCGATAGACGCTCGGCCGCGAGCCCAGCCTCCCTTTGATTTCCAAGCCTGACACCATCAATAAGGGCGAGATACTCATACAGGCGATCGTCTTTTTGGATGGCTTGTGGCACGCTTTTGAACAGCGGGTCTACCGCCTGCCCCATGTCTTTGCCTTTGGCGTACGGCCAAACGTAGATGTACTCGCCAGCGCTGATCAGAAGGTTCTTGAGTGGGGCGGCCGCAAAGGCGGTGGGGATGCCCCGGGTCATCGCACCCGGTTTTGCCGGGAAAACGAACTTTAGTCCGTGCACGACGAAATTATAGAGATTGCGGCGGTTGGGCTTGGCCTGACCGGATTCCCGATCTTTGACTGCAAGTCCCGACGAAACGCTCCGCTTGATCGAGGCATTAACCTCCGTCTTGCTGATACCCAGGGCCGATTCCAACCCGCGCACTGAGTATGGGTCATCGTGATGGGCAACCTCTCCGGGATGCGCATCGTCCTCATTTTTGGCCTGCTCGAGGCTCACGAGCTTCAACAATATAACAAGGTCTTGACTTTTCATGTAAATTCGCCGTCGTCCGCTGTCCTAGGACTGCGGACAGTCAACCACAGAGCGGTCGTTTCGATCAAGAATAGAATGTACCGCCCTGTGGCGCTATGAACGACGGGAGGCCTATTTCAACTAATAGTGGCACCTTTTATCATTAGCGACTTCAAATTGTTGATACTTCAAGCTTGCCCTTGCTGACCAGCCGAGTTCGTATAGGCGCCACATGCCAGGTATTCTATCGATCGCGGCCGAAGACATGCTGGCCACCAAGTGGAAAACTGCGAGTTGAGCAGCGGGACCAAAGGTCGGTTGAAAGCCCGATTCGCTGCTGTCCGTGTGCGCACCGCCGACGAACCTCTTCAGCGAATATGGGAAAAGGGTCAACAGCATCTGCCAGGCGACGAAGCTTGGCTCATCGACCAGCAACGCGCGTCCGGTGACAAAAATACTATCGCGCCAACCTGCCCGCCGCGACAGATCTGCGGACACTAGCCGCCACCATCAAGGCACGATGGATTTGCGAACAGGCCCATCAGCAGCTGAAAGAAGAACTCAAACTTGATCCCTTCGAGGGACGATCCTGGCAAGGTCTTCATCGCCACGCGCTGATGACCATGATCGCCTATCTGCACGGAATCCCTCGTTGACCTTCAACGAAGTTGACTTGAAACGGCTGGCGAGTTCATCAAGTCCGAATGGCTTGCGAATGATCAGGTTGTCTGCAACGACCTCTGCACCGGAAGGGTCGACCGCGTGATGTTCGTGGCATCGCTCTAATCAGACAATACTAATCCACAGTCAAAATGGGGGAGCCTTGATCAGCGCTGCTTGCACAGCAATTCGTGGGGTGATGCGGCCGGCGCTGCAGTGCTTCGCAAATCTTCGAGAATACTACAGCAGGCCAAGCGTCTACTCCACCTCGGGATGCGGATGTTCACCACTATCGGCATAACGCAGCGACCACGTCATTCAAGCGGCGGGCGTCGACCATTGCTTGTCTTGATGGAGCAGAGCGAAAATGTGATCCTCCGCGACCGGTCGACCGATGAGATATCCTTGCACTTCATCACAATTTGTTTGACGCAAATAGTCGAGTTGCTCGGTTGTTTCGACGCCTTCGGCGACCACGCCGATCCGCAGGTCCCGCGTCAGTGCGATGATCGATTTTACGATCGCCGCATTATCCGGTCGCCTCAGCATGTCCCGTATGAAAGACTGATCGATCTTGATGCGAGTGTAAGGCAGTTTCAGCAAATAAGTCAGCGACGAATATCCCGTTCCGAAATCGTCAAGTGCCACCGTCACTCCCAATTGCAGGAGTGACGTCAGGATCGATGACGCCGGCGCGTACTTCGAGATCAGCATCGACTCGGTTATTTCGATTTCGAGACGATGAGGAGCAACTTTGGCTTGGGAGAGAGCCTGCACGATTGTCTGCAGGATGCTGGTGTTATGGAATTGAGCCGCCGAGAAATTCACGGCGACCCTGAGGTCCGACGGCCAGTTCGATAGCGTCGCGCAGGCGCGTCGGACCACCCACTCACCGATTCCGTGGATCAGTCCGGTTTCTTCGGCGATTGGGATGAACTCGGTCGGGGAAATTATTCCACGGACGGGATGCCGCCAGCGGAGCAACGCCTCAAAGCCGGTGACCCGGTTCGCGTGAATATCAAAGAACGGTTGGTAGAGGAGGAACAGTTCGTCTCTGTCGATTGCGAGCTCCAGATCCCGCTGCAGCGCCCTGCGATCGTGCGCTGATTTGTCGTCGTTGATCTCAAAGAAGCAGATCGTTCCCGGCCCCGCTTGCTTGGCACGATAGAGCGCAATGTCGGCATTCCTCAGGAGCACATGAGGTACGTCGCCGTCGCGCGGGGCCACTGCGATTCCGACGCTGGTCGCCCCCGCGATCTCGCATTTTTCGATCGCGAATGGTTCGGCGAAGGCGCCGACAAACCGCTCGGCGACTTCCAAGGCGTCCTCCACCTTGGTCAGATTGGTCATAACAAGCGCAAATTCATCACCGCCGATGCGCGCAACGGTATCGGTCTGCCGTACGCATCGCTGTAGTCTCACCGCCGCCTGCACGAGAAATTCATCGCCAGCGAGATGGCCGAATTTGTCGTTCACGTCCTTGAAGCGATCGAGGTCGAGAAGAAGAACCGCGAATTCCTCGCCCGTGCGGGCGAGCCTGTTGAGGGCATCTTCTAGGCTCTCATTGAAGGCAAAACGGTTCGGAAGTTGGGTCAGGGTATCCCGTCGGCCCCTCCTTTCGGCCTCCAGTTGAGCAATGGCGCGTCTGGTAAATTCGAAGGAATGGGCGAAAACGCCGCGTAGGAGCACGAAGCCATAGGCCACGACCAGGATAGCGACGAGCAGATAGGCGAAATCGTCGTTTCTGCCGAGGCAAATTGCCGTACCCACAAAGATCGGAGCCGTGAACGCAACTGCCGCCACCGGAATCGTGGCGAAGGCGAATGCGCCACCTGCAAGCATTCCAGAGCAGAGACATGTAATGACGAGCTGCCCGCCATTGGAGGCGTTCGCGAAGAAAGCCACCGGCACAATTGCCCAGGCGGTTCCGAGAACCAGCGCATTCCGTACCAGCCGGTGCATGGCCTGGCGCGACACGAACTGAGGCTTCGTCATCAGTCGTGATGAACGCGCTTTCAGGCCTATCGATAGCGCGCCGCAGACGACAATCGCCGCCCAGATCAGGGCAAAGTTTCTGTCGGGCGAATGCCAAAGCGCAATTGCGAGCACGGTCGCATTGCAGGCGTTGGCCAGCATGATGCCCAGCGAATAGCCAAGCACGAGGGAGATCTGCTCGGCACGAATGTAGCCTGCAACCGCTTCATCGGTGACCGGCCCGCCAAATGCCGCCAAATCTCCGGCTAGGAGCTTCGAAAGCCAGGAGTTCAGATATGCCCTCATTCCGGGACCCTGCAGGACTGGTTGTAGCGTTGGCGCCAGCTCTGGAAGGTCGCGGCAAATCTTTGACAAAAGATAAACTCTTGATTGTACCAACCGCCTCGCGACACCTCACGGCGCGCCGGATTCATTGTTGAGGCTTGGACCGGTTAAAATTGAAGACGAACTCCGTTCGTTTCGTACAGAACCATTGTTTTATCGGATCGCAAATCAGAGCTTACTCGCATGCGGAAAGCCTCAGCACCGCCGAATAGAACGGCTGGGTGCGAGATCGATCGGGCCTGACGAAGGGATGGCGGCCGCGCGCATTCCGCGGTTGGGGGCGCGTGCTCCGACGACTTTCTCTTTGCGTGCCTCGCGGTTCGCTGTCCTGCTGCACGGCACGCCAGCCACTAAAAGGGGCGATCTTTCGGCAAAGGAGCCAACGATTTTCAGCGTGTCAAAATCGCATTGCAGCTCTCTTACCCTAGGGCGCAACCTGCCGGCGGACCGCAATCTGCGCTGATTGCCGCGCTGGTGTTTGGCGGGCCTCACGACTGGCATGCCAATCAATAAAAATAAGTTGCCGCCAGCACGCGAGATCTCAGCCCTGAGTTTCGATGGCCATGCGGCGATCAATCCTCCGGGCTACTGGTCGGATCACGTCGCAGCCACAGGAAGCGGCGCAAGGTATCGTTGATGATATCCTCTCCGCGCTCGGCACAATGCGCGCTGCAATCGAGCAGCCGACGACCGTCGCGCCCTTGGCGCGGCTGAGTTGACGCAGATTGGAAAAGGACCGCCATCAGCGCGGGCGCCACCCATGCTCGAAAGCATAGGTGGGATTGATAGCGCAATGTGCGTACGTGCCCGATGCAGTGGCCTGGCACTGTCTATAGGTTGAGAACTGGCAATTGCCTGGATAGCCCCAGCTGCGCCCTTGCAGACAGTAAAGGTCTGACGGGGGCGGCGCTATGCGCTTCGCGCGGTTTCGTGCGGCTGCGGTCGCTCCCGATGCGAGGCCGACCAGGACGGAAAAGGTGACAACAACTATGAACGGAAGGAACCGCATACGGTCTTTTGACTCCCGCCATGGATTCTTTCCGATAGCACGATCAACCTCAGAACAACCTGTTTGCGTCAACAGACCGCGCAGCGACCAGCGTAGTCTAGCCCGACGGGCAATGAGTCAAAGCGCGATGTCTGCACGAAACGTACGAACCGCACCTGTGATCGCTTACCTGCCGAGCGGACGCCTTCATGGAACTCTGCGCAAGTCTCCCCAGCCGATTGCGTCCTAACGCCACATCGTAGGTGCACTGGCCAACGCCGCTCGGCCAATTTTCCTGAGAGCATCGACCGACGTCTCTCCGCGGCTGGCGGCTTCCAGGAGTCTGCAGGCGACATGAGTTCGAGCGCCATTCTCGTGACGCGATACATCTTCGCACACTTCGTCGAGAACCGCTCGCAACAGGGCAGCCAATTCGGAATCGACCATACGAAATGCCCTCAATCCCTCGACAATGATTGTGTCAGCGTGTATCGGGATAGATATCAGGTTGAGTGAACCTCAGGGCCCGTCTACGCTTTCGTTCACTCCTGTAGGGCTTAGCGCAATAGTATAACGAGCATAGGACGAGCACCGATGCAAGTCACCGGGCTTCCACTTGCACCGCTGATGCCGCCGACGGTTTGCGCGAAAGCGCGGACCAGTCGCCCGGCACCCGCGCGTCAGCTTTTTGACAGCTTGGCTGTCTAACATTCTTCAGCCTGAACTCCATGCGACAAAAATGTCGCCGACAAGAGCACGACTTGCGATGCATAACCGGACTATCAGCACGTCGAGTATCGAATCTCTCTCGCATGCACAGGATGTTGATGAAATCAGGCACTCAGCAAACAGTGACATGCAACCTGATACAGATACCCAGAGGTTTGCGGACGTGCTTGCAGGCATTCAGTCGACACCGAATTCGAACGCTAGTTCGTCTTCGGCGGTAGCACCGTCGTACTCCTTAGTTCGCCGAACTCCTGTGATTGAGATCACAAGATTTCAATACAAGCAAAAGATGAAGGATTTTCATGGCGCTGAAATCAAGCATATCGCGGCGAACCCACAAGAGTACTCGCCTTTCGTATCCTCAAAAGCTGCGCGCACAGCAAGTCTGGCTGAGGGCACCGGTACAGCCAGAAGACATACCGACGACGCCCGATATTTTAGCTATGAGTTGGGCAACGAAAGCGTCGGGCTTCTAAGAACAGAATCCGGATTTCGCATGAGTGAGGTGTTCGAAGGCGAAAAGTGGCGGGAATTGTTTCCCGGGCGAACTGACATCACGTCCACCACAGTTCTTCGGGTTACTCATCCGCTCGTCGACAACGCAGGTGATATTCTGCTGGAACATCAGCTTCGGCTCGATGGCGAACGACCATTGATCAATTCCACTCCAGTCAGCCTAGAAGCGCAATCCCGTCTCGCGGCGATGGGTTTTGTTGAGGTGGATCAAGCGAACATGGTTCTTGACCCTGCCCAGCATCCCGAAAAGTGGACTAAGAATGGTGACGGTGAATGGCAACGCGCAGATAAACCTGCACTGTATCTTTCTAAAGCTCGGGACACCAAGGACAGCGATGCCGAGAGTGTAACAAGCATCTCGACCGATTCGTGCGACAATAACGTTGATGTTGACAAACTCACTGAAGCGCTCGACGAGCTCCTCGCCGAACAATAGGCAGTTTGTCCAATGCTCCCGGCAGCAGCCATTCTGCTTCCAGAGGTGGCTGCCATAGACCCATTGCTGAAGGTCATTGGCTTCTTGCGAACTTTGACGAACACCGACCCAAATTGTGGGCGCGGCTGCAGAGAAGCCAACGTGTATCAGACTTCGTCGGGACTCTTCCTCCGGAAGTCGTTCTTGATTACGAAACGTTCTTGGTCGGACGCTTAGCCGGCCAACCTCTAGCACAGGTTGTAGGCCGATGACTTCGCATTGGTCGGTCGAGGCACAGCCGTCCTTCGGGCAGATCCATCGATCGAAGAGGTCGTTTCGTGCGCTCGATCCAAACAGAGCTGACATCAAGGACAACGCGGCGACGCCGAGTCCCGCTGAGAAGCCGGCCCAACGAATTCAGTGGTGATTGGCTCTTTGTGCTGCCAGGCGCAGATTTATGATTCCGCGATCACGCCCTCGGCCCCACGCCCCGCTCACGATGGTCGCCGGCCGTATCTGTGGTCCGCCGCGATTTGGTCGATCGCTCACAACAATCGCCACGTATCTGCCTCCCTGCGACATTCAAGCCGCGATGCTTGCGCTGCTCTGAGTGACGCATCAAAGACGAGGACGGCGAGAGCTCCAGCTGCGTGATCCAGTCAACCTCACTCGACGTGACGTTATCAGCCCATCGCCGAACCGTTGCCCCGCGGGTCCGGGCGCGGTCACTCGCAGGGCTCCGCATCGACAAATCCGGCCAGAGCGTGGCCACTCAAACAATGGCAGCGGCCGGGCGAGCGATCACCTGGCCGAAAACACGCAATTCCCTGCGGCCTGTGCCACGTGCGCATTCTGTCGGAATACAAGCGCGCTTCATGTCTGAAACCCGCCTCCGACTGTCTTCGAAAGCCACATTGCGTAAAAACGACGCGGGAGCGCCCCTTGAATAGTGCTGGCCCAAATCCTGCACCGGCTCTCTGCGCCAGGAAGTTTAACGACGGCAACAAGATGGGAGTCGCGTTTGGGCCTCGATCCGTCAATCGACAATGCGGTTGCCGCACCCGAGGTCGTTTGTCTGCACCACGCTGGGAGAACGCAAGACGTTGCTGCTTGCCACGACCTCGCGCGGCATCGGTCATGCGACCGGAAAATTGCGTTCAGAAGAGGGCCGGCGCATGTTCACTTTCACGCGGCCCCCCTTCGGTGGTGGGCGATGTCGGTGGGATTCGGAGACAGACAACCATGTCCGTGTAGATCCAAGCATTCGTCGGACGGTGCGGTGGGCCACCGTCAAGGTCGCGGAACGGCTTGCCGGCGCACCGCTACACTTATTGAGCCGCGACGCCGGCATTTCGTCATCGACACCGGACCGTACCCGGCAGATGCCCATAATTGCTTCATTCGAAAGCTGGATGAGGCTGTTCCAAGTCAATCTGCCTGGCCTAACCTCCTCCCGCGAAACCCCTTTCCCGCGATCAATGCGGCCTCGGTAATGATCGTCGACATGGCTCGATCAGCAACCTGGCCACGGAACCCCCAGCACCGCCATTGCCTCCCGCGTCAAGGCTGACGGTTGCCTGCTCGCCCTGAAGCAAGGCGTAAATACATGATTGATGAACTGGATCTGCGAACCTTCACGCGACATCCGCAACGCGACGCTGTGCTCGGCGAAGTGCACGCGCGCCCTTTCACGCGCCTGGTTTCGCCCTTCAGCGTGATCCACTTCGCTTTTCTTGCACAGGGCGAAGCGGCCACGAGCGATCGCTGCCGCTTTATCGATTTTTGCCTCGAGCGCAATCTTACGCCGCCTGAGCAATCGGCGAAACTTCATCAGATTGTCATTGGTCCCGCTACGCTACGCTGGGAGCAGCATTCGGAATTCACAACATTCACCTGGATCTGGACTAACGCAGATCGTTCTGCCGCAGACCAATTTGACAAAGTTGATGGTACCGTCCGATCGCTGATCCGCGCGTTGCGTCAGACCGGACAGTTGCTGGTCGCGATCAGGCTAGAAGTGGAGCAGGACGCCTCGCCGACCAGGCGGGCCGAACAGATTTTTGACAAGAACAGCCTGGCCATGGTTGCCACAAAGAGCGGCGCAGGCGTAGCGGCCTCAGACTTCCGCGTAGACGAAAAAGGCTTCACGAAAATCCTCGTCTGCGACCTCGGGTTGACGTCGCACGATCTCGGAGCGTTGGTGCAACGGCTCCTGGAAATCGAGACCTACCGTCCATTGGCGCTTCTTGGCCTGTCGACGGCCCTTGAGCTTGCACCATCCGTCGATCGCATCGACCGGCGTCTTGTTGAGGCACTCGAGAAAATGCAAAGCGGTGAAGGGCTGCAGTTCAACAACCATCTGCTTGCCGAGCTGACGGCGCTGGCCGCATCTTTCGAAAGAGGCGCGACCGGCAGCCTGTTTCGCTTCGGCGCCAGCAGGGCCTATAACGAGCTGGTCCAATCGCGACTGTCCATCATTGAGGGCAACGATGTCTCGGGCTATCCAACCTGGTCGTCGTTTCTGGCGCGCCGCATGGCGCCGGCGATGCGAACCTGCGCGACCGTGGAGGATCGTCAGGCGACTCTCTCGGTCAAGCTCGCGCGTGCCGCCGATCTGTTGCGAACTCGGGTCGACGTCGAAATCGAACGACAGAATCGTGACCTGTTGCAGGCCATCAACGAGCGCGCGAGACAGCAACTTCGGCTGCAGTGCACGGTCGAAGGATTGTCGGTCGCGGCCATCGGATATTATGTGGTCAGCCTGTTTAGCTATCTTGCCAAGGGGGCGCATGATGTCGGACTGCGAGTAGAGCCCTCGTTCCTGACCGCAACCTTCGTGCCGATCGCGGTCGGCGTCATCTGGCTGGTGAGTTACAATGTCCGAAAGCGACACCTCAAGCACGACGACGCGCCCTCGGGTACTTACGACTAGAGTTCCTTGAGGGGATTGGTACGTCCGTCCGGCGAAGCTCGCATGGTCGTGGTGCGACGCTGCCGCAAGATCGCGGCCGCCCCCCTGCGCAGGGTGATGCCCCGCCCGGACCAGCCGGGCGAGGCATCGTGGATCGGGTCAGTCGCCGTTGCGACGGCTGGGACGGGACCAGATCAGGCTGAAGCCATCGCCTTCCTCGTCGGCGAAGAGGTTGGCGAAGATCGGAGCGGTGAAGCTCGGATCGTCGAGCTTGAGGCTCAGATAGTCGCGACCCTCGTTGGAGCGCTTGGACCAGCCGGCCCCGATCTCGGCCCGGCCCACGTAGATGCGGTGGCTCGGAGCGTTGTCGTTGGAGCGGTTGGTCTCGGCGACGATACGGACGCCCTTGGCTTGCAGGCTCAGGGTGACAATCTCGCCCTGGAAATCGTTGCCCACCTTCTTGAAAGAACCGATGTTAGCCATGTCACTTCTCCTGTTGTGTTTCGAGCCCGCGACCACCGCGGCCTCGATGGCGATCTAAAGGCCGAGGACGATCGGCGACGCACCCCTTGCGGGCCGGAGCGCAGCGGAGGACGCCGTTGTGGCGACTTTCTTGGCTCGCGAGGAATGGGCGAAGCCCAGGGGAAGAAAGTCGCATCAACGGCGTTGCGGCTCAGACGATCGAGGCGGAGCCGGTCTTCGGCCAGATCAAGCCATCTAAGAGGCCACGTGCGTCCGCGGGCTGGATCGCAGGCTCGGGAGAAGACTTGGCAAATCTCGGTTGGGCTGCACAAGAGGTTGGAACGATTCGGCGAACAATGAGAAACAACCTGCCGCAAAGGGCGATGTCGTGATGAGAGAACAATCGAGAACGACTGACCGTGCCAAGCCACGAGGTGGGCCGGGCCGAGATCGGCGCAGCATGTTCGAAGCGTTCCGAAGAGGGCCGCGATATCTCTCACTCCACTCACTGCCCCCCGTTCAATATGGCAATCCTGCGCAACCTGTTCGATGAGGAAGGTGGCAATGGATCATCATTCGCGCGTTGCGGCCATGAGAAAGGTTGAGACTGTTGCCCCACCAGTTCAGCCGGCTCCAACAGGCGGGTCTTCGCAAGCAGGAACAGTCACCTGCGTCCATGTCGCGCCGCCAACGCAAAACGCGTCAGCAGCCCGATCCGCGCAAGCGTGAGCACCAGGTGCGACGGAAAAGGCCAGGCCGCCACTGACCGCACTAAGGCCGCCCGGCATAACAAGCCAATGCGTGGTGTGGTAAGAACAAGACCAGGCGCGAGCATGGTGGCGGCTTCATTCGGATGGATTGGGAAGGCGTCTTCCACCACCGTCACAAGCCGCGACTTTGGAGCCAAAGCTGGACGCGCCGGAGTGACAGGCGTCCAGCTCCGCTCGATAGTTTGGAAAAGACGGCGCTCACGCGCCGCCGAATTTCCAGACGGGGATGCCGAAACGCCTCGCCTTGTCGGCGAGGTTGTCCTGGATTCCCGTACCCGGAAAATGCATGACGCCGATCGGCAAGAGTCCAAGCATGGCATCATTGCGCTTGAAGGGTGCTGCCTTGGCGTGCTTCGTCCAGTCGGGCTTGAATGCGATCTGGGTCACCTTGCGGCTCGTCGCCCATTTGGAAGCGATCAGTTCGGCCCCTTTGGGTGAGCCGCCATGGAGCAGGACCATGTCGGGATGCTTGGCGTGAACCTTGTCGAGGCGATCCCAGATGAGGCGGTGGTCGTTGAAGTCGAGCCCACCGGTGAGTGCGATCTTCGGTCCTGACGGCAACATGACCTCGGTCTGGAAGCGGCGCTTGGCGGCGATGAAGTCGCGGGAGTCGATCATGGCTGCCGTGAGCGTGCGGTGGCTCACCAGCGAGCCCGACCGAGGACGCCAGGACGAGCCGGTGTGAACCTCAAACTGCTCCATCGCCTGGTCGCGGAAGAGTTCCAGGCAATTTCGGCGCTCGATCAGGGTGATGCCCTCCGCCGTCAGACGCTCGAGCTCGACCGATCGCACCTCTGACCCATTCTGCTCCCGCTGGCTTTTGTGCTGCGCTTGTTCATTGTCGTCGAGCTGGCGTTCGATACGATCGACGGCCCGGTGGAACAGGTTGACGGTTGACCAGAGGAGTTCGCTGAGATCGGGTTCAAGCCGCGTATTGCTCAGCGTGGCGACCAGCACGTCGAACATATCGACGATGGTACCGGCGATCATCCGGCTCTCGGGAAGAGGTCTTGGATCTGGCTGGTCGTCGAAGGGGCGATAGCCGAAGAGCTGCAATTCGGTGAGGACGTGTTCGCTCGGAGACGGGGCATGCGTCGGTTCGATGTCGTCGTGGTCGGTCATCGCAAGAGATCCTTTTGGCGGAGCGGCCGCGCCCATCGCGGCCTTCGTGGCGATCACTCAGACGGCGGGCGGAACGGGCCAGAACCCGGAGCGGCTTGTCCGCCCAGGCCCGCAGGGCGTGGGCGGAAGCGAAGGGCCGAAGCGGCAGCGGAGGATGGCGAAGACCGGCTATTTTGCTTCGCGATGCAAAGCGCGCTCGCCAAATCGCGATCGTGTCTTCTCATTGCCTGCGCGTGGCGGAAAATGGCCGGACGCAGCCATTGCCGGCCCGGGCCGCTTGCCGTCCGATCGCCCGCTAGAAGGCCGAAGGTCGCGTCCTCTCCGCCAATTGGGTTCGGCTATGACCGATCTTTCGCCATCGGTCGAGTTGCCGCGACTACCCGGCCTCGATCGTGGACGAGCGCAGGAAGCGGGCGGCATCGTCAGGAACAAGTTGAAGCCGCAACGCTGCCCGGAGAACCTCAAGGCCGAAGACATGCAGATCTTCATTGAAGTCGCCGAGCCGAGGCAACAGCGAGATCGCTTCAACGCCGGCGTCCTCCGCGCGCCGGGTAAGGATGGCTTGTACGGCGTCTCCGGCGGCATCGGCGTCACGGGCGATATAGAGCCGACGCAAGCCAGCCGGCAGCAACATGGCTGAGAGATGATTGGCCGAAAGCGCAGCAGCCATCGGCAAGGTCGGCAGGACGCAGCGCAGCGACAGCATGGTCTCGATGCCCTCGCCGGCAGCGAGCACATCATCCACCAGGCCGAAACGAACAGCGTTACCGAGCAAGTCGCCCATGGCGCGCCGTGGGGTGTCGATGGGAGCCTTGCCGAGCCGGATGCGATCAAAGCCGTCCGGATCGAGCCAGGTGCGATGCACGCCGCATATCCGCCCATCAAGATTCGTGACGCTGGCTATCATCGCTGGCCATGTTTCCATCGGCAAATGCTCGTCCGGTCGATAGTAGCAACGTGGATGGAAGCGCAAGCTGCCGCTATGGTGGATACTGACTATTCCGCGACGCCGCAAATAAGCTTCGACCACCGTACCGTCGATGGAGCTGGACATTGCAAACAGGCGACGGGCGGCTTGCGGCGAACCGGCTCGCGCCGCTGGACCGTCGGCTTTCGGGGCGGCTTGCTGCTCGCAACGAGGTAGCGTTAGAAAGCGTCTCGCCTCCTCGGTCACCTTGCGAAAATCGCGTAAAGCCATACTTTCGCGGATGATGTCGAGCAGGTCCCCATGTTCTCCGGTGGCGGCATCGGTCCACTTTCCGGCGGGCCCCTTTGTCGATTCCTGGAGCCGTACGAACAACGAGCGTCCTGGCGTATTGCGAACGTCGCCAACCACCCAGTACCGCCCCACCCGCTTGCCATTGGACAGATAGTGTCGGCATACGCCCTCGGCCTCGCGTGCGAGGCGGCGTACCAATTCTGAGACATCAAAGACCATCACGCGCCCTCCCGCTCAACGAAAGGGCTCAAGTTGAGTTTGCTTAAGAGGATGTCGCGCGACGGCGACGGCTTGATCTTCCAAACGGCGCTTGCCATGTCAGCTTCTCCGAACCGGGCGGCCGGGAGCCTCTCTCTCGGCCTCCAACCCGTTCGCGGACAAGCCTGTCCAGCTCTCGCTCTGGCTTTCGGCGGCAAATGGCGTTCGTTGGCGTGTGCCGCGCTATCGGAAAAAACCAGGTCGCGCCGTCACATGGCGGATCGGATGAAGCTCAAATGGCCGCCGGCGGTGGCAGAGGCGGTTATGTTGACTGCCCCTGAGCCAAGACGTTGGGGCGAACACGAAGCTGAACGCACGGAAGTGGGTTCGTGGCAGCGATTGTATGAATCAGCCGATCGTGTCGACGCGAGAAGCCAGAGATTCCGATGTAGCCGTCGCAATCCCATGCGCGGGTCTCGATCCCGCAAGAATTCTAAACTGCCCGGACCTGTCAGTCCGCGATGGACATGACGGCGAGAGAGCAGCGCCCATCACCCCTGAACGAAGGGTAGGCGTACCAGGCCGGAGACCAGGATCTCCGGCCTGGCTGACATTACGCCGCCCGGTCGAGCAACTTCTTGGCCTTGGTCTCCATGTCCAGGCGGACATCTTGATGCGGCTTGTCACGCGCGACGGCGGTGATGCCCTGCACGAAGTCGAAGATGCTTTCAGGCGGGCGGCCCTCCTCCACCAGCACCGCGTCTATCACCTTGCCTGTCTCGGCCTTGGAGAAGCCGCGGCGGCGCAAGAACTCGGTGCGATCCTCGTCACTGCGTGCCACGATCCGCTCGCGAGCGGCCTTGATGCCAGTGACGAAAGGCATGGGTGAAGAGTTGGCGAAGTTCGACAACGCCGGGGCTGCCTCGTGAGCAAAGCGTGCGGCTGCGTATTTGGAATGGCGGATTGTGATCTCCTCGAAATCTTCCACGCCCCACAGATTGCGATTCTGGCAAACCGCACGAAGATAGAAGCTCGCCATGCCGAGGGCCTTCGCGCCAACTTCCGAGTTCCAACAATAGAAGCCTCGGAAATAGAGGTCGGGCGAGCCGTCACGAAGACGACCGGCTTCGATCGGATTCAGATCATCGACCAGAAAGATGAAAACGTCCCTGTCTGATGCATACAGGGTCGTCGTGGCCTTGGAAATGTCGACACGGGGATCGTAGATGCCGCTCGACCAGTCGAGTACACCGGGCACCTTCCACCTTGTATCGCCTGTGCCATTGCCGGCAATGCGCTGGACGGCCTCGACCAGCTCGTGGTCGTAGATCCGGCCATAATCGGGGCCGGTGACGGCGCGAAGCTCCACACGGCTATCCTCGGTCTCGAGCGTTTTGATCTGCTCGAGACGATTGGCGTTCAAGCCATATTGCAGGTTGATGGCCGCGAGTGACGCAGGGAGCTGCCGCAGGTAAGCGGCCGGAGCGCCAACCTGGCTTGCGAGCTGACCGAAGCTCCAATGCGTCGGCGCCACCGGGGTGTCGGAGCCGGGCAACATCAAGGCCAGCCGCTCGGGGTCGGCACGGCTTGCGTTGACATGGATGAGCGCGCTTTCGACCACGCGCGTCCGGCTGCGGTTCGCCCGATCGTGCACCGTGCGGGCCAGCCCATCGAGCGACAGGTAACGCTGATCTGCCGGGCGGGAAAACCACTCCGAGGACACCCGACCGACGCGCTCGCCGCGACTCACATCCACTTTGTATCCGCCGCTCGCAACGCGGCCGGCATCAACAATCTGCGTATTCATGGCAGCAATCTCCATGACGGGCGCGGAAGACTCTCCTCCGACCCTCAACCCGTCATGGCCAAGGCCACCCCACTCTGCCTCTCCCTTTTTACGGCCGCCCCGAGGCCCAAGACATTCCGCGCCGCCGCAGCTACCGTCAGGGATGGAAGCCCGAAGGGTGAAAACCCGGCGCAAGCCGGGGTTTCAGCGTGAGCCGACAGCCCGCTCCCGGAGGGAGACGGCAATGAACCCGGGACCTACGGTCCATGGATGCACACGGCGTGACGATGCCAGATTGCGGCGGCGGAACATACCGATTACGGAAAAGGCGAATGTCCCGTGCCCCTCCGGCCCCCGCACGACTGTATAGGCCACACTATTGATCTTGATGGTCGTCTGTCGCTGGTTCGAACTCGGTAGTGAGCCGTGCTGACGTAACTGAAGAATCAGGGAAGCAGGGGCCGGTTGATCGCGATGGACCCAGTTCGGCCCGACAACAGGGCCGAAGTCCAGATGCTCGGAGCCATTCATTGGCCCTGTTGTTGCGCGATCCAGTCGCTGGTGATGGCGTGAAGTCTCGGCGGAAGACGAAGATCCGGCGGCTTCTTGATTCTGAAAGCCGAGTTCGCGGAACGGTCCCACGACAGACGGCTCGGCTTGATGGCCGCGCTGCATTGCGAATGCGTGGGCGACTTCGCGTACCGTTGAGTCGTCGCTGCGTACTCTGTCTCGGGGCGGCACCGGTCGAGTCAACTCGAGGGTGGCGCGCCGGCGACGCAGGTCCTCCTCTGAAGCAGTGAAACCCGCGCTGTCGCTGGTGTCGTCTCGGCTCTCGATGAAGTTATCGAAAGTGTCGACGCTCTCGTGGCGACGCCCCAGGTCTGGGCCCCTTGATGACGCACAGGCTCGATGGGAAATGACGCGGCGGCTTGTTGACCCGGAGTGATCGGTTCACAGGCGCTATCATGCCGCACAAAGTGACAATCGTCGGGCAACCCAAGCGGCAACCGCTCCGCCGATGCTCCCTGCCTGCTGACGTCCAACCACTCAAGGCACCACTACCGATATCCGTGAATATCCGCCGAGGAGGCAATACCGCCCGAGCTATCTAAATCCGTTGCGGTCGACGATCCCCGTAAGGCCGTCGGTAGGGCGGCTCTGCGACGGCTCTCGCACAAAGCGAGGACCGCCGCGCAACGCAGACTCACGATAAGGACGAGCGAGACTCCCGGCGACGTTCAATCCTGGCCAGCACCGCACGAAACTCCTGCGACATACTGCCCAGCGAATTGTCGCCCGCATTCGATGATCCGAATCTTCGCGCCGCGACTGTTTGCTGGCGAAATCCGTTGGATCGGCTGATGGAAAGGCTTCCATACCTTGGATTTCTTCATTTTCGGTGATTGTTGGCATAGCGTGCAGACAAAGCTCGCTCGATAGACTCCATACCTAATCTCCCGTTGAGAACCGCCAAAGCTGGCTTTCGGGGTGCGGTAGACTGCCCAGCTTAGCTTACAGGATGCTGACAAGCTCGACGACGAAAGCGGTGCCTGCCGTTAGAACGACTCCAGACGTGAGAACTTCAAAGCCGCCAGTCGCGCGCGTCTATCTCCCCCGCCGGGGACTCCGGCCACTTCAGCAGCGCAGATCTTGCACTCGTCCATCCAGTCGTGAGCAGGGTACGACGATACGAATGTCGTATCGCCACAGGTAAGACAACAACTTCGCGAATTTACCCCAAATCTCCTAAACGATGACCACACAAGAGAGATTAGATGAAGCCGCGCTGCACGTACGCTTAACGCGACGCAAGCGGCGCAGGCGGGCGGCGCGGCGTCGAGCCAAACTCGCTCCGTCAAGCAACTCGATCCAGGAGACGTGAATGAAATTGGTGAAGACCTCTGTACTGGCATGCGGCCTTGCGGCTTTCCTTGCTTACCCAGTCATTGCGCAAAGCCTTGCCGCAGATGCCAAGGCTCGCAAAGGCGAAGGATCAAGCGTACAGAGCGGGATAAGCGATGATGAGGACTCGTCGCCTAAGCTCAGGGCCGCTGGCGCAAAAGCGGGCAGGAAGTCGACCAAGGGCGCAAAGAATGCAGCCGACGGCAACGCGTCCGACAATGAGGCAGTTGACGACCCTGCGAATAACACCACGCCGATAAGCAGCAAGCGGCACTGACGCGAAGCCCTGTTGGGATCAACCTCCGGTCGCGCCCTGCGGCCGGAGGTTCAGCGGACGCGCCGCAACATGGATAGCTAGATTGTGATGGTCGCCTGCCTCCAGCAAGACGGCGAAAGAAGGAAGGGTCCAGGCGTGAACTTCCGCGGCTGTCCCGGACGGACGCCCAGGCCCTGACCAACCGCGGCGCAACGGCGGCAATCCTCAATAGTGCGAACAGCTAGATGATCTCGAAGTACCGCCGACGTTCAAAGTCAGTTACCCGATGTTGAACAGCCTCCCACTCCCAGCGCCGGGAGCAGGAAAAGGCCTCGACAAACCTTTCTCCGAACACATCATTGGCCGCCGGCGACTGTGCAAACCGATATGTTGCCTCTGCCAGGCTTTGAGGCAGCCTTCCGGAGCGAGGACACGTTTCCATGCTTGCGTCACCAACGATCGAAGCCGGCAAGTCCGCATCGGTCTCGACGCCCAGCACACCCGAACCGATAGCACATGAGAGAGCGAGATATGGGTTCATGTCTGCACCAGCCAGCCTGTACTCGAGGCGATGTGAAGACGGCTCTCCCGGAATGGCCCGCACCGCGCAGGAGCGGTTGTCAATTCCCCAGCTTGGGCAGACCGGCGCCCAGTAGCCGGGGACCAATCTCTTGTAGCTATTGAAGTTCGGCGCGGCGAGGACACAGAACTCATTCATGTAATTCAGTTGTCCGCCGACAAATTGCCTCATGATCTTTGAGACGTTGCCAAACGCGTTACTATCGTAAAACGCATTCTGGCCGTCCGAGAACACCGAGATGTGAATATGGCCCGACTGGCCGGGCCAATCCTCACAAACCTTGGCCATGAATGTTGCCATCATGCCTTTCGTCTGCGCCCAGGCTTTTATCATTGCCTTGAAGATGATCGCTCGATCCGCAGCTTCCAGGGCATCACAATGATGAAGTGATGCTTCAATCACGCCCGGCCCTGTCTCGAAGTGCAAGCCGCTGAGAGGTATTCTGGCCTTCTCACAAAGCGCCAATATCTCGCCGAACAGTTCCTGGTGCGCGACAGAGCGCGCAATCGAGTAACCGAAAGGCCCTCGCGTGAACGGAGCCCATTGGCCGAACGGTTTGTCCTCAATTGTGTCAGCGTTCTCATTGAACAGCATGAACTCGAACTCGAACCCGGCCGTGCAGCCGTATCCGTGATCAGCTGCCCTTTTCAGGACTTTGCGCAGGATACCTCGCGGGCAGATGTCCTCATGTGCGCCCATAAACTCGGCAAGGTAGAGATCCTGATCGCCGAGATAAGACACCAAACGGCCGGTGCCAGACAGAACACGCAGATCGGCATCTCCGAATGCTGAGAGTGGCTTTTGCGTGTATCCTTCGGGAATGACCCGGTCCGCACAATCCCAGGCCAGCACCGCTTCAGAGAACTTGACGATCTTGTCTCCATCCGAGAGATCTTCACCCAGGACGTGCTTACCTCGAAGGATACCGTCAAAGTCGCTCACGCCAATCATCGCCGCACGAGCCGAGTTCGTGCGCGCCACACGGATGTCGGTCATTCGCCGCCTTCCTGCGCCATCAGATCGAACACCTGGTTCATCCGCAGCGCACGCAATTGGCGATAGTCATCCTCAAGCTGTACCAAGTCGTTATTGACGAGGTACACGATGCCTGGTGTGGACACCAGGTCGATCGTCGGGACCAGCTTTTGGCCTATGGGAACGAATGCGATGGCATCCGCAAAGCTCGAGAGGTTACGGATTGCATCCAATCCGGAGTAACCAGCAACGACACCGCTCATATCGGAAATCAACGAGACGCACAGTGCATGAGCCTGTCGCTTGTAGGCCCCACGCAACCTCATACACTCACCAAATTCCTTGGGATTTGCGTATCGCCAGGCCGTCAGCGACATATGATTGTCACCCAACGCCATGGTCCTGGCCTTTGCCGACATGGTTCCTTGCAGTCTCGCTCCGAAGTCGACCAAAACCGGTCCGCGATCATCGACGATGATCTCCGCATGCGCTGGTCCGTTCACGATCTGCAGCGCCTGCAACGCGCGCACAAGATAATCGGACAGCTCCAGAACGATGGGCTCCCTGGATCCGAGCAACCACTCGCGTGAGCAGACCGACGATGCGCCCTCGACGGGAACGGTCTCATAAGTCCAGGCCTCGGTGATGAACGCTTCTCCATCGATCGAGACGGCATTTACGGTATATTGCTGACCGTTTATTTTCTCCTGTGCAAGCGCCAGTTCATTGAACGCTCCGACCCGGTTCGTCTTTCCGACGATGGCAGTCAGAGCGCGCTCGACATCCGCATCAGCCGAGCAGAAGAACACGTCCTCCGTGCCTGTGCTATTTAGTGGCTTGATCACGATCTCATCGAAGTTCTCTTGACGTTTCCAGCTAGCGATCTCAACGGCATTGTCAGACACGACCTGCCTGATCGATCGCACGCCTGCTGCGGCCAACGCTTCGGACATCCGCGATTTATCACGCCGGGCGGCTGACAAAGCCGTCCCATTCGAGGGCAGGCCCAGTCGCTCCGAGATGGAGTCGGCGAGCTCAACCCCGGTCTCGGACCCCGCAATAACGAACTCCAGCTCCCTGCCGTGGAGCGCCTGAAGATGAAATTCAAGGATCTCGTCGCGCGCCATGCATTCGCGGGGACGAATGACTTCATCATACAGGTCCGCGTTGAAGTGCGACTGGAAGATGGCTGGGATCTGTGCAGCCGACATCACGTGCACCGTTCCAATTCCGTACCGCTTGAACTCTTCAGGTAGAAATCGGCCAGTCGAATATGCGTCGACGATTACACATTTGCGTTCGTTCATGCGGTCCTCCGATACTGCGAGTAGACGTTTCCGACAGCGACAATCGTGATGAGAACATTTCCAACGAACGTATGTAGCGAAGGCACGATGCGAGAATCGAAGTACTGGAACAGGAACGTGATGACAGGGGCGGTGGACAGCACCATGTTGACGGTGAAAGGCTCGACTCGTCGGATACCCTCCTGGATCAAGAGCAAAGGAACAATGATCGTGGATAGCCCGATCGCCGCGATCGCAGGCCAATGCTGCGAGATCTCAAGCACCATGGAGGAATTGTCGACCAGTCCCAGCAGCAGGAGAATCGTTCCATAGAACCGGTGCGCCAACACCTGTCGGCCGGAAAATCCGTGGTCGAACAGCAGTTTGACCAGTATATTTGTAAGCGCCAGCGACAGGCCGGCCACGATTGCGAGGACGATGCCCAAGGACGATCGAGGCCCCCACTGCACGCCCGCATTGCCGCTGACCGAGATCCAGATCATGTAGCCGCCAATCATCGCAATCGTGGCGCTCACGACGATGTCGGATGCTGGCGGGATACCCTTCCGCCTGATCACCGCGTTCAACCACACTGTTGCGGCGGGTCCTAGCGCCACCATGAACGCGACGACGATCGCAGGTTCGGTGTATTTCAGGCCGACAAACAATCCTATCCAGCTGATCGCGGTCACGAGATTGAGCGACACAAAAGCCACGAGCGCTGGCTTCGTCACTCGTGCCCTGCCCGTCCCGTGACCAGCCAGCAGATTGAACGACAGACATACGGCGGCAAAGGACACCAACAGCGCAACGAACAGGTCTGCCTGCTGAAAATACGATGCCGCATACACCTCGCCGGCCGCGCTCAGGACGACGTAAAGCGCCACAAAGAGAACTCCCAGAGCGAAGCGGCTTGTCGATCGCCCGCCGTTGGTCCGAGGCTGTCGCGGCGCAGCGCGCACCCCGAACCATGCCGGCGCGTCGGTTCCGGCGAACTCCCCTTTGGATCTGGGCGGACCGCGTTTGGTTTGAAATGTCACTGTCCACCTCTCGTGCTTCTTTGTTCGGCGTACGCGAGACACGCCTCTCCGAATGCCGTGAATAGTCGCTTGCTCAGCAGATCGGTTGAGGCGTGCCATTCGGGGTGCCATTGCACGGCGATCTGCAGCGTCGGCGCGCCCACGACCGAAACCGCTTCGACCAGGCCGTCAGGCGCCCACGCCTCCCGTCTTAGCGCACTGGCCAGCACCTCTATGCCTTGATTGTGAAGGGAGTTGACCTGTGCTTCGACGGTGCGCGCGATCGGAAAGAGCGCACCTTCCGGACATACCCTGATACTATGCGCGACATCGTACTGGCGATCTCTCGGGCGGTCTGTCTTCTCGGCGTGCATCTGGCCACTTCCCAGACTCCACTCGCTAAGGGATGAGCGAAGCGTGCCGCCGAAATGGACGTTGAGCTCCTGCAGACCGCGGCAAATGCCCAGGATCGGCATTCCCTGCGCAATGGCGTTCCTGATCGCTGCCCCGGATAGCCTGTCCCGGGGACGATCACGGATTCCATTCTCGATGTCTTGCTGATCAGGTGCCGGACAGGACGCAGGCGCCCTCAGAACGGCAGGATCGACGTTGGATTCGTCTCCTGTCAACACGAGCCCGTCGAGAGTCCGCATGAACGCCCGTGCGGTCTCAACCGGCGCATCTTCAGCGTCGATCGTCGGCAATATGACGCACGCCACGCCCGCATGATGAAGCAGGGCCTTGACGTACTTGCGCCGCAACCAATCGCGATGCACACCATCGACCAACAGACGGTTCGAGGTGATGCCGACCACGGCGCGGGCTTTGTCTGGCCGTTGCAACGTCACGCGGGTTGTCCGCTCGTGTTGGCACCGCGCATAGATTGCTCATACAGACGCCGGTTTCGCTCCTTCAACTGAGTGATGACGCTCGGCTGACCTTGCGGCCCCTTGACGAAGAGCCCTCCCCAGCTTGCGGCAACCTTTGCGTAAGCCGGATCTTGCATCCTGATTTTCTGGGCTTTGTGCAACAGCCAGAACGGGATGCCGGGCGAGAGGTGATGCTCGAGGTGATATTCATCCAGGTTTTGCCCAAGGATAGCCCGCTCCAGGAAATTCCCTTTGCGATTCCTTGTCAGATAGACGTTCTGCGTCTCGGTCTCGCACATCGGTGAGTGCTCGGCGAGTTCAACAAACCAGCCAAGCACCTGGAACGTGGTGAGATAGGGCACGATCCAGAACAGGATCACGATGTGGAGCAGCCCAAGGGCATATGATCCGCCCAGGATGCAGATCCAGAAGAGATAGAAGCCATATTTGTCGATAAGTATGCCCGAGCGGCTCTCGTCCTCGGCATCTCTAATCGAAAACCGGTTGGTCCAGAGATACTTCAGGTACGACACCGTCGCACCGCCAAATATCGGCTTCCAGATCAGGTTGAACGCGTATCGCTCAGGCGGCTGCACGTCGTAAACACCGTTGGCCAGGAAGAACTTCAGGTCAGGATCCTTGTCCGGGTCGCCGAGGTATGGATGATGCAAATAGACGTGTGAGATCCGGTAGGCCCAGTGGCGCTGGAACAGCGGATAGGCAGCGAACAGAATCCCGAGGACGTAGTTCCAGGTGGTGTTCTTCGCGAGCGTGCGGTGAGCCGCATCGTGCGCGATCGTCGTCAATCCGCGCTGGTAGGCGCCGATCAAAAGAACCGCGAGTGGATACAACCACCATGAGACCGACACGGTCGCGAGCGTGCACGCCGCGATCACGGTGTAGTCTTTCGCGATATAGGCAGCACCCGTTATGTTATCGGGCCTCAGCTCGGAGAGCTGCTTATTGATCTCGCGGCTGAATGGAACGGCCTCATAGCGTGACGACTTCAGTTTCCAAGCTTCTGGCTGATTCATGGGAATCCCTTCCTGATCACTTTCCAGGTTGTCAGATTGCGGAGAGCGCCTTGTGCAGATCGCGGACAATGTCGTCGACGTCCTCGATGCCGACGCAAAGCCGGATCGAACCGCCGAATATGCCGGCGGCCTCGCGCTTTTCCCGTGGAACGGTTGTGTGTGTCGTGGAAACGGGATGCGTCACCAGCGTGCGGGCATCTCCCACATTCGAAACGTGATACATCAAGTCGACGTTTTGGATGAACTTGCGTCCGGCCAGCTCGTCCTCCACCTCGAACATGACCATTGCGCCGTGCCCGTATGCCGGGTTGAGCGTCTGATCGACGGTTTCCCGATCCGCTCCTTCGAAAAGCCCCGGATAGAAGACACGGCGTACCTTTGGATGCTTCTTGAGAGCGTCTGCGACGACCCTGGCGTTGGCGCAGTGCTGCTTCATGCGAAGCGGCAGCGTCTCAAGCCCCTGGATCAGTTGGAAGCTCGCAAACGGAGCGATCGCAGCCCCCGTATCGCGCAACCAAGTCATGCGGGCCTTCAGCAGAAACTCGCTCTTTCCAAGATCGTCGACATCTTGCAGCGCGCTGCGCCAGATGATCCCGCCATGCGCCTCGTCAGGACCGTTGAACAACGGAAAGCGGGAGGCTCCGCGGTAGCTGAACTTGCCGTTGTCGACAATCAGTCCGCCCAGTGTGGTGCCATGGCCGCATATGTATTTCGTCGCGGAGTACGTCGTGATCGCAGCACCGAGATCTGACGGCCGGCATACCAGTGGCGTCGTCGTATTATCCACCACCAGGGGAACGCCGTACTTCCGACCGATCTCCGCCAGCTGCTTGACCGGAAGCGGAATCAGACAGGGGTTCGAAATCACCTCTCCGAACAGGCATATCGTGCGATCATCGATGGCACGTTCGAACGTCTCGGGCCTTCGAGGATCCGCCGTCCTGACGCTGATGCCAAGACGCTTCAGCGTGTTATGGAGCAGGTTCCAGGTATTGCCATACAGATATGGCGAGGCGACGACATTATCCCCGACCTGCCCGCTTGCCAGGTTGACGATGGCAAGGAAGGTTGCCGCTTGCCCTGATGCGACGGCGAGCGAATCCCTTCCCGTATCGACCGCCGCATACCTTCTTTCCAGCGCGCGGGTCGTCGGATTGATGATCCTTGTATAGGTGAACCCATCAGCCTTTACGTTGTAGACATCGGCAATGTGGTTCAGATCGCCATCGAGTTCATAAGCCGTGTTCTGATATATCGGCACGGCCACAGCCTTCGTCACCGGGTCGCGACGGTAACCCGCGTGCAGAACGGCAGTCTCGGGGGACCATGGCACCTGCGCGCCCGCTGCCACGCGAGGCGGCACCTTGACGAGGGCCTGGGATGTCTCCTGGGCGGATATTGGTCGCGCTGCCGCACCCTGTCCAGGGCGGAAGTATGTCCGGAAGGCGCAACCCAACTGCTGAATCCAACCGGATTGAATTTCCCCGATGCAGCCGATCCGGAAACTCCGCGTCGCAATGTGCAGCTTGGAGTAGATGTAAAGGTTGTGGCTCGCCAGGTGGCGGTACAGCCCGTCAAATGCTGCCTGATCCGCCATCCCCGACGGCGCAACGAACGCAACGCAGACCGGCGACTGCACGTTGGCGGCTAGCAGCGGGGAGACCACTCCCTCGAGTTCCTTGAGGAGATCGTCCCTGACCTTCTCATACCTGCGGCGACGGGCAGGAATGCTCTCTTCCTCCAGGATCTCCAATGCCCTGGTCGTTGCCTGAACGATATGGGTGGGAGGTGTCGAACGCCATTCACCTGTGCGTTCCAGCGAGAGCCATTGGTCTCTCACGTCGAGCACAAATGACCTCGGCTCTTGAACCGCCTTCTCCAACAGTTCGCGAGAGGCGATGACAAACGCTACGCCCGGAGGCCCCTCTATGCACTTGTTGCTCGACGTGACTAGGACGTCAGGGCCACCCTTGCTCAGGTCAATATCGATGCCGCCAAAAGAACTCATCCCGTCGACGATCGTCTTCACGCCACGCCGCCTCGCCTCCTCCACGATCGCATCCAGCGGATTGACGATGCCGGTCGTGGTCTCGCAATGAACGAAACACAGGTGCGTAACGCCGGGATTTCGGTTCAGATGCTCGCCGATCTCCTGAGGATCCAAAGGGTCGGTCGCCCGCTTGGCAAGCGTCTGCGCTTCGACACCCCATAGCCGCAGCATCTTGTATATGCGCTCGCCATAGATGCCGTTTATGCAAACGAGTGGTTTGTGGGCTGAAGACACGAATGTTGACAGAGCGGCTTCCATCGCAAAAGAGCCGCCTCCCTGAATCGGGACCACCGAATAGTCGTCGGCATTTGCCAGCAAATTGAGGATCAGCCGCCGCATGCGGGCGGTCACTTCCTTGAACTCGCAATCGCGCGATGCAAGGTCAAGCTGCATTTGGCTCCTGACATCCAGCGATAACGACAATGGACCAGGCGTCAGCAAAGAACGCTGTCTTGTCACACTATTCCCCCTCAGTTGTATTCATCGATGCATCTGGAGCAAAACCGCCCCAGCAAAGAGACGGCGAGCGCCGTTCAAGAGCTTTGAGCCCTGCGCGATAGAGCCCGGGTGCGCTTCGGATCGGCAGTCGAAGAAGCTGCCCAGGGACAACCTGCACATCCAGTCGCAGATGCGAAGTGATGTCCCGCAAGGCTCTTGAGCGATGTCCTTCAGATCTCCCAACAGTTCGCATTATGACCGCCCCGCGAGCCCCATCTGGCGCGACGCGCCACTCTGATCCGGCCATACGCATCCCGCAGATTTGAGCGCGAGTGTCGGCTTGTCGCCGCGCGTCGACAGTCCAACCGGACGGCTTACGCGCGCCACTCCGGCAATATTGAAATCGGATCAGCAGTGCGCGTCGGACCGTGGCGGCCGGCCCGGATCCCGGCACGGCGCATTTGATGATTGCCGCTTCCTGCGTGAGCCTAAGACTTGAGACATTCGCACACTGTCGCTCGTTGGAGGTTTTGACGACCCTCGCCGTCTATTTTTCAGATCGTACAACTTGACGTTAGGTGCGTTTCAACCCTCTCCGGAATTTTCTCGTGTGAATTTTTCCTGACGTACGCGTCCACGTTCGGGAGACAAGACGACCTGTGCGGAGATTCTCGGACGAGCTCCGTAGTCGCCTGGAGTTCAATGACGCTGTCGGAAATCACCTGAGCTCGATGGCCACGGACAGGTGAGCTAGCCTGCTCCGCCCGCTGTTGCGTGCGCGGCGCTTTGCCACATCGGCAAACAGATACACGGGGTCTGTTTGCGCCTGCGTGTCCGTTAGACAGGTCGCGCCCGGTTCTGCAGTTCTTTGACCTTGAGCCCGATCACATAATTCAACCCGTGCCCGGCCGGCGCGGTGGGAGGCCTCCCGCTCAGCTTATGGTTGGGTCATGGCGGTCCAGCCGGTCCTTTTGCAGGCTGTCGGACAAACAATGACGCAGCTGGAAGACAATGGAGGACGCCCGCTGCTTTCTCGCGTCGCTCCTTCCGATCAGATGATCGCTCATGCTCCGATGCTCGTTGATGCGCGAACGGCGGCCAGCAAGCCAAGGTGACGCTATCGAGCAACTTGCAGCTCTTTGCGTCAGCTTGGGGTGGTCCTCGCAGGTGACCTAGCATTGACGACGCGGTGTTTGCGAGTTCCTAAGACCATTCGATTGTGTTCGCGAAACTCCGGGTGCGGTACCGTCATCTCGTGCAATGTTGCGCGGATTATGCCACCCGCGTGGTGAAAGCTCACCCTCTTTCCGCTCGAGACACTTGCCGCGGGGATCGGGTTTCCAGGACTCTCGATGGAGCGTGCGGAAACTAGACTTTGGAACGGAACGATGAGCGCATGTCCAACAAAGAGTAATCAGATCGCGCGGGTTCGACGGCAGGCTTTTCTGACAGAACGATGATGGTCCAGAACGCGGGTCGCTGAGGACGTCGCTTGTTGATTAAACCTCCTGAGTGCCGCACGTTTGGATCGCAAGTCGTGCGCGGTCTGTCAGCAACCGGCCGCACGATTTTCCGTCGTGTCTGCCTGGCCGCTGCGCTCTGTCGAGTACCGCCTCTGTTTGTGTCTACTCTTGCATCGTGACCCGCTTGGCACATGAATTGCTGAGAACCTCATCGGCTTGGCTGTTTATCTTCACGCCCCCCAAGGCGGCCAAGCTGGCGAAGCAAACTTAGCGCGGGTGGCTCCTCCAAGCACCCGCGTCTTCTTTCCGAAGCGCAGTAAACCGGGGGATTTCGGCACCAGACTCTCTGAGAAGATCGAGTCATGGCCCGTAAGAGCCATTAAAGAATGCATGCCGGTTTTGGGTGGTCGAAAGGACACATCGAAGCTCGCCTGGTAGTTGCGGCGAATAAAACCTTGCTTCATAAGCCAGCCCCTCACGATCACTTCACCGAAGTGTGCCGCAAGGCACGGGCTCAAATTCATTTCGGCTCTCCAGGAAGACGCTCTGCCAATTCCGAGAAGCGCGTCACGCCCGCCCAGCGTGTGAGCGCGCAGAAGATGGCGTCGGCCAGCTTACTGCTTGCCTGATCAAGCCGAATTTTGTTCACAGCCATTTTTGGAATGCGTCGTCTAGCGGCCGGACTACGACAATTCACGCCTTGATCGGCGAGAGACCGCCCCTTGTGCTCTGTCCCGTAGCATCAACGACATTATGTTTGTACGAAGGCGGCCTTGCTCCTGACCAGGCCTGGTATCGGCCTTATTTCATCAGCGCTTCGACCTCTGCTCGAAACGCGTGGCGCGAGGCATCTCGTGAATAGAACATGTGGCCGCCCGGAAACACAACAAGTTTGACGCGCGGTGTGGAGGCAAATGGCGGCAGTTGATCGAGCACGATCTGTGATCCGAAATATGGCGTGGCGAGGTCAAATAGCCCGTGCGCCACCAGCAATTTCATGTTCCGGTCCGTCGCCATGATCTTGCGCAGCTCCGAAACTGACTCCGGAGGGCTGCGGCCGAAATCCCAGGCCTCCCTGACCTTGCGATTGGCCAGTTCATAGGAGCCCTCCGACCGCCAGCCAAGCTTGCGCGTAAGGAGATCGACAGTGGCGCTGGTCAGAGGCGCCACCAGCGTATCGCTTGAGGGATCGCCTGAAAGCTGGAAATCGGAATCCGGATATGGATCGAGGCCACGCACAGAGGCATCATACCCGCCGATTAACTTGCCATTCTTGCGGTCGAACTCACGGCGGAATTCGGCGACTTCGAAACGGGCCGGCGAGCCGTCTGCTGACCGCTTGGTCGATGCCGGTCAGCACCGCGACCTTGTTGGCCAGACGCGTAGTTGCTTCCTTGTCGGCCTGGCCCTTGATGAGATCGACCAGAAACTCGCCGCGCGCATAAGCTTCCACGTCGGCGAGATCGGCTCGGTTTACCGAACCTTCGGCTTCACGCAGGGTCGCGACATAGCTGGGCAGCGTGGCGACGTACTGCAGCACGCCCTGCCGGCGCTGTAGTCGAACACTGGCGAGACCATGATCAGGCCCTGACGCCTATGCCCTGCCGCATCTGCAACTGGTCGACGACCTTTGGCCCACGAATGCCGCCATAACTTTCACCCGCGATGTACTTCGGCGACAACAGCCGGTCATGCTTTTCGAGCCAGCGACGGATCACCAGCGCGAGCGCGTTGACGTCGCCCTCAACGGAATAGAGCCACTTGCGCGCGTCATCGCCGGTCGCCGCGAAACGGCTATAGCCGGTGCCTACAGGATCAAGAAACACCAGATCAGTGAAATCGAGCCACGTTTCCGCGTTTGGACTCGCCTCGGGAAAGGTCGATGGCGTGACCTCGTCAGCATTGATCGGCAGCCGCCACGGTCCGGCATTGCCAAGCTGCAGCCAAGCCGATGATGAGCCTGGTCCGCCGTTGAAGAAGAATGTCACCGGGCGCGTGCCGAGATCAGCGCCTTCAAGCTGATAGGAGGTATAGACGATATCGGCCTGCGGCTCACCCTTATCGTCGAACAGGCGGATGGAACCGACGGTCGCGACGAAAGAAAGCGTCCGCCCAGGCAGCTCAAGCGTGTGCCTGGTGCTGGAGTCCGGCGGCAGGCGATGCTGCTCGGTCAGCGACGACATGCCCAGGTTTTGCCCGCCACCACCCTTCTGGCCGGCCGGTATTGTGACCTGGGCGGGCGACGGATTGTTGGCCCAAGCGCTCCCCATCGCCCCAGAGGCAAACAGGATCAGCGCAAGAGAGGTGAGACCCGGAGCGGTCAATTTCATCGCGTTTCCCCTGCCCGGCGCGGCCCTTGGTGCGCGAGGCGTGTCTGTCAAAACGGCCCTAACCACTAGCTCATGCGGCTGAACGACAAAGCTACCGGATCGAGTAGTCGTCACCCTCGCCCGAGGCGCAAAAACTCGTCATTCCACACACTTCCACGAAGTACGCGTCACGGTTTAGCAAAGCGCCTCCAGAGGGCGATGGTCATGCCCGTGGACATTGCGCACAAAGCGAGGCTGTGGCTCTAGATTGACGATGGGCAGAGCAACTGCTTCGAGAATAGTTCGAGAGTAACGCGACATCAGTGAAGCGCATTGTCGATCTGTGTGCTCAAGAGCAATCGCAGTATCCGGCCGTTGGATGCCAATCAGCTCGCTGATTTACGAGTGGGATGTCGGCGCCGCGTCACGCCATCAGGGCAATGTTGCGTGGACGGCCGCGATCCCAGACAAGTCAGCAGCGACCCAGACTACCTGCATCTCGACCGGATGAGCGGCCCGATGACCGGGCGCGGGAACTCTTCCACCGTGGCAGGCCAATGGGGATCAGCAGCAGCTGAGGAATATCGGTCGAGTTCCATGCCTAGGCAAGCGCGGACGCCGCCGAGCACCGGCCACATTGCTCGGCATCCATAGTGCTCTTGCATTGGCGTTTCAGCGCCCTCGACTACCTCGGCGCGCGTTTTGGACTGCCGCCACAAGCCGCAACCTCCGCCCAACAATCGGCAGTCTCATAAATCCGCACACTCGCGCAATTGGGAATGCGATCAAAGAACCAACGGGCGATGATCTCGGCGGTTGGGTTCTCCAGTCCGTCGACATCGTTGATCAGTCGGTGATCGACGAGCTTCAGCAGCGGCTCCAGCTCGGCATCCATTTCAGCGAAATCCCTCACGAATCCTCTCGCGTCTACCTGTCCGCGCATCACCACTTCCATACGGTAGTTGTGGCCGTGTAGGTTCTTGCATTTATGGCCATCGGGGAGATTGGGAAGGCGATGAGCTGATTCAAAACTATAGGTGCGGCCAATGAGCGTGATCACTCCATCATCGTCGTTCATTCCGTAAGTCCCTCGCGCCAACGATTTGCTCCGCAGAGAAGGGCCTGCTAACTCTCGCCGGCCCTTCCTTATCAGATTGACGGAGCAATGCCAGGCCGAGCAAGGCCGAGAGAGCAGAGCCGAGGCCCGGCAGTATCAGCGTGACCGCGTAACCTAATCTTGCCACGGCAAACCCACTCGCCGCGAAGCCCACCAACGCTGACGCCGACATTACCGAAGTCAGAAACGTGACATCTGTGCCCGCCTTGCCCGGCCGGGCGAGCCCGAGAAACCAGTTCGTGAACGTGACATGTTGAACAGCGAGTGCCGCGAACACGATGCCGACGCTCACGACGGCGCTTACGCGAACGCTGACGTAGCGATCAACCATCGCAAGTGCGCCGAAACTTATCGCCATGACTGCGCAGCCCCCGATCAAGCCTCGCTGCGGTGCCATTCGGCCGATGATGGCGCTGGTCAGCGGCGCTACCAGCGTGTACGTCAATACGTTCGAAAGCGCTCCGATCCATCCAATGTCTGCCGCGGCGAAGCCGAGGTCAACGAGCCGTAACTGAACCGTCGCGAACGCCACAGCGATCCCGATAACCGCCGGCGCGATCAATGCGGCCGTCGTCCACAGGCCATGGTAGCGAAAGATCGCGGAGATCGAGAGGCGCTGCGTCGAGCTGCATCGGTCGCTGCGTTGGAGCGGTTCAGAAATAGCGAACACCCAACCAGCGAAAACGGCTAGCAGCATCGCCAAACCCAACAACGCTGGACGCCAGCCGACCATCTCGATCAATTGGAGGCAGACGGCGCCGCCGATGACATGGCCGATGGCCCGGCCCCAACCCAGCAGCGCTGCGCCGAGCGGCCGTTCGCTGGAATCGAGAGCTTCGGCTATATAGCCCAAAGTCGCGATCCGCTGCGTGGCGGCGATGGTCGCAAGTACCAGGGAGACAAGAAAAAGCGACACAAAATCGGTCTTCGGGTTCAAGAATGCCATTGCTGCCAGCACAATGGTACTGGCGAATTGGGTCAACAGGATCCACGAACGTCTCAGCCCGAGACGATTGAGGCTCCATCGATCCACCACCGGGGCCCAAAGGAAGTTAACGGTGAATGCAAAGAAAGCGGTGCCGTAGAGGCCGACTAGTTCCAGGCTGGCACCGTTGCCCCGAAGGATCACAGGAATGGCCGAATAGATGAACGCGATCGCCAGATACTGCTGACTAGCCAACGCAACCATCCCAATGAGTGGCACGTAACGATTTCCCATCTGCCTATTCCTCCCGAAATCGATTGCGCACGTGCCTTAAGAGAACGGTTTGAAAAGACAGCGGCTAGCCGTTATCAGTTCGGATCAGGCCATACTCGATGAATGCACACCGCGCCTGCCCTTCATCTTGTTGCGCCCAGTTGCCTTCCCAGTAGACGGCACTGTCGACGTCACATTGACAAGCAAGGCTCCCTGACGGACGCCAGTCGCAGCCATCGCCGACCCAGCGCGTCTCCAGCTCCTCAGGGAGGTCGACAGCGTCATCGCTGGTTAGAAATCCACGGTCCGAGGAGAAGCTGCACTTGCCCGTGGCGTTATCCTCTCCAAGGGTCGCGCTTGCCGTCGGCAAGGCCAGCGCAGCAGCGACAACTGTTCCTGCCCGCATCATCACGTCTTCACCACGCGTTCGTGCAATCGGGTAATGGCGTCGAGCGCCGACAGGATCGCTCCCTCCTGCCATGGCAGCTGCGAGGCGTGCTCGCCTGCCAGCGCGATGCGGCCGTCGATCTGGCACAGATTGCGGTAGTGCTGTGCGCGGGCGGCCTCGGTCCACTGGCCGGCGCAGCCGAGCGTGAACGGCACGCGATGCCAGGCCACCGCGACGCCGTGCTCGAATTCGTTCCTGTATTGCGGATGGATTGCGGCACCGAACTCGACCGCGCTGGCGACCCGCTCGGCCGGTGTCATGGCGGTGAACTCGAACGAATTGGCGCCCCCATGGATGTAAGCGCCGAGCAGGATGCCGCGGCCGCCACTGTTGAAGCCAGTATTCGG
This sequence comes from Bradyrhizobium sp. USDA 3364, assembly GCF_054056355.1. Classification (NCBI taxonomy): domain Bacteria; kingdom Pseudomonadati; phylum Pseudomonadota; class Alphaproteobacteria; order Hyphomicrobiales; family Nitrobacteraceae; genus Bradyrhizobium; species Bradyrhizobium sp. USDA 3364. The sequence goes on from NZ_JBSRYG010000002.1 coordinate 764,100, forward strand.
ATAGGCGATCTGCTGGATCGGCAGGTCGGTGTAACTGATACCGCCATAGATCGCCTCGTCCTCTTCCCAGAACCGGCGTTTGAACTGCAGCCCGATTTTCACCGAGGCGACGTAGGGCACGGAATCGATCGCATTTTTCATCGGCCGGCCGACATCGATCGGCAACTGGCTCAGGATCGACAACGGGATGGTGCAGATGCACCAATCGGCGGTCGCCTGCTGCACGACGGATGGACTGGTCGTGTCGACATAGCTAACAGTGACGCGGGAGCTGCTCTGCTGGATCTGCGTCACCTTAGCGTTAGTGCGGATGAGATCGCCGACCTCGCGCGCGAACGCCTTGCCGATCATGTCCATGCCGCCGACCGGCTGGAGCATCGTGGTCTGAAAATCATAGCGCGCATAGCTCTGCAAATAGCGCCACATCCGCGATCGCAACAGCTCCTGCAGCGAGACCGGATCGCTGGGCAACGGATCGCCCATCAAGCCGCCGCCGGGATCGCGGGCATAACCGCGGAACTCGGCGGAGACGAGGTTGGCGTTGTACTTGTAGTCGCGATCCAGCGCGCCCCAGTCGCGCAGCGCCTGCAGCAGAATCTCCTGATCTTCCGTGGTGACGAAATCGTCGAGCCTGCCCTGCTGGCTGACCTTCGCCAGCAGCTCCGCCACGCCGCCCTGGAAATCGGCCTTGATGCTGCGAAAGCGCCGCGGCTTGCTGTCGAATGCGCGCGTCGCGTGCAGATAGGCATTGTGGTTGAGCTGGATGAAGGGTTCCAGCGTCACATTGAGCCGGCGGCAATAATCGAGCAGCGCGCGGTGGTGACCAGGAATCCGCCACGGACCGGGATTGAGATAGAGCCCCTGCTCGAACTGGCAGGTCTGCTTGAAGCCGCCGAGCTCGGTAAAGTTGTCCCCGCCGCGGATCGACCAGTTGCGGCCGCCGGCGCGGCTGTTGAATTCGAGGATCTGGACCTTGTAGCCGGCCTTGCGCAGCTCCAGCGCCGCCGTCATGCCGGCAAGCCCAGCGCCAAGAATCAGCACGGAAGCGCCCTTGACATCGCCCGCGAGCTTGAGCGGCCCCTTGTAGGCGGACTCGGATGCGAAGCCGAGGCTCGTCATCGCGTGATACATCGCCGAACTGCCGGCGATGGTGCCGATCAGCGCCAGCAGATCCCGCCGCCTGATCACAGATTCATTCTGCACCGGCGTTCACCCCTCCGGCTCGTGCGATCAGTTCCGAGAAAGTGCGCACGCTGCAGCGCAGACTGGCGGCGCTGCCGCGGTGCGCCTCCGAGATCGTCTTCGATTGTCCCATTCCCACATTGGTCGTGTACCGCGTCGATCGTCGTCGATAAAAAAATAGCTATCTATCCGCAGTCCTGAGGTAGGCAGGCCGATCCGCGGTCGCTTCAAATGCAGGAGCTGGTCAGTACGCCTGAGTTGATGAACCAACGTCCGGTCACCTCTAGCGACGATTAGCGAGCCGTCGATCAGAGCTCGACGCGTCGAAGACGCGGACGTTTCGTTCCTTGAGGCGCTTGACGGACATGTAAAGCCGTTCGACGGAAAACGAAGCAGTTGATCACGCGGCACGAGCCCATTGAGCGACTTCTTAAGCATTCGACTGAGTCTGTTGTGCACCAGCAAGAGCGATGCCAACATTGCACGACATCGAAAGGCGGAGAAGCGGACTAGCCCAGATGTGCGGCAGGCCAGACGATGACTGATGTCCTCGGAGGTGTTGCCGCTCTTTTATTGGCGATTTTCGAGCTCAATTTTCGGAGGTTTCTGGTTCTGGTCGCAGAACCAAGCCACCCCGCCAGCGATTGCGGACAAAGCAAACCAGTAGAGCACCGGGACTAACCGCGCTTGGCCATGGAGCGCAAATGCAGTTTTGAACGCCTGCAATCGGCCATTTCGATGTCGCTTGGGCCGGTGGTATTGAACCCGACATTGTTCGATGTCAGACGCACGGAGCTAATGACGCCGAAAACGCGCGATAATTAGCTCGATCTTGTCCATCACGTGCAACGATAGTCGCGTCGGCCGAACGCGGACCGTCGCAGTTGCCCTCTTGCATCGGACCGCTGAGGATTGCGGCATTGGCATGCCCGCCTTCTTGGACAGCCACGGCTTCGGTCGCGCCGGCGACGCCAGTCACGCAGCTTGTGTGCTTGAAGCCGTTTGTCATAGCCATTTTTCTTTATGGCGACCGTCACGACCCAACCATCTACCTTGCTGGGCTTTGGAACGCGCATCCGCCTGATGTCGTTTGTACCGGTGCCCCTGCAGCTCGGGAGCCACCAGACATAATGTCTGCTATCAACGATGAGGGACAGCTGTGGCATTCGTTGAGCCAAATGGCCTCCGCCGGACCTGGCGTGGCTCAGTTCAGCCCCGCTTGTAGCGACAATCCTATTCCCACAAAACTGTCAAGTCTGAGACTAGAGGGATGAATCATGCAGGAGGTCCCCATGCCGAGCGGAGACTCGTCGACCGAGATGCTTTCGCGCATCAGATCGCGCATAAGCTTGGAGGCTTCCGCGTGCCGAAGCTCATTTGGTTATATGAGTTCACCCCGGCTTGAGCGGCTTTTCGAGTCCTTGCCAGCGATAGATCGCAAATGACAGCGCCCAACTGGCCAGGAAGATGCCGACCACGAGATAGCCGAAATTGGCCAAGCTCCCGTTGAGATCGTCCACCGCGCTCCAGAAGGTGCCTTCAAGCGCCAATTTGTTGGCGAGCAGGCCGAGTGCCTCGATGCCGCCGATCAGCAGCGCCACGACGACTGAGATGGCCGTAATGGTCAGATTGTACCAGATCTTGCGGATCGGATTGAGGAAAGCCCAGCCATACGCGCCGACCATCAAGACGCTGTCGGTCGTATCAACGAGCATCATGCCGGCGGTGAAGAGAGCCGGAAATATCATTACCGTACTGAAGTCCAGCCCTCCCGAAGCCTGCCCGGCTGCGACGGTGAAAAGGCTGATTTCCGTCGCGGTATCGAATCCGAGGCCGAACAACAGACCGATCGCGAACATCTGCCAGCTCGCCGTCACCATGCGAAACAGCGGGCGCAAGAGCCGGGACAGCAAGCCACGACCGGACAGAAGCAGATCGAACTCATGCTCTCCGATGTGTTCGCCACGCCGCGCACGCTGAAAGCTCCGCCAGACATCCCGTAGGATCACAAGGTTGATGGCGGCAATCGTCAGCAAGAAGAAGGCCGATGCACCGGTGCCGATGATGCTGCCAACCGCCCGGAACTCCTGGAAACCGCTTTGCAGCGCGAGCGCCGCAGCTGCGATCGCGGCGACCGCCACTGCAACCGACAAGGAATGACCAAGGGCGAAGAAAAGTCCGACCGCGAGGGGGTGTCTACCATCCTGCATCAGCTTTCGAACGACATTGTCGATGGTCGCGATATGATCGGCATCGACGGCGTGCCGAAGGCCGAGCACATAGGCCAGCAACGCTGTCGCCAGCAGCGTCGGCCGCTCTGACAGCGCCACGATGGCCCAAGTCCAGGCGAAGCAATTGATGGCCAACCAGAAGGCATAGAGCGAGATGATCCGACTACGCGAGGCAACCGATGCGTCGTCTATGGCAAGCTTTAGATATGCGAACATGATCTTGCCTCGGCAGCGCATCCAAGGATGAGTTCGACCACGAACGTCCCTCGCTTCATAAGTGCCGCGCGCGTCAAAGCCGGTTCGTTCAGGCTGAAGACGAACCGACGGATACAGCATTCGATGATCATCACCATTCGCGGCACGAAATGGACAATCGCGCTGGTCGCAACGGCAGTGGAGTTGAGTGGCATTTCCTATCTCAGGGCTGGTGCCCCCTCGCGATGCAGGTTTTGTGCCGCTCTGCTGGGCTAACGTGCTGGGCCGCTTCGTGCGGCTTCTGTCCCGCCGTCAGCCGACGTCGCGCGACTCGTTGGCGAAGATCGTGAGACACAGTGGCTCAGGAAAAAGAGGTAGCTTTGCCTCTCAATCCCGGATTGCGGACGAGATCGAGGCGCCAGGACATCGCGGCTCCGCTGCACGAGAACCTGGCGCGGCGCTAGCCGCGCACGCAGAAAAAAGGTCGGTTGAAACACTCAGGCGACTGGAAGGCTGACTTCCTCTCTGTCCTTCGTCATGGCGTCATAGACTCTGACCTGGAGCATGGGACGGCGCTTCTTGAGCTCTTGCGCTCCTGCCCAGGCTCCGTCTCTTGTCGCGAATTCGGTTTTCAATTGACCGTCGACTTCGAGCACATAGCCGGAAGCAGGCAATCGACGAGTGGATGCAACCATCTTAATCCTTCAGCATCGACGAATCCGATCGATGCTCCCACTTAACCCGAGTCGCCTTTGCCAGACCAGTAGGCTGGTGAGCGGCATCCGCGACGACGAAGCGACAGGTTTATCGCTGCTCGTCGCAGAGGAGTGCGCGCCATCACGGCGTCGACGACGACTTCCGCGGCTTGCTCTGGGGCCTGCTCCATCGTCCTGAGATGAATTTCCGGCCTTATCGGAGCTTCGTAGGACGCATCGATGCCTGTGAAGTTCTTGATCTCACCGGCTTTTGCCTTTGAGTAGAGACCCTTTGGATCCCGCCTTGCGCATTCCTCGATTGGCGTATCGACAAAGACTTCGATGAACTCGTCCTTGCCGATCAGGCTGCGAACCATGTCTCGTTCGGACCTGTGAGGGGAGATGAACGAGCAGATCACGATCAATCCGCTGTCCAGCATCAACTTGGCGACGTGTCCGACGCGCCGAATGTTCTCCACCCGCTCAGGCTTCGAGAAGCCTAGGTCCGCGTTCAATCCGTTTCGGAGGTCGTCACCATCCAGCAGCATGGCATGCCGCGACATTGCGAACAGCTTCTGATCAACCATGTTGGCGATCGTCGACTTCCCCGCGCCCGACAGACCGGTGAACCAGACGACGCAAGGCTTCTGATCCTTGAGCGCGGCGCGCTCACCCCTGCCCACCGAAAGCGTCTGCCAGGGAACATTGCTGGCCCGCCGCAGCGGAAACGCAATCATGCCGGCACCGACCGTGCGATTGGTGCAACGATCAATGACGATAAATGAACCGGTTTTCCGGTTGACGTCGTAAGGATCGAATGCGGCGGGCAGTGCAGTCGCAACATTGCAGAACGCGATCTCATTGAGAGAAAGCGTCTCGGCCGCCAGGTGCTCACATGTGTTGACATCGATCCGATGCCTGATTGCGGTAATGCCGCCGGCAACCGTCTGCGAGCCAATCCGCAGGATGTAATTTCGTCCGGGAGCGAGCGGCTCGTTGTCCATCCAGATTAGATAAGCGGCGAATTGGTCGGCGACGCTGGGTCGTTCGGCTGGCCGCGACAGAAGATCGCCACGGCCGATATCGATCTCGTCTTCCAGCGTAATGGTGACGGCATCGCCGGCTTCGGCGTCGGCAAGGTCGCCGTCATGGGTCACGATCCGCTTGATTCGGCTGGTCCGTCCGGATGCGGCGACAACGATCTCGTCGCCGGCCGAGATCCTGCCGGCAGCCACCGATCCGGCGTAGCCGCGAAAATCCGGGTCGGGCCGGTTCACCCATTGGACTGGAAAGCGGAAAGCCTGGCTTGCGGTGTCGAACTGGATATCGACGCTCTCCAAATGCTCCAACAGGCATGGACCATGATACCACTTGGTATGAGCGGACCGGTCAACGACGTTGTCGCCATGGCGGGCAGAGATCGGGATCGGAACAATCGAGCTAAAGCCAAGGCCGGTGGCAAAGGCCAGATAGCCGGCGACGATCCGATCGAAAGCAACCTTGCTGTATGCGACAAGGTCGATCTTGTTCACTGCCAGCACAACATGGCGAATGCCAAGCAGCGAACAGATAAAGGAGTGGCGGCGGGTCTGAACCAACACACCCTTGCGGGCATCGATCAGGATGATTGCGAGCTGCGCATTCGAGGCACCGGTTGCCATGTTGCGGGTGTACTGCTCGTGACCGGGAGTGTCAGCCACCATGAAAGAGCGCCGCGGCGTCGTGAAGAAGCGGTAGGCGACGTCGATCGTGATGCCCTGCTCCCGTTCGGCCTCGAGCCCATCCACGAGCAGCGCGAAGTCGATGTCAGCGCTGCCGTGCCTGATGCTGTCGCGTTTCACTGCCGCAAGCTGATCTTGGTAGATCATCTTGCTGTCGTGCAGCAACCGGCCGATCAGGGTCGATTTTCCATCGTCCACCGAGCCGCACGTTATGAATCGCAGCTGGTCCCTTGCACTAGGGTGGACAGGTTTCGATATTGCTATGGAAGTCATCAGAAGTAACCTTCCCGCTTCTTCTTCTCCATAGAAGCGGCTTCATCGGCATCAATCAGGCGTCCCTGACGCTCCGACACCGACGCAGTCTGCATTTCTGCGACGACGTCTTCGATCGTCGTCGCATCGGATTCAATGGCCCCGCTCAAGGGATAACATCCCAGCGTGCGAAAACGGATCATGCGCATTTGCGGCGTCTCATCGCAGTTGAGCGGCAATCGCCTGTCGTCGACCATGATCGCCGCGCCGTTTCGGCGCACCGTCGGTCTTTGCTTTGCGAAGTAAAGCGGGACGACCGGGATTTTTTCGAGCATGATATATTCCCATACGTCGAGCTCGGTCCAGTTTGACATCGCAAACACGCGCATGCTTTCGCCCTGGCGTATCCGCGTGTTGAACAGGCTCCAGAGCTCCGGCCGCTGGTTGCGGGGGTCCCATACGTGTCCGGCCGAACGGAAGGACAGTATCCGTTCCTTGGCGCGGCTCTTTTCCTCGTCACGCCTGGCTCCGCCAAGCGCGGCATCAAATCCGTAAAGCTCGAGCGCCTGCTTCAGGGCGTCGGTCTTCATCACCTGGGTATGAAGCGCCGAGCCGGAGTCGATCGGATTGATGCCGCGTGCAATGCCCTCCTCATTCACATGGACGATCAGCTCGACGCCGAGCCGCTTGGCCGTCGCGTCCCGAAAGCTGATCATCTCGCGGAACTTCCAGGTCGTGTCGACGTGAAGCAGGGGGAAAGGCAATTTTGCCGGATAGAACGCCTTGATTGCGATGTGCAGCAAAACGCTCGAGTCTTTTCCGATCGAGTAAAGCATGACCGGCCTTTTGAACTCGGCGGCCACCTCACGCATGATTTCGATCGATTCAGCTTCAAGCCGGCGCAGATGTTTTGGCAGCATATGTGTTCTTTTCGATGCAGGATCCCGGTTCTGCAGCCCCGGCCCAGAGGAGGAATGTCGGCTGCGAGCTCGCCGGTGCGCGTCGCTATCCAAGCGATCAACTGCCGGTTGGGCAGCGGACTGACTGACACTCTCGGGGCATGTCGCATTCCACCGTGGTGCCGCCGGCGCCTGCCTCACACGTTATTGGCGCAGATCAACTCGTTGAGTGGTAGGGAGTCTGGCTAAATCAGCCAGCGTGTTTTGATCGCAAGCATCCATCACCCTAAGCCATATTGACGATCTGCTCAAGCCGAGCGACCTCGCCTCGCAATATCTCGATAGCCGCGTCGCGAGTCCGAATAGCATCGAGCCCTGCAGCTCGATCAGCTTCTGACGCCAACAGTGCCTGTTGCAGCTGCGCTTTCATTGGATCGGCCAGCAGCAAATTTTCGGCAAAGCCGGGGGCGGACAAGTCTTGCGCCTGCATCACGGACATGTCGCACGTGGCACGAAAGTTCTCTGGAAGCTGCCGAGCAGTGTGGACTTGCTGGGATTGAGATGGCCCGGACGATGCTGCCGCCTTGCCAGCTCGCAAATCCCACCAGGTTCGGAATATCTGTCGATAGAGTTCAGTTAGATGAGGTCCCCTATCGACAACTCCGGCTTGCTGTGCAAGCAGCAGTTCCCCCTCATAGCCGAGTTCTGTCAAAAGCTTGGTGCCGACCAGGTCGGTCACGGTTTGCATCTCTTCGACGCTTAGTTGGGATTGCCATGTCTTGAGAGAGCGTTGATCGACCGCGTTTCGTTCCAGGATCTTTCGATCTCCGAAGCTGCTGGATCGAAGATAATCTACTTGTCCCATGCTCGCATATGCGGCGGCCGCCGGATCACAGCCGAGTCCCAATAGCAGGCGCCGAATCTCTTGATCCGGATGCGCCACCAGGAGTTCATATCGCACCAGCTGTGTCTGCGCGCGCGTGCGGTGCGCTGCCAGCCTGGGAAAGCCCAGAACCAAATCGGCAAGTGAAGATATGATGACATCGGGCAGCCGGAGCATGAGATCGGCGAGGCTGGAGACGCTGACCGAATAGGAGCTCTCGGCCCGAAGCGGGACGCCCCACGTGGATTTCAGTGAAGCCGCGATGGCATAAGGATTGCGCAGCAAAAGGATGTGTGGCGCTTCTGGATAGACACGTTCAAGGAATTCGAGCGCCGTCCAATAGCGTGGCGTTTTGTCTATGATGATCCGCTTGCCTGCTGCTGTCAGGTACTGACCGTATGCTGCATCGGCGAAAGCCCGGATGGCAATCGTCCGATCGATGCGCCCCAGGAATTCGGAGGTTGCGACCTCAATCAACGAGGGTCCTGCCGGGTGGCGTTGATCCACCCTTCCAAAAGCTTCAAGTGCCAACATCAACCAAGGTTCAGGCGGAGCCAGGACGTCTGGATGGCGTTGGAGCAGGTGCGCCAGGAGTGTCGTCCCGGCTCGTGGAAGTCCGAGGAGAAAGCAGACCGCAGGCGAACGGCCAGAAGCACTACTCATAATTCTGGTCCCTCTTGAAGAGCGAGCCGCGTTCGATTGAGCGAAATAAAGCCGGCCGTAGCCTCAGTTGAGGCGTCCGCTCGCATACCAAGCGTTACTGCTACGAGGATTTCGCCTGCCACTCATGATTTGAGAGCCGTTAAGTTCAATCGGTTGGGCGGGGATCGCAGAAGCGTTTGACAGCTGCGATCGACCCCGATTGCTCCACAGTTAGGGCGAAGTCAAGGACCAGCGCAACTGCACGAAGGTCTGCTTCGCATATGGGAAAGATGGAATGAACTATACGGAAGTTTACCGGGCAACGACCGCGGGGCATGGGGCGATATCAGATACAGTCGACGCGATGCTGCTTGCCAGCCCATTGAAGACGTAAATGCAACATGCACTTCCCCGGTGCTCGGCGTACACCGGAGAAGTTCGACAAATAGAGCGGACAGGCCGGCGAGCGGGACAAAGAATGAGGGCATCTCAAATGGCAGGTCGGATCAAATCTTTTCAGCGCGCGATATCGGTCCCGGCGCAACTGCCTGCCGCTGCTCGGCCAACACAATGAGCGTTTTGCACGTCTACCAACCTGCCCGTCGCAAGCCTCCCATCTGTCCGAACTGTACCAACTATCTGACTTGCTTGTTCTTGCGGCGTTGTCCCGATTTCTAATCCGCGCTAATGGAAGTCTGTAAAGGATGGAACCCTGGCCCACGATGCCGCCGGATTTACCTAGTCCAGCAACCGCGCCTTATCGTATCTCCACTGACGGACAGGAGATATTCCGGCCGTTCATGTGGGAGATCAGATCGATCAATGCCTGCCTCGAAGAACTCGCCAAATTTCGTGCCGATGTGCTTGGCATCACTGGGCCACAGTGGATGATCCTGATGGCAGTGGACTATCTGGGCAGAGAAAAAGGTGTGTCCGTCAACCTGGTGTCACGCTTGATGCACGTCGATCCTTCCTTCGTCACGACCCACTCAAAAATCTTGGAGAAAAAGGGATTCTTGCGGCGCAAGCCATCCACAGCCGATGCGCGAGTAGTTGAGATGTCGCTGACCGCCAAAACGCGCAAGCATCTCGCAAGGTTGACGCCTCGAGAGGAGGCGCTGGATGTGCAGGCTTTTGACGAATTCGGTCGCGCCGGATCAAGCGAGTTCATTACCGGGCTGGCCGCAGTGAGGCACCGCTTGGAGAAGGCCCGCTCTGGCATCCGGAAGACCAAAACGAGCAATCGTCAGAAATGAAGCTGGCTAACCATCCGACTCTCCCGGCCTTCGAAGATTTCGTGAGGCGGCGCGGTCGAAGGTGGTTATGGTCCCTTCACACCGCCGAAGGCGTGCAGGTGATGATGGGTTCAGCACGCAATCGCTCCACCGCCGTCTGCCAGCAGAGCGCTTTTTCAGTTGCTGCTGAGCGCGCCTTATCGCTTGGCAGCTCAAGTTCATCAACAAGGTCCGCAGCCACCGCTTACGCCAAAGCTTTAGCCTAGCATGAGCTTCGACAGCGGAGGCGCAGGTGTCAAGACTTGCAGCGATGCGGCTTGCTAGTTGGAGCTCCCCTTCTCGCCGTCACCGAGGACAATCGTGGCCCTTAACAGCGATCCCTCACATTCTTCGAACCCTTAATGGGAACGAGCGACCATCGAAACCTTTCCAGCCTGGAAACATTCGAAGCAGGACCGATCGTCCGATTGTCTTCGCTCTCGATCGGTGAGAGCAAAGCGGCCTTCGCGGTCGTACTCCTTTAACCTCGAAGATGACGAAGCACTGCAGTGACAAAGCAAGCGCGTGAAAAGCTCTATCCACAGCAATTGGCAGGCCCTGCAAAACAAGTTTCAACGGCCGTAAAGGGCGGCCTGCGAGCCGCCCTACTGTGCCGGCCACCAGCCTGCTAAGTAAGCTATCGCTGATGTCCGAGCCCTATTCCGAGATTTAGCGCCTTCTGGCGCAACGCACCGACGCTGCGTTTGGTCATTTTTGCGATTTTTATGACGGGGGTCCGAGCCTTCGAATGGACCTTGAGCTCCTTGATATCTGCCTTGGTCCACTCGCGCCGCTTAACGCGTTTCTTGGTTGCTTTTTTCACAGTGAATGCTCCTTTTGAGAGGAGCGGCTTGTAGCATAGTTTTTTCGGAGCGACGATTGTAAAAAAGAGGCAATCATAGGAACTCGCGCCATCATATGTGTTCAGAAGACAAAGCACCTCAACTATTGTAAACCTAGTAACAGATGCCGTCCTGAGAGGCTTCGCTTGGTTATTCGAAGCTATGCCCGCAGACCAACATGTTGCTGGAAGGACGTGAGCAAGCAGGCACGGTAAGCTTTATAGCGCGACAATCTGGGTGGGAAGCGCGCGACGATCAGGATGGCGAGTCGGTGTCGCGGCGTGGTGATGATTGCCGCGATGATTGTCGCGCGCAAGAGTTTTGTTGAACTCTGATTGTCGCGGAGCGTCAATCAGCGACAGTTTTGGGTGTCGCGTGCGAAGGCGGCCGTCCTGGACCGCGCTTTCGTTCGAGCGCGGTGCGCCTGCGATAGCTCTCGACGTTCATCTCGACGATGGTGGCATGGTGGACGAGGCGATCGATGGCGGCGAGGGTCATGGCGGGGTCCGGGAAGACCCTGTTCCATTCGCCAAATGGCTGATTGGCAGTGATCAGCATTGAACGCCGCTCGTAGCGTGCGCTGATGAGCTCGAACAGCACGCTGGTCTCGGCCTGATCCTTGGTGACGTATGCGAGGTCGTCAAGGATCATGAGATCGAAGCGATCGAGACGATTGATGGCGGCCTCGAGGTTGAGCTCGCGCCGCGCCACCTGGAGCTTCTGGACGAGATCGGTGGTGCGGGTGAAGAGGACGCGCCATCCGTTCTCGATCAGGGCGAGACCGATGGCTGCCGCCAAGTGGCTCTTTCCGCCGCCGGGCGGGCCGAACAGGAGCAGATTGGCACCTTTGCCCAACCAGCTGTCGCCGGCGGCGAGCGCAGTCACCTGCGCCTTGGAGATCATCGGCACGGCCTCGAAGTCGAAGTTGTCGAAGGTCTTTCCGGCGGGCAGCCGCGCCTCGACGAGATGGCGCTCGACGCGACGGCGGCCGCGTTCGGCGATCTCATGCTCGGCGATGGTGGCGAGGAAGCGGGCCGCCGGCCAACCTTCCTTGTCGGACTGTTCGGCGAACTGTGGCCATAGCACCTTGATGGCGGGTAGCCGCAGCTCGTTGAGCAACAGATTGAGGCGCCCAGTGTCGACTGTGTTGGCCGTGTTCATGCGGCGTCTCCGATCTGGCCGGCGCCGATGAGGCACTCATAGCTGGCGAGCGGGGCAAGCTGCACCATGACCTGCGGCACGCAGGCAGGATCGGGCGCGAAGTGGGCGCGCAGCCGTCCGAGGTCGGGCAGTTGGCCAGCGTTAAGGTCAGCCGCGAGCTGACCGGCGAGGTCGGCCTCGCAACCGCGCTCATGCGCCAGCGCGAGCAGATCGACCATGAGCCGGCAGGCTTTCTTGTCCGGCAGCCGTTCGCGCAAGGAGTCGAAGGTTCGACGATAGGCCTCGCGCGGGAACAGCCGATCACGGTAGACCAGATTGAGCAGCGCCATCGGCTTGCGCCGCAAGGAATGGATCACGTGCCGATAATCGACGACCTGGTCGTGCTTGCCGTTGGGATGCGGCCGCCCACGCGGCAGGGTGACGAGATGAGTGCCGCCGACGAACACGTCGAGACGATCATCGTAAAGGCGCACCCGCAGCTGGTGGCCGATCAGGCGTGACGGCACGGTGTAGAACACCTTGCGCAAGGTGAAGCCGCCGCTTGACGTCACGCGGACAATCACCTCCTCGTAGTCCGAGGTGCGGCGATCTGGCAACGCCTGCAGGGTGGCGCGCTCGTGGTCGATCCGCTTGGCGTTGCGGGCATTGCGGCGGCTGACGATCTCGTCGATGAAGCCGCGGTAGGCGGCGAGATCATCGAAGTCGGCAGTGCCGCGCAACAGCAGCGCATCGGCGATCGTCCGCTTGAGATGGCCATGCGAGCTCTCGATCGCCCCGTTCTCGTGGGCGATGCCGCGATTGTTGCGGGAAGGCCGCATGCCGTAATGGGCGCAGAGGTCCTCGTACCGCCGGGTCAGATCGTCCCTCGCATTGCGATCGAGATTGCAGAAGGCGGCCGACAGGCTGTCGGTCCGATGCTCCCGCGGTGCCCCACCGAGCGACCACAGGGCATTCTGCAGCCCTTCGGCCAAAGCGACGAAGCTCTCGCCACCAAGCACGACATGGGCGTGCTCAAACCCGCAATAGGCCAACCGGAAGTGATAGAGGCGATGATCGAGCGGCACGCCAGCGATGGTGACCCCAAGCTCGCCCATGTCGGTGAAGTCGGACAGGCCGACCTGGCCCGGTTCGTGGGTCTGGCGGAAGATGACCTCCTGCTCCTCGCCGTGGATCGCCCGCCAGGCGCGGATCCGGCGCTCCAGCGTGCGGCGGATTCCAGCTCCGAGCTCAGGATGGCGCCGCAACATCTCCTCGAAGATCGCAACCGGCCGCACGCCGGGGGCGGCCTTGAGCATTGGCACCACCTCTGTCTCAAACACATCGGCCAACGGGTCCGGCCGGCGACGGCCGCGCTCACCCTTCTTCTGCGATGGCAGGCGGGGATCCTTCTCGATCCGATACGCGGTTGACGGACTGAACGACGCCTTGGCAGCGGCCCCTGGCGGGCTATCGGTCTGACGGTACTTCATGTAGAGCCTCATCTGGTGATCATTGATGTGTCGGCCGGGCACGCGAGTGATTCCTCTTGGCGGAAGAACCACTTGCATAACCAGCCGGCCGCGATCACCAGACGGCGCGGTCCCCTGTGGATCGCGCCGTCGCCGGGCTCGTAACTCAGGTCGGGCTACGCCCTCCCTGCGTCACGAGCCCGGCGAAGCTCTCTCATCCTGATTGACGCTCCACTTCCATCCTGATTGCCGCGCCGCAAAGCTTGAACAAACTCCGAATCAGGCATGTTCGTGATTTGTATTGAGCGTGCAGGCTCAACGCTCGAGGACCGTGAAACATCGTAGCAATCTCTACCACGGTCGGCCTACTAGGCTTGGCGCGCTGCGCTGTCTAGACTGTCAGACCTGCGCCGAGCCGACAGGCCCGCCGATCAGCAGGTCGCCTGCCTTCGCGCAATGCCATCCATGGAGCTCGCCGTGCCCGCGTTCATGCGTCGATCAGGTGGTCTCGTCGTCTGCGTACTCAGCTCTTCAAGTGAGACACTATGATGCTTTGCGAACACACCGATTGCGGATTTTCGATCGGCGCGAAGCGCATTTACAGGCGCGCGCCCTGTTCAGCTGAAGCCGACACCAGCGCCTAGTCTGTCCCGCAGTGCCGGTCGACTGATGACAAGATCGGTGAGGTCCAGGTCCGGCCGTCTTGCTGCCAATCGTCTTACAAGTTCACGGGTGCCGTCCACGACAAAGACGCCGCAGTCATAACCGTTCTGCTGCTGTCTTATCGGGGCCTGTTGCAGGTTAGCGTCGAGCCGTCCTGCGAGTTCCGCTGCCGGCCTGTCATTGTATCCCTGGGTGGAGTCATAGTGATAGGCGGCCGGTCCGCCCCAATTGCGGCGATCAACCAACAGCAGCGACCAGTGACTGCCGCGCTGATGTCTATCCGTATTGCTGGCATCGCTTACCGGCAGAAACAGGAAGTCGGCAGTATCATGACGAACCCACCCTAATGCTCGTTCGGCTACCTCCTTGGAGGGGGATCGCAACATTTGGGCTATCAGGGGATCCACGAACCGAGTCCGGGCGGCGAGATCCGGATTGTTCTGCAGCAACTCCTGCGCCAGGAGCTCATAGTCCCGGTGGATATGCTCGTCACCCAGCCACTGCGTGGGGCCCAGCACGGCTTCGCTACGCTGGCCGGAAGAGGCAACGGTAGCCGAGGGGCCGATCTGAGCACCCGGGACGGGAGACGGGCGAGGATGATGGATGACCTGCGCACCGCGGCGTCCTAGCGGCCCCAATGGGATCGAGCGGGTCTCACCATTGACGGAGACCTGGGTTGGGCCGCTGGACTGGGGCGGCGGGACCCCGATGTTATCCCGAACATTGCGAAAGAAATCCGGCACCGGCTGACGCCCATCCTGCCAATCCGCGTCGACTCGGTGTCCGATGTCCTCAAGCGCCTGACGTACGCCCGGCCGCCCGACGAGGAACGCGGGTTTATCGGCAGGGCTGAGCACCGGCGCTGACTGAGCATCGTCGCGCATCTGCTGCGGCGTGTAGGGCAGGTCAACGAAAGACTGAAGACCGCGGAAGGTATCTCCCGATTGAGCTGGCGCGTCCGATGGTGCGGTGAAGAGCGGCGGCTTGGCGGCGATCCCACCCACCGGCGCTGACTGAGCATCGTCAAGCACCTGCTGCGGCGTGTACGGCAGATCAACGAAAGACTGAAGACCGCGGAAGGTGTCTGCCGACTGAGCTGGCCCGTCCGATGGTCCGGTGAAGAGCGGCGGTTTGGCGGCAGCCACGCCCGCCGGCGCTGACTGAGCATCGTCAAGCATCTGCTGCGGCGTGTACGGCAGATCAACGAAAGACTGAAGACCGCGGAAGGTGTCTGCCGACTGAGCTGGCCCGTCCGATGGTCCGGTGAAGAGTGGCGGTTTGGCGGCAGCCACGCCCGCCGGCGCTGACTGAGCATCGTCAAGCATCTGCTGCGGCGTGTACGGCAGATCAACGAAAGACTGAAGACCGCGGAAGGTGTCTGCCGACTGAGCTAGCCCGTCCGATGGTCCGGTGAAGAGCGGCGGTTTGGCGGCAGCCACGCCCGCCGGCGCTGACTGAGCATCGTCAAGCATCTGCTGCGGCGTGTACGGCAGATCAACGAAAGACTGAAGACCGCGGAAGGTGTCTGCCGACTGAACCGGCGCGTCCGATGGTCCGGTGAAGAGCGGCGGTCTGGCGGCAGCCCCACCCACCGGCGCTGACTGAGCATCGTCTCTCACTTCCGGCGACGTGTATGGCAGGTCAACGAAAGAGTCGAGGCCTCGGTAGATCGCCGACGACCCCTCTGGTACCGCTTCCGGCGTCGGCCACTCAAAATCGTGAGGCAGGTGCGGCGACCACGTTGAGCTCGACTCCTCACGCCGCGGCTCCCCACCCGCCTGCTCAGGGGAGACGCCCAGCGCTGCGTTCGCCTTGACGAGCCATAGGTAGCTCCGAAGACGATCGAAGCCCATGTCAGCGTTTCGACTGGCTTTTTTAAAGTCCGTGTGATCGTCGTTCAACGACTTTTGCTGCTCACTGGTGCCGGTGAGCCGGCTCACTATGCTCCCTCGCCCGTTCCTTTGGAGCCAAGCACCGAATCTTCGTTGGTTGCCGGCCAGATCTTGAACAACTTTTCTCCGGCTCGTATCCTCGGGTTTGAGCAGGCTCAGCTCTGCCTTTTCCAGGCTATCAATGATGTGGGCGTCATCGGGATAAAGATGCAATGTGGGGGACGGGACAGCATGACCGCGGGGTTTCCGAGACGCACGCGCTCCGGAAACGTGCTCGGCATCGCCGACCTTGCGTAACGCGAACAATAGATGCTCGTCCTTCGGGAACAACTTCTGAGCAAATTCAATGCGCGCAGCGTGGTCTAGCCCGGATATCGAGTAGCCCGCAAGTTTAAGCGCATTGGAAAATCTGCGAAGACTACGATCATGACGAGCAGCGCTGCCCGACGTCATGCCGCTGGCATTAAGCCGCTCTGAGAGGGGCGCGTCTTCCGCTGAGGGGATCGTGCGCGGCCGCCCGCCAGAAGCTCCATAGCTCGGATCATGATACGAACGAAGGATATTCAACCCCTTCTTCATGTCCTCGTCCTTTGGGAAGTAAGTCTTGACGTGACGGACCAAGGACTCGTGGTCCCCCAGAACAATCGTTAGGCGATGAGCGCCAAGATGATTTCCAAGTCGGCGAAGCGCCTGAGTATAGCGCTTAACCGTCTTCGGGTTTGGCTTTTTCTGATCCGCATATTGGGCAATCGCCTTATCGATAGTGCCCCGATGTTCTGCAGAGAGATGGGGATGGTGGTTGCGGCCGCCACCGGAGACAGGACCCGGATCCGGTGGGCGCGCCTCGGCCAAGTGCTGCTCAAAGCCCGCTTGCCCGGCATGGCCGCCCTGGTGCTCTTCCAAGACGGCGTGCTGCACCTGGGACCAAGCGGTTACATTGGATGGATCGGAATTATACGGGTCCACGCCAGCCTCACGTCCAAGAAATCAATTGAGCTGATCTTATCTGGATAGGCTTTCCAGAAGCTGACGAGGCCGTCGCTTGTGGAACAATGCATCGCCACACCCGCAGAGTGAAAATCCCCCCGCGGCTCTCAATCGTCGCAAGCTTCATGGGTTTCAGGACCTACCTTTCTCGCGGTCAATGAAGCTTCCGGGGCATGGGAGCCGAGGACTCGTCATTGCTCTCGTTGCAAAAGCGGCATACGGCGGCGCCACAGGAGCCTTTCCGCGATTCCTTCCTCCTTCATTCGCTCTCTCATCAGCTATCCAAAGTGAGGGTATTGCTCGTGACATCGAGGAGCGCATTGCCTCACTAAAAGTGTTACCGGACGACTTCCCTGTCGTGCCGTATCTCGACGCCGGTTACCGTCGCATGGGTTGGCTAAGAGGTTCATCGGTAAGCGGATAACAATTTGGCAGCGCATTGATCGGGGTGAGATAACGGAACTGCAGAGACTGAGCGAGGACAAGAAAGCGAAGGAAGACTGGCATGCGGCTGAGCGATTGTTGGAGAGCGCACTGCCCTTCGAGGTCGTGACACCTCTGAATTACATGCTCAGGCGCTGGCACGATTTCGCCCGCGTCCTCGACGGAGGCAGGATCTGCTTGACCACGGATGGTGTTGAGAAGTCCTTACCTTCAGTTCGTGGCAACTTTTTTTGGTTTTTCCTTCCAGGCAGCCACCATGCGTTCGTAGGCTTGCTCGACGCGTGCGACGTAACCAGCTTCCCGTTCGCGGATTTCTTTGATCCAATAGTCCCGGCCCGTAGGCACGGGGAGCCCCAGCCTTCAGAGCCACCTTCCGAAGTTTCATCGCGGTGAACGCTGGCCGCGCGTAAGCGTAGTCCTTCCCGGTCGTCAGGACGTGCCAGATCATGACTGCGAGCTTGCGCGCCGTCGCGACGGCTGCGACCCCCGGCCCCGTGCTTTTTCTGCGTGCGGTTAAAGAATACTCGCAACGGACCCGGCGCCGTCTTGGCTGACCACGCCGCCTCAACCAGCATCTTGCGGGCGTCACGGTTGCCCTGCATCGAGATCCGGCCATGCCGAGTGCTCGCCTGACTGCCGAACCCGCGGAGTCAACCCGAAATAGCTGCTGAGCTTATCCGGCGACGGGAAGCGTGCGATGTCGCCGATGGAGGCCAGTACACTCGATGCGACAACCGAACTCACGCCGGGGATCGTCATCAGCTTGAGAGCCCGTGGATCGTCCAGAGCCTGCTGGGCCACGACTTTGTCGATCCCGCCAGTTGCTTCGTCACGCGTTCGAATTCCGCGATCAGACGCGGAGCATTGCACGCTCCTCCGGAGGAAGAGGCAGACTGTCCAGCCAATGCTGTCCGCGCTTGCCGAAGAGATAGCCCTTGTAGGGCGGAATGAGGTTGGCATGCAGGATAGCCTTCATGCGTCCTTTAATCCGGATGATCTGCGCCAGGACGCCAGCGCGCTCGGCCATCTGGCGCCGGCGGCTGTAGGTGCCCTCGTTAGCAACCCAGACCTCCGGCAAGAAGCCGGCAGCATGCAACTTTGCCAGGGTCGCAGCATCGACCTTGTCCGTTTTGACCCGCGCATAGGCGATCGCCCGAACGAGCCTCGGATTGGCGACCGCCACGCGCTTAACGTGCGGGCGCAGAAGACGTTCGACCGCCGCGCTGTTGCCCGTCACCTCGATGACTACCTCATCCTCGAGGCTGAGTGTCTTGGCGAAGGCGACAAGCCGATCGTGGATGAGATCTACGCGGAGCTGTCGGATTATTGTTCCGTCCTCCAGGATCGCCACCTGGGCGAACGATCGATGGATGTCCATACCAACGATTTGCATGCTTGGTTCTCCTTTGTCTTAGGAGCCAGTGGCTTGCACGACATCTACGGATCTGCGCTCGCAGCGCGGCCGGGCAAGTCGTAGGGGGCGGCCAAGTAACAAAGCGAGCTCACAGCTCATGGTCATGGCGGCCCGCCACCGTTTCGTGCTCCAGCGCCCCTATCCCGGCTTCGACAGACTAATCCGGACGACCAGTCCTCTCCACCGGGTTTGAGCGCTGAAAACATCATGCCCTTTAACAATTGTGCAGAGCGTGCATTGAGAGGCATCGTTTTGGGAAGGTGGAACTGGACCTTCGCCGGCAGCCAGCGCTGCGCCAACCGGGCCGCCATCATGTTGACGGCGATCACGACCTGTCGCCTCAAGAGGTCACCCCCAAGGCTTGGTTCGACCACGTCCTCGCCCGTATCGCCAATCTTCCCGCATCGCGTCTGCACGAATTGCCCTGATCAACAAGTTGTCACTGCATGTCTTTGCAACCGTGCGTCTCTCAGCTGCGCCGCGGACCACCGGAACGGCCAAGATAGCACTTCTCCTCAGAGCGGAGACCGTCGCAATCACGCTGGCCCATCTGCACTATTTGGACCGGCGCCTCGTCGGGCTCGTCATCGGCGAGGGCGCGCCAAGCCGCGCCATCGAGATCGTCATACTGACCACTGTTTAGCGACCACAGAAAGCCGAGCAGGCCAACGAAGCCCAGTGCAAGAGCGAGTGGAACCAGATAGAGTAGGACCTCCATCAGGTTGCGTCGCTCCTTCGCGCCCGCAGCGCATTGAGCATGACCAGCACCGACGAACCTGACATCGCCGCGGCGGCAATCAGCGGCGTCACCAGACCGGCGATCGCAACCGGCACCGCCAGGACATTGTAGACGACAGCGAGCCATAGGTTCTGCCGCATCAGCCGCAGCGCCTCGCGCGAGGTCATAACTGCCGTCATCACGGGCCGAAGACGCTCACCGAGAAAGACCGCATCAGCGACCGCCTGGCTCATGTGAGTGGCCGTAACAGGCGACATCGAGGCATGAGCCGTTGCAAGCGCGGGTGCATCGTTCAAGCCATCGCCGACCATCAGTACCTTGTATCCCTCACCTGTCAGGCTTTCGACCCGGGCGACCTTATCCGTCGGTGAGACGCCGGCGCGCCAATTTTGAATGCCGAGCGTCGCGGCCGTGCGCCGAACTGCTGCCTCGCGATCTCCCGACACGATCTCTACTTCTATCCCAAGGCTCGCGAGGGCTGCGACGACCTCGGGCGCGTCTGGCCGCATGCGTTGGCGGACGGCGAAGACATGCTTGCTGTCGCCGTGACTAAAGGCGACGATAGAAGCCTCTGGATCACGGCAAAGAGTCTCCTCAACGAGGATGTCAGCGAAACAGAAGGACGGGCGGCCGAGCCGGATCTCCGATCCTTGATAGTACCCCCTAACACCCTGCCCCGGCTCCTCTTCGATATCGGCCAGCGGCTCGCTTGCGCCGGCAGCTCGCGCCACGGCAGCGGCGACCGGATGGCGGCTCGATAATGCAAGCCGGCCCGCCAATTGGACGACATCGTCGGGAATGCTGGCGAAATTGGCGACATCGAGCTCCGGCAATGTCAGCGTTCCGGTCTTGTCGAAGACCACCCGGTTCACTTCCGCTATACGCTCAATCGCATCCCCGGCGTTGAGCAGCACCCCGGACCGGAACAGCGCGCCGGAGGCTACCGTCTGTACCGCGGGTATAGCCAAACCCAGCGCGCAAGGGCAGGTGATAATCAAGACGGCGACCGCCGTGACGATCGCATCATGGAAGGTTGCGCCAGAGGCAAGCCAACCGAGCAACGTCAGGAAGGCAGTTGCATGGACGATCGGTGCATAGAGCCGCGACGCGCGCTCGGCCAGGCGCAGGTAGCGCGAGCGCGCCTGCAGGGCATGATCAAGTAGCCGAGAAATCTCGGCGAGCAGCGTGTCCTCCGAGGTAGCCACCGCGCGGACGCGCAAGGTGCCCGATCGCACCAATGTACCGGCGAACACTGCGCTGCCGGGCGCCACGAGCGCGGGCGAGGTCTCACCCGTAATGAGGCTTTGATCGACCTCAGAGCGGCCCTCGATCACGTCGCCATCGACGGTACAGCATTCGCCGGGTCGCACCAGCACGACGTCCCCCGGTTTGATCGTTGATGCCGGAACTGTTCTGATCTCCGTCGGGCCTATGAACTTCGCGGCGGTCTCCGCCTTGAGCGCGGCAAGATTCCCGGCGAAGGCGCGGGTGCGCCGTCTCATGTTCTGGTCGAGATAGCGGCCTGCGAGCAGGAAGGCGATCAACATGATCGCCGCGTCAAAATATGCATGCTCGGCATGAGCGACAGTCTCGATCAGCGAAGTCGCCAACGCGAGCAAGATGCCGATGCTGATCGGCACGTCCATATTGGCCCGGCGAGCCCGTAGCGCGGTAAAGGCTGAGGAGAGGAACGGCTGCGCCGAATAAGCCGCGGCCGGCAGCACGATCAGCGCGGAGAGCCAGTGAAAGAAGTCGCGCTGCTCGGGCAGCATGTCCGAGACATTGCCGGACCATACCGGGATCGAGAGCATCATCACGTTCATCGCGGCAAAAGCAGCCACGCCCAGCCGCCGCAGCAAGTCCCGCGCCCGCTCCGATTCCAGTGTCTCCGCGTCGTCCCGCTGAAAGGGATATGCCCGATAGCCCAGTTCAGCGAGCCGCTTGATGAACAGCGCTGGATCGAGCGCGCCTGCTTTCCATTCCAGCGCCAGTCGGTTGTCGGTGAGATTCACGCGCGCCGAGATCACGTCCGGAATGCTCGATAGATTGCGCTCGATCTTGCCCATGCAGCCCGCGCAATTGATCCCTTCTACCGCGAGGTCGAGTTGGATGAAGCCCGTTCCTGTCCTCTTCAAATAGTGCGAAAAGTCGACGTCATCCTGCATGCTCATATGCCCTCAGTCCAAGACGATGCGATTTTTCGAAAAAAACATGCGGCGGCCGTCAGTGCCGCCTTCGATCACGAGATCCCACTGCCCGATAGCGACCCCCTCGACGTCCCCGCGGTAGGTTCCAGCACTGCCCTCCGCCACATTGATCGCGCGATCGGCCCGGCGGTCCACCGGCCGCTCGAGCCGGGCCAGGAAATTCATTCCTACGAGAGGCGCGCCTGCGCGATCGCGTGCCTCGATCGCAAGCACCGCCCGGCCATCGGACTGCCGTTGGACATGTACCTGCACCTGCCAGCTTCGCTCGTTCTGCTCCCGCGCCGCCAGGATTTCACGCTGATAGGCGAGGCTCGCGCTGTAGGCGCTGTCAACCTCTGTTCCCGGCAGCGTCGTGATGGCAAAACGCATCATGATCAAATTGGCGCCAATCACGACCGAAAAGAAAGCGAGCATGGCGATCAGGACAAAGCGTCCGGTGATGGGCCGCGCGACTGGAATTGATGCGGTCATTGGCAAGATCCCGTCGGTAATCTTAGGGGAACACGAAGTGGTCCGTTGCGGAGGCGACCTCACCGAGGCCAATGTCGGTGACCCGAAATGTGACCGGCATCGACCGTTCCGACGTGTCGTCGGCCGGGGCGGTCACCAATAAACGCAATTCTGTCGTAGTATCGCGAGCCAAGACAATCGTCGGTCGTTCCACGGTCACAGAATCTACGCCGACGACGTGCACGGACGTTTGAGGTGGCCCATCGATGTCGATTGCAATGACGCGGTCGAAGGCGAGCTTGTTAAGCACGCGTACCGTGTAGCCGTTGCGAATCGAACCATCGCTCAGCCTGACCGCCATCGGATTACGATCGTGCAGCACGTTGACGTCGAGCAGTGTTCTGGACAACAACCCATAAAGCATCATCGCACAGACGACCGAGATCAAAGACGCATATACGATCGTCCGCGGGCGTACCGGCTTGAAGAGCTCCGACTTGCCTTCCATGCGGCGCCTGATATTGATGTCGTTGTCGTAACCGATTAGGCGACCTGCGCGCCCGATCTTCTTCATGACGGCATCGCAGGCGTCGATGCATAGCCCGCACTGGATGCAGGCGAGCTGGGCGCCGTTGCGAATATCGACGCCGGTCGGACAGACCGCCGCGCATTGATTGCAGTCGATGCAGTCTCCGATCTTTTCGCCCCGCGCGCGCAGATCGAATGACTTCTTCAATGAGCAGCGCTGTTCGCCGCGATCGTATTTGTAGGTGACATTGAGTGCCCACTCGTCGGTGAGCGCGGCCTGGATACGCGGCCAAGGGCACATATACACGCAAACCTGTTCGCGCATGTAGCCGGCCAACAAGTATGTCGTAGCGGTCAGGATCCCGATCCAGATATAGGCGATCGCGGGCGCCTGGAATGTCGCCAGATCGCGCACCAATGTATGCGCGTCGACAAAGTAGAGCACCCAGGCACCACCGGTCCACCAAGCGATCATCAACCAGACCACGTGCTTTAGCACGCGCTTTGCCGCCCGCTCCACTGTCATCGGGCGTGCAGCGGCCCTCAGCCGGTCGCGACGGTCGCCCTCGACCCAACGCTCTACCGCATAGAACAGATCGGTCCATGCCGTTTGCGGACAGAGATAGCCGCACCAAATACGTCCGCCCAGAGCGTTCATCAAGAATAGTGCCAGCGCGGCAAGCACGAGCAGCCCGGTGACGTAATAAAGCTCCTGCGGCCACAGCTCGATGAAGAAAAAGTAGAACCGCCGGTTCGGAAAATCGAGCAACACCGCCTGGTCGGGGGCGCCTAAGCCACGACGCCAACGCACGAACGGCAGCAAATAGTAGATGCCGAGACACACCACCATCAGCCGCCATTTGATGGTGCGGAAAGTGCCGCAGACGCTCTGCGGATGGACCTTCTTATGAGCCGTATAGAGAGGCCCATCTTCGCCGATCGGCGGGTCATCGCGCGAACCAGTCTTGTCCAGGGCTAGCTTCATGGCCGACCTTACATCTGGCACGGGTGACTGACTTAGCCTCGTCGATGGGCCGGTGGCTTCTCGGCTCATCTCATCTATTGTCCACCACCGAGCGAGTGCACATAGACCGCAAGCGCCTTGATCGTGATGGGATCGAACCGCCCGCTCCAGGCCGGCATGATGCCCGCGCGGCCATAGCTGATCGTCTCGATTAGCGTCTCCTCGTCCGAGCCGTACAACCAAATGTGGTCCGTCAGATTCGGCGCGCCAAGCTCCTGGTTGCCTTTGGCGTTCTCGCCATGGCAGGCCGCACAATTGTCGGCAAAGATCCTTGCGCCGGCCGCGGCATCGAAATTGGCGACTGTTGACAGGCCAGACAGCGATCGCACGTAATTCGCTACCGTTGCGATCTCATCTTTCCTGAGGATGCCGTCGCGGCCGAACGCCAGCATTTGCCCCTCATGGGCCTGGGCATGCCCGGACCGTGCGCCGAACTGGATGGTCTGCTGGATCTGATCGAGCGATCCGCCCCACAACCAGTCATCGTCGTTGAGATTGGGATAACCCTTGGCACCTGCGCCGCCGCTGCCATGGCATGGCGCGCAATTGTCTGCGAACACCGTCTTGCCCCGGGCACGGGCCAGTGCCAGCAGGGCCGGGTCCGTCTCGATCTCTGTCAGAGACACTTTGCCGAGAACCGCCATCTTCTCGCCCCGCAGCCTCTCGAGCCCGGCAAGATCGTTGGCGACGCTCGCTCGGGCCGAATAATGAAATACGCCGGTCGTGTAGCTAGAGAGGAGCGGCCAAGCCGGATAGACGACCCAATAGGCGATCGCCCAAAGAATGGTGGCGTAGAAGGTCGAGATCCACCAGCGCGGCAGCGGCGTGTTGAGCTCCTTTATGCCATCCCATTCGTGTCCCGTCGTGGAGCGGCCGGAGATTCGATCGAAGTCATTGCGGTCAGTCATGGTCTGTCAATCCCGGCACAGCGGCATGCGCGCCGCAGAGTCAAAACGCCGCTTGTTGCTGGGCCACAGCGCATAAACAACAACGGCCATGAAGATGCCGACGAACAACGGTGTCCAGAGGGTCACGACGACGCTTGACGCCAGGTTCTCGATGGAAATGACGGCCTTCATCACAAGATCCTTCAGCGCAGATTGGCTTTTTCGTCGTAGATCTTGAAATCGATCAGTGTACCGAGCATCTGCAGGTAGGCGATGAGCGCATCGAGTTCGGTCGGATTGCCAACGGTTCCGTCGAAATTGCGCACAGCCGCCTTCGGATAGCGTTTCTGGAACGAGGCGAGGTCCGCGCTGTCAGGATCGAGCTGGGTCTTCAAGTCAGTGACCGCGTTTTTGATCTGATCTTCGGTATAGGGGACACCGACCGCCCGGCTGGTGCGCAGATGTGCGGCCATGTCGGTCAGGTCGAGCTCGGTGTGCGCCAGCGTCGGGTATCCGGGCATGACCGACCGCGGGACGATGGCCCGGGGATTGGTCAGATGCGTGACGTGCCATTCATCGGAATATTTCGCGCCGACGCGTGCGAGGTCCGGGCCGGTACGCTTCGAGCCCCATTGAAACGGGTGATCATACATGCTCTCGGCGGCCAGCGAGTAATGTCCGTAGCGCTCGACCTCGTCACGCAATGGCCGGATCATCTGCGAGTGACAAACATAGCAGCCTTCGCGTACGTAGATGTTGCGGCCTGCAAGTTCAAGCGGGGTATATGGTCGTACGCCCTCCACGACTTCGATCGTACTCTTGAGGTAGAACAGCGGCGTGATCTCGACCAGTCCCCCAATCGCGATCACGGCAAGGATGCCTGCGATCAGGATGATCGAGTTCTTCTCAAAGAACTTGTGTCGGTTCCAAAGAGACATGCGATGACCTATTCCGCGACTTGGAGCGCTCCAGTGTCCTGGATTTGATCGGTTTGCTTTGCATTCACGGTCATCCAGAGATTGGCGGCCATGATCAGCGCACCAATCAGGAACATTGCGCCCCCCACGGCGCGGATGATGTAGAAGGGATGCATAGCCTCGACCGACTCGATGAATGAGTATTCGAGGAAACCTAGCGAGGTATAGGCGCGCCACATCAGGCCCTGCAGGACACCAGACACCCACATCGCCGAGATGTAGAGCACGATCCCGATCGAGGCGATCCAGAAGTGCCAGTTGACGAGCTTGAGGCTGTACAGCTCGCGATTCCAAAGCCAGGGAATCAGGCAATAGAGCGCACCGAACGATACAAATCCTACCCAACCCAGCGCGCCGGAATGCACGTGGCCGACGGTCCAGTCGGTGTAATGACTGAGCGAATTGACGACCTTGATTGCCATGGTCGGGCCCTCAAACGTCGACATGCCATAAAAGGCAACGGAGACCACGAGCATGCGGAGCACCGGGTCTGTGCGCAGCTTGTCCCACGCACCCGAGAGCGTCATCAGGCCGTTGATCATGCCGCCCCATGAAGGCATCCACAGCATGATCGAGAACGTCATACCCAGAGTCTGCGTCCAATCCGGCAGCGCGGTGTAATGTAGATGGTGAGGGCCCGCCCAGATGTAGAGGAAGATCAGCGCCCAGAAGTGAATGATCGAGAGGCGGTAGGAATAGACCGGGCGCTCGGCTCTCTTCGGAATGAAGTAGTACATGATCGCCAGAAAGCCGGCGGTCAGGAAGAAACCGACCGCATTGTGACCGTACCACCACTGAAACATGGCGTCCTGCACACCGCCCCAGGCGACGTAGGATTTCGAACCGAACACGGAGACCGGTAATGCGGGATTGTTGCCCAGGTGGAGCACCGCAATGGTGAGGATGAAAGCGAGATAGAACCAGTTGGCGACGAAAATGTGCGGCTCTTTCCTTTTCACCAATGTCGCCAGGAACACAATGAGATAAGTGACCCAGACGATGGTGAGCCAGAGATCGGCGTACCATTCGGGCTCGGCGTATTCCTTCGACTGGGTAGCGCCGAGCAAATAGCCGGTGCCCGCGATCAAGATGAAAAAATTATAGCCAACTACCACGAACCACGGCGCAAGATCGCCAGCGAGGCGCGTGCGACAGGTCTTCTGCACGACGTAGAAGGAGGTCGCGATAAGCACGTTTCCGCCGAACGCAAAGATCACGGCCGACGTATGCAGCGGGCGGAGTCGGCCGAAGCTCGTCCAAGGCAGATCAAAATTCAGTGCGGGCCATGCAAGTTGCGAGGCGATAAAAACGCCGACCGAAAAGCCTGCGATGCCCCAGAACATCGCCATCACTGAGGCGAATTTGATCGGAGCGAGATTGTAATTCGGCCTCCCGTTGATCTGCGCCGGCGGCAATAGCGCCGGGCGTTCATAGTAGCGATTGAGGATAACGCTTGCGGCGGCCAGACTGGCGGCGGAAGCGAGCAATGCGTGGAAGCTAAATGCAGAATCGTGCCCCATCGCCCCCGCGAAATAGCAAACATAGGCAGAAACAGCGAATACCGACATTAGGCCTGCTTCACCCATGGTCATGGATTTCGAGGCGAGGGATTGGCTTGTCATGTCTTGGCCTTTTTTGAAAGCGGCGCTTGCCAGGAGATCACATTTTCCGGGGACGGGGCGATCGAGCGCGATCAGTTGCCCAAACGCTGCGGAACGCTGCCGATCTCACGCGCGAGCGCGCGCAGAGTATGTTCGTTAGGACAGCCTTTGAGGGGATTTACAGACTTATGCCGCTCGAGGTCGGCCGCGCAGCGGATCTTGGTCTGACACAGGCCGCATACCCGCTGCAAATCGCGCAACACGTCTCCATGGCAGGCGGCCAGCGCACTCTCGGAAAAGCCGGCAAGTGCGAGGCGCTTGTTTAAGAGTTCAGGGGAGCCCGGACTTTGCGCCATCTTTCGAAAGTCGGACGTGGATAGATTAAGTTCACGCGCGATCGCGTCGATGTCGTGCGCACCCAAATAGGCCAGTTCGGCTGTCCGGGACAGGTTCGCCCGCAACCGGGTGAGCAAATTCTTGAACCCCCAAGGGCGACCGACAAATCCAGATTGGCTAACCATGTGTCATACCCCTCAAAGCAGCCATAGCTGCCGGCGGCAGACTTGTTTTTGACATGCATCAAATAGGACCCGTCCGTGGGAGAAAATCGTCGATCCAGATCGCCCCTGCTGGACGACGATGCGCTGCAACGAGCCCGCAGAGCCGCAGGCCGGCAAATGTCGGGGAAGTCTACAAGGGTGTCGCGGACAAGAGGGCCGCCTGCTCAATTGGCGACAACATCGCGAGCTATTTTTCTCGATCGACGCTCGAAGACGCTTGTAAGAATCGTGCCTGGATTGGCGGATTGTCTCTACGATCAAAATTCGCGGACTTCCCAGGCCGAGCTCAGGCTAACCACCCCACGCCGGGGGCAATGCAGGCGGGGTTCGAAGCTCCATCGCATCAGCGAAGATGGTCCAATCACGGACACCTTTTTGCTTGCAGAAATCGGTTTCGGCCTGCTGTGCAGCAGCACTCAGCGAGGCTGCATGCACCCGGAACGCAGCCTGACAGGCACGATGCTCGTGGCCGGTATCGTCGCAAACGGTCTTGATGAACCGAACGTTAAATGAAGGCATGATAATCTTCCTGTCGTTTGCTTATCTTGCATTCTGCCATCCGTGCCAGGCGAGTGTTTGATTTGTCTCAAGTGGCACCCAAAAAAAGATTGTCGCTCCATCGAGATGCGAGCGCTTTTTCGTCCCGGAGAAGCTGCAAATCACCAAGCGTCCAGGCTTGCCGGATCACATCTGGTTGAGGTGGCTCAGGAACAGCAGCTTCTTGTCTTTCTCATGCCTTGGGCCGGCAGAGTTGGAGGTGCTGATCCAGAAAATTCTCAAGAGACGGTTGGGGGCAGAATGGACCGCTACGCCTGCGATGGCGATTATCGATCAATCCCCACTCCAATCGCCGGCGATGTGGCAGTTTGTGACGCCGCGAACCTTGCACGGTGCTTGGTAGTCTCACAAGAGATTCCCGACAGCTCCGGCTGATTGCGAGTCAGCGGGTAAAGGTATTTCTGACCGGCGCCGGTGGCCGAGGACTACCGGCGGCGAGGACTGCCCGAACCTGAGCAAATGAGGCGAACCGGCTTCATCTCGCTCGTGATGGCCCACCCTGCCGCCGCAACGGCAAAGCCGACGATCAGGCTGGCCGCAGCCAAGGTTTCGATAAGTCCAAGGTTAAAGACTTCGGCGCCATAGCCGATGGCAGCGATCAGCGCAGGCAAGACCAACGACAATGTGAGGCGAGCAATCAACTTACCATCTCCTTCGCGACTCGCAGCTCAATGACACGCGTTGTTATGGTGCAATGCCCGTGCGCTGCGCAGCCTCAACATTTGCACATTGCGCGTCCTACGTTTTGATTTCCATCAAAC
The DNA here is from genome assembly GCF_054056355.1 of Bradyrhizobium sp. USDA 3364. Classification (NCBI taxonomy): domain Bacteria; kingdom Pseudomonadati; phylum Pseudomonadota; class Alphaproteobacteria; order Hyphomicrobiales; family Nitrobacteraceae; genus Bradyrhizobium; species Bradyrhizobium sp. USDA 3364. The sequence goes on from NZ_JBSRYG010000002.1 coordinate 793,217, forward strand.
CCGCTACACTCTGGCATGTCGTGTGGATCATGCGCGGCCCTGCCGGATGAGCCGGTTTACTACGTGTTACCGGCAACGCATTGGCATTGGTTGCTCGCCCTCGCCCATTCTAGACGCGCATCAGCTTCTTTTTGACCTGCATCAATACTGCGGTGGCGGCTTGCGGATAGAAACGACTTTCCAGTCAAGCTCAGAAACGTGGCAGATAGAAAGACTTGGCGCCCCTTCATCTTTTCGTATCCAAATACCGGCGAGTTGGCTCAAGGACTGCTGCCGGACGCACCCGAGCGAGCTGCCCCCGGTCACCTGCGCCGCGTGTGATGCTGGCCACTTCATCGACCCGCGGATCGGCGCGATGCTTTGGCCGAGCGCAGCTTGCCCATCTAAATGCCATCAAGCGAATTCCGCCGTCATACCGTTCCCACATGGACTCGCCAGACTCACAAGAGCGCACTCGACGGCATCAAGACTCCACGCCCCACGCTGACTTCGTAGGACGGGGAAACTTCCGACCGACAAAGGATATCCGACATGACAGACCACGGCGACAAATGTCCCGCCGCGGGCAGGCTTGCAGGAACGGCAGTCCACTTCGGCTGCTCTCCACAGCAATCAATACCAACCGGCGCTGGCTTCAACTGGCCCGGTTCGACTCCACCGGATCCCGGGGGCTGTTTCGCAGCCCTAATACTTCGGTAGGCGATCGGATCACCTCCCAGCACGACCCGATCGGCAGCGCCATGCCCCCAAGCACCTGGACCGCAACGGGCGTGATCGAGACCATGCGCCGCTCGGGCGAGATCAGCCTGAGCCTGTTGGCGCAGAGCGATCTCGCCCGTAGTATTCGAAAGGTTGCCTGATTTTGTCAGTCAGCGGCGATGATGACCGTCCAGGATCTATTGGCGACTTGACGTGGGAGCGCATTGAAACGGCGCCCTTTAACCGGGAGTTGGAGATCGCGGTGATCGAGGGTAATACCATTCACCGGTTGGTCTTTCCCTGCCACCGGATCTTCGGCGGCTGGATCAAGGCCACGACCGGAGAGCACGTCGCTGTGCAGCCCACGCACTGGCGCATCTGGCCGAGATAGCGGCGGCTGCCTTGCACAACAGGTAGCGCAACGAAACGCGGCTGCATCCGGTCGCCTCACATAGCCAAACTATGTACAGTCGATCGAATGAGAGGTTTGCCAGGAAACATGTCCGACCACATCTGGTACCGCTATGGCTCAGCCGCGGCGGCCGCCGCGCTGGCGCTCGTGCTTCGCGGGGCGCTGGATCCGTACCTTCAGGACCGCACATTCACGATCATCTACCTTCCAGTCATCATTTTTGCCGCTTTCGCTGGCGGCCGCGGAGCGGCCATCTTCGCTACACTGCTTTGCCTCATCATCAGCGCGGCATGTCTTGGGAAAAACCTCATCTCCGATCCTGCAAACATGATCGATATAGCCGGATTCGCGGTACTTGGCCCCGTGCTCGGCTTCATGGGCGATCGGCTGCGACGAGAATCAGAGCAGGCGCGGTACCGGCAAGCCCATCTGCAGTCGATCCTGGACACCGTACCAGAAGCCATGATCGTGATTGACGAGAAGGGACTCATTCGCTCGTTCAGCGCCGCGGCAGTGCGTTTATTCGGTTGGTCTCCGGACGAAGTGGTCGGAGCGAATGTATCCAGGTTGATGCCGCAGCCCTACCGCGCCGAGCATGACCGCTACATTGAACGCTATCTGGCTACCGGAGAGCGGCGCATCATCGGCATCGGCCGTATCGTGGTCGGCGAGCGAAGCGACGGCTCGACCTTTCCGATGGAGCTTGCCGTCGGTGAGGCCAAAGTGCGCGGCGAACGATTCTTTACCGGTTTCATCCGAGACCTCACCGAACGGCGAGCGCAGGAACGCCGATTGCAGGAACTGCAATCTGAGCTCGTGCACGTCTCGCGGTTGACCGCCATGGGTGAGATGGCCTCGTCTATTGCCCACGAGATCAACCAACCGCTCTCCGCAATCACAAACTACATGCGCGGCGCCAAGATGCTGCTGGCGTCAGACAAGCCGGACGCCAACCGTATTGGTGATGCCATCGAACATGCCACCCAGCAAGCTCTGCGTGCCGGCGATATCATCAAGCGCCTGCGAGAATTCGTCGCCAAAGGCGAGACGGAGCACACAATGGAGAATCCGCTCACCCTGCTTGAAGAGGCGGTCGCTCTGGCCTTGCTCGGCGCCAAGGAGCAAGGCGTGCGGGTGACGATCCGCAGCGATCGCGATCTGCCATCGATGATCGTGGACAAGATCCAGATCCAGCAGGTCGCGCTGAACCTGATACGAAACGCGATCGAGGCGATGGCCTCCAGCCCGCGTCGCGAATTGACCGTCGGAGTTGCCAAAGTCGACGGCCTCGCCAGGTTTACCGTTGCCGATACGGGCTCTGGCATCAGCCCTGATATAGCCGACCGCCTGTTCCAGCCCTTCGTCACGACCAAAGAGCATGGCATGGGTGTGGGACTATCAATCTGCCGGACGATCATCGAGTCCCATGGCGGCCACATCGCTGTGGAAGCCAACCCGCGCGGCGGCACGGTTTTTCAGTTTACCCTGCCGTTTGCGGAAGCTAATGAAGAAGCATGACCATGCGGCGCATTCTTGTGATCGACGATGACGCCGCGATGCGGGACTCGCTCGCGTTTCTGCTTGATGTTAGAGGCTTCTGCGTGGCACCCTATGAGACGGCGAGCGGCTTTCTCAGTGACGCCGCGAGCGGTCCGGTTGACTGCATTGTGTCGGACATCCGCATGCCGGGCATGAGCGGCCTGGAACTGGTCCGCAAACTGAAGGCCGATCGCGTCGACTGTCCCGTCATCCTGATAACTGGTCATGGCGACGTAACGCTGGCAGTCGAAGCGATGAAAGCGGGTGCGGTCGACTTCATCGAGAAGCCCTTCGAAGACGAGGTGCTATTGCGTGCGATCAATAGCGCCTTGGAAGCAAGGCCAACCGAGCCAGCGGACGATGCGGCGAAACTGCGGGCGGAAGCCCGCCTGGCAGACCTCTCGTCGCGCGAGCGTGATGTCCTGCAGGGACTACTGGCCGGCAAGATCAACAAGGTGATCGCCCATGATCTTGGTATCAGCCCGAGAACGGTCGAGGTTTACCGGGCGAACGTCATGGCCAAGACCAATGTTCGCAGCATGTCTGAGTTGATGCGAATAGCCATCGCCGCCGGACTCTAGAACATCGCAAGGGACGGAATGTCCTATCAAGCATCGAGCTGTCCGCTTCAACTGAACAGATCGCACGAGCAGGTCATGTTCCTGATGCGCAGGAGCTTCAAATCGACTGCCGATTCTTTGCAGGGTGTAAATTGTGCAACACAGGCGAGTACTATTCCTGGCCGTGGACTATCATGAGGCCCGCTTCTTGCCAGTTTGATCGTGCTCAAGAACGTTCAGCGGCGGTATATGAAGCGGATCATTTGAGGTCTCGGATTCTCCGAGGCGCAGGTCTTTGACTTCGGAGAACGACAATGCTCGGGAACATACTGGTCCACCTTCCGACGGAGCTCCCGGTGCGGGCTGCAATCAACGGATCGATTTCGTTCGCGCTGAGCACCGGCGCGCATCTTGACGTTGTAGCCATCGGCTACGAGAGAACCATTATTCCGCTTCTTGCAATGGGCGTAACGGCAGTTACTGCTGTTTTCGATGTCGAGCAGGCGCGTGCGTTGGAGCGGGCCGAAGCAGCACTTCATATCTTCGACATACAGGCGCGGACTGCCGGCATTTCCTATACGAGTCGTGCGCTGAGCGCGATTCCAGCAGACGCGCGCCGCATCATCTGCGCAAGCGCGCGAGTCCACGACATGACCATCGTTACACAGCCTCAGAGCGGCTACGATAGTTACGACAATTTTATACCTAGCGAGATTCTTTTCCAGGCTGGTGGGCCAGTTCTGTACCTGCCACCTACTTTCCACGGCGCCTTCTCGATCAGACGAGTAGGGATTTGCTGGGACGGCAGCCGCCGTGCGGCGCGTGCGCTGCACGACGCGAGGCCACTTTTGTGTAAAGCCGATGCCCTCACCATCATTGCGACCACCGCTCCGGACAAGGTCCCGGCAGAGAGTTCCACCGCGCATCTGGGAGAGTACCTTGCAAAATCGGGACTTCCTGCGAAGGTCGTGTCACTTCCGACAACGCGGGCAGCGCGGCGCGCCCTCCTGTCGCTTGCGGCCGACGAAGGCCTCGACCTGTTGGTAATGGGGGGATATGGTCGCTCTCGGCTGCAGGAGAGGCTGCTTGGCGCCTCCATGCGGCATATGCTTCGTGCGATCAGCATCCCAGTCCTGATGTCACATTGAGAGCAAAAGGATCGAACGGGCGCATGTTGCCGGGATGCGGAATGCCGTCTCGACGGCGTCACCGGCATTCGAAGCCGCCCGAGTTCAACTTCAGGCTGGATCGCGGTCTCCTCCAACTGTAAAATTGCAGAAGTGCGGCAAGACCGGATGTTGAGCCGTTGAGCTGTATGATCCCCCCAATTGCAGTCCACATGCGCATATCAAGTGATGACGGGCGCCTCGTCCGGGCCATCGAGCGTACATCGATTGGATCACCTCGCCTTGTCAGATTCCCCGGTCGACCGGTCCTGGGTCAGCGTCACCGTGACGAAAGAAACTTTCGGCTGCGGGCCGAAACTTGCGTCCCGCAATCAGGAGGCCGCCGGCGCCCGTTTCAAGACAATCTTCGTATAGCTACGTGTAAATACGTAGGGGTTGTTACTTAGGTAAAACATCCGGATTTCACAATTCGTCCGGAGCGACCAATCTATCTCATCGACATTCGACGCATAGAGTTCGCCATGTACGCCCCGGCTGCCAGCTTTACTGAGAACAGCCCCCATCCGAACAGCGACTTGCGTGGGCAATCTGACGTTCGTGGACCGTTTGGTATGATTGCTACACCGATGAAGTTCACTCGCAATAGCGAGATCTACGGCGAGGACGAAGCAGCCGAATACCTTTATCAGGTAGTGTCGGGTGCTGTGCGAACCTACAAGGTTTCCGAAGACGGTCGTCGTCAAATCGGCGCTTTTTATCTGCCCGGTGAGATCTTTGGCTTTGAGGCCGAAGAATGCCACATCTCTTCGGCCGAAGCGATCTGCGAGACGCAACTGCTGATGGTGAAGCGTACCGCTGTCATTTTTCGCGGCAGTCACGAGAGGGATCTCGCAAGGCAACTTTGGGTGGCGATGGCGCTTGAGCTACGCCGTTTTCAGGAACATTCGATGCTCCTGATCAGCAGCGCAGAAGAGCGGGTTACCACGTTCCTTCTCGATATATCTCGCCGCACGACGAAGAACGCTGCCATCGAGTTGCCCATGTCGCGGCAGGATGTTGCAGATTACCTTGGCTTGACGATTGAGACCGTGTCGCGCACCTTTACCCAGCTTGAGCAGAACGGAGCGATCGTGCTGCGGAGTTCACGCCGAGTCGAGCTCAAAGACAAACTGTCCATCCGCTTTGCGCAGAGCTTTGGCTAAGGCGATTTGCGCCAGCTTTCGACGGCGCACTCCTTCTATACGCCGAGCAGTGTCGGCAAATACAGCGCAGAAAGAGCTCGAAGTGCGGCTTGGGCGATCTGGCACAAATCGCCGCTAGCTTACATTTCCTCCATGGAGCACCGCAATGGTCATCGATCGCCTGCTTCGAGAGCATCGCAATATTGATCTGCTTCTGATCGCCCTTCAACGCGAATTGGAGATTTTTGAGCAAGGACATCGTCCGGACTATGAGGTGATCCGCGCGATTATCAGCTATTTCGAGGTTTACCCGGCGGTGTATCATCATCCGCAGGAAGACTTGATCTTTTCCAGGCTCAAGACGCGCGCCCCGGATGCGGCTGCAATGGTGGGTGATCTTGCCCATGAGCATCAGGAAGTCATCGACCGCTTGCACCACTTCGCTCGGGCCATTGATGGCGTCCTGGCCGACCGCGAAGTCCTTCGACAAGACGTCGGCAACATCGTGCGCGACTTTATAGTACGCGAGCGGCACCACATGATGTGGGAAGAACGAGACTTCTTCCCTGCCGCCGTTGCGGCTTTATCGGCTCAGGATTGGAGCGAAGTCGCCTCCGCACTCACCGATCACGGTGATCCGCTATTTAGCGAGACAGCTGAAGCAGCGTCCGACGCGCTAAGAGCGCATATTCTACAATTGGAAAAAGAAGCTGAGGCCGAACGGAGCGCACTTGCGTTTTCGAGCGCGTTGGCCGGCAACCCGCGACACAATGCGGAGAGGGATGGACCACATTGATCGCTGCCGCTTTTCGGCAGGAAAGTGGACATTATTTCATGGGACTCGAAAATGAAGATCGTCTCGCCGGCTCTCAGGTTACGAACAGGCGATCTGCCTCTGAGCCCAACGATCGTTTGTTTCAACTGGTGGCACAAGCGGCATGGCCGAACCTTAAAACGGTCAGATTCAAACGTAATCGGCAGTGATCGTAACAGGCTCGACCATACCGCATTGGTATCGCGCGAAACGGGCATTTCTCATCTCTGCGAGCCGATGGAGACGCGCGATAGCAGCCAGGCGGGTGCGGCGAAACAATCTCCCTCCGCAAGCCTTGCCTGGCACGGGCTGAATTCGTGGGCTCGGGGCCGGTTCGGATCGCGGCACGCCGTCGCGAGATACCGCAGATCCCGGAACGTTCGCTCTGAACAGCAGAGCTTGCGGATGTCAATTTCGATAAAGATCCGTTTGCTGCTTCGTTTCGTCTCGTTCTCGCTCGATTTGACCATGATGAGCCATGGGAGGTGCATTGCCAAGGAGGTTCATTCCTGCAGTGCGACCGCTTCATCACAATTCAAAGCATGATGTATGCGCGGCGGGCATGACCTACCGGCCGGCCCATAAGTAACTGCGATATTTGAGGCAGCGCAAAGCTTACCATGCATCTGTCTGATAATCGGGCGCCCAGAGAGCGAGAGAGGCATCCCAATGCGACCGGACCTAGCACAATCCTACGGGCAGCACCGACTACCGCGCTACACCAGCTATCCGAGCGCCCCTCATTTCTCAGCGTCAGTTCGGGAGGTCGACTATCAAGCTTGGCTCAAGTCTCTCGACGGCCGACGGTCTGCCTCGATCTACGTGCACGTGCCATTTTGCCGAAGCATGTGTTGGTACTGCGGCTGCCATACATCTGTCACGAAACGCGACGATCCGATCGCGATCTATGCAGCTGGACTGCGCACTGAAGCCTACCTCGTTGCAGAGGTCATTGGCCAACGACAGCCAATCTCTCATATCCACTTCGGCGGTGGCACGCCAACGATGATGACACCTGAAACATTCGCCGATTTGGTCGGTTCGTTGCGTTATTCGTTCGCCGTCCTGCCTGATGCCGAGATCGCCGTGGAGATCGACCCCCGCATGTTAAGCAATCCGATGGCGGAAGCCCTGGGCTATAGCGGGGTCAACCGGGCAAGCCTTGGCGTGCAGAGCTTCGACCCGGTCGTCCAGCAGGCCATCAACCGCCCGCAGAGCTTCGAACAGACCGCAATTTCGGTCGAGCGGTTACGCCACGCCGGCATTTGCCGGATCAATTTCGACCTGCTGTATGGGCTGCCCCGACAGACGGTCGATTCGTGCCTGGATACCGTCGGCAAATGCCTCGAGTTGCATCCGGACCGGTTTTCCGCCTTTGGTTACGCGCACGTTCCGACCTTCAAGAAGCATCAACGCAAGATCGACGAATCCACTCTGCCCGACAGCGTCGAGCGCTACCTCCAATCCGAAATGGTAGCTCACACTTTGGTTGACGCTGGGTACGTACGCGTAGGCCTCGATCACTTCGCCCTGCCGCATGATAATCTCGCTGTGGCGGCGAAGCAAAGCAGGTTGCGCCGCAATTTCCAGGGATATACTGACGATTGCGCAGGCGCCCTTATTGGCCTCGGTGCCACCGCCATCGGCCGCCTGCAACAGGGGTTCGTCGCGAATGCTATCTCGACAAGGGATTACCTCGCTCGCATCACCGAGGATCGGCTCGCGACGGCGAAGGGCTATTTACTGACCGATGATGATCGCTACCGGGCGGAGATCATCGAGCGAATTATGTGCGACATGACAATCGATCTCTCGGAGACGTCTCGCCGTCACGGCATGGATCCGGATTCGGCCGTTGTCGATCATTCCCGGCTTGACAGCCTTATCGCAGATGGCGCCGTCGTGGTCGACAATGGCCGGCTTTCCGTAGTCGACGGCGCCCGGTTCCTGGTCCGGTGCGTCGCCTCAGCCTTCGACGCTCACCTTGCTCGGTGCGGGGCTACGCACAGCCCGGCGGTCTGATCGTGTGAACGGCGGACTTACCACTCCAGCGCCCCCGCACTTCGGTCACCAGTGAACTGGCTTATGCGCGGTTCGGACCGCCCCCCGTGATCGTGGAGCGTCCGATTTGTCCGCCACTTTCACGGTGGCCCGTCGATCCGCTTCTGTAATCCGATCCCGGCCGTCAAGCCCCCGCTGGGTGGCTCAGACTTTCTTTTTTGGGCTGACCGCCGCGGGCGCTAAAGCCTGAACGACTCGGCATTCGGCGATGCGCCCACCCTTGCAGGAGGCCAGCGTGTCGCGCAGCTCCCGGCGCAGTCGCCTTAGGGCTTTGATTTTTCGTTCAGTTGTCTCCAGGTGGCGCGCCACGAGCTGGTCCACTTCTTCGCACGGCCGCTCACCATGGGCGGCCAGCTTCAGGAGTTCGCGCACTTCCTCGATCGAGAATCCGAGCTCCCGCGTGCGACGGATGAAGCCAAGCCGTCGCAGGTGCTCGGCCGCATAGCTGCGGTAATTGCCCGTCGTTCGGCTTGGTTCGGGCAGAAGACCAATCTTCTCGTAGTACCGGATCGTTTCGATCTTCGTATCGGTGGCTCTGCCCAATTGCCCTATCGTCAGCGTATCCATGCCTTGACCCTATAGCGACTACAGGGTCCAAATATAAGCCAGACACCCATTGAACGACAGGCCAATCATGAGCGCGCATTGTTGTGGACATCACCACGAAGACCCGGGCGCTAATCCGCTCCAGCAAGCTATGTACCGGCGGGTTTTGTGGTTGGTGCTGGCAATCAACGCCGCGATGTTCAGCGTCGAGATCGGCGCCGGGCTTGCCGCCGGTTCAGCCGCGCTCCAGGCCGATGCGGTGGACTTCCTTGGCGACGCCGCCAACTACGCGATCAGCCTGTTCGTGGTCGGCATGGCCTTGCGCTACAGGGCAATCGCGGCGCTCGCGAAAGGCGCGACGATGGCACTCTTCGGAACCTGGGTGCTCGGGACTACGGCGTGGTATGTCTACGCCGGCACGCTTCCACATGCCCTTACCATGGGCGGCGTCGGACTGGCCGCGCTCGTCGCCAATGCTGCCTCCTTCTGGTTGCTATGGCAGCACCGTATGGGCGACGCCAACATGCGCTCGGCTTGGATCTGCACGCGCAACGATGTTCTTGGCAATCTGGCGGTACTCATCGCAGCGGCCGGCGTCTTCGGGACCGGCACTGGATGGCCGGATGTAATGGTGGCCGCGGTGATGGCTGTGCTCGCTCTGCAAGGGGCTGTGACGGTTATTCGACAGGCCCAGTCCGAGCTTCGGTCTACCCCCAAATGGTCACCGTTGACGGTTATCCGGCGCTGACAAGACGTTCGGTTTTGCTCAGGGAGACGAAGCATGGGTTGGCGACACACCTCAGTGTTCATTCTGGTGACGTTGCTGTTCGCGGCAAATGCTCGGGCCGGAGACAAAGAGCCGACCGCGATCATTGAACTTGGCCCCGTTGGCGAATGGGGGCTGCCAGGCCCATCCACCTACGGCCCGTCGCTTGCCGTCGAGTTTACGCCCATCAAGGACTGGCTCGAGATCGAAGTCGGCGCCGCTCGCATGTTCCACGGTGGCCGTGGCGAATGGGATACGGACATTCTCTTCAAGAAGCCCTTCACTCTGTCCGACAAGGTCGAGTTCATGGTAGGCGTCGGACCCCAATGGACGTTCTCACGGGAGGGCACCCAGACTGGCGTTGAGTTCGCACTTGACTTTATGTTCTGGCCCACCGCGGATCGAAAGTTTGGCTGGTTCGTCGAGCCTGCCTACAGCTACTCCTTCAGCCGCGGGCACGAGCAATCGCTCAGCACCACCGTCGGATTGCTGATTCCGATACCTTGATCAAAGCGGGGTGTTTTCAGGCGGCCCCGCCCTTCGGTTGGTCACGATCTACTCGCGGGCACGTGCCCGCGACCGGAGCCACGAAGCGTCTCCGCCCTTCGGGGTGACGATCGTTGCCGCTTACTGCGTCTGCCTGGTCCACGCTTCTGTCCGGAGTCGACCGGGAACGGCACGCTCCATGATGGGGTCCGGCGAGGTGAGGTCGTCCAAGCTCACAGCGCGTGCTGAATGCGCACAGGGATCGAAACGGACTGATCTTCCCCACGTCCTTGGCAGAGCAGAATGCTACGCCGGAACGATCTCTACGCTAGTACTGCGGTTGGCGATTGGCCGAATCTGAAGTTCGTACCGTCAGCCCACATTCGGTGCATGATGATAGCCAACTTCCGGGCTACCGCCACGCATGCCTTCTTCGCGCCGACTTTCTTGGCGAGCTTTACGCTCCACGCTCGCAGTACGGATCACTTTTTGGCAATCCGCAGATGCGAGTTCGCCGCCTCGTAGAGGGCGTGCCGCATCAGCTTATCTCCGCACTTGCTGACATGACCCGAACGGTCGATCTCTCCAGACTGATAGACACGAGGCGTCAAACCGAGATGTGCGGCCACCGACCTTGGAATCCTTAAACCGCTTCGGATCGTCTATGGTGGCTTTGAAAGAAAGGCTCACGATCGGTCCTACGCCGGAGACGGTCATCAAACGCCTGCAGACATCATCCTTGCGCGCCAGGAGCGAAAGCTGACGGTCCAGCAAGGCCTTCATTGTCCGCATCGTGTTTCGTGCCTCGAGCAGCGGCGCAATGGCCATTTGCAATTCTGGCGTATCAGCCAGCAGGGCTTCGACCTTCGCGGTGAAACGCGCGCGATGGATGAGGCCGAGCTTGAGGCCGTGGACCTTCAACAATCCGCGAATGGTGTCTTCAATTGCCAACATATGATCGACGAACTTGCGGCGTGCAATCAATGTGGTCCTGAGTATCTGCGATGCCCTGCTTTTGACATGCACCGGCCTGTAGTGTCCGATCCGCATCATATCGGCGATACCACGCGCGTCGCTACGATCGGCTTTATTCGGTCGCGAAGACAAAAATCTCTGCGCATGGCGGGTCTCAATGCAGATCATCCGAAAACCAGTCTCGACCAGCGCGCCATAAGCCATTCGGACAACGGGCAGGCTTCGATGCCGACGAGCGTAATACGCTCTTGCCATCGTGTCAGGGCTTTCACTATCGCTGCTGGTTCCAGACCGCCGAGCCATCAGCCTCGACGACACAAATCGAAGTGGTCTTCAGCGAAACATCCAGTCCAACAAATAGGGCCATCGCGCTTCTCCTTTGCTGGATCGAATCAATCCCAACACAGTGTATCGAGAGGCCGGGATCGGATTACCCCAGCTCATGCATTCCAAACAGAGTTCCAAACCTTCGCCATTGAGTGGAACCGGACAGCGACTGCCTGCGCAGTGATCAACAAGAAGCCACTCATGCATTGGCTGCTTGAGCAATTTTTGCGGTCGCGTTTGCTCGTATGGTCGCGCCGATCCAGCGGCGAGAAACCGTTAATTGCACTTCGCCTCGGTCGGTACGAGACGGCCGGGCGTCGCCATCAGCAGTCTTTGCTCGGCTCGGCAAACCCTTGTGAAGGTGCTCATCGCAGGCAAACCTCGGTTTAGTCTTCCGATACTCGACTACATCGGTCGCATACCACAGCATGATTGAGCTATGCTGAGCCGTGCTTTAACTCGGGTTCAGATCTACGGCGAATGTCCTCGCCGGCAATCGGACCATCGGCTGTCCTCCCTCCGCCGATGGAAGTCGGCGATGTTCAGCGTCGCTCCTCTCAGACTTAACTTTCGCCCGGCCTGCTAAGCGCGGCCGGGCTTTTTTCTGTCGTGCAAGCTCGATCGAGATGATCGAGAGCGCAACGCCCTATGAGCGGATCAGCGCCCTGGAGGAGAGAGCCAAGCGCAGGATCAACGACTTGGCCGATCAGATGCCCCGCGCAGTTGCCGGGCGGCGGCGACCATGTTGATCAGCGCCGGGCGAACCTCCTCCCATTTGCGCGTCTTCAGACCACAGTCCGGATTGACCCAGAGCTGCGAATCCTGCAACCGCTGCCGAGCCAATGCCATCAGCTCCCGCATTTCCCCTACCTCGGGAATGCGTGGAGAATGGATGTCGTACACGCCCGGCCCGATCTGATTGGGATATTTGTAGTTCCTGAACGCGTCGAGCAGTTCCATCTTCGAACGCGACGTCTCGATCGAGATGACATCCGCATCCATTGCAGCAATGGCGTCGATGATGTCATTGAACTCAGAATAGCACATATGCGTATGAATCTGGGTTTGATCTGCAACGCCTGATGAGCAAATGCGGAAGCTGTCGACGGCCCATTGAAGGTAGGCCGCCCACTCCGATCGACGCAACGGCAATCCTTCGCGGAGGGCAGCTTCGTCGATCTGGATCATGCTCGCACCGGCTATCTCGAGATCGCGGACTTCGTCGCGTATCGCCAGTGCGATCTGCCGGCAGACCTCGCCTCTTGGAATATCATCGCGAACAAACGACCAGTTCAAGATCGTTACTGGCCCGGTCAACATCGCCTTCACCGGCTTGCTGGTCAGTGATTGCGCGTAGAGCCACCAATCCACAGTGATCGGTTTTGGCCGCGAAACATCTCCGAATAGGATCGGTGGCCTGACACAGCGCGAGCCATAGGATTGCACCCAACCATTCCTGGTGAATGCGAATCCGGCGAGTTTCTCGCCGAAGTACTGCACCATGTCATTGCGCTCAAACTCGCCGTGCACGAGCACGTCCAGACCAATGTCCTCCTGCCAACGCAGAGCGCGCGCAGTCTCCTCCTTGAGGAATTTGTCGTACTTCTCGTCGCTCATGGCGCCTTGCGAATGTGTCGCGCGGGCATTACGGACCTCAGGGGTTTGCGGGAAGGATCCGATCGTCGTGGTGGGAAAGGCAGGTAGTCTAAAGCGCTTGCGTTGGATCTCGGCTCGACGGACAAATGGGCTGGCGCGCCGGCGCATGGCCTCGTCGATCGCTCGCATCCGCACCGCAAGATTGGCATCACGGATCTTTGGTGAAGTCCGACGGCCAGTCACGGCCGACTGCGATTCAGCAAGACTTTGAGCAACATTCTGATCACCCGCGAGTGCCCGCGCCAGGATCGCAAGCTCACGCATCTTCTGTACCGAAAAGGCAAGCCAACTCTTGAGATCGGATGCAAGTCCGGTCTCGAGTTCAACATCGACGGGCACATGGAGCAGCGAGCAGGACGGAGCGATCTGAACACGATCCCTGCCTAGCTTCGCAATGGCGGGATCCAGTTGCTGGCGGAGCGCCGACAGGTTCGACCGCCAAACATTTCGCCCGTCGACGACGCCGAGGGACATGACGAGATCACTTCGCCGAGCAGCAATGATCCGGTCCAACAGGTTCGGTGCGCGAACCAAATCCACGTGCAGTCCGGCAACGGGCATGTTCAAAGCTGTGTCCAGATTATCGCCGAGATCGCCGAAATAGCTCGCGACCATGATCTTGACGTTTGGTACTTCCCTGGCGAGCCGATCATAGACGTGCAGCAAAGATCTTCGCGTCCCCTCCTCCAGATCCAGGACCAGGCAGGGCTCGTCGCATTGAACCCAGTTTGCTCCCCTTTTGCCTAGTTCTTGCAGAACCTCGATATAGACCGGTAATAGCTCATCCAGGAGTGACAGCGGCTGGAACGCAGGATCCGGACTCTTGCCAAGCTTCAAGAATGTGACCGGCCCGATCAGGACAGGGCGCGTCTGGAACCCTAGGGCCTTGGCTTCCTCATACTCCTCGATAGGCTTGCGAGAAGATAGGCGGAACGTCTGTCCGCGATGAAATTCAGGAACCATGTAGTGGTAGTTGGTGTCGAACCACTTGGTCATCTCCTGTGCGGGCGCGCCAAATCCGCCCGATCCGTGGCTGCAACTGGTATTCTGGCGAACGCATTGTGAACCGCGCGCCATGTCGAAGTACGTCTTGAGCGAAACCGATTCGATTTTCGACGCGTAGACTTCCGGGATGGCACCAACCATGACAGAGGTGTCGAGCACTTGGTCGTACAACGAAAAATCGTTGGACGGAATGACGGTGACACCGAGGGATTTTTGGCGAGCCCAGTTCGCAGCACGCAGGCCAGCTGCGTCCTCGAGCAATTGCTGTTCGCTGATTGCGCCGGTCCAGTAACTTTCAAGCGCGCGTTTGAGCTCGCGTCTTGGACCGATCCGAGGCGTTCCAAGCGTGGCGACCGGAAGGGAGAGAAGAGACATAGCGCTAACCCCGTAGTTGGGGGCAAAGGCCATGGCGGACGCAAGCACAATCGCCCGAGGGCGGCTGCTTGGCGTACCACCGGGACACCCCGCCCGTGGACGTATATGTGGTCGAGGCAGGTCTCCTGGCTCGCGGGTCATCGCTGCTGTCCGGCCTTCCCGAAGCTGTACGGGCTTCAGTGACTTTGTTGGACAGCGGCTCGTCGCTTACAGTTGCGGGGGCAGCGCCGGCATGTTCACCGGCTTCCCTCTTAGCTCCGAATCCAGCGGGACCGGAGAACCTCTACGATTTGGATTATCGGCAAGAGACCTCTTCCGTCAACCTCTCAGATGATTCACTCACGTCAATGCCGCCATCATCGGTGACTCAAATGGCTATTTAACGTCGAAAGTTCACCACGATTGGAAGCTCTCTCCGATACATGTGTCGAAAGAATTGTCGAAGGCGCAATTCGCGGCGCTTCCAACGCGCCAGCATCCTGTCTCTCGACAGTCAAGTACCGCCGCCAGGGGCAAAACATCTGCGCAACCATTCATCAGCATGCCCGGCGCGCATGTTGATCTGCGTGCCAACCAATCCTAGTAGGCGACTTGCGATCCGTGATGCCGATAATGCGCAGGAACTTGAGCACTGGGCGACCCGCAATGAAAATGGCTGCTTGGAGCACCGTTGGCGTCTTTGCTGTAACCGTCTTTGCGGTCGGCCTGTTCGGGTGGTTGGTGTAAGCGTTCATGAATCAATCCGTCAGACAGATGCTCTCGAGAATGTTGAGCAACTCGAGAGGAAGTTAGCGCGACTAGATCGTTTCTCGCTTACCGGCTGACGCGATTGGAAACAGCGGCTGACAAACCATGAATGCGGAGCCGAGGCGGCTGGACGATTGGCCGTGCGCGTAGGCGGATACGGGCGCTCCATATCATTGCCTGCCTGGCGCCTCGCATAACGATTCCACACGCCCGTCGATGATGAGCGTTTTTTGCTTATTAGCATCTGCGAGCCTGTAGAGATTCGCGGGCGTTTGGGTGACCATACCGCGCGGACGGTTCGACAGCATTTACGAATGCTGCCCGATTTTTTATCCGTAGATTGCCGCAGCCTTCCTTGCGCCAAGCCCGCGCGGATCGGCGGAATGGAAACATTGAAACGAGCGCAGGTCGGAAAGCCGACAAACGCTACACGAATCCGGCGTGATTTGCCGGGTATTTCCTGGCACGAAGGATGCAGGCTCAAGATGCCCGGGCTTCTCCCCCCTGGGCAGGTCCAGCACAGCAAATTGAGGTTGTCGCTGGCCCACTGAAGTTAGCGGCGCGTGACGTCGAGGGGACTGCGCCTGCTCGCGCGGCATATCGGCAGGCGCCCGCGTCACGTTGCCGCTAACTTCTTGCAATCGAGGATAGCATTGAAGGCTGCCGCTTTGACGTGTGGATGCAAAACCGATGGTCCTGCCGCTATGAAGAGAATGTCTGCAAGAGGCGCGCTTTGTCTCTGTCAATTGCTGATTTTCCTTGCTGGGCTGGTTGCGACGGGCAACAGTGCGCGAGCCGGCGAAAACGCGCTTGTCGAACGAGTCAAGTCAACCTGGCGAGCACGAGACGGTGAGACAATCGAGCACATTGTCTCCAAAGTCTCGAAAGTGGCTCACTTCGTCCCTCGAAACTGGGGAATCGCCGAAGGCATCGACCACACTGAGTATGTTTATCTTTCCTGGACCAGACATCAGGATAACAGATCAGACGAACATTACGTTATTACCTGGAAGGTCGGGACCGACGGAAAGATTGAAGTTGCGTCTCCCTATGCAAAGCCCATCGAACTCGGCTGGCGTGCCCTGGCGCTTTCACTCATCGCCAGTGAAGTCACCGACGGAGAAAAAGACGCAAACCTTCGTTTTCTGCATGATCCGGTCAATTTCAACTTTGTGACGACCGCGCGGGGCAAGCTCGGAGATCTACTGCGGCGCGGCCGCTGTCATGTCATCGAACCTGTTGTCGTGGATTACGTGACGGCGGCGAATGACAAGCCGACCGAGAAAGCGGACCGGTGGCGCGTTCTGCTGTTGGTGAACTGCAACATACCAGGCCCGCGTTATTTTACGGAGAATGGCGTCATCACCTTCGAGAAGCGCGAGGGGCACGATTGGGAGCCGCAATCTTTCCTTGCCAAGAGGATTGCGACCTCTCCTCCCGGCTCTTGGTTCCATCACATAGAGCCAAACGAACGGGAGGCGTTCGAGGGGGTGGGAAAGGCCTCGACAAATAATCAGGACGGCAGCGCTACTCCTTGAGCACCGAGCGGGTCGGGCCAACAGCAAGACCCATGCGCTGAAATAGTGACGCGTCCAGCTATGCCAGCAGCAGGCAAGCCCTTCTCCGACCTGCAAGCCCCCAATCGAGAAAGCCGGGCATCAGGATGGCTCTTGCCCATTCAGAAGAGTAGCAGCGGCGGAACTGGTACAAAAAGACACATCCGAGCTCTCGCCAGAGCGCCACGTCATCCTTCAGGACCAAGCGAGGCGATGCTGAGGCCAAGCCCGACCCGGCGTGCGCGCAGCGCATCGCGCGACCAACAAGCACCCGCGGGAGCGAGTGCAGCGACGAGACCGGTTCAAGAGGGACCCCGGGAACGGGCAGTGATAGCGACGCCGGCATGCTCAATGGCGGCGGGACCCTTTCCCGAGTGCCCCCGGCGAGGAGCTCCGCAGCCTTGCTGCGAGGATCAAAGATCGAACTGAGCTTAATCTAAATTTCCTCGCGCGCATTCGTCTGGCGTCATAGATCTTGATTTGAAGCGTGGGAAAACGCTTCTTTAGTTCTGCTCCACCAGCCCGGGCGCCGTCTCTGGTTGCGAATTCGGCCTTGAGCCGGCCGTCCACTTCTAGCGCGTAATAAGAGACCGGCAATTCGGGGGTGGCCATAACCATTTCAGTCCCATTGTCAGCGAGGCGGTTGAACATGATGACTAGCGTGAGTCGCCCAAGTCCCGCCAGCGCGAATGCCGCAATGCCTGACTGCAGACACGTGTTGTGGATTAATTCATCGCTCTGAAATCGCGACCAGATCGCCACTCGCAATAGTGCGACGACGCCCTTGCAAGGCAGCCCGTAAAAGCCGTTCCACATCATTCCGCGCGCTCGCCCTTACCCCGAACCCTGCTTTCTTCCGTTCGACGAGCATCGACGGCCGGCCAGGCTTATGGAAGTCCATTTCGCGCGCAGCGTTTCAGGGCAATGACGGTCGCGGATGCGGCCCACCGTGTGAGTGAAGCATGGTTGCTTTATGCCGTGGGACCACGCGAGAGGCCGATCTCTTTTGAGCAATCACTCTTATCGTGCCTTGCCAGACCTCCACTTTTCTTACCATCAACCGCGTGCAGTCCTGTCGAACGATAGAGACTTAGCAATGCGGTTTCTTCCGCTCGGCAGCGAAGACTAGCACTCGCCCGCCTCTTCCGAGCCCTTGGAGAAATAGCGTGCCAAGCGCCCTTCCCGGGTCGCGAGTCCCGCGCTGAGAACATGCGGGAATATGTCCCGGAGAGAGGGAGCGAGCTTCGGATGCCAGAGCCGCATCGGAAAATGCCCCCGAAGAAATCTCTTGAATCTCACCCAGCGTCAGGTCGTAGGCTGAAATATATGCAAGCTTCCACAAAAGCATCGTCGAACGATGCAGACCAGATGACGTATCTGTGCAGTCAAGCAGTCGGCTGTGACGACCCGGACCGCTGCGATTTTGTGAGTCGATGAACCAAGAGCGAAAGGATATCAGGATGAAGTACCGCGTAATGATGGCAGCATTGCTCGCTATCATCGCGTCTCCTGTTTGCGCGGCGAAACTGAGCGGTGCCCCCCAAATCCTCGACGCCAACACGATAGAGATCGCGCAAACGCGAATTCGGCTCTCGGGTATCGAGGCCCCCGAGACTGATCAGATTTGCCTGGATGCTCATGGCCGGAAATGGGCCTGCGGGGTAGCGGCTCGCGACGCCCTTATCGACTACTCGAAAGGACGAATATGGGATTGTCAGACCGCAGGAGTAGACAAGTACGGCAGGTCTCTCGGCAGTTGCTTCATCGAGGGCCAGGACGTGAACGCCTGGATGGTAAGCTCCGGTTGGGCACTGTCATCCAAGCCATCCGCCCATGTTTACGTCATCAATGAGGTGGCGGCGAGCAATGCCTTTGCCGGCCTGTGGTCGGGGGCATTCATCACCCCCTGGGACTGGCGCCGCCGCAACAAGAGCACGATCATTGTCGGCGTGAGCTCGGTGCCGAACGAGGCCCAGGAACTCCTGCTCGGATCCGCTCTGCTATCTGACCCACCCTCGCCCGACTGCCTGATAAAGGGCACCGTCGACCGTAACGGCGAGCGCACGTATCACTCTCCTGGGCAACTCAGCTACGGACAAATCGACATGACGAAGAAACCGGCTGAACGCTGGTTCTGCAGCGAAAACGAGGCCGAAGCCATCGGGTGGCGTAGATCCGCGCGATAGAGGTCCTCCCCATGCATGCAAACCACTCACAGGGCACTCCCTATCCGACCGAGGTCGCGCCTTCGCGCCGCTCGCTGTTGCTGTTCGCTATTTCGGCATTTGTCGTGCCGTTTGCCGGCAACATTGTCGACGCGAAGCAAGCAACAACGCCGCCGAAGCCGGATAACCGGCTCTCGCCCGATGCTGCGCTGAAGCGGCTGATGGAGGGTAACGATCGTTATGTGCAGAGCGTGTCGCGAATGCGCGATCTGGAACGGGAGCGCCGACTTTTAGTCGATGGTCAGAATCCATATGCGGCGGTTCTGAGCTGCGCCGATTCGCGGGTAGCGCCCGAGCTTGCCTTCGACAGCGGACTTGGTGATTTGTTCATATGCCGCCTCGCCGGTAACTTCGTCAACGATGACACGCTAGCTAGCCTGGAGTACGCGGTCGCCGTACTGAACACGCCGTTGATCCTGGTACTCGGTCACGATCACTGCGGCGCGATAGAGGCCACCATCAACTCGCTTGACGAAGGCAAGCCGGCACCGGGACATATTCGCTCCATCGTCAGCGCGCTCGCGCCTGCCGTAAGAGGGTCGCGCCACAAACCAGGTGACAGCTCTGCCGATGTGATCCAGCAGAATGTGATCGATAACGTCAATAAGCTCAAATCCGCCAGCCCGATCCTGAACCCGGCTGTTGAGCAGAAAACACTAAAGATCGTCGGCGGTCTATATCGTCTCGAAACCGGCAGGGTCGACGTATTGGGCTGACGCTGGTCCCTTCGCGCGATCGCCCAGCCTGTCTGCCCTGCCCCCTCAATCGACTGACACAGCATTCGCACGCCCATCGAGCTGCATCAAGTACACCGGACGTGATCTGCTTCATGATCGTCATAGCTTCGGGATAATGTTTTGCGTGGTCTCCTGATACTGGTCACATTCTTCGTACGTATGTTGGCAACGTCGCGGCCAGCACCAGGAATCTCGATATCGCGGCCGATGTTGTTCATTATCGCTGTCTGGAACAGCGTTGCGACGGCCACCCAGATTCACCCGCTGCCATCGCCGCCCGTGGAGAGGCTATGCTTCGCGTAAATGTTTTGTGGCCTTATGGTGCATTCGAAAACGATGCCAACGGCGATTTCACGGAACTGGTCCATGCCGACGCTTCGGCGGCTCCTGACGCCGCGATCCGCCAGGGGCCGATGCTGTCCACCCGCTGGCGGCACGCGACAGCCCATTGCTGAGCTATGAACAGTCGACATAGTTGGAACCGAATGACCGCAAGACTGTAGCGGCCGGCTCCGCTGGTTCTATCCCGGCGTCTCTCATCCAACCCGCCTGAGCCTAACGAACCCTCGCTCCATTAATTCTGCATTGTAAGCTCGGCCATTGAGGGCAATGGTTGTTATGTTGTTTGGACTAGGCATGAAGCCCGTTTCCTGCAGCTTCTCGATCAGGGCTGGGGGCGGCCACTGCTCCGGAAACGGGAAACCTCTACGCGACGTCTCGAAGATAAATGCTCCGAAATCTGGTAGCCCCGCCGGCCCGGCTCCAATATTTTGGTCCTCCGGAGGGTTATGAATGAAACGCACGCCGCTAAAGGGGTCCATCGCGGCCGTATGGCGATGCCCTTTGATCTCATAGGTCATACTCGGCTGGTCGGCGTCAGGCAGGAGACCCAAGTGGTTCAGTCTCTCGACCATTTTGCCCCGGAGGGGATTGGGTGCCGTGGGAAAACTTGTGGGGAACGGCGAATGAGACATCGTATGCCGTCTCCTCCGGCACGGCGGACGACGATGCCCGGGTTCATTGATGATCCGACTAAACAGATCATGATCCTCTTGTGTCCAGGCGTACTCTCCTGGAGACCCTGGGGATCCGCCGCCGTTGATCTCAATGAAATCCATACAGCTCTCCTCTGTCTTAATCTCTTGCAGATCCGCCCCGTGCCACCGGTTCGGTCTAGGCGGCTCGACATCGAGAGAGAAAGTCTATGCTAAGAGGCTTTGGCTTTCGAGAAGCTGGCGAGTTTCGGGGAGATTGAGCGCACCGGCACACGCGGCGGTCGTGGATCACAGGAAAGGTGATGTCTCGGGTCCAGGCCCGAGCTTAGGTCGATAAGTCCAAGCGAACGACCTACAATCATCGACCTTAGGCCATCGAGAAAGGGTCGGGGTGCCATCCTAAACCTTGCTGCAATCGCTCCCGTGGACGGGAGCTCCACTGCGACATGGGTCGATCCGGCGATCGGTCGGCATGCTGTTTGATGCTCAGTAAGCCTTCAATATCGAACGGGCTCAGGAAGCCACACGAGGCGGATCGTCCGGCCTTGGCGATCAAGCAGGGCTGAAGATTACATAAAGGAGAATTGCCACGACGATGGCTGTCCAGCCCACCGATGATAGGAAAAGTGCTACTCGCGTCGGCATGTGTCGGTCTCTCATGTATCAGTCGACGAGAAGGCCGCCAGTGTTGGAACCGCAGCCTCGTCGAATTTGTATTGAGCTCACGTGCGCCGCATGAAGCGGCACTAATGCGTAAGGACATCGTGATCACCGATCGGAGAGGAACGATTTGCACGCACCAGCGCATCCCTCGGATATCGTTTACCGATCCGGATATCGGCCTCACGTCATGATTTTGCGACGTCACCGTACCCCTCACCCCAAGTCTCTTCGACCAACGCATCAATCATATCGGATACATCATCTTGCCCGACATTAAGCGTCAGCGAGATCCGCAACCTTGCCGTTCCCACAGGCACTGTTGGTGGCCGTATGCCGCGGATATCAAAGCCGCGCGCCTGCAGTGCAGCGGCGAGCCGCATCGCGCGGGCGTTGTCACCCACGATGTAAGGAACGATCTGTGAGCTCGAACGGATCGGGCGGCCGCACATGGCGAACTGCCGATGCGCAAAATCGACAAGATCGGTCAGGCGTTGCTGCCGATCAGGCTCCTCCTGTAGGATCAAGAGCGCTTCCCGAGCAGCGACAGCCATCAGGGGCGATGGCGCGGTGGCGAAAATGAATGGACGGCACCGATTGACCATGAAATCGCGCAATACGCCGGAAGCGGTAACAAGCGCGCCCTCCGTCCCCAACGCCTTCCCGCAGGTGTGGACCACCAGGATATCTTCGCGACCCTCATAGGGCGCGGTGAGCCCCCGTCCCTGGTCGCCGTAAACACCTGTGGCATGAGCCTCGTCCACGACCAAGAACGCCTCGTAGCGCTCGGCGATTGCGACCAGATCCTTGAGGGGCGCGAAGTCGCCGTCCATACTGTACAGGCTCTCCACCACGATCCACACGCGTCCCCTTCCGCCCTTGGCGCGCCAGTCGCCAATCGTATCGTCGACCGACTGCAGGTCATTATGAGCGCTTATCCGGAACTCGGCTCGGCCCGCTCGTACGCCTTCATGAATACTGGCGTGCACGAGCGAATCGAGAATAAGCAGATCGCCCCGCTGCGGCAGCGTTGTCAAAAGAGCGAAATTTGCGATGTAACCGCCGCCGAAGAACAGCGCTGTCTCAGCGTGGAAGAACCGCGCCGCCTCCGCTTCAAGAGCTTCGTGCTCCTCACAATTGCCGCGCAGGAGCCGTGACCCACCAGCACCGATCGGCGTGCCGGCATCGAGCGCCGTGAGCAGCGCCTTCTTCATACGCGGCGCGCTCGCCAGCGCCAGATAATCGTTCGAAGCAAAATCAGTTCCTGCGCGCGGCTTCAGGTCGCGCAGCCGATCGTCTTCTTTCAAGGCTTGCAGGGCCGCGACATAGCCATTAAGCGGCGTGTTCATTGATCAATTTCCTGCCGCCCCGCAGCAGGGCTGCGATCAATCGGTTCTTCGTGGCACAGATCTCGGCTTTTGTCACCGACACGCGAGTGGATTCGCAAGCAGATCGAGGCGCGCAGGCCGAAGAAGCACCGCGCCTCCAGCCCGCCGGTCACGGACTGCCGTCCAGAGAAAACAAGCCTCATGCTTGGCTCAATCACGACTCTGACCGTCGCGACCAAGTGCACCGGGATCGCTCAGCGGCGCCCCCAATCGCACGCCCTTGACTTTGTTCCACAACATGAGTGAGCAAGCAGGACGAGCATGGCGACCCGATTCTCAACACGCCCGCTCTTGCCGGTGATGCCGACGCTGCTCACTTGGATGCCAAAGTCACGCGGAGACATCTGCTCCCTCCGTTTGTCCGCACCTAAAGGTCCTCCCCGAACGGCCGCTGAGAGAGTGCATACGGACATTCTGCCCTCGCGTAGCTATTTGGCAGATTAGGCACCCTCATGCGCGCGCAAAGTCTGTACAGAACGGACAAACTCGCGCGCGTTCAGCGAGCGTGATCTAATTGCATCATAAGCGCACGCTCCGTACCCCCAACGATCGCGACATCACTCCCAATTTCGGCGCATCAAGTGACGACCTCCTTTACGCGCCTCGCGGCCCCCGTACCGGCGTTGCGGCGCGGCCAATCTCACGATAGTTATTTGACCGATTTGCAACACAAGCTTCGGGTCATCCATGATTCGTCACATCGTCTTGTTCTCAGCCATAGATGCGACTCACATCGATGAGATCATCGAAGGCCTGGCGGTTCTTACCACAATTCCACATGCGCGCCGGCTCGAGATCGCGCGCAATCGCAAGACCGACCGCTTCGATAACGATATCGATATCGTGGTCTATGCCGAGTTTGACAACGAAACGGAACTCGCAGCTTACAAGGGGCATGGCCTGTACCAGGAGGCAATCAGGCTGGTACGGCCACTTCGGGAGCTGCGCTTTGCGGCCGACTACGATGTATCCACAGATTTGCGCTTCGCCGCGATTGGAGGAATGATTCAGCTTAGCCGGCGTGCCGCGCCCACGTGCGGGCGCTAACCCGACAGTCGATACCAAGAGCCTGCGGAATCCAAGGGAGCGGCTCTCCCATTGGAACGGAGATCACCATCGGAGCGCACGCGAGGCCAATAATCGTTCGGTGACTAATCGTTCAATGCACGTCCGAGAATTGGAACGGGTCGAGCCTGTCACTGCATTGTCAGTCTGGCGGATCGACCGCATCTTACGTTTCTCGATAGACCAGAGCAGTAAGAGAATATCGCCTAGCTGAACGTACGTTTCATACCGTGGCCTGCCTTGCGTGCGATCGAACGGGCTGTCGTCGCCGTCATGATGCTTACCCCTATTGTCTCACCGGCTCAAACGCTTGACCTCTGGCGGAGCTTGCTTTCGCCACCGCCCTCCCCAGTTGGAGATGAACCCGAACATACGCCATTTGAACTGGATCGAGTCACGCCAGATCAGCGGATCGATGCGATCTGGCAGCGGACGGCTGTCTCAAGTTCGATAAACTTGCTTGATGATTTCGTTTCGCGCCAATGTTCTGCACCGCACTTAACCGGAACTCGCCGCGCTCTATGGCTTGCACAGCGTCGATGGACGACTCCTCCACATAGGGGAGCCCGACGATTTCGCCGCCACCAGCGTCTGCCGACAGTGGTGATATTCCGTGTGATTATCCGCGAGCGTCTTCTTGATTTCGTATCGCGAAACAGTGGACGGACTTCTGAAGGACGAAGGCTGCCCATCGCGGTTCAAGCCGCCATCAGTCGCGACCTTCGTGGCTCCACCGGCGTCGTAGCCCGCCATCTGTGATCCCCGGCATTGGGGTTAGGGAAAGAACACACGCACGCCAACCGGCCACGCCCGTTGTTCTCCGATCGGACTTGCTCCAATTTCCCAACCCGCACCTCCCGAAAGGATATCAACCACTCCGAGGACGCCCATAACATCACGGACAAAGAATATGTTGGGAGCAGAGTTGGTCTGCAATGCGCCGCTTTCACCGTTGGCCTGCCGTCTTAAGATGCGCCAGATATCTGCCAACACCGTGGCGTAGATCGAAATTTCTTCTTGCGGCTTTACCTCGTGAACCACCACTCCCTTGGGATGAGCTCCATCAAAAACAGGCACTCAAAGGCCGATTTCAAGCGACCCGTGGGGACAACTTGCATTTAAACATCGCGCTCAGTGAAGATAATGATGCGATCAAATGCGTCTCGTTGGCTCGTTGGCGAAAATCGACGAAAATCGAGCAGGAACAGGAACATGGTCAGTCATTTCTACCGACTGCTTTACCGATTCCGCATGCGCGCGTATACCGAAGCACTGTTTCGGCGTAGCAGGCACGAGAAGCAGGAAAAACTCTGGCTGCAGTGCAGCCTGATGCGCCTTGGGAGCGAACTACGGCAATCCGAGCACTGGTCCAGTGCAGCGGTTCGGCCAGTCCAGGACGCGGCCGAAGCTATCGGTAGCTCCATCTGAGGACGCGGCAACTCGCCCTGCCGAGAACAGCGCGTTACGGCAGCAACAAGCGGCGCTGATGGCCGTGGATCAACGTGCACAACAGCATGAACAGACGCGACCAGCACCGACAGGAAGAAGTCATCGTTGAGATGGTCGTGCTGTTGGACGGAGCGGGCGCGCCGCGGGTATCACGGCCACTTGCCATCAACCTGCACCGCATCACCGCATGCGCTATTCCGCGCTGACCGGCTCTCGCTTGCCAACACCGGTCGCGGGCCCGAGCCGTTCGGTCGGATCGCGCCCCAGCTTCGGCTTCAGCTGCGCTAGTTCAATAAAGTCGTCCGCTTGCCGCCGAAGCTCGTCTGCGATCATCGCCGGCTGGATCGCAATGGTGGAGATGACGGTGACACTGACGCCGCGGCGCTGCACCGCTTCAACCAACGAGCGGAAGTCGCCGTCACCAGAGAATCGGACCATCTGATCGATATGCTCCGCGAGTTCCATGGCATCGACTACAAGCTCGATGTTCATGTTGCCCTTCACCTTACGCCGGCCGCTGGTATCGAGGAATTCCTTGGTTGCCTTGGTGACGACAGTGTAGCCGTTGTAGTTCAGCCAATCGATGAGCGGCCGGATCGACGAATACTCCTGATCCTCAGCAATCGTCGTGTAATAGAACGCCCGCAGCAGCGGGCCCCGCCTCCGATACTCCTCGAGCAGGCGCTTGTAGTCGATCTCGAAGCCAAGCGCCTTGGAGGTAGCGTGAAGGTTTGGACCGTCGATAAAGAGGGCAAGCTTTTCGACTCGGGACATTCCTGCTCCAACCTCCAAAATGGATGCGCGGGGCAGCGCAGGCCATCGACTGTCCGTCTGCAAGGAAAGCTGGAGGGTTGGCAGCCAAGGGCTGCCTTCCAATAACCCGGAACGAGTTTTATGTCGAACTCATGCACCGCGGCTCTCCTGTTTCATCCACTTCATGTCATCGGTTCAAGGATCAAGCGGAGGCACCCCAGCTCTGGCCGGCCAAAACCGCAGCAAAGCAGATGGTCTCATGACAATGTCATGTCTGGCGCCTCCCCCCGCTTGGAATTCTGACCCAGCAATTACGTTCACTCTCAGCACTTTTCGCCAGGTCACGTGCGGTTATCTCAGATCGCGGTGGCGATTTCCGTTCCGCTTATCCTTACGCTCAACGGCCTTCGTACAAGCCGCAGCGTGGATTGCAATTCTGCACCTGCGCCCAGCGTTTCGACCGATCCGCTAGACAAGCTGGATCTCGCACGTGAGCCCGGTGCAGGCAAGCAACAGAGGCCGGCTGGTCCGCGGCTGAGGTCTATTTCAGTTCGTTCGCCTCGCGCCGTGTCCGCTTGATGACACAGTGACTGGAACCAGACACAGAGCGCGAACGCATTCTGCTGACGCAGTTCGTGCCATGCGATCTCGCCCCGTGCAAACACAGCCGGCGGACCATGTTTGATGGCACGTCGATTGCTGGGGAAGTGGCAAGGGATCCGCGGGTTCGAGCGCGCCAAGTCAGGAATTGACGACGTGGGCTGGAGTGGCCCGCCGCCAAGTGTGAAAAATCGCCAGTCGAGAAGACATGCCAAGATATGCGCTGACGTCAGCGCTCGCAGTCATAGTGCAGCTGAGTTGGATGGATCTCGCCGCCGCATATGGTCTGATTTGCCGCTTCGGCTTCAATGACAATGCCGAGGCCACATCTTGGCCAGCTTTCCCGGCCCTCAAGACCCCCTTAGACCCAATCCGTTCGGGATGTCGCTTGGAGAGGAGACTGCCTGCAATTCGATCACGATCGATATCAACGCAATCGACGATCTTCTCCGGCTGGAATCAATCCGGCCCCCCATGCGTGCGCAATCCGCATCAATCACGCTGGTGCGCCCCTGATCGTCTCAAGACACCGAGGACAAAAATGAACACGCCGCCAGAGATGATCGCGCCAGAAACCGATGTTTCGGCAGCGACGAGGGATAATCTGTCGCCGCTGCTGGCCGATATCCGCGCGCGTCGGAACGAGTTCGCCCGCGCGCAGAAGCTTCCAGACGACATCATCGACGCTTTCAAGCGCGCTGGCGTCTACAGGGCTATGGCCGCCAAGCGCTTCGGCGGTGAGGAGCGAACGCCGGCCGATTTTTGTCGCCTGATCGAGCGCATTTCCGAAGCGGACGGATCGGCAGGTTGGGTCGCCAGCTTCGGTGACGGAGCTTGCTATCTCTCCGCTCTTCCAGACGACACGCTTTGCGAAGTATACGCAAATGGACCTGACGTGGTGTACGCAGGTGCGGTTTTCCCGCTCCAGACCGCCAAGCGAAGCGCCGACGGGTTTGTCGTGAACGGCGTGTGGCCATTCGCCAGCGGCTCACCGGGAGCGGAGCTGATAGGCGTTGGGATCACTGTGGAGGATGATCCAACAGGTGGTCTTGCACGTGTAGCCGTGATGCCGGCCGAGAAGGTGAAAATCCGTCCCAATTGGGACGTCATCGGCCTGCAAGGCACCGGCAGCCATGACGTCGTTGTCGACGATGTCATTGTGCCGGAGAAGTGGACCCTCATCCGCGGCGGTCCGCCGACACTCGACGGGCCGATCTACCGTTATCCGCCGGTGGCTTTCGCTGCGCAGGCGCATGCGATTGTCGGCATCGGTATTGCGCGCTCCGCGCTAGACGAGGTAGTCGCCATGGCCCGAAGCCGCGCCTCGATTACTGGAGCGCCCGTGATGGCGGAGCGCGGCTACATCCAACTGGAGGTGGCCAGAGCCGAAGCCATGCTGCGCTCCGCCCGCTCTTTCTTCTATGATGCAACCGAGGAGCTATGGAAGGAAGCGTTGAAGGGAGCGGTCCGAGCGAACACGACGACGCTGATGCGGCTCGCCGCGACCAACGCCGCCCGACAGAGCGCTGAGGTCTGCAAGATCGCGAGCGGTCTCGCCGGAACCGGGTCGCTCTATACGACGAGCAACCTGGCGCGCGCGATGTGCGACAGTTTCGTGGTTGCCCAGCACGCCGCTTTAAACGAAGGCACGCTTCAGAGCGCCGGCCGCCTCTTGCTCGGAAGTCCAGCACCGCCGGGCTTTCCATGAAGTCGTATTCACGGGAATCCGCACGGCCCGCATCGACGGATCGTCGGACCCGCGTCATGATGCGGGAACGCACAGCATCGATCCCGCGCGATCGTGCCAAATCTAGCCGCCTCTGCGCTTGGCCACTGCTATACAGATCAAAGTGGATCAGAACGCCCATGCGAGCGAGTAGATACCAAATCGAAGACACGTCAACAGGCTACGGGAACAGTCCGCGTGTCTCCTTTGCACCGCGTACCCGCTCCACACCAATGGCCATAGCAGCAGTGCGATTGGAAACCCCGTCCCGCTTGCTTCGCGACAACACCCGATCAAACGCCCGGTCCAATATCTGATACTCCCGACGCATGACCTCTTCCTCCTCCCAGAACAATTGCTGAAGGTCCTGCACCCATTCGAAATAACTAACCACCACACCTCCTGCGTTGCACAGAATGTCCGGGATCACAAACAACTCTCTCTGGCGTTTTTCGAGAACTCGATCGGCTTCTGGCGTGGTCGGACCATTGGCTCCTTCAGCTAGTATTCGGCAACGCAGGTTGCCTGCCAATTTGTCGTTGATCACCCGTTCAACCGCGGCCGGAACAAGTATGTCGCAATGCAATGCGAGCATCTCCATCGAATCGAAAGCGAGCTCACTGGAATAACCGATCAAGCTGCCGTGCCAGGCGGTATGCCTGACCAGCTCGGGAATATCGAGACCCGAGGGCCGGTAGAGCGCGCCGGGTGTGATCACTTACCGCGATCACTTTAACTCCCATATTATGCAGCTCGAGTGCAGCGATCGAGCCGACGTTTCCGAATCCCTGTACAATCGCAGTTGCGCCATCGAGACGGATGTTGCGCTCATCTGCAGCACGACGGGCCAGATGAGCAACACCTCTGCCTGTGGCTTCCCGATGCCCCAGGGTTCCGCCGGCGCTGACGGCTTTCCCGTCACGATTTCGGTAACCCTTCGTCCCTGATACATGGAGTACGTATCCATGAACCAGGCCATGATCTGCTCGTTGGTTCCCTTATCGGGCGCCATTACGTATGTGTGGGGCTCGACGAACGGGATCATCTCCTGCATATATCGACGAGAAAGCACCTCGAGTTCGCGCCTAGACAAGCTCGCCGGATCGACGTCGATTCCTCCCTTCGCGCCGCCATACGGCAGTCCGACCAATGCGCACTTCCAGCTCATCGAGACGGCCAGCGCCGCGACTTCGCCGAGATCAACGCTTGCTGCGAACCGTGTGCCCCCTCTTCGTGGGGCCAAGCGTCAGGTGATGCTGCACGCGATAGCCTTCGAACACGGCGGTCCTGCCGTCATCGCGATGAATCGGACAAGAGACCGTGACCGCGCGCTCCGGCATCAGAATCCTGGCTCTCGCGTCCTGCGGTATGGATAGATAGTCTGCGATGACCTCGAATTGCCTTACGGCCATGTCAAAGACTGGCCCATGGTATGCCGTCACGTTCACTTCCCTGGTTCGCGGTTAGATGCTGGATCAGGTAGTGGATTCGGTATTGTCGCTTTGTAATATTTCATCCGGTCTGCGACAGACCCGCTCCTGTGAAATAACAATTGTTGGCCCGGGCCCCGATGGCCCATCTGTTGCCCCACATTGCTTCTCGATGGAAATCCTTGGCCGCAGCATCCGCCGCGCGGGACTGGGACAGACCGGGCGCCCTACAACGACGGGCATCAATTTGCCGACCGAAAGCAAGTTCTGCCAAACGCTGCATCGCTATGTGCACTATCGATAGTCCGTGATATGGACTTTCGGCTCCCCAGCAGTGAAGGAGCGTTCACCGTATCTCGCGACGAATGATTCCGCACTCGTGGACTTCGCCCATTTGTCCGTTACGTACAAAGTTTGCGCGCAAGCCATGTATCGTCTGTCAATGTGGCCATGCAAGCGACGCACTGGAGCGAATAGGCACGAAGCGGACCTCACTCATCCGATCGACAGCGCCCCGTAAGTCAGGAAAGCGTTCGTACTGAAATTGAGAGATCGGAAAGCGAGCCGAACACCGCCATGCGAGCGATATCGCGCCAGGAACATCCTTGTGATCCGCATCAGAATCAAATCATGGTAGATCATCACGATCTGACATGACCGACCCAACCACAGTCCAGTCGCGTAGCGCTGACGGCATCACGGCGCCTCTGCGGCACACGACGTTTCGCCGTATCTGGCTTGCGAGCCTCCTGTCCAATATCGGCAGCTTGATTCAAGGTGTCGGTGCAGCCTGGGCGATGACGCAGATGACGTCCTCGGCTGACAAAGTCGCGTTGGTGCAGACCGCGCTATTGCTGCCAGTGATGCTGATTTCGATGCCAGCCGGCGCGATCGCCGATATGTACGATCGCCGCATCGTGGCGCTGGTTTCGCTTGGCATCGCGCTCGCCGGCGCAACCGGCCTGACGGTAGCCGCCTGGCTTGGCTTGGCCACACCGAACGTCTTGCTCGTACTCTGCTTCGTGGTCGGCAGCGGCATGGCACTTATGGGACCGGCGTGGCAATCGTCCGTAAGCGAACAAGTGCCGTTGGAAGCGCAGCTGCCTGCGGCGGTTGCGCTGAATGGCATCAGCTACAATATCGCACGGAGCGTCGGCCCGGCGATCGGCGGCGTGGTGGTAGCTAGCGCCGGTGCAGTGGCCGCATTCGCGCTCAACACGCTGCTCTATCTGCCGTTGATGACCGCGTTGTTCCTTTGGAAGCGCGTCAGCGCCCCCTCACGCCTGCCGCCTGAAAGATTGAGCCGCGCAATGGTGTCTGGCGTGCGCTACATCAGCAATTCGCCATCGATCAAAGTCGTATTGCTTCGCACCCTTGTAACCGGCGTCGGAAGCGGCGCGATTACTGCGCTGATGCCTCTGGTGGTGCGGGATGTGTTGCATGGCGATGCCCAGACCTACGGCATCATGCTCGGCGCCTTCGGCCTGGGTGCCGTGGTCGGCGCGCTGAACATCGCCGAGATCCGCAAACGAATGAGCGGCGAGGCTGCGATTCGTGCCTGCGCGTTGTCCATGGGCGCGGCGATGGCCGCGGTCGCGCTCAGCCGCCAACCGGTGTTGACTGCGGCGGCACTGGCCCTGGCTGGAGCCGTGTGGATGATGACATGGGCGGTGTTCAACATCGGGGTGCAGCTGTCGGCGCCGCGCTGGGTGACCGGACGCTCGCTTGCAGCCTATCAAGCGGCGAGCTCAGGTGGGATCGCCGTCGGCAGCTGGGGTTGGGGCCATCTGACCGACGCGGCCGGCGTTGAAACCGCGCTGCTGGTGTCGGCCGCCCTGATGCTCGCCTCACCACTCATCGGCCGTTGGCTACCCATGCCCCGTGTTGGCGCGCGCGGCGAAGAGCCCGAGCTGCTCGCCGATCCCGAAATACGGCTCGCCTTGACCGGACGCAGCGGGCCGCTCGTCGTCGAGATCGAATACCGAATTGCACAAGAGAATGCCCGCGCGTTTCACAACGTCATGCAAGATGTGCAATTGTCCCGCCAGCGCAACGGCGCCTATGGCTGGTCGATTGCGCGCGACATCGCCGATCCCGAGCTCTGGACCGAGCGTTATCACTTTCCGACGTGGTTCGATTATTTGCGCTGGCGCAACCGCCCGACCCAGTCGGAACGTGCCCTGGAACGGCGGGCCATTCACTTCCACATCGGTCCCGCGCCGGTACGTGTTCGGCGCATGCTGGAGAGGCCATTCGGCTCGGTACGCTGGAAGGACGACACGCCCGGGCACGCTAGCCCGTCTTGTTCATGATTGCCGGGCGGGGCAGCTGGAAGAGTTGCGGTCGGGGTGAAGGCGCGCGGGAACGCTTCGGCTTTTTCGCCGCTTTTCGACTCGACTTCGTGCACGCGTTGGAGGACGGCAGCCTGTGTGTGTCATCTCGGGCTCAGATTGGATCGTTTCGTACAAAAGGTCATCGCGTTGGGCGGCTCTCGATTGTGCTAATTGTTGCCAACGCAGGCGTTGGCGCCCTGCGGTTTTTGATCGCAACTGTTCTGATGGCCGGTCATACAGTTCGTACGTTCAAGGTGCTTCTTGCACCACTCAGCGCATGATATTTTCCCTTCGGGGCACATAACCTTTGGCTTTTTTGGCTGCGTCCGATGATTGTATTGACGTTGCGAGAATGGCCAAACCTAAACTTGTAATTAAGGGGATTAGCCTCATTCGGTTTCCCTCCAATTTTGCCTGTCCGCATGATGAGGAAGAACTACTTAGCTTTCTAGCTGCTACGCAGGCACCAAGTCCCAAGTCCGGTAGTCCAGTCGCTACATTCGTTAATCCGCGCCGTGAGAGAAAACGCGAGTGCCAGGAGGCCATGTCCGTTGGTTTCCGATCGGACTAGCTCCAATTTCCCAGCCCGCGCCTCCCCATAGGACATCAACCACACCAACGTCGCCCGCACCGTCACGAACAAAGAATATATTGGGAATAGAATTGGTCTGCAGTGCCCCGCCTTCTCCATTAGCCTGCAGCCTTAAGAGGCACCACACATTCGCGAGCGTGGTCACATCGCGAGCGCCTAATTCTCTGCTGATGTCGACCGCACTGGACGCGCTTCTCAAGGTGTACGGTTGCAGAGATGGCTCGCCCTCGGCTTCGACCTTGATTGTGTACCGGCGCACAAAAGTCGCGCCAAGCCACGAGATCCTGACTTGGGCCGTTGGCGCGATGTTTTCCTTATAGTGTTCCTGCGCGACGAATGCTTCGGTTTTCAACAGGTCGCCAGCCTTCCGTTTCAGCGAGCATTCGATCCTGACATCTGCAACAACCGGCGACGATCGACCGTCATCGGCCCTGCTCCCCTCCGCCGTCGCACTGACCACCCAGATTAGCAAAAAGCGGACGAGATACGAGTAGAGCCCTAAGCGGCGCATTGTTGGGGCCGCCATCAACCTGCACGAAATCACCGCCATATCTTATTCCGCGATGGCCGAATCGCGGTACCTCACAGCACTTGGCGTGGAGTCTAACCGTTGGGACGGATCGCGCTCCACCTTCGACTTCAACTGCGCTAGGTCAATAAATTCGTCGGCCTGCCGCCGGAGTTCGTCGGCGGCTAGGGCCGGCTGGATAACAATGGTGGAAACCACGGTCACGCGGACGCCACGACGCTGCACAGCCTCGACCAAGCAACGGAAGTCGCCGTCGCCGGAGACCAGGATGATCTGGTCGACGTGCTCAGCAAGCTGCATGGCATCGACCGCGAGCTCGACGTCAATATTGCCCTTCACCTTGCGGCGGCCGCAGGTCTCGACGAATTCTTTGGTCGGCTTGGTGACGACCACGTAGCCGTTATAGTCGAGCCAATCGAGGAGCGGCCGGACCGCCGAATATTCCTGATCCTCGACAATCGGCGTGTAATAGAACGCCCGCAACAGCGTACCACGCCGCTGAAACTCCCCGAGCAGGCGGTTGTAGTCGATGTCGAAGCCGAGCGCCTTCGCGGTTGCGTGGAGGTTGGGGCCATCGATAAAGAGCGCGATCTTGCCGAAGGGTGACATGCCTCAATTCGTGTTCTTCATCTGTCGTCTCCAATGCTTCGCGGCAGCGTCATTGCTGCCGGCCGCGATTCGCGGCATCTATATCTTGGTTCGTAGACTGCGCGCTCTAACAAACATGGTACGTAACGGACGATCAATCTCTTTCTCGACTAAGTGTCTCGTCTCGGCTTGCGGGCTGCGCGCAACGCCGAGGCGCAGTTCATTTTAACACGAAACCCACGGACGGCCACCGAGCTCATCGCGGATGACACGCGACTCGGTGCCGTGACGACGTCAAGTTCTTCCCAGAGGTTCGCCTTCGTCATCGGCAGCACCGAAGAGGAGGTCAAGCGCAAGCAGGCCGAACTCGACAGCTATGTCAGCATCGACGCCTTCCTCGTGCATTCCAATCTCGGCGAGCCTCAGGATGATAGCAGGCCATACCCGCCGGAGACCTTGTTGAAGTACATCGAGACTTAATGACGACCACAGCCACATCGAATGGCTGCGCAAGCGGGAGCCGGGTCGGAAGCCCACGCCGGCGGCGTCTGCCATCGTCAGTAAGTTCAGAGCCAGGAACATCGATCCTGAAGGGTACACCCTCTACACCTACGCTGCGGTGCAGGTCTGGACGCAGGCCGCAATCAAAGCCGGCAACACCGATCCGAGGAAGGTGATGGACGTGATCAAGGCGGGCTCCTGGGACACGGTTATTGGAAAGCTGGAATGCGACGCCAAGGGTGACATCAAGCAGCTCGACTATGCCGTTTACAGGCGGAACGACAAGGGCGGCTATAGCGAGACCAACCCGAGCCCATTTTGACGCGTCTTAGGCCGACACATCAAAACTGGTGTGTCTCCCGGAGCGTCGATCAATGCCGATCGATCGATTACTCCAGGGCAGTAAACGACGGCCGGAAGGAATTGAACGTCTGAGCTTGGCCTACGCACGAACACTGCCTTCGCTTTGCTTGGTTGATCGAGACGACCCTATCGCCGAAATCGTCGCAAAGAAGGTTATCGAGATTGGCGCAAGCGGGGTTAGCGATGCAGCAGAGATATCAAAGCTCGCGCTGGAGCAGCTTGGTATCCGTAGATCGCCATCCGCCTAAAGCGAGCACCGCATGCATACGCTGATCGTTGATCTTTACCCGATCGATGCACGGCCGCTCTCGGGGTTCAGCGCCTCCACCGGGTTAGAGGCAATGGAGCTTGTTAGACCTGCCTAACGCAGATCTATGAGGGATCGACAAGATCAATTGGCGGATCGAGAGCCTGCAGACCCCCATCCGTGCGATACGTATCACTCATGTTCATCGACCCACGAAGCGCTTCGACCGGAAATTACGCGGCCCGCCCCATGAAGAACAAGGGCGGGGCCGCTCCCCTCCCCCCGGGGACGCCGCGCTGCGGATCACAATGGCTATTGTCTAACGTCCGTCGCCTGAATTGACCATTCGGTATACGGCCGATCGCGTCAGCCGGATTGCTACTTTCGGCCCTCTGCATTTTGGGTAACATTGCGCAAGACGAGTTCAGAAAGCTGCACGACTATCTGCCTGAGACGTGCTATCTCCTGTCTGCAGCGCACCAACTCACGCTCTTCATCTGGCGTTGCCGACAATTCATAGCGGCTCCCAACCGCATGATTCATTTGACCCTCTATCCGACCAATAACCGCGAACGACAGCTCAAGCACACCCTATTGCCTGTGATTGTACCGGTACATCGGTCTTTTTACGTCACTGAACACCGTACGCAGCGATCCAACTGTCTCGCTAGCTCTGGCAATGTGCTATCTGCGCCACAGATCAGGCCGTTTCGTACATAAACTCGGCGGCACGACGGGGCAGGACGTCGAGCTTTGTCCTCTTGGGGCCGGCTCGAATAATCACTTCGGATTTCTATTGCCAGTCTGATCTGCACGTCACGTCGACAATAGGGCGCATCGGCCCCGGACCGGTCCCAGGCTGACGAGACGATCGCCGTTCCTGCAGAGAAGGTCTGCCGGTCGTGTTTCGGGGGCTTCAGATCCGACCGCCCATTCGATGGCGTCCTTTCCATCCGCATTCATGATCGACAGAAAAATACATGCGCCTTTTGCGTAGGCAGATGAGCCGCCCCGGGCAACGGAATTGCCTTTCTTGGGTACCGTCAAGGCGCGATGCGGAAAGCGTCAGATGTCGAGCCGACGTTGGCTGCACGCTCGTAAGCCTTGACGCTCGGTTAGAGGGTCCCGCAGCCCGACGTCCACGACGATCGCGCGACCATGCTTCGTCGTTCTCCAGAAGTAAACGGTTTATCGTCGAGCTTTAAGGAATAGCCAGAAGGTCGTCGTCCGGTACGTTTGTGGCTATCCCGCATCTCCCCTTGAGATCGCGTAGAGCTCGAATGGGAGAGTAGAAGAAACGTCGAACATCAAGGGGAACCGTGCAGAATGGCCGCGGCCATAGCTAGTGGGGATAGGTGTCGATATCGGCGTACCCCGGCGATAGAACGGGGTACGCTTGCCGCACCAAATGCTCATAGCGCGGCTGCGTGGCGTCACAGGCTTGTCCGAGCAAGACCAAGCTGAGCTCGAAAGCATGCCTCACACCATCAAACGGTTTGCTCCGGGCGAGTGCCTGGCACGCCAGGGGGATCGGCCTGTAAGCTGCGCAGTCGTGATAGGCGGCTTCTGTCTCGCCAAAGAGTGGCATCGGATCGGACTCAGATAACGTCCTTCTACGTACCTGGGGACATCCCCGACCTGCACACCCTTCACTTCCCGGAAATGGATGGCGATCTCGGCAGCATCGGCATGAGCATCATTGCCCTTGTACCCCACTCCTACCTTAAGGATATCCTCGCGAAGTCCGCTGCGCTCACCCATGCGTTTTGGCGGGAGACGGCGATCTATCGCGAGTGGATCGAAAATCTTGGCTCCCGGGAAGCGCTGCCTCGACTTGCTCATCTTCTCTGCGAGATCGCCGCGCGGCTTGAGCTTGTCGGTCTTCTGGATAATGGTCGCTTCCATGTTCCGTTCACACAGCAAGACATCGCCGATGCATGCGGCCTTTCGACGACTGCACGTGAATCGGACAATCCAGGAGCTTAGGCGCAGGAAGCTCATTGAATGGAACGGACATGCTGTTGATCTTCTTCAGCGAGATCGACTCGAGTTGCTTGCAGAATTCCGTCCCTCCTATCTGATGCGCTGAATTGCTTGGGCCGTTGCTGCCTGCGCAGCTTTGTCTAGACATCGCAGGCGGCGTTCACCATTCGACAGGCAAGACCGAGCTGGTATGTAATTGGCTTTGAGGCGAATGCATTGCTCGTGGGCGGAATCCAGGGCATTTTTTTGCCCGGCCACGCCCCGTCGCGATCTCGCGCAGCGAACGTGTGTCGCCGACGGATTTCGAGGAACGCCGGCAAGATCCACAAAATCTGCATCGTCAATCGCTGGGGAGCTCGCGGCCACGGGAGAGTGATTTCCGTGTTGCCAGCACAGCTTTGGCGCTTGGCTGTGATGTGCCCGCCGAATGAGCCGCGCCGCGCAACTCCCCGGTAAAGATGCTCGGATCGGGCACCGAGCCCATCATGCTCGGACCACCCCCGTCCAGTCTTGGTAAAATGATCATCGCGCATTTGAGATCGTCGACACCGACCGTGTCATTCGGCCGGCTAACAAGACGCTCAAAAGCGTGCGCTGCTCTGAAGATTCTCGGCCGCCAATCAGAAAGCACGTCAGCTTCTGGAAAGGCCAAAAGGCATGAGATCACATGGAAAACATGACGCCCAGCGCGTCTCGATCACGGTGTAGTACGCGACTATCAAAGAACGAGAGCAACACGTACGTCTGCTCCTCTCGAAGGTACTTAGCTGATTGTAAAAGGCCGTCCGCTTGAATTGCATGCGGGTCAGCTCAAAGAGCTTGAATCGCACGCGGCGGCACGTTGTATCATCTCAGACTAGCTAACAAGGGAGTCCGAAAGGACCAACTGTCGCTGCCGTGATGAGACGCTGATGCGGTCGGTATGTGTGCAGCAGAGACCAACTCTACTGTTGCAACCATCGTCTATGAGATGACGCGAAAGAGGAACGCTCGACACCAGATCTGCCCGACATGATCCTTCGCAATTTGAATTTGCGGTGAAATCCTTGCCGCAAATAACCGTCGGCAGCCCTCCCTCTGTCGACGGAAGCTGGCGCGATGCTTAGCAGCCTCGCTCCCCCAGACTGACTCCGCCCGGCCATCGATGAGGCCGGGCCTTTTTTGCTGCCCATGAAGGGCGTAGTTTGAGGCGCTCTAGCCGGCGTATAATGATTGCGGAGAGTTGAGAACGAATTTGAATTGCTGGTGGGTCCATCAGACCGGCTGCGTCTCTCGCGATCAAACCACGTACAATTCGTACGATGATATGCGAGAGTGGTGACCGATCGACGCATTCGAGCGACTGCGGCCTTAAAATCTTCCACATGGCGTCGCGAAGCCGCACTTGCGAGCACCTTCTCGATCACGACAATATGTGTTTAGTACCCGCATCGGGAGCACATGTGGGTGGATTTGCTTTGAGAGCTCTTAGATCTATCAAGAATCGCATTTCGCGAAAGCCGCTTGCTCATATTTATGCGGTTGCTGCCTCGAAGGGCTTGAATCGCACGCGGCGTCATATTGTACGATCTCACGGCGATGATCCTTGGCAGACGAGCGAAGCTAAACCGGATAATCCGGAGCGATCGCATGAATCAGCCGCGCGTCCAACGCTCTCGATGAGACTTAGTTCGATGGCACCTCCTCTCTAATGAACACGGCCCGATAGCGCATCGGCGATATTTGTTGCCAGAAGAAGGGATAATGACGGCCGATATTGTTGATGTATGTGTAATCGGGAGTGGCGCCAGCGGCTCGACGGTCGCTCACGAGATCGCACAACGCGGATTGCGAGTACTCCTTCTCGAAGAGGGACGAACACTTCCTCCCGGCGCTTCGCTGGCGAGCGTCCAAAATGGCATGGATAGCGCCCTGGTGCAGTCTGCGGCAGGAACGTTGACGCCTTTCGGGCGTCCGTGGACCGTCTGCGCGCTCGGCGGAGGAATGACTTTGTATGCCGGAATAGCCTTCCGCTGTCGCGCCATCGATTTTGACGCACGAGCGCATGTGGCCGGGGACGCGCTCGACCCGAGCTGGCCAATCGACTACACGGACCTACGCCCATTTTATGATGAGCTGGAACAGCGCGTGGGAGTAGCCCGCCTGGCCGGAGCGGATCCGCTCGAGCCGCCGAGCGATCTCCCCGTTCTGCCACCGCACCGATACAGCGTGCAGGGCCAGTTGATTGCGGATGCCGGAGCACGCTTGGGCTGGCTGCCGTTCCCCACTCCATTGGCAATCAACTCGATCCCATATCGCGGCCGGCCAGCCTGTCGCTGCGAGGGACCATGCAACGAACATCTGTGCTCGAGCGGCGCAAGGGCCGATGCATGCTCGCCGTTCACAGGTGTCGCCCTGCCGCCGGACGCGCTGACGATTGCGCTCGGCAGCAAGGCCGCCCGCATCGATCTCGGCAACGTCAGTCGAGCCGATTCGGTGGAATGGGTGGACACGCTCAACCGACAACGCGCTCGGGTCCGCGCCCGCTGCGTGGTACTCGCGGGTAACGCAGTGCAGTCTGCCGCCCTGCTCCTACGCTCGACGCAGCCGGCGGCGCCCAACGGAATCGGCAACGCATCTGGCATGGTAGGCCGTGGTATCTCGTTTAAGATCAGCGGCTACGTGTCCGGTAGGACCACGTTGAATCCGCCGATCACGGCCCAGCCCGGCTGCCCCTTCTCCACTGTCGCGGTGTCCGATCACTACCTGGACGACGAGGCGCCTTCGGGGCTCGGCGGAATGATCTACGAAGCAAGTCCGCCTGAACGCACGGATTCCGACGGAGAGATAAGGCTACGGCTGCATTTTTTGGCAGCCGATCAACCCATGCGCAACAATGCGGTCAGGCTGGCCACCAGCCGGGACGGGCTAGGTTTGCCCAAGATCATTCTCGATTACCGGACCCACCCCCTCGACAAGCGCCGACTAGGCTACTTGTCGCGACATGCGTCGAACTTGCTGGCCGAGGCAGGGGCAAAACAAGTCGATTATCAAGATTCCAATTATCAGTTCGGCAGCGGACATCTGCATGGCGGCTGTCGGGCAGGAAGCGATCCGACACAATCGGTGGTTGACCGTTGGGGCCGCGTGCACGACATCGACAATCTCTATGTCGCGGATGGCGGCTTCTTCCCCTATGCCGGGGGCGTCAACCCGACCTTCACCATTCAGGCGAACGCGCTGCGGATCGCTCGAAGAATAGTCACGCAGCTGACGTAACGAGCGCAACGGAGACGGTTTTGTCGATCAGCACGCCTACTGCCGCCGTGACCGCGACCGACGGGCATGGATCGGCACTGCGACGCGCCCTGCGCGTCACCGCTTCGCAGAAGTGGGACCTCAACAGGCGTTTTCCGGTCGTGATGACGCGCGCTTTAGGCGCGCATGCATGGGACATCAATGGAAAGCAATACGTCGATTTCACTTCCTGTAGCGGTGCCGCGCCGCTCGGGGCCGGATACGAGCCGGTCGTGGCGCACGCAGCCGCTGAGATGCGCCGCACCGGCGGGATTCTGCCCGGACCGCTGTCCGTGCACCGGGTCGAATTGGCCGAACGGCTGGCGGAGATCTTCCCCGTCGCGGAACGCTCAATGTTTTTCCGCACCGGATCATGCGCTACCACCGCAGCCGTGCGCCTTGCCCGCGCGTTCACGGGCATCAACCATGTACTGACCAGCGGATATCACGGCTGGCATGACTGGCAGTTGCAGGACCGCCCCGAGATGGGGCTGCCCAATCGGGACCGCGACACCGTGGACTTCCGCTACAACCTCGACTTGCTCGATGAGCTGGCAAGTGTCCAGCGCGTCGCCGCGGTGATCATCACCCCGGAGGTCAACTTCTTCCCGCCAGAATACCATCAGGAACTGCAGAGGCTGGTGCATCGGCACGGCGCCCTGCTTGTCCTTGACGAGGTGATGACCGGATTCCGCTACGCCCTTGGCGGGTACCACATGGCGGTCGGCCTCACGCCCGATTTGATTACACTGAGCAAGGGACTGGCGAACGGAATGGCGCTGTCGGCAGTCGCGGGCCGGGCGGACGTACTGGCCGCGGCCGAAAAGACATACATGGGAAACACCTACCAGCGCGAAGTAACCCCTTTCGCCGCTGCATTGAGCACCCTGCACGCCCTGTGCGACGGGACCGCGCTGGCCCGGATGCGCGAGGTCGGCGAGCAATTGATCAAGGGGCTCAACGGCGTCTTCACAAGACGGCAAGTCGCGGCATGGGCGTTTGCCTGGCCCACCATGTTCGATGTCGTATTTGCTGACGCCGAGCTTGGCCATGCCTTCTTCCAGGAAATGTGGGGTCGGGGCTTCCTGATGCAGTATGGCGGGCGTTTCATGCCATCGGCGGCAGTGTCCGACACCGATGTGCAGGCCGCCGTCGAAGCAGCTGGAGAGGCCCTTCCGGCAGCGCTGTCCCGCATGGAGAACCCGGCTCGCGACCCAGATCCAGTCGCAGCTGCAGTACGGTCGCCAGAGATCATTTCGTTGCCACCCCGGGAGCGGTTCGGCGCTGGTTCAATGCGCCCATCCACTGACAAGCACGCATGTCGAACAGAGAACAGGGCCATGTCGCAGCCGGTTCTATTTTCCACATCGCCGGTGCTGCTCGGAGGTGACAACCGGTCGGGCACCACCCTGCTGAGTGTCGTGCTCGACTCGCATCTGGATCTGGTAGCCGGACCAGAGATCGACTTCCTCGAACCGCCCAATCTCGGGCCGCACATTCTTGGTGCCATCGATCTGCGTGCGGCCGATTCACGGCTTATGGGCGCAAGCAAGAACACAATCGATCCGTTCTGGTATGACGGGACGCATTTTGTGGTGCAGTGCCGCCGCTTTGGTCTCGACTTCGATGACGTGCGCGAACTTGTCAACAAGGTCATGGTCGTCACCGGCAATGACATTGTTTCGTTCGCCGACCGATGCCACCTCATTAACGAGATCGGCGAGTTGCGCCGGGCGCGCAGCGGAGCGCAACGCTGGGGATTGAAACTGCAGCGGAAGATCACCCGGATCGACGACTTCGCCCGGCTGTGGCCGCGTGCACATTTCGTGCATATCGTGCGGGACGGCCGCGACGTTGCCGCCTCTCATCTGAGGACAGTTCCTGACTGGGGGTACCGAACAATTGCCGAGGCCGCGCAGGGTTGGTTTGAAGTGGTGTCCCGGCCGCACAGAATCGCGCCGCCTGGCCGTTACCTCGAGGTGCGTTACGAGGACCTTGTCAGCAGTCCCCGCACTACTCTGGCGGCGATTTTGGATCACCTCGGCTTGCCTTGGGACGAGGCCGTGCTGCGTCACGCTGAATACGAACACGCGTTGTTCGAACAACCGCACGACCATCCGGCAGCCGAGGCTGCGGGAAAGCCGCTGCATCAGGGGCGGATCAGTCGCCACGTCCAGGATTTGACGCCAGCTCAGATTTCGGAGTTCGAGGAGATCGCCGGAAGTGAACTGGCCCGACTAGGCTATCTGTCCGCCTCAACGCCGTCTGGCGACGCGTGAGCCGCCGGCGCCGATCTGGTGCGCCTCACCGGCTGCCAAGCAGCTACCTTGCGCTGCTCGTCGGTCAGACCATTTCCTTGCTGGGCTCCAACGTAACCATGCTGGCGCTGCCGCTGACTGCAATTACCCTGCTGGATGCCGGACCGGCGCAGGCGGGGCTCTTGCTGGCCTGCGGTCGGGCACCGTGCCTTTTCGTGAGCCTGTTCGCCGGGGTCATCGTCGACCGTCTCCCGCACCGACAAATCCTTCTGACGGCCAATGTGGTGATGGCGGTAACGCTCGCCACCATTCCGTTGTGCGCCAGCCTTGGACATCTGGGAATGGTTCAGCTGTACGTGACAACCGTGCTGGTTGGGGTAGTTGCGGTGATCGCCGACGTGGCTTATCTGGCGTGCATACCCACAGTCCTGGATCGATCTCAGCTGGTTCGGGCGCAGAGCTCATTGGAGTTCAGCCAAGCGACCGCGATGGCCGCAGGTCCGTTCCTGGCCGGCTGGCTCATCAACGCGTTCTCCGCTCCAACCGCAATCCTGGCCGACTCCGTCTCATTTCTGCTTGCCGCCGCGTTGCTCTCGCTGGTGCCGATGCGTGCCGCCTCATGCTCAACGGCCCCCTCGAGCACTGTGCTCGTCCAAATGGCAGAAGGGTTGGCGAGTGTGTTCGGCAATCCAGTTTTAAGGGCCGTTACCCTGGCCACCGGCACATTCATCTTTTGGCACAACGCGTATTCTGCGGCTTTTCTCCTGCATCTGACCAGGAATCTCGAGTTCGACAGCCAAATCGTCGGCATGGTGCTCGGTATCGGCGCTCTCGGCGGTGTGGTGGGCGCGGCGGGCTCACCGTGGGCGGGCCGGACAATTGGGCTTGGTCCCGTATTAATGACCGGTTTGGCGGTGAGCGCGGCAGGCATGGGCCTTGCAGGCCTGCTCACCGGGCCCTGGTGGGCAGCAGTGACATGCGTGGCGCTCTCCCAATTCATTCTGTGGATCGGCCAGGGACTCTACCACGTGCAGCAAGTTCCAATTCGATATGCGTTGGTCCCGCAGCACCTGCAAGGCCGGGTCAATGCGAGCATCCGCAGCGTCGTGTGGGGACTGGGCTCGTTGGGCGCACTGGTCGGCGGTGCGGCCGCTGCT
Organism: Bradyrhizobium sp. USDA 3364; assembly: GCF_054056355.1. NCBI lineage: Bacteria > Pseudomonadati > Pseudomonadota > Alphaproteobacteria > Hyphomicrobiales > Nitrobacteraceae > Bradyrhizobium > Bradyrhizobium sp. USDA 3364. The sequence continues at coordinate 836,904 of NZ_JBSRYG010000002.1, forward strand.
GCAACGAGCCTGCGCACCATGTTGCTGGTGAGCAGTGTGCTTGGCACCGCCTCGATAGTCTGGATCTGGCGCTCGCCGCTGCGCCGCATGCGTAGCTTGCATCTGTAACCATCGTGACGGCCCTTCATGGACATCAAGCAATCTTGCGATACTGATCGGCAGCCGGGTCGGCTGATGGTGTGGCGGGTCAGCGTTCCCGACCCGGTCAGCTGGCGGCCCGACCCGCGCCGTCCGTCCCATGTTCAGGAGGACCATCTTCGCTTTGCGCACGATGGCCGGCCCGGCTGGCTCGGCACCGCCTTCGACTTGCCGGGCGAGTTCAACAGCGCTTGCGCTGACCAAATCGATCCTTGGCTGGGTCGACCGGCACGAGGCGCTACGCAGCCGGCTGGTCAAGGATGGATCGGCAATTCGTCGTGCCACGATTGATCCAGGCGCGGCAGCGCTTGAAAAAACCGTGGTTGGTGACCGCGCCGATCCCGATGAAATAGCTCAATTACTGGAAGAGCTGTTTGACGCAGAGACCAAGCCGCTGTCCTGGCCGGCATATGTCTTCGTGACGATCACCCGGCCGACATCGACAAGCCTCCTCTTGGCCTGCGACCACTCCGTGAGCGATGCCTATTCCATCGCTTTGGTGCCATACGAAATCCACGAGTTGTACACAGCCGCAATCCTGGGAGTGGCGCCCGAGCTGGCACCGGTGAGCAGCTATCTGGACCACGCTGAATCCGAGCGAGAGCGACTGGGCGATTTGACCGATGATCATCCTGCTATCGCTCACTGGCGCGAATTGATCGCCGCAGCGGTCAATTGCCGGATTTTCCGCTACCACTCGGTGCGCCGGAGGGGACCCTACAACGCACAGGACGAATGTGGCTGCTCGATGCGGTACAAGCATCTGAGTTCGATCGCGGCTGCAGGTCCCAGGGCGGAAACGCGACGACGGGATTATTCGCCTGCCTGGCGCTCGCCGGAAAGACACTGGCAGACCAACAAGAATTCCTTGCCGTTGCCCCCTTTCACACGCGGTACGATCTGCTCTCGATGCGCTCGGTAGGATGGTATGTCGGGATGAGCCCGGTGCGTTTCCGCCTGGCTGGCACGTTGCCGGAGCTCCTGCGCGCCGCGCGGCTCGAGCTCAAGCGAGCCAAGAAAACCGCTCAGGTGCCATTTCCAAAAGCGATGGAGCTGCTCGGCACCGCGCTGCGCGACCGTTTCATGGTCTCTTATATGGACAATCGCACTGTGTCCGGGTCAGACCCGTGGCCACCGTGGCGGACACGATTTATGATCAGTCGTAGCTCTGATGCTTGCGAGACATACCTGTGGATCAGTCGCTGGCAGGACGGGATTTACGTGCACTTCCGTCATCCTGGCAGCCCCCTCGCGCGAACCGCGATGGATCACTATCTCGCTGAAGTGGCGGCGCAGGCTCATTTCATCAGTCGCGCTCGTCCGCTGCCGCGACTTTCGAACTGACCAAAAGGCGCACAGCATCCTCACATGCCTTTTTGGACTGGGCTGGTGATGGCACAGTCCTTGCCAAGCCCTGGCCGTGAGTTAATTCGTCCCGGAACGACCGAGGAGACCCTGCGGGATGATCAGTTGCTGCAGTTATGCTCGCATGGATAAAAGGAGCCTCAAATGAAGCCTGCTACTACCAAGTTGTCCGCAGATGCTGACCACTCGAACAAGGAAGATGCCAGGGGATGGCGTGAGCATCAACTCACGGCATGAAACACAATGGCGGCGCCAAGTGCGTGACGAAATCCGGCCAACTCAAGGAGCTACGCGAACTCATGCAATTGCTTTGGCATTTGTTCGAACGAGTGCACCAGCTTCCAAGAGGCCCAGAACATACAGCAGCCGTTCAGACGCTCAAACGCTTGGAGCGCCGGCTGGTAGTGCTGATTCAAGCATCTGAAACGGCTCGGGCGACTGACTGTAAACTCGCCGGTCGTGCCCGCTCGCTAAGCCGGTGATTGTCAGACACTCACCAAAGCCTCGACGTGGCGGCCATCGGCGGGATCTGCAATAACAGCCTCGAACCAAAGGACGCTCGCAAGCCTGTCCGGACCAGCCATGCTTCTTCGCCGTATTGATCACTCGTTGTGCAGCTCCGGGCGTCATCGACCGTGCAAATCAGTCTTCCACCCACGAATGAGCGACGGATCGAAGTAGCCGCTAGAAGCGCGTATTTTTAAGCAATACATCGCCTTCCACGTCGTGCGGATAGTGCGCCGCCACTTCGAACGACGGTAACAGGTCAAGAATAGCCTGGAGGGACAGCTGCCCTTCGTAGAGCTCGCGGTCGCTGTATTCCGTGTAGATGAAGCGCGTGTTGCTGACGGTCTGCATGCCGCCGGCGATGACGTCGGCTTCGGCTCCCTGGACATCCATCCAGATGAAGTCGATCCTGTTCAGCCCGGCTTCGTTGCACCAATCGTCAAGCCGCCGTGTTTGAACCGGGACGGGGCGATCGAAACGAACCCAATCATACTCAGTCAGATGATTTTTCGGGCGGCGTATCGAGCCGGAAAGGTCCCATTCCTTCGCATCACCATCTGCATTGCTTGGATGGAATTCGATCATCCCGTTTCGATCGCTGATCGCGAATTCGAGCAACTTCACCTTGTCGAGAGATGGGCCCAGCTTCTTCTTGAACCTCGCGATCGCTCTGGGGTCAGGCTCGAAGCAGTAGAGCTGCGCTTGCGGGCACAGGTTGAGAAAGTGTTGTGTGTCGGTCCCGTCGTTGCATCCGATATCCAGGATCACCGGATCGGACTTCTGAAGAAGGGAAACAATGTGCTGATGTATTTCCACAGAAGACACCGGTCTTTCCCCAATACTTGAAATTTCCTGCTCGAAGCCGCAATCACATGCCAGACGCCCCCGCACAATGCATATCAACGTATATAATTCATATGCCCGTCCCCCTTTATCCAAGACCATCTGGGCTGTGATACTAAAGGGGCGCCTGTCGCGGCGGGAGCCGTAGCGATTGTCTTAGGGCCACAGCCGGGCGAACGTAGATCGGAGACGTGCACAAGAATCGGATAGCTATGCCGGTGTGCGGTCCCTCGCCCTCTAGATTAAAGATCATCTACGTCTAAACATCGTCCTGCCGGCGCATTACCCGTCGGCGGCTCTCGATGGAGCGGTCGAGGACAGAGTGACCGCTGCGCAACGAAGACCAATCACCCTCGATCGCAGCCCAGCCAATGTCGCCCTGCCATCTGACAATCGGCGTTCCAGATTCGCACACTCGCGATCCTTCGGCTCACAACTTTTAGGCTGTTTGGCCTGAAGGAGCGCGATCACGCCGAGCGTTGCTGAGGGTGCCCCAGGTCACGCTGACCGCCGCTGAATGATGGTCGCAGAACTCACCGCAACGTTCGCCGATCCCTGTACGGGCGCTCGGAGAAAACAGCATTGGTGCGGCCCGAACTCCCAAGGGGCATCGATCACAGCCAATCCGACGGGGCACGCGGCCTCCCAGGTCGTCGGGCCCCAGAGCCAATTGGTCGCCCCCGACGAATCGGCTCGGTTCCGGAAGGCTACGCCAATTCGGACCGTCGACCGCTGGTCAAGCTACGTTCCGCTACCCCTCACTTCGCAGGACCCGCGGTGTGCACCCAGAGACCGCAAGATAAGGGTATAGGGGGAATATGGTGGCGTTGACGAAACGCAATGTCATGTTCGCAACAGCTTGACTGTCTCTAGACATGATGGCGTCTGCTTCCGACCTAACACGCGCAGTCCAGGCGCGCGCTTCAGCAGAACTGCAGGCAAAAGGCGCTCCTCATCGTTGGCCTGGCTCTTGCTATCAACGATACTGTTGCAATGTGGCGAAATGCCAACTCGTTCAAACGCTCAGGAGGCCCGTATGAATTTCCGTCCGCTTCACGACCGCGTCGTGGTCAAGCGCATCGACGCTGAAGAGAAGACCGCCGGCGGCATCATCATTCCGGACACAGCCAAGGAAAAGCCCTCGCAGGGCGAAGTCATCGCCGTTGGCCAGGGCGGCCGCGACGAGACCGGCAAGCTGATTCCGATCGACGTCCAGGTCGGCGACCGTGTTCTGTTCGGCAAGTGGTCGGGCACCGAGGTCAAGATCGACGGCGAAGACCTGCTGATCATGAAGGAAAGCGACATCATGGGCGTTCTCACCGATGTGTTTTCCAAGAAGAAGGCCGCCTGACCCGGCTACGCGCACACCTCACCCCGGCGGGCGCCTGCCAGGCGCGCCGAAGGATGAGACAATCAACCGAAGGAATTGTTTATGTCAGCCAAAGAAGTCAAATTCGGAGTAGACGCGCGCGACCGCATGCTGCGTGGTGTGGATATCCTCGCCAACGCGGTACAGGTCACGCTCGGTCCGAAGGGCCGCAACGTGGTGCTCGAGAAGTCGTTCGGCGCTCCGCGCATCACCAAGGACGGCGTCGCCGTCGCCAAGGAGGTCGAGCTGGAGGAGAAGTTCGAGAACATGGGCGCCCAGATGGTGCGCGAAGTCGCCTCCAAGGCTGCTGACGCGGCTGGCGACGGCACCACCACGGCGACCGTGCTTGCAGCCGCAATCGTGCGCGAAGGCGCCAAGTCGGTCGCCGCCGGCATGAACCCGATGGATCTGAAGCGCGGTATCGACCTCGCGGTCGAAGCCGTGGTTGCGGACCTCCAGAAGAACTCGAAGAAGGTCACCTCGAACGAGGAGATCGCCCAGGTCGGCACCATTTCGGCCAACGGCGATGCCGAGATCGGCAAGTTCCTCGCCGACGCCATGAAGAAGGTCGGCAACGAGGGCGTGATCACGGTCGAGGAAGCCAAGTCGCTCGAGACCGAACTCGACGTCGTCGAGGGCATGCAGTTCGACCGCGGCTACATCTCGCCCTACTTCGTCACCAACGCCGACAAGATGCGCGTTGAGATGGACGACGCCTACATCCTCATCAACGAGAAGAAGCTCTCCTCGCTGAACGAGCTGCTGCCGCTGCTCGAGGCCGTGGTGCAGACCGGCAAGCCGCTGGTGATCGTCGCTGAAGACGTCGAAGGCGAAGCGCTCGCCACCCTCGTCGTCAACCGCCTGCGTGGCGGCCTGAAAGTCGCGGCCGTCAAGGCTCCGGGCTTCGGCGATCGCCGCAAGGCCATGCTGCAGGACATCGCGATCCTGACCGGCGGCCAGGCCATCTCGGAAGACCTCGGCATCAAGCTCGAGAACGTCACGCTGCAGATGCTCGGTCGCGCCAAGAAGGTGATGATCGACAAGGAAAACACCACGATCGTCAACGGCGCCGGCAAGAGGGCCGACATCGACGCCCGCGTCGCCCAGATCAAGGCGCAGATCGAGGAGACCACCTCGGACTACGACCGTGAGAAGCTGCAGGAGCGTCTCGCCAAGCTCGCGGGCGGTGTCGCGGTGATCCGCGTCGGCGGCTCGACCGAGGTCGAGGTAAAGGAGCGCAAGGATCGCGTTGATGACGCGATGCATGCGACCCGCGCGGCTGTCGAGGAAGGTGTCCTGCCGGGCGGCGGCGTTGCCCTGCTCCGTGCCTCCGAGCAGCTCAAGGGCCTGCGCACCAAGAACGACGACCAGAAGACCGGCGTCGAGATCGTGCGCAAGGCGCTGTCCTGGCCGGCCCGCCAGATCGCGATCAACGCTGGCGAAGACGGCTCGATCGTGGTCGGCAAAGTCCTCGAGAACGAGCAATATTCTTTCGGCTTCGATGCCCAGACGGGCGAGTACAGCAATCTCGTCACCAAGGGCATCATCGACCCGACAAAGGTCGTGCGCATCGCGGTCCAGAACGCGTCCTCCGTGGCAGCTCTGCTGATCACCACAGAAGCGATGGTCGCCGAATTGCCGAAGAAGGCCGCGGCGGGTCCCGCAATTCCTCCCGGCGCCGGCATGGGCGGTATGGATTTCTGACTGCGCCTCTCAAAGCGCCGACACATGCGGAGCCCTGGCAGGAATGCCAGGGCTTTTCAGCTTCGGGCGAACCATCCAGACACCATTTGAGCTGGATCGGCAGGCGGCGTCGAGAGCCGCATCGGTCATCCATGCCAGCAGCGGTCGGCCCCGATCAAGCCTCGTCTGACGTATCCTCCGCGCCTCGGCATGATAAAAAAGGAGCCCAGCTTGTGACGGACCCCTGGCTTGCGGGCCATTCGGCTTGACGAAGCCGCCTCTGTTCATTCGAGTCTTTCGAAGAACCTCATCTGAGCAGACGCATATCTGGTGCCAAGCTACGGCTTTCACCTTCCGCCTACATTTACAATTCTGATGCGCAGTCCGAGGCGCCAGATACCATTCCTGGCTTCGGTCTGACATCTCGTCGCCAAATGAAGAGGCCCCAGCGGGGATTCTCCGCTGAGGCCAGATTGAGGTTGTCGAACCGCTGGTCGCCGAAATCAGCAGCCGTACGTTGGGCTGAAAAATACGAAATGAAAATTACCTGCCCATAGCAGCATGATCTGAAAAAATTTGGGGTCCGAAAATAACAGGTGTGAATCCTCTTGAGAATTGCCACATCTATAACGGCGGTATCATAGTCCCAACCTTCCAATTTCGCTTATCGGCTCCCGTTTCCAAGGGCAAACACTCAAACTCAAGCCCCGCGCACCCAGTTCGTGGGTGGACACGTCAATCCGCTATGGAAATGCGCGCAAAGTCGGCCGACTTTGAAGCAAAGCAATGAGCCGCCGGGGCAGCGGTCTTGTGTTGTCCAATGCTCCCAACTCATCCTCGCAACCCGAGCTGAGCCGAAGGCCCGGCATCGGCGAGCCACCGCCCTCGCCGACCGCTGGCGACACTCGGTCAGCCACTTCTCGACCCGGCCAGCTCATTATTGTTGAGTCCCAGACTGCGGATTGCTTGACGCGCCCGTGTTCTGATTTATTGAATTGTTTGGCTTGGCTTCTGGCGACGCAGGACCTGAACCAGCCCCTGATGTTCCTTCACTGCTTTTCGTCCCGTTCATTGCTTCAAACACAGACGTTCCATGCGGACCAATGCTCATAACGACAGGTCTGCCGTCCCGTGACTTCGCCTGAACAACGAACGACCTCGCAACGACTTTGACGTCTGTAAAGCCGGCGTTCTGGAGGTGTTGTCGAATACGGCGGCTTCATCCCACGCCGACCTGGCGCACCGAGAGCCTCGGCTCTCCATCAGAGCCGAAGTTCGCAAATGAAGCCTATGACCGCCTGCACCTAAGATGCGGATGAACTCTTCTTTTGTAGATCAAGCCAACTTGTCAGCTAGCGTTTTCAGCGCGTGGCTGAGAGGACGCGCAAGCTCCCCGAATACGCGGCCCGGCTGTAACATTTCGCCGATGGTAGCCGTGCGTCCGGATGTCTTCGAGGATTTGCTCGCTCACCGACCGTACGACGCGTTTCTTCCGCCAGTTCCTGTTGAAATGGAGCGGAATGGAATCGCCCCGAGGAACGACGAGTAGGTCGTTCCGTTTGTTCACGTAGATATCGTACATGGATCCTCGCTCCCGACGAATATAGGCCGATGCTCAAGCGGTTTGGTGACTTCGACGACACAGTCACGAGAAAGCCACATGAGCCGCTTTGCTCCTCGAGAGGGTGACAATCAAGCCGCCGCCTCCACGGCAATGCGGCGCCGAGCGTGAACCAAGCAAGTCGCCGAGAGAATCCCGCACGCGGACATCGAAAGACGCCTCGGCGTCTTCCTCAAGTTCAATTTCCACGTTGGTCTTCAAATTACTCAGCATGCTGCGGCAATAACCTGCAACGTAGCAAGCGAGAGGAAGGCCTCGGGGTCTACAAGCAGCTTGCCGACCAACCTTTTGACGTCCGCTGGAAGACGGCCCCAGCACCTCTGGGGGCCAAGGGCCGGTACTGGGGCCGCCATCTTGCCTGACTCAGGGATAAGAGACGGGCGGCTTGAAAATAAAGAGCGGGCCAAACTGGGCAGATAGCATATGTGAATCTCGGCCACGTTTTCCAACGAGAAGCGATCGTAGCAGACCTTGCATCCCCGCCTGAACTGGATGCGCGCCAATATTCTTTCCACCAAAGCGGCGGTTGACTCGCTTCTGAACGTTGGGCCTCCTCTGTCGCGAGGTCGGCACAGCTTCTCGGTTCGAAATCGCTCCGACATCGATCGGGCCGGACTTCGTAAAGCTCGATGTGGGGAATCACCGGTGCCAGTCGGCGGGACGGTCCGGGTCGCCGTGTGGCAGACCGTAAGTCCGATCAAGACTCTTCCGCTTCGCAGAACTCTGCTGAGAGACCGGAGCCACGAGCCTGCTGCACGTCGTTCGCTCATCGGAGAAGCGGATGGACCAACGCCAGGGGCCACGGTCTAATGCGGAGTAAAGGGGTCCTCAGAACCGGCGGTGCGCTCTGACCGGGCGTCCTGTTGCCAAGCGTCCCCCGCACAAATTCTGGGCTCTGGCGAGCGAGCTATACGAATGTGTATTCGGACCAGCCGCAGGGATAATTGGTATATAGCGCGGGGGCAATCATTCTGGCGGCATGGCTATGTCCTCTCAAGTTTGCGCCTTTTTCGAGGAGGCGTCGGAACGCTCAGCCGGAGTTCGTGCTTCCAGCCTATACTCCAGTCTGATCGATGACCTCAGTCAGTTAAATTTCGCAGACGCGGATGACCGTCGAGCATTCCCTCCGACCCTACATAGCATGCTGGCAAGGCATGGACTGTTCGGGCTCACCATACCGGCGGATCATGGCGGATTGGCTCTTTCCTTGCAAAAGGCCATCGAGCTCATCTCTGCCACTGCATCTTTCGATGTCTCCGCTGCCTCTACCCTCGTCATCCATAACTTCCTGGCCTTGCCCTGCATCGAAGCGGCACCGCATCTCCCCAACCAAGAGCAGGTCATACGGGGTGCAACACGCGGCGATCTTTGCGCTTTCGCGTTGACGGAGCCTGGAGCAGGTTCTGCCCCGAGGCACATAGAAGCTTCGGCTTTCATGCATGAAGATAGGGTTCGCATCTGCGGCCGTAAAATTTGGATTGGCCTCGCTGACTGGGCCCGGTGGATCGTTTGTTTTGCGCGAGCTTCCGGTCATGATGCCAAAGGTCGCCTCGTTGGTGTACTGGTTGATAGGCAAGCTCCCGGCCTTAAAGTCACGCACGAGCATCGCACCCTCGGTTTGCGTGGAATTATACAGAATACTCTCGAGTTCCAGGATGTCGAGGTGCCACGTGCTTACGTGCTTTCTCGCGACCAAGACGGTTGGGGCGCAGCGGCATCGAGTATGAACCGCGGCCGAATAGGTGTGGCTGCGATGGGCCTGGGCGCCCTTGAGCGCGCGATCCAGGTCGCGGCTTCATATGCAAATCATCGTCGCCTCGGTAAGCTGCGCATGATTGAGAACAGCTATATCGAGCAGCTGTTTGGGCAGATGGTACTTCGCCGCGAAGTCGTGAAGGCGATGCTTACGGCATCCTGCCGACTCGTCTCTGGGCAGGGCTCTCCCAATAGCCACCTTGCGTCGGCAACGAAGGTACTGTCGTCCGAATGGTGCGGCCTTGTCGCCGATCAATGCGTCCAACTGTTGGGTGGCCGAGGGTACGACGAAGGGACGCCCTTAGCTAAAATCTATCGTGACGCTCGTATCCTCCGCATCTTCGAAGGTCCGACGGAGACGCTTTTATCCCATCTTGGCCGATGTCTTCTTTCCAGAGCTACACGCGGCGAAATAGCAGATCTTTTTGTCTCTCTGGGTGCGGCGACAATCCACGCGGACGTCGTTGAGGAGCTCCGCGACCTCGATGAGACAGACGGTGCCGTGCTAATCTATGCAGGTTGGCTCTCCACATTGGGATTAGCACAAGCTGTCATGACTGCTGGCACTTTCACTGCCTCGGACTGTGCCACAGCGGCGGCTGATCTGGTCAGCACCGAACTAGCCGCTATGCGTTCTCGCGCGCCGACACGCCTAAGTGTCGAACGCCGCACTCGTGCCAGCCAGACGCTGGCCAATTTTCTTCAAGACGCGGCCTGCTCCATCCGTTCCCCTGTTCTCACAGACGATTACCTTAAATTGGTACAATATGTCTAACGTCCAGCCACGAGGTGGAGCGAAGGCGATCTGCCACACAGGCATTGCGGATGCGCCGAGTCTCACCTCGACCATGACCTGACCTTGTCCAGCTACAACAAGCCGCCGACCACGCAAAGCTGCCAGTTCATGATGACGCATCGCGTCAGCTTTGAGCACGCTCCATCACCGCGCCGCCGGACGAAGGCTCCACGATCGCGCGGCGCGGGACTTTCCGTTGAAAACGATCGGGTGGGCTCCTGCAGCATTTTCGTTCTGGACCGTTGCTTGCTCTCGGCGTCCGCATTTGAGACGACATTGAACGGCATACGCTTGCTAAGGGCTCGTATCCGCGTAACAATCCCTACTTCACTGAATCCATGCTCAAAACCGACTTGCATTTCATCTTTTCTGCCCATGCCTACGACGAAGCAGGCGTCGCCCCCTCTTCCCCCTTTCAGCATGTCTCGTAAGACGAACGCGAATAACCTTCACACCCGCTCGTTACTGAAATGAAGGAAGTTACAGACGTCAAAGTACTTTGCCTGATTCAAGCGGAATCCAAATGCCGATATTCGGCTCGTCAGAACACATGGATCGAAAGCAACCGCCTGGAAGCCGTTCGAGCAATCTAATCGGACGTAGTCATCTGTCCGCACGACAGCCTGAACGTTTATCCCGCAAAGATCATAATATTCTAGCCGCGCCGCGGTCGCTGTCTCGCTGGTTGAAAAGAGCGACAACGCGAGATCAAAGGGCGTCTGGCACATTAGCGTGAGAAATTCCATTGGACGATCCATGGTGCCAAGAAAATTGAACGGCAGAATGCAAAGCACTCTTCCGTCATATCGCCGCACGATCTCACCGACCAGACGCCTTCTTTTAAAGAATTTGTTGGCCTCGCAGCGGACAACAGCCCCGTTGTCCTCCTTCAATCTTCGTGCACGAGGTGGATTGATATCGATACCAAGGTAATCACTGTCATCGTTCTTGATACCGATAAGGCGGTAGCAACTGCAACCTACCTCAATAATTAACCGGTATGTGGTCGAACGCAGGAGCTCAAGACAGAAGGCTCGCTCACGTTCATGGAACTGACGCACCCGAGCGGTGAAGTAGCCCGGACGCATGAGACGTATGCCCTCGTCGCCCAGATAGATTGCTCGATTCACTTGGCGAGATCGGAATGCAGAGGAGTTCACTGGCGCCTCATCTCATTCCGCTTGCCCGAAACATAAAGTCTACGACATCGGCGTCCGATCGCTGTAGTCAGTTCATCGCTCAGCATGTTCGCGGCCAAAGCCACATCTGCGACCGTCTGCTCGGGGCAGATCAGGTCGACCATTGTACCCGGCGCAGTCGAACTCTCGGGCAGATCCGTCACATCGATGCTGATGAGATCCATCGAAACGAAGCCGACGATTGGCGCGCGAGCACCATATACGAAGACATGACCTCGATTGCCGAGGCTACGCGGGAACCCATCTGCATAACCAATAGAGGCGGTCGCGACACGCATCTGTCTCTTCACTGGGTATGACCTGTGGTATCCGATCGCTTCCCCGACCTTTACCCTGCGACATTGAATGATTCGCGTTCGCAGGCGGACGACTTGCGATGGTCTGAAGTCGGGATCACCGGATATGGAAAGGCCGAGAATTCCTCCACCCGACCGTATGAGATCGAAATGAAACTCACATCCGGCAAATAGTCCCGCGGAGTTCGACAGCGAAAGGATGGCTTTGGGAAACAGATAGGTGAGTTTACGGAACTGATACAATTGTTGCCGACTGATTTCGTCGCGCCACTCCGCGCAGGCGAGTTGGCTCATGAACAGGACGACAGGCAGATCCGACAGCACCCTTTCGTTCTCGGCGGCTTTTTGCAGTTCATCTATGGGAAACCCCAGTCGAGACAAGCCCGTGTCGACATGGATACCTGCGGGTAACAGCCGGTTGCGAAGGCGGCAATGCCGAAGCCATGCATCCAGCTGTTCCCTGCTGTTCAGGATCGGCAGCAAATCATGGTGCTCAATAGCCGCCTCCAAACCGGGCATAGCTCCGTGAAGCAGGTAGATCTTCGCAGATAGTGGCAGTACCTTGCGCAAGGCGGCGCCTTCTTCCACATCGGCCACGAAGAAATGTCCGCAGCCAAGCCGCGCAAGAAACGGCGCTATGCGCAGCGCGCCAAGGCCGTAGGCGTCTGCCTTGAGAACTGCGCCGCAAGCGCTTTGGGGCGCCAGCATCCGAAACTTCCGGTAGTTAGATTCTATCGCGCCGAGATCAACAACCATGGTCGATCTCGATGTGTTGGCATAGCCGGCATCTGACGGATTATCAGAGAGATTGGAATTGAGACCAATCACATCCAGCTTTCCTCATGTCGCCGTAATGGGGTATCGATCCGCAGAATATTGGGATCGTACTGCCTCTTCCGCACATGCTGGTCCAAAGCGAAACCCATTACCCGAACCACCGCCGATCACATGCAAACCTGCGATATCTTTCGCAGGACGGGAAAACGGGACGCCATCCGCCGAATAGCAGTCGCAAAACACACGCGCTGACTCCACCGCTGGCACCTCGGAGGAAAACCACTTGGCCAGAATTGCGTTGGCACGCGCGAGATCATCCGAACTGAGCCGCAGTTCATCGGTGACCGGCTTCACATCCCATTCCTGCGAGGTAAAGCTGAACAGCCAGTATCCTTGCTCGATCATGGGAATGAGGAACGCGTAGTCATCGAAGAGCCCGATCATTGGACAGTTCGGCGTGGGCCGTGCGGCCAAATGGAGCGCGACGACCTTCTTGACTCGCAACCCCGGTTCGTCTGTTAGGTGCTGACGCAACGGTGACTCCGGTAACCATGGCCCGATTGCGAGAATCGCCCGCTTCGCCGAGAGTTCGCTGTTATCAGAGCTCTGGAGAAGAATATTGCGCGGCCCCTTCCGTATTTTTGTAATCGATGTACTCTCGCTTATCGAAACCCCCTTGATCTTGAGCCTTTGAGTCAGATCCTCAACGATGGAATCGACTTGACAGTACGAACCACGATCCAATACGACGGCCACATCGTCGGGAACCAAGAACTGCGGCAGCGATACTAGCCTCTCGGCCAGAGCGAAGGATGTTGATGGGGTCGGGTGGCCCGCACTGATCTGTTGCGCGAGTTCGCCGGGATTGCGTGTCAACCAAAACACATCACAGTCGCGTCCCCTGGGCCATCGTCCGTCGGGATAGATCCCGCGCCAGAATTTCGAACCACAACCGATGAGGCTCCTTTCCTTCTGGTTACGACAGATGTTGATCTGGATCCCGGGAGCAAACCCGCTCGTACCAGATCCAACGATATCTCGTTCGACGATGACTATTCTTTTTTTCGGGCTATCGCTCGCTGCGATGAAGGCTGCACTGAGGCCCATAACGCCAGCTCCGACGACTGCGAGGTCATAGATCTTGTCAGTCATTGAGTTTGTTTCCAGGAGATGGAGAAGGCGCTGAGAACTTCGCTGCCACAATTCCGCAAATGATGGGTCTGATTTGGTCGCAGAAACACCAGGTCTCCGGCCTTCACGGCCAACTCACCATCGTCGGTCACTACCTGACCACGCCCGCTCGTGATCCGCCAGATCTCGGTGGATGGATGAGAATGAGGCGTCGACACCGCGAGTGGATCGAGGCGGAATTCGATGAATTCAACCGGAACGGTGATCTCCGGATCATTTATCCCTTTGACGTGCTGTACCAGTACGCCGGGGCTATAGACCGTTACGTCCCCTAAAGTCATCAGCTGAGCATTCTTCACGGTGTATCTCCAATCATGCAGCTCGATCGCGACATGCTGCCCCTTGCCGATCCTCAGCGGGCGCTCTCGGGCACCGCACCATGCCACTTGAGAGCTCCTGTTGCAGGCCCGCAATCGTAAGCCACCCGACCAATGATCGAATTGAGCACCGTTGAGGCGCGCCAAGGAACCAAACTCAGATTTGTGTCGGCGATGCCATGTTGAAATCGTGCGCCATTCTGGACGTATAAGCGGCAGCTTTCGGGGCCATCAAGCCGGGCCCGGAACTCCTTGCCGACCACGATCTCCCGAGAGCCGCCAGGCGCACTCACAATCGAAAGCCGGTTTGCGACCGGCTCCAGAAAGGGAGGGATCTCGGTACGGTAGCCCGTGGCCAGCACGATAATGTCGGCGACATGTTCTGCGCGAACGCCGGTGGCCTGCTGACGCACCCCCAGGCGAAATGGAGATGTGGCACGCAGCTCCTCAGCCATGGTGTCGACGCGTATTTCGACCTGAGCGGGATACGAACCTCTACCAACCTCGCGATCGTAAAGTGCGTTGTAGATCGCGCGCAGTGTCGCTGGGTTGACGCCATCACTAGCCAAAACCTGCCGTTCAAGGGTTTGCTTTCTGGCAGCGTCGCTTTGCTCAAGGAACCATGCGCCAAACTGTGGAAAGAACCACTCGTTGACGAAGGGACTATCTTCGAGGGCAAATATGCTTGCGCGGCGCGTGACCCAGGCCAAGGCTCCCAGCGCGCCGCATGCACCGGTTAGCAGATGAAGAAATATTTCTGCTCCGCTTTGCCCCCCACCTACCACAACAACACGCTTGTTGGGGAACTCGCGGCGTCGCAGGAGAAAAGTACTCGCGTGAAACAGCTGATTCTCCGGTGCATTTCTGCTCCAGTCAGGAACAGAGGGCACCCGGCCTACGCCGACCACTGTCGTACGGGTCTGATAATTGCGGCGATTGGTAGCGATACTGAACGCATCACCGCGTAGTTCGACTGCGATAACCTGTTCGCCGAATTGAACGTTCGCTAGCTTTTCTGCTGCCCATTTCAAATAATCTTCAAATTCGCTCCGGCCAACCGAAGCGATTCCTCGAACAATGGCTTGATAAAGCCGTCTTTTCTCGTGCAGGTAGGCGAGAAAGCTATATGCACTGGTCGGATCTGCTGGTGTTACCAGGTCCTTTAAGGGGCTGGTTTGCATAAGAGCCCCATCTAGAAGCAACCCTGGATGCCAACTCGGCGCCTCCGATCTTTCCAGGATGTGTAAGGAAATTTCCGGAATCGGGGCCGCGAGCGCTGCCAGGCTCAGATTCGCCGGGCCTGCGCCGATTGCCGTTACCTGATGGCCGCCGCCCTGCTTCGACATCACACTGTCCGCAAGACGAGCCATTTAACGCTCCCGGCTGGTTGAAAACACTTGAACTGCGAGAACGATGCCATTGCTACCGACAAGCATCATCATGCTGATCAGCAGATCATCGAAGCTGAGGGCGCTCACGATCTGCCCGGCGATATATGGAAATCCGAATAGACCAACGAAGTAGGAAAGCGTGAAGACCTGAGAAGCAACCGCCAATGATGTCCCGTCTGTACCTGCGATGAAGACAACCATACCGTTCAAAGTCGAATAGCTAAGTCCGTATCCAAGGGCGAACATCGCTGTACCGAGGATGTAGATCTCCGCACTCCTTGCATTCATCAAGAGCAAGAATAGTCCCGCCATGGTGCACACGACGAGGAACGCCGCGACCCACTCAAGCCGGACCTTTCCGATGACCGGCGCCGCCGCGAAGCGCAAGAAAACAGCCGTCAACGTGAAGACTATAAAGAATGTATCGGCGGATTGCCCCCGCGATGAAGCGTAAAGCGTCTGGAACGTGGACAGACCGGAAAACACGCATGCGCCGATGCCGATCATCACGATCGGATAACGCGTATTCGACTTGAAAGCCTCTCGCACGTCCTCAAACGTGAGTCGAACAGCCGCCATTTTGATCTGAGGAGCCTGCGCCAGTGCCCTGCCGGCCAACTCCAGCAGCATGGCGCCAACGAGACATGCAGCCGCGAATAGAGAGTACGCTGCGATATATGATCCGAAAATCTCCACGACCGTGCGCGCCAGGGGAACAGCAAGTCCGATCCCCAGCATCTGGGATCCGGAAAGCAAGGTGAGATACTTGACACGAGCCGCAGGCCGCACGCGTTCCAAGATTTGAAGCGGCGCCAGCATATAGAAGATTGACCATCCAATGCCGAGCGAGAGCCCGCCGAGATAAGCGAGGAACATAAAAGCCGGCGCCGCTGCAAAGCAGATCATTGCGATTGCCATCACCGCGGCAGCAACGGTGATCGTTCGCATCACCCCAAATAGATCGGCGATCCGGCCAGCTACAAGCGAACATAGTATTGTCGCGACCGTACCGGTCGAAATAACTGTTCCTGCTATGGATGCGCTCTGTGGAGCCGACCGCAGAGCATCCACGAGAAAGAAGCTCGACCCATACGACGCGGCCACGTTGATGCTACCAAGCATGAATGGAATCGAGACCTCGAGCGGCACTTCATCGGGCAATTTCTCGGCGGCGATAATGTTCGCTGCGGCGCTCATTGTGCAACTTTTCCCGGAAGGCACCGATCTATGTCTGCGGCCGTCAAGCTGCGTCGATCGATTCTTGGTACGCTTCCGCTTCGTTCGGATGAGGGTCTCGCCGCGCGGGCTGCGAGGGGATGTCCTTCATGGCCGAGCCAGTGCCACAGAGCTTCCGTTATCCTGGGCATCAGCGGCCAACCCAGTACACTGAAGCCCATCAGCCATGTGTAAGCGATCTGATGGTTCGGATTGGAATCAAGACAATCGAGCCATTCGGTCACCGATCTGGACGCGTGCGATACGCGCAGATGATCTAGCGAGAGAGCGGAGCACTGCTGGTCGTACAGCCGGTCCAGCGTGATCATCATTGCATCATCTACGTGACACGCGGCGATGGCCGGCATCGCGCTGATGATGTCCGTACAACGGTTGATGACCCCAGCGCTCTTGTCGAGAATTGCATTGTAGCGGCCAATCAATTGTTTTGGGATCAGATCGGTTTCCGCTTCTTCGGGGCAGATTTCCGACAGACATACTCTGAGAATATCGATAGATATATCCGGCACCTGAGCTATTTCACCCGCCCAAATCACGTGGCCGCGACTGGTGGAGAACTTCGATCCATTCAACCGAAGGAAATGATTAAAGAAAATTCGGTCAAATTGACGAAATGACTCCTGGCCCAATGCGCATCCGGTAACTCCCACGAGCATCGGAATTGTATTGTCGATGCCAGTCGCGCCGACCAGGAAAGTGTTGGAATTGCGCGCAAAGGCACTTGGCGTGCCGGATGTCTCCGCATCTTTATGCCCGCAATAGAGGGAATGAGCATAGAGCAACGAGGAGTAGCTAAACAGGATCTGACGTGTGTTGAACTGCTGCGAATTCCAGGCCATTCCATGCAGACCAGGAACGGTCAACCGCATTTGCTGCCCTTTACGTGCGATATACCGCTTCCCTATCTCCACAAAGCCAGGTTCGAGAGACGCATCGTCCCACGCTCGGACGAGTTGGTCTTTTCGTGCAATTGAGAGAAAGGCAGAAATGTTATCTGTCCATTCTACAATCCGTCCTCGCCTCGACACCGGATTTCGTGCTTCATCTGGCTCGAAATGATGTCCACACTGTTCGCAGAAGAAGCTCCCTGCGGATGCTTCGCATACGGGGCAGGTTGCGCCAAACCAGCCTCCAATGCAGAAACGCTCTTCCGTTGGCGTCAGAGCAGAGCTCGCATCGTCGACGGGTAGCCGCGCTGCGCGAAACTCCAGCGATCCTGCTGCAGATAACGCATCCATGAGCGCGTTGCTGACATTGGAGAACCGCTGAAGATTTTTGCCATGGGCTGGATCATCGAAATGATCGAAAACGATCCCTAGTGAGGCGAGATCATGAGCAATCCCGACATGGAAGCCATGAGCCAGGTCCGACGGGTCGATGTTCTCGCGCGCTGCTCGGACTAGAACATGGTTCTCGAAACCGTCGGTCGTCAGACCGGAGCGAACATGATGCCCTGCCCTCTTCAGGTGCCTTTGTACGACGTCCATTCTGAGAAATGGCCCGGCAGCGTGGCCAAGGTGTGCCCTGCCATTAGCTGTCAAGTTGACGGGCGAGATATATACGTCGGTGGGATTCGTATTCGCTACGCTTAGCGGCGTGATGATTGGGCTTTTTCTCATATCTGCACAAGTGACATCCAGGAACAGGTCCTGAGAGCACCCGAATAGACATCCAGATAATTCGCCACGACAACGGGAATACGCGCGCGGCTTGACAGGTTATGGATCCCATCGGGTTGCGGATTTCGAGCCAGGGCGTTCAAAGCGTGTCACACACTCGTTGAATACCTCTAGACCTGCTCCTAGCTGGACGCGTCACGTGTCGGTTCACCTCAGCTCGCAACATGGCCACCCTCTCCACCTCTGCTTAGTCAATCTCACGGATCGCCCCTGGAGCGATCGAGATGATGCCGTGAAGAAGCAAGCGGCGCGCCAATTCAAGATCTATGATTTTGGCCATGCCGCGGCCTGCATTTAGGTCGACTACCAACATTTGGTCACGAACCTGACAGGCGGCTCGGCAGGGCCGGCAAGAGTCCGCCACAGGCTCTTTCCCATTACTCCCTCACGAGCAACGGCGACCTGTGGTATGGGCAACCGATCCCGGCCTGGGCAGCTGCGAGCTCACGATCTACGCCGGGCCACCATTCCGGCCATTGCAAGGTTTGAGATGATGCCGCCCAAGCGGACGAGCGCGCAGCGATCGAATAGGCCCGCGCGAAAGGGATGCATGCGCTCTCATTGGACGAGATCCGATAGCTTGCTTCGAAACACGGACCTTACCGACCAGCCGATTGCGCTTCGGAGCAGGTCGTTTCCGCGCGTCAGGATGAAGTCGACGACGCGGTTCTCGGCCGGCTGTGCTGACGCGCTTACTCCCGAGTTGCAGAACAATCACTGCCTACCGCTGCGACCGAGATCGCCGACCGACCTCCGGCTGGTCGAAGTTACTGCGAAGCGCGCAGTGATTAACAGGCGACCCCCGCGCGCAGAATCAGCTAATGGTGGCGTTGAGGCTCGCTCGAATTCGCGCATCCGGGCCCTTGTGCGATTGGCCCTCGAGACAATGGCACGCCGCGCGGCTCGATGCGGGCCAGTCGGAGTTCCGACGGTGAGTTCGTGAAGGATCCACGCTCATCGCGATGCCAAGTGCTGTCGCCTGGTATTGGGGCCGACCACATCACGCTTCCGGCAGACTTCGAGCACCAGGATGCCCAAGGCAGGGCAAGGAAAGAGCCGGTCCGTTCTCTGATGGCGATCATTCTCGGCTCGGACCGGGTCACCCGACCGGTGCCGCGCGAGAGCTCGAGGTTGGAGCGTCCCATTTCGATGCTCCGGAGCTCGGGCTACGATGGCATGCCGTGGACGCGATGCAATCGCGCCATGGACGCCCTCCGCCTGCTCGGCGACCGCGCGAGCGAACTCCTGATGGAGCTTTTGGCGCGAGAAGCCGCCGACGCAGCCCGATGGCTGAGCAACCCGACTCGCGCCTCTGCTGTCAGCAGGGAGGAGACGCGGCGGCTCCATCTGCTGGCGTCCGCCTATTTCGAAACCGCACGAATGCCCTCCTATTCCAGGCCAACTGACAAGCGCACTTCGCCGGGTCACACCGATCACATCGGAGATTGGGCAATGGGAATTGCGCAGCGGGTCAGGCAACGGACAACTCACAGGGACAGCATCATTGACGGCGCGGTGATCTTGCTCGGCTGTGTGGTCTGTGCGACCGCGCCGATGATCACGATCTATCTTGACGCGCTGTTCCCGAGCAGAGCGAGATCGAAGCGATCGCGCGTGATCCACGCTACGATGTCTACTCGCACAGCATGACGCATCTTTGGCAGCCCGGGAATACGCTACCTCGATTGGATGAACGGGCGCAGCACCGGCCGGGGGCCCCGATGATGTTCGCTGGGAGCTGTTGGAGTCACGTCGGATTCTGTCGGAACGGCTCGGGCGAGCGGTGCCTTACTTTGCGTGGCCTGCCGGGCATTATGATGGCTGCATGATCCAGTTGGCTGAAGAAGCCGATTATGTGACTCTGTTCACCGTGGACAATGGCCTCGATTCCGGGAGATGACCAATTTGCCAACCACCGAACAATGATTCATGGTGGTTGTGACCAAGCAGTATTCGCACAAAGATGGCATCTATCGAGACAGCAGGCTGCAGGCGGTGAACCAGCATTGAACGAAATGTGAATGCGCTTGCCGCTTCGGCTCGGCGCCGCTCTGATTTATTCGGCCGTTGTAATGGGAGTGTCTTGCGGCTGAGGCGCGAGGGCAAATTGCACGTCGCTCCGTATGTCTGGTGTGCGATCCAAACTCTGAGCCGCTGGCAACTTTCGGCATCCGCCACTTCCCGCGAATGCTCGAGACCGCAACTGGATCATCGGAAGCAGCATCGACATCGACCAACTTCTGGAGCGCTTGTCAAAAGCCGAGCAACTATGCCTGGCAGGCCGCCAAGGCCTCGATCACGGCCCGTAGGCGCGGGAAAGTGTTCTTCCGCCATTACCCGGTGCAGCATGCGTGTATGAGGCCGCTCGATCATCGGCTCTGTCACTTCCGGCTGGCGTTCTCCAGCTTCGAGCATGCCCATGTCGTGCGCGGCGCCGAAAGCTTCGTCGCTCTGGCCGAGGGCTTGCAGAAAGCCCAGTGGGCGCTCGGCGGCGTGCTGCGAGGGCATCGTAGCGATAGCCTGTCAATGTCGTTCCGGAATCCGGCAGCCGACGCGCGGGAGGCTCTGACACAGCCCTACGCCGCGCAGAATCAGACATTGTCAGAAGTCCGACAAAGGAACGCTTTCTAAGCTGGACAATAGCTGCCCGTCAGCTCGCCATCAGCTTGTCCGGGTATTCTCGCAGCAGGGCCTAAGCAGCCCGAATTGATGCGAACAGGCTAGCGCAGCACAGAAAGGTAAATCGTCATGTATGATCGAATCAGTGGCTCATCCACATACACTAGACAAGCTGACGAACCGACTCAGTCGGTGGATGGCGGCAGCTTTACGGAAACACTTGCAGGTCTCGCGCCTCGGTGGAGCTCGCAACCGGGGGAGTTGCCTGACAAGAGGGGGGCCTGCTGCAGCAAGCCACATACCTCGGATGCAAACGTTCACACTTCTAGCGCCTCCGACCCCAGTACATCCTCTCCAGAGAGTCCGGCCACCTCCTTGTTTGAATACAGAACGGCCGACTTGCGTGATGCGAATGTGGACGGCATCTGTGTTGGGCTAACTGCGGAGTGGTTCCGCAATCTTAACAACAGCCCATCAACCCGAATGAGTGCGCTCACACCCGGATCGCAAACGCACGCTTCAGCGGCTGAACGGCAGCAGCAATATCAAAATCTCAAGGATCAGTTGCGCAGCAGGGGAGCAGGATCTTCTCAGGCCGACCTTCAGGCACAAAATACCATTTTGGAGGACGCAGGCTTGGAACCGGCTGGAGAAGAGAAGAGATTCGCATTCAGCAAGTCTTCGAATATCAAGCGCATGGTGAACGAAATCAACGAAGATGGATCGAACCATTTGCTCAGCTTGTATTTCGCCGAAGGCGGCGCACACACGATCGCGACGTCGGCCTTGAATGGAAGGACCACGGTTTTCGACCCCAACTATGGAGAATTTACTGTTCGATCAGATCCGGACCAGATGGCTTCATTGTTACAGAGCCTCGCCAATCGTTACAGGAATCCCAACGGGCAGCATTTATCGACAATCACGACGCAAAGGATGCAGTGAGTTGGGCCCTCATGCCGGTGGTGATTGGCGCCTTCTGTGAAGGCACGGATACGTCGGCCGGCGGTCGCGGTGTCGGGGGCCAAATCTGCGGCGGATAGCCGGCTACGTACTGGCTGGCGAGTGTGCTGGCATCGAAAGCGGGGGCGCCGGCCCCCGCTATCCATGACGGCCGGCACAAATTGCAATTCTGTTTCGGAATGACCGCCTGCGGTTTCTCTCAACTGACGTCGCTAAGAAACAATTGTTGCGGCGACAATCCATGCCGTTCGCTATCAAACGACGCGCTTGATCCAGACCGACTGTGCGCAAGGTATGACTTTCCACGACATCAGCTTTCGTTCGAAGCACGTAAAACCGACACATCGATAATGGTTCAGCCAGGATGTGACCCTCACAAGCAGCCGGGGATCGGGCAGGCTCCGCGTTTGCGATGCGATATCGATCGTCGAGCTGAAGAACTCAGCATCGCGCTCCCTGGGCGTTAAGCGAAAGACGTCGGCAGTTTCCATGATCGGGTCGCCGGTCTGGCAGATCTAGTTATGGATCGCCTGCCCGATTTTCGCATCCGCCAGGTCCCGGAGGGCGCAAAAGAGGATCGTTATGGTCGTAAAGCGCTGCTGGCCGTCGACCACGTCGGTGTGAGCCGCCAGCGGCTCTTGATCAGGACGATACTGCCGAGAAAGTACGGACTCACGTTAGCGACTGCGCGGCCCCTCGCTATATATAATGCGTGCACGTCACCGACTTGGGCATGCCGATTTCCAAGCTCTGTAAGTCTGTCCAGGCCGAGCCGAACTGATCCCGCTTGTCCGGCGGCCGCCGCGCCGGATTTGTCGTTCGCCGGCCCCGATAAGGTCTCCGGGGCCGCCTTGGTCGGCGTCGGAAGCTTGCCGTAAGAAAATCGGGTAGTATCTGATCAAGGTAGGATCACCGGTTGTGGTCGAGGATCCGCCGGCACCAGGCTACGGAGCTAAAGATGGAAGAGGTTTTAGTTCAGAAGTAGTTCTATCAGGTCTGGCAGCTTCAGAAAGGCCAGTATTCAGGGCCATTACACCCGCGCGGATGCGGCGGGCTGCATCGCAGCGATGGCGAACGTTAAAACACTTGTTCTCAATCATTTCGTGCCTCCGGGTGATGACAACGTGGCACCCGAGGTATCGAGGGACGCGGTTCGGACGACATATGGAGGCAACATTGTTGTCGGAAGAGTTCAGCTTACGCTGTAAGTGAGAGGCTGGAGGACACTGGCCTTTTTCAACTTCCGCATGAAGTTCGGGGCTCGGGCTACGCGCACCAGCATAACAAGGGACATGAACACGGCGTCAAGGAAAAACCCCGGCATTGGTGCCGGGGTTCTGTAATTCTCGTATTCTTCGATGCGGCTGGATCAGAAGTCCATGCCTCCCATGCCGCCCATACCGCCGCCCGGGGGCATGGCCGGGCCGGCTGCGGCTTTCTTCGGCAGCTCAGCGACCATGGCCTCGGTGGTGATCAGCAGCGCCGCCACGGAGGAGGCGTTCTGGATCGCCGTGCGTACGACCTTGGTCGGGTCGATGATGCCCTTGGACACCAGGTTGCCGTACTCGCCAGTCTGCGAGTCGAAGCCGTAGGCGTACTGTTCCTTCTCGAGGATCTTGCCGACGATCACGGAACCGTCTTCACCGGCGTTGATCGCGATCTGGCGGGCCGGCGCGGACAGCGCCTTGCGCACGATCTCGACGCCGGTCTTCTGGTCGTCGTTCTTGGTGCGCAGGCCCTTGAGCTGTTCGGCGGCACGGAGCAGAGCGACGCCGCCGCCTGGGACGATGCCTTCCTCGACAGCCGCACGGGTCGCATGCATCGCGTCATCAACGCGATCCTTGCGCTCCTTCACCTCGACCTCGGTCGCGCCGCCGACGCGGATCACCGCGACGCCGCCCGCGAGCTTGGCGAGACGCTCCTGCAGCTTCTCACGGTCGTAGTCCGAGGTCGTCTCCTCGATCTGCGCCTTGATCTGGCTCACGCGCGCCTCGATGTCGGCCTTCTTGCCGGCGCCGTTGACGATCGTGGTGTTCTCCTTGTCGATCATCACCTTCTTGGCGCGACCGAGCATCTGCAGCGTGACGTTCTCGAGCTTGATGCCGAGGTCTTCCGAGATGGCCTGGCCGCCGGTCAGGATCGCGATGTCCTGCAGCATGGCCTTGCGGCGATCGCCGAAGCCCGGAGCCTTGACGGCCGCGACCTTCAGGCCGCCACGCAGGCGGTTGACGACGAGGGTGGCGAGCGCTTCGCCTTCGACGTCTTCAGCGACGATCACCAGCGGCTTGCCGGTCTGCACCACGGCCTCGAGCAGCGGCAGCAGCTCGTTCAGCGAGGAGAGCTTCTTCTCGTTGATCAGGATGTAGGCGTCGTCCATCTCGACGCGCATCTTGTCGGCGTTGGTGACGAAGTAGGGCGAGATGTAGCCGCGGTCGAACTGCATGCCCTCGACGACGTCGAGTTCGGTCTCGAGCGACTTGGCTTCCTCGACCGTGATCACGCCCTCGTTGCCGACCTTCTTCATGGCGTCGGCGAGGAACTTGCCGATCTCGGCATCGCCGTTGGCCGAAATGGTGCCGACCTGGGCGATCTCCTCGTTCGAGGTGACCTTCTTCGAGTTCTTCTGGAGGTCCGCAACGACGGCTTCGACCGCGAGGTCGATACCACGCTTCAGATCCATCGGGTTCATGCCGGCGGCGACCGACTTGGCGCCCTCGCGGACGATCGCGGCTGCAAGCACGGTCGCCGTGGTGGTGCCGTCGCCGGCCGCGTCAGCGGACTTGGAGGCGACTTCGCGCACCATCTGGGCGCCCATGTTCTCGAACTTGTCGTCGAGCTCGATCTCCTTGGCGACGGTGACGCCGTCCTTGGTAATGCGGGGAGCACCGAACGACTTGTCGAGCACCACGTTGCGGCCCTTCGGACCGAGAGTGACCTTCACTGCGTTGGCGAGGATGTCGACACCACGCAACATGCGGTCGCGTGCGTCTACGCCGAATTTGACTTCTTTGGCTGACATATTGGTTTCCCTGAGTTGTCTTGGTCCCACCCTTGGCGAGGCGCCCGGCAGGCGCTCCTCAGGGGTGAGGGTGCTAGCGGTTGGTTAGGCGGCCTTCTTCTTGGAAGCGGGAACGTCGAGCACGCCCATGATGTCGCTTTCCTTCATGATCAGCAGGTCTTCGCCGTCGATCTTGACCTCGGTGCCCGACCACTTGCCGAACAGGACGCGGTCGCCGACCTTGACGTCGATCGGGGTCAGTTTGCCGCTCTCGTCGCGGCCGCCCGGGCCGACGGCGATGACTTCGCCCTGCGAGGGCTTTTCCTTGGCACTGTCCGGAATGATGATGCCGCCAGCAGTCTTCTCTTCGGCGTCGATGCGCTTGACCACGACGCGGTCGTGAAGCGGACGGAATTTCATGCAGGCCTCCTAAGCATTTGCACGATTTGAGGATTTTCGGGTATTAGCAATCGATGCCCGCGAGTGCTAATCACGGGCCGAGTTGAAATAGGAAAGGATTTTTGCGGGAGCAAGGGACTCTGGCAGAAAAATGCAGCTCACGTCGAATGCGACCCGGTACATGGCGCGCGTCGGCTTCGTATATCCGAACGATATCGGCAGCCGGCTCGCGCGAGACGGAGTTCCAGCCTTCGCGCATCGACCTGCCGCCGCCTACCCCCTGCTCCAGTCGTGCTCGCGGTGAAGGATGCGGCGCCTTACCTTCCGGAGCCTCGCGACGTGATCAAAACCCCGCTTGGCCAACGAGTGACGCAACGTCACATTTCCCGCGGCTGCCCTCATCCATGTCCTGTCCGCATTATTACGATTAACTCCCTGTTTGCATTTGGGATCGGGCGATCTAAGCTTTAGTCGAGTATGGAGCACCCTTGTCGACTAAGAACAGCTCTGACGAGGTCGCACAGACCTTCCGTCTCTTAACAGCCTTTCGTGCGCTGCGAACTTCTGCCGACCGTCGACGCGTCATCGAGATAGTCGAGTCTATGTCAGCGGACGTCGAACCCCGGACCATTGCTCACCCAACGGTCGACGAGAGCAAGTCCTGAGAAAGGCGCGGCGGGCAATTCCTAAAGAGCTGCCATTGAGTTGCACTCGACGAACGAAAACTCCAATCAAGACCCGGCGGCGGCGTGGCCCGCTAAATTGATTTGCCAGATCGTTGCTGCATCGAGTCTGGCCTCGCAGAAGCCATGCTTTCAGAAGTTCAACCTGGCAGGCGGACGGCCGGCCGAGGGGCGCGAGCGAGCAAAGTCTGCATGGCCGCCCAGCCAGACGCGCCCTCCGGCTCGCCGCAAGGCTTTCGGCTTGTTTGATGAGTTCTGTCCGGCTCCGTTGATCACGTATTCGGAGAAAAGCCCGCATCAACCTGAGCGCCTGCAGATCGGTCCGCGCTGAAGGCGCGTTGTCGTTCATTTCCCTGCTCCCTAGCCCTTCTGTAGGCGTGCAAAGGGCAAGTGCAACGAGGCCATCGCGCAGCGGTTGCAATATGCGCATTCCGATGAAGTCGGCCGTGGATTCCGAGCGAAGCCGGCCGCCTGTACCGATGGAAGCCGGCCGGGGATTCCGATGATCCCGGCCGCCTGCCGAGGCGGGCTCTCGCGACGACGTCGTCATCAGGTCAGTTGGCGGCCTCGTCGTCAAGCGTCTGACGCTTGGCGGCGGCTTTGCGCAGGCTCTCGCCCTTGAGGGTGAGCCTGTGGGCGTTGTGCACGAGGCGATCGAGGATGGCGTCGGCAATGGTTGGGTTGCCGATGAGTTCATGCCAATGCTCGACCGGGAGCTGGCTTGTCACCACGGTTGAGCCGCGGCCATGGCGATCCTCCATCATCTCCAGCAGGTCGCGTTGTTGCTCGGCCGTCATCGAGGCAAGCCCCCAGTCGTCAAGGATCAGGAGTTCCACGCGCGCCAGGGTCCTGAGGAGGCGAGCATGGCGGCCGTCGCCCCGCGCGAGGGCGAGCGCCTCAAACAGCCGCGGCAGCCGTTGATAGAGCACGGAGCGGTTGTCCCGGCAGGCCTTGTGGCCCAAGGCGCAAGCAATCCAGCTCTTGCCGACGCCGGTCGGGCCGATGATGAGCAGGTTTTGATGCCGGTCGATCCACTCGCCGGCGACGAGCTTTTGGAACAGCGGCTTGTCGAGTCCGCGCGGCGCCTTCATGTCGATATCCTCGACGACGGCGTTTTGCCGGAGGCTTGCGAACCGCAACCGGGCGACCAGGCGCTTGTTCTCGCGCTCGGTCGCCTCGCGGTCGACGAGCAGCGCGAGGCGCTCCTCGAAGGCCAGCGCGGCGATGTCAGGCTGTCGTTGCTGTTCGTCGAGGGCCTTCGCCATGCCATTGAGCCCGAGCGCGACGAGGCGCTCGTGAGTGGGATGTGTCAACATCGTCTCTCCTTTCTTCAGTGGTAGTAATCGGTGCCGCGGATGTTGCCGTGTCGGATTGGTGGCCCGTCCGGCGGCTGTTCATTCGCGTAGGCGCGATCGAGCCCGTGCTGCAGGATCGACTTGATCGAGCCGTAGGTGGTCGCGCCGATGTCGTTGCCGCGCTGGCAGGCGGCCTCGATGCGGGCCGAGCCGTAGCTGCGTGCGAGCCGCAGAATGCCGAGACAAGCCCGGAAGCCCTGCTCGGGGTGTGGCTTGGCTCTCATGATCGCCTCGACGAGAGCGATCGTGGCGGGGCCGATCTTGGCGGCTTCTCGTTTGATCCGCGCCGGCGTCCATTCGGCATAGCGCCGGTGCGCGCTCGGCATGTGCTCCGGGATCGTGGTGTGGCGATGGGGCACGTCAGAGCGGGCGTGGCTGGCCACCCGGATGCCCTTGTGCAGGATCTCGATCGTCCTGTCGGTTATGCGCGCCTCGAGCTCTTCGCGGATCAGACGTGAGGGCACCGAGTAGTAGTGACCGGCGAGCTCGACGTGATAGTCGGGCGCGACCCGGCACTTCTTCCACTCGGCATACTGATACGGCATCGGCGGTAGGGCTTTGAGCGCCGGCTTGTCGATCTGCGCGAACAGCTCATTGCGGCTCACGCCGAGCTTGCGCATGATCTTGGCGTTGAGGTCGGCGATCGCCTCGCGGATTGCCGCGTTGAGTTCGTCAAGCGAGAAGAAGCGCTGGTTCCGCAGCCTCGCCAGCACAAACCGCTGGACGATTTGCACCGCCACTTCCACCTTCGCCTTGTCGCGCGGCTTGCGCGGACGCGTGGGCAGGATCGCGGTGCCGTAATGCTGGGCCAGCTCCTGGTAGGTGCGGTTGATGCCCGGCTCATAGCGACAGGTGGCGGTGACGCCGGATTTCAGATTGTCGCAGACGATCGCCTTCGGCACGCCGCCGATCGCCCGCAAAGCATTGACGTGCACCGCAATCCAGTCAGCCAACCCCTCCGACCAGCGCGCCTCGGCAAAGGTGTAGTTGGATGCTCCCAGCACGGCGACAAAGACATGGGCCAGCCGCTGCGCGCCGGTAGCGGCGTCGAACACCGGCACCGTGTCGCCCGCGAAGTCGACGAACAGCTTCTCTCCAGGCCCATGCGCCTGCCGCATGGTCGGCGAGATCGTCTCGCTCCATTTCCGGTAGAGATCGCAGAACCGGCTGTAGCCATAGCCGTCCGCGTGCTCCGCGCGATATTCCTCCCACAGCAAGAGCAGCGTCACGCTGCGCCGCTTCAGCTCCCGGTGCACCGCCGTCCAGTCGGGCAACGGCCGCGCCGGCTTCTCCTCGAATGTCGGCGGCGTGAACAGCCGGCGCTCGAGCTCGCCGTCGTCCATCCCTTCCGGCACCGGCCAGGTGATGCCGATCACGGCAGCCCGCCGCAGATACTCGCCAACCGTCGATCGGCTGATGCCGACGGTGACGGCGATCTGCCGCTCGCTCACGCCAAGGGCGTGCCGCAGTCTCAAAACTTCTCGAACCTTCCGCATCGGCGCTCTCTCGGCGGGCATCAGACCTCCCCTTGCTCGGCCGCAAAGGGGGGCTGGTCCGCGATTCGATCGCCGTCTTCGAGAGCGTCAGGCCGGTCTCAACAGGGTGGCCGGCTTCGATCGGAATCGGTGGCCGACTTCCGTCGGAATCGGTGGCCGGGTTGCGTCGGAATCAGTGGCCGGCTTGCTTCGGATTACGCATGCAATATAGATCGTGCGCGGACGAGTCAGTCCCGCAGCGCGACTTCTCGAGTCTCAGTAATCCGAGGAGCGCCTCACCGCCACATCGTGGGGGCGTCACTGAGCGCCTTGCGGCCGACCCGCATCAAGCTATCGGGCGTCGTTTGGCCCTGCCTTGCCGCTTCGAGTATCTTTGCGGCAACATGCGTCCGGGGGCCGGTTTCGTAGCGCGACACGGTTTGGCAGACATCGTCGAGAACTGCGCGCAGCAGCGCGGTGGTCTGGGCGTCGAACGTCGGAGAGTGCCCCCCATTTCAGTGGAAAACAAGGATAGCCGGCACCGCCCGTTCCCGGATTCACTAAGGGCCGGCCGCGAAGCGGCCTCCAGTTTTTCCTACTGCTTTGCCCAGCGGGTCTCTTCCGCTTCCGCACGCTCTCCAGAGCGGCACGCTCGGCCATCGATCGCAGCCACCCTCTCCTCGTGCTCCCGACGGGCTACTTCAGCATCGAGTAAACAAAATTGCCGTCCGGCTGGATCCCGACCCGTGGCTGACCCAGTATCTAGCGAAGTTGCTTGATGACGTAAAAGCTGTCGATGCTGCCGGGCATGCCGTCACGCTCGGACCACGTTCTGAATGCCCTCCGCACTGCGCATGGAGAAAGAATCCTTGTCGTCGAGAACCCGGGCACCTGCTTGTCGAAGCCGTAAAGATTTTGGCCTGCCAGTGAGTCCACGAACAAATGCGGCATGTAGCCGAACAGGACGTTCTGCAATGTAGGTGCGTCTTTAAGGATAACGTGACGGAAATCAGCTGGACGATTTCTAAGTAGGGCTAGATCCTGATTGGCACGATCGGCATCGGCTGGCTCTCGTCTATGCAGTACCTGCACAATCTGCGACTGCCGCGCGAGCGAGGCTGTCATCTAAGCTGCGTGGACGTCATACTTGGCGCTGCTTGGGCGTCCGCGTCCTGAAGAGACGAATACGTAACGAGCGGGTCGACGTGGTAGGCGTCAGCGTCGGCTCGTTTCGTACGCTTCGGACATTTCGGTTCGAGCGGCGAATTTCCCACGAGCGTCTTGGGAGACCGCATTCTGGCTCGATGACGGACTGGATTTGCCTCCCTAGCACTGGTAGCATTCGAAGCGCTTCACAACTATTTCGCATCCGTAATCCTATTGTCGTACTTGCCCTCCAGACTGAGTGACATTTCCGAGGTCCTCGCATGGCTGAAGCGCCCTCCACGACTGCCATTCCCGTAAAACCCACGGCTTCCAGCACCGGATGTTAGCTCTGTCAGAGCGCTTGGCCGGCACCGCCGCGATCAAGATCGTGGCCATAGGTTCGTCCACGACCGCCGGCGAAGGTGACATCGTGCCTTACCCGCAACGTCTCGAGAGCGCCCTGCGCCAGAGGTACCAAGGCCACGTCTTCGACGTCCTCAATCGCGGCGTCGGCCGGCGAAGAGGCACCCGATGAAGCGAAGCGGTTGCAAAGGGACGTCATCGGCGAGCGGCCGAGCGTGGTCATCTGGCAGGTCGGCACGAATGCTGCGTGGAAGGGATATGACCTCGGCGTAGTTGCCGAAGCGATTTCCGACGGCCTCGCGATGCTCTCGCAGCTCGGCGCGGACGTAATCCTGATGGATCCCCAATACGTGCCCGCGCTACTTACACCGGCCGATACGAAGGAAGCCGGCGAGCGAATGGTTGATCTGATCAAATCCGCCGCCGAAGCCTCGGGCTACCCGGTCAACGTATTCCGGCGCTACGACATAATGCGGCGTTGGCACCTCGTGGAGCACGTCTCCTTCGATCGCATCGTCGATCCGCGGGGCGGCGACCGGCTGCATCATAGCGACTGGAGCGCGCGCCGAATGGCCGAAGCACTCGCCGACACGATCGTCAATGCCGCAGCTCGCCCGGCCTGACGTTTCACCAATTCTGACCAACGAACGAGGACCGCCGCATCTTATCGAGACTTGCAGCAACATTGTCCCTCCTGGTCGCCCTTCTGCTCCCGCAAGGGGCGTTCGCGCGGAACGCCACGGGGCATCAGATCGTGGGCTCTATCGCCGACCGGCTGCCGACCGTGAACGCATCCCGGCAGGTGAAGCTGCTCCTGGGTCTCGGACTGCGCGAAGCAGGTCCGTGGCTCGACTGCGTGAAGAGCGTCCGCAAGCAGCCGAAGACGGATTTGCCCTTGATGACCTTCCAGATGTTGATGACGAGAATCGTGTTTCCCGAGAGGAAGGCCGCGTCTCCCTCGTCTACGGCCCGATCACAACTATCGGTAGCACAATTGGACAAACGCCTACCGCCCTACTCTTAAACCGTCATCGGGCCGGTCTTAGTGTGTCGGCATACAGCCGACACCTCCTGTTGCGGTGTGGGCTGACAACAGCGCCGAACCACTGCTTTTGATCGGTCACGCAGACAACTTTAGGCTATCTCATAATGCGGTCGCACTCATGCGGGCAAACCACATTGCCGCCTCCGATGGGCCGAGCCCAACGACGCCTACAAAGCCCGGTGGGGGCATCGGGATGTCCCGATGAGTTGGCCTCCACAGATGCAGGCAATACCGACTGTTATTTACATATTGCGAATGTGGGGGATGCAGCTGCATCACGCATTCCTCTTCATCCCAGAACAGGTCTTTGACGAAGCACATCTCTTCCCAATTCGGACAACGTCGCGGCGTTGAGACAGCGACATGCTCCCAGGCAGGACGAATTAATCCGCTGATCGTCAGTTCACAGCCGCAGGGTCCCTGTACAACGAACATGCCGCAAGGACCTGATCCTGGAAGGCTGGCAAACTGGCCATATTGTACGCGACCGGCCTCCAGCCTCTCTATTACTTGCGTCCGCACGTTTCCTCCTTTGCCTCGTGGACCGCCTTGAAGTCGATGTAGATGACGTTGTTGTTTTGCAACTCACAACTTGGCGCATGTTCCGTCCTCTTTGGGACGGCGCTCCAGTACCATTCTTCAGCGAACCACCTGCTGAGAAAGCCGCAGATGTCCATCACTTGTTCTCCTGTCTTTTTGGACGCTGACGCCCTGCCCAGGACGCTT
Source organism: Bradyrhizobium sp. USDA 3364 (assembly GCF_054056355.1). Taxonomy (NCBI): domain Bacteria; kingdom Pseudomonadati; phylum Pseudomonadota; class Alphaproteobacteria; order Hyphomicrobiales; family Nitrobacteraceae; genus Bradyrhizobium; species Bradyrhizobium sp. USDA 3364. The sequence continues at coordinate 868,839 of NZ_JBSRYG010000002.1, forward strand.
GCCAGTCCTTGCAGGACCTTTTTTGCCCGAATTCAAACCGTGCAAGATCCACTCGATAATGACCCGGCGCATAGGTTGAGAATTGCCACTCTGGGAAGCTCGGCGGCTATGGGAGCCGACATCTCGATCACCGCACGAGGCCCATGCAGAGCGCCTTGCTCATGGACTGCAGAGTACACCGCCGAACAACGCGCGCATCAGCATACGATGTGGCTTTGGGCTTTCGCGGTTGACGCACAATGTTTCGTTGCGTGCGCCGCGTCGAGGTTTCGCGGAGATGCGCTTGATCTTACGGAGGCGTCGAGGACCACCACATCATCGCCGGCGAATCGACAAATGCTTGGTATGCACGCCGAAATGGCCTGACATCTACATTCCATTATCACTCGCAATTCCACAGCATATTTTGCCTATCCTCGTTCAATGCTTCGCAAGGGCGATATTGCTGCCTCACCAACTGTCCTGCGATCATTCGCTGTTTTCTGCTCGCCGGCTCTGAAACAGGGCCAATGCGTCATCTATGTGGCCGTGATTGATTCGTCCGGGAGCAAAATCGAAACGGGATAGCCTCACGCCGCGATGGTTAGGCATAACGTGTCCCTACACCGATAACATCCATGGGTTGATGAGGTCTCGTAAGCTAATGGTCAGAGAAGCTGATTAGTCTATCTTGAGGGACTGCAATCGCGCTGCCGTTGGCGGCGCCTTTGCCGCGTCCCGACAATGCAACTCCCAACCCCTGCTTGCCAAATGTCGCTAGCGAGCTCTTGTCTTCTTTCGATGCCGATGTCGCTTTCCGGACACCAAGGTCGCAACTCCGACCAAGTGCAGCGAGATCGTGTCGCCAAACCGAGCGGGTGGCTTGCTTCGCATCAAGGCTGCGCCGGCACTAGTCCGCTCGTGGCATGCTGATTGCTGCAGTGAGTCCAGACGTCACTAATCTGGCTATGCTTTAGTTCTGAGCGATGCACTGCCCGGCGTCTCTCAGCTTTGGTAGCACCTCGTCTAACCGCCCACTGCATGAGAACACCAGCACCTGGATACAGGTCGCACCGCAAACAAGAATCCGATAACCCGAGCCATGAAGGAAGACTGCGAGCTCATGAACGATACGATGCATCCGGAGACCACCTGTTCTCCGCGGACCAGTGCGGCACGTGGTCAATGACTCATTGGCGCGCACCAAAGTACCCGACTGTCAGGCCTGACGACGCCGATTGCCGTTGTTTGCAGGCGCAACGGCGATGGAATCTATGGCCGCTGGCCGCGCTCCTCCTGGGTGCGCTGCTCTGGGCCAGCATTTACTGGATCGTCGCAGCGGTCTTCTTATGAGCCAAAGAAGCTCGCGGAACTGACAAATCACAAGTAAAGCTACGTCGGATGGCACGCGCGCGCACCTCCCGACCTCGGCGATCCGATTGTAGGCTAGGAATATCCCGACCGTCGATTGGAAGCGGACGCTTCTTTCACAGGTCAGCTTTGTGCCCCGGCGCGCGCCTAGCAGGATATGAATTCGCAACTGAGGCAGCAAGACGCCTCCAGCATACCATGCCGAACCAGCTTCGAGGCCACTCAATGTGCCTCGAAGCCGCAAGGCCTATCGTGGACCAAAACGCTAGATTCAGCGCTGCTTGCGTGGATGCGCCGATTGCCGGGTGACATTTGGTCCGCGATCGGCGCTGCGGCCGTCCAGCTGAGGCGCGGCTTATCGAGGCCCGGCAGAGCCCTACAGCTCTCGCTCTGACCATGTTTCGTCCTCACTTCTGCGCGTCTGCCACTCTTGGGCACGCCGAGCCAGCTTATCGTACTCGATCGCAACGTTAAGAAGCCTGTCTCTGGGTTTACCATAAGCGAGTCCTTCCGCCTTTTTTCGCGTTGCTTCCGCGCGGCTTCGCCAGTGGTCGGGCTGGTAGAGTTTACTTTTCGGATTCATGCCGTGAGCATGCAATTTGGACATCAAAGAAATGCGACACCGGCGCTCCGTATAATCACCTAAGGGCTGGCGGCCACCAAAGCGCCATTTGCCACCGTAAGAGGATACTCGGTCGATTTGATCCAAGAAGGGACTTGAATCGCACGCAGCGTCAGATTGTACGATCCTGGACAGGTCGGAACCGCCTCCGACAATCCAGACGCTTCCTGCAGGCAATGAGAATAGCGAATGTGTCAAACATCTAAACTCAGCTGGCGAGAGTCGCTCGGGATCATACGCTTCTGCAGATACGTACCTGTTCACACGTTATCCGAGGCTACCTCGGCCCAGCAGCGGAAGAGATCGAGCCCTTCGATATTTCTACAGAGGGCGCTCTCATCCCGGTCGCCGTCTCCACATTAATGTGGAGCGCAGGCCGACTACACTAAAGATGACCTGGAGGCGTCTCATCAGGGTTCGTTACGCAGGATCAATTGCGTCATCAGCTATGGCTTGAGCGCACCTGGCTTTTGCTCAGCTCTCTGCCTCGATAAGGCCGGCACCAGGCCGCAGGTCTTGTTCGATCCCGTATCGCGCCGACCGTGGCAACAACTATTGGCCGTGAGGTGGGCTGTGCTCAAACACCTCAACGTGCCACGCCGAATACTTCAGGACATCCAGGCATACCAGGGTCGGCGAAACGGAACTCGCAGGCATTGCACCTGGCGCTACACGTCTATTGGCCGACGGACAGACCATTTTGCGCTTCGCTCAAGACATCGCAGACCTACCAACCTTAAGGAATGACATGACTCAAGACCAAGGGGCCGATTTGCCTTCGCTCCTCAAATCCTGCCGCGCCATCGCTCTAGCTGCCGCAGTGACTGCTGTAATCCCGTGGCAGGTCAACGCGCGAGATCAAGCTCCGACTCCCGAGGAGAGACAGGCGTGTATAGAGGACGTGTTCCGCCTTTGCAGCAATCACATACCGAGCCACGTCGCTATCCTTGCTTGTCTCAGATCCAAGCACGCCAGCCTCAGCCAGCAATGCCGTTACGTGATCTCCTCGCGAGATACGGGCAAGAACGGCGGCATCTCGAAGTAGAGGATCGGGTGGCCTGTTCGCCCGCCTCACGTTCCGAGATAGCCCACCTAGCACGCAGGACGTTCACGCGACGTCGGCTGGAGGCAACAAGCCCGGCCGCTCACGACGGTTTGGTCCCTTCATGCTTATTTGGATAGGCAAATGCCACAATTGCCCTTCGATACCGTACTGATCGCCAACAGGGGCGAGATAGCCGCCCGCATCGTCAAAACGTTACATAAACTTGGACTCCGTTCTGCAATTGCCTACCACGAAATAGACGCGAGAACACCCGCCGTCTCCATGGCCGACCTGGCCATTCAGATCAGCGGCAGCACGCCGATCGCAAGTTATCTCGATACTAGGCAGATCATCGCGGCCGCCGACCAGGCGCGCGCCGGCGCGCTGCATCCCGGTTATGGGCTGCTTTCCGAAAATGCGGAGTTCGCCAGAGCCGTGACAAACGCCGGCATTGCGTTCATCGGTCCTCTTCCTGAAACCATCGAGCTGATGGGTGACAAGATCCGCGCACGCAATTTCGTTCAGTCCAACGGTTTTCCGGTCGCCCCCTGCGTCATCGAAGAAGATGATCCGGCGACATTTGCCTCCAGAGCGCGGGCCATGGGAGCTCCTCTGCTCGTGAAGCCATCGGCTGGTGGCGGCGGTATGGGCATGCGGATTGTAAGCGACCTTAATACCTTGGAGGCAGCCATCGAGCAGGCGCGCAGTGAAGCGGGCCGTTACTTTGGAGATGCCCGACTCTATGCCGAACGACATCTCGAATACCCGCGACACATCGAAGTACAGGTGCTCGGTGATTGCTTAGGAAATCTCGTGCATCTGTTCGAGCGCGAGTGTTCCGTGCAGCGCCGGTTCCAGAAGATTATCGAGGAAACGCCCTCGCCCGCGCTATCCCAAGAATTGCGGGCTCGAATTTGCGATACAGCGGTTCGCATCGCTCGTGCAGCGAACTACCGGAATGCAGGAACGGTCGAATTCCTCTTCAGCGGAGACGATTTCTACTTCCTTGAAATGAATACACGACTTCAGGTCGAGCATCCGGTCACCGAGATGATTACTGGCGTCGATCTGGTGGCGGAACAGATCTATGCGGCAGCGGGACGCGAACTTGCATTCTCCCAGTCCGATATCGTTTCGAACGGCCATGCAATGGAGCTCCGGCTGTACGCGGAGGCTCCTGAACGCGGATACGCTCCGACCACCGGAAAAGTACTTCTTCTCGAGTATCCCAATGGCGTACGGATCGACAGCGGCATCATGCAAGGCCAGCACATCACGCCGGCGTTCGATCCGATGCTTGCCAAGATCATCGTGCATTCACCAAGCCGCATGGAATCTGCTCTGAAAGCCCATCGTGCAGTTCGCGAATTGGTTTTACTGGGGTGCGAGACCAATGCGAACTTGCTCGCCCGGATCGTTTCCGACGAGGCATTTCTCGGCGGTCACTTCCATGTCGGATACCTTGAACAAAACCCGCATCTCGCAGCGGGCAATTTTGCTGCCGGAATGTCTGCGTTCCTCGCATCAGCCGCTCTCCTGACGAGGCCGGTCCGCGACTCGGCAGATGCCGTGCCAGAGCTTCATTCAGCGCTCGGGAATTGGAGAAACTGAAGTGTATCACTCGTTCGAGGTTGACGGCGTAGATCATACATTGTGGCTTTCGGCCAGCCGGCATGGCTACCGCCTTCATTTGCGAGACGAGGTGATTGCCCCCGTCGCATTCACCCAGCGCAGCGACACCAGCGGTGTCCTGACCATTGCCGGGCAGAGCGAACCCGTCAGGTTCGTGATCGACGGGGAGCTCATTCACCTCCATATCCGCGGCAGAACGCGTACTTTGCGCTACATCGATCCGCTACGGACCCACGCTGCTGGGAATAGCGGGACTTGTCCCCTAGTAGCCCGGGCGCCAATGCCTGGCATGGTTGTCGCGATTACAGTTTCGCCTGGTGACTCAGTCTCGGCGGGGACGGCGCTAATGATGATTGAAAGCATGAAGCTGGAAACGATCATACGATCACCCCAGGACGGCATTGTCGAGCGGATTCACGTCAAGGAGAACGAGAGCTTCGAGCACGACGCCGTACTCGTAACGCTGTCTAAAGAAGGGTTCTGAAATGCAGCGGATCGGTTCTGCGGTGGATGTCGATTCGCAGGAGTTTCGTCGCAACGCCCTCCACAACAGACAACTGGCTGCCGAATTGAAGGAGCGGCAACGCTTGGCCCGGTTCGACAGACCTGAGAAAGACTTCGAGCGGCTGCGTCGGCAGAACAAGCTGTTTGTTCGCAACCGCATCGCGGCCTTGCTGGATCCGGAAACTCCTTTCCTGGAGCTTTCCACGCTGGCCGCCAACAAGGCCTACAACGGAGAGGTTCCGGGCGCCGCGCAGGTGATCGGCATCGGCATCGTTGCGGGTCGAGAAGTGATTGTTCACGCTGACGATTCCAGCGTGAAGAGCGGCGCATGGTATCCACTCTCGGTCAAGAAGATCGTGCGGGCCTTGGACATAGCCATCGAAAACCGTCTGCCGGTGGTTCATCTATGCGACTGCGCCGGCGGTTTTCTGCCTTTGCAGGCGGAGTTCTTTGCTGATCGATACCATGCGGGTCGAATTCTGCGCAATCAGTCGATACTCTCGAAGATGGGAGTACCGCAGGTCGCCATCGTCATGGGCCACTGCACCGCGGCAGGGGCCTATGTCCCGGCGCTTAGCGAATACAACATTGTGGTCGAAGGCACGGGAGCAATTTTTCTTGGCGGCCCTCCGGTCGTGAAGGCTGCCACTGGCGAACAAGTCTCCGCCCAAGAGCTCGGCGGTGCCCTCATGCATACGAGCGTGTCGGGCACCAGTGACTATTTCGCAAGTTCCGAGCTCCACGCAATCGCAATTGCGCGCAACGTTGTCGCGCGCTTCCACCAACCGGCGAAAACCTGCATCGATCGCGTAGCGCCCGAGCCGCCCGCCTATGATGCATCCGAACTCTACGGCATCATTCCAAAGGACGCGCGAGCGCAGTTCGACATGCGGGAGATCATCGCTCGTCTGGTCGATGGCAGTCGATTTGATGAGTACCAGCCCCGTTATGCGACATCACTCGTGTGCGGCTTTGCCCGGCTCTATGGATATCAAGTCGGGATCGTTGCCAATAATGGCGTTTTGTACGGCGACAGCGCGCTAAAGGGGGCTCATTTCATTCAAATATGCGACAAGAACCGAACGCCCCTGCTCTTCCTGCAGAACGTCACAGGCTTTATGGTTGGCCGCGAATATGAGCGCCGTGGGATCACCAAGGACGGCGCAAAGCTGATCATGACTGTGTCCGGCGCGTCTGTCCCGAAGTTTACGATCATTTGCAACAGCTCTCATGGCGCAGGCACTTACGCCATGTCGGGACGCGCGTTTGATCCCCGGTTTGTGTTCAGCTGGCCGAACTCTCAGATTTCCGCGATGGGCGCCGAGCAGGCCGTTGGCGTCCTCACCCACGTCAAGGCAAGGCAATTGGCTCGCACCGGGGGGCACCTCTCTGAGCAGGAACTGGCGGGCATTCGAGAGCCGGTTCTTGAAGAATATCGCGAACGATCAAGCGCCTATTATGCGACGTCCGAACTCTGGGACGATGGCATTCTTGATCCTGTCGATACCAGGACTGCCCTTGCAATCGCGTTGAGTGCCTCGCTCAACGCACCGATCGACGCGCCGCAGTACGGCGTGTTCCGACTGTAAAGCAGGACCGAACACCAACGGTTCAGGCCTGACGCGAGCCAGACCGGGAGCCTTTCATTGCCGTATGATGGCTTCCGGTTTCGCCTCACCTTGATTTGGAGTCGGCGGGACGATTTGTAGAGGCAGATCAGCACTGTTCTCCCCAAGCACGTGAGAAGTCACTTCGACCGACACGACGGCGGTGATGGCAAGCCGCAATATTTCGAAGTTTGTCAAGGAGCCGCCGCTGGGGCACATGCGTGGCAGTAGACATTGCCATCTTTGCTGGTGCAGCGACTGCACTGTTCTCATCGGCTGGCGATCTCTTGTAAGCGAGGAATCACCCGGTCTGATCCAAGGCCAAAGCAAATGCCAGCCCCGAGCGGCAAGAACATAGCGAGCCAGGTCCGGCTGACCCGATGTCTGATGGGGCTCCTCGGACAAGACGCCGGCTCCCATATATGCGCATCAGGGTTCAGGGACGCCTTAACGAACCACCATACATCGCGCGTACAAATCCCAACTCAGGACACTTTCTCGAGTTCGCACAGGTGAACGATGCACGGGTCGCCTAGGAGAGCGCGACCGTCGCCGCCGACAATCCACTTCACACCCGCCCACTGCTCATTTGTCCAAAGTACTTTGCCCAAACGCTCATCGAACTCGTGCCTACGAAGGCGCACCCAGTCACCGTCTGTAGGCAAGTTCGGTGATGCCGGGCTCTTGATGGTCTCGCGAAAGAGACTTCGCGCTGCTTGAAATATCTGCCCTAGCCAATTCAAGACCATCACCCAATGAGGTCCAGAAATGGAGCGGCCGGGAGGACAATCAGAGGATGGCAGTGGCGATCGGTGAGAGCAAATTTTGTCCATTGTCTACTGGCTGGCCGCTGAAGTAAGGGGAACACATCGCGCTAACGCCTGGACCGTCGGCTCAAACCCGCGCAAATCCAAGATGAGAACACTCGTTCACCGGTTCAAGCACCAGCCCGATTTGAGATAGAAACAGCACGCGTTGCTAACACCTGATGCCGATATGCCACCCTTTACGATCTCAGTTTATCTCCTACACCCGATTGCTGGATGAGTTTGAACTGAGTGTGGCCCGGCCGAGGGAACAACAATGGTTGTCACGGTTTGCTCCCAATTAAGTTAATCGAGTGGGTTGTCAAGTCCGGCGATCTAAATGATTGCTGCAAATGCCACCTTAGCAAGCCAGCCTCAGATCTGATTGTATTCACCGGTCTCGGGATGCATGCGCAACACGCCGTCCATCATCTCCAACATGCCGCGCATCCGTTTCTCGGAAACTGGGCTTTCGACCACGACCACGAGTTCCGGCTTGCTGGACGAAGCGCGCACCAAGCCCCAGCTTCCGTCTTTCACCGTGGCGTGCACGCCGTTGATGGCGACGAGATCGCGAATCGCTTGGCCGCAGCTCAAGAATGCTGCCCGCGGCGACAATCCTCAGCGAGACGAGACCCGACTCTATAAAATAGACATATTCAAGAGGCCGTTTCGGCTCCTGCAAAACCATACGTCCTCTGAGGACGATCGGTTCCGCGAACTCCCCTATTGCCGCGAGATCTTGCAAGGAAAGTCTCGCTAGAATCGCGTTTGTAACAAAAGGGCGGGCATTAATACGCACCGCACCAAGCCGATCATGCATCGGCCGCTGCCAGACAGCGCCTGGCGAGCTCCATCTCCAGCCTTATCATGCTCGTCGAGGACGGCGGGCACGTGATTGGTCATGGTGCGGTCCCCTCTCCAGATAACGCTTTCTACTGGGTTCGCCGAAAGAAACAGATCAACTGTCGACATGCTTCGAATCAAAGTGAAGCATTACAGTGTCAGAACTAAAAGTGCGCGTTCTGTACGTTACGTACAGATATCGCTTCATTGGATCATCGCTTCAGAAAAAGTTGACACCGTCATTTGCGTGTGCCCTGAATCGAACAGCAGGATGGTACGAGATCGAAAGCGTTCTGCGAAGGTGAGACGGCCGAACGCGTTGTAAGTTGCGATTCGCTTGCTCCGGCGACGGACTTTCTCCGATCGGTGTTCAGCAGAGGCGAGCTGCGACCTGGGTCTTGGGCGACTGATGCGAGCACCCATGTATCGCGTACGACCAGAGGACCATCTCGGCTACTGCGCTTACCGCAGGAGTGCCAAATCGCGAATGTGCAGCGCGGCTGCCGCCGTCAAGCCGGCCGTAGACTGCAAGTCATTCTGGCCGCGCTGAACTTACGAGTTACGCAACCAATCAATACGAAGTTGCTTAAGCGCTTCCGCAGATATCCGCTTCGGGTCGTCGAGGCCGGTTTGGCCGATCTCGATGATCTTCCTCGCAACCATCTCAGCTATGGGATCGTTGCGATCCACCAAGCAAAGAGCGCGCAGCCTCTCCTCATAGGCTCGATTGAGACGCACGACCATCTCCGGACTGGTCGCCGTACCCTTCAAGATCCGAATTATCGGCATAGCTTCCCCTGCCCGCAACCACCGGAAGTCTAGCGTTAAGCGTCCGACCAGGATAGTTCAAAGCTAAGCTCAATCTCACAAAATCAAGGCGCGGCGCTCAGAGCCTTTTTCGATCACGAATTGCACCGGCTGACCCGTGATTGCCTTCGACAAAGCCCTTCGCCACCGACAGCTCGCGGGCATCGCGCACCAGCGCTGAGTTGCCGCAAATCATGACCCGGTTATGCTGTGGGTCCAGCTCCGGCAGCTCGATATCCGAAAACTGCTGGAGGTGATCAGATCAGAGATCCGACTGCAGTTCAAGAAATGCTCGCGTGTCACGGTCGAATGATCTCTTGACGGCATCACAACATGGAGTGCTTGACCCTTACGTAGCGTCAGGTTGTAGCCTTGCCGAAATGGCGGTGCCCACACCAACCGATATCTCAAACGCCGACGACGTTCGGCCGTGCCGCCGATGGGTCGGACAGCTTCAACAATGCAGCCGGTGCCATGTCTCTTCAACAAAAGCTTCCGTTGAAGCGAAGCGCTTCGGATCCGGACAAATGAACGTGTAAAGTCGATGGAAACGCTTAAATCGATTATCGTTAAAGTTGCCAACGGCGCCACTCTGACGCGTGAGGAAGCTGCGTCAGCATTCGACAGCCTGATGTCGGGTCATGCGACACCGTCGCAGATCGGCGGCTTGTTGATGGGATTGCGAGTCAGGGGCGAAACGGTCGAAGAAATCACCGGTGCGGTCTCCGCGGTGCGCGAGAGAATGCCGCGGGTCGAGGTCGCATGCGATCCCATCGATATCGCTAGTACGAACGATACCGTCGCGTATTCGGCCAACGTGACGACGTGCGCCTCCTTTATCGTCGCCGGAACCGGCGTTCCTGTTGCGAGGCATGCCAACAGCGATACATCTTCAGGCCCTAGCACCGCAGACCTATTGGCGCATCTCGGTGTCAACGTCGACCTCAAGCCTGAGGCCGTTGCGCGCTGCGTGCACGAAGCCGGAATCGGCTTCTCATTTGCGTCGGCTCATTATCCAGCGATGCAGCGCGTTGGCCAGATCCGGACCGCACTTGGGACCCATACCATCCTTAACCTCATCGGGCCCCTGTCCAATCCGACCAGGGTCAAGCGGCGGATCGTTGGGATATTCGCTCGCGAATGGGTTCAGCCTTTGGCTTACGTGTTAAAGAACCTCGGCACCGAATCGGCATGGGTCGTTCATGGCTCTAACGGCCTCGGCGAGGTTACCCTCGCCGGACCGACCTTCGTTGCCGCGCTTGAGACCGGCACAGTGCGCACCTTCGAAGTAACGCCGGAAGATGCCGGGCTTGCTCGCTGCGGCAAGGAGGCGCTGGAGGGCAGCGATGCGAAGGCCAAGGCCGTCGCCCTGCAAAACGTCCTCGATGGCGTTCCAGGTCGATTTCGCGACGCTGCACTTTTGAATGCGGCGGCGGCGCTGATCGTCGCCGGCCGCGTCGACACGCTGCGGGAGGGCGTCGCACTTGCACGACATGCGCTTGACGGTGGCGGCGCAGCCGCTCGACTGAAACGCCTGATTGCAGTTTCCAACAACACCTGTTGCCGAGATAGGAACTCGCGGCATGCGCTGCGTTCCAAAGGAGAAAATTAGATGATGTCATCACAGAAGTTGGAAGCACCCGGATCCATCGCAATGATAGAACACATCATTCGAAAGTTTCGTGAATTGATCGATACAGATTGCTCGATCCCGCCCGAGCTGCGGGGTTCGCTGCACGCGACGCTCGATGTGCATCTGCTAGATGCAAAAAAGCGTGTTCTCTTGCGAGTGAATTTAGCGCGCTAACCAGGGCGCGCTCTGGTCAAAAGCAGATTATGAAGCACCAGTTATCCCCTGGGTTGAGACCGCCGTTATCCAGCCGGCAGACTTCGTCAGGCTATACGAAATCTGGTAAGCGACGCCGCCATCGTGACGACCGAAACCGCCGGCGGACGACGTGGCCTGACGGCGAATTCTGTGACTCCATCTGCATGGCATTCGTCGTGCTTGCTTGTTGGCATCCGCCTACACTAAGGCCCACGACGCGATACTCGCTAGGGGCAGCTCTGCAATCAATCTTCTCCGCAGCGACGAGGAGGATTTTGCTCTGCGTTTTGGCGGTCAGGGGCGGCGACGGGTGTTCATCGCTTCGGCACCGCTTCCTGGACTCAAAGCATGGCTGATGTGCCGTTATTGTCCAAAGCATTTTGCGCGCTCGAATGCGCTTCGTATGACCACAATATCATTGGCACACATAGGATCTTTATCGGACGAATTGCCGCAGCGCGGACAGGCCGCGGCTGTCCATTGTCCAACTTCCAGCGCGCGCTTCGAATCTTGCCGCTTGCCGAATTCTGCGCAGAATGTCGTTAGAATGGAATACGCGTTGAGCGGACGACCGGTGCTGGAGCGATAGTTATCGAACAATCATCCGCGCAATCGTGGACGGTTTTGTTTCTACCGGGCTCACCGCATTGAAAAGCGCGCGTACCTCGCGACTAACTAAACCCTCCCACCGCACGTTGAACCCGCATAGCCCGACGTAAACTACCAGCTTTGGTAGCTCAGTTCTCCACGGCAGGCGCGTAGCATCAGTGTCGCGGCAACATCATGGATCAAAGGCACACTGCGTCACAATAGCCAGCCAACCTGCGATCTCCGTGCTCGATCCTGATGCGAGCAAGTGGGTCCTACCATGATCTTGCGCGAGTGATGAAGGTCGAGAGTCGAGAGGCATCAGACGACTATGTCCAGTTACCCGTTTGAAACCTCCGCGATCCTCGATGGCATCCGTCGCTGGGTCGAGATCGAGTCCCCGACGGAACGGCCGGATCAGCTCAACAAGCTGGCTGACGTCGTCGCGGCCGGCTATCGCGACCTGCCGGCCACCATCGAGCGCATTGCGGGACGTGAGGGCCGCGGCGATCACCTGGTCACGCGCTCGTCATGGGGACAGGGCGTGCCGGGCATTCTGGTGTTGAGCCATCTCGACACAGTTCATCCGATGGGATTCATAAGACGACTACCGTTCAAGATCAACGGTGACAGCGCGTTCGGCCCGGGTACCTACGACATGAAGGGCGGCGCCTATCTAGCCTATCATGCATTTCGGCAGATCTGCGCCGACGACGCGCGCCCGCCGCTCGGCATCACCCACCTCTACGTGTCGGATGAGGAGATCGGCAGTCCGACCTCGCGGGCGCTGATCGAGGCCGAAGGCCGCAAGGCAAAATATGTGCTGGTTACCGAACCAGCGCGCGACGGCGGCAAGATCGTCACCGGGCGGAAGGGTGTTGGCCGCTTCGATGTGTTCATCAAGGGCGCGCCGGCGCACGCCGGCGAACGCCCCGAGGACGGCCGTAGCGCGATCCGGGAGCTAGCCAATGTGATCCAGATGCTCGAGGCGATGAACGATCTTTCGCGCGGCATCACCGTCAACGTTGGCGTCGTCCGCGGCGGCACCAAGCCGAACGTAATCGCCGAACAGGCCTATGCGGAAGTCGACCTGCGCGTGCCGACTATGGCTCATGCAGACGAGTTGGTGCCGAGAATTCTCCGAATGACCTCGCGCACCGATGGCGTTCGCCTGAAAGTATCGGGCGGCTTGAACCGTCCTCCCTATGAGAAGAGCAAGGCCGGCGCTACGCTCTACGAACACGCCAGGCAACTTGCCGCCGAGATCGGTTTCGAGCTGCTCGACGCGTTCAGCGGCGGCGGCTCCGATGCCAATTTCACCGCGCCGCATACCGCAACCCTCGATGGCCTCGGCGTAGACGGCAAGGGCGCGCACACGCATTATGAGCAACTCTATATTTCATCGATCGAACCTCGCGCGCGGCTGCTGTATCGCCTCTATCAGACACTGCGATAATCCACGCATCGGTAGGCGAGCGAACTTAAGCGGAGGGTGTCGCGCAATCGGCTCCTGGTCGCGTGCACTCGATCGCTGGACGTGCGAGCCTTTTCGACAAAGGCCCTGCCAGCCGCAGAACCATTCTCATGGGAGCGCAACTTTCTGACGCAGATCACGCGCTAGAAGCTCTCCAACCGTCCCGGAGGTCCGTCCCGATATACCCTTTGGCATGTTCACGGCGAGATTGTCAGAAAGGGCTTGAATCGGACGTAACGTTAAGTTGTACGATCTTACGGTTGGCACGCATCTTCATCCGCCGCCGGGACTGGAAGGATTGACGAATGTCTGAGCTGGTCAGAACAACCCCGCACTGGTTGGTCATGATCTTCATCCCTGACGGCCTTTCGGTCGAAACAGTGACGCAGCGCGTCTTGACCGCAGCCTTACGGCTCGCGGCTAGTTGCAAATGGTTGGGCATTGCAGAACCGCAACACTGTGGCTGCCGCAAGCCGGGCCCGCAGCGAGCAGGTGACGTCCGACGAGATCAATGCAGGGTTCGGTGCGGCGCCACTGCAGGGCGCGGCCTCTTCCCGATAGTGAACCCGCCCCCCTGTTCTGGCGGGACACAGCCCCAGAAGCAGTCCGCCGAACCGGCTCTTCGCTCCGCTCATGCCGGCCTGCCGGCGCATTCTCGTCGCGCAGATGTGCGACAGGCCGTAAGCCTCCAGAGGTTTTCAAAGGGCCCCAGCTGCGAGTGTCACTCGGCGTGACCGGAACGGCACCGAAGAGATTGCCTGGTATCCTGGAGCAGCAAGTTGAAAGAGCCTGACGGCGTCAACAAGGTCTTGTTGATCGACCATACTGAAGGCCAATGCCGGGCCATCATCGGCTTCAAGGATGGAGATACCAGAGCTGCCTATATGTGCGGCGAGCCTGTCTGTCAAAGACCGGGCAAGAAACAGTCGTCATGGTGCGCCTACCACTACCGGCAGATGCACACGACCGCCGCCGAGCCGAACAGAATGAGTAATCAGTCGCCAGCGATTCGCCAGGCAATATCTGTTGATCGCAACCGTGACAACAATCAATAGCTGCGTTGTCCTGCCGAAGGGTGTGATCGTCGCTTGTGCAACGGGCACCGAACCATGTGGTGGGCCTCGCGAGCGCGTTGCGAGGCCTGTTCGAACCGTTGCGCGGAGCTGGATCATATGGAGATTTAGTTGGACCTCTGCACACTAATTGAACGCAACGCAGCGTATGCTCCTAATAAAGCCGCCATCCGTTTCGAGGGGCAGACTCTAAGCTACGCGAGCCTCAATCGCCGGATAGGGCGGGCGGCTTGCGCCCTCAAGAGCCAGTTCGGGGTAGAGCGAGGAGACCGGATCGCGATCCTTAGCCTGAACCGACCAGACTATCTCGTGCTGCTGTATGCGTGCGCGCGGCTCGGCGCAATTCTCCTACCTTTAAATTGGCGCCTCGCGCCCGCCGAGCAGCTGTTCATTCTGTCCGACTCAGGAGCAAACGTGTTGCTAGTTGAGCGGTCCTTCGACGCAGTCTTGCCTGTTGTGGCGAGGCAACTGCTCTTCTGTTTCTGTCGTCGGGCTAGATTTCGCACCTATCGGCGGAAACAAACTCGACGATCTTCTGGACGCAGACTGTGGTGACGGACGCAATCCAGGTGCGGACCTGTCTTGCCCGCTTTTGATCGTCTACACTTCGGGCACGACAGGACGACCGAAAGGTGCCGTACTGCGTCAGGAAGCGCTGCTCTGGAACGGCGTCATGAGTCAGCACATGCATGACCTCACCTCGGCCGATCACGCCTTGACTGTCCTGCCACTGTTCCACGTCGGTGGACTAAACATCCAGACGACGCCCAGTTTGCATCACGGCGCGACGGTTACTATCCACAGCCGCTTTACACCGGAGACCACTCTCGACGCGTTCGAGCGCGATCGACCCACTCTGGCAGTTTTGGTGCCAGCCATGATGCGAGCCCTGACCGAGAATGCCCGATGGGATAGCACCGACCTCTCCGCGCTCAGGGCAATCTGTACCGGATCTACTATGGTGCCCCACGATCTTGTCGAGGTCTTTGTCGCGCGCGGCGTGCCGGTCCTGCAGGTTTACGGTTCGACGGAGACCTGCCCGATCGCTGTGTATACTAAGCTCGGCGGGGGTCTCGTGCCCGAGGGATCGAGCGGCCTCGCAGGTCTGTGTTGCGAAGCTGCGATCATAGATGATGCTGGGCACACGCTGCCGGCCGGTGGCGCAGGCGAGATCGCAGTACGCGGGCCCAACGTCTTCTGCGGATACTGGGAGGATCAAGAGACAACCCGCAAGGCTCTGGACGGTGGCTGGTATCGCACCGGCGACATTGGTAGTCGCGACGCCGACGGGTATTTTTGGGTGCATGACCGCAAGAACAACCTGATCATTTCCGGTGGAGAGAACATCTATCCGGCCGAAGTTGAACGTGTGCTTGTTGGTCATCCGGATGTTGCAGATTGCGCTGTCATCGGTCGACCGCATCCGCGTTGGGAAGAAGTACCGGTCGCTTATGTAATCAGGCGACCGGGCGCCCGGCTCGAAGCAGAAGCGCTGATCGCGCATGTCCGGTCGCAGCTCGCCCGTTTCAAGGTACCGCACGAGATCATTTTCACGCCAGAGCTACCGAAAACTGCGTTGGGCAAGGTCCAGCATTTCATGCTGAAGAAGGCTGACGCGAGATCAAGCTACAAAGCAAATGGCAATTGAGTTCGGCGGATTGCACGTTAGCTCTACTTCTCAGCGACCCCGCAGGTGACATCGTGACGGCGCAAAATGAGCTTTTCCGCCTGGGCATCTACAGGCTCTGCTGCAGCGACTTCGCCATTGTTGACCGTCTCTCGCTCTGATCACATCCCAATGCGCAAAGGTCACTGATGCCGCGGATCATAATCATGAATGCCGGCACGGCGCAAATGTCGGGCTCCGATCTGGTAGCAGCTCAACTTTCGCTCGCCGGCAACTCGGTTTACCGTTCGGCGTGGTTTGCTCAGGAGGGCGATCTGATAGTGTCCCCCCTATCTATCCCGACGGATCTGCTCTCCTACGTTGGCGCGACGCTTAATTTCGACGCCTCCAGTCTTTCATTGCTTGTACCTGGAGGCGACCGCGAAGCGCCGATTCTCAACGATTACGCACTGCTGTCCAACAGCATGGTTGAGCAAATCAACAGGCATATTCGTCAGAAATCATCCTGGAGCATGTATCCCTGCTACTCCAGCGAAGGCGTGGCGCGGCTGGCGTCCGTGCTGGGTATACAGCAGACTGGCGACGAATTCGCTCTACAGCGTGGGCCTGATCTATTGAACCGCAAGAGCCACTTCCGTCAACTGGCGACAAGTGTCGCACTTCCGTTGCCCAATGGTTCCATAACGACGAATTCGAACGAACTGTTCCGAGCGGTCAACTCGCTCCGGCACGAAACCGGCAGGGTCATTGTGAAGCTGGACAATGGGGCCGGCGGGGTCGGAAATGTCATTCTGAGCAGCAATGAAGACGGTCCGCTACCCGGGGCGAGAGAGACCCGACAGATTGCCTGGCCGTCGTTCGATCCGGACGTACTTTGGTCTGAGATGACAACTGCGTCATGCAAGACGCTCGTGGTCGAATCGTACCACTTGGCGCGAACTCCGTTCTATCTCGAGTATGAAATCGAGCGTGATGGCTCAATCACTTTCATCAACAGTGGGAATATTCGACTACGCCGGAGCACCGATCGATCTGAACGGGCTCTGATCTGGACAGGACTTGAACTTCCAAGCGATCTGGGGAATGAGCAATGGTTGACTGCGCAGGCGCATGCCTACCGGTTCGTATCCCTTGTCCGCAATCTAGGATATCGCGGACCAATTAATATTGACGCAATTTTCGCGAACGACGGACGGCTGCTATTCAATGAAGCGAACGGCCGCTGGGGTGGCGGCTCGGTGTTGCACAGCATTGCCGTCCGGCTCCTGGGCTTCGACTACTCCGGCTCCTACGTTATTTCATCCGTGAGGAACGTTCGATCGAGTTCGCTCCGGACTGCACATGAACGTTTCGCCAAGGAGGGTTTCCTATTCGATGGCACACGCAAGCAGGGCGTGATCCCGCTTGCCGTTGACGAGGAGGCTGGCACGGTGGAGTGCCTCGTGATTGCGTACGACCGGGCCGCCGCCGGCGATCTGAAACAACGGCTCCTCAGACTGGTTTGATTGGAATCACAGTAACCACATCTATCCTGCCACTCCATTCATTCGAACTTGCCCCTGCTTTCGGTAGCGTGCTGGAGAACGGTACCTGCGAGGTGACCCGAAATCCGCGTCCGTCTCGCATGATGCGGATATCCGTTGCCGGCTGCGCTGTTCAGCCGAGAGACTGATCCGGGCGAAAACCGGCGGTCCGATGGAGTCCGTCAGCGCAAGCCGCGATCAGTCCTGAGGCGATCCCGAAGTGCCGGTCGATCGGCGATGAGGCGCTCGAGGTGCAGCGGCTCACGGTCCGGCCGCTCTCCTTGCGCCAATCGTCCAACCAGCGCTCGCGTCGCGTCCACCACGAAGACTCGGCATTCATAACCGTTCTGCTGCTGGGCCATCCGTGCCGCTTGAAAGCGGGAGCCGAGACGTGCTGCGAGCTATTCTGCAACGGCACTGTTGCAAAAGCCCGGCAGAGTCATAGTGATAGGCAACCGCTGCTGTCGGCACGCGCCAATCAACCAGCAGCAGCGACCAATGCGATCCGCCGTCCGCAACTCCAGCATCATTCACCGGGACGAACAAGAAGTTGGCGACAACTGTATCATTCTCATTGAAGATCTGCAGCAGAATCTGCAGGCGGTCGCTCTCACTCGGAACCAGGCGCAATAGCTGGGCTTGCGCCGGCTGTACGAATCCGGTCTGGCGAACAAGATCTGGATTGTTTCAATACAACTCCTCTTCAACCAGGGCGTAATCGGCGGCGATATGTTCGTCGTGCAACCATTCGGTCAGGCCAAGCCGCTGTCCGCTGTGCCCATCCACCGAGGTTGTGGGAGTCACGCCTTCGGTCCCGGCATCAGTTGGCGTGCGTGATGGCGCAAGCTGGCCTTCATCACGCGATTCTTGAGACAGCAAATCAATCAGGGGCCTCGACACCCCGCTCGACATCAGACGAACGCGTCTCGACAGAGGATGGCGTTGCCGGCAGCATGCTTCAATCAAAGTCGGGCGACGTCGGCAGCGACCAGCTCGAGGTGGATCCAGCTGTTGCCGGCCGTGCTACTTGCTCTGCCTCCGGCGCGCGCTTGGGGCTGGCTAACCCGGACCACGCCGGAAGGTCTTCCAACGCCCCCCAGAGCTGATCCTGATCGTAAGCCGTCGGCAGAAGCAATGGCCAGCTGACAGGTCCCTGCGGCGGTCCTTGCTGCGAAGCGGCGTCCACAACGTCCCCCGAGGCAGCTTGCGGCGCCGTCCCGTAGCCTTGTCCACTGTGCTCCTGTGAAACAGAAGCATCCGGCTGATTGGCTGGAGGCTGCGCTAACGCTTCGGCTATTGAAACGCTGATCTGGCCGACTACCGCTCGAACGCGCCGTTTTGCGGAGCATCGTCGATCCTTTGCCTCTTCGCCGGTCTGGCGCCCGCCGCCTCGTGCTCATCATCGCCAAAAACGTGCTCGGTGGAGAGGAAATCGCCCCAATCAGGTGCATTGATCAGCCCGTCTGCGGCAATCGCATTCTCGTAGTTCTCGCTCAAGGGGTCTACGTGCTCACCGGGATCTGGAGCCTCGTGAGGGTACGGAGTCCCCGCGAGCGGCGAGAGGGTGCTGGCTGCAGGCGGTACCGCCGAGAGATGGTCGTACTCTTCCGTGGCAACATCCACAGGCGAATTGGCGGCTCCTAGTGGTGCATTGTCCGGCGCAGCTTATCAGCCGAGCGCCTGAGTTCCACGGCGCGAACGCCTGCGGCCGATTTGGCCAGATGTGCCAGTGCGGCACTGGTCTTTGCATGACCGCCGGACCTCTTGTAGGTCTCGACATCCTCATCCAGCGACTCGTCGGATAGTCGGGCGGCAATGCTCTGCTTGTGGTTTTGGCGCAAGTAGTTGCTGAAACCGATAAGGAAAGGTGCATAGTTTCTGGCAGTCGGCCGGGATTCCGCGGCTTTGTAGTCTTTGATCAGGTCCGCATCTTCGGGATAAGGGCTGAGCTCAGCACGGGGCTTCCTTGGCGCAATCCCGGCGGCCGACTGAGATGCCCGCAGATGAGCCAGTGACGCCGTGATCTGCTGCTCGCCCCCATTCGCCTTAAATGACGCGGCATCTTTATCAAGCGACTCCTCTCCGGTCCGGGCGGCAATCGCCGGTTTGTTATTTGCTAACAGCCACTGGCTCAATTTGCGAATATGACGGGCGATCGCCTGGGCGCTTGCCTCTTCGTATCTGGCTGCGACGAGTGCCTTCTCGAGCGCCGAAACAAGCTGCGCGTCTTCGGGATGGAAGAGGTTCGCGACCGTTTTGGCGCGACTTGCATTGGGTGCAATTCCGTCTGCCGCCTGTGAGGCCCGCAGATGTGCCAGTGCCGTGAGAGCGCGCCGTTTGCCGCTCTTGTCAAAAGCTGCTGCATCCTTATCCAGCGACTTATCGTAAAGCCTGGCAGCAATGGCGAGCTTTTCGTTTGCAAAAAGCCATCGGCTGAATCTTCGGAGAATCCGTCCATTGGTTTGGGCGGTGATCTTCTCGAAGTTCGCCTTGATGAGTGCGTTCTCAAGCGCGGAAATGAGCGACGCATCCTCAGCATGCAGAGATGCAGGTTTTCTCGCACCGGTCCGCAAATGCTCTAGCGCGGCACGGATCGCCCTGGAACCACCGGATTGCCGATAGAGATCCATATCTTCGATGAGCGACTGATCCTTATCCAGCCCATCCTCGTCGAGGCGAGCGGCAATGCTCTGCCTGTTGTTTTCGCGCAGGTAGTGACTGAAATCGATCATAATACTTGCATAGGTCCTGGCAATCTTTGATGTCCCGGCGGCCGCCGCGTCTTCCTTGTACTGCTTGATGCGTGCCGCGTCGTCCGGATAGGCCTTTAGGTCAGGTTGGCCTGCGACCGGCGCAACTCCGCCCGCTGCCTGAGAGGTCCGCAAATGAGCCAGTGCCGTACGCACGTTCGTGGCACCGCCCTTTGCTATGAATTCCTCGATCTCTTCATCCAGCATCTCGTGGTCAAGCCGTTCCGCCATTGCCGGCCTGTCGTTGCCAAAGAGCCAGCGGTCGAAGCCTAAAAGATAATCGACATTGCTCCTGGCTGTGCTCTCGGCGGCCCCGCCCCTGAGGAGCGCCTCCCTAAGCTCGAGAATGAGGGGAATATCCTCGGAATAAAGGAGATCGGCGCTGCGCCCGGCCTGGCCTGCTTGCGGCGCCAGATAAGCCGAGGGGCTCGGTTGATCCATGACGCTCGAGGGCGCATCCTGCTCGTGACCTTGCGCAGGCAGCATCTCTGGCCAGCCGACCGTTCGCTGCCACACGCTGTCGGGCGCAACGGCGTCTGCCGACCACATTTCACCCGTTACGGCCGCGGCTTCCGAGTCGGGACGAATAACGCCATCAAGCTCGACCGCGTCATCGCCAGCCAGTGTCTTTCGCAAGTCGGTCAGTGCAGCTCGAACCTTCGGGTGATAACCAGGGGTGGCCTCATAGCGCATGAGGTCTTCATCCAGCGAATTGTCGTGAAGCCGGGCAGCGGTGGCGGACTTGGCATTGTTACGCAGGTACTTACTGAATCTGCCTAGGGCAGTTCCATACCTGTATGCCGTCGCTGCTTCCTTCTTACGCTCGTTAATGACAGTCGACTTGTACTCCTTGATGAGCTCGGCGTCCTGAGCAAAGGGGCTCGCCCGCGACGGGATCAACTCCACTCCGCCCGCCACCTGAGAGGTCCGCAGATGGCCGAGCGCAGTGAGGATACCCCGCTCGCCAGTCTCTTTGAAAGCCGCTGCATCGCTGTTCAGCGTACTGTCGTGAAGACGCTCGGCAATTCCCTGCTTGCTGTGTTGAACGAGCCAGCGTCCAAATCTGAGAAGAGAATCGACGTGCCCCTTCGCCGTACGCTCCTTGAATCCGCGCTTGATGAGTGCCGCTCTTAGTCCCTCGACGAGAGGCACATCTTCAAAATAAAGGGACTCGCTGCTACGGCCTGCAAAAGCCCACACTGCCCGACTCGGCTGCTGCACGGAGGGCACCAGCATCGCCCCGGAGCTTCCGCCATGCGATAGCGTCGAATATTCGTGCTCATCGGTATCCGTAAGGGGCAGCCCCTCGCTTCGCCATGCGCCGACTAGCCGGGCGGAGGTCTGCTCCGGCACGCCACTACCCGCATCGGCGATCTCTCCCAGCTGTTGTTCGAACGCCGCCGCGTCCGCCGAGGGGGAGACCGACGAGTTGTCTTGCGCGCCCACGCTGCCCGACTGCTGAAGCGCGCGACCAGGAGAGGGAAAGTTCATTCGCGGTCACTTTCGACGGTGAAATATCTGGGTCTCGGCTGCCGCATGGACAATCGGGCAATCGAGCGAGTGCGATTAGAGCATCAGCTAACCGCTTTTCTTCGCTGCCCCTTGCACTAAACCCTGGTTTCGTACACACCGTCCCAAATGGTCCCAGCATCCGCCTGCTTTGCTAGGCCGGATAGCTGTCGAGAACCTGACGAGACCGCAGCTTTCTACGAGCGGCGCGACAACACGGTCGAGCACGCGCCGGAACACCCGCAGTTCGAAAACAGTGACGAGGTCGTGCCGCGATGTTGCCCCAGTATTCTTATGAGGCAAGTTGTGCGATCGTGGCTTCTTCCATGGCTCCGCTCAGCATTTTGGCAGCCTGGGCGAGGAGCAGCCGACTCCCTTAAGCCAGAGCAATTTCGGTCGCTGAATTCCACCATCTACCGCCACGCTCATTGCAGCGGGCGGATCAGCTGACGATCGGCGCCCAACGAACGCGTCTCCGCACTGGCCCTCCAAAACAGATGGACCCAGCAAAAACGTGTTCACTGTTCGAAGCGCCCGGTTCCCACTTTGACCAACGTCTTCGTCACCTCGTTCCGGTGGAATCTGGAACGGCCGACGCCCCCTTTGTGCGCGCGAGCTCGCTGCGGGACCTTGATGGGTCACCACGTCATTCCTTTCCGAATGGCTCTCGCCGACGGTCTTCGGCGGATCCGATTTGACAGCGCGTTCCGCAGCGACAAACCGCTTCGCAGGACAGATCTTCTGCAAGATAGCTGCGATCTGCCGAACTCAGCGTGAGACCTCCGCGCCACTCATCTTACTCGCAGGTACTCGAGTTAACTTGCTTCATGGCCGCTGGTAGAGCTTTCGATGACGCGTCGGTTTGTGCCGCTGCGCTTCGAACAGAAGTAGACCAGCGACCGGCGCTCCCCGGCGGATACAGGCTTCACCTCATGCCGCAGCCTACATGTTGTGACAAGAACCGCACCAAATGGTGGTCGAAATACCTGCTGCTCGTACGCGCTCGGATATACGACGAATTCGCCACCCTCAAAGTCTTGCGCGAGCTGCACAATTACGGAGTACTCAAAGTCTGGATCGCTCTCGGCATCCAAATGGATGCCAACAAACGAACCGGGAGGCATACGATGCAACTGGCATCTGCGAATCACATAATCTGACGATGCTCCCAGGATCGTTTTTAATGCGAATCCGCGGTCTTTCCTTTCAAGCAGATCGATGATTTGCCTCGGCGCTGCGCCGTCCACATTGCTGGGACTGCGGCCGGGTGGGTCCACCCTCACGCGTTTGACAAAGACGTTGTGCGAGTCGCCGGCATCTCCCAACCGCACCTCTTCTTCGGGAATCTCAGCCTGCAGCTGATTGATCCTCGCCAGTTCATCCAGTGTAAATAACGTCTGGGAGCCGATCACGATCGTCCCCTTCACCAAGAGCTCTACGCGGAATTTCGTCAGAGCCTCTTCTGAAAGTAGGCCCTTTTTGTCATTTGCTGAACGCGCCATTGGGTTCACTCCGGGGTTTGTTCTTCGATGCAGAGCCTGGGTCCTGGTTGCATAGAGCCGAATGCTTGTTCCCAATGCTCGCCATCGAACTCGTCTATTCTGATGCTTTCGATCGTTGTTTTATCCAGGCATCGAACATTGATGCTGAATCCGGCTGGGTTCGACCGCGGCCGATAGAATGGCTTGACCCCGCAAACCCGACAAAACGTGTGCCGGGCGATGTTCTTGTTGAACTGATAAGTGATGAGGAACTCTTCGCCACATTCAATCGTGAGCCTATCGCCAGGTACCAGCAAGTGCATAAATCCAGACATCCGGCAGATCGAGCAATTGCATCGAACTGCAGAGAGCTGCCGCGGCGCCCGGACGCGGAATTTGACAGAACCACAATGACAATGGCCACGGTGTTCGATTTCAGATCGGTCGTTTTGCTCAAGTGAGACAATCCGGAGCAGATCGTGACACCACTGCAAGTTCAGTCGATAGGCTCGATCGAACTCGTCCAAGAAGATGCCGTTGCGGTCAGCCGGGACAATTTCGCCGATGAGCCGGCTTGTCATTTCTCCATGATACTTCTCGGCCGGATCTTTTCCACCGACGTGGCTCCGGAAGTACTCAAGATCGTCGGGGCTCGCATCAAAGGTTTTGACGGTAGTGGTCCACAGCGCCTGGATCATGTCCGCAGCATGCAACTCAAAGGCGACCATGTAGGCGCAACGCACCACGGGGTCTTTCGCTGACAACCCATCATAGAGAGAATGCAGGTACCGGTTCGTCGTGGCGCTATAGTTGGGACGTATTGCTCTGCCGAGCAGTCGCAATGCATCCCTTCTAAACAGATTTGAGTGAAAATTTTCGGTCAGCAGAATATCGGGTAGCGCCGCCTTGCCACCCTGGAGAACTCGGCCATAGCCGCCCGTCTCATCCCAACAAATGAAATTAGCGACGACGCTGGTCAGTTCAATATCCCTGGGAAGATCCCGATTATGATGCATTGCATCGAATATGAGATCTTTTTGCGACCCTGCCTGCAGGTAGGGAAAGGCCTGTGACATCGCCAGGTATTCAGGCAGCAGGCGACCAAGCTGCTCTTCGGACAGCTGCTCAGCAAAGGGATGCGCGCCAAACAGAGCTCGCGCACGCTCAGTCAAATGCGCGCAAAAACTCTGCGGAGGCTGATCCGGCGAAAATCGAGAAGCTTGAGAAGACGTCATTGGGACGACAGCCATGAGGGGAGCACGAGCCCTGAAGAAGCGAATTCTCGTCGGGACCAGCTATTGGCCAGTCGAGACAGACGAGCTAGTTGGCGCGATGGCGCTCATGATCGCCGTCGCCTCCGAGGCGAACTCTACTCTTTGCATCCTCGCGGCCCCCTTAGCCGTGCGTCTTGAGCCCAATCCCGTTCACACATGGAGCACGCCCATGGATTGAAGCGGCGATAGTTCTGTCGGATTACGATCCAGATCAGTCCAATTCCGCGCATGGTTGGCGCCTCCAGACATCACGCGCAGATTCATGGTGAGTTATTGGCCCGCCCAAAAGCATCGGGATTTTGCGTCACAGGAGGGGCTCTGTTTGCGCGATCGAGCCTCTCTTGACGTCGGTCGCAAGATGCATCGAATCCCCGCGGTTTCTGCTCATTGCTCATTTTTGACTGGCTACGCGCTTGGGACAGCGCTGCTAGAAGGAGGCGTGTCTAACGTGCTCTTAGGAGCTTCCGCCGCGATCTGCGCGAGATGTCGGCAACTCGCCCCTACGAGCGTCTGAGAAAACACCGCCGCTGCTCTTACCCGTTCCGCCTGCACTCGTCCGCTCCTGTGGTCTTGCACGTTCCAGCAATCGCCGTGCCAACCCTGGTCTCGCGCCATAAGTTTCGGAATAGTTTGGTAAAACGTTGATGCCGGCTCGTCAGGACAGGTGTCTTGAGTCTGACACGGTTTGCATGGCTGTCGGAAATCGAGCAGCGAATAAGTGCCAGTCTCTGCCCACAAGGGGCATACGTCCTTGACCGCCAGAAGCGCCCGAACAAGCCTCATAGCTGCCGTGAGCCGGCAAACGAATCGCCTCAGGTATTCGTCAATTCTTGTTTGACGTGAAGTGAGCTTGCGGCAATTGGCGTTGAGATCTGCTGGTGCTCCGCGAACTGGCGCTGAAATATGTGCACTAATCTAATTATCGCCGAAAATACGCCGAAAAGATCAGGCGCCTTCCGCTCGGTCGGTAATGTCACCAATGACAGAGTCACGGCCTGATGCAATTGGGCTGGCGTGAGGTTTTCCGAACCGGCCATTTTTGACGGGAAGGAAACTCGCTTGTCACAGACACTTATTCAGCATGGGACGGTTAAATCGCGCGTCAATGCGATCCTGCGTGCAACCAGCGGCAATTTCCTCGAGCAATTCGACTTTTTCCTGTTTGGCTTTTACGCCAGCGCTATCGGACGAGCCTTCTTCCCATCCGAAAGTGAAACAGCCTCGTTGGTCAACACTTTCGGCGTGTTCTGGTTGGGTGCCTTGATGCGTCCAGTAGGCGCAATCGTCCTCGGCGCCTATATCGATCAGATCGGCCGTCGAAAGGGCCTGATCATCACACTATCGATCATGGCAATCGGCACTGTCATTATCGCTTTCTGTCCCAGTTACGCGACCATTGGCATTGCAGCCCCGATTATCGTTTTGGCTGGACGGCTGCTGCAGGGTTTTTCCGCCGGCGTCGAGGTCGGCGGCGTTTCAGTCTACCTGGCGGAGATCGCAACCCCAGGCAATCGCGGCTTCTATACATCCTTTCAATCCTCCAGCCAGCAGGTCGCGATCTTTGTCGCGGCGAGCGTGGGCTACCTGCTGAACGAGTCGATGCCGGCCGAAACCGTCGCCTCCTGGGGGTGGCGCATTCCATTCTTTCTCGGCTGCCTTATCATCCCGCTTATCTTCCTTCTTCGTCGAACACTGGAGGAAACGCCAGAATTTCTGGCGATGAGGAAGCATCCGAAAGCCCGCGAGATCTTTGCCTCGGCGCTGGTCGGCTGGCGCATAGTCGTTCTCGGAATGATGATGGCGATCCTGAGCACAACGACCTTCTATTTCGTCACCGTTTACACGCCCACTTTCGGCAAGACAGTCTTGAAGCTGTCCGCTCAGGATGCTCTCCTGGTGACGCTCCTGGTCGCCATGACCAATTTCATCTGGAATCCAATTGGCGGCGCCGTCTCCGACCGTATCGGCCGAAAGCCAGTTCTGCTCGCCATTGCCGGTCTTGCATTGATGAGCGCGTATCCGGCTTTGAACTGGCTGGTAAGCGCTCCCACCTTCGGCAAGATGTTGGCGGTCGCGATGATGTTCTCGTTCTATTTTGGCACCTACAGCGGAACTATGTTGGGCGCGCTCGTTGAGATCGTGCCTGCGCATGTGCGCACAACTTGCTTTTCCCTGGCCTTCGCACTCGCGGCCGCCTTGTTTGGGACCTTTACGCCGTTGGCCTCGACCTGGCTCATTGAGCGGACTAACGACAAGGCTTCACCGGCGTATTGGCTGATGTTTTCAGCCACGCTCGGCATCATCGCGGCACTGACCATCTATCGGGGCACCGCCAAACCGTCGAGAACCGCGGACCGTTCACACCCTGAACCAAATGACAGCACCTTGGGCGTGCAAACGGCATCGCCCTAGCATGGTGCTCCCGGATGCAGACAGGTTTTGCCTCGTCGTCACCGCCATCTCGAAGCTGGACTTGTGTTTGGTCTGACTGACCTTCTATCCAGATCAAGCATCACGGGCTGATACCGCAAGATCGGCTTCGAGCTTGGGTTGATACTTGAAAATAGCGTCGATCAGCGCCTGCGCGGGTTGCTCCGTGGCCTCAACCAAGGCCGCCTTCTCAGCGCGTGCAGAGGGGGCGAACACTCGCTTGACGACGGTCGGTGAGCCCTTGAGACCGCATTTGGAGATGTCCTCAACGCCTGCGTCGTGCGCGCTCCATTTCACGATCGGCGCCCGTGCGGCACGTAAGGCATCCGCCATCGCGCCGCGCCGAATCTGGTTTGTCGCCTCCAGCATGGTGACGAGACAGGGCAGCCTCGTGTGCAGGACCTGGATACCACCTTCGGAACGTCGTTCCGCTTCGATTGTGTGTGCGGCGAGATCCAGGGATCTGACTTTGGCGACGTAGGTAAGCTGCAGCACGCCCAGGCGCCTTGCGATGCCTGGCCCAACCTGCGCGGTATCGCCGTCGATGGTCTGCTTGCCCGTGAAGATGAGGTTTACCGGGCCATATTCCTTACCGATCTTTCGGATGGCTGTTGCCAGTGCATACGTCGTGGCAAGGGTGTCGGAGCCCGCAAAGCATCGATCGGTGAGCAGTACGGCGCGATCGGCGCCATAGGTCAGCGCCTTCCTCAAAGAGTCTTCCGCCGACGGCGGGCCCATTGTAAGCACGGTTATTTCGCCGCCAAACCGATCGCGCAGTTCCAGCGCGGCCTCAAGCGCAAAGAGGTCATATGGGTTGATGATGGTCGGCACACCCTGACGCATGATCGTATTGGTAACGGGGTGCACGCGAATCTGTGCAGAGTCGGGAACCTGTTTGATGCAGACGACATTGTGCACGGAGTTGCTCCAGAAGTTACGACACTGCGAAGAGAACAGCAAGTCTCGTACCACAACGACTCTCCTTGGACTGTGCTCGCCATTACAAAGGCCTGGGCGGAGCCGATCGAGCGACCTGGCCCGGTTTTGTAAGGGGACGAATACCGACATGCGTCGAAGCCGCGACAGCGCCGCGCAGCCGCCGGGCACGTCAGGTAAGTGACGCCAAGATCCTTGCGCTCAAAACCGCTTGATCTCGATTCCGTATTTCCTCAACGCGTAACCAATCTGACGCGGCGTTAGCCCCAGCAAGCGCGCTGCTTTTGCCTGCACCCATCCAGATTTTTCCATGGCTGCAATGACCCGCTCGCGATCGGCGATCTTCGCGCCACTTACGAGGACCGTGCCGGGAGGAGCAGCCAGCGAGGCCAACTCGCTGCCGCCTGGCGGAGCCGGCGCGGTCGCTTCAGGTAGCGGAGTGATCGACTTAGCCAGTACCGGCGTGCTCGGGACCGCCGGCATGATCATCTCCTCCGATTTACTTTTCCACAGCATGGCGGAAAGACATTGGCCGTGGCAACAAGCGAAATCATTTCTCACGATCGCTGGCCCGGCGGACAGCGTCGCCGTGCGCTGAATGCAGTTTTCGAGCTCTCGGACATTTCCGGGAAAGCCGCAATTCATCAGCACATCAATCGCGCTCGCATCCAAGGTCAGCGTACGCCCGTTCTCGTTATTGAAGTTCCTGAGAAACTCGCTGGCCAGCAGCGGAATATCACTGCGCCGCTCACGCAGTGGCGGCAGGAGCAAAGGAACGACGCTGATCCGATAGTAAAGGTCTGCGCGAAACTCGCTCTTTGCTACGGCCTCTTCCAGGTTCCTGTTGGTCGCTGCTATGACACGAACATCGACCTTGATGGTCTGGTTGCTGCCGACGCGCTCGAACTCCTGCTCTTGCAGAACTCGCAGCAATTTCGCCTGGAACGGCGCCGAAATCTCGCCGATCTCGTCTAGAAATAGTGTCCCTTTGTCAGCAAGCTCGAAGCGCCCCTTGCGCGAGCTGAACGCGCCGGTGAAGGCACCTTTTTCATGGCCAAACAATTCGGACTCCAGGACCGTCTCAGGCAGCGCCGCGCAATTCAGTTTGACGAAGGGCCGCTTGGCTCGAGATGACGACTCGTGAATGGCTTTGGCTACCAGTTCCTTTCCGGTCCCGGATTCACCGCGCAGTAGAACCGTGCTGTTCGATTTGGCTACGATCGCGATCTTCTCGAGAAGCCCACGGAGCGCCGGGCTGTCGCCAATGATGCCATGAACGTGGACCTTCTTACGATCCCGTGCAGGTTGCCTAAGCTCAAACAATTGCTTTTGTAGCCGGTCCTTCTCCACCATCAGCCGTTCGCGGTCGCAGGCGAACAAGCGGTGCAGCTTCACTGTCTGTCCCACCAAATTGGCGATCATGGCAAGCAGCCGTGTGTCGTGATCGAGCCGGCGACTCGACCTTTCGTCGCGGATACGGTCGACTGTCAGCGTACCCACGACCTTGGTGTCGATGCGAATTGGCACTCCGATGAACGAGACGGGTGTATTATCCGAGGCGCCCAGCACCTCGAGGTCGGCAGCGCTGAATGCCGGCTCGGCTGCCACATCCTCGGCGACAAGAGGCCGGTCCTCCGCGACGATTTGGTTGATCGCCTTCCGGGGCAAGCGCGCCCGGTACCGTTCGTCGCTGCCTTCGCTCCAGCCGTCGCCCACGGTGATGTCTGGCATCCCGTCATCGTCGAACAGTGAGACGATGCCGTGTCGCATCTGCACAAACGATTGCAGAACCTCGAGAACGTGGGCCAAGGTAACTTCAAGCCGGCAAGGAGCGGTCAGTATCTTCGATATTTCGAAGATGCCGGTCAGTGCGCTCTCGCGCAATGGCTCGACGGAGAGCTCGCGTTGTGGCTCCACTTCTGAGGCAGGTCTTTCGCGTGCGGAAGCGATATGCAGCATGAGGCGGTCTCCGTTGTTTTGATCATCCTCCCTGGCGACTTGTTCTGGTTTGCGAGCTTCGTTAGGCATGTCATTCTCGATCTAGGGCCAAGTGTTGACGAGACGCCGTAGAAGCGTAACAGCTTTTCGTGGCACGACGATAAACTTTCAGTGCGTTTCTTTTGCGGAATGGATGCCCGACGTCAGCGTAGAACGCACGTTCCACTGCTGCAGCTCAAGTCAGCTGCCTCGCAAGGCGAGGCCGATCACAGATGTTGCCCACCGTTGATCGGTAGCTCGGCTCCCGTGACGTAGCTCGCAGCATCTGAGCACAGGAAGAAGATGACCTTGGCCACCTCATCGGGCGTTCCCACTCTGCGCAGCGGGATAGTGGGCACAAGACGCGCTTCGGTTTCGGGCGACAACATGTCCGTCCCGATTTCGCCGGGAGCGATCGCATTCACACGAATGCCGTGCGGCGCGTAATCATGTGCCATTTCGCGTGTGAGACTTGCTAGCGCCGCCTTCGACGTCGCATAGGCACTTCCAGCAAACGGATGCACCTTCGATCCGGCGATCGAAGTCACATTGACGATCGATCCTGACCCAGCTCTCAGCTCGTCAAACAAGCCCTGCGCCAGCAGGATCGGAGCCACGAGATTGAGATGGAAGACCCTCATCCAAGTCTCGGTGGACGTCGTCAAGGACGTTAGCCGGTCCCCATTAGGTGTTTTCGGCGAAATCCCGGCATTATTCACCAGGGCGTGCAACACTCCGCCGCTCAAACGTTTCTTCACCTCGCTCACCGCGCGCGGCAGCATTCGATGGTCGCTGAGGTCGACTTGGACATGATCCTCGTTCCCTGATTCCCACGGGCAGCGCTCGCCGTCGAACGGCTGGCGCGCGCAAGAAATGATACGCCAGCCGGCTTCTGAAAACAGCTTGGCAGTAGCGTGACCAATTCCGCGCGATGCGCCGGTTAGAAGCATCGTCTTCCGTTCTCCTCGATGCACGCCGGCTTTATCGGCATGAAACGGACAAGTCGATTGCATCGCCAGCAGCGGGCTCGGGATCAGATCGTCATTTGGCAAATCGAGACCCACGCCCACCTCCTCTCCTGTTGCGTGCTCGCGCACTCCCAGCAGGAATTGGGCCACCATAACCGAGGCAACGCCGCTTCGGCTTTGCGGCCTGGTGTCGCAGAACGCTTGGCAGGTTCGCAACGGCGCATTCGCTTTGCGACAACAATGGCATGTTAGCAACAAAAATGTCGGAACCACGCGCTTGCCTGGATGGATACGGGCCTGGACGCGCGCGCTCTTTCCTGTTTGCGCAACCGCGAATCCGACAGCTGGGCAGCATTTGTCGCGGAGCAACGATCGGTCGGTACGGTCAGGCCTGTTAACCGCGCCGTTCAGCGATCTGAAACTGACGTTATCATCCTGGCACGTCCGATTTCCCTACAGCTGCCCGACCTGTCACGCACTGGCCCGTTTGACAGTCGCACATCGCCGCGAATTGCTGTCGCGTATCGTGAGCCGGTGCGCCGATTGTCTGAACGGCGTCCCCGGTCGCGCCTGCGTCAGTTGGGCGAGCGAGCGACAGACGGCCTTGAGGGCTGTTGCGCCAATCGATCCTGGCCAACAGATAGTTCAGCTACGCCGGAGAGATCGATTCCGGTTCACCCGCGACCGATGACCCGATGATTCTTCCTTCTCCCTAGCCTTTTGGTGAACAAATATACTCCCTGCCACACGTGCCAGACACCCTCACAAGATCGCTCCGGCGACCGCGGAAGACGAAGATGCGCGCTCAGCGGGCCCAGCACCTTCTACGTTCTACACTTCAGCTGCCAACGGCGGAAAGCTCCTGGCATCAGACTGTCGCAAGCCACACCCGCGCCTTCGAGGTCCTGGAAAGGAGGCACTGTTGGCTCATTTTTCAGAGCGAGGCGCTGCTCGACCTCCCAAGGACCAAGCATCAATGCATACCATCCCGTCTAACGTCGGCCGCGGTGATATGGGAGCGCAGCCTTGTCCGACGTCAGGACCAACCAAATTCCCAAGCTTCGCGCGAGGCGAAGACGGAGATTGGCGCGCACCTTTTTAGCGCGGCGGGGCAATTGTTGATCGACGTCGAGCTTCGCACTCCCGACGGTTAGCGTCCTCCAGGGTAACCTCGCTGCCAAGGGCCACTTCGCCAACGATTTTACGCCCGGAAACCACGCGATAGCACTTTTTGATGCAAAGAGCGGCCATCAAAATCAATGAGGCGACGTTCATGCCGTCACGACCTCTTGGGAGGCTTCTTCAATCAAGATTAGTCGGCCCGGATCGTTTAGGTCGAACTCTATGACGCGTGGCGCAAACAGGCGTGCATAGCGTGTGAAAGCGCTTGTCGGAGGAAAACGAATTGCAGTGTTGCACCGCGCAAGGAGATACATTTCGGTAAGGGCGGCAAAGCCGCCCTCGGCTCCGAGCGCCCCGCTGTGCAACGGTCCGGCCTGAGGCGGCTTGAAGCGCTTGGGAATGGTGAAAACATCAGGAAATATCGCCGAAACCTGCTCAAGGACGTGCGCGCTGTCCGTGCACAGGAACGCCCTCACGGGTTTTGTGTGCGGCAACGCCCTGGCCCTTTCAATGGCATTACAGACCTGTCGCAGGGCGCGCTCCGGATCGGTCCAATACGGAGCATGCCCCATAATGTCCTCGCCGTTGCCGTGTCGAACATGAATGCCGATCATACTGTATGGCTCAAAGTGCTCGCGATAAATGGCATCAATCCGGGCCTGACTCTCAGGGCGTGGTTTGATGCTCCGAAAGATTTCTCGTTCTGCTTCTTGATCGCAGCGCCACATCAGGCAGGCGTCACAAACGACAGTGTTCGCATCGCTGTCTTGCTGGCTTTGAAACAATTGATCGAGTTCGTCGCGCTCTCGGAAAATTTGCTCATCCGGCCGATAGACGCAGTCGATCGATGGCTTATTCCACCAACTCGGGAAGAATGGTCCTGGAAACGAGCGCTGATTGATCTGGTCGTCGCAAATCACTCGTACGCCGGCAATGTCCTGAACTGGTTCAAAGAACACTGGAAAAGCATTGATGAACGGCTGGTCGAGATAACAAGATCCCCGCCAATCGATGACCAGGTTCCGCCCGGTCCGCTGTGCAAAACGCCAAGCAGCCGCCAGCGACCACAGGCAGTCGCCGAATCCCGTACGTCGTCGGGAAACTACGAACCTATCATTCTTCGAACCGCTTTGCATGGCCTCCTCCCGGGCTCCTGGTTGGACAAAAGACGCCATTGCAGACATCTCGGGTATCATCTCGTCCGACGTCGCGGTCTGAAATTGCGGTGCCGGCGAGCTGCGTCGGTAGAACTTCATATCAGTGCTATCCGTGATGGGCCGAGATCTCGCAACACTTTCCGTCTTTTCTTGAGCGGTGTTGCGGCGACGTGCCGATTTCAGCCGGATGCGAGATGCCCCCTCCGTGCGTCGGACGGCCTGGCCTCCTCACATGCAGGCATAGGCATGGCCATGCTCATGAGTTACGGCTATGTTTTGCTTTACACTTTATTGCGGTCGCAAGCCGCGCGCGGCGGGTGCAGACGAATGCCTCGCAGCTCCCACACGAGCCGCAATTCCTTCACGAGATCTTCACGCTTGGCCTGGCCCAGCATGGTTGCGTCGAGCAGCCAGCCGAGCGACGCCTCGCCCTCGACCCGCATCAACATCTCGAAAAGCTCATCTGAAATGCGCATACTATCGTAGGCGGAATGTCCCGTGCGGATCTCGCAGACCGTCTCCTGACGATCTACCGCTACGTGAGAGCGGACACGATGAAGCGATGCATAGGGTGGCAATGAAACGCCCAGTGCGCTCCAATCCTGCAATGTTGCCGTCCGCTTCTTGACCAGGAACGGTCCGACCACAAGTCCGTCCAAATCGGTCGTCAAGAACGTAACGATCGCGTCTGACACCGAATCAACGATCGGCTCGGCATTGTTGTTAAACGACGTGTTTAGAAGAATCGGTATTCCAGTTCGCTTCTTGAACTCGTTGATTAATTCCCAATAAGCGGGGTTTGTCTCGCGCGACACCGTTTGCAGCCGAGCGGTCCCGTCAACGTGCGTGATCGCACCGAGCACGCTACGCTGGGCTTCACGCACGCGAACCACAAAGTTCATGAACGGCAGCTCCCTCGTGCCGCCTGGAAGCTCGAAGAACTCGCTCGCATGCTCAACCAGTACAGACGGCGCAAACGGACGATAACTCTCGCGCTTTTTGACCATCTCGTTAATTCGGTTCTTGTTATCGGCTGGCCGCGGGTCGGCAAGAATGCTGCGGTTACCAAGCGCACGTGGGCCGAACTCAGAGCGGCCCTGAACCCAGCCGATTACAGCGCCATTTGCTATCCAGTCTGCCGCACTGGATGCTATGTCATCACTTCGTTGAATGTCGAGGTGGCCTGACCATGCGTTGAGCTCACGCTCCACGGCTTGCTCATTGCCGAGATCGGGCCCCCAATAAACGTCCGGCAGTCGCTCGCGCGGCGCCGGCCTGCCCAGCTCATTTGACACGATCAATGCAGCGCCGAGCGCGCAACCGGCGTCGTGCGCCGCGGGTTGAACAAAGATGTCGTCAAATAGCCCCGAATAAAGCAGCTTACCGTTCAGCGTGCAATTATGGGCTACCCCTCCAGCCAGGCACAAGCGTGCTATGCCTGTCGCTTCACGATGGTGCCGCAGGATGTGAAACACGATCCGCTCCAGCGCCTCCTGCAACGAAGCGCTGACATCTCGATGTTGTTGGGTGAATGGCATTCCTTTTCGCCGAACCTCGATGTGGCGGACCAGGGCCGGAGCGATCCGATCCAGGTGAACGCGATAGCCACCCTTGTCCAACAACTCGTAGAACTGCGCGAAGAGTTCGCGATAGGGAGCGGGATCACCATACGGGGCAAGCCCCATCACTTTGTACTCGTCGAACAACCCGTAGCCGAGATATCGGATCGTCTCGAGATAGAACAGCCCCAGGGAGT
Source organism: Bradyrhizobium sp. USDA 3364 (assembly GCF_054056355.1). Classification (NCBI taxonomy): domain Bacteria; kingdom Pseudomonadati; phylum Pseudomonadota; class Alphaproteobacteria; order Hyphomicrobiales; family Nitrobacteraceae; genus Bradyrhizobium; species Bradyrhizobium sp. USDA 3364. The sequence continues at coordinate 903,531 of NZ_JBSRYG010000002.1, forward strand.
TACGTTCCGGGAAGGTTGCAAGTTGCGCAATTTCGGTGCCAGACCCCACCGCCAATAAGCCAGAGAGAAAATCGCCACTACCGTCGATCGCAAAAATGAGACTTTGTTCGAACCCCGACATGGCAAACGCGCTCACGGCATGCGCTTCGTGGTGACTTACGAAGGAAAGCCGCGACGGATCGATCTCGGCGTCGAACTCCCGTGCCAGCAGCTGGCGCATCAACAGTTTGGCGTCCAACGGAACGGGCTTGGAAACAGAAAGACGCTCGAGCATTGTATTGCAGTAGGCTTCAGTCGCGTAGAACGCGATACGGTCGATCTCGCCGAGCTCAACTCCTGCGCTAGAAAGGCAGTATCGGATGGAGTTGCTCGGCAACTTGTTGGAGTGCTTGACGCGGTTGAGGCGCTCCTCTTCGACGGCAGCAATCACGCGGCCATCCTGCACAAGAACCGCAGCGCCATCGTGAAGAAATGTACTCGGCAGCTCCGGCGAGCTTTCATAGATTCTGTCAAGACCGCCACTTATTCCTAGGCACAACATCCAGCTCTCCATTTGATCATGGCGGAACGACAACTGCGTTCCACCTATCCAATCTGTGCGGTCACGCTCCGTCGGGTGCGCGGGCCAGACAACACAATACAACTTTGCAAATCCGTCTCGGCGCTTAGCGACAGGCGCTCGGAATGTAGCGGTGCCGCCGTCCGCACCGATCGACCGAACGGACGGCCAGAGACCTTGCTCGATCGCGGCCTCTCAAGTCCGTTGCAGCGGCCGCTGCGACAGACCAGGTCATCCCGAGCTACCGCACGGCGCATCTGACTGTGAATTTCTCCATTCTCGCTGAACTCGCGTTAACGCAGCAGACGGCGCCGAAATACTGCTATCGACGCAAAAAAGGGCAAGACCGCGTAAACGCAGAGCGCAGCGACATGCAGGACAGCACTGTCGACACCGCGTTCAAGCATTGCTGGGCGAATAAGGTCGACCGAATGTGCGAGAGGTAACAAGCCGACGAAATGCTGAAATGAGCCGGGCAGTTGGCTCGTCGGAAAGACCACGCCACACAAGAACACCATAGGACTAAGGACAAGTGTCTGATAAAATACGAAGTAATCGTAACTTGGCGCAAGAGATATGACGACCATGGCCAAGCTGGCGAAGACAAGGCCAGTAAGGGCGATTGTTGGCATCGCATACAGAATGGATAGCCATGATGCATAACCCAGCGTGACAGCGACGATCCCGATCGCTGTTCCGGCCAGAACGGACTTGCTGGCCGCCCACACCAGTTCACCCAAAACGATATCGCCAAGCGTGAGCTCAGTGGAGAGGATTGCTTCCCAGGTACGCTTGGCGTCCATGCGTGCAAAGGCTGCATACATGGTTTCAAAGGTCGCGGACGTCATGGCACTGGTCGCGACCATGCCTGCCGCCAGGAACGCGATGTACGACGTCCCTTCAACGCGCCCCACGATCAGCCCAAGGCCAAAGCCGAGGCCAAACAGATTGGTCAAGGGATCTGCGAGGTTGCCGAGAATCGATGCAAGCGCAACTTTCTTCCATGCTAGGAAGTTCCGACGCCATACCGCGATCCAGTTGTACGCGTTAGTGGGCATCACCGCCGCATAACTTTCACCCATCGCTCACTTCTCCATCTCGCGCCCGGTCAGCCGCAAAAACACGTCTTCGAGATTTGGGGAGCGCTGCAGAACACGAAGTCCCGCTCGCCCCCGCAGTTGCACGCGGACCTGCTCCGGATATGGCGCATAACAGAAGAGCGTCTCTCCACTCACTTCGATGTGCCGCGCATGGGGCCTGATCAGCTCGCGGAGCTGATGTGGATCACCTCCATAGATTTCGACCACGTTGCAGCCAATATGCTCGTCGATTAGCCCATCTGGCTTGCCTTCAGCGATCTTGCGTCCACCCTCGAGGACACACAGCCGATCGCACAGGCGTTCGGCCTCTTCCATAAAGTGAGTGGTCAAGAGAATCGTCTTGCCCCGCGCCAGTAGAACTCGCAGACGCTCCCAAATCAGGTGGCGGGCGTGCGGATCCAAACCAGTCGTCGGCTCGTCCATCACGAGCAGATGCGGGTCATTTATTAGCGCGCGTGCCAAGGTCAGTCGCCGCTTCATGCCACCCGACAGTTCTGAGACCCGTGCGTCCGCCTTGGTTTCGAGCCGCGCGAACTCGAGCAGCGGCGGTACGACGGCCTCGATCTTGCGGGCGCTCATGCCAAAATAGCGACCAAACACCAGCAGATTCTCGCGTACGGTAAACTCAAGCTCAAGGTTGTCGAACTGCGGTACGACACCGATCCGCATGCGTGCGACACGAGCGCGCGCCGGTACAGGTTCATTGAGCACCATTATCTTGCCTGCGTCCGGCGAGATCATGCCGAGGAGCATACGGGCGATCGTGCTCTTGCCGGCTCCATTTGGCCCGAGTAGACCAAAGCACTCTCCGCGGGCAACCGAGAACGACAGGTCATCGACGATAATTCTGCCGCCAAATGACTTTCTGACGCCGGCAAGGTCGATTGCTACCGTGGACATGCTCATCTTAGGCCGACTGCAGCCGTTTGGCCGGCGGTTGCTTCCTTATGACCGGCTTAGTCCAAAGCTGGCCGTCACACCACACATGCTCAACGCGCCCCCATTGACAGGCCGCCGCGGCGTCCGGAAAGAATCCACGCCCGTTCAAGTTCGCGCTCGTGTTGCAGAGCAACGGAAGCCCCGTAAGGCGCTCGAATTCGACGAGAAGCTCAGCGACTTTGTGTGGAGAGCTGCGGGAGATTGTCTGCAGTCGCGCCGAACCGTCCAGATGGATGACAGCGGGAATCTTGTCGCACCATTCCGCCCTCGTCTGATGATCGAACAGCATGTAGGGGTCCGGCGTACCTGGGTTGAATATCTCTGGCGCGCGATCCTCCAAGCAGATCGGCGCCACCGGTCGGAAGTGCTCACGACACTTGATGTCGTTGAGATGATCCTTCATAGCCGGTGACGTCGGAGCCGCCAGAATACTTCTGCCGCCCAACGCTCGCGGACCCAGCTCGGCGCGCCCGGACAGGAACACAACCGGCTTGTTGTCGGCGAGAATGGCGGCAAGCTCACGCAGACTGCACGGCTCGGCCTCCCATTCCGACACCCCCTCGGTGGCCTGCAGAGCCGGACCGCTGTAAACAGACCATTCCAACGGTCCAAACCCATTTCGCGCCGCCATCGCCGCGCAAGCAGCACCTATTGCCGAGCCGCTGTCATTCGGGAAAGGCGGTACCCACACCTCATCGAACAGGCCCGTCGCGCGAAGCGCACTATTCCACTTGATGTTGAGACCGCACCCTCCTGCCACACATAGATTTCGCGCGCCCGGAAGAGAGGAGTGCTGCAACAGAACCATCGCGATTTCCCGAACCAGAAGACGTTCCAGGAACATATGGAACGAGGCAAGGATGTCCTCCGCTCGTTTGCCCGTAAGGCGCAATGCGCTTGCCTCGAAAAACTCGTGCGTGGCCGAAAGTAGTGCTTCCGGATTGTGGATGTCTGCGCGGTAGCGACGAGCCTGCTCCGTGTCGGCGGCAAAGCGCTTCTCGTAGAGCTCCTGAAAAACTGCGACAACGCCTTCGTCGACAGAGCCAAGCGCGATGTACGCCATCAGCTTGCCGGCGATGCCCAAATCCCAACTGGTGCGGCTCGGCTGCCTGTAAGGCCCGAAGTGGAGGCCGGCGGCAGCATAGGCCTGGCCAATCATGGGAAACAGGGATGCCACGAGCCGCGCGCCGCGAGGTTCGACATAGTAAAGGCGGGGAAAGATGGAGCCGTCCCATACCAGACAGAACGCGGGTTTTCCGGTACTGGCAAAGGGGCTGGTGCTATAGGCTGACGCAACGTGGCCCGTGACGTGCGGGAAACTTTTATAGGGAAAGACCTTGTCGCCGAGGATCAGGCCAAAGCCTTCGACGGAATCAAGAAGGCCCTCAGCATGACGCTCGACATATGGCCCCCCTTTCAGCGTGATCGGCACCGCCCCACTAAGGACCTGGAACCGCGACTCGATCTCTCCATCCCAGCCATCGATGACGAACTGATCAATGTCTCGCGGATCAAGACCATGCTCCGCCAACACACGCACGACATCATCGAGGTTGTCGATGGATTGATAGCGTGCGTTGTTACCGCGCTTTTCCTGCTCGGTGCAAAAGACGAGCCGCCCGTCCTCGACGAGAGCAATTGCGCCGTCATGTGTTAATTTGATGCCGCAGATGCGCATACGACCCCCTGATCTAATGACCGACAATTGAGTGTTTTAACGACTGCCCCGACTTCCGGAACAGGACGAGCAAGCAGTCTTCGTTGACCGATGTGGTTTGGCAGTGCAGACGCTCCACCTCCAACAGGCTCTCCTTGAAGAGAGAGATCACCGTCTCGGCACCAGCGGCATGACCCCAGTGTCGACAGGTGGCATCACGCGCGGACCCGAACACCAGAGCGCCGTCTGGGGCAAGCATGCTCACCAGGTTGCGGACCGCCGCGTGCATCTCGGAAACGTCACTGAGATAGTAGAGAACCTCGGCGACGACGATCAGATCGAACTTCTCTGTGGTCGAAAACTGCTGAATATTGCAGGTTATCCAATTTATATGTGACCGATGCCCGGTCCGCAGGCGCGCCCGTTCGATCGCCTGCGGCATGACATCGACCACCGTTAGGCGTTGGCAACGCGGTGCAAGCATTTCCGTGAATGCCCCGGCTGCGCATCCGACCTCGAGGGCATGCTCGACACCCCCATTGCAAGACGACATCCGGAGTATTTGCGCGTACCGTTCCTGCTCGAACGCACTGCTGTCGAGATGCCATGGATCATCCACAGCGAGCTCGCGTTCCAGTAATTGATGGTTCTTGTACACAGTCATGCGCCGATCGACCTACTTATACCCGCTCGATTGTTTCCGACCGCAAGTACTCCCCGGCGCCGCCAAGCGCGATGGACGGTGAGGAGCCACCGGCCTCGGAATTGTGCCAGAAGCCACCCCTGTAGCCACAGGACCTGCTGCACTGTTCGGCGCCGGCAGGACCGCCCGCTCATCTCGTTCAGTCGGCTCGCTGACGATCGTGCGCGACAGCCAATCGCTGTTGCTCAATGTACAAAGGGCATACGCTTTGAGTGGTAGTAAAAGAAAGATGTTTATCGGTGTGTGGAGCGAGAAGCCGAGAAATCGCAATTCCCCCGCCCGAAGTGCAGCTACACTGCACCGAACCATCGTCATCGCCGCGATGGTCAGGCCCGTCCACCAGGGTACAGATCCGCCGACTGCAAGCTCGGCAAGCGCAGCCAGTGCTGAAACGGCGAGTAGCAGTGGGCCAAGATTCTGCCCGACAACGTCCAGTGTGAGGTAGCCATCGAGTTCCGGCAGCAGACGCAATGCGAGAAACGTATCGCGAAAGGTGCTGCGCGCCCAGCGCAGCTGCTGACGAAGGTATGGCCCGAGAGTGTCAGGGACAACTGTTGCCGCAATCGCGTCCGGAACATACTCGGTTCGAAATCCCGCCTTGAGCATGAGAATCGTCAGATGGCGATCTTCGCCGAAATCACTCGGCTTGCCGCGAAAGAATTGCGTTTCGTACTGATCAAGCAGCAGGGCAAGGGCAGAGCGACGATACATCGCACATGGACCGCAGCAGCACATGACCGCACCGAAGCGAGCTTGCGCCGCGCGCTCTTCGTTGCACGCCAACCAGTATTCCATGTCAATCAGACTGGTCAGCCATGTATCGTTGCGATTGCTCGCTACCAACTGGCCCATCGCGGCACCAATGTCGGGGTCCCGCATCTTCGCCGCAAGCTTGGTGACCACGTCAGCGGCCAGTATCGTGTCCGAATCGACGTTAAGTACCAAGTCACCGGAGGAGCCGCGTATTGCGGCGATCTGCGCTTTGCGCTTGCCAACATTCCTGGCAAGCAAGATGATGCTGAAGCGCGCATCGTTGGCATAGATCTTATGTACAGGCCCCACAACGTCGCGATTTGCCGAGCCATCGTCGACCACATAGACCCGCAGCTCTCCTTCGTAGTCTTGCCTGGCGAGCGAATCCAAACACTGGGCGAGCGTGTCCGGCTTCTCGTTGAAGCAAGGTACGATAATATCCACACTTGGCAGAGCCAGCGCAGATTGTCCTAGATCGTTCCGCAACGATGGAGTATTCGCCCGCTGCGCATACAGCGCCTGGGCGCTTTTGTAGATGGTCGAGAGCAGCGCGTAAGACGAAACCGCGACGGCGCTGGTTGCAGCGAGCAGGTCCATAGGGTGCCAGTTGTTGTTCAGTGAAGCTGAGGGAGGGGACGGATCACGAAGCCGCGGCTTTGTAGTTCTGGAACCAGGTAAGAGAGCGCTCTAACCGTCTGATCTCGCCGAGTTGCATCAGCGCACGTCACGTCCTCATCAGGAGGATATCCGTCGTGCAGGAGAACAATCGAACCCGGTCGAACGGCTCCGAGTACCGAAGTCACAATTCTGTCCACCCCGGGCTGGGACCAATCTCTTGGATCGACCGACCAGTGCACAGCCGTAAGGCCAGCTTGCGCCGACGTAGCGAGCACCTCTTCGGTCCATTTGCCGTAGGGGGCCCGCATGTGCCTGGGCGCGGCCTGCCGACACGCCGAACGAATCGCCTCGCTGGCCATTAGCACCTCACCGCGCACCTGAGCCGGCCCGCATCTGGACAGATCCGGATGCGTCATCGTGTGGTTCGCCACCTCGTGGCCTTGCGCGATCATCCGCCGAATGAGCTCGGGCTGCTCGGCTGCGTAGGTACCGATCACAAAGAACGTCGCTGGCACCCGATGTTGCGTCAACACATCGAGAACCTCTGGCGTGCAGAATGGATTTGGCCCGTCGTCAAAGGTCAAATAGACGGGGAAGCTTCCGCTCACATCAGCGTAGTCGCAAGGAACGGCAGACACGGGGACAAGCTCCTTCACAGCTCGGGCCCGTTCCGATCGATCATCGCGCCGGCGGGCCACTCGCTGATCGCGCTTTGAACCGGGAACACCACCACGATCACCTCGTCGATGCGGATCGGCGACAAATTGGGATAGACATCCGGATGCGTGGAGCGGACGCGAAGGCCCGACATGAGGGTGGCGAGGCCCTGTCTTTGCACCAGTCGGGTAAGATGCTTCTCAAGCGCGGGCCGGACCGTGCCGAAGCCGAACGGGACTCCAAGTTCGTGCAGTTTAGGATACATCACCCGCATTGCGTGGCTGATTCCCAGTCCCTCGAGATCCGGCCGCACGGCATACAGCCCAAGTTCGGCCACGAGTAGATCGACTGCACCAATCTTGATGAAGCGGCGCAGTAGTCCGACGTGAGCAGCTACACCATGGGCGTCGCGACCAATCACGCGGACCTCAGGCCTAGCGCCGGCCCAACTTCTGTTGCCTTCAAATGGCTGCGCATTGAAAGCACCGGTCGGCCCGTAACTCTTGCGAAAAAATTCGGCGAGCTCGGCATGCTCGGTAAGCCGCAGCTCGCTTTCCCAGCGAACGCTCCAATGAACTTGCGTACGCGCGGAAGGAGCTTCCGTGGCCCGAGATGCGACAATGTTCATGGTAGGCTTTCCTACGCGAGTAATCTCAAGAAGGGGGTCTGTCACACAAACTCACTCACCGGACGCAGATCGATCGAGAATGCGCCGTCGCGCTTTGTTGGATGCCGGCTCTCCTTTGCGCGCCCGGCGCCGGAGCAGATCGCTTGGGGTGGCGCCTTTGTGTGCGATCAGCTGATCGCTCCATTGAGGCTTGCCATTCCGACCGAATGCTGTGCCGAAAGCGTACGGACGGGGCGATTTGATCGTGCAGATGTTATCTGCACCATGAACCCCTTCTGCCTCGTCTATGGCCGCCATCGGCGCTTTGCCGCTAGTGACCTGACCATCGATGCGGACCACCTCGTTGAGGGAGCGTCCCAGTGACACCAGATCAACTTGGTTCTCATGCATCTTCGACACGCCCCGAATGCGATTGACAGTCGAGCCAACGACTGTCGCAAGATCTATTTGGCATCCGCAATCTGCGCCTGCCGCTGTATCGCGACACTAGGGCGATGCTGATCCGGCCCTCAAGTGTACGCGGGTAAACCGCCGATATGGAAAGGGTTGGAATACACATACGAAGGTTTACCGAGCGCTCGCGTTGCAACGGATACGCGGGTTGCGCTGGTCAAGACCGACGCCACTCGTACGCCTTCGCGTTGAATAACCGCCCAAGAAGCCGACAAGCAGCCGCTCGTGCTCAAGGGGTTGTCCAGAGTCCACGCACGACCGACAGCCATCCTGGTGTTCCGACCATCTTCTAAACTGATGTTTGCTATCCAACATCCCGCAGTTTGGTAAAATCGATTGTTTCGATAGAATGCATCCATACGATGGATAGACTCAAAAGATGCGATTCAAAGGACTCGATCTAAACCTGCTCGTTGCGCTCGATGCTCTGATGACCGAGCGCAACCTCACCGCCGCGGCGCGTAAAATTAACCTGAGCCAGCCCGCTATGAGCGCGGCAATCGCGCGGCTGCGCACCTACTTCGGCGATGAACTTTTCACGATGCGCGGTCGAGAGCTCGTCCCGACACCGGGCGCGGAAGCGCTCGCGGGTCCCGTTCGTGAGGCCCTCTTCCACATTCAAATTTCGATTATTTCGCGAGATTCGTTCGACCCTGCTCAGTCCAGCCGTCGCTTCAAGGTCATTCTCTCCGATTTCATGACAATCGTCTTTTTTCGACGAATTATGGACCGTATCGCACAGGAAGCCCCGGCTGTGCGCTTTGAATTGCTGCCCTTTTCGGATGAGCCCGACGAGTTGCTCCGCCGGGGCGACGTCGACTTTCTCATTCTGCCGGAGTTGTTTATGTCGAGCGCTCATCCCAAGGCGACGCTGTTCGACGAGACTCTCGTATGCGTGGGATGCCGCACGAACAAGCAGCTGTCACGACAACTGACATTCGAAAAATACCTTTCGATGGGTCACGTTACGGCGAAATTCGGACGGACGCTGAGGCCCAACCTGGAAGAATGGTTTTTACTTGAACACGGCCTAAAGAGACGGATCGAGGTGGTAGTGCAAGGCTTTAGCCTTATCCCACCCATAATATTGGACACCCGCCGTATCGGCACGATGCCTTTGCGACTCGCTAGGCACTTCGAAAAGCGGATGCCCGTGCGGATTGTCGCACCACCCTTGCCTCTACCCACATTCACCGAAGCATTGCAATGGCCTGCGTTCCACAACACCGACCCAGCGAGTGTTTGGATGAGGCGAATATTGTTGGAAGAGGCGTCCAACATCGCATCGGAGCATCTCGAGACATCTACTCGCAGGCGATTTTAAGTTCAGCATAAGGCGATTCCGGCCGTGTCTCGAGTATTGCGGCACGCCATTAATTCTCCGCCGACGCTTTCCATTTCTCGACGCGCGATGTTGCAGACGCCTGACGTTCGATAACGAAGCGCTCCGAGGGCTTGGCAGGTCGAGCGCGTAATAATATTCCGGCTGAGGTTGGGATACCGGCGATACAGGTCGACGCCCAGCGTTGCTGCGGGCCATGATCCTTATTGGTGAGCAAATGTCCGGCACGTTCAATTATTCGCTTGAATCCCACGCTGCGTGAGGTTGTAGGCTGCCCGCCTTGGCTCGCGCTGCGTTAAGCGGCGGTCGACCGGGCGTACAGCCGAACTCACGGCTTTGGCGGAACAAACTTGGACTGGTGCCAATAGTTAAGACCGGGTCTTGTTACGAGGCGCGCGGGAGCGGCGAGCCATGAGCTACGGGCTTGTAACGGTTTCCGGCCTCTGATGTCCGCCAACGGCCGAACTGTCCATTGTTGCGATGATTCCGCGACCTTCCTCTCGCGATCGCAAGGTGGGACGAAACCGGTTCGGACCAGCCGGTGAGACCGCCTCAGACGTGGCCGCGGCCGGTCGTTTATACACCGCAAGCACGTTTGCGACGGACAAGAAGATATGCGCTTCAAAGGACTGGATCTTAATCTTCTCGTCGCGCTCGATGCTCTAATGACCGAGCGCAGCTTGACTGCAGGGGCACGTAAGATCAGCCTTAGCCAGCCCGCTATGAGTGCAGCTGTCGCTCGACTACGCTCCTACTTTGGTGACGAGTTGTTTGTAATGAGAGGACGAGAACTTGTCCTGACCCCACGCGCGGAGGGACTTGCCGCTCCCGTTCGTGAGGCGCTGATGCACATTCAGCACTCGATTATCGCGCGGGAGGCCTTCGACCCTGCCCGATCGAACCGGCGGTTCAGGATCTGCCTGTCAGATTTCATAACCGTCGTATTCTTCCGCCACGTCGTGGAGCGCGTCGCGCGAGAAGCACCCAATGTCAGGTTCGAACTGATGACGCTCACCGATGAACACGATGAGCTACTTCGGCGCGGCCAGGTCGATTTTGTCATCCTGCCGGAACTATTCATGTCCGGTACACACCCCAGAGCGGCCTTGTTCGAGGAGAGTCTCGTTTGCGTGGGCTGCCACACGAATAGTCACCTACTGAGGCGGTTGACATTTGATCGGTATGTGTCGATGGGCCACGTTGCGGTCAAGCTCGGAGGCGCACGCAAGAGCTTCGTCGAGGATTCCTTGTTACTCGATCTCGGCCTCAATCGGCGCATCGATATTCTAGTGCAGAGCTTCAGCATGATCCCACCCCTGCTAGTGGGCACAGGCCGCATAGGGACCATACCCTTAAGGCTCGCAAAGCATTTTCAAAGAACCGCGCCGCTTCGGATTGCCAGGCTTCCCCAGCCATTCCCCACCTTCACCGAGGCGGTCCAATGGCCAGTCCTTAATAACAGCAATCCAGAAAGCATCTGGCTGAGAGAGATATTGCTCCAGGAGGCAGCTCGCATAGCAACTGCGCGTGAAGAGGCATTCAGCATTAGCGCTTCGGAGCAGCGGATGATGCCGGCCCCTTCGTACGATCGGTCTCGCCGTTAGCGTAAGGACGTTAGCAAAGGTGAGCGAACCCGGCACCCGGACCGTGTCCCAACGCGTGCAATTTCGGATCGTCTCGCTCGAACTCATTGCCTCTCGTCAAAGCCGCTCTTAGTTGGCGACCGTCACAAGCCCGAGGCCGTCCTTCTCGCACCGGCGACGGGCTCGACGTAAAGCGGTCGCTCGAGCATTAGCCCGGCTTTGAGAGACCGAGAGGTCGCTACGTGCTCGCGCCAAAGCTACGCTGGCGCATTGCAAGCCCGCTTGCGGCCGCGCCACCCTCGAGACGGCAGGATCGGCTCGGCGGCCAATCACATCAACGCGGGGAATCGGTCGTGGCGCTCCATGAGCGGACGGTCCGGACTCGTCGGAGACCCAGCACCACAGCGAACGCAGTGCCGATTGATTGTGCATATGAATGTTGGACTCGCTCCGTCCAAGCAAGGCATCGCACGCGCGTGTTGCTCTGTCGCATCACCCGAGAGCGCATCGCATCTTCGTCTCTCTGCGCCGCCGATCTGACTTCTTTTGGCCGCACCTCGGCCAAACGTCTTGACGAGGTGCGCTATGCCGACGCATGACGAACAAGGAGCCGTACGTTGAAGCAATACAGTGGAGTATTCGATCCCGAAGAACTTTCTGTCTTAGGAAGTCTTTTTGACAGGGCGGTCTCCGCGCTGCCGCCATCAATGCGAACTCAGGAAAATCGAACGGCGATCGCCAAACTCATCCTGGAGCGTACAGCGGCCAGCAACACCCAGCTGGCATGTTTAACGAATCTGTTGATCACCATTTCCCCTCCGGGTTGATCGCGCGCCGTTCTAAGGATAGTCACCACTCCTGCGCTGGAATGGAAGACGATCCAGCTAGAGCTTTGAAATGGCTTGAATCCAACGTGACGTCAGGTTGTAGGCTTTGAAATTGAACAACATGAGCAAAGCTACACCAAGACGGCGTCGATGGCGCATTGGCGAACTTGCGGAAGCGACCGGAGTGACGGTACGCACGCTGCATCATTATGAACACACCGGCCTGTTAGCCGCTTCAGAGCGCACGGACGGCGGCCATCGGATGTACGACCGCGAAAGCGTCCAGCGGGTTCATCAGATCCGGGCGCTACGTGAGCTCGGCTTCTCCCTTTACGAGATTCGTAAAGCTATGGAGGGCACGACTTCGCTGACCGACCTATTGCGCAAGCATTTGGAGCGTATAGAGCTTCAAGTTGTTCGAGCAACGCTGCTGCGAGATCGATTGCGCAACATGACGACCGACAGTGACGTTCAGGTCAGCGTGGATGAGCTACCTGCCGCCTTGGACGCCATGTCGCGGGTTGAGACAGGTAGTCAAACATCCCGATGCACATGCAAGTTGGCTGCAGAGCGCGAGGAGCGATGGCGACGCATTCGGGACGACCTCCGTGATTGTATGGATAGAGGCGAACACCCTTGCGGCGAGCGCGCGAAAGCCGTCGCGATTGCCGCGCGCCTGCTGATCGGCGAAATCGCTGGAGCGGATTCTCGGGTTTCGACGATCCTGAAGGTCCTCGCACGCCTAAGCGCCCCACGCAGTTTGGCTGGTTGGGATCCCTGCCTCATGCAATATCTCGATCTTGCCCTCTCCGGCCTGGAGGATCAGCCATATTGAGATCACTAAGGCGGCTTCGGACGGCTTGACCGGTCCGCTTGACCGGCTCGATCATCATGGCGGTTCGGCATGATCCGCAGGCTTTGATGCCCGGGCAGCTTCACCAATCACCGGTCGGAGTTTCTGCGAGGGTCTCGGCGATCCGCCGCTTTCTCTGATGCATTGAGCGAAGCGCCCGTTCAAGGAAGACTTGAATCGCACGTAACGTCAAATTGTAGGCTCCGCCATGGTCGTTGCCCGAGCTGACGCATGCTTCGATTGGCGATCCGTACCTGCGGGCCCGTGCTGGCCGCAGACAGTTGGGCTTTAGATCGAGGTGAGCACTAGGAGTTCTGCAGTGTTGAATAGGTGTTACATTCCAGCTGCAGGTGCAGCCTTCCTTTTCTGTGCCCTCGCCTCGACTGCGCGGGCTTCGGACGTTCATATTGCCGTGGCCGGCCCAATGAGCGGAAGCAGCGCGGCGTTCGGCGCGCAGATGCGCAACGGCGCCGCCGCGGCTGTCGAGGCGTTGAACGCTTCGGGCCTGCTTCCCGACACCAAGGTGATACTGAGTGTCGCTGATGACGCCTGCGACCCCAAGCAAGCGGTCGCCGTTGCAAATAAGCTCGCAATGGCTCAGGTGCGTCTGGTCGTCGGCCATTTTTGCTCGTCTTCGTCCATCCCAGCCTCCGACGTCTATGCCGAAGCAGGTATCATCCAATTATCACCTGGTTCGACAAATCCTCAGCTAACGGAACGCGGCATCCAGACCGTGTTTCGGATCTGCGGCCGCGACGACCAGCAGGGCACCGTTGCGGCTGAATACATTCACCGACATTACCATAGTGACAAGATCGCAGTGCTCGACGACAAGAGCACCGCCGGCAAAGGTATCGCCGATGCGGTTGAGGCACAGCTTCAGGGATTCGGCGAACACGTCATTCGGCAGAGCTATATAGCCGGTGAAAAGGATTATACGGCGCTGATCTCTAGATTGAAGAAGGACGGGGTACGCCTCGCCTATATCGGCGGTTATCACACCGAGATTGGGCTGATCATCCGTCAGGCATCAGAAGCAGAGGCCGGCCTTACCGTCATGGCCAACGACCCGTTGATGACCTCCGAATTCTGGGGCATCACCAGCAGCGCGGGAAACGGCACGCTATTTACCTTCATGCCCGATGTAGCAACGAATGCCAATGCCGCCGACGCCGTGGCCAAACTCAAGGCTTCCAAGCTGTCGTCCGAAGGCTACACACTTTACGCCTATGCCGCAGTTCAGGCGTGGGCAGAGGCGGTGAAGCGGGCCGGTTCCCTCAATGCTGCGCGGGTCGCAACCGAACTCCGTTCACGACCGATCGAAACAGCCGCTGGTTCGGTCAGGTTCAATACCAAGGGAGACAATGCAGGCCCAGGCTTTGTGGTTTACCGCTGGCTCGACGGGCGTGTTGAAGTGCTCGACCAGAACTGATCGACGCGATCCACAGCCGTTCTCCGCCAACCCAGCCACGACACAGATGATGAAACGACATCAGGACCTTGCTGCCGTTATACTCGCGAGCTCTCTTGTGCTCGCGGCTTTCGGAGCGCTTATCGCCCTCGCTGCAGCGCTCGCAGAATTACCAGACGTCGACGTAGAGGAGGAGCTACGTCCGATGGTAGACAAATAGCATTCCGATTAAGGCCAGTTCTTGCGACGCTTCACTGTCAGACATCCGCAACAGTCTGATCGGGAATGCTGCGCAGTTCCGGCCGTTCCGCTCATGCGACAACAGCCATGACAACCAAACCGCCACGGCAATCTCCCGTCGACCGCGCATGCTGACAAATGCAACTGTACTTCGCAACTTCCGGCGACCTCACATTGCGCGAAACGCGATTGCTATCCAATCGCTGTTTCGCCAGCGCGTTCCTCGTCAATTCTGCCAGCGCCTCGACCGCTCCCAAGCGACTTGCGTCAGACTTAAGGTCTGTGCGAGCGCGATCCCACCACCGGCCAGTTTGATGCCAAACCGCTCGTTGTGAAGCGAATTGTCGATAACAACCTCACATTGATCCCGGCAGCCGGCAATTCAGGCATAGCGCCACGAAAATCGGGCAGAGTTACAACATTGAGAATATATCGACATGACTTCGATCAGCTCTCCTATCGGACTGCGCATCCCTGGACGTCTGCTTTCGGGCACAGCCGCCGATCCATTTGGTGAAGGATGGAACGCTGTGCAAAACGGAACGGACAGATGAAACGACCGAGATTCACAGAAGAGCAAATTATGGCGATACTGAACGAGCATGGGGCTGGTGCGAGACCGGCTGATCTAGCTCACAGACACAAGATCTCTGAAGCGACGATCTGCGACTGGAAGGCCAAGTTCGGCGGCATGGACGTTTCGGCCGCCAAGCGGTTGAACGCGCTGGAAGAGGAAAACGAGAAGCTAAAGAAGCTTCTGGTCGAGCACATGCTTGGCGTGGATGCACTTCGCGAACTCCTATCAAAGTAGTCGCAACCAATATGCAGGTTCTCACGCTCACGCCGCATGGCGCAAGCCCAGAGCGTTAGCTCCCGCAGAATAACCAGATCGGCCAAGTGATGCACGCCACGTCTTTGAGGCCGAAGGCACAAAGCAACCAGGACTCCCATTCCAGAATCGGAGATGATCGAGTGAAAAGCGGCCTTCCCTCAAGACTGACATGCGCAATCTTTGACCACTTGGACGACGACGGTCGCGATATTGCGCGACAGTATGAAGATCGTCTCAAGCTGGCGGAGGCGTGTGATTCTCTGGGCTTTTACGCTTATCACCTGGCGGAGCACCACTGCACCCCTCATGGCAGAGGGCCCTCGCCGAACCTGTTTCTGGCAAGTCTTGCGCAGCGCACCCGCAGGCTTCGCTTTGGTCCGCTTGTTCTGTTGCTCAACCTCTATCATCCATTGCGCGTGTTCGAAGAGATCTGCATGCTTGATCAGTTGAGCGGCGGCAGGCTCGAACTCGGTATCGGTCGCGGCTCCCAGCCGATCGAATGGGGCTATTTCGGCATCAGCGCAGGCGCGGCGCCAAGCCGCTATATGGAAGCCAGCGAAATCTTAAATGTTGCACTGAAGGGCGATACGTTATCCTACCAAGGACACCATTTTGAGCTGAACAGTGTACCCTTAACTTTGAGGCCTCTTCAGCGACCTTATCCACCGACCTGGATCGCCAGCAATCGGCCCGAATCAGCGGAATGGGCCGCAGCAAATGGTGCAAATCTGGCATGTGTCGGCCCCGCCTCTGCTGTCCGAAGCATTACGGATGCTTTTCGTTGCCGTCGAGCGCGCTGCACAGCCGCGGACGATCGAGAGCCATTCCTGGGGTTGGCTCGTATGATCGTGATTGCGAGATCTGACGGAGACGCTCATGCGGCTGCCGAAACCGCTTATGGACAATGGCTGGATAGCTTTAAGTTCCTTTACGAGCTAAACGCCACTCCGACACCGCCGACCCTGCCGCTGTCGTTCGATGCAGCGCTGGAGAGCCAATTGTGCGTCGTCGGAACGCCAGCTTCCGCCCGACAGCAGCTTCTTAACCAGATGGAAGAGGCAGGTACCAACTACCTACTCTGCCAGCTTGCATTCGGGAGCCTTCCGCTCGACATTTCACTATACACCGCGAGCGCGATCAGAGCCGAAGTCATCGATAGCTTTGGCTGACAATGTCTGTTCAACTTCGCTACTGCGGGATGCCCGGCCCCATGCCGTACGTGCCCATTGGCATACGATCAAGGCGTTCTTTCTTGCTCGACGGGAGATCCCAAACTCATAAGGATATAGGCGCGACCTCAAGCATCACTTTGCCGGCCGCGCAGCCGATGTCGTCGGCAGCGACTTGACATGTTGAATAGCGTTGGCATGACAAAGTGGCTCAACCCGTATGCGGGCTTGTCTTGTGCGTCGTCCAGAGCAGGTCAAGGATAGTCGCGCGCACTATCCGCGGACTGGATGCATCCCATCAAAACTTTCGATTTTACGGATTTCAGCCAAATGCACCATAGTCGCTCACCGATTTCCGGAAAGCACCTTTGACGAAGCTCGTGTGACTATGGACCCCCTTTGCTTTCTGCCAAGTCGCAGGCCGGCTCAAGTCTTTCGCGCCAACATCACCAACGATATCCCTCGACCTTTGAAATCGCGCCACCAGCGGTCCAGCTTCAGCCGGATGGCTCGCCGAACCCTATGGCCCTCATTCGAAGTAGCCGACAGCAGTTTCGTCATCCTGAAGGCGTCCCCGAAGATTAGGTGCTTCTCACGCGCATTGGCCGGGTTGCATGCGTGCGTCGCATAGAAGCCAGGCAGCCGCACTGGCTCTTGCGCCAGCCTCGGCAAGGCTTGTCGGCCTAATCAGGTGGACAGCCCCGTTACTTTCGCGGTGTTGCGATTCTCAAGCAATGCGACGTCAGCCATCTAACCTCCTTAAACACAAAAAGGACGCGCTGGTGTCAGCGGCGCGTACTGACGTCGATTTCGGCGACGCGAAAGGCCATGCGATAACACTAGCCGCCCACTTACGCCGTTTGATCGCGGGGTTCTCATGCCGCCCATCCGCTCCACGCTGTTTGGTGGGTTCCGCCTATGCCAACGGCGTTCCTGCGAGGTCCGCTAGCTTGGAGTACGCCGGCTCGATAGCTCAATCAAAGACGGGCGTTCTACCACGCAGCGCACAGCGCTCTATAGCGACCATACCTCCTTCAGGTCGTTCTGCGAGACCAGCCCGTCCCTTTCTTTGGTTGCACATGCGCGAGTTGTCTTGTGCAGCGGAAATTCCGTCGCGCGCCGCATCGGCTGCCTCGCAAACGGGAACACACACAAAAACTACATGTCAATCTCGTCTAATTAATGTGGAGCAACACTGTGGAACTTGACCCTTCGAATTCACGCATGCAGGACCTTGAGGATCGCATCGACCTACAACTCGATATCGTGGCAACTCTCGTACGCGAAGGGAGCAATGAGCTCGAGGCAATCCAGCTGCTCAACGCACTCACGAACGAGATGATATCAGCGGAACTGGAGCTCGGCCAGCTCGGCGATACGAGCACCGGTGGCCATCCTGGCGGCGGGCGAGCAGCGCGAATGAGACGGGACCATGGCGTTTACAATCCAGAAGAGCTTCAAATCTTGGGGCGCCTTCTCGATCAGGCAGTGGCCGCCTTACCGCCTGCACTGCGCACTCCGGCCAACCAGATGCGGATTGCCAGATTGATTCTGGCACGTGCGGCGGGCTGAGGGCCGCTTCGCTCCTCTGCGATTGACGGCCGCTCAGTGAAAGCTTCATTGCTGTGCCGACCGTGGCTGTGCCCTCCTGCCCACGGATAAGGCCGCTTCGAGACTGTGGCTCACCGCTAGGTGAGTGAGCCGCTTCCACGTGCTGATCATTTCGCTTCGAGGAGCGAGACATTCATCCGATCTCCGCTGGACTGCACCTCAAACGCTTGATCATGGCATGTTACACGCTCGCAGTTTACTCCAGGGCAGATTGGGGGACGCATGATCCGAGATATTCGTGCGAGGCACCGCACGGTTGACCGCGCCTTCCGATATTCGGATCTTGGCAGCATAAGCTAGCTCCCTGATCGCAGCCGCATTGTTCTAAATTTGCGGGCCACCTGATATTTCGTCGCCAGAACGAGCTCCTGGCAGATCAACGCAATTGTCGCGATAGCTTGTGCCGTTTCTTTGGTGCGCTCCATCCGGAGTCGAATCGTATCACAAACGTGGTGGCGTGCGCAGGAGCCCGCGGATGCGGCCAGGCTGTTGACGCATGTCGGGAAGCACGCGAACGGATTGTCGAGAACGAGCCACACAGCTGGACGCGACATAAAGAGCGCATACGACATCACCCAGAACACTTCTTAGCCTTGACAGTTTGGAAGCTAGCGAATGGCTTGCTCCGTAGGACGGCTGTAGTTTGACTGACTCTTGGGAGTGTGGTTCCGGCGAACGGCGAAGGGCGAACGGCGCGCAACAAGATGCGCGGCGCAAAGAGGCAAATGTCAACGCAGGGTCTCTTCAGCCAATTCAGAATCGTCCGACTCGCGCTGGCACTTCGACATTCGGTCATCCGGATTTCAACAAACCGCACTATAAAAAGGTCGCTGTAACGCCGCGAGCAGATCGACACGCATTTTTGCTGTGGCTCCGACTTCTTGCCACTCAAGACAGGCCGCAGCTCGTCGGTACGCTTCGGACGAGACTTTTACCTTGTGCCAGGAGTCGAGGAGTTTTGAGATGGATCAGGTCATATCCGGCCAGGTGCAAACGCCAGAGGCTATCGTAAGCATCGCATTTGAAAAAGCGTGGCGCTTTGTCGAGAAGGACCCAGTTCTGGCGCATCATCTCAAGACGTTCCTTCACCGCCGCTTGCAAGCATTACTGGAGTGTTCGATCAGGACCGGCGAACGGAATACCCTGCATCTGGCAAACGAAGCGATACGCAATTTACGAGCGGAGCTGGCGTCGCCGAGCAAACAGTAAGGCTCGTCCCTCCAGCTGGCCGGTACCCTTGTTATCGGCAGGAACGGGACGGTATCGTCAACTCCCGAAGGGGCAGGTCGTGGTCGATCTGAGTTTTCTCTGCTCATCTTCTACACCGACGACTGCGTCGGGGAGCCCTGCTTGTACAGCTCTCGTGGTCCCCACACCAGTAGGATAGAAACGGGAGCACACCGGCAACGAAGGCGCGACAAGCACGCGCTGTCCCGACGTGACACAATGCGCACCGTATCTGGCAGCTTGGCATGCGTCTCGGCAATTTCGATGCGGGCTTCATCCGGCGCGGTGACCAACATTCTGCGGCAGATGATCTTGGCGGCGCACCAGCTCGATTGGCTTTCCTGTCGCGGCAAGAGCCAGTTACAGCGCGCCAGATACCGCCCCGGATATTCAGGATGGCCGAATTTCGATCGATCAATGGCTCTGATGGGTCATTTCCGACGTTACCACAATCTTAAGTCGCCACACGACTCCTGACTCAAGATATATTCAACTCTCATCCCGATAAGGACGCCTTCATCTGTGCGGCTCATGACGAAACCCGCTGAACGACGCGCAGCCGGAGGTATCGCCAGGAACCTGGTTGGACGGTGCTTCAGCAAATGCGCTCGCAGCATTGCGTCGCACAGTGCCATCACGATCGCATCGCCTGCAGGTAAAGGTGCCACGAGGGGCTCTATCAATGTCGCTGCATTTTCGCCGAGGCGTCGCAAGTTAGGGCGCTTCACAACCTAACGCACCGTGCGTTTCGACTCATTTCTTTCGAAGGAATGTTGTGGCTCAGTTACAGCAATTCGCAATCATGTTGTTAAGACGCACGGCGCCGGGGGACATCAAAAGGAATGACACTGGAATGAAGAATTTGCTGATTCTGACCGCAAGCATCGCACTCGGCGCTGCAGCTCCCGCATTCGGCGCTGACCTCGCCGGGCAGCCTGTCAACATCAAGGCCCCCCCATTTCCGGTCGTAGCCCCGATCAACGACTGGAGCGGCTACTATATCGGTCTCAATGGCGGCTGGGGATCGAGTCACAATTGCTGGGATTTCAACGGCGATACTTCCGAGGGCTGCCATAATTCGACCGGCGGCACCGTCGGCGGCCAGATCGGCTATCGCTGGCAGATCTTCAAAACGGTGTACGGCATCGAAGGTCAGGGAAACTGGGCCGACTTCAGCGGCTCCAATGTCAGCAGTGCCTTCCCAGCGGACACCATTGGCACCAAGACAGATGCATTTGGATTGCTCACGGGCCACGTCGGCTACGCGTTCAATGCCGTGCTGCTTTACGCCAAGGGCGGTGCGGCGGTGACCAGCAACACCTATCACGTCAACTCAGTGGCCACTGGCACCGAGCTTGGCAGGAACGATGTGCGCTGGGGTGGCGCGCTCGGCGCTGGCGCCGAAGTCAGCCTGACGCCGAACTGGTCGGTTGGCCTCGAGTATGATCACTTGTTCATGCAGGGCAGCAACGTAAGCTTCCCCGCGGCCGTCGGCTTCGATCGCGTTCACCAGGACATCGATCTTGTCACGGCACGGCTCAACTACAAGTTCGGCCCAGCGTTTGCAAAATAGCGAACCCCACGCGCGCAAGCGTCAAATCGAGAGCCCCGACTAACGGTCGGGGTTCTTTCTCGAAATGCTGCCCTACCGCCTCGCAACCAGCCCGCGGAACCGGCTCAAGCTCGTCTAGGCTTAGATCACTGGCTGGCAGAGCAGACCGCAGGCACACCCGAGGGCACCAAACCAGTCGGCTTGACATGCGTCGTCGAACTCCAGAACCTCACGCAACGTGAGTTTCACGTCGCCTGTCTCAACGAAGCACTGTTCGAATGACATGAGCCTTGCCAGGGCTTGGCGTCAATCGCACTTCCTGGCAGTGAGGATGGGATCTCAGAGAATATTGAGGCGAATGGCGATAGCGGTCGCCTGGATCCGGCTGGTCGCACCCAGCTTTCGCATCGCATTCTTGATATGAAAATTGACCGTATTAACGCTGATTCCTAGGATCATGCCGATTTCCCAGGAAGATTTCCCTTCTGCCACCCACCGCATGCAACTGATCTCCCGTTGCGATAACGCAATGTTTTTCCCACAGCCGCCATTAGAGGGTCGAGCAATCTCGCCATAGGCGCTGTGAAAGAGCGAAGCCAGGGCATTAAGATGACCGATGCGATTCCGAGGATCAGCATCGTCGGACGGAGATGCAAAGGACACCACAGATACTTGGCCCAACGGGCCAAATAGAGGCACGCTCATGCCATGCTTCAGGCCGGCCTCCCTAGCCTCCTCCAATACGCGTCTCTCGTCCGGTAGAAGCTGATAATGGTCAGCGAGTTGGTCCCACAGAAACGGACGCGAATGCATCGGCGTCCGCCGGACTACCGGATCGATGGTGTGGTACTTGCCTTTGAAGTATCGATCGCACCAGGCCGGCGGCCAATTCACGGCGACAGTCGGCGGTGGATATTCAGCCAACCGAAGCGGCTCGACGAAGTTGAGGGCTCCGTAAGCAACTTCACTGAATCCTTCCTCGGTGGCACGGTTTACAAGAAGATCGAACAACGCTCTCAGCGAATGCGTCTTGTTTGCGCACTCGGTGAAGCTAAAAAGATCCACGATGGGCGCTTCGGCACGCCGGTCCGGCTCGCCATCGCTGCGTTCGCTTGCGTATGTTTCAGGCGGATCCAAATTCCGTTCCATGAGCTGAACTCTCAGGTTTGCTCTTTGTGAAGTCTGGAGCACGCGCTGCGTCAGACGCCATTCCCGAATATGTCGCCTTCCGCCAACTGCGGCGCGATAATGGTCCTGTCATGCGCCGGGGTCCGGCCGCTATCCTCGTCGGACACCGGACGGCACTCCACGACCGAAGCGTCGTCGAATTCCATCCGATTGATTTCGCTCGCCGATGACCAGCAGGCCAAGCAGGCGATTACCGCATTGTCGTGCGTGTCGATGGTCTGTGCCCTCGATGCTGCCCCAAAGCTGAATCGCTTTTGATAGGGCGGCCATGGCAAACCCGATGACCCTTGATATCCAACTGGCGACACCAACCAGCTATGAATGACAAGATCGTCTCTACCCAAGGAGCGACCGTGCTGCCCGAAAGACGCGTGGCTTTGCCTCAAGATCGAGCACGATGATATCCTGAACGTTGAGCTTCGCGATTCGGGCGAAATGGCGCACGTTGGCCAACTTAACGGCGCCGGGATCGACCTTCGCAGTTCCGACATCGGCTTTCTGTTTCCTCCCGACGGAAAGGTTATAGTTTCTTCCCCATCCTGCGAATTGCTGTCGCGGATTCTTCGCGGATCCTCCGTCCTTCGACGGCGTCGGAAACGCGATCGGCGACCACGGAAGAGCCGAGCCATCAGGTGACCGCGTGATATAACGGCCCCTCGCCTGATCAGGGGCGTTAGAGAGGTCCAGCGCACCTGAATTGAAGGCACAGATGATCCGCGCGCCAGGCGCGCAACGGCAGACACGCGCCGAAACGAGACCTGCCGGCTGCAGAGGACGCCTTGCATGCGCATCTCCATAAGGGAGAGGACCTAGCAGCGGATCAGCAAGTGTCGTACCAACTGGGGACCTCTCCGAATCAATCCTCGAAACAAGAAATTCAAGAGAAGAGAGCCGGTTCGGCGCACGCGCGCTTGGAGCAATGGCGACATCTGGAGGAAACGCGACAGCGCCACTTGCGCAAACCTCCCGCGGCCTGGAAAGAGTGCCGCTCGGCGCGGCGCCCCCCCCAAAGCGCCTTTCAAACAGCCAGGCGCTGGCGTACCACGTTCACATCCTGGTCAAGTACCAAGGCTGGCAATTGAAGAAGCCGACCCACAAATGGCAATCGTCTAGAAACCTTAGCCGGTGCCAGGTGCGGCGCGCGGCCTCCGATTAAGCGCTCGCTTGGACTTCTTCCCTCGTGGAAAGACAAATTCGAACTCCATGGAGCTAGGTGCAAGGCAGGCGAAGAACTTTTCGCAGGGTAGATGAAGTATGCTTTCTCTGTTCTTCGCGATTATCTCGCTGCTCTATGCAATGGTTGGTCAGGCGGGTGGAACCGCGTTCCTAGCCCTCATGGCGTTTTCCGGCTTGCCTTCTACAGAGATGCGCCCGACGGCGCTTGGCCTCAACATTGTTGTCGCGAGTTATTCCACGTGGTTCTTAAACCGCAACAAAGTCATCGACTGGATAGCGCTCCGGCCGCTTCTGTTGTCATCAATGCCGGCAGCACTTGCCGGCAGCTTGCTGGTGCTCGGGGAGCACGTTTACAGGACGTTGACCGGTCTTGTCCTCCTTTTGGCGAGCGCTGTGATGATTGTTCGGCGTGGGAGCGTTGCCCATCGCGCTTGCGAAACTCCGCCCTGGGGAAGCGTAAGCATTGGGGCGGTCATCGGGTTGGTTTCTGGTCTGACCGGCGTGGGCGGCGGAGTATTCCTGGCGCCCGCGCTCATGACACTGAACTGGGCGTCAGCCAGGCAAGTCACCCTGCTGTCGCCTCCGTTCATCCTGGCGAACTCCACAGTGGGCTTCGTCGGAGTTCTTTTCACAGGCCAGCTTCCGTGTTCGGATTCGGCCATTTACGCAATCGCTGCACTAGGAGGAGCCGTCGCAGGAACGGTTGTCGGCCTGAAACGGCTGAGCCAAACAGCTATCAGGTTCATGCTCGTGGCGGTTCTTCTCATTGCCGGCGTGCAGTTGGTTCGCACCTAAATGCTGTTCGATCTGCCTTTGCTGGGGGCTTTCGTTGCGATCATCAGGGCTCATGACAACAGCCGGAACGGTTCCAAAACGAACGACCTAATGCCCAGAAGCAGAACAGATGCGTATCTGTCGGACCTGGACGTGCCAGCGAGCGCGAAGGGTGACAATGCCCGCTTTTTACGATTCCGGCACAGCCTGCAGCCTGGTTGGGAATTGGTGAACTCGCAGCGCTCACAATGGTGGGACCGAATTAAAGCGCCCCGACGCACCTGCCGGGGTTGGAAGTGCGCCGGGGCAGCCCCAACATCATCAGTACATCCGTGACGATGCTTGGCGCAATGAGACAAGCGGCGTGGCGGAATTGAGGCTCATCCATACTTATGACGTGGAGTGCAAAATGTTTTTCACGCCGGTTCGACGGCTATTGAAACTCACGCTGCGTCACGTTGTACGATTTCGCCCCCTGAGTTTCATCAACCGGCACTCCTTGTCTGAAAATCCCAGCCAGAAGAGCTTTCTGCTCGATGCATCTTCGCGGAGGCGCCGCGCCAAATTCCTTCCCGGTCCTCGTTCGCGAGTACCATTTTATCCTGCACGACTAGGCAACTCGGAACACGGTATTCTTCCGAAAGTAATTCCCGCCCAAGTCGCGGAAACCATTGCAAATGGGCTCAAATCCCGTCTGCGCAAGTTGAACAGGCGTGACTGACAAAGATGCGGCAGATTGTGAAGCTTCAATGGCAGGCATGACCGCGGCGAGAAGCGGCGACTATCGCTCCTCGACGAGCCCTTCTGCCGCAAGAAAACAACATCGACGCCGAGACCCGTTGGCGCGTTCTCTACCATTACGTGCAAGCGTGTGGCAAAGTATCTGTTGCGCGAGCCCAGCGGCGTAGCACCCCCACCTGTCAGTTCGAACGGGGTGCGGGAAATCAAGCTGAAAGAAGCTCAACTCCGCGTCGCTTTTGATTATAAAGCTTTGCGCTCCGATTGGGCCGAGCATTCCAGCAGCGGTGCATCGAGGCTCGGGATTTCCGGCATCGCCTTGCCGGCGATCGCCTGAAGGTCACCGACCATGCCAACGGTAGATTCGATGACAGAGAGGATCTGCGTCTCGCGCTTGGCCCATTGTCGGCCCATGAACTTGCGCTCCTTGTCGAGATCTTCTCGCATGTCGTTGAATTTTTCAACGACAGCTTCTACCCGCTGGCGGAACCTGGTGCCGGTCAGATACCGGTACACCTGCTCCATTTTGGTTTGCTGGCCTTGCTGCACCAGGCGCGAACTGCTCAAATCAATCAGCCCCTGACGGAGCGCGATCGCGACCGCAACAGCACAGCGGGGATGAGCAACCCATATACCGTCGATCAGATCGAAAAATTCGACGTGCTTCGGCAGCGCCTGTGAAATGATGAGGGCCACATCTGCGCCACACCGCCTTTGGTCGTCGCGCAGTTTCCCGAGCCAGCCGTCGCTCCATGCCTTCGTACGCTTGGATTCCCAAAGGATGAGGCCCGCAGGATGACCGATTGAACCGTTGACCTGCTGGACGACGTCCGCACCCAGCTCTCCCTTGCCGATCGGCTCGATTGTATCAGTGGGAAAACGGCTGCGAAGCAGCTCTTCGAGCTCGAGCTCAAGCACTTCGCCCTGGGATTGCTGCGAGCCCTGCTCAGCCTTGCGCTTCAACTCTTCGATCGTCCGCGCCATGGATTCGATCGTTTGATCCTTCTCGAGCACTCGAAAGCGGGCGGCTTCGTCCGCTTCCTGCCTGGCTTTGGCCCGGATATCCGCGATTGAGGCCTGCACGCGCTTTTCGATGGTCAGATCGAGTTCACGTTTCTCTTCGTCAAGGGCACGTTGCCTGCGGATCAGTTCAGCCTGCGCCTGCTGCGCCTCAGCAAGTTTGGCATTGTTGGCCTCCAGGCTTTGACGAAGCTCGGCCGCTTCGGCAGCTTTTGCCAGCAGCTCGGCCGCCGCGGCCTGCCGAGCCTTCTTCGCTTCCATGGCGACGAGTTCGGTGCGCTCGGCCGCCAGGCGCGCGGCCACCTGATCCTCGATCTGTTCGCGTTGTCTCGCCAGTTGCTCCTGCTCATGGCGCAAGGCCTCGGCCTTGCGGGCGACCTCGGCATCCTTGTCCGCCAATTGTCGCTGAAAACGTCGGCGAGTTTCCTCGATCAGGGGAGCAGCAAGAGATTCGGTGAGGTGAATCTCATGATTGCAGTTCGGGCAATGGAGAATAGGCTGATGCGCGGCGCCCGCCGCGGGTGCTTTCAGGTTCATGAGCCCTCCTGGCCGATTGGCCCTGTGCTGCCGGCCCAGCGTGGCGCGGACTACCAATCGGATTTAGCGTGATTTCCTGACTCGATCGAACGCCTGGGGCATCCACATCAGCTTTTCCACCGAAAACACGTTGAAAGGCTGAGGCCGACTGGTTCGCCGCCGGCAACGCCTTGGATCCTGTCTTTGTCGCAAGAGCCCCTGCGTTGGAGAATGCAATGTGCGCTCCGATGAATGATTATTCCTGCGCACAATGATTGGGCGGATCGAGCTCGGGCGGCCGAGCTCATGTGAGCCATTTGTTCTCTTACCGGGTGCAAATGATGGCTGGCGCCTGACTTTCTCACCGCTCCCAGTTCGCAGGCTGTCCTGGCAGCTACATCGAAGAAGGGTCTCGAGCTTCAGGATCAGGGCAGTGTTTTTTGACTTAACGCAAAGACAGAGCAGAGGATATCCATCAGCCTGATAGCGTATCAGCGCGGAAAGGTAAGCGTTGCAGACCTCACTCCTGAACAAATATTGCGATGCTCGCCTGCCCTGGTACACCATCTACCCAACGGTACCGGATTTCTCTGCTGCGGTCGGCGCCACGACCTGTGAGGCGTGGTTGCGGCGGCTGCCGCCAGACGAATCCGTATCGCTCTATCTTCACGTTCCGTTCTGCCGGTCGATCTGCTGGTATTGCGGCTTCCCAACAAGCCTCACTCACAGCGAGCGGCCGATTCGCGATTACCTGCTGACGGTACGTGAGGAAATTCGTCTGGTCACAGAGCAAACGCCTCACGGTCTTCCAGTGAGCGACCTGCATTTTGGCGGCGGCACGCCGGCTACCATCTCACCGGCCGATTTCTTGGCTCTGATGGAGCTTTTGCGCCGCTGCTTCGCGTTCAGCAAATCGACCGCGCTCGCCGTCGAGATCGACCCCCGCGCGTTCACGGCCGAGATGGCGGAAACCTTGGGAGTAGCGGGCGTCAGCCGCGCGAGCATCGGCGTACAAAGCTTCGATCCCGTAGTTCAAAGGGCGGTCAACCGTCTCCAAAGCGAAGCGCAGGTCGCTTTTGTCGTCGAACGCCTTCGCCAGCATGGAATAAGCCGTATCAATTTCGACCTGCTCTTCGGATTGCCGCATCAGACCGTGCAATCCTGCGTGAACTCAGCGAAGACGGCTTTGACCATGCGGCCCGACCGCCTTGCGGTGTTCGGTTATGCCCATGTTCCCTCCTACATGAAACGTCAGCGCCAGATCGACGAGGCGGCGCTGCCCGACAATGTTGCGCGCGCCGAGCAAGCTGTAGCCATGGCAGATACGCTGGTCTCCGCCGGATATCGCCAAATCGGGCTCGACCATTTCGCCCTCCCGGACGACGAACTCGCGCACGCGCAGCAAACCGGCCGGCTGCGCCGCAACTCGCTTGGCTATTCGGCCGATACGTGTAACACAGTGATCGGCTTTGGTCCGTCAGCCATCGGCCGTCTGCGCGATGGTTACGTGCAGAACGAGACGGCAACCAGTTCCTATACCCGACGGATTAGTGCTGGCCATCTGGCAACCTCAAAGGGCCACTGCCTCACCGCCGAAGACCGCCTTCGGGCCGCAATCATCGAGCGGCTGATGTGTGACTTGCAGGCCGACGTGCCGGCAATCTGCGCCGCCCACGGATTTGATCCAATTCCTTTTCTTGATTCAGCCGACCGCCTGGAAACGCTTGCCGAAGACGGGATACTGGACATCAAAGAGGGTTTCGTCCGAGTCAAACCAGAGCACCGTTTTGTCATTCGCGCTGTTGCTGCCGCGTTCGATGCTTACCTCGACCGCGCCCCCTATTAGCAGGCCACGGATATGCGCATCGCGAAGGAGCGCTCGGAGGACCGCCTCGGTCAGCCGATTGTCCAGTGGATCGGACTGACTAGTCGCGACCTACGTTGGGCTGGAAGCGCTGACAAGATTGGTGCTACGCAACCCCGCGAGGTCCTGCGTAACGATCTCGCCGGGCAACTACGCTTCATCTGACGAAGCGTATAAATGTCGAAGTGCGTGTCGAGCGGTTCAGGGTAGCCATTGAGACGGAAGGCGAGCTCTTTCCATCCGAAGACGGTTACACGGAAGGGCCCTTGTTCGGCATGCTTGGCGAATTGGCGTTGACGTGATCCGTTATATGGACGGCATTCTCTGCCGTGATTGCAAAGGTGGGTACTAAGGGGGATTAAATTGGCGTCCCGACTTTCCGCGTCAATTCGGAAATGGTCCGTTGGTTGGTGGCCAATCGCGCTTGCCTTTGCACTGAACGGCCGCGTCCAGTTCGCTGCCCTTCCCGTAGATTCGACGCCGTGTAGCATTTGCCCGGCGCGACGTCCTTCCAGATGCGCGAAAAAACATTAGCGCAGATCTCCTCGAGTTTGTCGGAGCTCAGTGGCGGGCGAAGCCTCGTCGAGCAGCAGGACCTTCGGACGCAAGGCGAGCGCCCTCGCGATCTCGACCAGTCGCTTCTCGCCATGGGGCAGCGCGTCCGCCAGCACGTTCACTGCCGACGACATACGGAATTTTTGCGTCAGGCAACGGGCGGATGATCGAAGATTTACGTTGCCACGCGGCCGATCGAATGCGCTCAGAACCCCTATGTGCTCGCATGGCTTGATTTCGGCTTGATCAAAGCGGGCGAGTCGGTCCGATTGACTGCGCTATAGCTGGCGCGGAACGAAAACGCGGCCTTTCGACGTCAAGGCGCGCTTGCCTTTGGTGCTGCGATCACTGGCGCCCCTCCAACGGAAACAGGTCCTTGTGGTGTGGACTGCCCGAGCCGTTTCTTGGCCCGGCTCGAAGCAGCCTGGGCGGACGGCGGGGCCGAAACGGAGGGCGTAGAAGCGACAGGCATTGAATTCCGCAGCGCCTCGATCCGCGAAGTCAGCATGCTGATCTGATCTAAGATCCCCTTGAGGTCCTCCCGCGCGGCATCGATCCTGCGGTTCAGTTCTGCGATCTCATCGCTAGCCTTCAGCTGTGCCCACTTGATTTCGGATAGGGAAGCTCTGTCATCCAGTGAAGACCTCATGATTGAAGCGACTTGGTGAGTTTCCGGCGTCCCGCCAAATTCCCAGAGGTCAGCCCAAAGCCAGGCGCCAGCAGCACTGGAGCCCACGAGGACAAGGAGAAGCACCAAGACACAGAAAATACGTCGTGACGGCCCTCGCAAGAGCGGTCGCAAATCCGAAACGACCGCATCGTCAATCATCACCATCGCTCCTCGTCTAGCATTCTTCTTTCGACCGGTTTGCTTCGCCGATCCGAGCGCTTGCGGTGTTCGCGCGCTCCAGAGGTTCCGACTGCCGATAATGTCATGTTTCGCGGTCCTCCTCGGCCGCCTGCCCATTTTGCTTCCTGCGCGCCTTGAAGGACCTGCCGCTTCACTCAAGACGCGCCGCTTAAGCGACGGCTGAACGTCAATTCCTCATAGGGAGGGCAACCATTGCGCACGATCAACTACCAATCTCAGCAGGTTGATTGAGATCACGGGCGCATGCAAAGCGGGATCAACGAAAGCCGCGCACGGGAAGGACCCGCTATGCAAGACAGACTCGGCCGTCCCAACAGCTCTTACGGAGCCAGCTGCTCGCCCGCCTCCACCCAAGCCGCTCGAAGGCTGTTTTGTCCATACACCTGGGACCAACAGGATGGGCGTCGTCGTGCGATCTACGAGCGCGGACATTCCAGAGGCGGCTGGTCGCAGATCCAGTCGATTGCCTGGCCCAACGGAATCACAAAACTCCATGAACCCGTGGCTCGTGCCCCACGGGACTTGCTTCCTGGTGCCTGCCACTTCGTCAGTAAAGGGGTCTTCCAGCAAGGTACCCGCCAACGTCAGCCCACTCTGTCCCACGGCGAGCAGGGAGGCTGTGTTCATAAAGTGAGAGCGAGGGTAAAGGCATTCGTCATAAACCTCTCGCCGCACCAGCGCGCGCTGCTCTCTTTCGGCCCTCCGGCCTGATGCGCAAGTGAATTGCAGAGCAGATCATCTACTCCCTCCTCGGGAGCGAAAATGTTGGGATGCCACTCTCGGCCAATCAGGCGACAGTTCTTTCCAATCATGACTGGCTGACACGGACCTGAAGTACGCTATGCGTGATTGGTTTCTTGCGGTGACGTCGCTTCGAACATCTTCCGCCGCCTTGGCATCTGCTTTCACGTTTTGGCCAATCGGCAAACGTTGTAGACGGGCTATCGCAGTTTCGCTGGCGGCTTGGCTGTTCGGCAACTCCGCGCGGGCACAAACCGGGCACGAGCTCGATCCCGGAAACGGCACTGTAGGTCAAGCCAGCGAAAGCAGACAAGCTTCCGGCCCGGCGATAAAGTTGCAGACCGGGATGATGCGTCGAGCAATCCGGCCTCGGCGCCCGTGGTCTGCGGCACGTGCCGATACGTCTGGCGAAAAGCGCAGCAGCGTTGATAGATTTGCTCAGACGCGAACGCAAAAGCCCATCGATTCCTTCGCCAGGTACGACAATCTGCGTGAAAAAGGGTTGTGGCTCGCCATACCTGGCCCTGCAGATACGATTGATCAGGAGAAAGGCGGCGTTCGGTCCGCGCTGGCAGATGTCGGCATTGGCTATATCGGTTGGACACACAACACGTTTGTAGATAATCAGCTGCCAAATGCAGCGAGAAGCTCAATCGCAAACCAGCTTTACATGGGCCAGAACCCGACCTTCGCTTCGGCGAACTTCTTGATCGTCACTTACGATCTCAGCCGGTTTGGCATTCCCGATGGCCAGATTGTCGTCGGAGCCGAGCAGCAATACTGGACGTGGGATCGCCCGGGGCCTGACAGAGTGGGGCTCAACACGCTCGCCTATTACCAGACTTTCCTCGACAGGAAGCTCGAACTCAAATTTGGGTACCTGAGAAACCAGAATGAGTTTACCGGCACATTGTTCGGAGGGATGACCGGATCGAACATGTTCGCCTTGATCCAGGCAGGGGTGAGCACCAATGCCGCGCCCACGCCGGCGGTCAACCTGAAGTACAATTTTGATGATCGTTTCTACAACAAGATTTCAGTGCAGCGTTCGATCAGCCCGGATGGTCCCTATGCCGAGATAAGGGAGAATCCCGCAGGCGTGGACTGGAGCACGGCCAATGCGGGCACGCTTCTCATCGATGAAATCGGCTACAGGAGCAAGGCCGCTCCTGGATCGCCCGACACATGGCTCCGGGCCGGCACTGGTTTCAATACCAGCCGCTACAAGAATTTGGCGGACCCGGATCAACAGCGAGTGAGCGGCAACAATTTCCAGTACATCGCTGCGGACCGGCAATTTTGGCAAACTGATGCCACTGGGTCGCCGTCTCGCGGACTCTATGGCGGATTCTCTGTCATGGCAGCTCCGCCTGACCTCAACAGGATCAGCCAGTATTACGAGCTTCGTCTTTATACGAAAGGGCCGTTTGATAGTCGTCCCAAGGATCTGATTGCTCTTGTCGCCAGCAACACGACCTGGAGCAAATTCGCCGTGGATGCTGCCCTGGCTAAAGGCCAGCTTGCGCATCGCGATACCCTGGCGATCACGGGCACATATACTGCCCATCTCGCCCCGGGCATCTATGCAAGCGCCGGGCTGTCATACATCCACAACCCGACAAGCGTCACACATACGCTTCACACCGAGCACGCCCTCAATCTGCTGGTGTCTACGCTGGTTTTCTTCTGACTATGGCAAGCGCCGTTCTGCTGCCGGAGCTTTCCTGCGAAGAGATGCTCCAAGAAAGTCGGGGTCCGGCCTTCGACCTCAGCCCTTGCGAGCGGCAGCATCTGGATGGTCTCCATCCGGCCGGCCAGGCTGTCGGCAACCCGCGGCAAAGTCAGGACATTGGTCGAGCCGGTGAGCAGGAAGCGAGCCGGCCGATAGTCCTCGTCGACCGTCTTCTTGATGGCCAGCAGCAGGTCAGGGGCGCGCTGGATTTCGTCGATGATAGCCCGGTCGAAGGCCGCGAATGAAGCCGGCCGGATCGGACTGGGCGGCCTCGAGGATCGTTTGATCGTCGAGCGTGATATAGGTCCGCCCGGCTTCTCCCATTTTTCGAACAAGCGTGGTCTTTCCGGCACGGCGCGGGCCTACGATCAGTACCACCGGCGTATCAGAAAGGGCTTCTTCCGCCCGTCGCTCCACAAACCGATCGAACATGCCAATCTCCGAATCCGGAAGATTGGAACTATCTGTGCCGGCTGATTGGCAGTCAATGGTCCGCTAGTTGGAAGTTACAGGGCCGCGATCTGGAAGGCCTGGAGGAGAAAGCCTTCCCCCTGGTCGGCGCCGCGGTCGCCGCCCCCCTTCTGCGGGGCTGTTGACCCGCAGGCATGTTGCCGGATTATTTTCTCACCGATGCTGATCTAGCAGAGCAGCGTACCCTTATATCCAAACTTCCGTGTTGAATGGATCGCTTGACTCGATCGGGTTCACGCCGCGCTCGCTTGAGAGACTGTCGCTTCGAAACCTTCCGAGCCAGGCTCGGGCCTGATGTACCGACAAGCGGCGAGGTTGCCGCTTGGCAAACTGACAGAGCCAACATCGCCCTCGACATCAGGCGTGTACTCACGCCTCACCTCTGCGATCTACATCAATTGGGTGCATGGCCGGTCAAGCGCCGCGTGATGGAACGCCTCGCGCGAGCTGCCCGACGAGCATCTGGAATTGCAGCCAACTTGTTTCTTCACCGAGATTCGGGATAGACGCGAACGCGCTGGCGTCCTTCGCTTTCCACCAGCTCGCCCCTGTAGGGCACCCCGCGGATCTCGAAATAGGTCGGCCGCCCGGGACCGGGCATGATGCGCTCGCCCTCCAAAACGCGCACGAGGTAAGGCGGCAGGA
This sequence comes from Bradyrhizobium sp. USDA 3364, assembly GCF_054056355.1. Taxonomy (NCBI): domain Bacteria; kingdom Pseudomonadati; phylum Pseudomonadota; class Alphaproteobacteria; order Hyphomicrobiales; family Nitrobacteraceae; genus Bradyrhizobium; species Bradyrhizobium sp. USDA 3364. Next base: position 936,536 of record NZ_JBSRYG010000002.1, read on the forward strand.
ACCGCTCCCTATGCTCCCAGCCGCCCCGGATCAGATAGCCAAGATCGACTGCGCCTTCCCCGGGGCGTCTTGCGCTTACGATTGGCGGTGGGCGATGCAGCGGCCGGGATGGCCCGGCTTCGTTCATCCCGCCAACCCGCGGGTGATGGATCAGGCGAATATCCCTGTGACCGCCCGGTCCAAATGTCGCCGAATAGCGCTCCCCATTAATCGCAAATTGACTTGGCCCGAACTGGTTTGGCAGCAGATTGATGTTGCCCAACACATCGATCAACACGTCTGACGCCGCCTGGGAACCGTGGCGCCAATCCACCCCAACGATCGCTCCTATATCCCGCAGCTCCGAAGGGGCCCCCGGTGGGCCCGCGAACGACGAAGCGGCCGCTAATTCAGGTGCTGGCGCAGAGCGCGCATCGTCGCGCAAGTCGTGCGGTGTGGGTGGATCTAGATCAACGAAGGACTCGAGACCGCCGTAGATGTTTGACGATCGAGGCCTCACGGACGAAGGCGATGCAGGTTCTTGCATCTGTTGCCCAAGCCATGCCCAAGCTCCCTGGCTCGGGGTGGCCGGAAGCTCGAATGGCGGATGAGCCTGCGCGGCCCAGTGCGGCGCTGGCATTGGTGAGGCGGGCCCGTGGATCTGCTCACCAGGCCACCCCCAGGCCCCAGCGCTCGGTGTGGCTGGCGTTGCGGGAAGCTCCTGTGGCGAATGGGCCTGCCGAGCAGCTTCCGCAGAAGGTTGACCTGGGTCCTCAGGAGGCGGCAATCCCAATGCCCTGTTCGCCTCGAGGATTTGCTGGTAGAGTCCAAGCCTGAGCAGATCAGCGTTGATCTTGCTGTCCTTGGTTTCTTGCTTGTATTCCTCGACGTCTTGAGCGAGCCCAGGGGTAGACAGTCGGTCAGCGATCGGCTGTCTGTCGTGCGTCTGCAGCCACTCACTCAGTCTGAACATGCGGCGAGTTTGCCTATCGATCGTCTTGGGATCGATCCTGCCGGTTGCCTTTTCCGCCGCCGCCCACATGCGGATGAAGCTTGCGTCCTCAGCACGAGGGGCTAGTCGGCGGACATCGGCCGCCAAGGTGTTTCCGGCACCGACTTCACGAAGCTTCTTCAGGGCCGCCTTGATGCGCCTGCCGCGGTCCTTTGCGTAGGCGTCGACGTCCTCGTCGAGCTCCGCTTCCAGCTGGTGGTTTTCCACATCGGGATTTTCCAGCTGCGCATTCTCCAGTTCGCGGCGAATTCGATCGGCAATCGAGGGCCTGCCGGCGTCGCTCAGGCGCGCGCTCAAATGGCGCAAATCGGCTGCCGCGTTCTTGATCGTGCCGTCGCTGACATTACCCGCCGCCCTGTTTCGGAAATCCTCAATGAGCTCCTCATCGGCCGGAGAAACCCCACGCGTCCGGCCCGGCTGCCTGGCGTAATCAATTCGTAGATTCGTCGAAATGACGTCAGATTGCCCCGCGTCTCGCGACGACTTTCCGCTGCTGCTCCCGCCAAGCGCCTTGCCAAGTCCCGACTTGAAGCGTGACCATAATCCGCGGCTTTTTCCGCTCTTGGCCGACGCGGCAGACTCTGCGTCCGGAAAGCTGTAACGTGTGCTGTTGAACAGATCATCTCGCAAACTAGACTGCGGCACTTGCGACGAAGCGGGAAGCTGAAAGCTGGGAATGTCTACGCTCCGGCGCGTGCCGCCTAGCGCACTCTCCCTAGAAGTGGAGCGCGGCGGCGCCCGCATCGAACCGCCGAAATCGTCCCTCCGCACTGCTCGACCACCTGCTGCGGGAGGCCGATCAGGCGAAGTTGAATTCCTTTGATCAGACGGAACGAGGGTCAAGTCCTGCAGCCGCCCTTCAAAGTCAGCCTGCTCGCTTGGGCTACCCGCTCGCTGCCCAGTCCGCCCCTGAAGGGCGGCGTACTCGCGCATCCAGGCTCCTGAATCGAAGAATGGGTCAACCGGATCCATCCTGCTCTCCTCATGTTTGCATGGCCCCTGCAACAATCCGCACTTCCTGGATTACGGCCAGCTAGCAGTTCGTTCAGCAAGGGTCAGATTATCTGATTGTTGTAGCCGCAACCTTTCCAAAAGCTGACGAGATCAGGATATTGCTGCGCGCAACACCGCCTTCGTATCGTCACCCGCGTGACGACAGGACGGGGTCGCTCCAGTTTTGCCGAACCTCTTCGCCGGCCGAGAATTGGTCGACGGATATGACAATGATCGCCTGTCGATCGTGCGCCGAATTCAAACATCACGGCCGGGCTCACACAGCCTCTACCAGTCTCCGACAGATAATACGTGACGAGTATCTTGTCGTCCTTGGCATCAACTTTGGCGCTGAGCTTGTCCTGTTGCAGGCGCTCATTGATGACGCACAACGTCTTTTCCTCGACGCAGACCGGGAGGCATTCTCGCGCGTCGAAATTCCACTTTGCTTGAGTGCGATTCTGAGGGACCGAATCATCCTAACCTGTTTCACCAGTCCGGAGCCATTGTTCGAATGCTGTATGTGAGATCCATGTCGTCCGGAAAACGGCGGACTTCGCCGAATGCCCTTCGAAGGGGACGTTCCGCCCTTGAAGACGAGATGCTATCGCCAGTGGCAACGAGTGCGTTGAGGTTCAAACGATCCAAATATTTTTCTCCAGAGGATATGCAGGCCGCCCTCGCAACAGTAACGCCGAGCTCCTCTCGGGATCAGATAGGTTTAAGGTTTATCCAGCCCACAGTTCGCGGATTAGGCCTTGCAAGCCAAGTCGGCAATGAAGATTCGGTAGACTTCGCTCACTTCAATCGGGCTCAGTTTTTGCCTGAGGAACCGTAAGGCTTCCCGTGCAGTATCGAGACCGCCCCACTGGAGCGCGCGCGGACGACCTCACCTGCACGACGGCTTGGCCATCGTAAGCTGCCGACGCGGTGCATGCTTGAACTCCACAACTTGCTTGCCAAGATGGAGTTCGCGGGAAGCACCCGAAGTCAAATAAACTAGCCGAACAGTTAGCTGCCTCGTCAAACCAAGCTTGTTGGCTGCGGCAGCGCCTTCGGAACTGATGATTTCACCGCTGCGCGCCTTGATCTCCTCAACAGCTTTTCGACCGATGGAGCTCCCGTCCCATAGCGGATTTCGGCCGGACCTAGATACACTCTCGCCTCGCGCGCGGAATTCTTGCCGCTCGGCAAGACCGAAGGGCCCAGATCGACGGCAGCGCACTTTCCAAGGTGCAACAGCACGTCCGCAGCGATGGGCGACCCTTCACGATCGATCCTTACGTACTGCCGCAGAGCAATGATAAACAGCTCTGCGGCGGGTTGGGAGTCTCATAGTTCGAGGCCACGCTGTGCGAGCACACGGTCCATGACCTCGCGTTTGATCTTGCCTGCGAGCTCGTTTCGGACTTGCGCTCCGAGCACCCGCTCGGCATCCGCGTCGCCCAGCAGACCATGCTCGGCCAGTCGTTGACCGAGGCGGCTTTGAAATTCCTCGCCCATGGCTTCGAGCACTCGGTCTTGCATCGCGGCATGTTCGTCCGGAGCGATGCGCTTGAGCACCGTGTCCCAGGGTTCCCAGCGGCTTGCCATGAAATCGGTGAACTCGCTTGCTTCGCGCTTCCGGACCAGGTCCAGCGCCTCCGTCGCATCATCCTCGCTTACGTCAGCGACCGCCAAGAAGCGCATGTCAGGAGCGACGTGACTGAGCTCCAGCGGCGCGCGCAGCCGATGCTGATAGGCCAGGTAGACTTCGACGTCGTCCGCGTTCGGGTTGCCGCGAGCAAGCGCGTTGACCCTGTCGCGCGCGATCTCGTCCAGCGCCTCCAGGCGAAACGCGACACGGCCGCACTGGATCAGCTCGCCAAGCCGGTTGTCATATAGCCCGGTCTTAACGTCAGCGGTGATGCGCGCCGTCTGCATACCGTTCCAGTGCAACGTAACACGATCCTCGCAGCTGGTGTTAGCCTCGGAAAGCCTGTGCAAAGTACTGCTCGCGCAATCCCGCATTGGCGGCCGCCTGCCGCAGATCATCAGCCACTTGCTGCCGAAACGCGTCATTGCCGTAGTTCACAGTGCCTCGTAGCCTCTCCAGGAACCGTGCGTAGTCCTGGGCGCCGGGCTCATCCGCGAAGTGCTGCCATTCGGCCAGCGCGACCGGATCGTCTGCGAGCCAGTGTGCGGCGGCCTCATGCAGGGATTGCTGCGCAAGCTGCGGTAGCGCTTCAGCCGCCGCCAGATGAGCGAGAACGGCGTCCGGCAGCGGGTTATCCCCGAACTCGAAGCTCGCCATATGCGGGTAGTAGAGGCTATTCATCGGTATAAGAGCCTCTAGAAGACTTTCAGGCAGGCTGGTCAGCCGGTTACCGCTGACATTGAGCGATTGGAGTGTGCTCGGAAGTGGGTCAGGCAGGTTGGCCAATTGATTGCTGCTCACATTGAGTTCAATGAGCCGCGACGGGAGGGACTCGGGCAGATCGGTCAACTGATTGCCACCGAGCGCGAGCGAGGTGAGCCCGCTCGGGAGAGCGTCCGGCAGGCTGGTTAGCTGGTTGTCGTTCGCGTTCAGGATCTCGAGTCCGACCGGAAGATTTACCGGCAGGCTCGTCAATCTATTGTCAGCGACTTCCAGCTCAGAGAGGGTCGCCGGAAGACCATCCGGCAAACTGGTCAAGCGATTATGGCTGATGAGAAGACGCTGGAGACCGGGCGTGAACATAGCGGGCAGGCTGCTTAGCTCGTTGTGCCTGGCGCGCAGTTCTAGCAACCTTGGCGGCAGGGCGCTGGGCAGAGTGGTCAGCGAGAGCCACGATAAGTCGAGCGAGCGCGAGCCTGTGTTCTCCGTATTCCTGATTCGTGTGCGCCCCTGCCGCCGATTCTCGGCTTCGCCCTGCCCCTCTTCGACAACCCAATTGTCCAGCATCTGCGCGCGCGCGGAAGCCGCGGTCCGATAGCCCGTCACGGTTTCGACCAAATTCGCCACGGCGCGGTTGAAGCCGCCGAGGTAGCTTTCCTGGTCCGCCCCTTCGGAAAGCCCCGAGGAAGAACCTGCATTCCACTGTGCCTGCCCAGCGTCCATCAATTTCTCCATTCCAGAATCAAGAATACCGCCTGCTTCTCAAGCTTGCGAAGCAGGCGGTTGCACAGCGCGAATGTCACTCGATAACCGCTATACGTGCGCTGAGTCCCCGTCCGACTAAAGTAAGCACGGGTTCACACAAGCCCTAGCGCGGCAAATCGATCGATACTGCTGCGAGTTTTGCGGCCATTTCGTTGACCAGATAAGTCCGGCAGGACCGTTTACGGGCAACGTTCTGCCGTTAGCAGGCTTACCTGTCGATTAGCTGACGAGTATCGCTGCAACCCTCAGGGGCGCTCGTTTGCCACGGGGTGAGCAAAGCAATCCAGCTTACGGGTGAACCGCTCAAGCTTCGCAATGACCAGTTCGGCAGCACTGCCCAGGCATCTGAGAATGTCGGCGTGAACTCGGCCCTTCGGATCGCCTGCCGCCCTTCATTTCTCGCTACTCGGCCGAAAAGGCTCTGCTGGTCGTCGTTGCGCTCTATAGCGAAGCCGCTACTGCCTTGCTTATCCGCCACCGTTCCAATCGTTGTAGCGACGATGGTGCCGGCAGCTGCGTTGCCATCGCAGCAACAGCTCACCGACAAAGGTTTGATCGGGGTCGGATCTGACCTTGTCGAGGACGCGAAGCTACAGTTGGGTGCCGCGGTTCGCAAGGAAATTGCCCGCGAGATCAAGGGCGCCCTGAGAGACAAGGTGCTCAACGACCACGGCCTGAAGCTGTGAAGCGGGCTTTGGCTGCAGGAGGCTTAATTCCTGCCTGATGGCGTCGGTCATCGGCCGAGAGCCTTGCGCGGCAAGCGTAGAACCAGACGGCGTGCGCCGATCCAGATTTCGGCGTCGCTCGACTCCTGTTTCATTCCGACGGCTCGCTCGGCAGCCAATCTGTGGCACCCCCGAAGAACACCTTCAATGACCATCTCGCAGCTTCGCGATCCGTCAGTTGATGGGAGTGAGGCTCGCGGCCAGAGGGATTGGCCCCGATTCCTGAGGATTTGTATTCAGCATAATAGCTCGTCCTCAACGCGTTGGTCTTGCCCGGATCCCATTCACGCCAGCCTTCCGCGATGATGGGTACATCTATCTTCGTCGACAGGAAGACCACAGTGGCATACGGACGCCAAGGCCGGCCAAGCGCAACGTAGCGCGCAGCGGGCTCGGCAGTCAGCCTGCAATGATCGAAGACGTAAGCACTGTCCTCCTCCGGCGCCTCTTTGCTCTGGGCAGTATACACGACGGCCTGATTGGCGATGCCATGCAACTCACAGTTCCGGAAGTAGGCCTTGGCGTTGCCGAATATGAAATCGACATGCCCCTCGATGTAGCACTCCGAGAAGTATTGTCGTGACATTCGGCCGTTCGGCCCCTTGCCGGCAAACAGCGTGTCCTGGGCGCCGAGCAGGCGGACGCGCGTAATGACGTCCCTGTCTCCCGTAACGGACAGCGCTACTCCTTGCGATGGGGGATTGGTTGGATTGAGCGCGTAGTCGTTCTGGATAGTCAGATTTTCGATCCGGACGTCATCGCCAGCGGCATCCAGTGTAGCCGAACGCGCGGTTCCTCCCGCATTGATTGCGCCGTCGCCATACACAATGACCGTATCCTCCGGTTTGCCGCCAGTCCCTACGATATGAATACCGGATTTGGAGGTTTTGACCTTTTCGCGATAGGTCCCCGGCGCGATCCGAATTTCCCCGCCTTGCGCCGGCAACGCGTCGACGGCTTGCTGCACGGAGCGATAGTCCGCGTTTGCGGCGTGCGACACCGATATTGCCTCGGCGTATGCTGCCGGGATGCAGAAACATCCAGCCAGAAGCGCGGCGGACGTCAGGAACATTCGCATTTGATCTTCCCTTGGTGGCGTTTGCGGCGCGTCCGATGCAGTCGATGTAACGCGCCGCCGCGCTATAGCCTCGCGGATGGTCGATACTTTCCTCGCCGAACCAGAACCTGTGCGTAACTCTCGCGATGTCAGCCTTTGCAAACCAATCGCGCAACGGGCGCGGGCCATTAGGCTCACCTTCCGCAATCTCGCCAGTTCAAGCCTATCGATGCGGGCTCTCCTCTGCCGGCGCCGGAGTCGTGGCGCCTAGCGGTTAACGTCTCGGAATGCCCTAGAACAAGTGTCCGATCCGCGCGACAACGTCTCTGCAGCTTGCCCCGGCAGCGGCGGCGACACGTCAGAGTGATCGGCGGTCACCTTTGCATGTTCGAGCTGCCAGATCGCGGAACTGGCAAATCGGACATCCTCGAGTTTCACGTCAAGGACATGCCGCTCGTCTACGCCGCGCATCACCAGTGCGCCATCGTCGCCACGCACATGGCGCAGAACAATCTGCCGATAGACCGGAATCCTCGAGCCCTGCGCGCGCGGATCGTATTTCGCATCGAACGCCAGCGGCCAGCGGTTGCCCCTCAGGCACACGTTTTCATAAGTCACGCGCTCGACCAGGCCACCTCGACTGACATCGCTCTTGATGCGCAGACCAGACGTCGTTCCGTCCAGCGTCAGATTACGCACCAGTATGTCGCTGGCCCCGGAATTCACCTCGCTGCCGATCGACATGCCGTGCCCCCAGCCGAAATAGTTATCAATGATGGAGATATGGCTGCTTGAGCCATTATCGCCGGCCTTGATAGCGACGTTGTCGTCTCCCGTTCGGATGAAGCTGCGGGTGATGGTCACATCCTGGCTCGCGCCAGGGTCGATACCGTCGGTATTGCGGGCGTCCGCTGGGGCATCGATCGTGAGGCCCCAAAAAGTGGCACCTTCGACCCGGTTCATCGCGATATGAAAATTGGGTGCATTGCGCAAGGTGACACCCGTGAACGTGATGTCTTGCGCATGATCGATCTGGATCAAGCGCGGGGCGTTTTGGTTGCCGCCCTCGACTTGGGCGCGGCGGGCCAGTTGCCACCAGGTTTCGGCGCTCCCGACCAGGGTTGCACCGCCCTGACCATCGATGATGCCGTCCCCGTAGATTCCGCCGCCACGGGTTTTGGAAAAGCTGATGAACGGCCGGCAACCATCGCCCTTGCCGGAGATGCGACCACACTGTCCGCGGCCCTTATCGTAAGCAGCTGGTTGGGGGATGGCGATGAGCTTGGCGCCTCGTCCGATCCATAACGTCACGCCCGATTTCATTTCGAGCGGACCCGACCGGAACTCGCCCCGCCCTAAATATACGGCGGCCCCCGACGGACATTGGTCGATGGCATCTTGCAAAGTGACCGTATCTTGCTTGCCGGACGGCACGGGCCGGTCGCACACCGTCTGTGGTGCAATAGGTTCGGTAACGATGCGACGATCTTGCGCGTTGGCGGCCGGACAGAGAATGATGCAGGCAATGATGGATAACAGACTGCATGCTCGAAAAGGCTGTGTCATCGACCTCGTCTCTTTGCCGCGTGGATCGATGCGGCCTAACACTTGCACACGCGAACCGATCCGCCGCGGCTCGCCTCACTCGCCGCGCAAGATGACATTTATAAGACGCAGAGGCTGCATAGAGTTTTACGCGCTCGCAGCAGCATTGCTGCAAGGGGCGATGAACGACCCTGCAAGGGGGCACGCGATTTCGCCGATCAGCTCATAGCTGAGAGAGGCTTGCGCGCGGGTCACACCTGCGGCTTAGGTAGGAAGACTTACAAAATCAGCCTGCAATCCGCCATCGACGTCTTCAGTCATGAACTGAGAGCTGATCACGTGCCGACAGGGAACATACTCTGCGCTACAAATGCATCGTCATCTAAAGCTCCAGGAGTACTGTGCGCGAAAAGCCATCCAGTTGAGCCATGGCGATCGAAGCAAAGCCGGCTGAAAGCCAAGGTGATACGCTCGATAACGGCTAGACGTGCCGTGGGTCGCCGCAAATTAAATCGGCCGCCAGAGCAAACTAAGGGCTCTGCGGCGATCCCTCGTTTGGTCTAATAGTCGCTTGGCAAGCGGCGAGGCGGTTGAAGCATGGACGCGCCACGTTTACGCTTTCCAACCCCGCCACGCTGCTCCTGGAGAGCCTGCAATGCAACACCTACATGCTTGTTCTTCTGGAACACCCTCTCAGAAAGCTCACTCAACGTCTTGTTATCACTTCCTTCGAGCGATTGGCCTCTCTCGCCCAGGTAAGCTGCCACCTTGTAGAGCATCTGAGTATACTTCTCGGTCGACGCGTGTGACAGCTTTCGGCGCTTGCTGACGCCCTCCATCATGGCCCAAATGTAATCGCGATCCGTACCAGACACATTGGCCGGCGGTTTGCGGCCGGGATGCCGGTGAAGGCGGCCGCTATCGGCCATCCGCGCTGCATCCAGCTGTTGCTCAAACGCGTCTTGTTCGGCCCGAGCTTGCTGCTCTTCCAGATCGGCGTTCTGCACCGGTGCTGAAACTGCAGAACCAGACGCGTCGAAATCATGCGAGTCCACGCACAATCCTCACCTCGAAGCCTATCCACGTTAGTTCGTATTCGTACAAGCTTTCGAGAAGCTGACGAAATCGCTGTCCGCATATGGCTTTCGACGTTCCTCGAACCCTCTTTTTAGCATCCGCGAGCTCAGGTGATTGCCATTATCAGCCCCTGCTCGAGGCCCCTGAGGAACATAGTCAAGCAACTCTCATCAACATCCAGGGGGAGCCAAATGAGGCTGGTCAGCTTTCCCGATCACGGGGGCGTGACGTGCCTTGATCTTGGCGAGCGATCACGGCCGATTAAGCACTCTGGCTTAGCTCTCTAACAAAGAGATTGAACAACTCCGCGTGAGCGCCCTATCCGCAAACATGGTGTCCCGTCGGAACCGCGGACGATACGTCCTCTGTCAGCGTGACCAATCAAAAGCGCGTCCGCCGGACAAAGCACCGCGAACAACAAAAAACGAAGCCGATAGAAGAGCCGCATCTTGACATCCATTCGGCAGTCGGTTCGCAACACGATAGATATTGAAGGCTTTGAGCCTCCGGGTTCACGAACGTCCGTTGCATTTAACGGTCCCAGGATTGACTCGTGAACGTGGCAGCCAGCGGGTCGACAGGATCATTGACGCTCCAAGATTTGCGCGGCCGCGCCTTACGCGCCGCAGTGTCTGCCGCAGATTTCTGCTGGCGTTCATCGGTTGGCGCCCACACTGATAGACAGTCAAGCCTCCGCTCAAGCTCCGCCAATTCTGCCTTACATTCGGCTATGACCGATTGGGCACGAAGCAACTTGATCCTGAGCTCGTCCCGTTGCCTGAATAATTGCTCAGGATCCCTATCATCCTGCATCAGCTCAATCATCTGCCAGCGCAAGCCCCGATGCGTCGTTGTCGCTCAGCTTCAAGTGAACGGCTGCTCGCCCGAGATGACCGATAGAAGAGTTCAAGCCGTGCTCATTGGGAGGGCTTGGATGGTGACCGTTCGAAACGCGACCTGAAGGTAACAAACGTCGCCATGCAGGAGCGCGCGCTGTGGAGCGCACCTGCAGAGACTTCTGACATTAACCGATCCGGAAAGCTTCATCTGAAAACCCGAATGTGTTGCTCGAGAAACATCATGGCCGCATGATCTTCTCGCATCTCTCAAGCAACCCACATGCCAAATCCGCTTGACAGTTTTCTATTGGGGAATGATGCGCATCTCGCGGCATTCACTCGCTGCAAACGTTCTGTCGTTGCGGTTGAGACAAGCGGCGTCTGAAGCGAGACAGTCGACGTCGCAAGCACAACGCTCATAACAGCGACTGCCTTCCTTGCCGGCCAAAACGCTCTCAGCATTTGAGCGGGGCGTCATCGATTGAGAATATGCTATCAGCAATGAGAGTGCCGATGACGCGACCGTGATCGCGCGAATTTCGCATCAGCGGGTCAATTGGCGGAGGCGCGCAATCCGGAGCGGCGGCATTCGATGAGAAAGACTGGGGACGCCACGCACCGATCATCCTGGCCTCACCGATTGGCCAAATGGGGGGCTTGCCACCACCTCAGTGGAGAACTCGCCGCAACAGCGACACTCGCGACCCCGATCGCACTCACGCAGCTTGCACAGATCGCGATGATGGCGACGGATCTGGCTTGGATCGGCCACATCGGCACCGAGGCCCTCGCGGCTGCCGCGCTCGCCGGTATGATCTTATCGATTGGCCTGACCTTCGCAGCCGGCGTGATCTCGGCAGTAGGGCCGCTCGCGGCGCAAGCACGTGGCGCGGCAAACTCAGCCCTTCTGCATTATACAATTCTAAATTACTCAGTGCATAAATTGGGGCATATAATACCCTAAAACCAGCAACAAATGAAAACTGTTAAGGCGGATGGTCGAGCCCGCCCGCAGTCCCGCCGTCCGATGAGCCGCAGCCGGAAGCAGGGAGACGGAACCAGGGCCGTGATGCACCATCGGCATTACCCTGTGCCGGTGCTGCTCTACTTCGGCGGCACGATGCTGATCATGATCACAGCGGTCTTCTCAGTGCGGCTGCTACCGATGATCGGCGAACGCTCCGGACCAACTGGTTCGCTGCCGCCTCACGCGAATGCCGTCGGCTGGAGCGGCCAACTCAACGGCGACCTGGCAGACAATGGTCTTCTTGCGTGCGTCAACCGAAGCCGTGATAGCGGCTTCGTCGACATGTCGACGAGGCCCGCTCGCCCGCTGCGGTGCCCTCTTGTCCCGATCGGCGTGCTGATGCTGCTGCTCGGCAGCACCGGCAGCATGCCCTAGCCTGTACTGGCCGAAATAGGCCACTCGCGGGAACAAAACAGGCCACCGGAATCGAAAGGGGCCGCCTCACGCGAGCGGCCCCTTGCCGGTTTGAATATCGGTCCGTGCTGAAATCTAGCCCCGGCAAGGGGGACATTAGAGTTTTCAACAACACTGTTGGATTCCGGGAAACTACGGTGATTGGCTACGTATGAACGACGGATTAGGTGGTGTGGACACTTATCGTGTCCATAGGACGATTGCAGCGAGAGTGACGACGGCTCGGTAATTTCGGGCTGTCTTTTCGAAGCGCGTTGCGACGCGGCGGAACTGCTTGAGTTTGCTGAAGCAGCATTCGACGAGATGCCGCTGGGCATAGAGATGCTTGTCGAGCGGATGCTTGAGTGCACGTGACGGGTTGTTGGGGATGACGGCGAGCGCGCCCTTGGCCGCGATGGCTTGGCGCAAGTGATCGGCGTCATAGGCCGTATCGGCCATGACCACCTCGGCGGGCAATCCCTCAATCAAGGTGGCGGCTTGCGGTGCATCGCCCTTCTGGCCCGCGGTGAGCGTGAACCGCACGGGGCATCCCAAACCTCGGACGGCCATATGTATCTTGGTGCTCAAGCCGCCGCGCGAGCGGCCGATCGCCTGATCTTCAGACCCCCTTTTTTCGCCCCGGCGGCGTGCTGATGCGCCCGGACGATGGTGGAATCGACGATCAGATATTCGAAGTCCGGATCATCGGACATCGCCTCGAAGATCCGCAACCAGACACCCTTGGTGCTCCATCGACTGAAGCGCCGGAACACGCTGTTCCAATCCCCAAACGCCTCCGGAAGATCACGCCAGGGAGAGCCGGTGCGAACGATCCAGAGCACCCCTTCCACGAACATCCGGTTGTCGCGTCCGGTCGAACCCTTCTGGTCAGGCCGGCCGATGATGAGCGGCGCCATGCGCTCCCAAGCCGCGTCGCTCAACACCAAACGATCCATCACACCCAAGGCCGCCTCCCAAAACAAGCCTTGAATCTGATTTGCCCTCAAAAGGGAATCCTTAGAGTCCACACCGCCTAGAGCGATTTGCGCCAACAATGGATTTGGAGTTGGACACAGGAATCCGCCGCCCTGTCCAGTGCCACCAAACAAAAAGGCCGCCAACTGAGGCGGCCTACAATCCAAAGGAATGCCTCATCTGAGCCGCCATGCGCTGGACGGCATCGGTGTATTGGCCGTGATTGAAGTGCTGGTCGATGACGTACAGAACAAAAATAATGCCAGCGGCGATCAATAATCCCTTCACTCGAAATCCCTTCTAGGTCGACGATAGGACCTCGGGAGCGCGGAGCCATTCGGTCATGCTCGCGCCAGCTTCAGCTTGTCGGGCAAGCTTCAGCAGCGCTTCTTTCTCGATACCTGGGGAGAGCGCTGCGGCCTGTTGGTGTAGCTGTCGAGCGCGCTCTAAAAGTCTTTCTTCAAGTGAATTTGTCTGCTTCACACGGCGACGTTTCGAACCCATTGCTCCCTTTCCCTCGTTCGGTTCCCTGCCCGGAACGGGGAGTCTAATTGTCACGGAAATGCAAGGTTCCTAGGAGCGCATTAGCCAATGGGACTAGAGCTGATCGTCCGCTCGACCTCGTCGGCCAGCGCGCGGTGGTGAGTCGCCAGTTTGGCGAACAGCTCTTTCTTGGTCGCGTTGGTCGCGAGCTTGCTGATTAGTTCGCACTCCTCAGCCTCAACCCGAAGCTTCTCCAAGTGCGCCTTCATGTCCTTCATTGACAATCCCCGACTGCCCTGACGGAACCCCCATTTTGCGGAAAGCTCGCGGCAGCCGTCAATCTCATGCGCCCAATTGAGATAGGAACTCCGTTCACCCACGGAGAACCCCGGGCGGAAACTGGCACAAACTGCATATTGAATTTTATAGCGGCATAAGGCCCGGAGATGGTGAGAACATTCCGTGATCGCCGCTCGGTAGTCCTACCGAGAACGTCAGCTAAGCCATTCTTTCCATTCGCTTAAACCAAACAGGCCACTCCAAAAATCAAATTAGGCCACCAGGGGTTAAAGCAGGCCAGCGCCCCCTATCCCGACACTGGCACGGCCGACGCTGATCATTCCGGTGCCAATCATGTTGGCGCATCGCACTGCGGGGATCGCGATCACGCCGATCGCGATCATTCCCCTCGTCGCCCATGGTCCGGTTCCGCTGAAGCAACTTCGTCCCAAGGTCGCGCGAAAACCCGATCTCCGCCATGAAGCTGGAAAACGAGATCACCCCCGACATCAAGGCGCCCGCCATCGAAGGCGGACCGCCAAACTTGCGAGTTCGACAGACTTCAGCGTTCGATCCGGAGGCTGTCCCTAGAACTAAACTGCACCCAAGGCGCCGGAACCGCACCGGCAAATCGCCCGATCCCGTCAGTCGAGCCACCAGAAGAAGCCTGTTCGACGCTTCGGTTCTTCCCTCGGTCCTGTGAAGACGAAATCTGCTTCGATATCGATTAGGCCGGCGCTCGACAACATCGGCCTGTTGACGATGGTCCGCTTTTGAAGCGCGTGGAGAGCGAGCAATATCCGTCTATTGATAACCCAGTTGTCATAGCCGATGCTCGGCAGCGATCTGTCGAGGGTCTGTCGCGCGTTGCCGCCGAGCGGCCCGGCGTTGATCGTCGCGCGCAGTGCGGGAAGTATCGCCCCAATTAGATTCCAACTCGCCTGACTAGCCTCCTCGAGCGCGTGAACGAGGAGGTCGGATTCGATGTCGAGGACACCCTGTTCCGGGACGTCCCGCTGCAGCGAATTCCATCGCGTCGACCAATTTTCCGATGATCTTCCAAGCGTGACGATGCTGTGCTTGAGATTGGTCAATCGTGCGATCGTCAGCACGTCGGCAAGGCCTGCGGCGTGTTGGAGCAGGTCGAGATCCAAAAGTGCGTTCCGGGAATTGGCGGCTGGTCGACGCCACGACTGGTGAAGCTCACCTTTGCGAACAGCGTCGATCACGGATCGTATGGCGAATTCCGGTGCCCGCTTCAAGATCTCGACGGCCCCCTCGCCGAGGTCGCGGCGCACGGCGACGTCGATAATCGTCGCCATTGCTTCGGAGGTTCGGCTGACTGCGAACAAGCGAGAGAGGTCTGGCCCCGGAAGATCGGCAACGGCGCGCGCGGTTATTAGATCGGACGCGCGATGAGTCTTCTCATCCGAAAGGGAGTCGTGGCGACAGAATTGACGATCTCACCGTCGGCGCGAGCGACGGTCCACCCGACGATCGGATCGCGCAATCGATCGAGGCGATTGCCATTTGCCGCCGCGAAGTTGACGACCTCCGCCACTTCGGCGGCCGAAAGCCGTCCGAAGCGCTGCTCGATTTCGGAGACGTCGACTGCGGAATCCGAACCCTTCATGTCGAGCAGACGAAGCATGTCGAGGAACGATACCGGCGGACAGATCGACAGCGAGTTCGTGTCGAAGCCTAAGATGTCATTCTTCAATATCGCTCCATCGGTCTCTTCGGGCACTTCATCGAAGACCTTGATCGCAGCCACCATTGGGAGTGCCTGCCCCCTCCCCAAAACTAGGAAGGTCTCGACGAGCAGTTGAAAACGATCCCGCGGATTCTTCATGTCGCGCCCATAGCGCCACAGGAATCGACGAAGAGGAGTAACCTCGCCAGCACTCGCGTCGTCGGTAGCAGCGTCGACCCATTCGGGCCTAGCGCCCCCCTCACCAGTTTCAGGAAACGCTACTTGAACGTCGTACCTTGCACTGCGCCGAGGACGAACTCCAAGCTGGGCGGTTAGGAACGAAAACTCCATCCGCAAGCCGTGGCCATTGTTGCGACCATACGGCGGCGATCGCCATTTCGAGTGCCTCTGCTCCGGCGCTGGCGCTCAGAAACGTCGGCAAGTGCGCATAGTACGGACCGATGATCTCCGAGACCAAGTCCTCGCGGGATCCACGCGGCGGCGGGGAAGTTACCTCGGTCCTCCAATCCGGCGTTAGCGGTTGCGAATAGAAGCTTCGGTTCACATGCCGAGGGTCCTGGAAGAACGAAAAGAAAACCGACATGTCGGCTTGTGTGGACTCCGGAGAGACCCGGTTGCGTTCGGAGCCATGTTCTATTGCTGAACGAGTGAAGCTCCGCTTTCCAGCACGCAGGAACCCAAGATTAACTGTTTGAGCAGTTCCAGTCCGTGCCACGATCGAGTGGAAATACCGTTCGCAGATGGAAGCATAGTGAATGCATATGGACAGCAACTGCGGGCCGAATGGAAGACCGCGCAAGCAAGGAGTAAGGCGATGGACACGGCCGACAACGCCGACGCGGCTGACCACTCGCTCGCAAGTGGTCGAACAGAGAGCGTCTCAGAAAGCGTCATAGACGGACATCAAAAGGAGCAGTCAGCTTCCAACCAGCAAAACGGTTTGAAGATGACCTGCCTTCTGAGTATTTCGTCGGACGGAGTTATGCTCCCGCCTGAGCAGCATTCTCGAGTCCGAAGCTGCGAATTTTCGAATTGAAATATTTGCGCAGCTGCGCGACAGCGCAGGATCCCCACCGTGCGAACGAAGAGTGGCTTGTCAACAGCTTCATGGCGGATAACCTGACGCTCGTCAGCTTATCGACAGCTGAGCGTCCTAGCATGCGAACGGCTCGATCCAGCCGATAGAGCTGCCTAATCGGCTGAGTCCAAACATTCATGGAGTTCAATGAATACAGAACGGGCCCAGCCTCGCGCAGGCATAGCTTCCGAATCCGAAAGCGCCGAGCCAACGTCTGGGGCCGCCGGGCAGTCCCCCTCATGCCTGACCCTGTGGGCGTCAGCCTTGACTCGGTGGGCCACAGGAGCGGCCGCCGCCGACCTCGTCTCGTCGCAGGACCGCGTCCTGGCGAGCTGGGCAGCGGAAGAGGGGCAGGGCGAACACGAAAATCGGCAAGAGGGGGTCAACCGGACGAGGGCATGGCGGGACGAGGGTGATGTCAGAGGCGAGCTGAATTTGTCGTCATTGTCCCTGACCAGCTTGCCAGCCTCACTCCCGCCCAGGCTCCGGACCGTCATGGTCATCGGTAACCAGTTAAGCAGCCTGCCGGCCCAGCTTCCGGGCGGACTCCGGGACCTCTACGCCTCTGACAACCGGCTGACTAGCCTGCCCGCCCTTCCGAGCAGGCTGCGGAACCTCCACCTCATGGCCAACGAGCTGACCAGCCTGCCGGCAGAGCTGCCATCCAGGCTCCGCAGCTTGATGGTCGATGGCAACCAGCTGACCGATCTGCCCGCCCTTCCCGCCACGATCGAGGAGTTCTCCGCCAGCAATAACCAGCTGACCAGTCTGCCCGACCTTCCAGCCAGGCTCCGCCGCCTGGACGTCAGCGAAAATCAGCTGACGAGCCTGCCCGATCTTCCAGCCAGACTGCGCTACTTGGACGCAAGCGACAACCAGCTGACAAGCCTGCCCGAGATTCCGGCTAGAGTTGGATACCTGGACGTCAGCGAAAATCAGCTGACCAATCTGCCCGAGACGCTTCCGGTCAGCCTTGAAATGCTCGGCGCCAGCAATAATCAGCTGACCGGCCTGCCCGCGACCGCGCTGACGCAGCTCAGCAGCGTGTCCAGCATCGACCTGCGGTCTAATCCGATACCGCCCCCGGTGCTGGCCGATTTGGCGTCAGTCACGCGTGGCGCGGATTATGCCGGCCCGCAGGTCCTGCTGTCGATGCCGCTACAACCGGTGGAACATCAGCCGCCTCTGCTGCGCGAGGTTGTCGCGGATTGGCTCGCGGACGAGCCCGGCGCAGTGGACACGTGGCAGGGCTTCGCCGAAGAGCCGGGTGCGCAGGACTTCGCACTCTTTCTCGAAAGGCTCGCGGGCACCGTGAACTATGGTCATCAGGCGTTCCGCGACCAGGTGGCCGAGAGTCTGCTACAAGCCGCGATGAGGCCGCAGCTGCGCAAGCAGTATTTCGAGCTGGCCAATGGAGCGACTGCATCCTGCGAGGACCGCATCACTTTGACCTGGAACGGCATGCAGACCGCACGCCTGAACGCGGATGTCAAGGACGGACTCTATGACAATCGGCTCGACCAATTGCTCCAACACGGCCGAGTCATGTTTCGTTTGGAGGCGCTTGACGACATCGCACGCAAGACGGTCAGCTCGCTGCGTCGTGCCGACCCGGAGGCCAATATCGACGAGATCGAGGTCTATCTTGCCTATCAGACCCAGCTACGGGATCGGCTTGAACTGCGCCACATCGCCCCCGATATGCGCTTTTTGAATCTCGCTGAGGTCACGGCGGACGACGTCGCCAGGGCTGAGACGTCGGTGCGGCAACAGGAAGCGACGGGTTTTGCGGATTTTCTCGCAACGCGCTGGGAGCCCTGGGATGCGGCGGTGAGGCGGATCGCCCCCGATAATCATGCCGCGGCGCGGGACCGGATTGCCGATGCGCTCGAAGATGAGTTTCCCACGCGCTTGAACGAGCGCCTCGCGGAGCATGGCCTGACGGATGATGTCGATGCCCAGCGGGTGGTCGGAGCCCAGATCCTCAGCGAGATCGCGCGTGAGATCAAAGGCGAGCTGATGCATAAGGTTCTCCGGGAGCACGGCCTCGAGCCTTGATCGATGCGACCATGCCCCGGATCAGCCAGTCTCGCTTAATCGCTCCAGAACGAGCGATTGTTCAGGTTGAACGGACATGTGCAGTTGCCGTCTGCCGACCGCCTCCGACCACCACTTCGGCGCGTTGTTGGCTCGCCGGCCGTATCCAGGAAACCCGCATTTATCAACTTGTAAGCGATGCCAGAGTCCAAGGTACATTGCTCGCCTGTATTTTACGAACAGACCATGTTCGACGGGTCCGAATACAAGGCTGTGCCAGGTCACGACTGGCATTGCCTGGGTCGAACTTGATCACGCGCAGGATGTTTCGGCAGCGGAGCCAATGAATCTCCGTTCCCATCGGCGCAGGGTTTCATGGCTCAACGCCCAGGGCGATCGTCAGGCATCGGCTTCGCGGCACAGAGCGCCTCGCCGTAGGTCTGCGAGCAGGATAGCCAGGGTGCCCGCCCCACAACTACCGGGCCGGAAGGCTGGCACTGCTGACCATCCGAGGGCGTCACGCGGCTCACCTTCAGAATGTCGTTGATCCAAAGTCACTTCGGCGCGCTCGGCTCGACATTATGCCGTGGGGAGGCCGATGACGTAGGCGTGACGGAATAGATCGGTGCCAATTTCGAGCCGCCCGATCGCGAGCAGCTACGCTGCGGCTTCGTCAGCTTTTCGAAAGCTTGCTGTGGTAGGATGTCTGCTCAGGATCTTGGACGTGAGGCTACGTGGACCCGCACAATTGTGACCCATCCAACCTAACAGTTTGGTCGCAGGTGCAGCATGCCACCTCGGAGGAGCAGCAAGAGGGTCGGCGATGCACCGGCGTTTGAGCCGTCCTTGGCGACGGCGCTCCCAGCCGGCAGCGGTACATGCCCTCATCAGTCTGAAGAAGACCGGCGCCGAATTGATGACGCGACGAATAATGCGGCGGCTCGGACTCGTTAAAAGGCGCACATTAAGCCTGCATACTACCGAACTTGGCCGATTGCGGGCATGTTCTCCGCTTTCGACGTCGAGCGTTTGATCTGCGCAATCAGCAATCCTATCGCTCACGTCAACGAATTCTAATAGCCGAAGAATGAAGGGCGCCGTTGAGCAATCTTCGCGATTGCTGCGAGCCCGACGCTCGCCGTGCGATTCCACCCAGGCCCCTCAGAAAACGACGAGAGTTTCATTGAAATGATGACGCGTGCCAATCGGCGCAGCGAGGCCGCCCTTGACCGGTATCACCCTGCTCTTCGCAGATTCTCCGAGGCGCTTCTTTTAGAGGGCCAGACGATATCTGGACTGGACCATGACGCGCGGGTCAAGTCCGCTCGGAGGCTGTTCCCGCACGACAAGACTCTCACCTCCGCGTTGAATTTGTTTCGTGCTGCGGAGCTCTGCGATAAATTTGGGTCGTGATGCGGAGCCCACCTCCGGTCCAGGCGCTTCGAGCGGGCGGCTGAGCATTGCAGCTTGGCGGAGTAGTCCACCATAGTCATTTGCCAGCTTCGGTTGGGTTGGGCGACGCGGCACGTGACCACCCTTTTTGCCTTCAAGAGCATGTCGCTCTGTGGAAACTCGCTATTGCCGTGGCGTTGGGCAATGAACTCACCGTCAGACCTAGCCGGGGGCGATCGGCTCGCTCTGTCCGAAATCAGATGACGGACGATATCCAGGTGCGGCGCATCGGCGCCGACGAAGTGGATAAGCGTTTGGAACGTCTCGCCGACATCCTCGTTGACTGTGTCCCCCAGGCGATTCGGTCAGCTTTCTGCCACCCCTAACTCGACGACGTGCGCTGGTGTACTGGCGTAGCGTCGCCGACGCGGTCATTTGCAATGGATGCGTGTTACTAGCTGCGGAAGATGGCGCAGGTCAGATTGTTGGCACAACCCAGATGATACCTGCTGCCTCTGAGAACCAATTGCATAGCGCCCGAGTCGTCAAAGTCCTGGTTGACAGAAGTGCACGCCGCCGCGGCATCGGGCGCCTGCTCATCTCGGCTGTCAGCGACTTAGCACGAAAGGAGGGAAAGACGTTGTTGACGCTCAGCACTACCACAGGTACTGCTGCCGAGCGTCTTTACGCCAGCGAGGGATGGCAGCGGGTGGGTATCAAACCCGGCTGTGTGCTCGCCCCTGACGGAACATATCGCTCGGCGACCTTCTTCTACAAGCATCTCTAATGCTGCGTAGCTGAATTGGCGCTTGCTATTTACCGACAAGATCTGTCCGGTTCCGTCCTGATAAATTATCATCGTCGGGGAGCATCACTGACATTGCCGCTTCATCTTATGGCTTTGTGAACAACGACGACTTGGGCTCTCGAGATACGAAATCGAACGGATCAGACGGTAGATCATCAACTGCCGCACGGCCTGTTATCACAATGCCGAGCCGACGATCGGGAAAGCGACGTCGATTTTCCGCTCTCGATCTCATTCAACGTCCATAGCGCAGGGGCCGCGGGGCCTGAAGCAATTCCTATCATTGCGCTTGACATACTGCCACCCGCTCCTAACGACCTCGTCTTGAGGCCAAGATAGCGGGCATGTCGCCGCAATCTCACTACCCGAACGCCCTGTACGAAGCCCGTCGGATTATTTTGCTGCTCGGGTAGCCGTTGGACCAAATGTGCGATCGAGGCGAACGTCCGCCATAAACTTTCGTATCGTCAGGTGCTCCCCTTGAGGTGCTTAATCTTTACCAAGGTTCGATTGAGCCGCTGATGACCTGCCACTGAGCTTTCATCCGGTGGCAATTAGAGTCTCGGGGTTTTGTACGCCGATTGGCGCAGGTGGAGCAACGGGCGATCGGCGGAGCTGGTCGGGGTTGCGCAGCCGATCGCCCGTTGCGGTGAATGTGGCAGCATAGGCCGCCGGGGTGAGGTATTTCAGCGAAGAGTGCGGGCGGTCACCGTTGTAGTCAGCAACCCACGCCGCGATCTTTGTTCTGGCGTCTTCGAGTTCGAAGAACAGGGTCTCGTTGAGCAGTTCGTCGCGCATGCGCCCGTTGAAGCTCTCGACGAAGGCATTCTGGATCGGCTTTCCCGGTGCGATGAAGTGCCAGTCGATACCGGTTTCCTTGCACCAGGCCAGCATGGCATTGCAGGTGAACTCGGTGCCGTTGTCGGTGTGACGATCGAGCCCGGCTTGCCGCGCCGCTCGACGATCGTCGTCAGTTCCCGAGCCACCCGCCGACCGGAGATCGAGGTGTCCGGGATCGCGCCCAGGCATTCCTTGGTGACGTCGTCGACGATGTTGAGGACGCGGAAGCGCCGTCCGTTGGCGAACTGGTCGTAGACGAAGTCCAGCGACCAGCGTGCGTTCGGCTTCGCTTCCACCAGGATCGGCGCCCGGGTGCCTGTGGCCTTTCGGCGGGCTCGACGCTTACGGACAGTGAGCCCTTCCTCCCGATAGAGCCGGTGGATTCGGTTTATCCCGGAACACTCGCCCTCCCGCCGCAGCAGGATAAACAGCCGCCGATAGCCGAACCGGCGGCGTTGATTGGCCAGTTCGCGCAGCCGGGCGCGAAGCTCGGTGTCTGGCGGCCGACGAGAGCGGTAGCGGATCATCTTCCGGTCCGCGCCCACGATCGAACAGGCCCGCCGCTCCGACAGGCCCAACTTGGCCTCCAGATGCGCCACCGCGGCGCGTTTGGCAGCGGGCCCTACCATTTTTTTGAAAGAAGCTCGCGCAGCGCAGCCGCATCGAGCATCTGCTCGGCCAAGAGCTTCTTCAGCTTCGCGTTCTCCTCCTCCAGCGCCTTCAACCGCTTGGCCTCGGAGACATCCATGCCGCCGAATCTGGCCTTCCAGTTGTAGATTGTCGCCTCGGAGACCCCGTGCTTGCGAGCCAGATCGGCCGTCTTCGCTCCAGCCTCATGCTCCTTCAACACGCCGATAATCTGTTCTTCCGTGAACCTTGCTCGCTTCATCTGTCCGTCCCTCTTCAGGCCGGACTCTAACTTCATCTGGAGGAAATACTCAGTGGCAGGTCACTGATCACGATCCTCTTAGCTGCATGTGCGGCTGGCTACAGCGACAACTCATTCGTCTTCGCCGGCTTCGTTAACTGATAGCTGATCAGGAGGCCGCGAATTCTATTTTTCGTCGGAATGGCAGCCTTTGCCGAAGTGTGGATAGAGATACTGATGGAACCATTCGAGCTTGCGTGGTGCGAGATCGAATACCAACGGGCTCTCAGATTTCTCGAAAAGATGGAGAACAAGGCGGATGATGTCCGGTCCCAGACCGCGGAAATTCAGCTATTCTGATCCGCCATGCGGGAGGACCTGTGGGCCAGACACTCTATGAGAGCGCACGGCTACGCACGCCACGAGCGGCGATACAGCGATCGAAAGCTCACTCAAAGAATTAAATAATTCGCCCGACGGTCCCAATCAGAAGACCATCACCGAGCAGCGTGAAGGCGGCTTCGTGCACGATGCACCGATGGACTGCAAGGCCGTCCGATCGATTGAGGAAGAGGCAATCGTCGTTGCCTTTCGCAAGAACACCTCGTGAGCCGCAAATTTATCGAGAAGACAGTGCTTGCGACCGCAATTTCTTGCCGTGACTTAATCAAAGCTTGGCCCTGATTGATGAGACTGCACAAATCTATATGCGCGTCGCAACAGAGTTCTGACCAAACCCAAGGCGACGCTCGGGATTTAAGCTTCAGCGCCCTTCTCGCCAGCTCGCGGGCTCAACCAGCACTGCACGAGCGAGCCGAAAAGTAGAGAACGATGGAAAGAAAGCAGCGGCTCAAGTGCTGAACGGGCGATTTTTG
The DNA here is from genome assembly GCF_054056355.1 of Bradyrhizobium sp. USDA 3364. Classification (NCBI taxonomy): domain Bacteria; kingdom Pseudomonadati; phylum Pseudomonadota; class Alphaproteobacteria; order Hyphomicrobiales; family Nitrobacteraceae; genus Bradyrhizobium; species Bradyrhizobium sp. USDA 3364. The sequence goes on from NZ_JBSRYG010000002.1 coordinate 959,653, forward strand.
TTATGCGGACATCGTGGGTTCAATACACTTTGGCAACGGCAAGCAATACCTCCGAGATAGGCCGGAGCGAATGGCTACACACAGGAGCAAGTGCTAGTCGCCTGCGTTACCTTGCACTACGTCAGCCGCACGGTTTTCCGATCGGATCAAGGAACGCGCCAACGGGTTAGTCTAGGGCATCGATTGGTTTAGGGGAGTGAGTGCTGACCTTCGAGAGGCTCTTCCACCTCATTCGGCCGCGAATACGCCACCCCGATCACGTTCTTAGAAATAAGTAACTCGAGCGAAAACGTGCGATTTGCCTTGGACACGTGCCCTGATCGCGCAAAGATATCAATTTCCACGTCCTGGAACTCAAGAAATTGGCGATCCATCGGGAAACACGCCTTATACACCGCCTCTTTCAAAACGAAGAGATCGCGCCGCTTGAGCGTATGTAGATCGTACATCCGTCGCTCGCTAGGAGTGTCAATCAATGCGATCAGGTTTTCCGGCAGAGGTTCATTCGGCTCAATGTCGATGCCGAGAGCTGCAATCTTTTTCGTTCCTGCAATAGCGGCGGTCGCGACCGTATCGTGGTGCGCCAAAGATCCGACCACTCCCGTACTTCCGCTCGGTGCATGGTGCAAAGTGCCCGCCGGATCTGGGAAGCGATTGAAGCAAGGTTGGTGGGAAAGAAATCGATAAACCATCATATAGCTCGTTTCGCCCTTTTCCTTTCGGTATTTATCGCAAAGTCAGCTATTGGAGCGTCGACTCTCCGTAGCAATTGTCTCCGCCGTCGTCGGACAGGATTTGTGGCGAGCTATGGATTCGGCTGATTGGAAAAGTGTGCCGAGATGTTGATACATCATGTAACAGCAAAGATTATGCCTGAGACAGCACACGATCGCGATCTCGCTTTGGACTTCACCAAAGGAGTGCTCATCATTTTAGTGATCGTCGGTCACCTGATCCAATATATCCTCTATCGAAATGAAGGGTTCTGGGATTCGGCAAGTTTCAAATGGATCTACATGTTCCACATGCCCCTCTTTATGGGAATAAGCGGTTATCTTTCCTGCCGAGCGCTGCTGGAAAAGTCCTTCATGCAAGCCATGGGCGATCGCGCGATGCAGCTCCTGGTGCCTATGCTGTTTTGGTTCTCTCTCCTGGCGACATTAAAGTTGACCATGTTTCCCCGACTGGCGAGCGCACCAGACAACGTTTTGCAGTTGCTGAATGATTTCGCCGGCACATACTGGTTCGTCTGGGCCGCGTTCATTTGTTTTCTTCTCGCTAAAACTATTTCGATCTTCAATCATTCGTCACCATGGGCCTTGTTCGTATCGGTCATTCTGGTGGTCCTTGCACCTCTGACCTTTTCCATATTCCCTCTCATAAAGTATACGTACCCGTTTTTCTGCCTGGGATTCTCATTTGCAATGTCGAGAGAACGGTGGACGAGCATAATGCGCTCTCACAGGCCGTTCTTGGTTATGTCTGTCACAATTGCGGCTATGATGTGCTTTCCGATCTGGGGCAAGGACACTTATGTCTACAACAATCTCGTTTTGGTCCAGGATTTGCAGTCGGCAAAAAATGTGCTTCTGATGTTTCTTGGCTCCGCAGCTGCCTCAGCGGTGATGATTAAGGTCCTGCTTCGATCCTGGAATATTGGTCGTTCAAATCGGGGGGTCCGCTTTATCGCCGCGAAACTGGGACCCAGCACGCTGGTGCTGTACTTGATCCAGGGTACGGTATTCCGTCTCATGGATTCGATACAGTATGGAGAATCTTGGGACGCCACGATGAGGTCGGCCGCGGCTGCATTTCTCGGGACAATGATTGTTGCCGTCGCGCTAACGGTTCGGTGGGCCGTGCGCGACATTCCTTATCTCTCCCAGCTCGTGCTTGGAGTGCCACCCCGCTCCCTTGTCGGGCAGCCAAATCAATCAGGACGCTCTCGCAAACCATCGTAGCTTGCGGGGCTTGTGAACCTGCTGTCCATTCATGGCGCCCCAATCTGGGTACCTCGCCGAAAAATATTCCAGAACATTGCGTCTTTGCTCCACGTAATTTGCTTCCCCCGAAAGTGACGCAGTAGGCCTAGTCTTACTGAGTCAGAGTGTCGCGGCGGTTGTCGACAGAAATCATATATTTGAGAAGACTCCACTTTTCAGCGTGGCGAGGCTGAGATGGGTCTGACAAAATCGGGGGACGTGGCGTCGCGGTTTTCGGCATATATTGAGGGCCTTGCGAGCGTGATCGGACATGTGGGACGAGCCAAACCGCTTCGCGATTACTGCACCGAGCTGATGATGCCATGCGATCGCAAGAGCGTCGAGCCGATGGCGGCGATTACGGCTCCTGAGCGGAAAGCGGCACAACATCACAACCGCGATGGCGCCACCAGCCCGCCACCGTGAAAGAAGCGCAAAACTCTAGTTCTGGGTGGTCCAAAGTTCGGTCTCGCCACAAGCGCTACCGAGACTCTAACCGCTGCCGGATGAAAGTTCAGTGGCAGGTCACCGTCTTTTCCGATAGCGGGTGAACTTGCCACTTCCTGAGATGGAATAACGCAGGGGCGCCCGATCTGTGGCAGTGGTTGCTGTCGATACGACGCGACCTTGCGGCGGCAAGCCCATCGACCTTCGGAAAGCGCCCGGCAGTGTCCAGTGGTTTTAGCTCGATGGCCGCCAAGACGATGCACTGCGGAGGGCGGCGGCCGCGGTGGACGCGTCGGGCGCGGCGAAGGTTTTAGTCATCCGACGCCACGGAGCCGCCCGGACAGCCTCGTTTCGCTCGCCAAGTAGAGGCGGCCGCGAAGATCGAGGCTGTGGACCTGCGAGATCTTACAGATTTGGCAGTGCCCTCGACCTCGCGAGACCTGAAGCGCTCTTCGTTGTTGCCGATTTTGCGGAGAACTTGATCTGCGGCTATTCCGCAGATGACCTGGTGCGGTCCGTTGCCGCCGCCCGTGCCGGTAAATTCGGGCGGGCCCTCTCTCGTATTGAGGAAACAGCCGTCAGGTTCGATGCGTCGAGGTCGTTTGCCGATGCCGCGGATCCCTTCGCCGCGATTAATCAAGCCCGCATCGACGAATACAGTATGGATCTGCATTTGGGGCACTTGCTGCCAAGAACTAATGCCGATATTGATTGATGTACTCTTATTAGCTGCTAGTCGCACAAGAACTGACAGGTTACGTGTGCCTTTCTGGTCGGCAAAGTCGCGAACTCACGTCCGATAGAACAACACGCGACCTAGGGGTATCAGTTGCAGCAGGTAATCGAAATCCGCGACATTGGCGGTGAGAACAGTGAACCCGGCTTTTTGGGCTTGCAGGAATAGAACGCTGTCCTGAAGCGCACGCAACTTGTCGTCCTTCTGATAGCCCTGCAGCCGGCAAAGCATGCCCGAGAGGAGCGCGGCGCGGCCAACAATCTCCACATCCGGAGCAAAGATTCGGTGGGACGGCATGCTCGAGATTGAGGCGCCGATCTGCTCGATAGCCGCGCGCGTCCCAGGATGTTTGGGATCTAGCACCCCGACTGTGTGCATCAACTCCTGGATGGCGACAGTCGAGTGGTTGGCGTGCCGAACGTCCAATAGGTCCGCGACGATACTTGGTGCGCGCCCCTGAAGTCCATCGATGTAGACGCAGGTGTCGAGCAGAAGCTCCTGACCCGCCTCGGGCCTATCACCAAGGAATGGAAGTTCGTGATCGGCCCGCCTCGCCAATGTCGCGCCAGGATCAAACCGCGCCCAACGAAGCGCCGCTGCGAAATCGAATTCCGCCACCTCAGAAGCCGAGCTTGAGGTTGGGCTCGACCGAACCCATCGTCTTCCGGAACGTCTCGCTGAAATTGTCGTCGAGCGCGAGGCTCGCGAGCGCAAATTCGATGAGATCCGTGTCCGCGGCGATACCGGTCTGCTGTTTCGCTCGCTGGATCAGCTCCCGGCTGGTCCGCCCAGCGATCCGCGCCCTCTTCTCTCCGAGCAGCCCCGAATGCTCTGCCGCGCTCATTATGGCGGTAACGCGCGAGGCCGCACCAACCCCGAGCTTACCGATCTTGGTCTTGTGGCCGAGTGTGGAACGCTTGCCGCGGGACGCGGGTTTCTTGGTGCTGATTTTCGGCATCGGTTGATCTTGTATAACAAAGCTCGATTTTGTTTAACATAGCGCCTTCCCTCCTCGCCTTCAAGTCGCAAGGGCGGTATCGTAGTAGACGATTTTCCATCAGGAGGCAGCTACCGCCGTCCCAGTAGATTTTGGCGCTGCGCGTGGCTTCACGGGCAGGCACCAAGGCCCCCGCTGGACAGTAGCCAGCGAGAGATCTTGAACGCGCTCGGATCCGCAGGGCTCCGGAAGGCCGTCGACGCCGTCTGAAGCGCACTCCGAGGAGGTGTAGCGAGACCGAACTTTGGACCAGCCAGAACTAGAGTTTTCGCCCTTGATCACGTTGGCGGGCTGGTGGCGCCGACATGGTTCTGCAGCAAAATCGGCGGTCAGCTGCCGATCGCCCCGTGGGGCCGTTCTTCGTTATAGTATCTGCGCCAAGTCTCTACCTTTTCCTGGGCGTCCGCAAGGGACGGGAACCAGTGCGTGTTGAGGCATTCGGCCCGGAAGCGAGCGTTGAAGGCTTCGATGAACGCGTTGTCGGTTGGCTTGCCGGCACGTGAGAAGTCCAGTGTGACGCCGCGCTGGTAGGCCCAGAGGTCGACGTCACGCGACACGAACTCGCTGCCTTGGTCGACGCGGATCGTCGCCGGGAAGCCCACTTCGTTGCAAACCCTTTCCAGAACGTCCACGACATCGGTGCCGCGGAAGGTGAAACGCACTTTCCTGTCGAGCCGCGCGCGCGTCGCCGCGCCACGGAGAACCTGATAATCGTCCTTGCTCATCGCTATGAGCGCATCACTCGTGATGCTGTGTATCGATGCAAGGTCAACTACTCTCTTGAGAGTCCTTCGGAGAAGCACCTCGACCATCTACCGAAGCTCCCTTTCTCCGGCGTGATCATTGAGCATTTGCGGGATCGCGTGCCATGGAAGATCGCTTGGCGCCTCACGGAAGTCCGAGCCGACGGCATGACCGACGGCGGGGCCGAAGCCGCAACTCGCGGCGCCACCGATTGTTAGCCTGGCATGGCGGCCGTCAGGTGTCCGCACCGGAAAGAATCGGTTCTTCGCCGAAGGGCGGTTAATGATCGATAGCGCGTCGGGCGCGGTGAAGACGCGGTTGCGCGCATAGCCGGTACGCTCGTTCAAGATTTTATGCTCGACCAGTTGTTCTACCGCTTGCGAGGCTGCAGGCACCGTAATGCTGAGAAGCGAGGCCAGACGCTTGACGGTCAGCACCGGATAGTGCGGCAGAACATCGAGTGCGCGCAGGCTGGCTGAGCCCTGGCGAAACTTCCGCCGCTTCCGCCATAGATCGCCAAGTGCAGATAAGGCGTCGCGAGTCTTCAGGAGCTCATTAATCGTTCCCGCACGGCGTGAGTGAGATGATCGCGGTTCAATGGAAACCAGGCGCTCCTCCTGTCATGCATTTCCCCTACAAGTCGCCGCGCAATGGATTGATGATCTGAAGTCCAGCAAAGTCCTTTTCGTTGTCCGTCACCACCACGCAGTCATTGGCATCCGCGACAGCGGCAATGATCATATCGAGTCCGCTGCGAGGCCGTCCGACGGCCTTCCCTTCCGCCATCAGCCGCGCCCAGACCAGGCCTGCTTTGTCGTCGAACGACAAAATACGCCCCGCAAACAGCGCTTGCGGTCCCTCTTGACCAACGAACCAGGCGTCGAGCGCATCGCGCTTCTTGCCGTGCGGCTTCTCCAGAATACCGCGTCGGATTTCGGCGACTGTCAGCGAAGCAATGAACAAATCCTCATCGCGCTGCTGGCCCATCCAGGCCAACAGTGACTCTGACGGCTTTGGCTTGACGATGTCGCTGATGATGTTGGTGTCGAGAAGATAACGCGTCACAGATCGGCCTTACGCCCTTCTTCACGGGGGCGCGTCAGGTCGAGATCGGCACCAACGAGCGGCGAGCGACGCAACGCACTCAAGATGCCACCGGGCTTCGGTGGCTCGCCAGAAACGGCCTGTTGCACGGCGCGTCGGAGATGCCCGGCTTCCGGCCCTTCCTCGGTCAACTTCCGGGCGAGCGTTCTGATGAGATCACGATCGGTCGCGAGGGCTTGGAGCTCAAACCGCACGATACCGCGCTTGGTCAGCCGGGATCGGTAATTTTCGATCGCCCTTTTCTGCGCATGATTGCTCACGGATCGCCTCACTGGCATATCTGGATATATAGCCGAACCTTCGGCTAGCCGCAAGACTGCGACGGTCTCTTGTGACGTCAGCAGCAGTAATAAAGGTCGGTGTGTTGTCCGGCGTGGCCATCAAACAGATTGCATCTAGCAGAGGCAATCACGAGAATATTTTCCGTGCGCTCGAATTTGCGATTTCCCGATCCGGTACGCTTCGCATCTCGGATCAGCGCACGACCACCACGCAAGATACTGATATCGCTGGATATTTTCCCTCGCGTTGCGGCCGCAACTCGCCATCTTGTCACGATGCGGAGCGATACGCGCAACGACAGGGGCGCCGCGGTGGCCCGACCAAGAGGAACAACAGCCGAAAAACTTCGCGTGGTCACCGATACGGCGCCCGGAGCCCCGGCTGTAACCGTGGCCACATCGAAATCCGATCCGCGCCTGGTCAATCTGGTGCGCCTGCTTGCTCGGCAGGCCGCATGGGACTTTGTCCAAGCGGAAACAGTCAGACGGAAGCGTGACCGTCTCCCGGAATAGGGAGACGTCATGAAGGTCGCGCTCTACGCCCGTTACTCATCAGGCAACCAGCGCGACGCTTCGATCGAGGATCAATTGCGTCTATGCCGCCTCCACGCCGAGAAGCAAGATTGGACTGTCGTCAACAGCTCTACAGACCGGGCCATCTCTGGTGCATTGCTGCTTCGCCCCGGCATCCAGGAACTGATCAGCGACGCTTTTCGCGCCGTAGAATGATGGCAATGCGCCCGGGATAGTGCGGGGCCGGGACTTCGCCCATCTTCAGGTACTTGGAAAATGAGTCGACAACGATGGCCGTCTGCTCTCCGAGATTGTTATCGATTGCCTTCAGGTGGTGTCGGAATTCGCCTTCGCTCAGGGAAAGAAAAGCGGGCTCGGACGAGGCTTGATTCCAGCTTTTGCCGCTCGCCAGTCTTTGCCGTTAAAGCAGCAATTGCGGGCGGTCTTCTGCGAACCGCACGGACAGGGGCCGTTTAAAGCCGCTTCTCGCCTTCGCTTCCGCTCGCCCATCACGTACCCGCATGTTACGCCGCCTCAAACTTGTTTGTCGCATCTCCTCAGCACTACGGGTCAAATGCCGCACCCATCTTGGGTAGGGGACGGGCGATAGTTGGCGTCAAGCCACTTCATGCTGTACGCCGATCAGACCGGGCCTTCCTGCGGCGCCGCCGCGACCTGCGACGACGATCGCAGGGAGCAGCATTTGGCATAGCGGCATCCAACGCATGCGCATGGAGTTCGTTGGACGAGGGATCGATGGTTGATTGGGGCCGCTCTCTTTGATCGGCGACCGCTTTTTCGAGCGTAGAGAGGAATTGCAGCCCCTCTTGCGTGATTTCCCAGCCGAGAGCGTCACGAATGACAAACTTCGCCGAAAAGATATTCAGATCCGGGGCATGTTCGGCCAACCGCTTCATGCGATCGGTCCAGTCGCGGCCGCTGTTCATCAGGATCTCCACGGCGCGTCGGACTTCACCAACAGAGGCCCGCCCGGTGGGCTGACCGGCCAGCACTTTCAGGACGGTCAGCTGGAAGGACACTTGCCGTGTCTCCGATGGGCTGTGTGTGCAGTTCCCGTCCAATGGGACAAGATCAGGAAAACGTCGTCAACAACATGCCGCCGTTAACCTCAACTATATTGGCTAACTACGAGCGCCGGCGTCCTGGGATTGCTCGCCAGCTGATGCGCGAGGAGTCCTCGAGCGGGCACGCTATCAGCATGCCGCAGGCAGGCTCGTATCGTCCATAACGTACGAACTCGCCTCGGTGAGCTCCTTCAGAATCGACAGCACAAGCTTTGCGTCGGCCGGTGCAGCAAGTTGCTACAAGGACATGCGCGGCGTACACCTCCTGGCCCGCTGGGCGGGTGTGTACGGTTCGGACCATTCATGGCACCGAGGATATTGTGTCAGGTCCATACTGCTCCAAGGCGGGCAGAATCCGGAACTGCTGTGCCATCGGCGATGCAATGCCTTGATTGAAGCCGCCACGGGGCTTGCGGCAAAGCCTCAGTTGGAAGCGACGGTCGTGAAGGACCGCCCGGCTCACCAGATACAAGGCATCGCAGGACAGGTGCGAGATCACAAGTTGCAGAGGGCAGCCCGGAGGTGCGCTTCAATCAGCCAACCCGAAGATCCTCAGCTGACGTCTTGCCCGAGCGCCCGGCCTTGAGCTCGTAGCTGACCCGAGCCCCCTCCTCAAGGGTGATGTAACCGGCCTTTTCCACGGCACTGATGTGCACGAAGACATCGGCACTTCCGTCCTCCGGCCGAATAAAGCCATAACCTTTGCTGGAATTGAACCACTTCACAATACCCATTGCCACGGCGGCATCTCCATCAGTGAACCTTCGTGATCTAGCGAAGAGTCTCGCAGCCATCAAGATGGGCGGCAAAACGACGCTCGTCCGCCGCGGCAGTCACGTCCGCAACTTTCTTGCCCGATGGCTGAGATGCTGACTCTTTTGTGCAGCGGCCGACAGTAACACCCTGACGTCGGAGATCCTCCCTTCAGGGGAGCGGGATTCGGATGGCCGTTCAGCCTGCGGCTCAATCATCGCGCGCCACCTTCTTACAGGAGAGCCGCAGGGCCGACGACGTCGCATGCGCATCCGGAGCCGAGCTGGAGTGAATGCTGCGGTCTCCCTTGCAGAACCAGGCGACGGCAAAATCCTTTGCGCAACCCGGCGCAGGATCGGCAATCCGTGCCGCCTCTGTACGAAACGTACACTCGCTCTTACCATTACACGCTTCTGCAAGCGCATCCGTGGCGTTGCCGCGCGCTGACATCCAGCGGCAATTGCCGCCATACGTACCGGAAACAACCGAAATACCCGATTGCGTGATGGCATTCCCGGCCGCACCCCGCAGTGCATACACGGCCGCCGCACCAACAAGTGCGGCAAAGCCGACAGTTGCCAATCGCGCCAGGAGCCTGCGCTGTTCCGTCGAGGCCGCCTGATAGGCGCCGCGAATTCGCCTGCGGGCCGGCACCTCGAAGCCGAAATGCAACAGGATCGCGGCGCACGTCGCCAGGCCGAAAGCAAGAGCGAGTGCACCGAGATGGCCAACCAGTTGACTCGCCGTTTCCCAACGCACCACCGGAAAACGCCGGAAGATGATGATGTGTATAAGATAGAGGGCAAAGCTGGCCTCGCCCAGAAAGACAAGCCACCTTGCTGACAACAGAAGTCCTGCAGTGCTGCTGGGCTGAGCCGCCGCGACAAGGATGAGCGCAACCGGCGCCGCCAGGGCGATATTGTTGCGCGCAATATCGAACAGGCTCATGGAAGCCCCAAATGGCGGCTTGTGGGCGGTAAACCAGAACACCCAGCTAATCGCTCCGACGCCAACAATTGTCGCGATGTCGAGCAGAGCGCGAGATGGTTTAAAATCTTGCGCCGACCACACTTCATGGAGCCGCGCCAGGCAACAGCCCAGAACAAACTCCCACACCCTGCAAAACGGCGAAAAGTAGACGATCCAGAGGATCAGCGTGTTCTTCCAGTTCGGCAGAGCCGCTTCCGTTCCATAGGCATGAAGCGCAAACAGGTTGATGCGGCCCTGCAACATGAGCACCGCAAGGTCGATGCCAAGCTCGATTGCGACGGCTCCGACGGCGCAAACAACCACGGCGGGCACAGTTCTGATCCGCGCAAGCAGAGGGCAAACGAGCGGAAAAACGAGATAGAAAAACCACTCGGTACTCACCGACCAGGAGACGATGCCGACCTCCTCGTACTGCCAGACGGGAGCTTCACCGGCGATATTTGCGAAAAACCAAGTTTGAACCAGCCCGAGTTGAAACGGGACAAGATGCGTTGAGAATCCTTCGGCCGGCGCCTCGGTTCCGAGGAGCCGCGGCCAGACCATCGGTCCGGTCAGTAATTCGACGAGAAACAGAACAACAAAAAGAGGGTAGATTCGCGCTATGCGCGCCACGAGAAAGTCCGGGATCGCTTTCCGCGGGCTGCTCACAATCGAGCTAACATAGTTGTATTGAATGACAAAGCCACTCAGCGTGAAGAAGACCGACATCCCGAGCAGGCCGAGTGTCCCGACGCTGATGTCGAGCCCGAGGCTGGGCCCCTGCAAGAACAGGCTGCCGCCGTGAGATATCGCGACCGCTGCTGCCGCGACAAACCGGATACCGGTCAGTGCGGGTATCTGCTTGACCATCGATGTCGCTCGTCATTTGCGAGTGGGTACAAATCCTGGGCGATCGATGGCACCAAAGGCACGCAGTTGGACACGTGCTAAAGGCAGGGAAGACTGATCGCATCACGCGAGCGTGCCTTGCGATCAGTCAAACTTCTTCGGAAGCTCAAATCGGTTATCGGAGCGCCCTCGCACCTTATTGGGAAGCCGGGCAGCGCTGAAACTCTGACTTCTGGTAGGGCGGCTCGGATTCGAGGTCCATATTCCGACCGGTTCTGGCCCATGCCACGTTCCCTAACGTCATATTTGAACCGCGCCATTGTCTCACCGGAAGCCTTCCTGAATGGGTTGGCGCCAGCTGCTCCCTCTGCGAAGGGAGCTTGGGGCGCAGGCACCCGATGAAAGCCCAGATCGAAGCACATGCTGTCGTCACCGGCAGCCTCACAACGGATACATGCACCAGTTCACGTCCTGTGCGGGACCGCGAGGCTATCATCAGCCAGCGACACTAGGAGATTCACGTGCATCAGCGGAGCGTACAAGGTGCCTATCCTCGTGACACTCCTTGCGACGAGGCTCATCCTTACGCCCCCGCCACCAGCCGGCGCATGGCTGCCGATCCTGAGATCGCGATACCCGAACGCATCGCAAACGGAATGGGCAGCGAATCCGAGCCGCGCGTTCAATCTTTTTGACAGCGACTGCCAAGGAATCTCGCTGCGGATTGGTGCAGAAATTTACTATTCTTGTCCGGCACGGCCGGCCGCGCTTTCGCTTGGGTCTGGCGTGCGAGAGAAGGAAAGGAACACGTGATGAAAAAGAAGATCGCTGAGATCAAGACCACGATCCGCACCACCACTCCGTACACGGGTACGCTCTAGGTTGGTGCGGCAGATGCCTTGGATGCATCTACCTGATGAGAGCATAGCGGCATCGGAGGGTGGTCGTTTCGGCCACCCTCTTTTGCGACAATTCGGGAGAGTAAAATGGTTGATCTGATCCAGCAGCGCGTGGTTTCAGCCATATCGGCATCCGTCGAGGTCAGTGCGATTACGATTTTAAAGGCGGAAACGGGCATGGCGCCGCTGCCGACGATCAAATCGGCACTCACAAGCTCCAATTCTAATTTCTCTATCACTGACGGCGACTGGCGGACCGGCGGCTATCTTGCCGGCCTACAAGCGCTCATTGACGCCGAACTAAGGTGGGCCAAAGAAAACAGGCCCAAACTGGTTGAGGCGGCACAACAATCGTTGAAGCGGCTATTCCCTCTCCTAAACAGCGACGCCTTTACCGTGCCGAAGGATCTCACCAATACCTCGAGCAAGGAGGAGCGCACCAGGTTCTATCATCATGAATATCAAAACAAGCTTCTGGTCGGACTAGCCGAATTCCTGATCAACTGCGCCCGACAGCTCAACGAGCGTCACATCATCGTCATCGATCGGGCGGCTGCCCTGTCCGGTTCGGCCAAGAACCTGATCAAGCTGCTCGTCAGGCTGGACGACGATGCGCGGCTGTTTCGGTTCGTTCTGATCGATTATGAACAACGCCTCTATTTCCCCGACGCCAGCGAGGTTCATTTCGGCAGATATAGCTCGCAAGAGCTGGGGCCAACCTTTGATCCGGATCTTCCCGCGGAGAAGCACCGGCAGATCTATGAGGCAAGTGGCGGCAACCCGTTGATTGCAGAGGCTTTGAGCAAATGCACAGCGGCAGGATTACCAGTTGTCGGCTATCTCGACCCGACCGCGACCGTGGATCTCTATCTGGCCAGCCTCAATACTGGGGAACGCCACAGCCTTCTCAAATCATACATCGAATCCAACTGCACGACGCCTGACCTGATCGCGCAGCGAAACTATGCAACCTTCGAGCCGGCGACCGCAGATCATCTACACGAGCAGCTGCACGACGCGTGCCTGCAGCGCTATCTGGCAGGCAAGGCGCCTCTCGTGATGCTTCATGCGCTATCGGTACGGGACAAGTACAAGCGTCTAGAGCTGCTTGCAGAACCAAGTCAGATCCTCCAGAGCATTGGCCTGTACGATCTCTGGTTTGGATACTTCGGGGAAATTTTCGCCGACCCTGCGCTTCGCACCTACGGCTCCGGGGATGCCAGCGTGAATGCCGCCTTCATCAACGCGGCTTTTGTGCTGTACTCACTCGGCTGCGGGCGGGTGTCAGTTCCCTATTTGGACGAATTCTACAAAACGTTCCCAAAGAGCCGATACACGCCAACGGTTCTGTATGCCCAATCAATGACGTATGGACGCTACCAGCAGCCGGTCAACCTCACGCTGGCCGAAGAGTACGCGTTAAGGAACCTGGAGACCATCGAGCGGGATTTCAGGGGGCACGACAAGTATGATTACATCAAGGTGTTTGCAGAGAACGCCTATGCTTACATCAAGGCCAAACAGCAGAAGTACGACGAAGCCCTCGCGCTTTGCGCCGAAGGCCTTGGCAAGATGCTCAAGGCGTATGGCGACGAGCGCTTCAGGCTTCATCAATCGATTCTGGTCTACAACACCAGCCAGGTCTATGAACTCATCGACGAACTTCCTCGGGCCGAGAAGCAGTTGCGTGAGGCCATTGCGTATGATCCCAACTATGGAGAGTATCACAACGACCTGGGGAACCTGCTTTCGAAAGTGGCTGGAAGGGAAGCTGAGGCTCTGGAGGCCTATGCGCGCGCCATTGAACTTTGCCCACCCTATTATGAGGCTCACCTGAACAGGGCCGCACTTCGCAGCAGAATGGGGGATGCCGTTGGCGCGCTGGCCGATCTCGACAGGACACTTGTCATCAAGCCAAACGAATGGCGAGCTCATTTCGAGAAGGGCAACATCTTGATGCGGCAGGACAGGCCTAAAGCTGCTCTGGAGTCCTATCTAGCGGCGGCCGAGATCAGTCCCAAAAACCCCGACCTACAGAGCAATCTCGGCCTCGCCTATTCCGAGCTTGGCAAGGCGCACGAGAGCATCGCACACTATCTTCGAGCCCTGGAACTCAACCCTCGGCATGCGCCGACCCACAACAATCTCGCCATCGAGTACTTCAACGAGGGCCGGCCAGATATGTCACTGAACCACGCGACGGTCGCTGTCGAGATCGGGGGAGATCCAGACTACCTCCTCACCCGTGAGCACATCGAGAAAAGCCTGCAAGCTGACCTGGCTTCGCGGCGGGACCGAGCTTCTGCACCTTCCGCGAAGGCGACGTGAGCTAGCGGCTCAGAGCACTCTTGCCATCGAGCCCGAGCGACGTGAGACAGGATCGCTAAGGACATGGGTGTTGCACCTCAAAGCTCCGGCGGGTCTAGCGGATGCTGTTGCGGCAAGCGCTGCAACTCAGGCTGACCGGCAAACAAGCGCCTTGGCCGGCATAGTTGCGAATGGCCGAACGCCACATGAGGTAAAGGGAGGTATATAGGTAAATAAGATGCCTTTTGCCAAGCCGTCATATTGCGAGAACGTTCGTCGTGGCTTGCGGGCTCGTCACACCGATGTCGCGTCACAAGACCTATGCCATCCACCTTCCCTTCCGAGTCAAGCGATATCCGCTCGATCATCCTCGATGAGTTAAGTCGACAATGAGCGGGGCGAGCACACGGCAGTTTGTCTACCTCTCGCATTTGATCATTCAGATCGGCGGCTGGGCGTTCCGTATCGGCATCCTGATCGGCCTTCTGCAATCCGGCATGAGCGCCGCGGGTCTCGGCATTGCGGTCACTTTTGCGCCGATCATGCTTGGCAGCCTCTTCCTGTCGCCCTTGGTCGACAGAGGCGATCCGATCTCAGCGATGATGATCGTCAATGCTGTTCGCATATGCGCGCTGCTCGCCATCTTCGGCAGCGACGGAGCCGATTCCTTTCAGAGCTATGCCGCAATGGCCGTCCTGAGCCTGGTCCAGCCGGTCTATTTGTCTGCGGAGGTTGCTTTCTTTCGTCGTATTACATCGGAAGACGGCATGATCTCGGTGCTGCGCAATATCGCCAATATCGACTGGCTCACCTATCTCTTGGGAATGTTTGCAGGCGCCATGCTGTCCGACCAATTGCACTTGCCCGGCGTTTTGGCCTTCAACATATCCGCTATCATCCTGTCCTTGATCGTGCTGCTTGGCATCAAGCAGCAGTTCAGAAGGACGCCAGCAGTGCTTGAGGCGCGCCCCTCCGGAACGGTGCTGGACTTGGCACCCCTCTATCCCGCATTCTTGGCTGTCTTTCTGCTCAACCTCGGCGCCGGCATCATCAACGTCTATCCTGCGATACATGCCACAGCTGACGGGGCTCTCGACAAAAGCGTACTACTGACGATCGTCATGGCTAATGGCGCATTGGCCTTGCTGGGCGCGCTGGCCGTCAAGCCGATTTACGACCTGCTAGGCGCTTTGCCAACTATTGCCGGAGCCGCGATGCTGCTTGCGGCATGCCTTGCAATGATGTCACTCGATGCCAGCCTGGCCTTGGTGATCGCGTCCAGCAGCGCGATGCTTGGTTTCGGCCAGATATTTGCGGCTGCCGCTCACGCGCACATGGTGTCTTCAGTGGCTCCGGACCGCGCCGGTCGCCTCTCCGGGTTATTTCAATGTTGCACCTATAGCGGCGTTGCAGGAAATGGCATTGCCTTGTCGCTTCTAGGTGATCGGCTTGCTCTCGGAACGATCGTTCTCCTATGTGCGGCGAGCGCATTTGTTGCCTTCGCCGTTGCGACCTTCGCGGTGGTCAGATCAAGGGATTCTCAAGCTTCATGCCCCGCCGATCGCTAGATCAGGGATCCACACCATGCCATGGGATCAGCTGTTCCTGTTAGAACACCCTTTTGAGGATCCGGCCTTGCCGGGACGACAGTTCTATTGCTGGCAATGCTTGCTATTGGACGGGTTGCTGTCCGCGTTTCCAAGCCGCGCTGCGAGGCTCGACGTTCGTCGGATTTCCTGGGCGAGGCCACGAGCCGCGCTCATCGAGAGGCTTGGGCGGGATCATCAGTCCGCGCCGGTTCTGATTTTGGAAAAGGAAGGCCCTTTACCAGAGCATGCGAAGTACGCGAACGGGCTCGCCTATGTCGACGATGTGTTTGCAATCCTTGGTCTTCTGGCTGCGCGCCACGGATTTCCGGCGCCTTACGCTCAAACAGTCGGCACCTTGTAGGCCATGGTGGTCATCAACGACTTGACGCCAGCAGGGGCCGATCGGGAAGCTTCGATTGAGCGGCTTGCTTGATCTGCCGGGTTGGAGCTTCAAAAGCCGATGGCTGATGATCCCGGCTCAGTAGTTCTGACAGCGCCCAGCGCTCAAACTGTTTGACAGCCGCGCTATTGCGGGCTTGCCCGTTGACAAACATGTAGATTGAGCGATTGACCGGCACGAAGCCGAATGGAGCCACCAGCTCTCCTTTCTCAAGGTTGCTTCTGACCAGAATCTGCGAGGATATTGCGGCTCCCAGCCCACTTTTTGCTGCCTCCATAGTCAAAGAAAATGTATCGAACACGACCTTGCGCGATTCTTGCAAGCATATTGCAGCTGCGCTGGCCCATTCGCTCCAGGCGTCCAGCCTGTCGGCCTCGTGCAACAGAGAGAGCGACAGAATATCTTCCGGGCTTTTGATGGCCTCGAGCGCAGCTGGCGCACAGACCGGGCCAATCATCTCATTTGAAGCGTGCACCTCGCGGTCGGGAAACGGCCGCTTCAGTGGGCCGGCGACAAACAGTATGTCCAACGCACCAACAGCGAGCGCGTCAAGATCGGTTTCGGTTTCAAAGACAAGGTCAATGTCCGGATAGAGTTTGCGGAACCGACCGATGCGGGGCAACAGGCCGTGCGACAAAAACGTGGTCGAGCACCCAACCACGACGGACGGCCCTGCATGGCGCCTTCGTAGCTCGTAGCATCCCTTCTCGAGCATGGTGAACGCGCTCGCGCAGCTGCGCTTGAGCTGTTCGCCGTCGGATGTCAGCCGCACGCCCGAACTATGGCGCACGAATAGTTTCCTGCCGAACCAATCCTCAAGCAGGCGCATTTGGTAGCTTACCGCGCCGGTGGTCATGTTTAGCCGCTCGGCTGCCCTTGAGAAGCTTGGAAACTCGCTGACTGCCTCAAACAGATGGAGGCTTTTCAGGATCGGTAGCTTGCGCATCTTTCTTTCCTGCCTCCCACTGGGACAGCTGTTGTGGAGCCCTGCACTGCGGGCCAATTTTCTCAGGCATCGACGACCGCCGTCGTTCACCGCCGGAACTGGCCACGAACGACACCTCCTAGGTATTGGCCCTGTCACGGCGAACTCAAAACGACCTGGCTCCCTGCCTAGCCGGTCGACCAGCCGTCGATCTGGGCACATACCCCTTCAGATCCGGTGCCCCTGAGGCACAGTTAGATTCCATATTCGGTGCGGAGTTCATCGCTTCGCGATCTCTCAAGCAAAGCCAAAACCGGCTTGAGATTTAGAACGCGAACTGATGGGTCAATTTGGCTCAGCAAAACGCCGACCCTTCAGGGGCAAGCGCCTGGCCCCACCATATTGCATGACGAACTGGAAATTGCGGGCTTGCGTTCGAACACCTCCAGCGTTGTGGCAATTCGTCCAGTCCCGTTAAACTCTGCAACTCAGGTCCGACGATTGGCTGGTTGTGTGTATCGCCCCGCAACTCGGCTCGATGATTCAGCCGGCGGGCGCGGTAACCAGGGATCGTGAATGGTCTGGAGCCTGGTTCGATTGGCCCGTCCGCCGGCTTATTCAGAACAAAAGCCGCCTCGATGCATAGGTGTATTCAAGGGCCAGTCGACGCGCCGTTTCGATCAGGTTGGCCGCCGCGCTGTGCCCCCCATCGATGTTCTCGTAATAGAAGTAAGGCTGGCCCAGGGCGGCGAGCTTTGCTGCAGCCTTGCGGCCGTGCGCGGGATGCACACGATCGTCCTTGGTGGAAGTCAGAATTAAAGGCGCGGGGTATGGCTTGCCCGGCACCAGTTTCTGATAGGGCGAGTAGGCTTCGATC
The DNA here is from genome assembly GCF_054056355.1 of Bradyrhizobium sp. USDA 3364. Lineage (NCBI taxonomy): Bacteria > Pseudomonadati > Pseudomonadota > Alphaproteobacteria > Hyphomicrobiales > Nitrobacteraceae > Bradyrhizobium > Bradyrhizobium sp. USDA 3364. The sequence continues at coordinate 977,110 of NZ_JBSRYG010000002.1, forward strand.
CACGCGCGCTGCTCGGGAAAAGCCGGATCGCCGTATTCTCCGATCCAGGAGGCGCCGGCGCCCAATCTGGTGTATCGAAGCATGTCAAACAGCGGCACTTGAATGATCGCCGCGTTGAAGAGCTCGGGACGTTGGGTGATTGCGGTGCCAACGAGTAGCCCGCCCTGGCTGCCGCCAATGACGCCGAGCCGGCGCGGACTTGTAATTTTGCGGCGGATCAGGTCCTCCGCAACGGCGATGAAGTCATCCCACGTCGTCTGCTTCGCCGCCCGCTGGGCTGCTTGATGCCATTGCGGGCCAAACTCGCCGCCCCCGCGCAGATTTGCAACGACATAGGCATTGCCCTGTTCGAGCCAGAGCCGCCCCACAGGCCCTAGATATGAGGGCAGAAGCGAAGCCTGGAACCCGCCATAGCCATAAAGAAGGGTCGGAATGGCGCCATCAAACCTCGCGTTTTTCGGCCGCACCAGAGAATACGGAATTGCCGTGCCATCACGCGAAATCGCTTCGAACTGCTCTACGACATGCTTGGCGGCATCGAAGGCAGTCGGTGTCGTCTTCAATTCCTCGAGTTTTTGAGTTTCGGCATCAAAAAACCAGACCGACGTTGGCCTGAGATAGCTTGAGACGGCGAACATGGCCTGGTCCGCCTCGTCGGAAGCGGCTGTCACGCTGACATTGGTATGTTCCGGCAGTGGGATCGGTGTCGCCGACCACGCTCCCTGATCGTACTTGTACACGAACGCTTTGCTTTGAACGTTATCCAGGATCGTCAGGATCAACAGGTTCTTTGTAAAGCTAAGCCCGCTCAGGGCCTGACGAGGCCCAGGCTTGAAGACAAGCGAGGCTTTGGCGCGCAGCGGATCCGCTTTCCATTCGGTCAAGTCATACGAAATCAGCGAGCCGGCAGTGAAGTTGAGATCACCTGATGGCGTCCACTCCTCGTCAAGTTTCACAAGCAGGCGATGACTCACAAGGCCTACGATCTCCGCTTTCTTCGGCAGATTGAGTTTGACGAGCCCATCGGGGCGGAAGAGCACGTACTCATGCTCGAAAAACCCGATCGCTCGGATGACCCCGGTCGCATGAACATGACCTTCATTGCCTCGAAGCACCAGGGGCACCGCCCGAACATCGTTCGGCTCGCCGCGAAAGACCTCGCGCGCCTCGCTGAGCGGCTGACCGCGTTTGAGCTCCTTAACAACAAAGGGGTAGCCGGCCTGCGTCAAAGAGCCCTCGCCCCAGTCGCCTGCAACAAGGAGCGTGTCCCGATCGACCCAGCTGACGCTGTGCTTGCTCTCTGGAAGATAAAAGCCGTTCGCAACGAAGCTCTTTGCCTCGCGGTCGAACTCGCGCATGGATGCGGCATCCTTGCCGCCGTCGGACAGGCTGATCAGGCAGAGGCGCTCGTCAGGCGGAAGGCAGCTGGCGCCTTGAAAGATCCAGTTCTTGTTCTCGGCAACCGCCAAGGCGTCCACGTCAAGGATCGTTTCCCACCGAGGGTCCTGGCGACGATAGCTTTCAAGCGTGGTGCGCCGCCAGATGCCGCGCACATGGTCCTCATCTTTCCAAAAATTCTCCAACCCGTGACGTCCCAGGGAGACATATGGAATTCGATCCTTGGCCTGCAAGATTGAGAGCGCCTGTTCGTAGAAACGGTGATAGCGAGGATCTGATTGGAGTACCCCGAGTGTCTTCTCATTCTCGGCGCGGGCCCATGCCAATGAGCCCTGTCCTTCGATCTCCTCGAGCCAGAGGAATGGATCTTCGGTGACCGCCGCAGCCTTTCGCTCCTCTGAAAGTGAACGCTCCTGTGAAAGCGCAGCGGAGGTGAAGCAGGCAATCGAAAGCAGCGCTGCGGAGAGGACTGACGTGTTCATGGACTTGCTCCGGGTGAGGTCGAGCGGCCACGCGAGCCTGGCGCGTCAAGCAGAAGCTGCGGAAAGTACGCAACGCATGACATGGCTCGGCTCGCGCTATTTCGCCGAGCGTTTACTGCAAGCTGCATGCCGACCAAAGCGCCGCAAGTTTCCACCGTTTAGGGTGCACCACGATGTCCGCTTGCCGACATTGGTTGCCAAGCAGACAGGGCGATGTCGGCAGGACCGAGTGTCAGACAGCACCGTCTGATCTTTTGCGGCCAAGTACCGGAACAGAGGACCGCTCGCCGCCCGCCGTCGGAACGCCTCCAAATGCGAGGTATAATCTTCCGAGCTATTTCATCGGGCAGACTTGTCGACGCGCGTCAGCATGACATAGAGCAGTACGTTGATCAGCAGCCAGATCGCGATCAAGCTGAGGGCAGTGCGCATGGCGATCTCCGTTTCGTGACTGCAAGGATCCGCTGAGACGTTCCGTTCATCATGCGGGCCAGCGCGGGCCGAAAGCACCGCGCCAGCCGCCAGACCTGTATTGTGCCTCTCGTCTGCTACAGAAGCGCAATCCGCCGTGTGCTATTCGCCCCGTCGGTCCCTCTTCGGCACCGGACTGTTAGGCGACCAGAACTAGGTCAAGCTGTCCGGTTCCGGCAGGACCCAGAGTCTGTCCTGCGTATGCCTCAGTGCAGTCAAAGTCTCGGCATCTGTCCGGTACAGTGGCACTTGAGCTTCGTTGGTCCAGCCAAGGCCGAGATGGTGGAACTGATCAGCCGGAACAGTGACGCGGCTTTTGTCCAGTTCGCTAACGTAGTCCGCCGCCCAGTCGTGGATAGTATAGGATTCAATCTTGTCCATCATCGAGCGCCAGCGGGTGACACGCTCCTCAAGCGGCATGTGAATCGCCCTCGAAATAGCGGCTGCGATTTCTTCAGGGTGGTTCGGATCCACCAGAAGTGCTTCGTTCTCGTTGAAGTCTTCAGCTGCGCCCGCAAACTGGGATAGGACCAGCACGCCGGGGTCCTTCGGGTCTTGTGCCGCAACATATTCTTTCGCCACGAGATTCATGCCGTCGCGCAACGGGGTCACGACGCCGACATGGGCGGCGCGGTAAAACCGCGCGAGTGCAGGGTGGCTGAATAGCTCATTCCTGAAGTGAATCGGTCTCCACTCGCTTGTGCCATGCTCGTCGTCATTGACCTGGTCGATAACGCTCACCACGTCCGCCCTGTAGTTTTGATACTCCTCGACGTCGTCGCGTGACGGCGGCGCGATCTGCAACAGCGAGATGCTGTGCGGCTCTGTCCTTAGATGCTGATTGAGCCCTTCGACCCGCTTGTCGATACCCTTGGTGTAATCAAGCCGGTCCACGCCGATCGCAAACTTGGATCCCTCGAAGCTTTGCAATAGTGACGAGACTTTCTTTTGCTCTTCAGGAGAGAGGTCTGCAGCGAGATACTCTGCGAACTGCCTCGGATCGATCCCGATCGGAAATTTTTGAAGTCGCGTCTGGCCTCGCGCTGTGGTCACGACACCATCCCTGCTCTCCAATCCAAAATGGGTTTGCAGGCAGGCCACGAAATTGTTCAGGTCCCGATTCGTCTGAAAGCCCAGCAGATCGTATTCCAGCATCGATTTCATCAGCTCGCGATGGTTGGCTACCCGCGCTATCATGTCGGGCGCCGGCCACGGCGTGTGCAGGAAAAAGCCGGTTGGCCGCTCAATGCCAAGCTTGTGCAGCTCGGCTCCGAGCGAAAATAAATGATAGTCATGCACCCAGAATGCATCCCGATCCCGCAGGTTGAACGCCGCTCGCGCGATGAAATCGTTCGTCTGCCGATAGCTGTCGTAACCCTTCTCGGTGCGCGACATCCGATCGGACAGGGAGTGCAATACCGGCCACAGCGTCGAATTCGAATAATCCCGATAGTAGCCGGCAAAATGCGCCGCCGGCAGATCGAGCCTGGCGATCTGACCTGTACCAATGTCCTCGAGTGGCAGGGGCCGGTCACTCCCGTCGCCGCAGACCTTCGATGAGAACATCCAGACGGCGCCGGAGCGTTCAACGACCGGCTCGAGGGCAGCAGCAAGCCCGCCGGCCTGGGGGTTGTCGGGCTTGAACTCGGCACCGCGGTTCGAAACGACGACCAGCTTCAAGTCAGGTTGCTGGTTGACCACATTCGCCACCTCGTCCGAGGCAATAGAATGGGCGGGACCTGCGCCGGCTGGTTCATCCGGCTCCGGCGGTATCTCGTCCAGCTGCTGGTCAAAAGCGTGCTGGTTTATGGTTTCATCTTGCTGGGCAGCGCCTGATGTATTGCCGTTGCCGTGTCGAGCGCATCATGAATTCGAACCATCTCAAAACTCCGTTTGACGATGTTTGCGTTTGATTCAGTCGCAGATCAGCCCCGAGCGATATCCCCACGGCGCCAGGATGGCAGACCTAGCTTTCGGAAAGCTGACCGATGTCGAGCCAATTGGCCGCAGCGATGCTCTTGTCGAGCGCCATGCGCGACCGTATCGCACGCATCGGTACGCTGGACTGTACGAGGACGCGATGGTGCTCCGGACGGTGTTTCCGCCGCTTGCGCGGCGGCTGAACATCAAGAGTCCGCGGCAACCGCTGGTCAATCGGTGAAATCATTGGTTTTCGTCCCGGTCTTTGCGTTTGTGATAAAGCAAGTCACGGTAACCGCCTCGCATCAGGTGCAGTCCCATCCGGACGAGGCGAATGGTCCGGCTGCGGAGGTCGTGTGTTTTCCAGCCTCGATCGGGCATGCGAGACTTGCCGAACAGGCCTTCAGCGATCGTGCGATAGCTGTTGCCTTCGAGCATCCATCCACGGCACGCAGGCCAAGTATGTGCCGGTTCCGGGTGCCACTCGACTGAGCGAGAGGGGGCCATCCGACACGGCGCTGTTCCAGCGCCAGCCAAAATCCATGAGCAGCCCGCAAACGGACATCGAAGTTGCGGTCGAGCGGCTTTCATCGCGGCGCTTGCCGCGGTAGCGACTTTCGGCAAGCAGGAGATGGATGACCCCATGCCTGGCGAACCGCCTGTTCGGCTCGAGCACACGATAAATACGGAAACCTATTTCGAGAACCTGAGTCGTCGTCGCTTTCTGTCGTTCCTGTTTGGTTACATGGCCTTCCTGACCCTAGTGCTCTACGTCGTTGGTTACGTCTACCTCGTCACTGACAAATATTGGCTATCGGAAGCGGCGCCGACCTGCCGCCCGATCATCTTCCGGGCGTTCTGGTGTGTGTACGTATTCGCCCTGGCGAACCTGCTATCGAACACACTGCTTGGTCTGTTCTATCTGACGGATCGAATTCATCGACCGAACCGGATCGCCCGATGGGGTGCGTCCGATGATGATGCCCAGAGCTGAAATCTCAAGCTCCACGTGCGTGCTCCGATACAGCGGACGGCTGTGGCCGGGAAATCGAAGCCGGAGAGAGCCGCGAACGAATGGGATGGCGGGCCCGATTTTGGCTCGACTGCATCGACATCCGGGACCATTTCCATACCGGCGACGTTGGCTTCGACGGCTTCGAGTGAATTGGCGCGTTCAACCGCGCTACGCTGCGGCGTTTCGGCCTCGTCCGCAAGCTCATCGCGGCCTCCCAAGCTCCGTCCCCAGCGAACTAACGAGTTTGCTGGCAGGACAAAGACTTCGTGCAGCCTTAACACCCGGTATGCGACCGTACGATCAGCTACGATGCAGCTGCGCTGAAAAAATCCCGATCGCGACGACGTAACCGGCCTCCAGCGCTCGACGATCTCAGGAAAACGTCGAGAATCCGGTGAGGATCGACTAACGCCCTGGACCTGCGGAACGCAACGGAAGGACCTTTCGGTATTGCACCGGGGCGTCGCGGGGTGCGTATTCACCCCCCGCTTTTTGGAAGTGGTTGAGTTCGCCGAGGGGATGGACGAGCTGACATGATACGCGGGTTCCGCCGGTGATGGCTGCCTGGCGGAACTCGACCATCTGTCGAGGCAGTTGACGGCACAATATCGTGACTACGAAATCTTGTTCGTCGGCGTCGCCATGCATCTGCTCGGACCGTTTCGCCGTGGCCGTGGTGCCGGGAAACGGCCTTATGGCCACGCCCTACATCCGCGCTCCCAATGCCTCGTCGCTCGAGGACCTCCCCCGCGCCTGCGCTCGTATCATTGCGGGCTGCGCCGCCCTGTCCTGAAGGATCTCGAACCAATAGGCGGCGCGCGAGCTGCGCTCTGGCGCGATCCTGATGCTGTTGGGACAATTTGATCGAGCGGCTTTCCTGTAGAAGGTCACGAGATGCGCCAGCTGCTCAATGGCAGAACAGTGATCGCGCCGACCACGCTCGCGAAGGGGTTGAGGATGCACCCTTGCCGCCAACAGCTAACTGAAAGAACTGAGCCAAACCGTACGGACCGTACCAAAAAAGTGGATTATGCGCGAGATATCATCGATTAAGCAGTAATTCGGCTATGCGCATCGAATAATGTGATGCAGCATTTATTTCTGAGAATGGTCTGCCCCGGCGACGAACGGACATTCCAGAAGCCTCGCGGAGTGGAAGATGGCTGCCGAGCACGATGAAGTGCCCCTCAATGCAATCCGGGCGTTTGTGACCATCGCCCGCGAAGGAAGCGTTACGCGCGCGGCGACGGTCTTGGGGACGACACAGAGTTCGGTCAGCCGCTACCTAGCTGTATTGCAGGGATACTTTGGTACAGATCTCGTGGAACGGCGAGGCCGGCGCAGCGAATTGACTGAATTCGGAAGGCTGTTCGTGAACACCGTTGCCGAACCGCTCGATACTGTCTGCTTTACCGCCAAGAGAATGCGTCGCCGGAGCCAACCAGATGCCAATCGAATTGTGGTCCGCACTTCGCTTTCCACCTTCGCCTGCTCCTTTCTGATTCCAAACCTCCAGGCCTTCTCTGCTGAAACGGGCGGCGTCATCGTGGACGTGATCAGTTCATTGTCTCCGCCAACATCTTCCGACAGTTTCGACATCTTGATTACCCGAGATCTTTCCGTCATTGAACCGGCCGACGATTGGGAAATCTACAATGAGACCCTCGTATGCGTCGGCTCTCCAGGTCACGTCGCAGGAAAAACGCTGTCGATTGCGCGTTCAATGCCACTTCTGAACATCACATCGCGGCCTGACATAATGCCCACATGGCTGAGGGCGATGAACCTGACCGCAAGAGACATAAAGTCGGGGGCACGATACGATCACAATTACCTTGCCCTGCCGGCCGTCATGACCGGAAAATGCCTCCTGGTTGCGCCTGAAATCATTGTCGGTGATCTCGTGCGCGCGGGAGCACTGCACGTGATACCAGGATCCCGCGCGCCAAGCGGTATGCAATATCGGGCCTATGCGGTCGATCGCAGTGACAATCCCGAAATCGCTCGCGCCTTCTGCCGCTGGGTGGCTCGGCTCTGTAAAAAGGCAGCAATTGCAGAAGCCGCCTAACATCGCATCAGGCGATACCACAAACTAGATGAATAGACACAGACACCGAAGCTCAACGTCGCCGAAGCTGATCGTTCGAGCGGCGAATGGTCCAATCCAGCCTGCCCCTTTACTTTACATTGTTCTATAACCCTTCCGCGGTCGCGAACATCGAACTGAAGTAATGCCCAAAGGAAACCGCGCGCAATGATGCCCTCACGAGCTTACCTGCGAGGCGGCATTGTCGGGGCCGCGGCTGCAACGAACCGATCAGCCAAGAGCTTAGGACTTATCGTACTTGCCTTTGCGCTTGTGACGGAGCAATGCGCGATAACCGCCACGGATGAGACGTAACCCCTTCTTGACCAGGCGAATGATCCGGCTGCGAACATCGCTTGTTTTCCAACCTCGATCGGGAATGCGACGCGCGCCGAACAGGCCTTGCGCGATTTCGCGATAGCTGTTTCCTTGCACCCATCCATCTGCTGCACGCAGAGCAAGGATGAGCCAATGCCGGGTCTGGATCGGCAGAGCACGTGGGGAAGGGCCGACGGGACGCTGTTCGAGCGCTCGCCAAAAGCGCTGTGCCGCCTGCGAACGAATGTCGAAATCGCGGTCGAGCGGGAGATCGACGACAATCACTGAGCGTCTCGATGGCAGTTCTCTCAGCCAAAGGCGGTGCTTCGCGCCTCCGAGCGGCACGATGGCATGCCATCCATCTGGCGCCCGACGAAGCTCGCTCCCCGTTAGTTTGCCGAGATCCAAGTTGTACCGTCTGGACGACCTCAAACCGATAACAGGGTGGACGGGCAGCACGGTCGACAACGCCTCGGGCGCCCAGAAAATGGCCTGTTTGTCGAACGCCGTTCGCGGATCCCCGGCGAAACGAAAGCCCCCACTTCCTTCGGAAGCGATCCGTCGTCGCGTCGGATCGTTGGCTGCTGGTCAGGGCCTCATAATCTCTTTCATACTCGAGGTCGCGACGTAGACATTCCCAGGCAATGTCCTCCGCTTCTACCGTCTTGGCGTCAGGATATGCTTGCTTTGATCTCCAGTCAGCGGCTGCCATCGTACTTTTCTTCCCCGCACGTTCATGCAAGGAAATTGCAGCCCACGATTGTGACGATTTCTGGTTGTGCTAATGCAATTGTTCAATGTTGATCTAATCCGTCGATGGAACAATCAACTTTTGCGATTAGAGCTCGGTAGAAATCACGTCCGCTTCAAGTGCGTCGCCTATTCACTCTTCGGCCAACCGCGTCGCAGGAGATGACGATAGCCGTGACGCGCCATCCATTTGGCGCGAGTCAAATGAGTGTCGAAAGCACGGCGCGCGCGATCCGGCTCAAGGACCGGATCAACATCGAGCACAATGCGCGCGACTTCGCGCCAATCTGCATTATCTGCCTGTGCATCGAGAAGGCGCAGGTAGGTAACCACGTGCTGCTCATCGTATGGCGTAAGCTCAGGCGCGCTGGGCGCCACATCTGCGATCTTAGGATCGGCCGACACTGCCTGGAACTCCTAGCAAACTGAAAAACTCTATAGAAATCTGAGTGACGGTAGCCCGCTTCACGGCATCTTGGTACCGGATTGATTGCCCTGGTGTACAAAATGTTCCTCGCAGAAACATCGATTGGAGGCGGTCCATCGGATATTTTGGGGCCTCTTCCGTCGCTTGTTTCGATTTCGCTCGCTCCGACCTCGCCGGTGTTGATTTGACGTGTCCATATCGCTTGGAGCGAGATGAGCAGATTTGCGCCCTGCAGGCCCTTGCTCGCTCGTTGCCCAAGTAGAAATCGACGTGTGGTTTGGTTGACGCACCTGTTGCCTCCACTCGCTGGCCGATGATGGCTGCTCGGTTTGGTCGGCTGGAGAGAACATTGTTCTCGATTTCGAACTCCACGTGAGAAAGTTTGCTGTTTGGTCGCGGCGCCCTGAAGAAAGCCGCGGTAACCCCGGTTAGCCATGCATCTTGCTGCCGCCAAATGGCTGACGAACGGTTCGCGAGCGCGCACTGGCCGAGACCTGGATCGATATGCAGCACGATTCGATCAACCCCTTTCCAGTCCGCGTCGGCGGCTTCCGGATCGAGAAGTCGCCGGCAGGTCACCAGATCCACGCGCCACGGCGCAACAGCACTGAACTATCCGAACCAGGATCAGCGACGGTTGAGTGGTGGGGTCCGGACGATCTTACGCGCGCGCAACAGAGAGACGCAGTTCCGGTTCACAACGAGCGTGAGGCGTCATTTTGTCAAGTATATCGAGGTGCAGTATATCGAGCAAGCGGCATCCTTTCCCGCATGGACTTGCGGGAAACATTCGCCACAAATTTGCGCCGTCTGCGCAATGCGAGGGGATGGTCGCAGGACGAGCTTGCCTTCGAGGCAAAGATAAGCCGGGGCTATTTAAGCCTGCTCGAAAAGGGCGAGTACTACGTCAGTATCAAAATCATAGGTCAACTTGCCGACAAGCTCGAGGTTGAGCCTGCTGAGTTCCTCAAACGGCCCGCAAAGAGCGACCGCTAGGTAGGCACAGCCCAATACTCGTCTTACCCCAATCCATTTTTTCTGGTCTCTTCCCTAACCTTTGAAAGCTGCTCTAAGTGATTTCCTCGTCTTCGCGCGGCTAACATAGAGTCGAGATGGGCTGACGCAGGGGCGCATCGATGTGGTTGGAATGGTCGTGACGATCTCCGTACCGACATGGGCAAGACAAACTTGGGGCGGTTTACGAGGAGACGGAGAGGCGGCTGGTGCTGCCATGACTGATGGCCGGCTTGGCCATTCTCAAGCACACCCACGACCTCCGCGGGCGCTGGCTGGAGACTCCCTGATCCACGAGTGCACCTCGGCAACTGCTCTTACCGGTCTGCACAATCTGATTGTGCAGGCTTCCGAGCGTGCCCGCATGCGTAGACACTGAGGTACTGATCTGTCGGAATCCTGTCGCCAAACCCGCAGCCACGCGCCGGACCTTTCGGCGCAGAAGACGCGGGCAAGAAAGCCGCGATCGACGCTGCGAAGCTCGAGGGCTGACGAGGTTCCCGATATAGGGTCGGTTGGTAGACGACGCCTGATTCAATTCAGGTGGCGCCCAATGGTAGATAATCCGCTGTAAGCAGAGCGGCTGCGCTGATCAGTCGACGCGCGTCAAACACCGTCTTGCCGGCGACGCACAACGAGGCTAGTTCGCCGTATTCCTGCGTCCGCGTCGCAATGATGACGATCTCGGCCCACTCGACCTCGCGCCGCCAGTTAGACGAGAAGCGAATGCGGTTCGCAGCGATTCCGATGGCAAACTTGAAGTTCTCCATCGCGAGCGGGTCGTAACACTTAACGTCCGCTTCGACCCGCAGAAGATCACGAACGATCTTGATCGAGGCGGATTCGCGGATGTCGTCAGTGTCTGGCTTAAAGGAGAGGCCGAGAACCAGGATTCGTCGACCGAACAAAGGCCCGCACTTCCGTTCGAGAGTAGAGACGATCTGGCCCGGCTGCGCGGCGTTCACGTCAAGAACGGCATTGAGCATGTTCATCGGGAAGCCAAGGCTCTCGCCATGGGTGCGCAGCGCCTCTACGTCTTTTGGAAAGCATGACCCGCCGAACCCACAGCCCGGAACGAGATAAGTCAGAATCTGTGGGGCGAGCCGGCCCAAGGGAGTGATCGGCGACCAGCGTTTGTCGAGATGGACGCCGCGCATGACGTCGAGGGCGTCGACGCCGTCTACCGCAGCACAGAGATTTGCGAGCTCGTTCACGATGGATATCTGGGTGGCCAGAATTGCGTTATTGGCGTACTTGATCATTTCGGCCGTGCGGCTGTTCACCCGCACTTTATCGCGATTCGGCGTCCTCTCGTCCTCCTGACCGATCACAATGCGATCGGGCTCCATGAAGTCCTCTATCGCCTCTCCTTCGCGAAGAAACTCTGGATTCATACCCAAGCCGAATGTCCCGAGCTTCTTCCCGGACGAGTGCTTGAGCTCTTGGCGCACCATCGTGTCCGTTGTGCCGGGGATGACGGTGCTCTTCACGACGACCGACAGATGATGAGGAATGGTCGCGAGATAAGCGCCAATCTGGCGAGCGCATTGCCGGACGGCACTAAGATCGATCGCGCCGTTCTCGGACGGTGTGCCGACGGCGATCAAGGCGATTTCCGCCGTCTCAAGCGAGGCGTGAAGGTCGGTGGTGGCCCTAAAGCGGGCCGATGCAAGCACTGACTTGAGCAGTTCAGGGAGGCCACGCTCATGGATATGCGGCACGCCGACGTTAAGCTGCGCGACGACATCGTTCCGCAGATCGACGCAGGTCACGTCGTGTCCGTTCGCCGCGAGGCACACGCCTGAGACGAGGCCCACATAACCGGAGCCGACAATTGCAATGCGCATTACCTCCTCAACTCGTCGTGTAGAAAGGACAGGTAGCGGCGCACGCCCTCATTTACGAGAATCTTGGGAGAGTACCCGAGAATGTCCCGCGCCTTCTTGATCGCGGGGCGGCGCCGGATTGGATTGTCGACAAGATACTCTGCGTCTAAGCTCCTCTCGAAGACGACCGCGCCGCGGCGTCCGAAAAGCTCGAGCGAAGCCTGTTGATAGATCTCGGCAAGGCCGTGGACGGAGATCTCCGGCCTGTCGACCCCGATGTTGAAGTAATCGTACTTCCCATGCAGAAGGCAAAGGAGATAACCCGTGATCGCGTCGGAGATGTAGCAAAACGTGCGGGTCGGGCTACCATCGGAAAGAATGACAATATCGCGTCGATTGATCACGCATCGCGCGAAATCGGCCGGCAGCCGGCGATCGTCGATGCGCATGCCGGGTCCATAATTATTGAAGGGGCGGGCGACAGTGATGGGCATGCCGTACGTCTTGGAGAAGACGTAACACATCGTCTCGCCGAAACGCTTCGATTCGTCGTAGCAGGCCCGCGGGCCCAGGCACGCGACATTGCCGCGGTATTCCTCGTCAGTCGGGATCGCGGCCTTCGCTGGATCGCCATAGATTTCGCTGCTTGAAAAGAACAACAGCCCCTTGAGCCGATCCGAACCCCGATAGAATTCGAGTAGCCGCCGCAGTCCCCAGATGTTCGCGTCGATGGTCTCGACCGGGTACTGCCGATAGAATGTCGGCGAAGCGATCGAGGCCATATGGATGACGTAGTCGGCTGCGTCAGCGGCGTCGACTGTTCGAAGGTCATCTGTGGCGATGTTGAACGCAGGTGTCTCGAGCGCCTCCGGACACTCCGCACGCAGATCAATCAGCCACTGCGGCCGATGCAGGAGAAAGCTGTCGAGCGCGATGATCCGCTTCAGGTCGAGTTCGGACGCTTTCGCGTGAGGTACTGGAGGAAGTAATATCCAAGGAAGCCCGCGCAGCCTGTAACCAGGACCGTTGCCCCTGCGAAGCGTCCTCGCGGCAAGGCCGCATGGATGTGCTCAATATCTTCTTTGACGATGAGGCTGGCTGTCACGAGCGCTCCAAACCAGAGGACTAGCGTTCCTGGCGTTGACCCACGAGGCTCGACCCGATGCCCAAAGCTCTTCGAGCTGATCCTCATTGTGCCGCGTACCACGCAAGCCCGGAAACCGGTGTGACCCCACGAGTAAGCCGGTTCCACCGGCCGACGTTCGTCATCGATAGGTGACATGCTCCGTCGTCCAGATCAATTGCCAACACCGGTAGTTGACCGGAGCACAACATTTGTATCCCCGGATAGAAGTGGAGAACGACGTCGCGGCCAGTCCTAACGATCGGATGCCCTTCGACGAAGTGACTACTCAGCCATGTCGTGTAGCCTTTCAGAATGGAACGGTCTTCGCATCGGCGGAGCCAATTTGTCGGTGACGATTCTCGATCAAGGTCGCGAGCTCGTGCCGCGCGATCTTGACCTGTGGTCAATCAGCAATGTTCGTAAAGGACGTCCACGGCCGCTTCCGGGCCGAACGCTTCGACATCCATTGGTTCACCAGTCTTACGAACGCACGGGATGAGTGGAGGATTGGCGCAGACAACAACGAAGAGCGTCCCCACGGGACGATCGGCAATCGGCCGTCGATTTTGCTGTAAATTGCGTCCGCGCAACCACCCGGCTCGCGTGATACGAGGCATAAACTCTCATTCTGGAGACCACACTTCGGTCTCGCTGTACACCAATGATAGCCACTACCAATATTGGGAGGAGATTGCAGAGCTCAGGCCAGTTAGAGGGACCCCCGCGCGCGCGATCCGGCTCAAGGGCGGGGTCAATACAAACCACAATTCGCGCCAATCCGCGTTATCGGCTTCGGCGTCAAGGAGACGCATATAGGTAACCGGGATCTGCTCGTCGTAGGGCGTGAGTTCAGACAAGCTCAGCGTGTTGAGGTATCATTGGCTTGTTCTCAAACTCATCGGACCCCAAGGTTGAAGGAGATTGGTCGGTACACCTGACGTGCAGAACGCGCGCGTTCATTTTCGTCCGAAACGTACGAACAACTTGAATTGCCTTCTCCGGCCGCATTGTTCCTTTTTCCAGTTCGCGCTAAAGGGGAAGAGAGCCCAAGGACGACAATCCTGAGCTCATACGAAATGATCATCTACAGCGAGCCCGTACTGACGGCGTGCGAGCGTACCACCTGGAACACGACCCTATTGGCGAAATCATGCAGGGCGAGCGCGACGATCTGCCTGCGCGACGGGACGTCGTCTGCCGCGCGCTTGGGCATAATCTCGCGAGTATCTACGGCCGCCGGGCAGCCGTCGACGACGTGGGTTTCGAGTGTCCTACAGGCTAGCTAGCGCCGTGCCGGTTGTGGTCCGCGGCGGGAGCGCCCCATGAGGATCGATTGCGAGGTTCACGCATTCCGACGGGATGCCCGGCGGGCGGCGCCCGTCATCGACGGCTCCTTGGCGCAGCTGGAAAGCGCGGCGCGCGGCTGCGCGATCACTTGGCCATCGTCGAGGCAACGATCCGCAAGTTCAGCCAGTCCTTCTGCCGAGACAGAGCCGAACGCTACATTAAGTGGGTCAGCCCGCGCACCGCGATTGCCTTGATGCTTGGACCGCCCGCTCGGGGCCTTCCAACGGGCCAAATAGCCGGCAACCACGGGGTTCGAGACCGGCGCGATTAGCCGTTGCTGCACCAGCGCGTGTCCGCACACGAGCGTAGAAGACGCGGCGGCGAATGTTCGACGACTAACGGCCATGACTAACGACTTTAGTCTCTCCAGCGCATTGCACATCTGCGCCAACCGATGGCTCGATCACCTCCACGAAGGGATTTCCACGTCCGTTGGTCCGCAAAAGGTTCATCGAGCGCGAAAACCCGCACCCAACCGCAAGGCCTCGAAGCGAGTCTTGCACTTCGCTCCACCAGGCCATCTTGGGTGGATGCATGTTGAGCTGCTCAAGAATACGATCGACTCTCTCCGTCCGCACCGCAGTGAGATCCCGCGATCGAGCATCCTTCATTCGAGGTCCCCTGCCGTGATCGACCGATACTGCTACTAGCTCCAGTTCGTCCGAACAGAGCCATGCAGCTTTCCATCTCGTGCAGCTATCCGATCAGCCAAGAGCCTAGGATCTGTCGTCTCTCCCCTTGCGATGGAACAACGCGCGATAGCCGCCCCGCATGAGATGCAGCCCGGTCTGGACCAGACGGATGGTCCGGCTACGCAGATCATGTGTTTTCCAGCCTTGATTGGGAACGCGATGCATGCCAAACAGACCGTGCGCAATCTTGCGATAGCTGTTTCCTTCCAGCTGCCCATCGACTGCGCGCATGGCGGGGATGAGCCGACGCCGGGTCGGGATCAACAGAGCAAGAGGGAATGGTCCGAGGGGCGCCGTTCAAGCGCTCGCCAAAATCGGTGTGCTGCCTGCAAATGGATGTCGAAGTTGCGGTCGAGCGGCAGGTCAATGGCAATCAATGAGCGGCTCGACGGAAGTTCCTTTAACCAGAGGCGATGCTTCGCTCCGCCGAGCGGCACGATGGCATGCCATCCATCTGACGCATGACGAAGCTCGCTGCCAGCCAGTTTGCCGAAATCCAAGTCATACCGATTGGACGCCGCCGAGCCAATAGCCACGCGGACGGGTAGCACGGTCGACAGCGCTTCGGGCGCCCAGAAAATGGCTTGCTCGCCGAACGTCTTTTGCGGATCAGCCGCAAAACGTCAGCCCCCACTTCCGACGGAACAGATCCACCGTAACGCTGGAATGTTCGCTGCTGACTAAGGCCCCAAAGTCTTTTTGATACTCGCGATCGCGGCGTAGCCACTCCGAGGCCATCTCCACACTTTCTACTGCCTTGGCGTCAGGATAAGCATCCTCTGATCTCCAGTCAGCACCTGGCATCCTGCTCTTTTCAGATGCTCTCAGCGCGCACGCATGCAAAGAGACATTGCGGCCCGACAAATGTGGCGATTTCTGGTTGTGCTCAGGCGATTAGTCAATACTGATGCAGGTACGCGATGGAATGATCTACTTTTGCGATTTGAAAAACTCGCGTGCCGATCAGATGCCTTCACTCTTCACCGTTCGTCCACCCGGGGCGCAGGAGATCACGATAACTGTGACGCGGCGCCCACTTGGCGCGAGCCAGATGACTCTCGAAAGTGAGGCGCGCGCGATCCGGCTCGAGGTTCGGATCAATGCCAAACACAATGCGGACGACGTCTCGCCAATCCCCATGATCGGGTTCGGCATCGAGCAGACGCATGTAGATAATGGCGTGCTGCTCGTCGTATGGCGTGACCTCGGGCGCGCTCGGCGCTAGATCTGCGATCTTCGGGTTGGTCGGCACTGCCTGGAACTCCCACCAAACTGAGGTTATTCACGGCACAATGACCGTCCGATTGTCGCAATCTGCGAAAATTGGTTTTCGGCAGAGATCTCGATTGGGGTCCGTCGTCGGATATCCTGGCGCCCCTGGTTTCGTGGTCTATTTGCACTTCGTTTGCTCCGATTTTGGCCACTATGGATTTGACCACGGTCCATATCGCTCGGAGCGCGGCAGCAGATTTGTTGTCGGGCTAGCGCCTGCTCGATTGTTGCCTACGAGACGGTATCGACGGGCGTGGTTTTGGCGGCAAACTCGTTGCGTGCTCGCTGGCCGATGATTTGGCTGCTCGGTCGAGCCCGCTGACGAGAACGTTGTTCTCAATTTCGAACTTCAGGCGGCAGCTGGCTAGCAAGTGCCTGCCTGAAAAGCCTCGTGCGTCCATCATTACTCTTCCGCGACCATTTTAGACAAAACCAAGGGAGGATCGGTCTTCCGAGCGCGTGCGAATACTGGTGACCTTAATGGCCCGTGGCCTGTAGACTAATCAGAACCACGTGCGCTGATATCCATGATGGCCCGGGGCACAACGCTCCAATCAGAGGCCGGATACATTGATGCAAGACCGCTGCCGCCAATTCGACGAATCTTCTCGCAAACGCACGGCCGGACCATACATAAGGTCAAACGCTTCGCGAATTAACACGCGTGACGTTAGACGGCGCTCGTGGGATGCATACCATCAAGCTCGCAAAATGAGCCTTGAAAGTCCCCTCTGGATTGGGACCATGCTGGAACGACGGCCGATTAAGGTCTCCCAGAAATGTCAAACGCCATCCGGAACTGCCCCCTTTGCGTCATGAAGAACTGCCCCCACCCTCGGGTTCATGGTGTCGGTTGAAGGTTGGCTCCGCCGCTGACGGGACGGAGGGAGGCGGAGCCGACCGGAGGGCCGTCAGCGGCGGGCGGCTTGATGAGGCCGCTCTTTCGCTTGGCGCGAAGCCGGTAGCTGTCGCCGCGGATGGTCAGCACGTGGCTGTGGTGCAAGAGGCGGTCGAGGATCGCGGTGGCGACCACCGGATCGGCGAACACGGTGCCCCATTCGGCAACGCTGCGGTTCGACGTGATCAGCATGGCGCCGGTTTCGTAGCGCCGGCTGACCAGCTGGAAGAACAGATGCGCCGCGTCGGGCTCCAGCGGCAGGTAGCCGAGTTCGTCGACGATCAGCAACTTTGGCTTCGCCAGCGCGAGCAGCTTCTCGTCCAGGCGCCGCTCGCCATGCGCCCTTGGCGAGGCCAGCGACCAGCGTCGTCGCCGTGGTGAACTGCACCGTGTAACCGGCCAGGATCGCCTCGCGCCCGAGCGCGATCGACAAGTGCGTCTTACCGACGCCCGGCGGGCCGAGCAGCAGCACGTTCTCGCCGTTGGCGATCCAACGTGACGCAGCCAGGTCGCGGATCTGCTTCGGATCGATCGACGGCTGCGCCTCGAAGTCGAAGTCCGCAAGGTCCTTCACGGCCGGGAAGTGTGCGAGTTTTAGTGCCATCTCGATGCGGCGATGATCCTTGCGCGCGATCTCGCGCTCGCACAGCAGGGTCAGCGTCTCACGCGCCGACAGGTTAGCGCGCGCCGCCTCGTCGAGCAGGTTGTCGAGTTGGTCGCGAATGCCGGAGAGCTGCAATCGCGCCAGCATGGCGTCGAGCCGATCGATTGGTGCTTCGGTAGCCTTCTTTGTGCGCGCCATCAGAAGCTCCCTCCGATTGCTGCTTCGTATTCGGCAAGAGGACGCAACAACGAGGGCAGTGGAGAAGGCGCCGGCACTGTCGGTGCCGCGATTGCCGGTCGGCAGACCGCGCCATTGCGACCAGCAACCCCGTCGAGGTGGGCGGAATCGACGATCCGCAGCCGGCGCCCCTCCGATTGCCTGTGGATCGCAACCTCCCGCATGCCATGGCGGATGCGCACCTCGCCGGCCGCATCCGTCACCGCCACGCGCTCGCCGATCAGCCGCCACGGCACCGAGTAGCTGTTCGTGTCGATCTCGACGGCGCAATCGTTGCCGACGACGCGGGTCAGTTCGCGCAACAATCCGAACGACGGCTGCCCGCCGAGCGGCTTCAACCGGTGTGCCTCGTCACGCGCAAAGCGAGCGATCGGCGCCTCGCCGGTCGTGCCGTGGATACGCACGTTCGCCACTTCACGCTCCCACTCGGCGAGATGCACCTCGAATGCCACCCAGTTCGCGAAGGAATGCCCTGCGATCGCGTTCTTCTTCACGTAGCCGACGCCATTCTCCGTCTTGCCCTTGGTGCGCGCCCGATACGGCGCGCAGGCACGAGGACGGAAGCCCCAATGCTTCGCGAACGCGATGAGCTTGTCGTTAAACTGGACCGACCGGCTCACCGCGTCGTGGCGCACCACAAGCGCGCGTGGATTGTCCATCAGCACTTCCTCCGGCACGCCGCCGAAGGTCGTGAATGCGCTCTCGAGCCCGGCGAACCAGTGCTCTTGCTTCTCGGCCCGGAACGCACGCACATGCAGCCGCCGCGAATGCCCGAGCGTCGCCACGAACACGAATGCTTTGATCTTCACCCCGCCGATCTCGACCAGGCGCTCGCCGAAGTCGATCTGTAGCTGCCGACCCGGGGGCGTCTCGAACCGCGTCGTCGCCAGCGCTTCGGCCTTCAGCGCCTGACGATAGGGCTGCACGGCGCGTTGCAGCGTTCGCCGACTGACTGCCACGCCTTTCTCGGCCAACAAGTCCTGGCGCACCACATCCGCATTGCCGCGGTGCCGAATGAACCTCTCGCGCAGCCAGCCTTCCAGGCCGTCAAGCCGCTTCGGGCGCTCAGGCGACTGGAACCGCTTCACCCCGCCCGACGCCACGTAGTCCTTCACCGTGTGATGGCTACAGCCCAGCTGCCGCGCAATCCGCTTCAGACCCCACCCGCACGTCCTCAGGCGCAACATCTCCGCCACGTCATCCGGCGTCTTCATCACCTGCCCCCGTGGATCAATCCACGACGAGCCTTCCGTGATTCGTTCCTCGTTCATTCGCTCTCTCCTCGGCTATCCAAGGAGGGGGCAATTCCTCATGACGCCGAGGGGGCAGTTTTCCATGGCGCGCGACACCAGAAAGATCGGCCCCGCCTTTTTGGGTGGGTGGCAAAACCGCGAGACTCTAACTGCCGCTGGATGAAAATTCAGTGGCAGGTCACCAGTTCCACGCCGTTCTGACGAACTGTATTTGGAACCCAATAAGGCCTCCGGCGGGTCATACCGGAGGCCTTCTTGGAGGCAAGTCGAAGTCTATAGCTGAGATTTTAGTCGCGAATTAGATGGTGTCTCAGAAGGTGCGTGTGACGATAAGCTGGGCTCCGATACTGCTTTGGTCCTTCAGTTCATACAAGGCAGCCGGCTTTCCGATGCCCGATTGCAGCGGGAGAGCCACCGTACTTCCGCTCGCGAAATTTTGGTGGAGCATGCTGTACTCGAGCTCTGCCGCAAAGGTCAGATTCTTGACCGGAGTCCAAGCAGTTTTTGTGCCAACAATCCCGTAACTGAAGTCGGGATTACAGCCCCCCATGCCGCTGGAAAGAGCGAGATTGGCAACGAACGCTCCACAGATGTAGCCTTTGGCGGTGCTATTATAGCGCACAAAGCCGATGCCGCCAAAGATGCTCGTAGTCCAGTGCGGATCCCAGTTGTGATTGAAGGCGCCGTTGAAACCATACGTCGTGGTCAACTCTTGCCCGGAGCCTGCAACAAATACAGTATCGGAAACACCAGCAATTCCGACGCTCTGGTAAACACCCGGCAAGCTCGAACTGCCGTACTTAGCGTAGACATTCAGGAGACCATCTTGGAAGTTGTAACGTGAAGCACCATTCGTATACACGCCTGTGAGATTGATCGAGTCACCGGGACCCGTTGGTATGTTTTTGATGGAAAGCGCCAACTGACCAGCCCAGCCCCACTTATCGTCAGGATGACCGGTGAGCTCAGTAGCACCATAGTAGGCCGCATGATTGTCGTGGGCAGCTAATGACGCTTGGAAGAGTCCCCAGGACTGATCAACACGAAGGGCCGCAACAAGGTCTGGAGCCACGGTACCCGCGAGGTCGTTGCCACCATATGTCCCCGTGGCGATACCCGCGGCCGATGCCGCACTCACGTTCCAGACGGCAGTTTGATCATGCTGTACTTGATCCTGTGCTGAGAATGAAAGCGTGATGCCTTTACCGAAATCAGCGGTGTAACTGAACTGGTTGACTTGGTCATAAGCGCTACTGCCGGGAAGTTCAGCGTAGTTTCCGGGATACTCGGCCCATGGCGTAGAGAACTGCGAGGTTGCCTTACCGATTGTGAAACCAGCGAACTGGAGAAAGGCGGTCCACACACCGACCGCACCATAAGCTACCGCACCTGGATTCGCGTTGTTTGGTGCGGAGACGCCACCGATAGACTGATAAACGGTCGAGCCATTGCCAGCCCCGCTGTAGGTACCCGACGTCCACTGAAACAAAACTTCAGCGTAGGTACGAACCGTGCCGTACTCACTTGCAGTACGGGTATCAACGATCGTGAATTCACGAGATCGGAACGTGTAGCCATTGCTATAACGGTTCGCTGCGCCACCCGCTCCGTAATCCGGGTTGAGTCCCATCCCGTTATTGTTCACCTCCATCCAAGCACGTGCATAACCGCCGAACCTGAAACAGGTATCAGTGCCTGGGATGTAATAGAAGCCCGGGCCGTACGACGAGCATATTTTCACGTATTCGATCGCTTTTGCCTTTGCGGGCAGATCAGCTGCCTGCGTCGCCCCCAGCCCGATCAAACTCGCGGCCGTACCGAGTAAAAGAGTCTTCGCCATTTGCATAAAAGTTCCTCCAAACTTGAAGGTGGACAAGTCGCTAACCAGCGACGAACCATCTTCGCCCCCCCGGCCTTTCCAAAACAGAATATACGCGAGAGGTTCCACTCCGCTCGCGAGATCAAAGTTGACAGATAACTTTCACAATTGGTCCGAAACATTCGTACGAAACGTACACTTATCCAGAGCATCCGAAGACCTGTGATCCAACCGCTTCATATTGGTACGACCGGTACCAAGGTATCGATCAAAATTTTGGCTTTCTTTGCTTGGTCACGCGATATGGCGAGATTCAATAGCTTTGCGAGCCCAGACCGAAACGAGATGTGCACCACCCTTTAGCGGCGCGACGTTGCAGTCTTTGGTCGCGAGCCCTGTACGTTTCGAGCAATCCTCTCCCGCCCGTCATCCGGCGTGTCGGAATCGAGCCAGAACGCACTGGTACGTGATGGGTCTTAAAGAGAACTGACTCATGACGGGCGGCGGCGAAGGTGAGACCTCGTATTGCCTCATGGAGGAATGATCCCGAAGAGGTGATCGTCGCCGCATTTATTTTGTTCCCAAGAAGACACCCGCTCGGTACGGGGGAGGCCGGTCGTGAAGCTGGCCGGGGTTGCGTATCGACCTGCCTCCCCCGCACGGATGCGGGCGCTCTCACCGCGCAACCGATGTCTCATCGAACTGCGTAGCATGATGTGCCGATCCAAACAGCAGCGCACTTGCCTGCTCGCTGCGCCAGGATTTGAGACGGCGCTGAAGCGTTCGCAGCAGCTTAGCGTGGGTACGCGCCCGGATATTGCACTTTCAGCCTCCTCAGGAGCCCGGCGACGGCTCGCCACGGCTCGGCTTGAACCGCCCCCGTAGCTGTGGGGACACCTGAACGAGCGGATCAAGGCGGCAACGACCTCGCTTCGCTTAGAGGATCCGCCGGTATCCGTCGAGATGAGCCCTCTCTCCAAACCGCTCGCAAGCTGGCGAGGAACAAGTCGACCGGCGGGACCGCAGTAATAGAATCGCCCGCCGACTTCACGTCGGCAAGGTCGGCCAGACTTTGCTGCGAGCCCGAACCGCATGAGAGTTATGAGGGCTGCCAGCCTCTGCATCAGCGGCGGTCGGCTTGATGAGGCCGTTCTTCCACTTGGCACGGAGCCGATAGTTGTCGCCGCGGATAGTCAGCACGTAGCTGTGGTGCAGGTGCAGGTCGAGGATCGCGGTGGCGACCAGCGGATAGGCGAACACGGTGCCCATTCGGCAACGCCGCGGTTCGACGTGATCAGCATGGCGTCGGTTTCGTAGCGCCGGCTGACCAGCTCGAAGAACAGATGCGCCCCGTCGGGCTCCAGCGGCAGGTCGCCGAGTTCATCGACGATCAACAGCTTTGGCTCCGGCAGCGCGAGCAGTTTCTCGTCCAGGCGCCGCTCGCCATACGCCTTGGCCAGGCCAACGACCAGCGTCGTCGCCGAGGTGAACTGCACCGTGTAACCGGCCAGGATCGCCTCGCGCCCGAGCGCGATCGACAAGTGCGTCTTACCGACGCCCGGCGGGCCGAGCAGCAGCACGTTCTCGCCGTTGGCGATCCAACGTGACGCAGCCAGGTCGCGGATCTGCTTCGGATCGATCGACGGCTGCGCCTCGAAGTCGAAGTCCGCAAGGTCCTTCACGGCCGGGAAGTGTGCGAGTTTTAGTGCCATCTCGATGCGGCGATGATCCTTGCGCGCGATCTCGCCCTCGTACAGTAGGATCAGCGTCTCACGCGCCGACAGGTTCGCGCGCGCGCCGCCTAGTCGAGCAGATTGTCGAGCTGGTCGCGGATGCCGGAGATCTGCAATCGCGCCAGCATGGCGTCAAGCCGATCGATTGATACTTCGGTAGCCGTCATTGTCGAGCGTTGCCACGAACACGATGGCATAGAGAGCGGCGATACGCTCGAGCGCCTCGCTCGCGATCGGGGCAGGACCGTCCTGGACAACGTCGAAGACGCGCCGCCGCAGATGAGCCCAGCAGAAAGCGAGCGTGATCGCCGCGTCAGGCGCGGTTCAGCAATGGTCTTGTAGACGGTATAACCGTTGCATTGCACGATGCAGCGATAGCCGTCGAGCAGCTTGAGGACGCATGGACGGCGCCGCGACCGGGCGCGTAGGCCACTGCCGGCGAATCGGCTCCGGCCCACGGCCGATCGTCGCGCGCGATCGCCCAGAAGAAGCCCTTCTTGTTGCGGCCGCGGCCGGGATCGAGCACCGGTGCTGTGGTCTCGTCGACCGCGATCTTGCTCGTGGTCAGGATGATCTCGCGCAGCCTAAGCCAGAGCGGACGAAGCTCCGCGGCCGCATACCCAAAACGCTAGGACCGGGCGCTTGATGTCGATGCGCTGCGCCGGCAGCGGGCCTGTCGATACAGCGGCAGGTGCCAGGCATATTTGGCGACCAGCACGTGGGCGACCATCGCCTCGGTCGGCAACCCGCCCTTGATCGGCAGCTCCGGTGCCGGCGCCTGAACCACGCCATCCGTGCGGGCCCGACAGGCGTATTTGGGACGATGGGTGACGATCACGCGGAATTGCGCCGGGATGAGGTCGAGTCGCCGTGAGGTCTCCTCACCGATCACCTGCATCGGCGCGCGGCAGCACGGACTGTTGGTATCTTCCGGCGCAATCGTGACGTCGATACGCGGCAGATGGGCCGGAAGCGCACCACGGCCGGCGCGGCGCTGGCGTGCGCCTGCTTCGTCCTTCCTGTCCTGGGCCGCCTCATCGCAGGCAACGGCCTGCTCGATGTCCTCGATCGCCAGCTGCAACTGCTCAGGATTGAGTTTTTCCGAGCGGCGACCGAACTGCGCGCGTTGCAGCTGGCGCGAGAGATGCCGCAGGCGATGCATTTGCGACAGCGCCTGGTCGTGTTCGGCGATCGCATTTTCGCACCTTGCGATCGCCGCGTCGCGCTCTGCGCGTGCCGCCGCAACCAGCGCCTGCAGCACCTCGATGTCGGTCGGAAGCTGTGGTCTCGCTCACGCTCGGCACTCAAGCTGATTCGCGGGCCGTTGTGGAATAGTGCGACCGACGTCGTTCAATTGGTCACGAAGGCGCAACTGGACCTTCGCCGGCAGCCAGCGTGGCGCCGACCGTGCCGCCAGCATGCTGACGATGATCACGACCTGTCGCCTCAACGACGTCGATCCCAACGCCTGGCTCGCCGACGTTCTCGCCCGTATCGCCGATCTTCCCGCTTCGCGCCTGCACGAACTTCTGCCTTGGGAGTGGAAGCTCCTGCGTCAAGTCGACAAGCCCGCCGATCAGTAGGCTGCCTGACCTTCACGCAACGCCATCATAGAGCGCGCCGTGCCCGCGCGCATGCGTCAATCAGGCGGTCTTCGTCGTATGCGCACGGAACTGCGCCCAATATCCTCGTTGCCGATGATGAACAGCCAGCGATGGGGATTTAGGTTCGAGTTCAGAGAGGTGAGATCTCGTAGTCGTAGATGCCATGCGTCCCCCATCCGCCAGCCTTTCGTAGTGAAAGCTATACAGTCGTCGCGCCGAGCGTCGCTGGCGCATTTCTCCGCCTGCGCTACCTCAGGCAAAACCGGAGCCAGGCGCCAACGTCACAGTTAAACCGTCTAGCTCTCTTGTCAGCTCAATCTGGCAAGAAAGCCGGGAGTTCTCTTGGCGGCCCTCCACCACGTCCAGCATCTCGTCTTCGGTTTCACTTCTCGGCTTGAGCTTTGCGGCCCAAAAGTCGTCAACGTATACATGGCAAGTTCCACACGATGCGCATCCACCGCACTGCGCCGTCAGATCAAGGCCTGCATCTCGAATAGCGATCATTAGTGTTGGCGCTGAGACATCATTCAGTTCGATTGTCTCACCCAGTTGGTCTTGCACTATCAATCTCATAAGTTCGAATTCCTTAGAATTTCACATGCAATGGCCCGAACGAGCGGTGCGAGAAAGCGCGGAATCTCGGGGGTTCCTTGCCTTGATCCAAACGCACATTCGGAAGACGGGTGAATAGCGTCTTCAACGTTTCACGTATCATGAGTCGCGCGAGGTGCATGCCCAAGCAGATACGCGGCCCGACGTTGAAGGCCAGGTGGTCAGTCGGCGGCTTCCTTTGCAAGTCCATCGTGTGCGGGCACGCATAGTGCTCTGGATCACGATTCGCAGCTGCGTGCAGGAGACAGATCACGTCGTCACTTTTGATTGTCACCCCCCCAATGAAGACATCCCGATTGGCCTTTCGGAACCGCCACTGAACCGATCCGAGGAGGCGCAATACCTCTTCGACAAATAGGTTGAGAGTGGCGCCTTGATCCTCCGACACGGCTTTGTGCATGACGGGGTCAGACAGGAATAAGTAAATCGCATTGGCAACCGCGTTCGACGTCGTGTCGGCCGCGCCAAGCTCCAATTCTCTTACGAGGGCAAGCACATGGTCTTCGCTAACGTCTTGACCGTATTCCTCCTGAGCGCAGGTCCAGACCTGACTAATAAAATCGGAGCCGCGTTCTTCCTTTCGTTTAGCCACTAGGGGTCGATAAATTTCATTCAGCTTGGCGGACGCAAGCTTTGCCTTCCGGTTCAAATCCTCGTCGGCGTACTTCCTGCCAATACAAGGAACGATGTCGTCGTGCAGCCGCGAAATCTCGGCCATGAGCTCTTCGTCTTTCCAACAAAGTCCAAAGAGTGAACCCATCACCCGATTCGGCACTTCGAGGGCAAGCTCGGATGCAAGCTCCGCGCTACCCCGTTTTACAAAGAGATCAATCAGGTGGTTTATGACTGGTACGACGTGTTCCACTCGATACTTCGGCATGAGCGCTGGGCTCAGAAATTTCAAGTAAAACTGCCGCATACGCACATGCTCGTCTCCGACAACGTAACCAATCTGGACGGGATTTTCAGGAATGTCGCCTTTAATCTCAAACGTCCAACGAGGTGCATCGGTAGGCAGAATTCGATAGTTCTGCTCATCCGTTTCGATTGCTCTGCACACGCCATAGCTCAACGCGAGCCAGCAATTCATTCCGGGATCCCAGACGATCTCACCACGCTTTCGCAACTCTTCGTAAGCGGGAAATGGATCCTCATCTGCAAGCGACAGCATGGACCATTGTCCAGAGTCCGGAGATATTTGAGAGGCGTTCATGTGTTGCCCTTTCAACTTGCAATGGCGACGATGCTAAGCATTAAGATATACCGAGTATACTCTCATGGAATCCGAGGGTCAAGACATGTTCAAGTCCCGGGGCTTGGTGACGAAGCATGTCGTCCCCAACGCTGGCACAACCCCTTCGGGGGCGCGACAGATAAACGACCGGATTGTCGTACGGATCGTCTTCGATGACGGGAAACTCGGACCGGCGCCCGAGTGTGGCCAGATTCCGGCGCGGCAAACAAACGCAAAGCGCTTGACCAGACGGCGCTCCAAAAGGAGCAGCAAAAGTGCACAAAAAAGCCCTGCGTTGCGCAGGTTTGCACGCGAAATGCAGCGGGACGATAAATCCTAACATCAAGCCTAGGATCGACTCGGGCAATGTAGAGCGCCGCAGCGAGGGAATTCCTGAACGATGCTCTGCTTAGAACCGCATTGAATGCAGAACTACGACAGATCGCACCCTTGGACGCTCAAGTGCAGGGTGTACAAAGCGGTCGGCAAACAACCGTGCTGGCAATCGGGTGGCTGATGACATGAATATGGCCTATGCGCGCAATCTGCTTGTACGGATCCCCGAGGGTCATGATTGCGCATTCGGCACGCCTTC
This sequence comes from Bradyrhizobium sp. USDA 3364, assembly GCF_054056355.1. NCBI lineage: Bacteria > Pseudomonadati > Pseudomonadota > Alphaproteobacteria > Hyphomicrobiales > Nitrobacteraceae > Bradyrhizobium > Bradyrhizobium sp. USDA 3364. Next base: position 1,003,843 of record NZ_JBSRYG010000002.1, read on the forward strand.
TGCACGTATCGCTTGCTCACGTCATGAACGTTTCGGGCAACTTGTACGTGATATGAAATCGTTTGCGCTCTTGGGAGAGCGCAAGGGCATTCTCCCGAAAGTTACAGGATCAGTTCGACTTCCGTTCCCGGATCCGCCGGGCATTTTCGACCAACGGATACCTAGTATATATAGTATCGCAATATAATCGCTCACGCAAGAGCGAAATGAAAATGATGTACTCTTCCTAAATCCTGCGAACGCGAACTTCGATGCCGCTCGGATTGCCTAGCGGCTGCTTCCAACATTTTCGAAGCAACATAGGCGCGAACACCAGTTTGGTATGGTGAGAGATTCCTGCAGACCTCGTCAAGCACTGCGCGTATCAGTGCGTGGTAGCCGCATCCAACATCCGAGGCCTCCACCATCCACTGGCGGTGAAGGATAGTGCGGATCTCCGCTTCGGAAAATTGAAATTTGCTAATTGGACGCAACCTTTTCCTGGTGATCCAATGGACTCTGTGAATGCGGACCGATGACAGCAGGCGGAAAACCCATCGAAGGTCATCCTTCAATTGAATGACGTGCTCCCCCTGAGTCTCAATCGCGAGCTGCATGAGCCTACAAATGCGAAGGAGGCAGGAGTACAGCAGCGGAGGGGATTCGCAAAGGGCTACCCAGGACATGGTTACAATCGCGCATGAAACGGGCTCCGTCGCCCACTGGAGCAGTTCCTCTAGTACCTCATCACGGAGGTTTTGACTCTTTGAGCTCGGCCTAATTTGGCAGCGGGTTTTGGGGGAGGCGCGGCCCATTTTGGCGCGGGCTTTTTTGGTTGTGAACTTCCATTTGATGCGGGCGCGTTCGGCATTGCGCCGCTTCTGCCAGGCCGCGGTTTCGGCGGCGAGCCGGGCGTGGCTGTCGATGCGTCGGTCGAGGCATTGGCGGGCCAGGACGCCGATCTCGATCTTAACCATGTTGAGCCAGCTGGCATGCTTGGGGACGTAGTGGAACTCCGACCGGCGCAGAATGCGTCGTGCTTCGGCGGGTGCGTAGGTCTGGTAGAGCGTGCCGGGCGAATGGGTCGACAGGTTGTCGAGCACCACGCGAATGCGTTCGGCGCGTGGGGATAGTGCAGGTCGGTGAGCTCGCGTATGCAGGCGGCGAAGTCCTTCTGCGGCACGCCGTTCGGTGACCTTTGCGCCAGGGCCGGTGCACATCCAACATCACGAACAGGTTCGCGTTGCCGTTGCGCCGGTACTCGCGGTTGTAGCGTTCGAGCTGGCCTGGCTTGGGTGAGATCGGCTGGCGCACTTCGCCGATGAGCTGGATCGGGCTCCCGTCGAAGCAGACCACCGGTCGTTTCGGATCGGGCGCTTCGGCGTAGAGATCGAGCACATCCTCCATACGGGCGACATAGTCGGCATCGACCTAGGGAATGCACCACATGTCCTTGCGCCACGGCTTGAGATCGCTCTCGGCCAGACGGCGGTGCCCCGTCTCGCCCGACAGGTCCTCATGCGTGGTCATTTGACCATTTCGTCCGCCAACCGCTCCAGCGTCCAACGGGCGCGGCCGGGCGGTGGATTCGAGTAGGCGGTCGCCACCAGCAGGGCTTCTTCTTGCCGCTGAGCTTGCGCTCTGCTCCGGGACGCGGCTCTTCGCTCAGCGCCCGCTCCAGGTCGCCTTCGACAAAGCGCCGCTTGGTCCGGTAGACCATCGAGCCGCTAACCCCGACACTTGTGGCGATGTCCTCGTCACTGAGGCCGGCGTCCGCTGCCAGCAGGATCTGGGCTCGCTTGAGCTTGCGCGCCGCCGGCTGCCGCCGCACGTAAGCTGCATCAGTTCCGCGCGCTCGCTTTGGCTCAGTTCGACCCGATAGCGTACATTCATCCGTGCCTCCTCGCGTTGAGGCACAGATCACAGTTGAATCGGATGGCCGACGTGAGCCGCTCGGGAAAAACCTTCACCGCCAAGCAGGGCCCACATCTGGCCTACATCCACCTGTACACGCGGTTGCACCGCCGGTCGCCGGCCAAAACCGACATGCAGGAATACTTCCGCGTCAGCCCACCATCGGTTCACCAAATGGTGCTGACGCTCGAGCGGGCCGGCTTCATCCGAAGGCAACCCAGGACATCCCGCAGCATCGAACTGCTCGTTGATCCCGACCAACTGCCGGATCTACTCTGATCCAGAGTTCGATCGGTCAAAATCAGCGTGCAGAGGTACTAGGTGGGAAGCAGACCAGTAGCGCGAGCGCCTCCTCCGATATTTGGTCCGCGCGCTGTGTGCTCGCTCAGCAGTCCTTAGGCATCGGTAGCTGGACCTGAAACTTAGAAAGCTATGCCGCGCGTGAGGAGTGGTTCGCCCAACGTACGACGGCCGAACACACAACAATCAAAAGTCGACGTAAAATCCGTTCGCCCATGCGCAAGGTACGCCCCATTTCTCTGTTTCCCGCCCGTCGACTTTTGTAAAGGAGTCAAGCCGATCCGGGCCGCAAAAGTCTTGCCCGGATCTGAACGTCTCGGGCGGCGGGACCAAAGCTTCAAGAGCCGTCGCAATGACAGGCCCTATTCCGAGGATGAAGTTCTTCCTGTCTTCTCGACCAGTGCACGAAGGCAAACTTACTGGTGCGATCGATTGCGACATAGAGGTAGAGCGTAAGCGTAGCGCCGAGGCCCTTTGGATTGTTTGTGCGGAGTCTTGAGAGCACCGTTAGAAGAGTCATCTTCTGAAAGGGTGCTCACAATGGACGACCATTCTGACGACATAAGACGACCGTTGTCGCCGCGTATTGAAGTGTTCGCAGGCGCAGGTCGCAAGCGCTGGCCGGATGATTTGAAGGCGCAGATTGCGGCGGAAAGCCTCGAGCCGGGGGCGATTGTCACAGACGTCGCCCGTCGTCATGGCTGCCGGCCCCAGCAGGTGCATGACTGGCGGCGCCGGGCGCGTTTGGGCCAATTGGCACTGCCGGCGTCGGCGGACACGCTGTCGTTCGTGCCGGTGATGTCGGAAACGGCGTTGCCTGCGGCCGCAGACCCCTCCGGGTCGCCGGAAGCCGCCGTTGTGACGGTTGAGTTCCAGGGCGCGCGCGTGGAGGTGCGCGGGGCGCCTGGCCTTGCTGTATTGAGCGATGTGTTCATTGCGCTCCGACGGACACGTTCATGCTGACGCCACACGCGAGCCTTAAGATCTACGTGGCGACGCAGCCTGTCGACTTCAGGAAGGAGCGGAAGGCTTCGCGCTGCTGGCGAAGGAGACGCTGGGCCATGACCCGATGAAGGGCGTGGCGGTGGTGTTCCGTGCGAAGCGCGCCGATCGAGTGAAGATTGTCGTCTGGGACGGCAGCGGCCTTGTGATGTACTGGAAGCGGCTCGATGGCAGCAGCTTCAAATGGCCCCCCATCGTGGCCGGTGTGATGCGGATGAATGCAGCCCAGCTGTCAGCATTGGTGGCCGGCATGGATTGGACGCAGATGCACGCGCTTCGGACCCCGCAGCCGAAAGCGCTTGCGTAAAGATACAAATCTTCGCTGCCTCGTGGCGCGAAGCATGGCAGACTTGGGCCAATGAGTGATTTGCCTGATGAGCTGCCGAGCGATCCGGCCGAGTTGCGCGTCTTTGCCGCGGCTCTACTGGATCGCTGCGCCAGGCTCGAGCGGTTGCTCAAGCTTGCAAAAGATGCGCAGTTCGGTCGGTCATCGGAAAAGCTGGACGCTGATCAGCTGCAGCTTGTTCTGGAGGACATCGAAGAGGCCGTCATGGTCCTCGAAGCAGCCGAGGATCGCGTCAATCCCAGAACCTGCGAGAAGAGGACGGCCGAGCGCAGAGCCAACCGTGGTCAGCTGCCGGAGGATTTGCCGAATACCTCGCCGCCATCAGCGATCCCGGCCCTCCCGAGCACGAACACATGCGCCTCTGGGACCCGGAGCGGTTCAATCCCAACGTCGTCGACCGGAAGGCGCTCGAAGCCGCCGTCAACGCGTTGTCCGACACATGGATACCGCGGCGACGCGCCACGCGAACAAAATAGGCGTCAAGCGCCATTCAAAAGGGCCGCAGAGCTACGCTTACGGTAGAGCTTGCCTTCGGCAGTCTGGAGCTCGGCGATATCGATGTGGAAATGGCCGATCGGATAAGCCTTGAGGCAACAGCGTATGCCGCCGGAAAGCGACGATGATCGCCTTCTCCTCGATGGAAAGGACTGTCGACTTGGCTTCCTTGGGGTCTGTCGAACGATCGGCGACGGTCTCGCGCTGCTTCCACTTCGCGACAGTCTTCTGGTTGATCCGTAACGCTTGGCGAGTGCTCTCAGCTCTCTTGACCTGACCTTGCCCCCAAGTTTTATCCAGTCCTGAGTTCGCGCTGGCAGTTGGATTTGCCCGGTTGGGCGGTGGTAGTGACGGGAGCTGGCGCGGAGCTCTCGGCATAGCGCAGCGCGAGGTCCCGGCGCGGGTGGCAGGTGAAGGCGAACTCGGAGGGCGTCTTCCATCCGAGCTGCGAGTGTGGTCGTGCATCGTTGTAATCGGCCGCCAGCATCCGAGTGCGACGCGAGCCTGGGCCAGCGACGAGAACAGCGTCACGTTCAGCAACTCATCCCGCAGCCGACCGTTGAAGCTCTCGATGAAGGCATTCTGCATGGGCTTGCCCGGCGCGATGTAGTGCCATGCGACACGGCTCTGATCGGCCCATGTCAGGATGGCGTTGCTGGTCAGCTCGCTGCCGTTGTCGCTGACCACCATTTTCGGCTTGCCACGCTCGTTCATCAGCCGGTCCAGTTCCCGCGCCACCCGGCTGCCCGAGAGCGAGGTATCAGCCACCAGCGCCAGGCACTCGCGGGTGCAGTCATCGACCACGGTCAGGATGCGGAAGCGGCGGCCGTCCGTGAGCTGATCCGATACGAAGTCGAGCGACCAGCGGTCATTCGGCGCCATCGGCACCGTCATCGGGGCTCGGGTCCCGATTGCCCGCTTGCGGCCGCCACGGCGGCGCACTGCAAGCTTCTCCTCCCGGTAAAGCCGGAACAGCTTCTTGTGGTTGATCAGATAGCCCTTGAGCAGCACGTGCAGGCGCCGATAGCCGAAGCGGCGGCGCTCCTGGGCGATCGCCTTCATGCGCTGGCGAAGGCCGGCGTCGTCCGCCCGGGTCGTCCGATATCTCATGGTCATGCGGCAGCAGCCGATGGCTTTACACGCCCGTCGTTCGCTCATCCCGAATGCTTCCCGCAGATGGGCGACAGCTTTCCGCTTTCCCGCGGGCGTCACCATTTCTTTCCCACGAGGTCCTTGAGCGCCGCGTTGTCCAACATGGCATCAGCCAGCAACCGCTTCAGCCGTGTGTTCTCGTCCTCCAGCGTCTTCAGCCGCTTGGCCTCTGACACCTCCAGCCCGCCGAACTTGGCCTTCCATTTGTAGATGCTGGCGTCGCTGACGCCGTGCTTGCGGCACAGATCGGCAACCGAAACCCCGACCTCGTGCTCCTTCAGAATCCCGATGATCTGCTCTTCCGAAAAGCGGCTGCGCTTCATGCTCTGGTCCTCGTCTTGGGCCAGAGCGAACTTCAAACTGGATTAAGCCTGTGGGGCAAGGTCAGACCACTTTGTATTGCCCGACGGACTGCATCCGTCGTGGTGGCGCAGCCTGTAAAACCTGCCCATAGTGCATCCTTCGAATCGTGAGACAAGAATGCACCATCAAAGCTTGGGACTAAACACCTAGATCCTGTAAGGTGATTGGTGTGCGCGGATCGTTCTGCTGGCGCTTCAATAAGAAAAGGCGATCGTCACGGACTACGAATTCCCGACAAAATTGGGTCTCAGGGAAGAATTCAAGGCACCCCTTAACGGTAATATTTCGCCAATCAAACTCGATAGGTGGATATTGGACGTGTCCAATTGTGCCCGTCTTACCTTTCTTGCCAAAGAGCCTGTAATCATCAACGATAATGAGATCGCAGAACGGACGACGAGCAATGGACGCCAGTTCGTGGTATAATGGGACTTCCTCATCACCATGAGCCGTCACGCCGCCGGACCAGTGTGCATCAAGATAGAAAACGGCCGGCTCCTCGATCGTAGCACATAGATCACGAAGCACCTCCGCAGAATCTCCATGAATGAAATCAATGTTTCGGATATGTGACAATTTCCTCTTTGTGTCTTCATGAAGAGATCGCGAAAGCTCGATCGTATGAACTTTGGCGAAGTGCTTTGCAACAAAAGCAGTCGTATGTCCGAGATTGGTGCCTGTTTCAACAAAGACGCTGAAGAATTGGGTGATATCATACAAATTTCTAATCGCGCCGCCCATGTGCCCCTCCCCTCAGAACGCTGCTCGGTAATCATCCGAACTGTTGCATGTTGTCCGCTTCGCAGACTGCAGGCCAATCCCAAGTAGGCGAATATCCTTTGGGGAACCCTCGTTTGGTGCACGCTGGCGCAGAACCTCGAGCTCGACGTTAGCCACCGCCTCATCCATCACTTCGGCTGGCACTTCAAATGTCCTCTCGTAGACCTCGCCCCATTTTCCATGGTTAAGCGAAGATTCACCGATATCTCGTCCATTGAACTTGAGGCGAAAGCCGCTCGGCCGCCCCTTCGGCCGCGTGAAAACTTGGAAGTGCATCCACAATTCAGCGCTCTCATGCTGGCGAGCCGGACTCTGAAGCCGGGATTGAGAGTCGATAGTCCATACGCCCCAAGGCTCTTGAGAAGCGAACCCGCTCTTGAAGAACTGTACGCCTGAGCCGCTACGCGCGAAGCTCAACACCTCTGGCGTCTCGTCCGCTCTTTCAGACGGCGGCGGCGAGCTTTCAGTTGCGCCGATGCGACCCGACGTTGTGTGCTCTGGCAATGCAGCCTCAGCTTCGGCCATGACCGTCGCGGCAGGCTTCTTGCGGCCGTTCAGGCGTTGCAGCAGTTTCAAAATATTCGACATTCAGAACATTCTATCGATGCGTACCGTTTCAGAACCCCATTTGGCTTGTCGGCGCGAGAGCCAAGAACAAGCCCAATGCCTCACTCCGCCGCAGACAACTACGATGGCCCGGCCGATAATCTATCACACTATCCGACTCGATCCTGACGATATCATCTTCGCCGGGATAGCTGCCGGTCTGCACATCGATCAATTCCAGCAGGATCCTGCCGGGAATTTCCACCCGATGCATGGGGATGTAGATCGATTCATTCTCATGGACAATCTTGATTTCCTAGTTGACGGTCACACTCCATGCGCAGCACCATTTTGCCTTCCAAAGCCATTGCCAAACGTGGCGCGTATGCGGACTCGTGTCTCTGTCGGAAGCGGGTCGCATGGGCAAAAGGGAACGATAGCCTTGCTCATCTTTACCTGTTTGCGTGCCTTCTCACCTGCTGCATCCCAGAAGCAACGAGCGTGCCAGCGCCATCTGCGCCTTCCTAGTCGTCAATTCAGGGTCGGCAAGTCTCACCATCGACCCTGAGCATCAGGCCGTCTCCTGCTCCAGAAGGAATAAAGACGGACCGTGGGCCAGCCGTGTCCGGTTGTGGACGGCGAGGTCCGAAGCCCGACAACGCGGCGCGGCCATTCCGGCTAGATACGGTCCGTATCACTGTTCAACTTATCCATCCGAGCTATGCCGCGGAGAGTGAACCCACCGGACTTCACCGCTTGAAGCGTTCGGAGTTTTCCTTGGGTATCCTGATGAGTTCCATCAGGTTTTCGATGCCGAAGTCGGTGAACGCCATGACACCATCGTCACCTGTGCCATAAAACCAGGTGACGCCATCCTCTGTCCATTCCGTTAGCCACATCCCAGAGCCAGTTCTTCGCCGAGGTCGTTTGCGACGCGACCGATTGTGAAGACGGCATGAACTTTGTTGACGTGCATGGCTACGCCGTCTGAACGGAGGGCATCGACGCGGGAGAGCCGGCTCCGTAAATCTGAACAGGGCGATAAGTGGAGTTTCTGCCTGACGGCGGGCAAGATTGTCCCGCGAATCAGGAGAGACGATGACGAGACGCGCACGCCGGAACCACACACCGGCTTTCAAGGCGAAGGTGGCGCTGGACGCTGTCAAGGGCGACCGAACGATAGCTCAACTGGCCGAGCACTTTGACGTTCACCCCAATCAGATTACGGCATGGAAAGCCCAGCTGGAGGGTGGAGCTTCCGGAGTTTTTGGACCTGGCAGCGCCGCGCCCGCCGTGCCTGCGATCGACGTGAAGTCGCTGCACGCTAAGATCGGAGAACTGACGCTGGAGAACGATTTTTTAGAAGGAGCGCTCACCAAGGCGGGATTGCTGAGCGCAAAGCGATGATCGACCGTGAGCACGATCTGTCGATCACCAGGCAGGCGGAAGTTTTGAAGATCAGCCGTAGCAGCGTCTATTATCTGCCGCGCCCGGTGTCGCCCGACGATCTCGCGACAATGCGACGGCTTGATCGGCTGCATCTGGAGTTCCCTTTCGCCGGTTCGCGAATGTTGCGAGGCCTGCTGGCTGCCGAGGGGTGCAAGGTCGGCCGCCGGCATGTCAAAACGCTCATGCGGCGGATGGGGATAGAGGCGCTGTACCGTCGTCCGCGCACCACCAAACCTGAGCCCGGGCACAAGATCTATCCGTATCTGCTGCGCGGCGTGGAGATCACGCGCCCGAACCAGGTCTGGGCAATGGATATCACCTACATCCCGATGGCGCGCGGCATCGTGTATCTCGCTGTCGTGCTGGACTGGGCGACCCGCCGGGTTCTGTCGTGGCGGCTCTCGATCACGATGGAGGCGGCGTTCTGTGTCGAGACACTGGAGGACGCTTTGGCGCGTCACGGCAGACCTGAAATCTTCAACACGGATCAGGGCTCGCAGTTCACCGGCTCGGCCTTCACCGGCGTGCTCGCCAGCAACGGCATCGCCATCAGCATGGACGGTAAAGGAGCTTGGCGGGACAACGTGTTCGTTGAGCGATTGTGGCGCAGCGTCAAATACGAGGAGGTTTATCTGCGGGCCTACGACAGCGTGTCCGACGCCCGCGCCTCGATCGGCCGATACCTGGACTTTTACAATGCCCGACGTCCACATTCGAGCCTTGACGGCGGCACACCGGATCAAGCCTACTTCAACCCGCTGCCAATCCGCATGGCGGCCTAACCCCGGCAGAGCCTCCACTTATTCGACGCGGAGATTCTGTTCAGACAACCGGGACCAGCTCTATGCAGCTCAGCGCCGATATTGAGGAGCTTTGCAAAGAAAAGGCGGCCCGACAGCAGCGCGTGAAGGCAGTCCGATTTGGGGACGGAGCCAATCGACTGTCTAGCTCTGCCAGACGAAACGAAGTTATTTTCCTCAGCCCCAAGTGCCCAAGTGGCACAAGTTTTGATTTCTTGAGGCCGCGGGAGGTGTATCGGCAAGTCTGGGGAAACCGCTATAGCGAGGCTACGAAAGAGCATGAGTCACGACAGGTCACACCATCGTGATCCTGCCTGGCTTGGCTCACATCGCAATAAACATCGGCGCCAAACAGGACGAAACGAGCAAAATGATTGCAGGCTGGGAATTCTGCTATCTGGCTATCTCGTCCGATAGAGAAAGGAAAGCGAAGCATGAATCCACCTACAAAGTCGTTCATCCCAAATATCGTCGAATCGCTTTCCTTCCCAACGTTCGTACAGGTCGCGCACAACCTCATCGTTGCAAAGTTCGATCTTATGAAATTCACTCCGGCGAAGTGCATTCTAGATTCCGCTCTGGCTAGCGGACAATTGTGCTCCGGCGGACACGTAATTGAAAGTAGTTCTGGCACGTTTGCTTTAGCTTTATCTATCGTGTGTTCCTTGTATGACCTGCGCCTCACGCTGGTTACCGGTCCAATCTCCGAAATCGTTCGCTGGCGATTGGAGAATTTGGGCGCGGTTCTGCATACAGTTCGCGCCAGCATGAACTGCGAGGGTGGAATTCAGCAAGCCCGCCTAGAGGTCCTGGCCGAGTTGCGCTCTACGGTTCCCGATAGCTTTTGGCCGCAACAGTATACAAATCCGTTGAATTCATTCTCTTATAGGCCAATCGCCGAGCGAGTTCTCCTTTCACAACCAAAGATCGATGTGATCGTTGGCACGGTCGGCAGCGGCGGCTCACTTTTTGGAATCGCGTCTGTCTTGCAACGCGAGAATCCGCGGTTGAGGGTGGTTGCTGTCGATCACAATAGAAGCGTGATTTTTGGCGCCCAAGCTAGCCGGATTAGCAAGATGTGCAGGGAAACGTTTGAGAATATTTTGGCGATGGGAGCAGGAATTCCCATGGGCAATGTAAACTTCAAGCTTTGCGATGAGGTCCATTGGATGCCGGTGCCGAAAATGGTGCAAAAGGTCCACGATTTCCATCGACGCACCGGGATGCTTGTTGGGCCATCTAGTGGCGCTGCTCTTGCAGTTGCGGAGTGGCTCGCAGCTCAGGAACTCTCGCAGAATGTTCTAACTCTTCTACCGGATCACGGCGTTCGTTACTCAGAGACAATTTTTAATCCAGCGTGGCTGAATACCTGGAATGAGGACCTCGTTCGGGATTGGGGTGGACCGACGGATATCAGTTCGCTGGATGAGGTGTCGGAGGGATGGTGTCGATTCCAATGGGGACGACGCAGGTACCGAGACGTCACCGGGAGCGATCCGGCTCCACGTCCCGCCGGATACAATCCGTAAAGTAAGTGCTGCGCAGTGTGATGACTGACGCGTGGAACGGAAGGCATGGGGAATTTGCGCGCCATGAAGTCTGCAGAATAGAACCAGCCAAACGCGTGGTTACGCCGGCCTCTGAGATCAACTACCAACGCTGGTGATTGATCTCGATAACAAAGGACGCCAACTAACTGTTCGATAGGCGGCGCGCGGTCAAACCGTCACCAGCAAAGAGATCGGCATGCAACAGCATCATGACGTAAAATTGCGAACACTCTCGTCGATGCTTCGGCTCGTCGCATGTCGCAATCGGGCGCGCTTAGGTCAGCCACGGTACTCTTTGCAAAGGTAGGGCGTACGTAACAACAACTCGAAGTTTGGTGCGTCCGCTGCCCCCTAACGACGATCAACGAGATGGAGAAGATGATGCAAGCTGCTAATACGCCGTCGTTTGGAAGCTTTTCTGAGATAGCCGAGTTCTATCCTGCTTTCCCGCCCTATTCACGTCGACTGCTTCAGATGCTTGTTGATCAGGTGAAGCACCTGACCGAAAATCCGGTCTTCGGGGATATTGGCGCGGGTACGGGCGCGATTGCCTATGTCCTAGCTGACATGGGACTTTCAGGCTATGCCGTCGAACCTGAGAGTCAAATGGTTGCGGTCGGGCAAAGGCTAGGTCCGACTTATCCAGCCGTACATTGGATAAATGCGTCGGGAGAATGTACGAAGCTGGCCGATGATTCGATAGATTGGGTTTGCTACAGCACGTCGTTCCATCTGACGAACGCTAGCGAAGCGCTTCGCGAGAGCATGCGAATCTTGCGGCCTCGCGGGTTCTTCACAATAGCGCAGGTGCTCGCAGATCTCGAGACGGATCCCTTTCAACTCGAGATCGAAAATCGCATACGAGACATGGCACCTGCCATACGACGGGCGCGTACCACACTCATGGGGCAGATGGGAACCTACGAGGCGCTCCTCAACCAATATCCCGGCTTCGGAAGTTGTGTCTATCTCGCTGTTACTGAAGCGGTGTCCATGAGCGAGGAGCTGTATGTCAACTATTGGACTGGGAGACATGATATCCCGAGTCAGGTCTCCCCCGAGGCTTGGAACTCTATACTACAAATGATCGCGGAGACCTTCCGAAGGCGGCAGCCGGAGAGCCTGCGGTTTCGGTCTGCAGCATGGCATGCACAACGCGTGTGAGTTGATTGCCAGCACAGCCGTCCGCAGGCGCGCCTCGCACCATAGCTGGCGGACTCTTTGTGGTTTATCGATAAGGTACTAAGTAGGATCGGCTTGCTGGCACCAACAATACACAGAACCACTGATGATCCACGACATGATGAGTGTCCGCACGATCGTAGAGAAGAACGCCCAAGTAGTTTCTCTAGACGCCATTCTGACGGCCCCGCTGCCGGACCGGCCGAAATCGTCGTCGACAAGTTGAACGTCTTTCCATCCAAACTGACGCGCAACCGACCGAACCATACTGGCGTCGTTGACTCTTGAATCGTTGAAGACCTGATACGCTGTGGCTTCTCTCGAGCATCGTAGTATCGACGTTTGGTCTTGAAACAGAGCCAGCCGTCGACTCATTGGGCCTTGAATTATCTGCAGATTGTTCAGCATGACCGATATCGTCGCCGTTCAGCCGGCTTATCGGCTGGACGAACTTCTGCCGAAATTGGACGCCGGCATCAGCACTGTCCGCTCGAGCGGCATGACTACGCACGTCAGTAAGGTCCCTCTCGTCACCACTTTGAAGTGTTCTTGCGCTTCAGGCGTGCAATGGGCATCGTGTACCTGCGCGCCGAGTACCGTAGTAGCCGTGATGCATCGAGTCCGGATCGGCCCGGGCTGGCGCCCGACCAGATAGAGCTGGTTGTACCCGTCATAGGCGTCGGCCAGAAGGATGCCGGGATACCGGGCCAGATGCCGCTGCGGATGCTCGCCCTTGCGGTCGCGTGAGTAGTAGAACATCGCTGCTGCCGGGTCCGTGCCGCCAAACGGCTGGTCGTCCCGAACGTAGATCCAGCACCGTCCCGTATCGGTCTTGCCCTTTGGCTAGGACCGGCACCGTCGGGTGAGTAGGCCGGAGGGATTTCACCTCCGGCCTACCGCAGGACCTTGGCGGGAGGCTCTCAGCTTACCCGGCTCCCATCAGACAAGCTTGCCGCCAATACCGAGTTGCCGGTGAGCAAAGAGTCTGTGGTTACCGCGAGCGATCTTCTCCAGGAAGATGCGAGCGCGCCCCAACCGATGGCGGAAGCGCTTGTACTTTCGTTACAACCAGATTGTCTGGTTGATGTAGCGGGCCATCGGATATAACGCCGAGCGCATGTATTGCCCGTAGTACGCGATCCGCCCCCGAACTATCGACGTTTAGGTCGCGGGCAATGTCGTCCAGCGCTCTCGGATGCTCATCCGCTCGTTTACCGATCGTTAGCTTCGCCGCTGTGCTGCACGGGCACTACGGCTACCATGGCAGGCCGCACAATTATCCAGCGGTCAGCGGCTTCTCTACCGCCAAGTGCGTCGGACTTGGCCGCGTTGTCTGAGATGGCGCAGTCAGAAAAGTCGGCGCATGGGTTTGCTGGAGTTCGAGACCCTCACGGCCCGCTTCCGCCTGCCAACTCCAGGCATCACTGGCACATGGGCGCAGGCTCGGATGTGACGCGGGTTACTCTTGGGAAGGGCTGGGGTGCAGGAAAGGGGAATGCCCGGATTTGTGAGGGCGAAAGCCAAATGGCTGAGCTACTCGACCACGATCCAGCCTCAAAAAGATGGAAGGATTGACCCCAGACCTCCAACATCCCTCTGTTCATTCCTCTTCCAACACGCGCGTGGTCTATAGAGACTACCTTCCGGTTGTGAGACGGTGCCGACATCGATCAGGTGAGATCGGCCCACCAGGAGAGGTAGGTGTGGTGGCAATTGAAACATGTAACATTGGCCATTAGCAAACGAAGGCGACATGAATTAAGCGCCTAACGAGGGGCGGGGGGCCTGACTTGTCCGACAATTCCTTCAATGCTTTTCTTGTGACAACAAATAGCTTTGTCAGGCGAAAAAAGAAACCGCAATCTTGGAGACTGCCACAATGAGTGAAAGGGTATTAATCGATAATTCCATTCCGCGTACCGATGTCGTCAAACGCGCGGCGCGCATCGGCGCAGAAATCAGGAACATCAAGCTATCGGGCGATCTGCCGGACGAGATCATAACTACGATAAACGGCCTGCTGCTTGAGCACAAGGTCATCTTCTTCCGCGACCAAGGTCATCTTGACGACGTCGAGCAGGAGCGCTTTGCTAAGCGTTTTGGGAAGCTCGCGTCGAACCCGACTTATGGTGCTAACAAGGGAACGATCTCGACCCTCGAGATTGCTTCCGTACGCCCACCTTTCCGGGCCGACATTTGGCACATGGATTGGTCGTGCCGACATGCCTATCCCAAGATTTCGGTGCTGCGGGGCGTTGTGATACCGCCACTTGGTGGCGACACGATGTGGTCGAACACCGCAACCGCATATCTGGACTTGCCGCGACCGCTGCAACGGCTTGCCGATGACCTCTGGGCTGTTCACAGCGTGGTCATATTTGCCCGCCCTAGCGAAGCCGATAAGAATCTTTATGATGATGCCACTATTGGGGCGAGGTTCGAGACCGAACATCCCGTCGTACGTGTCCACCCCGAGACCGGCGAGCGCACGCTGTTGCTCGGCTCTTATTGGGAATACTTTGTTGACGTTCGGAAGTATGACGGCCAGAGGCTGTTCGATCTATTTGAGTCCCATATCATTGCGCCAGAAAATACTGTGCGCTGGAATTGGAAGCAGGGTGATGTTGCTATCTGGGACAACCGCGCCACGATGCACTATGCGGCTATGGATTACGGCGACCAACCTCGCGTCGTTCATCGTACGATGGTTGAGGGGGAGGTGCCTGTCAGCGTCAACGGTCGGCGCAGTGTCGCCCGTGTCGCGGTCGGCGAGCAGCCGACCTCGTAGTCTGAGAGTATGATATTCCTATACGCAAACATAGCCTGAGTGATATAATTTGCGTATTCCTGTTTTGAGGAGAGATCGAGGAGTTCGCCGACCTCCGCCAGCTTGCCTCGACCTCGCGAGGCTCCGCCGCTCGGAGTAGCTGTCTGAGCTTGGCGAAGACCTTCTCGATCGGATAGTGATCCGTGCTGTAGGGCGGGACGACGAGCAAATGCGGTCCGATAGCACGGATCGCACCGTGGCAGGTTTGCCCTTGTGACTGCCGAGGTTGTCAAGAATGACGATCTCGTCCTTTGCCAGGGTGGGGACCAGCACATTCTGGACGTAGAGGGTAAAGCGCTTGCCATTGATGGGGCCATCGATAACCTTTGCGTTTGAGCTGATCGTGGCGCGACGCTGCGATGACGATCATTTTCTTCCATTAGCCGAAGAGCGTCGATGCTTGGAGCCGTTACCCTCTCGCCCCCAGCCGCGGAAGCCATATTGATTTTGATCCTCGTCCCGTCGAAGAATCAGGCGCAATGCGTCAATCCCGCCTTCGTGGGAATTTCAGCGTCTCCTTTTTACAGAGCGATGTCGCGGCGATCCTGCTCGGCCGGCAGAAGCGCTCTTTGAAGCTGAGCCCCTCGGTGTGAACAATAGTCCCAACCGCCGCACGTCTGTTTTGAACCTGCGCGCACCCAGTTCCTGCGTCAGCTTCTGAAAGCTGCCGAAGTAATCGCTGATCCGATCGGTCCAGGCGCTCCTGCATAGGGCAAGCTGGAGTTCCAAGCGCAGCCACAAAGGTTGAGGTTGCGATCTGTTGGAGGCCTCGAATGTCGGTGCCCCGAAGCATCTGGTCGGAGACCTGCTCGATTGCTCGTAGCGCGCTTGATCTTAAAACGCTGCGATCTCGCACCGCCTTCTGCATAGTGGCAAAGGTGCAGGTATTGCTCGTCCGGCAACGGTGCGTCATCACCGTCGAGTACGGAGTTCTCGGTAGAAGCATTTAAAGTGACCGTACAAGGCGGCGTCCAATAGGAAAAGCTGGCACCTACTGAGCAAAAAGCCGGCACCTACTGAGCCTAAGTAGCTCTTTGGCCGCTGCTGCGGAAACAAAGCGGAGCGCCCGGCGACTTAGCGGCGCGCCCGTAACGGAGCTGACGACACGCGAATGCCTCATCGGGATTGCCTCGCTGGTACCGCGTCCAGATTGTAAACCTGACCGAACCGATTGCTGACGAAGTCCGACAAAGGGATCTCCTCCTGGCGGACAAAGCCCTTTGCTAACAGCCTCTCCTGCGCCGAAGGTCGAAGACGGCGGAAATGCCAGCCGCGGTCGTGATCTGAATGGCGCTCAGTTTGCACCCCGCAACAACTCCGGCATAGATCTTGTTTGCATAGGTTTCCCGCACATAACGCTCGTCCTGCCACCCGCAGACCGTGACGAAGATGACGACCACATCCTGCATGGTTGCGAGTAGCGGGTTTTCGAACAGATCCTTCAGCACATCGCGGCGGTTCTTCAGATTCAGGTCGCTCAGCAGCGCCTTAATGATCACCTGGTGGCCGGGATAACGAATGGTGCGGTAGTTCATGGTGCGTACCTTGCCCTCCAGCATCCTTGCCAACGTGCCAAGGCCGCCGGAGGTGCTGGAAGCTTCATAGGTCACACCGTCGAGCGAAAGCTCCTTCCGTTCTTCCATGGCTGTGACATTCACCAGTCTGCCCTCGACGATGGCTTCGCAAAGCTCGATGTATTCGTTGATCAGACCCTCGGTGTCCAGGTCAGATTATAGTTGAGTGCGTTGGAGGATACTGCGGCGTCGCGCCGACGCGCCTGCGTACACTGCCGAGGGTATCGAAGCGGGATGCCAGATCGTAGCGACGATCGAAATAAAGCCGGGGGCCAAATCGCATGGGGGGATGAATGCACGCTCGGCGTTTCGGGCCAGGGCCTCGACTTTCTTCGTGGTGGTGACATCCTCAGTTAAATCAATCGAGATAGTGCGCACCTGCCTCCCAGTGCAGCCTCGGCGATGTGTGCCGTCAAGTGGAAGAGGACGGCCGAAAGCACAGCGAATTTACCGTTGAGCGCGGCTCACCAAACTTGCCCAATTGACGATGTCAAGCATCGCGCGGGAAATCACCGGATGGCCGTCGATTTCAGCGAGTTGCTCGCCGTTACGGTCGACGACCGTCACGCTGTAATTGCCGGTATCGTTGCAATCTCGCCATCGATCTTGCCGGCGCTGGTGAGGATCACGTCCTTCCCTTTTTCCGGCTTGGATAGTCACGAGTTTATTAGACAATCTGATGATTCACAGCGACAACAGGCGCAGTTCGGCCTCCCTGGTTTGGTTGATAACAAATGATGTCGACGCTCCGAAAGAGTCCCCATATCCCTGTCGGACGAAGGGGATAGGACGATTTTAGGGTTTGGCGAGAAATACCGTAGCTGAGCTCCGCGGCATCCCGAGCGAGTTAGTGTTAGGGTTTTATCTCGATCAGCCGATTGTTTCAGCCAAGGCCGTGCAGGCAGGCGTTCCGTCGATCAAGCGGCCAGCGGAGGCAGCCGCTGGATGGCTCGAGGCGGTTGGCGGCATGCTGCATCCTGGCGCTACCCCATCGGCGTGCTCAATCGCTTCCTTTAGCTCGCGGATTCACGTTCACCCATTCGAGTGGAGGCAGAATCCGCCAGCAGGCTCCACGGTGCGCGTCTCGGCGAGTGCGCGCATGGACGGCGCCGCGACCGGGCGCGTAAGTGTAGGCCACTGCCGGCGGATCGGCTCCGGCCCACGGCCGATCGTCGCGCGCGATCGCCCAGAAGAAGGCCTTCTTGGTGCGGCCGCGGCCGGGATCGAGCATCGGAGCTGTGGTATCGTCAACCGCGATCTTGCTCGTGGTCAGAATGATCTCGTGCAGCCTGAGCCAGAGCGGACGAAGCTCCGCGGCCGCATAGCCCACCTAGAACGCCAGGACCGAGCGCTTGAGGGCCAGCAAGATCCCCCGACGCTACCCGGGAAAGCATCCGAAAACCACGTTAAGCGAATTCTCACACCATCACTCAAATAGTCGTCGCCTACCGAAAACAGCGGAAAGACATTTCCGACATGCTAAGTTTCGGACTTCCGAGCGTCGCGATGTTGGCCCTGAACATCGTTGGGCGTACCTCTGATGGATTCGATCGGCAGCGTCGTCTAGGAACACCCGCCTCTCATTTCTCGACATGATCTACCAGCTAGTGAATCGATTTAGCTGGAGCGTACGCTTCTGGGTGAAAGCGAACGTGTCTTGTGTCCAGAACCCACCAACTGTTTGGAGCGTGACATCGCGACCTCAAGGAATCCGTAAGAGTCCACAGCATCTGACTGGCCTGAACTTTGCTCCAGGCGTGGTACGACAACCGAGGAGGACGTTATGCCACTCGACAATCCCGAAAACGCCAGTCACTGGTTCTTCCTCGCGCAATCCTATCGTGAGGCCGGTCGTCTCACTGAGGCCGCCGATACGTACGCCAAGCGCGCCAAGATGGGCGGCTGGGATGAAGAGGCCTGGATGGCACGCCTGCAGCAAGCGCGTTGCCTGCGTAGCCTCGGCGATGAAGGCGGATTTGTCGGCGAGGCTCTCGCCGCATTCGATCAACGTCCACAGCGAGCAGAGCCACTCTATGACCTTGCCAAGTTCTATCGAGAAAAGGGGCTGAACCACTCGGCTGCATTGTTTGCGGAGTGCGGTTTAACGGTCCAATATCCCAAGACAGACATTCTGTTCGTAGAGGATTACGTCTATACAACCGGCCTTCTTGAAGAATATTCGATCGCCGCGAGCGGCTCCCGCGACGCTGCCCGGAAAGATCGAGGCTTCGCCGCATGCAATTATCTCGCACTCAGCCGTGACGCCGCCCAGGGGCCGCGGCTACGGGCGCGATCGAACCTCCGCTTCTACGTACAATCGGCCGACGTTCTGCTACCGTCGTTCAAGGCACAACAGATCGACTTTTCTCCTCCCGACGGCTACCTGCCACTCAATCCGTCGGTCACGCGGCTGGGCGATCAACTCTTCGTCGCCCAACGAACGGTCAATTGGGTCGTGACCGAAGACTGCCTTCAATATAGCACTCCCGAAGGACAGCCATTCATGACGCGGAATTTCGTGCTTCGTCTCAACACTGACCTTTCGGTCCGCTCTACCGCCGAAATTCTGCCGCCAAAAGACATGCCTGCGCCCGCATTTCCGCTCTCTCTTGGCTTCGGAGATATTCGCCTGTTCAGCTGGCGCGGGGCCTTGTGGGGCAGCGCATGGGTTCGGGAGTTATCGCCCGAGGGGTGGTGCGAGCAAGTATTGGCGCGTCTCGAACCCGAGGGCGAGTGCACCTATCGCCTGGTGGATTGGCGAAAGCTTGAGGCAGACGGACCGAAGAGACATGAAAAAAACTGGATGCCGCAAGTCCAAGGCGTCGACTTAAGGTTCATCTATCTCTGCGATCCGACCCGGGTCGTGACTTCCGACGGGCATACGATTCAAGAGGACGTCCCCGACATTTCCGCCGACGGCTTTCGAGGCGGCTCCCAGTTGGTTCCGTTCGACGGCGGCTGGCTCGCAGTGATTCACGAGGTCCCTCACGCCGAACAAAGACGATTCTATTTTCATCGGTTCGTCTGGTTCAACCGCTCAAACCACCTCGTCGGCGTCAGCCGCTCGTTCTATTTCAATCGAAGGGGCGTGGAATTTGCGGTCGGCCTAGCGTGGCATCCAGATCAAGAACGGCTTCTCATATCATTTGGCGTCGCAGATTCCGAGTCATGGATCGCCACGGTTGGCGCCAGCGACATTCGAGCCGCTTTGGAACGAACCAGCGAAATCAGAGATGGCCGAGTCGGGCAGCGCATGCCCCTTTCCGCGAACGAAGAGTCTCGGGCCGGTCACATAGTGGAGTCGAACGTGAATTGCCTGCCTGTGAAGTTTTTCGTGACCAATGCGTCCGACGCGATCATGAAGTTCCACCAGCAAGGACAATTTTACGAAGCCGAAGAGCTTCAGCTTATCACGAGTCATTATCGAGGAACCGGCGTATTCGTCGACATCGGAGCGAGTGTCGGCAACCACGCCGTCTACATGTCGAAGTTCACGAACGCACCAAGGATAATCGTTTTCGAACCGAACGACGAAGCCGCCTCGATTCTAAGGATCAACTGCAGCCTGAACGGCTGCAAGAATGTAGACACGGGCTTTCTTGGCAAGGCCCTCGGCTCGAAAGCCGGCAAGTTCCGCAAGGAGACGCCCGATCCGTACAATTTGGGACACACCTGTTTCTTCGCCGACGCGCTCGGCGAAACGGATGCAATTGCCGGCGATTCCGTGTTGCTCGATGAGCGGGTCGAATTCATAAAGCTCGATGTGGAGGGAATGGAGCTCGACGTTCTGGAGGGGCTGCGTGAAACGATCAGGCGCTGGCGTCCGATGATGTTCGTGGAGATCTGGGATCGCGCCAGCGACGCGTTTACCGCTTGGTGCACGCAAGCAAGGTACCATTCGATCGGGCGCTACCAGCGCTATCGCGGCATCCAAAACTATCTGATCGCGCCACTGCCGATCGGCGTCTCGGGGGCGAGTTTCTGACACGTTGGTTCTTCGGGATCAATCTTGGTGAGGCACCGCTTCGCCCATCTCCTTAGCGTGGCATGGCTGCCAGTAGCTTCAGGATTCGCGCCAGATTGTAGGCGGTGGCGGCAAGTGTCAACATGAAGCCGACACGCGCTGTTCCGCGGTACCTCGTCTTGCGCTGGACCGCGACGGTCTTGATGTAACCGAAGCCTCCTTCAATCCGCTTGCGGATGCGTTGATTGATCGTGGGCCACGATGGTGCGTGGTGCGGCCGTCTGCCTGGTGTGGGACGGTGGCACCTTTGCGCTTCTCTATTGTATGCGTATATGCGCCGGAGGCCCCGATTTTTCGAATGTCTGTTCCCGACGACTGTGTACGTCTACGGGCGCGTGCATTACTTCGAACCGTATAAGCAGGCGCCCCCCCCAGATTGGAAGACCTAGGTCTTGCCACAAACTGATGGCCTACATCGAACTCGGTGCTGCTGATGAAAACATCGTCGCGGTATTGCAGGAGCTCTACGAGGAGCGCTTCGCGGCCAACACGGAGCTTGCCCTGCGCCACCGCGCTGGCATAAATAACGTTACTAGGTCTGTTTTCATACGCCTATACACGCCTTCCTCAAAGCGCGCGCGCTTGGTCTGAAGGCCAAGGCACCCGAAGATGTGCTCGCATCCTTTCACGCCTTTCTCAAACGTCTCCTGATCCGCGGAAAGCGATTGCCTTGCGGCGATATTCATCTCCGTAAGACCGCGCAACTTGTGCATATCAGGCCGCGGTGGCCTCAATATCAAGTAGAACAGCAGACTTCGTGCCAGCGGCCTGTTCGATGCTGTCAGAGTACCGCCCTTTCCGAATGACAGCGGATCGGCGATCGGTGCCGCTTGCGACGCAATGGCGGCGCAGAAGGGGTTAGTGGGATTGGAATGGTCAGTTACAGTGGTCCGGCCCTTCAAGGCAGCAAAGTCCTGCCGAATGGGCCTCTGCGCCTTGTAGCAGTATGCGTGAGATTGCGGCTCGCGAGCAACAAACCCGTGATCTTTCTCACTAGCCCCGCCGAGCTCGGGCCATGGGGCGTTGGGTGCCAGAAGCATACTGGCACGCCCCACTCTTTCTCAAATGAAGGATTCTCAACGAGATTAAACTTCGCGAACACTTCCGCCCCGAGCGCCGATATACTTGGAGGATCGTGCGTCGGATATTTTTAGTCCCGGAACACCGGATCGCTACAAGCTCTTCGATCACCAGACGCAAGCAAAATAGCAGGACAAAATCCCTGCTGTTGTACATCTCGACGGATCGGCGCGATTAGAGACACATCCCAGAATTCTCAGCACAAGCTCGCGAGCATTCCGCTGCTGTAACACCAGTGCCAACCACAATGGATGTGGGTTCTTCCCCGAAGTTGCAGCTGCCTGCGAGGGGGGCGTTGACGACGTGTGGTCCGATGGCGGACTGTGGACGACAGCGAATTAAGCGAGCGATAGCTGGCTTGCAGCGTCTTGCACGAAGATTCCACATTTCATACTTGCCAACTAAGGAGCCAGATGGCGACATGATCGTTGTCGAGAGAGCTGGTCCCGGTTGTCTGAACAGAATCTCCGCGTCGAATAAGTGGAGGCTCTGCCGGGGTTAGGCCGCCATGCGGATTGGCAGCGGGTTGAAGTAGGCTTGATCCGGTGTGCCGCCGTCAAGGCTCGAATGTGGACGTCGGGCATTGTAAAAGTCCAGGTATCGGCCGATCGAGGCGCGGGCGTCGGACACGCTGTCGTAGGCCCGCAGATAAACCTCCTCGTATTTGACGCTGCGCCACAATCGCTCAACGAACACGTTGTCCCGCCAAGCTCCTTTACCGTCCATGCTGATGGCGATGCCGTTGCTGGCGAGCACGCCGGTGAAGGCCGAGCCGGTGAACTGCGAGCCCTGATCCGTGTTGAAGATTTCAGGTCTGCCGTGACGCGCCAAAGCGTCCTCCAGTGTCTCGACACAGAACGCCGCCTCCATCGTGATCGAGAGCCGCCACGACAGAACCCGGCGGGTCGCCCAGTCCAGCACGACAGCGAGATACACGATGCCGCGCGCCATCGGGATGTAGGTGATATCCATTGCCCAGACCTGGTTCGGGCGCGTGATCTCCACGCCGCGCAGCAGATACGGATAGATCTTGTGCCCGGGCTCAGGTTTGGTGGTGCGCGGACGACGGTACAGCGCCTCTATCCCCATCCGCCGCATGAGCGTTTTGACATGCCGGCGGCCGACCTTGCACCCCTCGGCAGCCAGCAGGCCTCGCAACATTCGCGAACCGGCGAAAGGGAACTCCAGATGCAGCCGATCAAGCCGTCGCATTGTCGCGAGATCGTCGGGCGACACCGGGCGCGGCAGATAATAGACGCTGCTACGGCTGATCTTCAAAACTTCCGCCTGCCTGGTGATCGACAGATCGTGCTCACGGTCGATCATCGCTTTGCGCTCAGCAATCCCGCCTTGGTGAGCGCTCCTTCTAAAAAATCGTTCTCCAGCGTCAGTTCTCCGATCTTAGCGTGCAGCGACTTCACGTCGATCGCAGGCACGGCGGGCGCGGCGCTGCCAGGTCCAAAAACTCCGGAAGCTCCACCCTCCAGCTGGGCTTTCCATGCCGTAATCTGATTGGGGTGAACGTCAAAGTGCTCGGCCAGTTGAGCTATCGTTCGGTCGCCCTTGACAGCGTCCAGCGCCACCTTCGCCTTGAAAGCCGGTGTGTGGTTCCGGCGTGCGCGTCTCGTCATCGTCTCTCCTGATTCGCGGGACAATCTTGCCCGCCGTCAGGCAGAAACTCCACTTATCGCCCTGTTCAGATTTACGGAGCCGGCTCTCACCTTCACCCTCGCGCAATAATTGCGATAATGTTCAATGACTGACGCACCATTGTCGTATTCGCAACGGTAGTGCTGAACGGTTTTCTGCGGACTTCCCATCTGGGTCCGCAAAATAGCTTTGAGAGACCTATTCCGAGGTCTTTTCCCTCAATTGGCACGGATTTTGATGACCGGGGTCGCGAGGTTGCAAAATCGCATCCGGAATTTCGAAGAAGCGGCCGCAGTCAACGGAGTGTCGGATCCGATCATCGGCTGCGAACTCAACTCCGACACGCATTATGAGGTCTACTATGCGTGCAACAGAGGGACACGGTGAGGCTATCGGTCACCATGGCGAGTTGATCCAGGGCATCTTCGAGGACGAAAATGCTCGCTTGCACCGTGGGCTGATGTCTCTGCCTTGTCGTGCTCTTAAGTCAAGAGCGCACTTCAGGTCGAGGCACGAAGGCGCATTGTCCGTCACCCCACAATCTTGCAAAAAATCAAAGCGCGCCGCTGAGCTTGTGCTCAAGACGTTCGCCGGGATGAAGGCTGGCGGACATCTCACGATAGAGAGCAACATCCCTGTTGCGCGCGGCATGGGTTCATCCACAGCGGACGTCCTAGCCAGCATCTTAGCCGTTCTCGATTACCTGGACGTCCAACCAACATCCGAGCGCGTGATGGAAATTGCGGTTAGCGCTGAGACGGCGTGCGATTCCACATTATTTTCACAGCAGGCAGTGCTCTTTGCGCATCGCGAGGGGATAGTGATAGAGTGCTTCCAACACCCACTACCAGCGATCGACTTCATCGGCGTCGATGTAACGCCCGATCGGACCGTTGATACGCTCCTATTCGAGCCGGCACTGTACAGTCCGTTCGAGATCGAACTCTTTCGTCCGCTCCGGAGTCTTATGCGTAAGGCAATCGGGAATTCCGATCTTGGATTGCTTGGCCGAGTTGCTACCGCCAGCGCCCTGATCAACGAGAGATTCCTCCCAAAACCGCGCTTGCGCGATATCCAAACTATTGGCGTTCGCCATGGCGCGGTCGGCGTGCAGGTTGCACACAGTGGGACCGTTGTCGGCTTGCTGTTCGATCCCACAAACAAACGGACTACTGAACACATGGAGCTAGCTATGTATGACCTGAGAAAGTCGGGCTTCGAGCCTTCCATCTTTCGACATTAACGCCCTAGCTGGGAGCAACAAGTGGTTAGCCGAGCTTTGATGCGCAAACTAGAGGATTTCGAGAATCCGCGAATCATCCAGTTGAGAAATGGCCTATATGGCGCCAGCTCTTTTCTTATGAAGCTCCTCCCCGCACGCTTCATCCTTGAGCGAGCCGCAGAGCAAGGTTTGTTGAAACCGGGTGCCCGCATTTGCGAATCCTCTTCAGGCAATTTTGGGCTCGCCCTGGCCATGCTTGCTGTACAGCATGGCTACCAACTTACGTTGGTAAGTGACTGCACGCTCGACCGGCATCTTCATAAGCGCCTCAGCCACCTTGGCGTGCACGTAGACATCATCGAAAAGCCAGCGCACAGTGGAGGGCTTCAGCAGGCACGGTTGCACAGACTGGCGGTGCTCCTGAAAGAAAGGTCCGACAGCTATTGGCCCTCACAGCACTCTAACCCAGACTATCCGCTCGCGTATGCGAAATTCGCGGGCGCGCTCATTGACGGGGTGGGAAGGATCGACTGCCTAGTCGGTGCCGTTGGGTCGGGTGGCTCTATGTGCGGCACATCCAGGTGCCTGAGGGTACTGTTTCCCGAACTGCATGTTGTTGGCGTCGATACTCCAAACTCAGTTCTGTTTGGGCAACCTAGTGGTCAGCGATACCTTAGCGGGCTGGGAGGTGACATCCTCCCCTCAAATCTCGACCACAGATGCTTCGACGAGGTCCATTGGCTGCCAGCTGCAGATGCGGTTTGTGCAACCCATCAATTGCACGGGGATCACGGGCTATTTATGGGCCCCACTAGTGGGGCTGCGTATAGGATTGCAGACTGGTGGTCGCAAATGAATCCGGGCAAAAGAGTTGTCGCCATATTTCCCGATGAGGGGCACCGTTACCTTGAAACCGTTTACAGCGAGGGGTGGCTTTCTTCCATTCCTGAGTGGCCGGGGTCAGTACGCGAACGGCCCATGGCTGTCACAGCTCCTACCGAAAGACTGAAAGGTTGGTCGTGCTACGCTTGGGGGAGACGAACGCTTGACCAAGTGGTTCCCAGAACTACCAGCCGTGCGACAAGACATTCGATCCGCCAGTCACCCACTTGTTGAATGCTGTCTGCTCGCTGAGTGAGCCAGAAGATCCGTAGAGCCCCAAGACGCGCAATCTTGACGAGGGGCATGCCAATAGACGCCGCGGCTCTGACAGCGCTTTCTCTCTGAATCGACGAATTGTTGTCAACTATGCCAATACCGTCCTACCTTATCCGTTCAGGATTTCAGCGGACTAGTCTTCAACCAATTTCCATTTTCATTCTGCTACGTGAGGAGGTGCAGAGTTTCTTCGCCAAGTTGCCGCCTTGCGTTGTCGGCATGGAAGCATGCGCATCATCGCATTACTGGGCACGCGAGAGTCGCGCTCTTGGCCATGACGCTAAGATGATTCCGGCTTCGTATGTGAAGCCTTATGTGGCACGGCAAAAGAACGACGCTGCGGACGCCGCAGCGATCTGCGAAGCGGTGACGCGACCGGCGGGTTCGGCCCGCTCCCGTCAAGTCATTGACGCAACAGGCGGCGCGGGTGGTGCATCGCACGCATGAGCTTCTGTCGCGGCAGCGTGTTTCACTCATCAACGCGATGCGGAGTCATATGGCAGAGTTCGGTGTAGTCGCAGCGGCGGGCCCTCAGCATGTCGATCCTCTCATCAAGAGGATATCCGATCCGGCGACACCGATCCCCGATACGGTACGAGCACCGTTAAATATCCTTGCCGACCAGCTCGTCGCGCTAACCGCTCCAGATTAATGCTCTCGAAGCCCAAATACGGAGGCATTGTCGTGCAGAACCCGAAGCCGCCAGGCTGCTCAGCGTTCCAGGCGTCGGTCCAATCGCCGTCAGCGCGATATTAGCCGGACTGGGCCGGATATCCGCGGCTTCCGATCAGGCCGCGACTTTGCGGCATGGCTTGGCCTTGTGCCACGTCAGAACTCGAGCGGTGGCAAAAAACGATTGGGCCGCATCACGAAGATGGGGCGACCGCACCATCCGCCGCCTCCTCGTCATTGGCGCCATGTCCACGATCCGCTGGTCGCGCGGCAAGCAGAACTTCGCTCAAAGTTGGTTAGGACGCATTATTGCGCGTAAGCCCATCAAGCTCGCCGCGGTCGCTCTGGCCAACAAAATGGCAAGGATCATCTGGGCCGTGATGACACGAGAGGAGACCTATCGCACGGCATAAGTGTCGGCCGGAAGGAACAGCCGGGTCCTCCCGGTCGTGGTTGCAACGGCGCTGAATGGGAAGATGACGCGACAGTTGATAGACGAGATCGGGGCACCCAGTAAGGCTGTATGCGCGGCGGCGATCAGGGTGAAACTCCGTATTGCCTCACGTATCCATGCTCCCGAGTACGGTCCGTTGCCTCATTTATTTTGCTCCCGGCATGGGTGAGGAGGAGGCCGGGTGCGGAGATGGCCGGGGTTTCGGAGCGCCCGGCCTCCTCCGCTCGTTCCTGGCTCATCACTGGGGTATTGTGATCTCATACGTCGACGGCGTCTTCTCCGAGGAGACGAACAGCAATGCATTTGCTTGCTCGCTGCGCCAGGATTTCAAGCGACGCTGTAGCGTTCGAAGAAGCTTGTTCGGATAGGCTCCGGGATGTTCTACCTGCAACCGGGAGAGCAGTTCACTACCGGTCCGCCAGGGCTCGGCCTCAAACCATTTTCGCAAATCTGGCGTTACCCGGATGAGCGGGTCGGGACGACGCCGGCCTCTCTTCGCTTTCACGATTGGCCGATCCGTCGGTCGCACACCTCCGTCCTTCCAGGCGGTTCGCAGGCTTGCCAAGAAGAGATCGATCGGTTGCGATGCCATGGCAGGATCGACGATTGGCTGGGCATCCGCGAGCGCCGCGAGGCGCTCCTGTGCGGCGCGCATATCGTGCAGCAACGCGACCGGGTCGAGAGCGGCATAGATTTCCTGGAGATGGGCGCGAACCGCTTCGGGCGTGCGAGCGTCGGCAGCCAAGCGCTGGTGTGGCGTCGCCGGCGCGCTGTACGTCTTGCGCACACGCGCACCGTCGCGCTGTTTGGCTATCAACTTGAACGAAGGCTGGAAGAAGTTCACGAACAGCCGCGCCGATCGGTAGAGTTGAGCAAGCAGTGTAGCCGCCTCCAGGCCCTCGAACCGACGATAGCCGACCATCCTGCGCACGACCGCGCCGTTCTTCTGCTCGACGAACGCCTGTTCGTTCTTGCGGTAGGGCCGGCAACGCGTGAAGACGATGTTGCCCGCATCGCAGTAGGCCTTCAGCGTCTCGTTCATAAACACGGTGTCGTTGTCCGTATCGAGGCCGAGCAGCGCGAAGGGCAATTGTTTGCGCAATTCCGTCAGCACAGTGCTCAGCAGCGTCTGTTCGCGCACAATCAATGGAGCGCACTCCGTCCAACCGGTCGCGACGTCGGTGAGCACGAGGGTCTGGATGAAGCTGCCGCGCGCCGATGGACCGCTGTGCGCTACGAGGTCAGCTTCGACAAAACCCGGCGCCGAATCGTTCCAGTCTGCCAACGTCCGTATTGGAATCCTGCGACGCAAGGCGTGCGCCGCGGGCCGTCGGCGCTTGCGACCTAACCCGTCTCGCACCCGCGCCAATGCGCGGTCGATCGTCGCAGCGCTCATCGCCAGAAGTTTGTCGCGGATCTCGGGAGCGAGGTCGAGGTGGCCGTGCCGTTCCATCGCCTCGATCAGCGCAGGCATTAACGCCTTCAGCCGCTTCCCGCAGATCCGGTCTGACGCCTCCCAAAGAAGCGCGATCGCGTTGTGTTCCGCCTCGGAATAGACTCGACGTCGCGCCCGCCGACCTGAGCGTACGTCTTCCTGACCTCGAAGTAGTCGCATCGCGTGCTTGCGATGGAATCCGGTGATGTCGACGAACTCGTCCAATATCCGCGCCTTCTTCGCGCGATCCGACGTCCGATAGCGCGCGGCTACCGCCGCCGTCAGTTCCTTCCGCGTCGCCATGCTCAGCCGCCCCATCCTTGCCCCCGCTCGTTCCCAGTCCAAGGGAGCAATTTACGTGAGGCAACGGCTCAGCATCCGGTAACTTTTAGGGCGAGGCAATGCGGCCATCGCAGAAGAAGACGCCGAGGGGCCGGCGCCGGTCCGATCCGCTCGCGCAGTATTGGGAGACCGAGATCGATCCGATCCTGAAGGCTGCGCCCGGCATCCGCGTGATCGGCGTGCTGGACGAGCTGCGCCGACGGCATCATGACCTGAACCCGAACATCCGCCGCACTCTGGAGCGGCGCATCAACGCCTGGCGGGCGCTCAACGGCCCCGAACAGGACGTGATCTTCCGCCAGCAGCACGAGCCCGGCCGCCTGGGTCTGTCCGACTTCACCGGCGTGAGCGCGCTCGGTATTACCATCGCGGGTGAGCCGCTCGATCAATCTATCACTTCCGGTTGGCGTTCTCCGGCTTCGAGCATGCCCATGTCGTGCTCGGCGGCGAAAGCTTCGTCGCCCTGGCGGAGGGCTTGCAGAACGCACTGTGGGCGCTTGGCGGCGTGCCGCGGGAGCATCGCAGCGACAGCCTGTCGGCAGCGTTCCGCAATCTGGCCGCCGACGCACGGGAGGATCTGACGCAGCGCTACGCCGGGCTGATGGGCCACTATGGCATGGCGCCAACGCGCAACAATGCGGGCATCGCACATGAGAATGGCTCGATCGAGAGCGCGCACGGCCATCTCAAGCGGGCACTGGAAGATGCGCTGTTGCTGCGGGGGACGCGCGACTTCGCCAGTCTCGATGCGGACCGGGCTTTTGTCGACGAGATTGTCGGCCGGCGCAACGCCAACCTCGCCAAGCCGATCGCGCTCGAGAAGGAGGCGTTGACGCCGCTGCCAAAAGGCCGCACGACCGACTTCGAGGAGAAAGTGATCCCGGTGACGTCCCAGGCGGCTTCCTCCTGCGGCGCGTGTTCTACACCGTGCCTTCAAGATTGATCGGCCATCGCCTGCGTGTGCGCATCTTCGACGACCGGCTCGAATGCTTCCTTGGCGTCATACCGGTCGTGACGCTGCGGCGCGGTCGACCTGTGTCCGAGAGCCGGGGCGGTCATGTCGTGGATTACCGGCATGTCATCCATGCCCTGCGGCGCAAGCCGATGGCGCTCCTCAATCTCGTTTATCGCGACCAACTCTTCCCACGTGCAGCTTACAAACGTCTGTTCGAGACCTTGCGGGAGCATGGTGATGACCGGCGCGCCTGCAAGGTGACGGTCGAGCTTCTGGCGCTGGCTCACGAGCGCGCCTGCGAAGCAGAACTCGCCGAGGCGATCGCGATGGATCTGGACGCCGGACAGTTACCCGATCTTGCCGCGCTACGCGACCGCTTCCGGCCCGAGGCGGCCTCGATCCCGCGTGTCGCCGTCAAGCTGGCGCCGCTCGACGTCTACGATGAACTCGCCTCCGTCAGCGTCATGTCGGGCCGCTCGAACCTGGGAGAGGCAGCATGACCGGTATCGCTACCTCCGTCGATGCTGCCCGTGTCGAGCTGCTTCTCAATGAGCTCCGCCTGCCGGGCGTCAAGGCGATCTGGCCGAAGCTCGCCGCACAGTCGGACAAGGAAGGGTGGCCTCACAGCGTCGCTCACGCCGCTTAAGTCAGGGGGGTCGCCGGATGCGTACAATCCAACTCGGCTTTCCTCACAAATGCCTGCCAAGACAGTCAAAAGTCAGCAGAACTGAGCTAATCATCCCGAACTGATCTGATATTCAACAATGTTCTGAAGCCCGATTGGGCCTAAGTGAGTAGCGCCCGTATCTCGAAAACCGGCCTTCAGAAGAACGTTTCTAGACGTTAAATTGCGTGCGTTAATGGCTCCCATGATACGGTTGATACCTGGTCGATTTGTCCATACCCATTCAGCCATAAGCCCAACCGCTGCCCTACCATATCCATTCCCTTGATACGCGCGGCCAATTCGAAGACTATGGGATGTGATCACGTTTGGCGGTGCCCATTCAGGCGAAGCCGCCTTTTCGCGAAGAACGAGAAAGCCAACAACCTGATGGCGAAAGACGATCGCGAACGGGTGCTCTAATTCAGGATGTGGGCTATTCAGAAGTTGAGAAAATATCCAGTCCAACGGATCCACGAATTGCTCTTGCTCGGGTTCAAGGTCCAAATGGGCAACCATGGCGGAATCAAAGGTCGACAAGGCTTTCAGCGTCGTACGCATTTGGATCTCCTTATCATCGAGGTTTGAGCTCTGGCGACCACCGGATGAACACCTTGCTCACCTTTGATAGCGAGGAGCAGCTCCTTGCGGTCTTGACGGGGGAGTTTCAAAAGCCGTGCCAACCGCGCAGATACAGGATCAGAACAACTTTCCATCGACGGTGCAGCCCCTTACAGGGGGCAGCAAACCAAAAACAAGACCGTGTCGCTGATGCGACAATTTAGTAACTTTGTCAGCTGCTCGTTCTTCCTCAGAAAGCGGGACGGACAGGGATCGCGTGTGCAGGGAGCTCGCGAGTTGACCTGCGTGGCCGCAACGATGCCCCCTTCTCGGCCTCAATGGGACAGTGTAACCCGTCTAGGACTACGGCCTGCGCTCGCGCTATAAGCGACCGCGAGATCGCGGATGCTGACAAAACGGGAAGCGGTTGCGACCGCTCACTGCTCAAGTACATTGCATCAATCAAACCAGCCAAGTGTCCGATCTGGCGAGGCGACTTCAATGTGCTGACGACGAGGCCACATTCAGCCCACCTCCTAAGTCGTCTCGTGGGCGTTGCGGCACGCCTCGGCCGGAAATGCGCTCGTCACCGGCCAGCCTTCAATTGCCAAATGGTATGACCTCATGAATGACCCAACCTATGCTGATGCTGTACTTGGGTTCACAACTCTTAGGCCCGAAAGGAACGATGGCTCCATGCGTCGCTCGCCCGTTCTTCCTGACACGATTGTCTCATTCACGACAATGGTGGATATTTCCTGCGGATTTCCTTCAGAGAACCTTTGCGAAGTCATTTCTCGGCTGTTGGCACGGATCTTGATAAGCCGGTCGCGAGGCTACAAGCTTGATGGAGCGCGTTCCAGGCCGATGAACCGTGCGAAGGCATTCCGTCCTCTTCTCAGCCCCAACCGCAATCTAAAGAGAAAGCTGACTGCTATGACGCATTGGAGGTTGGTCAAGGTTATTCAAGAACGGAGCGAAATCTGCGTTCTCCGAATTTCGAGATAGCCCTATCCCGAACTGAAGCACCCGTTCTCGATCGTGGGTCATCGGCTCCTCCGTGCTGCACCAAAGGACGGCTGTACGCCAGTGGCCACCGATAGACGTGATTACCTGGCATAGCCTTCGCATTGGCGCGCCCCACCAACGCAATGGATATGGTGCGACAGCAGTTTGACTCCCGCTCAGCGCATGACGACAAAACCGTCCATACGTCCACTCTCTCAAGCTTGCGGTAAACGTCTGCAATCTAACGGCTGAAAACATCTATTTAAACTCGGGCTCTTCGGGGGATTGGCACGCCCCACTTGGGGTCAGTCGGGATACAGAACATCCTTAAGCACAAGATCGAATAGGATGCTGTCCATATCGCCCCTTCTGGTGTCGCAGGGACGTTAGATAGTTATCATGTGTGAAACCGCAAATTTCTTCGAAGCAATTCTACTTTTGGTATCTTCTCCGTGGAATCATCGAGACCGCAGGCGGCCATGCTCTTTCTAAGATTGCTCAAATCCAGGAGGGTGCGAGGCGAGGGCTCTCGAAAGTCGCATGTAGGGTCTGGCGTCGCCGCTGTCTTGCTCACGGCACCTCTGCTCCACTTTCCAAAATCTTGTTTCAGTTTTGCGGCGACAGGCTCGCGAGACGAGCCGGTGCGTGTTTTTATATCGGGTCCGGTCCACACTGCGGCACACCTCCCAAATATCTTAGGTCGTTGTTTTATGAACTTCTGGGAGTCTCCTAAATGCAGATGACAGTTTGTGGTACGCTGCACGAAACAATCAGACATGAGATCATGCGACGAGTAGTCAAAAATGAGTACAAGGCAGGTGGACCTCTACCATCTGCCGCTGCGTTGGCAGAAGAGTTTGGCGTAAGCGCAATAACGATCAAACGCGCGCTCCGAGACCTTCAATCTACCGGAATCCTGCGCACAGTCCCTGGGCTAGGAACGTTTGTATGTGAGACACGCAGGTTCACTTGTAACGTCAGGTACGGCTGCACATCTTTTAAGAATGCGCAGCGACTTGCAATCAAGCCGGGCATTCACTTGACATCGGCAACAAGGGAGGCGATTCGCCATCCATCGCTTAGCGAGTTTGATGCACCGGCTCGAACAATGCTTTGCCTAAGAAGGATCATATCGGTCGATTCTTTACCGATCATATTTGACACTTCGTACTTTCCACTTTCCTTGAGCGACAGAGCGGTCAACGAGTTTGGAAGCAAATTTGTCTGCGAGGCACTACAGCTTAGCGGGTCTCGGCTTCGAAAGGCACGCCTTCTAATCGAGGCCGGACCAGTCTCAGAAGAGGCTCAGCAGGCATTCGGGATTCCTAATGGATATGCAACTCTCCGACGCTTCTATGAACTAACGATCATGAAGCCTTCATTCAAGATATTCGGGATTACAGAATCACCATTTGATCGGCTGGCATTCTCCCTCGATACGAAATGCGGGTGTTCTGAGTTGTAATCCCTCATCCAGTTGTCGATCCGCAATAGCGATGCAGAGGTTAGAGCATTTCGGATCACGTTGCGTCGTAACCAGCTGCGACGAGATAATTTTGGCGCTTCACGAGTGAGAAGCGTTTGCGAGCGCTGGCGATTGCTTGCCAGAGGTCGGGCATGATGCGCGCCGCGGCGGCGCGCAACAGAGCTTTCAATTTAGAGAAGGCCATCTCGATCGGGTTGAAGTCCGGACTGCAGGGCGGGGAGATAGAGCAGGCCTGCTCCGACTGCCTGGATGGCCTCTCGAACGCCGTCGACCTTGTGAGCGGGCAAATTGTCCATGATAACGTTATCGCCGGGCCGCGGCGATGGGGCGAGCAATTGGTCGACGAGGCCAGGAAGGGCGATCAGCGCCTGGTCGTCGGACTGTTGGGCGCGAACGTTGGCAAGTTCGGCGCGCGCTGCCAGCAACGCCGCCTGCAGCGCCTCAATGTCTTCCGGCAACTTCTCGGTACCATCACTCATGCACCGACGGAATCACAAAAGCCGCGATTTGGCGCGGGCTTTTTTGCAATCTCACTGGATTATCGCGCAACCTATCCGGCGCTCTACGGCCGCCAGCTGTATTTCGGGTTGCGCCAGTCGATCGCCTCTAGCAAGTAACCCATCTGAGCTGCGGTCATGCCATCCACCGTCGCGGGCCAGATGAAGCGGCCGCGATCCAGCCGCTTGGCGTAAAGCGATAGCCCGACCCCGTCGTGCCAAGCGCCTTGATCAGGGCCCCGGCACGGCCACGGAACACGAAGACGACGCCGGCTAACGGTTATGTTGCGTGCAACATTACCGTTCTTATGTGTTGGACGAGATTATGTGGCGGAGGCGCCCTAACGCCAGCCAGGCCGGCCACCCCGGGTTTTCTCCGCCACATAATAATCAGATGTTGGCCAGCAACTGCAGGATGGTGTCGTTCGGCCGGAAACGCGCGCTGCGGTCGCCTGAGACGCCCGCCTTCTCGAGTCCCCGGCGCATCATCTCGACATCCGCAGCGGCGTATCGGTGGGTTGTGGCGACCTGAGCATGGCCAAGCCAAGCCTGGATCGTCAGGAGGTCCACGCCTGACCGGAGAAGCTTCATGGCGAGGGAATGCCGGAAGATGTGCGGCGATATCGTCTTGCCCTCCAAGCTTGGCCTCGTGGGCCCGGCCTGGGAGGCGGCACGCCGCACGATGTGTGTCGCGCCGAAACGCGTCAGGCGCTCGTTGTGGACCCCGACGAAGATCGGCCGCGGTTCATGATTGGCGAGGCCGCGTTCGCTCAATAGGTCCGTCAGCGATCGTACCAGATCCTTAGGAATGGGAACGACGCGATCTCGGCGTCCCTTGCCGTGAAGCAGCACCTGCGGGCGTCCTCGCTCCAACTGAAGGTCGTTCGCGTTGACGCCGGTCGCTTCGGACACGCGAGCGCCGGTTCTCGCCAAGAAGAGCAGAAAGGCCCGGTCGCGCCGGCCGCGGGGCGTCGTCTGATCAGGGACTGCGATGATGACCACTTCGCCCGATCGTAATCCCGTGCTGGCCAACAATCCGATTAGCGTCGCCATCGTGCGGCCCCTGAGAGGGTTCCCGGGCGAAATGAAGCTGCATGCGTCGATGAGCGACGTCAGCTCAGCCTCACTTAGGATGCGCGGCGGCGGAATCGCCCTGGACCGCGGGAAAGCTTTGCGCTCCAGACCTCGGTCTGGGGGTCGTAGACGACCAGGTACTCGTAGAATCGGCGGAGCACGCCGTGACGGACCGCGCGGCTGTCGGCGGCGCCACCGAACGACAGGACGAAGTCCAGCGCCATCGTCCGGGTGGCGGGCGCACCCAGCTGAGATCGCTCGACGTAGCGAACGAGAGCCCGCAGCGTGCCGGCTTGCTTGTTGAAGGCGTAGCCCAGGGAGCGGCGCAACTCGATGTAGCGCTCGAGCTTGTCGTCGAGGAATGCGGCGAAGGCGGTCATGCGGTGCCTCCCGGAAAGGGGAGCCGACCTCAGCGAACTGCGAGGCCGCGACCTTCACATACAGCGCTGTTGTGTTGATGCTCCGTAAGCGCGAATTTCGTCGTGCCTTTGCTTTTGAGTGCTCTGATGCATGAGGTGTCCACTTAAATAGGTGGACACCTTGTGATGGCAGACGACGATCAGAAACTGCGGGTCAGGCTTGTTGGCCGGAACGGTCGCCGGCGCTACGAGGCGGCATCTAAAGAGCGTCTTGTCACGGCCTGCCTTGAGCCCTGGGGTTTCGGTATCGAGGCTTGCACTCGAACATGGGGTCAACGCGAACCTCCTTCGGAGGTGGATCAAGAAGCGCACCGCGACCGGGTCGCTGCCGCCGTCCTCACGCCCGGCGTTCATCCCGGTTCAGCTTGAGGGGTCCGCCGATCGAGCCCTGTCGCGGCAGGACGGCGTGGCGACGGTGGAATTGCCGGCTTGCGATGAAGTGCGTGGTTCGGAACCCAAAGGGACTCCAGCTTTTTGTTCTCCGGCCAAAGTGAGCGTGTCGCTGCCGAACGGCGTGAAGCTCGCGCTGGAATGCGGCGATGTGGATGCATTGACGGCGATCATCGGAGCACTGGGCCATGTTCAGACTGGGCGGTGACCTGCAGGTCTATCTGCACCGTGAGCCGATCGACTTCCGGGCTGGCATCAACAGCCTTGCGGTCCTGGTCCAGGAGAGGATGGCGCTCGATCCATTCACTCCGGCGGTCTTTACGTTCTGCAATCGCCGTTGCGACCGGATGAAGTTGCTGTTCTTCGACCGGTCCGGCTTTGTGCTGGTCCTGAAGCGGCTGACCGAAGACAAGCTCCGATGGCCGCGCCGCCAGGAGGCGGTCGTCCGGCTTACGACCGAGCAATTGCACTGGATCCTTGACGGCATCGATATCGACGCGATGGTCCGCCATCCGGTGCGGCAATATCAGGTTGCCGGCTGGGCTCTCGAGTTGAGCGGTTGACGCATCGGTACGGTTCAGATTCAAGAATCCGATGAATCGAACCGGCGATCCGAGTGTTGAAGTGCTGTTGGCGCGCATTGCCGCGCTGCAGGCGGAGAACCATCAACTCGCCGGCCGCGTTGTCAAACTCGAGGAAGAACTGGCGCTGGCACGCCTGCATCGTTTTGCGCCCCGCAGCGAAAAGCACGTCGATCGTCTCTTCGATGAAGCCGAGCAGGCCGCCGATGAGGATGACGCCGGCAGTGAAACGAACAATATCGCCGAACTTCCGGACACGAGCTTGCCACCCGTCGAAAACACAACGGGAAAGAAGCGCGGCCGCAGGCCGCTGCCGGCGAACCTGCCGCGCGAGCGCGTCGAGTATGACCTGCCCGAAGATCAGAAGGCGTGTCCTTGCTGCCGTGGCCATGCATCGCATGGGCGAGGCTATCACCGAGCAACTTCATATCGAGGTGAAGGCGAAGGTTTTACAGAACGTACGCTTCAAATATGCGTGCCGCCATTGCGATCGCACCGGGATCAACGCCCCTGTCGTGACCGCGCCGATGCCGACGCAGCCGCTGCCGAGCAGCGTTGCCACGGCCTCAACGCTGGCGTTTTGCGCTGGTTCATAAATATGTCGATGGCACGCCCGCTCTACCGCCTGGCGCAGGCCTTCGAACGCGCCGGCGTTCCGGTCAGCCGCGGCGCTTTGGGCCACTGGGTGATCGGCTCGAGCGAGAAACATCTCTCCCGCATCTATGACGCCCTGAAGCTGCGGCTCAGATCACAACCTCTCATCCATGGCGACGAGACGACGGTTCAGGTCTTCAAGGAGAAGGACAAAGAGGCCACCAGCACATCATACATGTGGGCTTATCGCAGCGGCAGGGACAGTCGCGAGCCGATCGTTCTTCTGGATTATCAGCAGGGCCGCGGCCAACTCCACCCGCAGACCTTCCTTGGCGATTACCACGGCATCTTGATAAGTGACGGCTATGCCGCATGGCGCACGCTGGAAGGGGCCACCCACATTGGATGCATGGCCCACTCCCGGCGGCGCTTTGTCGATGCCCTCAGGGCGAGGAAGAAGGGCGGCGGTCCGCCCGAGCAGGCGCTGCGGTTCTTCGACCGGCTCTACCGGGTTGAAAGGCAGGCGCGGGACGGAATACCGCAGAAGGGTGAAACACAGGCCGACTGCATTCGCCGCTTCCGCCAGCAACATAGTGTCCCCATCCTCAATGCTCTCAAGGTATGGCTCGATGACATGGCCCCGAAGGTCTTGCCTGACAGCAAGCTTGGCGACGCCGTATCCTACACCCGAAACCAATGGGGAATATCTGACGCGCTACACCGGCGACGGCAGCATGCCGGTCGACAACAATCTTCTGGAGCGCGACATCAGCGTTTTTGCAACTGGCAGGAAGAGTTGGTTGTTCAGCGATACCGTGGACGGAGCCAAGGCCAGTGCCGTCGTCTACAGCCTGATGCTGACCCGCCGCGCCTCACGCGTCGAGCCGTTAGCGTGGTTGCGCCACGTCCTCACCGAAATGCCTCAGCGCGCAGGCGACGCCGATATTACCGACCTGCTGCCCTTCAACTTCCACAAAGCCGCCACTGCCTGAACGGCCCGGTATCGCCCGATACTAGGGCAATCCATCAAGCCGCCGGCGTCGACGTGCGGGGAAAATCGCGCTTAAGATGCTCCGGTGCCCTAGAAGATCGGCGACCTCGTTGATCGGCCT
Organism: Bradyrhizobium sp. USDA 3364; assembly: GCF_054056355.1. Lineage (NCBI taxonomy): Bacteria > Pseudomonadati > Pseudomonadota > Alphaproteobacteria > Hyphomicrobiales > Nitrobacteraceae > Bradyrhizobium > Bradyrhizobium sp. USDA 3364. The sequence goes on from NZ_JBSRYG010000002.1 coordinate 1,041,480, forward strand.
TCGTCGCCTCGCTGGGTGACGGACCGGTCCCTCGCAGCGTATCAGGCGGTAAGCTCTGGAGGGATTGCCCTCAGGCAGTTGGGGGGCGATCTAACCGACGCCGCCGGCGTCGATATGGCCCTCCTGGTCGCGGCAGCCTTATTGCTCTCCTCGTCTCCCCTCGTGTCTCCTCGCCTTTGGCTGCCAATGCCGCGGATTAATGCCAAGGGCGAAGAGCCCGAGATGCTTGAAGATCCCAAGGTGCGGTTGGCGTTGACGTCCCCTAGCGGGCCGCTTGTGGTCGAGATCGAATATCGGATTCCGCAGGAGAGTGCGCGTGCCTTCCACATTTGTCTCGAAAGCGCAATGGCGCTTACGGCTGGTCGATTGCTTGCGACATTGCTGATCCCGAGCTGTGGACCGAGCGTTGCTGTGGCCCGTCGATCCAGTGCACGCTCCGCCTGCGTCGAGCAACTGCGCTGCCGCAAGAAGCGCTTCTGGCCCAGATCGCCGTCGCCAAATACGCCGATGGACTGCCGCTCTACCGGCAGGAGACGATCTACGCGCGCGATCATGTCGAACTCGACCGCCAGCTAATGGCGCAATGGATGGGCAAGCTAGGCTTCGAGCTCGAGATCGTGGCCGACTACGTCTTCGGCGAGGTCAAGAAGGCCGAGCGAGTCTTTGCCGACGAAACCACCTTGCCGACGTTGCTCCTGGCTCTGGATCGACGAAGACAGCCTACTTATGGGCCTATGCCCGGGATGACCGAACCTTTGGCCGCGGCGGTCCCCCGATGGTGGCTTATCGCTTCGAAGACAGCCGCTCCCGCGAATGCGTGGTCCGGCATCTCAATGGTTATCGCGGCATCCTGCAAGTGGATGGCTATGCCGCCTATAACAAGCTCGCGCGATCCGATCGCGGCAATGATGCCATCACATTGGCTGGCTGCTGGTCACACAGCAGGCGCAAGTTCTACGAGCTGCATGTTGCAGGGAACTCGGACGTGGCAACGACGACGGTGGAGCGGATGGCAAAGCTCTGGCAGGTCGAGAAAACCGTGCGCGGTCAAAGCCCCGATGCTCGCGTTGCCGCGCGCCAGCAAGCCTCCGCGGCGATCGTCGCAGATCTCTTCGATCTCTGGCAGCAGACCTTGCCGCGGATCTCGGGTAAATCAAAACTGGCTGAGGCGATCCGCTACGCCGTCTCGCGCCCTGCCATCTTCGAACGCTTCCTGACCGATGGTCGCATCGAACTCGACTCCAACATCGTCGAACGCGCCATCAGGCCACAAACAATTACGAGAAAGAATAGTTTGTTTGCCGGCAGCGACGGCGGCGGACGAACCTGGGCGACCATCGCGACACTGCTGCAGACAGCGAAGATGAGCAACGTCGATCCGCTTGCCTGGCTTGCTCTCACGCTTCAGCGCATCGCCAACGGCTGGCCGAGCAGCGAAATCGACGCGCTTATGCCATGGAACCACCCCATCTGACGGCCTCAGCTCGCCGCTTACACTTGGACATTGAAGTGGTGATTTGGTCAGTCGAGGCGACCCGAGCGCCGCGATCGGCACGATTTGACCGGAGTGGCGTCTGGTCGATGACTTGGAGGTGAGAGTCATCTACGGACCCTGGTGCTAGGAACCGCTAGCTGAACAGCAAGGGCATCGTCGCGAGGCTGAGTCCGAAGAAAGCGTAGGCAAACTGCGAGCGCCGAGGCGCCGGCCAGAAGTGGAGGCGGTATCGCGAGAGCGGTCTGCCGTCCGCATCTCCAGCGGACACACCGGGGATTCTTCGTTAACAGGCAGGAACGCTTGCCATCCCAGCGAGGAAGTCGGTTGCTATCCGCAAAAAGGATTTGTCGAGAGCGGAAGGCTTTGGTGCAAGGCTCGAATGCAGCCTACCAATTGGCATCGTCGATTTTTTCTTGCGCACGAGTTCATCACCACGGCGTCGATTGAGCCAGCGAGAGAACGCGATCACGGGATGCAAAAATGTGGGCGCGCATCGCACTGCTAGCTGCCTTCGCGTCCCTTGTCTCCAAGGCATTCACGAGCTGCTGATGCTCTGCAATCGCTTCGGAGGTTACGCGTGTGTGAAATACCAGCCGGAATACATGAATATGTGCGTGGAGGCGAGAAAGCGCGTCGACCAGCAGATCGTTGCCGCTAGCTGCCGCTATAACGGCGTGAAACTGCGCGTCCTTCCGAGCAAATTTGCCGTAAGCGGGAAACTCGTGATCACGGAGACTTGCCATGGAAGCCTGCAGCGCTTTGAGCACTTCGAGCTGGCTCTCATCAATCAACTTCGCCGCCTTGTCTGCCGCAGCAGGCTCGAGCAAAAGGCGCAGCTCAAATAGTTGTTGTACCTGACTGCGCGACATCTGGGCAGCAGCGCTGTAGCCAACCAGATGGGTTTTTAGAACGAGTCCTTCCGCCTCAAGGCGGCTGAGTGCCTCGCGTATCGGTGTCTGCGAAACGCCTAGTTCGCGGGACAGACTGTCCACGGTGATCTTCGCGCCAGGCTGGATCGTCAGTGCCATGATGCGTTCTAGGATGGCCTCATAGGCCTCTTCGACAAGGGCCGATGGTCGAACGACGGCTCTGGCTTTGCCAAACTCGGCTGTTTCGGCCCCCACGAAGGGGGGCAGCTTGGGAGGAATTGCTGCCACCGGTGATTCCCTCTTGACGGAGGTCCATTCCTTATTTCATATCACCCTCGACTTCAAATCAAATATCTTATAGGATCTTATCGTGCAACTGCTTCCCGCCTCCTTTGTTCGTGAGACGGCGATCCGAGCGCTACGAAATGTAGGCGTTCCCCCAGCACACGCAGACCTTCAGGTCGATCTTCTCATGGAAGCGGAATTGCGGGGCCGCCCGTCTCACGGACTGCTTCGGTTGCGCCGGATAGCTGACCGCATAGGCAATGGGGTGCTCGATCCGACGACGAAAGGCCGTCATGTCTGGACCGGCACATCTTTCCTTCAGGTGGACGGGCTCCAGGGTTTGGGTCCGGTTGTGTCCTGTCACGCTCTAGATGCCCTGTGCGAGCGGGTCCCCAGTAGTGGCGTCGCTATTGCCGCCATCGCAAACAACAATCATCTCGGTATGTTGGCTTGGTACGCGGAACGTATCGCGACGAGGGGCTTCGCGCTTATTGCCTTGTCGACCAGCGAAGCCCTCGTGCACCCATGGGGCGGCCGACGGGCGATGCTCGGAACAAACCCGATCGCAATCGGTATTCCCGCCACCCCCAGACCCTTCGTGCTCGATATGGCCACCAGTCTCGTCTCTATGGGCCAAATTCACGAGTACGCACATCGTAGAAAGCCGATTCCGTCGCATTGGGCTGTTGACGCCAACGGTGATCCTACCACCAACCCTGTTGCCGCGAAGGACGGCGCAATTGCGCCGTTTGGCGAAGCCAAAGGCTATGCATTGGGCCTTGCGTTCGAGGTGCTTGTCGCCAGCCTTACGGCGTCGGCGCTGGGACGCGAGGTGCGTGGGACGCTCGATGCCACCGAGATGTGTAACAAGGGCGACATATTCATTGTCTTTGATACTCCGGCATCGAGCACCATGCGAAGCGCAATTGGTTCCTATCTTGACGCCTTGCGCGCTGACGCGCCAGCAGTCGGCTTCGACCGCGTTGCAGTTCCAGGCGATCGGTCCCTTGCGACTCGCCAGCAGCGGCTGCGGAACGGTATTTCCATAGCAGATGAAGTGTGGACGCAATTGCTCGATCTTGCACGACAACCTCTTTAACGATGAAGTAGGGAATCTACGTATGACGCTATTCGGCGCGCTACGCACCCCAAAAGCTATTATCTTCGGAAGAGGCCAACGCCGCTCGCTTGGTCGTGTCGCCAATTCGCTCGGCCGGCGGGCGTTCATCTGTACGGACACACGGCTAAGCGCCGAGAGCGATTTCTCCGCCATGGTGGACGATCTACGCAATCAGGGGGTCATCGCCCGCGTCTACGACCGGACCGTTGCCGAGCTACCCCTCAACCGCGTTGACGAGTGTGCTGCGTCGGCCCGCGCATTCGCGCCCGACATGGTCATAGGAATTGGTGGCGGTTCGTGCATGGATTTGGCGAAGGCTGCGGCGGTGCTACTGACCCACGGAGGCAAGATTCAAGACTACTACGGCGAGTTCAACGTACCAGGCCCCGTTGCGCCGCTAATCGCAGTGCCAACGACCTCGGGCACGGGATCGGAGGTAACCCCAGTCGCAGTGCTTAGCGATCCCGACCGGGTCATGAAGGTTGGAATTGCCAGCCCGCACATCATATCCCATACGGCGATTTGTGATCCGGAACTGACGATGAGCTGTCCGGCGGGATTGACCGCGATTTCGGGAGCGGATGCGCTCACTCACGCCATAGAGGCCTTTACCGCTGTTCGCCGTCCAGCCTCTCCAACGCTGGTCCACGAACACGTATTCATCGGTAAGAACGCCTTCTCCGATCAGCATGCTCTGGTCGCGATCGAGCGAATCTCACGAAGCCTTGCGCGTGCCGTATCGTATGGCGACGACGAAGTCGCACGGGAGGACTTGATGTTCGGGGCGCTGGCAGCCGGACTCGCTTTCGGCACGGCCGGGACCGCAGCTGCCCATGCTCTTCAATATCCGGTTGGCGCGCTCACCCATACGCCTCACGGAATGGGGGTCGCGCTGTTGATGCCTTACGTGATGGATTTCAACCGCCTGACCTGCACCGCGGAATTCGTACAAATAGCCGCAGCGATGGGCCTCTCACGCAACGGCGAGAACTATGACGCCTTCGCGGCTGTTGACGCCGTCGCCTCGCTATTCCGCGACATCGGGTTGCCGGCAACTCTCGAAGAACTCAAGCTGCCTCTCGCGAAACTCCAATGGACCGCTCAGCAGGCATTTACCGCACAACGCCTGATCAAGAACAACCCTGTGCCACTTGACGTCGAGAAACTGCACCAGATCCTCAGCGCTGCCTATAATGGCCACCGCACGTCCTTGGCTACCTAAGTCAGATTCCCGGAGGAAATCATGAATCCCGTAGTCACCGTCAAAGCTCCAAGCGTCGATACAAGGACGATCCCGACCGACCTCTATATCGACGGCACATGGCGCCCCTCAAGCTCGGGCAAGAGCATAAAGGTCTTCAATCCTTCAAACGAGGAGCACATCGCAACGATCGCCGATGCGTCCGTCGAGGACGCCATTGTCGCGGTGGACGCGGCTGCGGCAGCCGCTCGCGATTGGGCTACGACCGCTCCTCGTCGCCGCGCGGAAATCCTCGTCAAAGCCTATACCCTCATGATGGAAAAGGCAGATTGGCTCGCCGAGCTGATCTCGATCGAGAATGGCAAGGCTCTGGCGGATGCCAAAGGTGAGGTCAATTATGCGGCTGAGTTTTTTCGATGGTATGCGGAAGAAGCCGTTCGCATCAACGGCGAGATCTCAATTGCACCCGGCGGTACAAACCGTATCATCGTGCAGTATCAGCCTGTCGGAGTGGCTGTCCTGATCACGCCATGGAATTTTCCGGCGGCAATGGCGACCCGCAAGATTGGACCCGCGTTGGCAGCAGGATGTACGTGTATCCTCAAGCCGGCGACCGAAACACCGCTGACAGTCTTTGCCATGATGGAGATGCTGACACGCGCCGGCGTTCCTAAAGGGGTCGTGAACGTCATCACCACGTCCTCTCCGGGACCTGTGGTCGGAGCGATGCTGCATGATCCGCGGGTACGGAAACTCTCCTTTACGGGCTCGACCGAAGTTGGCCGCCGACTGTTGCGCGAAGCGTCCGACTGCGTGATCAACTGTTCAATGGAGCTCGGTGGGAATGCGCCTTTCCTGGTATTCGAAGACGCCGACATCGATGCTGCAGTGGACGGTGCGATGATCGCCAAGATGCGCAATGGCGGCGAAGCTTGTACGGCAGCCAACCGGTTCTACGTGCAACGGCCAATCTTCGATACCTTCGCCGAGCGTCTTACGGCTCGCATGAGCGGAATGGCGGTCGGCGACGGCTGGCTTCCCGGAACGGCATGCGGACCGTTGATCAACGAGTCCAGTCTGCGAAAGGTCGGCTCGTTGGTGGACGACGCCGTAAATCGCGGCGCAAAACTCCTCACCGGCGGCAAGGCGCTCGACCGCCGTGGTTATTTTTACCCTCCTACCGTTCTAACCCAGATCGAGCCGAATTCCGAACTGTTGCATGAGGAAATTTTCGGACCGGTTGCAGCCCTCGTCGCGTTCGACAGCGAGGACGAAGTTGTCGAACTCGCCAACGCGACGGAGTACGGCCTCGTTTCCTATGTCTACACCCAGAGTCTTGCCCGCGGATTGCGAGTTTCGGAGCGTCTAGATAGCGGCATGGTGGCATTGAACCGCGGCCTCGTCTCGGATCCCGCCGCGCCGTTTGGCGGAAGCAAACAAAGCGGCCTCGGACGAGAAGGTGCCCATCACGGCTTGCTTGAGTTCACCGAGGCAAAATACATCGCCACATCCTGGTAGATCTTTGGCATTCACGTGCGCAGAGCCCACCACTCGCAATAACCTAGGTGGTATGTAGGATTGGTTATTCGGTTCATGATTGTATTTCGACAATGCTCCGGCTCCAGCACCTCTGTCGCGCTCCCGGACACCATACTTACCGGAATTAGGTTAGGTCTGAAGGCTGCAGCCGGGCTCCCAGCTATCCACCGTGCGCGAGTATGTTGCAAAATACAATGCATCCCGCAAAGCGGCGCGAAAGGCGATCGACTAACTCGAAGCGAAAAGTGACGTAACCCGAAGGGTCGGCCGAGGCACATTCATGCCGGAGAGCGCCAAGCCTTTCTGCGGTGCCGCCGCTGTACCAGAACGAGATCGACATCAATCTCGATATTCTTGATCAACGCCCGGCTGGCGTAGAGCGACAGGCCGATGCCGTCATGGATATTGACCAGATCGCCGCGGCGGCCCCGAAAGATGTAGAGATTCCGGCATGGGCATGGCGCTTCAGGCTTTCCTGGACCTTAACCGCTAGGCTTTGCGTGCCACGGTGCATATCGGCGTGGCCAGTCGCTATCCAGACCTGACGCCGCTCGGGATCGGGGGGCATCGCCGTCTCAGAAGCTCAAGGACCCGCTGCAGTGCCTTCGTCTCCACGTCACGATCGGGACGCGCACGCGGGATCCAAGCTCGACCTCGATGATCCCTGCTCCCGCGCCCTTCGGAGGCGAAAGCGACGCCTACGATGAACACGACGATGCTGCAGCCAGCGCAGAGGTGATCTCCACAGGAACAATCGCCGACACGGCATCCCCGCTCAGCCGGCCTTCGCGCGCCAGCCGGCGCCACGTGAACGATAGTCTTGTAGACAACCCGTTGCGCCGCGGCGTCAACGACGCCAGACGTGGCCCGCCATAGCTCTCGGCAACGACCCGCTGCTTTCTAACGTCCAACGGCGCCGAGCGCTCGTCGCAACAACTTCCAGTCGGGAAACCCTCGAAAAAGGCCTATGGTCAGTCATATGCCTATGTCTTCACTCGTTGTCCCACCGCGCAAGGCGGCTTTCGCCAGAGCGATACCCTGCTCAACGCGCAACGCCATCCTCTGTCGATCGATCGCTTCTGGCCTTAGGCGAGGGCTTCCGAAATGCGCATGTCATCAAGATCGTCTGATGCTTGGCGCACTTCACACTGCCGACGGAATGCAGCACTTCCTTGGGGCTGAGAATGACGGCAAGCGTCTTTGGTGCTTTCGGTGACGGAATCACCAGATCGAAATCCAAATCGACCTCTAGCGTGACGCGATAAAAAAACTGAGCGCTGCGACGGTCACGTGCACCGAACGTGGTGCTAACTTCCTCTCGTTCACCAGGTAGATCAGGTAGGTACGGATGTCCTCTCGACCGAGCAAGGACGGCCCGACCCGATCGCGGCAAAGATGGCGTCACATTGGCAGGCTGGTGATCACACAGCAGACGCATGTTCTATGAGCTGTATGTTGCAGGGAGCTCAAGAGTGGCAATGACAACGGTCGATCGGATGGCAAAGCTCTGGCAGGTCGAGAAAACCGTGCGCGGCCAAGGCCCCGGCGCGCACGTTGCCGCGCGCCAGCAAGCCTCAGCGGCGATCGTCGCAGATCTCTTCGACTTCTGGCAGCAGAATTTGCGGCGGATCTCGGGTAAGTCAAAACTGGCCTACGCAATTCGCTATGCCGTCTCGCGCCGCGCCATCTTCGAGGCGCTTCCTCACCGACGGCCGCATTGAGTTCGTCTCCAAGATAATCGAGCGCGCCATCCGGCCACAAAAAATCTCGATGAAGAATAGCCTGTTCGCTGGCAGCGACGGCGGCGCACGAACCTGGGCAACCATCGCAACACTGCCGCAGACAGCGAAAATGGATAACGTCGAACCGTTGGCCTGGCTTGCTCTAACACTTCAGCGTATCGCTAACGGCTAGCCGAGTAGCGAAATCGACGCGCTCACGCTCTGGTACCACACCGCCTGACGGCCTCAGCTCGCCAATCACGCAGCACGCGAAACTCACCGTACCACTTGTTGCACTAGCCATTTTTTCAGCAGCGTGCATCGCTGGAAGCTTGAGTTCGCTTTTGCGCACTTTAACCTGGATCATAGGAATACTCATCTTTCAAGTAGCAGATGGCATCTTCAAACGTCGCGCAAGCGCGGCCAACGGTTTGCCAATCGATTGGATCCTTCATTCCAGTTGAGGTACCAATAACTACTACATCTTTGTTTCTGAATTTTGGCGAGATGAATTCGACAGCAGCCAGCGCGGCCGAACTCGAAAGCTCCTGCCAAAGACCCCTGCGGGCATATTTGGCTTGCGCGATCAATGCCTCCTGGTCGGTGATTCTCAATGCGGTTCCTTTGGACTTAGAGATTGCCCAGACGCCTCGATAGCTGCTCACGCTGCATGCAATAGAAGTCAATCGACTGTCCGCAGGATTGACGGTTGCCATTGGCAGCCCGTTCTCCAGCGCGGTTGCGAGCGGAGCTAATCCCGCAGGCTCGACGGAGAATGCTTGCGGCAGATCACCCGCCAGACCAAGCTCGACCAGCTCTTGAAACCCCTTAACGATTCCGAACAGCAACTCGGCATAGCCGGTTGGAACTACCACGGCCGCAGGTACCCGTCGCAGCTGAACAAACACCTCATATGCGATCGTCTTGTACCCCTCTGGCCCGAAGGCATGACCGGTGTGAAATGGAGTCGAATTGCTAGTTGGATGAAAGCCAAGCTCAGTTACAAAATCCCTTAGAATTCCGAACTTACGGTCAGCTCTGACCGGAATTGCATACGCTCCATAAGCATTCAAAGCAGCGAAATAGCTCTTACTGAAACGCTCTGGGACAAGGATGACGCAAGCTAATCCTGCCCTAGCTGCGTAGGCTGCAGTCGAGATGCCATGATTACCTGTGGATGCAGCAACTATGCCGCGTGAGCCTGAAATCTTGGCTGCGCTGACGACGCATAGGTTCAATCTGTCCTTATGGCTGAAGGTCGGATTTCTGCTCTCGTCTTTGAGAAAAACACTGACCTTTCTTTGGCCGGTGTGGCATGGAAGTTCAATCAGAGGCGTTCCTCCCTCGCCCATACTCAACTGGTCGAGAAGGGGAGGAAGCAAGCTACGCCAACGAAGCATTCTTCGGTCGCTGCCTTCGAAGAAGGAATCCCGATCCAAGCGGAAATATTCGAATCCTATCTCCAGCGGGTATTGATATGAGCGGTCGATGCTCTCGACGCCCTGCAGCCTAGGCGGGAAAAGCGGAAAAGAGCTCCGATCGGGTCCCATTGAGATCTGAGCATTAGCGAGAGATTTTTCTAAGGCCATCCGTAAACTTCGCCCCGGCAGGTATTTGCCACCACGAGATGCATTGCATTGTTAGCATACTAGGTATACTGTTCCAGACTTCTTGTCAATGACACCAAGTTGCCCGTTGTCGCCGCCCGCGCGCGGTATACAAATTCAGAACAAGTTCAGATGCTTATGATCTGTCCATATTCCAAGTGGTTGACGCGGGGGGAGATCGCGCCAGCTCTATGGCGCGGCGGCCGACGGAGTAACCAGTCCCGAACCCTCTCAGGCCGGGTGGCGAGGCTTGCGGGCAGCATTTGTGTCAGCCAAGGGGGAGCCGACCGGCAAGCGGCCTTTGCGCTTCGCCGAACGTACGACGGCCGAACACGCAATGGTCAAAAGTCGGCGTAAAGTCCGTTTGCCCATGCGCAAGGTACGCGCCATTTCTCTGTTTCGCGCCGGTCGACTCTTGTAAAGGAGTCAAGCCGATTCAGGCCGCAAAGTCTCGCCCGGATCTGAACGTCTCGGGCGGCGGGGCCAAAGCTTCAAGAGCCGTCGCAATGACGGGACTTATTCCGGGGATGGTCATCAGCCGCCTGGCGACTAAGTCGTGCTTTGCGCGTGTGACGATCTCCTGATTGAGGGCTATGAGCCATGATTTCCGTCTGCAGGCCGCGCAGAATGCTGATGAGCTGAAGGAGGCAGGAGAGTGCGGCCTGAGGGATGCCAGACGATGGATCTTCGAGCGCCGCGATCAATCTCTCAATAGGAGACGGGCCTTGTGGCGCGATCAGGCCATATTCGCCAATATGACCGCGAAGTGCATTGAGATCTGGGTCCGCTGCCCGACGAGGAGATCTCGCGTTCTGAAGATCGCGCTTGACGCCTTCTTTTGCTCGCTCTTGACGGCAACAGAGCGCATGGTTGGATTTGCGCATCTTCACAGATCGCCTCCGCATCAGCCATCGTTCTTCTGACGCTTGACGAAGGGTTTCACATGGGCGGGAGGGATCAACCGGACTTCTGCCCCAATGTACCAATCGCCCGTGCCCAGTGGTGAGCACCTGCACAGGCTTCCATCGCCACGCGGCCGCAGGGCTGAGCCGAAAAGAACGATAGAACCTGGTCACGCCGCAACCTCTTCCGGAATACAACGAAACCGGCTGCACTCGCTCCGTGAACCTGGAATACCGCTTGGCAACATCCAGACCGATTGTGTTAACTTTTTCCATGGATGCCATCCTGTGATGGGGTCTCAATAGCGCCACTCTGCCACATGGGTGCCGTCAGGGGCGTCCATCCCATCATTGGAAGACGACGTCATTCACCGCTGGATTGCGTTCCAACGGTCTGATCGCCCCGCTCGTCCGAAGGATGGCGACGCTTTCCTGGCGTTTCCCTCCGGTGAGGGCCGCCTTGTCGGCTTATGGCCAGTGCTGTGTAACAGCCCTTATGGACAGCAATAAGTGCAGTGCCCAGATTGAGCGGTCCGAGGTTGTTGAGACTGGCCGGTGTCGTCGGTGGACAGATGACGGGAAACTCAAGATCGCTTTGGAGAGCCTGCAAACTCCACGGTCCGTCTCATCGACAGCTCGGCGATACGGCATCTCGCGCTCGCTGCTGCTGACTTGGCGATGATCGTTTGGCGCCCGGGCGAGCAGTGAAGAAGAGCCTCGACCCGGCTTTGTGCCGGCGATGGTGATGCCGGATCAGCCGCCAGCGCAGCCGACAGCTTTAGCGACGTCAGCGAGCGGCGTATGGAGATTGTCTCGGGCCGAGCGTATCGAGTGATCGTGGATGGTTGATATGACCGCATTGTCTCGCGTATTGGATCTGCTGAAGCGGCGATGATCCCCGTCGCAGCGAGAGCGAGAATCTGGATCGCAATCGGTCACACTGACATGCGCAAAGGCATGCAGGGGTTGGCATTGCTGGTGCAGGAGGGTTTGGGACGAGATCCTGTTTTATGTGTCGGACGAGATTATGCGGCGGAGGCGCCCTAACGCCAGCCAGGGCTGGCCACGGCTGGATTGCTCCGCCACATAATATTTTGTGCCCCTCGTGCGGACGCGGGATCCCCCTGCGCCGTAACGCCGGAGGCGCACAATGCTCGAGTTCTATTTTTCGTACCGTGGGGTGCTTAAACGCCTTCGTGACGGGGCGCTCGGCGCCGAGATGGATCGCATCGCGGGGCGCTTTTTCTCGCTCGGTTACAAGTAAGCATCCGCTAAGCTTTATCTGAGCCGAATCGCGCGGTTCGGCCGTTTTGCTGCAGCGCATTGCGGCTCACGGCCGATCGGCGAAGCTATCGTCGATAGCTATCTATGCACATTCACCACGGACTCACCGCGGATTGCGGCAGTGTCTGCGCTCCAACACGCGCGACGGGTGGCGCCCGAACGATTCATGGCCTCGACGCCCATTGTAGTCGATGATCCGGACGTTCCGCTTTTGCGCTCCTTTTCTGACTATCTGAGCAGGGTACGAGGCCTTGGGCCAAGGTCCCGCGAGGGCGTTCTCTTGGGCGCACGGCGCTTTCTGGATCGGCTCCGCCATCGCCATCCTGGCCAAGACCTCGAGGCGTTGACAGCAGAGCATGTCCTTGCCGCTGTCGAGTAGCCACCCAGCTCGTGGGGCGGCGAGAGCTGCACGCCAATGTTAAACAGCCGCCATGTCATCGTCCACGCCGTCCCCACCAAAACCAGCGCGGCCGCCGTCAGAATTGGCTCGCGGCTAAGGGCCGCGGTGGCGAGCGCCCCTCCCATAGACAAAGCGCAAGCGCGAATTGCAGCCTCGCCACTCATTCGCGTACGCACTTCGGCGACAACGAGCGCTCCGATCACAGCACCGAGACCAAAGGCGCTGAGCATAGTGCCATATGTCTTGGCGCCGCCGTGCAGGAGATCGCGCACCATTAGCGGCATCAGCGCGATGATCGCTCCACTAATCACACCAGTCAGCAGTGCGCGGCTCAGAACGATCCTGACCGATGGCGAATTCATGATGTAGCGCACGCCAGAAATGACCACCCGGTTGAGCTTTTCAGTAGGCAGATGCGTAGGTTCGGCGACGCGCTTCCACAAAAGCAACGCGACTATTAATGGCAGATAAAGTAGCGCGTTGACTGCGAACGCCGCCCCTGCTCCCGCCGCGGCAACCAAAATGCCGCCGATCGCCGGCCCCACGCTTCGGGCTATATTGTAGCTGATGCTATTCAGGGCGACGGCCGCAGGCAACGCGTCCACCGACACCTGCTCGCTTACCGAGGATTGCCAAGCCGGGCCCCTTAACGCCATGCCACTACCAAGCACAAAGCAAAGCGCCAGCAGAACATTCGGAGTAGCAAGCCCTTAGAGGTCGAGCACAGTCAGTGCGGCTGCTCCCGAAATTTCAATCGAGAGTGCAACCAGCGCCACCATGCGACGGTCATGCATGTCGGCAATGGGTCCGGCCAGCATAGATAGTAGTATCATGGGAAGCATGAGCGCCGTCTGCACCAGCGCAACCCAATCCGCGGGATGGCGTCATCAGAACCATCGCCCAGGCCGCGCCACCCCCTTGGATCAAAGTGCCAAGATTCGTGAGCAAGCTTGCGAACCAGATGCGGCGAAAACTCGGATAGCGCAACCGGGCGATGATGCCACCGAGACCGGGTCGGTGCGTCGAATCGATCATCTCGACTCCTGCTGCACTTCTAACCGAGAGCTTGCCCCAGTTCAGCGGCAGTTTGGGGCAGATCCGCTCGCAAGTAGCCAAGCATCTCCTCGCCCTGTCTCCTTCATAGATGTCGCTCGACACTCGTACCTATCCGGGCGAATACCGTAAAGCATTCGCAATTCCTCCCGCGCATGAGAAAGCGCTTGATAGGGCTGCTCGCCGGACGCGCTTGTTAAGCCGTTAGCATTTGACCTTCTTGCCAACATCACTTCTCGAGGACTACCATGTCTGAGGATGACCAGCACAAGCGCACCTGCGTCCCAGGCTTAGGCCTCGTTTCAGCACGACATGACATCATCTTCGCCGTCATATCGATGCCGTTCTCAGCTTTAACGGTCAGGCGAGTGGTTCCGCCGATGAACGAACTGCTCATGACCTCGCCGCTTAGCGCGTTATCATCGTCTCGGGTGGTATGGTCATTGGTGGTTACACGCAACTTCTCAGGTCGGATCATCACGAGAATGTTCGGGCCATCGATCCGCGCACTGGTCGGAACAGCAATGGAGTGGATTCCAGAAATCAACATTCGACCATCGCTGGTCATTCTTCCATCGAGCAAATTCGACTCGCCGATGAACTGTGCCACGAAACGGTTGCGTGGCTGAAAGTAGAGCTCATCCGGCGACCCTAGCTGGGCGATCTCACCCGTATTCATTAGGCAGATGCGGTCGGACATGTTCAGAGCTTCTTCCTGGTCGTGCGTGACATAGATGAGAGTCGTGCCCAGATCTCGGTGGAGGCGTCTAATCTCTCCCTGCATCTGCTCGCGCAGATTTTTATCCAAGGCTCCGAGGGGCTCATCCATCATGATAATGGCCGGACAGTAGACAATGCACCGTGCGATACCAACGCGCTGCTGCTGACCGCCTGACAGCTGACGGGGTTTGCGATTTTCGAAGCCGTGCAGTCCAACACGGTCAAGTGCCTCCATCACCCTGTTGTGAATCGATTTGGCAGATTGACGACGCACGCGCAGCGGATAGGCGACATTATCGAACACAGTCATGTGCGGCATCAACGCATAGTTTTGAAATACCATACCGACGCCCCTATCGCGTGGCGGCATGCGCGTGATGTCGCGTCCGTCCAAGAGTATTGTGCCCGTTGTCGGCTCGCTCGCACCTGCGATCAAATTTAGCAGCGTCGTCTTACCTGATCCCGACGGGCCGAGCAAAGTTAGGAATTCGCCCTTCTTTATGCTCAGGTCGGTCGGGTGAAGAGCCGTCACCGGGCCAAACGTTTTCGATATGCCCCTAAGAGCGACCGCGTGCCCGGACTGGCCGCCAGCAATAGCACCGTCATGCATCCCAATCACACTTTCATCGGAGGCGTTGTGCGCCCTCGCGCTGGTGCGTTCATGTTGACCGATGTATCCAATTGATTCCCATTTCCCTAGCCGTAGCATGATCCGAGACCCTGTCCTCATAGTTGCGCTTCGGTCGTCGTGCAGATCGATCAGATATCGACCGGCGATCCTTTCCTCAGCGCGATCGCGACAATACTGACCAGCAGGGAGATTGCAGTTAGCAAAGTAGACACCACGGCAATCAACGGTGACACCTCCCATTGGAGAGCGCTGTACATCTTCACGGGCAGCGTGACTGTGTTCGGGCCCGCCAAGAACCAAGATATGATCACTTCATCGATAGACAGTAGAAACGCAAAAAACGCGGCGCTCACGAGTGAGGGAACGAGTTGAGGAATAACGACCGTCAGAAACATCCGGATGGGTCCGGCCCCCATCAATTCAGCGCCGAATTCAAGATTGCGGTCCAGTTTGTTCACTCCAGCCACGATCATGACAATCACAAAGGGTAAGCTAACCATAACGTGGCCGAGGACGATAGAAACGGTCGCACCGCTGATGCGAAGATACGAGAAGTAGAGAAAAAGCCCGAGACCCGTTACGATATGAGGCACAATTAGTGGGCTCATTATCAAGGCCATGATGAACTTCTTGCCAGCGAACTTGTGGCGCGAGATCCAGTAGCCGGCCGGCACGCCGGCAAGCATCGCCACCGTGGTACTGGCGACCGCGACCTTGAGACTTTGGAACAATGGATTTGTCCAGTCGGAAGACTCGAAGAAGATTTCGAATAAGTCGAAGGAGTAGCTTTCGGGCGGGAACGCCAGCGCATTCGTGGGTCCGAAGGCCATGGGGATTGTCACCACAACCGGGAGAAGGAGAAAGAAATAGATCGTCGCAGCGAGTGCCGCCCCTATCCTTTGGTAGCGGCGCGAAAGCGGGTCGTGAATGTGAGATACGAACAAGACCTCAGACCTTTCGTTGACGTCTAACGGCAACAGGTGCGATGAGAATGAAGGCCATGGCGAGCAGAATCACACTGATTGCAGACGCCTTGGACCAGTCCAGAACCTCCCGGTTATAGAATTCGACCAGATTCGCCAGCATCATATCCCGGGGGCTGCCGAGCAGCGCGGGAACGATAAAGGCCCCCAGAGACATAACGAAAATACTGACGAGAGCCGCGAAGAGGCCAGGTAGGCTCATGGGAACCGTGACTGTCCAGAAAATGCGTACGGGTTTTGCACCCATGATGGATGCTGCTCGATAAACGGCGGGATCGATCGCGAGCAGGCTAGCCAAGACCGGCAAGACAACAAGCGGGACGAGGTAGTTTGTCATGCCCACAAGCGTTCCAGTCAAGTTGAAAACAAGTGGTAATTTTATACTTGCGTTGAAGACCCAACTTAGGAGCGAATTGATAATTCCATTGCGGCCTAGGATTATCGTAAATGCGAAGCATTTGACCAACACGCTGGTCCAAAATGGTAGCAGGACAAGTACCATGAAAAACGACCTGCGCCGCGCCGGTTGACGCGCAAGATGCAAGGCGACGACGAATCCCAAAACCAAACTCGAGATGGACGACAAGCCGGCGATATACAGTGTCGTAGCCAAGGAATTCCTGAACAATGTGCTGCTTAGCACAGCGTTGAACGTAGCAAGCGAAAAGTTCGGACCTTGGACGCTTGTGTAGAGGATATACAAAGCTGGCGGGAGAACGATCGCGCCGCCTATCAAGGTGGCTGGCGACATGAATATGGCCTGCGCACGCAATGTACTTGTGCGGATCATGGGCGCTCCGAGGGCTTGTTGAGAGATCAAGAATGGCCCCTTCGGATCGCCCTTAAGGATGGCCAAGAATCCGCGGGGCCTGTGAAGTTTTGTTTAAAGAAGTATGCGATAACGGTCACTGGCATGAGCAGGTCCCGAATGCCGCAAATCGGTTGTTCGAATCAGGGACATTCCGGCCACAGGTGATGGAAATAGAGCACCGCTTGCGACAGCGACACACTTAGCTCATTTTCCATTCTTGGAAACGTAGATTCACCGACTCGAAATTCTCAGCCCAATATGTACGGTTGACCATCACGTTGTTGGGGCTGTTCAAATCCGGCTGCCATTTGCGTATCTCGGGCGACAGCATGGTTGAAGCTTTCTTGGACACTGGGATCGTGCCCAGCAGATCGAATAGCCGAGCCTGAACCTCCGGACGCATGTAATAGACAAGCAGCCTTATCGCGTTTTCCTTGTTCGGCGCACCCTTTAGGATTGCGAGCGCGTCGCCAAGATTGATGGTTTGCTCGAAAGAAATCGCCAATGGCGTTCCGCCACCCGGACGATTCGTCGCTAAGATCCGATTGTTGCCCGCGAAACCGAAATCGACTTCTCCGCCCTGAACCAAGGAGATGTCCTGCGGTGGAGTGGCTGACCATATGAGATGGGACTTGATCCGAGAGAGCGACTTGAAGGCACGATCCAAATCTAACGGGTAGATGTCCTTCGGCGCCACGCCGTCGGCGAGGAGCGCAATTTCGAGTGTGCCCAGCAGAACAGTGCCACGCAAGGCGCGGCGTCCAGGAAATCTTTGCAGATCGAAGAATTCGGCGCAGTTTTTCGGATGCTTTCCGTCACCAAACTTCTTTGGATCCCAAGTTATGCAATTGCCGGCTACTTCGAACGTAACATGATCGGTTGCTGGCGGGATTTCCAGATCTTTGAGGTCGAACAGGGCCGGATCGAGCTTCTCCCAAAAACCTTGTTTGGATCCGGAGGCGGCGCTGACGTCAGTGTTCAAAAAAACATCGACGTCGACATTGCCGGTCAACTGCATGGCCTTGACTTTGTCAAGCTGCAAGGCGGGCACGAAGTCGACCTTGATTCCCGTTTCCTTGGTGAATGGCTCGATCACCGCCTTGACATGGGCGTCCTGGTAAGAGCCGCCGAAACTAGTCATCGTAACTGAGTTGGACCTCCCTGCGGCGCGAGAGACTCTGATCAGTGTCGCTGCCGAGACGACGCCAGCCGTTCCGACTAGGAAAGAGCGACGCGAGAGTTTTGAGCCGACACTCTTCATCTGCAATTCCCCTTTGCTCGAGCCGCCGTCGTTTGTCACATTGGTGATACACTATATATCAGGTATGTCTACTGGATCAAATCATTTATCGACGGCCGAGTGTGGTGCCCGGGGCACTAGCGGCGCTCGTCGGAAGAGAGCTCGAAGCACCACAGCCATCCGGCGCGCTGGCGAAATTCGAGGTCTACTGAGCCGACAATCCGCGCGCCGAAGAGACTAATCTGCTTACCAACTCAATAAGTTGATCGACGTCGGCGTCGCCGCAATCAAGGTGTGTCATCAGTCAAACGACGCGCCCTGGTTGCTATACAGAGCGCACGCCAGTAGCGGCCAGCGCCTCGACAAGCTTCTCCGGCATTGCAACGAACACAAGATTGGCTTGAACGGGCGCGACCACTTACACCTCGGGCAGGTTCGCAAGCCCCTGCCACAGGCGACGGGCACGAGCGCTCGCGTTAGTCGCCAGCCGCAGATAGATCATTCTCGGTATACGCGATCAGCTGCGCGGCAGCGAAACGCATCTTCGACCAGGTCTGTCCCGCCCCGCGCAGCCGATAAAAATCGGTTCAGCGAGTGCCCGGTTGAACACCACGATGGCATTAACCTGCCCCTGGATTTTTCATTCAGCGGCAATTAGAGTCTCGGAGTTTTGTACGCCAAGTGGCGCGGGTGGAGCAACGGACGATCGGCGGAGCTGGTCGGGGTTGCGCAGCCGAGCGTCCGTTGCGGTGAGGTGGGCGGCGTAGGCCGCGGGGGTCAGGTATTTCAGCGACGAGTGGGGACGCTGGAGATTGTAGTCGGCGACCCAATTGGTGATCTTGGCGCGGGCGTCGTCGAGATCGAAGAACAGAATCTCGTTGAGTAGCTCATCGCGCATCCGGCCGTTGAAGCTCTCGACGAAGCCGTTCTGCATGGGCTTTCCCGGTGCGATGAAGTGCCAATCGATGGCTGCGTCCTTGCACCAAGCCAGTACGGCGTTGCAGGTGAACTCGGTGCCATGGTCGGACACGATCATTCCTGGCTTGCGGCGTCGCTCGACGATTGCCGTGAGTTCGCGGGCCACGCGCCGCCCCGAGATCGACGTGTCCGGAATGGCGCCCAGGCATTCCTTGGTGACGTCGTCGACGATGTTGAGGATGCGGAAGCGTCGACCATGGGCAAGCCTTATTCTCTGGATCTCCGTAAGCGTGTTGTGGCCGCGATCGAAGGCGGAATGTCCCGCAATCAGGCGGCCAAACAGTTTGGGGTGGCGATCAGCACTGCCATCGGCTGGATGCAGCGGGTCGAGGAGACCGGCAGCGTTGAGCCTGGCCAGATGGGCGGGCACAAGCCGAAGGCAGTTTCGGGAGACCACGCAGTCTGGCTGTCGCAGCGGATCAGGGACGGCGATTTCACCATTCGCGGTCTCGTTGCCGAGCTTGCCGGTCGCGGCCTGAAGGTCGACTACCACTCGGTGTGGGACTTCGTGCATGCCGAGAAGCTCAGCTTCAAAAAAAAGCGTGGCGGCTGGCGAACGCGATCGTCCCGAGATGGCTCGCCGGCGAGCCCAGTGGGCAAAGTATCAAGGTCGCGTCGAAGCTGAGCGGCTGGTCTTTATCGGCGAGACCTGGACCCGGACCGACATGGCTCCGCTTCGGGGATGGGCCCTGCGCGGGCACAGACTTGCGGCCAAGGTTCCTCACGGCCGCTGGAAGACCATGACCTTCCTGGCGGCCCTGCGCCACGACCGGATTGATGCGCCATGGTTCATCGAGGGGCCGATCGATGGTGTGAGCTTTCGTACCTATGTCGAGAAGGTGCTTCTGCCCGTCCTTCGACCCGGCGATATCGTCGTCTTGGGATAACCTTGGCAGCCACAGGAGCAAAGCAGCCAGCTCATCCGTTCGGTCGGCGCCAAACTCTTCTTCCTGCCAAAATACTCGCCCGACCTGAACCCGATCGAACAGGTCTTTGCCAAGCTCAAGCACCTGCTCCGCAAAGCTGCCGCGCGAACCGTCGACGCGGTCTGCGCCGCAATCGGCCATGCACTCGATGCCTTCACCTCCGAGGAATGCGCCAACTACCTCAAAAATTCAGGCTATCGAACTTAATGCCATCACGCTTTAGATCAGTGCACCCAACTAGCGCACGCTGATCGAGCTAACGGCACTTGCCGCAGAGGCTTCATTGTTTTCCCATCCGCCGAGGACGACTCGGCTCACGGACATTAGCCTCCAGAGAAAACCGATAAACGATGCGATCGGCGCGTGCTACGGTACACCCCACAACCAAAGGCGTGCCATCTTTCCGAAATGCGACAGTGCGACAGTTTAATACTGGAAATCCTGGCGTTACCTCGAGGAGTGCAGCCTGCTCTTCCGTGGCCGTCGCGCCTTCGAACTGGTATTCGAAATGGTCGAACGCCTTCAGCGCTTCGATAAACGGCATCATAAGCTGCTCGCGGACCTTCGGCATGAGCGCTTCGCCGACTTCTTTGGGAAACCAGAGTGAATCAAGGCAAATCGGTTCGTCGTCAGCGAGAATAATTCTCTCAACCCGATAACCGACGCCCAATGCCCCAAGCTGGAAAGGGTCGCCATCATTCGGATCGGTCAGCGCCACTTGAAGCAATCGTACGCCCGGTGTGAGACCAAGCTTGCGCAGGTCGTCCTCGAATGGCACGGTCTTGCTTGGGCTAAGCAGTCGCACAATCCTGCGCCGCTTTGCGACAAAGACGCCAAGACCCTGTCGACCGACAAGAATCCCCTCAAGCGACAGATCGCGAATTGCACGGCGGATGGTGATCATGCTGACGCCGAAATCCCTGGCAAGGTCACCAGCGCTCGGCAGCTGCGTGCCGGTCGCGTACGTTCCGGCATCGATCAAATCTCTCAATTTTCGCGAGACGGAGCGATAAAGAAACCGGTCACTTCCAGTCCCTCGTCCCGATCTATCAAGTTGGCGCATAACTATCACCCATTCCCGCCCGAGGTCCAGCCTGTTCGTGACTGCAGGGTTTCCACCCATCCTCTTCTTCCAAGGCACCAGCACTTACAACTAGTGTCGACTCCTAAATTTTGCGCACGTCTTACCTAGAAGTTCACGTTCCAGATCCGCCGGATCGCCGTGCAGATCGCTGCCCCGCAGCGCATACGGACGGATCGTTTGGTCGAACCTGACGCGACCCGCGTGAGCATGAAAGTGGGTCGGGTGACCGGCCAGCACGCGGCAGATGGGAGCGAGCCCATACTCAACCCGATGAATGCAAACATCCGCGACATGCTGCCGAGCTCGGCTTGTTGTTCGCGCCGTCGGTTGAGCGGAAACAAAGGATGATAGCTTCTCAATGAGAGAGACACGTCTGTTACCAACTGCGTGCGTAAGTGCGCTCTTGGTGTGGTCGCGTTCGGTTCTTGAGACGAGGAGAACAAACTCGCCCGGAGCTCATTCCTTCGATCAGTCGAGCCATCTTGACACTTGGTCGGATTGACGATGACAAACCGGTGCTCGTTGGCCGCACGAGTCTGAGTTTGGCTGATCGAATCGCCAACACATTGAGCAGGAATTGGGCGACCTCGTCACTTCGAGTACTGAACGGTTCGTTAGGCCGCCTCGTACCCTGCATATCTCGATCTTTAGGACGAGCAAGGTATTTCTCATATATTCCGGCTCGGGGAGCGGATATGCAACTTCGTAAGCGGGCAGCCCTCCGAGCAATACATACTCAGTATTCAGAGCTAGCGCCATCGTGATACGCTGTCAACCCCATTAAACAGGCTTGCCCGTCCCTACAAAGTTCGGCGAGCACTTTAAGTCGATTCCGATGGCTTGCCGGAGCGATATTTTGATGAGACGACATCCTTCGACACGATCAATGGACAGAACTCGCGAGCGATTTTGGGCTTGCCCCCGACACCTCGTTACGAGGGCCCCGGGTCGCAGCGGGTTTGAGCAATGATTGTGTCGATGGGTCAGCATCTTAGTTCAGGCGATCCTCCATTCTCTCAGCCTCCGCTGACTGATCAAAGAGGCCGAGCATCTGAGCCATCGGATTCAGCCGATGCAATAGCGCTGCGAACGCCTTGCCGCTCCCCTCCGGCGCGATATGTGTTCGCCTCCTGCCGGGCTGGGCGAGGTCGTGGTCGAGTAGCTCAGCCATTCGGCTTTCGCCCTCACAGATCCGGGCGGGCGGATTTCCCGCACCCGGCTCTTCCCGAGGGTAACCCGCGTCATATCCGCGCCTGCGCCCAAGTGCGAGTGATGCGTGGAACGGGCAGACGGAAGCGTGCCGTCAGGGTCTCGAACTCCGACCAGCCCATGCGCCGGCTTTTCTGACTGCGCCGTCTCAGACAGCGCATCCACGTCCGACGCACTTCGCGGTAGAAGCCGTTGAGCGCTGGATAATTGTGCGGCCTGCCGTAGTAGCCATAGTGTCCACGCAGCACAGCGGCGAACCACTCGTGCTGCGTGGCCAGTGGCTCGTGCATGAGCCGCCAGGCCTCCTGGCGCAACGCCGTCAGCTTACGCGTCAGGCGTTTCCCTTCCGTCTTGTGCTTCACGATGAACCGGCCATCTCGGGTCCGCCCGCAGTAGTGGGTGAAGCCGAGGAAGGCGAAGGTCTCTGGTCGCCGCTCGCCGCGCCGCTGACGCGAGAGGGCCGCGAACCGGCCAAACTCGATCAGTCGCGTCTTGCCCTCATGTAGGGTCAGGCCGAAGCTGGCCAGCCGCGCCTTGAGGGCCAAGAGCATTTCCTGCGCATCTGCCTTGTTCTCGAAGCCCATAACGAAGTCGTCCGCATAGCGCACTGTCACAATGCGACCGCGTGCATGGCGACGACGCCATTGGTGGACCCAGAGATCGAGGATGTAGTGCAGGAAGATGTTGGCAAGGAGCGGGCTAATGCCCGCCCCTTGCGGCGTGCCCCTGTCCGTATCGTGCTTCTCGCCGCTCTCAAGAATGCCAGCTCGTAGCCACAGCCCGATGAGCCGTAAGATGCGAGGATCGGCGATCCTGTGCGCCACCATCCGCAACAGCCACTCGTGGTCGACCGAGTCGAAGAAGCTGCGTATGTCGGCATCGAGCACCCAGTTCACGCGCTGACTCATGATCGCTGTATGCAAAGCATCAAGCGCCATGTGCGGATTGCGCCCCGGCCGGAAGCCGTAGGAGAACCCGAGGAAGTCGGCCTCGTAGACGGCGCTCAACACCTCGGCCACCGCGCTTTGGACGATCTTGTCCTCTAACGCCGGCACACCGAGAGGCCGCTTACCGCCATCGGCTTTGGGAATGTAGACCCGCCGCACCGGCTGTGGCCGGTAGCGACCAGTGTGGACTCGTGCGCAGAGGTCGCGGAGGTTATCCGTCAGCCCCTCTTCGTACTTCGCCACCGTCACCCCATCGACCCCCGCGCTGGCCTGCCGCTTTTGTCGTCGGAACGCCCGAAGCAGAGCGTCTTCGTCGACATGGTGCAGCAGGGCCGTGAACCGGGTTTGGGCGGCCTGGCTGGCCGCCGCGTTCACCCGCTTGAGGTTCGGCGGCAAGGCGACCCGGCTCTGTGTCCGGACCCTGGCCTTCTCGCGCAGGCTCCCCTCGGGCTGGTCCCTTCCCTCCATGCGTCTCGTTACCTTCGACGACTTCACAGGTAGTATGGACCAGTCCGACTCCCGACCTCAGCTCGGACCGCGGCTCTGGCAGTGCCTTGCCGCTGTCCCCCACTGGAGACCAATCCAGCGGACCCGGTCGGGCCTCTCATGTTCCGATGGTTGCCTTCCATGCGTGATTCGGCCATCGACCCCGACGGAGCGGCATCGTCTCGCATAACGACGATGCTCGTGTAGCCTTCGTGACTAGGGAACACACTCGGCCTCCGCGAACATCCACCTTTCGAGGCTCATTCCCGCACCCCGCATGGCTCCTGTCTACACTTCAGACCCCGCGTTGCCGCGACGCCCGCAAGACTCGGTCCCGGCTCGCCTGCTGCGGCTTTGGCCGGATGGGACTTGCACCCACAAGCACTCATCAGCTTGGCATGACGTACTCCCCGGTGGTGGTGTAGCTCGGTAGAGCAAAGCCGCCCGGACGCGCGCCTCAACTAGCGCCGTAGCGGGCGGGCGGCTTTGCGGTGGTCACCGGCGGTTCTCCGGTAGGATCGGGTTGCGACACGCCAACGCAACCGAGGAACCACCGATGACCGACGACATGATGAACCTGCGCACGCTCGTGGAGAAGACCCCTGATGCCGATCTGTTGCGCGAGATGATCGGCTTTGCTGCCCAGCGGCTGACGGAGCTGGAAGTCGAAGGCCAAACCGGTGCAGCCTACGGCGAGAAGAACCCCGAACGGCTGGCCCAGCGCAACGGCTACCGCGACCGGACCTGGGAGACCCGGGCCGGCACGGGTCGAGCTTCGCATCCCCAAGCTGCGCAAGGGCTCCTACTTCCCGGGTTTCCTGGAGCCGCGCCGGATGGCCGAGAAGGCGCTCACCGCCGTAGTTCAGGAAGCCTATGTGCAGGGCGTCTCGACCCGCTCGGTCGACGGTCTCGTCCAGGCGATGGGGATGAGCGGCATCTCCAAGAGCCAGGTGAGCCGGCTCTGCGCGGAGATCGACGACAAGGTGAAGGCGTTCCTCGCCCGGCCGATCGAGGGCGACTGGCCATATCTGTGGATCGACGCCACCTACGTGAAGGTGCGCCAGCAGGGGCGCATCGTGTCGGTCGCAGTGATCGTCGCTGTTGGCGTCAACAGCGACGGCCGGCGCGAAGTTCTCGGCATGGATATTGGCCCTTCCGAGGCCGAGACGTTCTGGACGGCGTTCCTGCGCAAGCTCGCTCGCCGGGGCTTGCGTGGCGTCAAGTTGGTCGTCTCCGACGCCCATGAGGGCATCAAGGCCACCGTCGCCAAGGTGCTCAATGCCAGCTGGCAACGCTGCCGCGTGCACTTCATGCGCAATGCATTGGCCCATGCCGGCAAGAGCGGCCGCCGCGTCGTCTCCGCCTTCATTGCCACGGCGTTCGCCCAGGACGATGCCGAGGCCGCACAAGCACAGTGGCGGAAGGTCGCCGACCAGCTTCGTCCCAAGCTGCCCAAGCTTGCCGGCTTCCTCGACGAGGCCGAGACCGATGTGCTCGCTTATATGGCGTTCCCGCCGCAACACCGGACCAAGCTGCACTCGACGGATGAGATGGACAAGCGATTTTTTTCATGACCGAGATGACGATTGCAGAAATCGAGTACGTCCATTCTTTTGTTCGGCTGCGCCGCGGGCCATTCTTCCGTCCCGGCCACCGATCTCGCAGCCGCCGCGCGCAGGGGCGGTCAAGGCTGGCCGCGTTTGCGGCCACCGCAAGGCTTGGCCTTGACCGGCCCGAGCACGGCGGCATGCTGGCGTGGAACGGGACTGCGTTCCTCGCTGGCACTTGCCGTCAGGCGGGATTATCCTTGGCGGGCGCGGGCGACCTCGTGGCGAAGCGTGGCGCATCGGCTGCAAGCGCCACCAGGCTGCCCTATTTTGTCCTGCCGAGCTGAGGCGCCCGCGCGCCGGTTTTTGGCCGCCGTGGTTTCCATTGCGTCACCAAGCGCTCGTAGCTTTGCTCTGCCTGGGCGGCAATCAACATCTCGCGGTCGCGCAATGCCTTGATGTTGTAGGCATACGCTGGCCCACGCCGGCTGCCTTTCTGTTGCGGATGTCCAGCTTGAAGCTGCATCGCGCGGGTCTTGATGGCGACCAGTGCCGGGCGCGCCCACAGGTAATCCTCGCCCTTCGTCAACAAATGCCAGCAAAGCACGGTGAGCTTCCGGGCCACGGCCACCGCGGCGATCTGATGGCCGCGCCGGGCGCGGATGCGCACGAAAAACGCATGCAGCGGACCGGGTGCCTTGGCCGCTGCCCATGCCGCCTCGACCAGCATGGCGCGCGCGTGACTGCGGCCGATCTTGCTGATGCGGCCGTGATGGGCGGCGCCCAGTCCGGACTGCCGCACCCGCGGGTTCAGCCCGAAATAGCTCACCAGCTTCTGCGGGCTGTTGAACCGGCTGATGTCGCCGATCGCCGCCATGATGCCGGCAGCGACCGCCAAGTTGACGCCGGTGATCGTCATCAATCTGTTGACCGCGGAATCGTCGATGGCGTCCTGCGCGATCTCGCGGTCGAGCAGGGCCAGATCTTCCGCCAGCCGGTCAAGCTCGCGGACGTGCCGATCGATCGCCGCGCGCTCATCGTCCGGCAACGGTTGGGCGGCCAACCACGCCCGGCCGCGGGCGTTGAAAAGATCGGCATGCGGGCACTTCGGGATCAGGTGCGCGTGCAGGATCGAATGCACCTCGTTCTTGAGCCGCGTGCGATGCCGCACGACCTGGTAGCGCCGCGCCACCAGCCGACGCCTGCGTTCCGTCTCCGCGTCAGGCGTCCAGATCTGCGGCAGGTACCCGGCCGCCTGCAGACTGGCGAGCGTGCCGGCATCGATCTTGTCGGTCTTGACGTGAGCCTGGGCGATCGCCTTCACCTGCAGCGGATTGGCGATAATCACCCGTACCACGAACGGCGCCAGAACCCGCGACACCGCCATGCTGTTGGCGGTCGCTTCGACCACCACCTCATCACTGGCCAGCAGGGTCTTGCCAAATCCCTCCAACGCAGTCCGCGTCATATCAATGCGGCCCGCATGTCGGAGCCTGCCATCCTCCCAAACCACCACCTCCCCGAAAGTTCGGTGGACGTCGATGCCAATCACCCGTCGCATTCGCACCTCCTGCCAATCAGACCACATGACGGGAGCTACGGGCGACACGACAACTACGGATTCGCGCTCTCAGCGCAACCGGGCGAGTCGCAGAGGCGGCCAGCTACTAACTCGAGCTCGCGGCTCATCGTATGCATCGGCCTGCCCGCACCTTCGTGCTCCCGGTGCCTCTGTCCCGATGGTCGCACCATACGCTACGATGTAGAACATCGCAGCGGAACGTTGGCACCAAGAAATCTCATACCGGTTACCAACCCGATCGAGCGCCTCAACGGCGAGATCAAGCGCCGCACCGAGGTCGTCGGCATCTTCCCCAATGAAGACGCCATCGTCCGCCTCATCGGCGCGATCCTGCTCGAGCAAAATGATGAATGGGCCGTCCAGCGCGCTCGCTATATGACGCTGGAAACCATCGCGCCGTTGAGCGATGATCCCACTGTCAGCCTTCCGGCGATCGCCAGCTGACCTGCCCGGCTCTTGCCGGTGAACGCGGTCTCCCGCCGCCAGCTACACCACGCAACGGGACACGATCCTGGGCGACGACGTTAAAGCTCTCGCGCAGATCAACTGCCAGCGTTCAGCCCCCACATCGGCCGGTATGCCCCTCAGCTTTTCCGGTAACTCCGAAGCGGCAAACTTGGCAAGCTCCCGCTGAAGCTGCTTGTAGCGTCGAGCGGGTAACGCGGCGCTGATCGCGCATCTCGAGTTGCGGATCGAGAAACTCAAGCGCGAACTGTACGGGCAGCGCTCCGAGCGCACGGCGCGGCTGATCGAACAATTGGAACTCGAAGAACTCGCCACCACGGCGAGCGAGGATGAGCTTGCCGCGCGCGCCGCCGCGGCGAAAACCCAGAGCGTGCGCGCCTTCACGCGCAAGCGGCCGGTACGCAAGCCCTGGCCGGACCGTGCGCGAGAAGTTCACTTGCCGCGATTGCGAGAAGATCAGCCAGCCGCCGGCACCGTTCCATACCACGCCGCGCGGCTTCATCGGTCTGCAATTGCTGGCGACGATCCTGTTCGACAAGTTCGGCATGCATATCCCGCTCAACCGCCAGAGCGCGCGCTTCAAGTGCGAGAGGATCGACCTGCCATTGTCGACGCTCGCTGACCAGGTCGGCCACGGAACCTTCGCCGTCATGCCGCTCTTCCAGCTGATCGAGCGTCATGGACTCGCAGCCGAGCGCCTTCATGGCGACGACACCACCATCCGCATCCTGGCGAAGGGCAAGTGCACGACCGGCCGGATCTGGACCTATGTGCGGGATGACCGGCCCTACGGTGGGCCGGCGCCGCCGGCTGCGGTCTATTACGCCTCGAGCGATCGACGGGGCGAGCATCCCCAGAAGCATCTGGCCGCCTTCGCCGGCATCCTGCAAGCCGATTGCTATAGCGGCTTCGAGCCGTTGTCCCGCAAAGAAAAGCTATGCCGATCACGCCGGCATTCTGCTTCGCGCATGCGCGGCGGGGCTTCTTCGAACTGGCCGATATCGAGAAGAACGCCAGGGAAGGCAGCAAGGGTAAACCGGTCTCCCCGATCGCGCTGGAGGCGGTCAGACGCCTCGATGCGTTGTTCGAGATCGAGCGCGCCATCAACGGCCGCAGCGCCGACGAGCGGCGTGCCGTGCGCCAGGAGA
The DNA here is from genome assembly GCF_054056355.1 of Bradyrhizobium sp. USDA 3364. Taxonomy (NCBI): domain Bacteria; kingdom Pseudomonadati; phylum Pseudomonadota; class Alphaproteobacteria; order Hyphomicrobiales; family Nitrobacteraceae; genus Bradyrhizobium; species Bradyrhizobium sp. USDA 3364. Next base: position 1,069,713 of record NZ_JBSRYG010000002.1, read on the forward strand.
GAAGCAAGCCGCTGCTCGACGACATGCACGCCTGGCTCCTGCGCGAGCGAGAAACCCTCTCGCGCTCCTCCGAGGTCCTGAAGCCCACGAATTACATGCTCAGGCGCTGGGCCGACTTTGCCCGCTTCCTCGACGATAGCAGGATCTGCCTCAGCAACAACGCCGCCGAAAGAGCGTTGCGCGGCATCGCCTTGGGAAGGCGCAATTGCACCTTCGCCGGCAGCCTGCGCGGCGCCGAACGCGCCGCCATCATGCTGACTATGATCACCACCTGTCGTCTTAACGATGTCGATCCCAAAGCCTGGCTCGCCGACCTCCTCGCCCGGATCGCCGATCTTCCCGCTTCGCGTCTGCACGAACTTCTGCCCTGTTGGGGTGGACGGCTCCCAACCGGCATCGCAATGTGCCTGAGTGAGTTCGTTGAAGTTCTCAATCGAGGGAAACCGTCCGTGGAAAAGATTATCCGAATTGGCATGGATACGTCGAATTGGCATGGATACGTCAAAGAGCGTTTTCCAGTTGCATGGCGTGAACGCAGCTGAGAAGCCAATCCTGCGCAAGAAGCTCTCGCGTCGAGAGATGGTAAGGTTTTTCGAGAAGGCGGCGCCCACTACCGTTGCTCTTGAAGCCTGCGGTGGCGCTCACCACTGGGCAAGACTATTAGCTTCCTTTGGGCACGAAGTGAAATTGATCGCGCCTCAGCTGGCCAAGCCGGATGTGAAGCGCGGCAAGAATGATGCGGCGGATGCAGAGGCTTTGTGCGAGGCGATGAGCCGACCCACCATGCGGTTCGTTCCAGTGAAAACCGCAGATCAGCAGGCAGCGCTGACGTTAGTTGGAATGCGAGAGAGGCTTATCCGCAATCGGACACAGATGGCCAATGCCATTCGCGGCTTTGCTATGGAATTTGGTATCATCGCGGCCAGGGGCATGTGCAGAATCGAACCGCTATTGGAGCGATTAGCGAATGAGCAATCGCTGCCGGAGCTCGCTCGGGAGCTTTTTGCCATGCATCGTGATGAATATCGAGATCTGCTGTCGCAAATCAGGTCGGTCGAGAATGGAACTTCACCGCGCCGATGAATGCAGCAAGCGTCTTGCGAAAATTCCCGGTGTCGGTCCTGTTGGTGCATCACTCTTGATGATGAAGACACCAGACCCTCGAATGTTTAAGTCTGGCCGCGATTTTGCCGCTTGGATAGGGCTCACACCCAAAGATCATTCGACGGCCGGCAAGGTCAGGCTTGGGGTCATTACACGTGCCGGCGACGAAATGTTGAGGAGCACATTGGTGGTCGGCGCGATCGCTCTTCTTCAGCATGTAAGAGCAAGTCGAAGCAAACATGCCTCCCAATGGCTTACCGACCTGCTGCAACGAAAAAGCCCTAAACTTGTCGCCGTGGCGCTTGCCAACAAGATCGCCCGCTCTGCCTGGAAGCTCATGGTGAGTGGTGAAACGTATCGGCGAATGGAGGAACAACCAAAGGCTATATAGAGGATTGGCGACCACGGTGAGAACAGAAACCACCGTGTTGCGCTGATGCTGTGAACTTGCATAAAAAGAGCAGATGGTGCGATCGATCGATCCAAAACTCGCGTGACACTCCGTCATTCCCAGTGGCCCTCCGAGGTCGCTGCCTTGTTAGGAACACGCGTTGCGGAACCCATCTTGGCCAGCGGTCATGTGCGACCGCATGCGAAGGCCGGACATATGGAGGCAAGCGATCCGTCAAATCACTGAACAATATCTTGCAAGGAGGGGGCCGTCCACATATGGGAATGGAAGCTCCCGCGCCAAGCCGACGAACCCACCGATCAGCAAGCTGCCTAACCTTCGCGCAGCGTTATCATAGCGCTACCCGGCCCCCGCGCGCATGCGTCAATCAGGCAGTCTTCGTCGTATGGGTACGCCGAGGAGACCGTTGACCTCTGTACGCTGCCGATCGCGCGGCTGGTGGCCGGCGGGCTCGGGGCGCTATCCCGCAACAGGCCCGGGGCGGGCGCCGCGAGAATTCTCGGTTTTTCCGGATTGAACTAACAAAAGACCTATACGGTCTGGCCGTGACGTTGGCGCCTGGCTCCAGTTTTGCCTGAAGGAAGGCAGGCTGCGAATGCGCCAGCGACGGTTCATCATCGGAGCGTGCCACGCGGATTCGAAAACATTGGCAGCGTGCAGCTTGAGCTTGGCACCTGCTGGTAGCTGGTTGAGCAACTCGGTCAGCGCGGTCTGAAGACCCTCGTGTCGGTCAGGACTGGCACGGTCGATCGCTGGAAGCCAGCCAGAACCGGCAGAGAACGAGCGGAACGATAGCCAAACCTACAAGCGTGCCCATCATGTTGAAAACAAGTACGTGCTGAGGATCCCACTTGGAAAGTGCAGCGCGACGATAAATCCCAATATCAAGCTTGGGACCGAGTTACAGACGGCAATGTAGAGCGTCGTAGTTGGGAATTCCTGAACAATGTGCTGCTTGGAACTGCATTGAATGCAGCAAACGAATTCGCACCTTAGACGCTCGTGTACAGGATGCACAAAGTGGCCTCGATCGTGTTGCCGATCAGGGTGGCTGGCGACATGAATATGGCCTACGCGCGACAAACGGCTCATATGCATGGGTGCCCCATCGGAATTTCTGAGGATATTGATCGGCCGTTCGGCGCGCTCTTGCGCATATCGCTTGCTCAGGTCATGGAGGTTTCGAGCAGCTTGCACGTGATATGAAATCGCTCGCTCTCTCGGGAGAGCCCCAGACTCTCTCCCAACAACGACAGCTACAGACTCAGGTCAACTTCCGTTCTTGGAAACGCCGACAGCGTCATTTAATATAGCAAATCAAGATTACGTCGCTGGCATGGCGAGCTCAGCGAGCTTCGCCCAGTAGGAGCAGCCAAAGGGGATAGCTTCGTCGTTGAAATCGAATTTTGGATGGTGGAGGCCCGCTGTATCGCCATTGCCGATAAAGATGAAGGCGCCGGGACGAGCGTTCAGCATATGGCAGAAATCCTCACCGGCAAGCAGCGGTGGCCAGTTTCGAGTGACGCGCGCCTCTCCCACTACCTCCGAGGCCACATCCGCGGCAAACGATGCCTGAGCTTCAGCGTTGCAGGTGATCGGAACGCGGCGGTCATAATGGATATTTGCCTTCGCACCAAAAGCCTTGGCCGTATGGTCCACGATGAGCTTCATCCGCTCCTCAATCATATCCTGCACTTCGGCATTGAGCGTGCGCACGGCACCCTTGATTTGGAGCGTTTGCGGGATGGCGTTGTAGGTGTCGCCGTCAGTATGAAGTGAGGTCACCGAGACGACGGCCGATTCGATTGGCGAGACATTCCGCGACACGATCGACTGGAGCGCATTGACAAGTTGCGTTCCGATAAGAGTGGTATCGATGCAGGCGTTGGGGAGCGCAGCATGCCCCCCTCGGCCTTCGATGTCGATCGTAAACCTGTCACAGGCCGCCATCAAAGGACCTGGACGGAGAAAGAACTCGCCGACCGGCACACTCGGCATGTTGTGCATGCCATAGACCTCCTGGATACCAAAGCGCTCCATCAGGCCATCATCGACCATCGCGCGCGCCCCCCAGCCGTCTTCTTCTGCCGGCTGGAAGATGACGACCGCCGCGCCGTTGAAGTTGCGCGTCTCGGAAAGATATTTGGCGGCGCCGAGTAGCATTGCGGTGTGCCCGTCATGGCCGCAGGCATGCATTCGACCTCTAACCTTGGAAGCATAGGGCAGACCTGTCGCTTCCACGATGGGGAGTGCATCCATATCGGCACGCATGCCGATGACGCGCCCCGAATCTGTCTGCTTGCCCCGGACGACACCAACCACCCCGGTCCTGCCGACGCCGGTCACGACCTCATCAACACCGAACGCCTTCAGTCTCGCAGCGACCATCTTGGCCGTCCGGTGGACGTCGAACAAAAGCTCGGGGTGACTATGGATATCGCGGCGCCATCCTGTGATCTCAGGGTGGAGGTCGGCAAATCGATTAACCGCGGGCATGTTGCACTCCCATGTTTAGTCGTAGCCGCCATCGAAGCGGCCATTCTGCTCAAGCGGGGGACAAAGAAGCCGATCGCGAGACGGACCTTGTGATGCTTGAGGCAAGACCGAGCCGGCGACAAGCATCCCCCACCGTGCAAGGGCCTCTTTTCACTTGTAGATACCTAGTATACGGAGTATAATCATGCTGCTTGCTCACGCAAGAGCAAAAATGATGCGCTCCTCTGAATCGCGCGAAGGCGAACTTCGCTAGCGCCCAGAGCCGTTCGTTAGATCGTTCGTTTTGGCTTGCTTCCTCAACGCAAAGCTGGTATGTATATTGGGTATATCTTCTTCGTGAGATCCAACCATCGATACGGTTTACCTGCATGAGCTCACGAGGAGAGGCGGGAAGGTCTTAAGTACAACACAACAGCTCCTTGAGCTCAGCTTCCATTTCTTCCACGGGTCGCGGCTGTCGCTGGAAGCTGCAGCGTCACTTGCCCAATATGACTTCGCGCGGGCAGAGCGGGGCTCGTCGTGACGGAGGAAAAGCCATGGATGTGCTGAAAGCGCGGTTCGCACCGTTCGGTTTTGCTGAAAGGAGCGCGCTCGATGCGGTACTGAGCTCATCTGTATTGGAGCCCGCGGCTGAATTCGACGCCGTAGGAGCCGGTTCTTGCACCGAAATTGAGCACCGCAAGCTCGTCGTTTTTAAAAGTCCAGATTTCAACAGGAGTGGCTGGCTGCGCATAGACGGCTGCGCGAGATGCCTTCGCAGCTATACAGACACCGCAAGGAGCGACGGGCTCCTTGACATTAACAGACGGATTGTTGAGCCGCTGTACGTACTCGATGTCGGCGCACCGGAGAACAGATTCTTGCTCTTGGCGTCGATGCTGGCTGGCCCTTGTACGGCCGTCGTAACTGCAATATTCGCCGCTCTGCTGAGCCAACAACTGAGGAGATGGACCAAGTGCCTTTGTGGTACCTGGGCCAAATGGCTTGAAGATACACGTTGGCTTGTAGGTCGCAGCCGTTCCCCAGCAGCCCAACAGCACTGGTCGCTCGTTCGGGGGTTGTCATTCCCTCTCTACCGCCGCAGCCCCCCGATTTGGCTTACATCGAGATCGACGTCGTGACTCGGGAACAGAGCAACTTATCGATGCTATCTTGGTCTGGTGGCACGCATCAAACTATGCGGTCCTCTCTCAGCAACGCAATCCTCGCGCGACTCTGTCCGCAAGATCTTGTAGCATTAGGAGAATTTCTCGAACCGATCGTGTTGACAGAACGGATGGTTCTTCAGGAGCCGAGAAGATCGGTTGATTATGTCTATTTTATAGAATCCGGTCTCGTCTCGCTGAGAATTGTCGCGTCGGGAGGTATTCTCGAGACCGCCGTGGTCGGACATCGGGGAGCGGTCGGCGCTTCGCTCCCAGTGGGAGGCATTCTTTCAACATATCAAGCCGTCGTGCTTTTCCCTGGGAGAGCGCACAGGATTCGTGTCGCCGATTTGCATCGGGTAATGAACGAATGTCCAGAGATTAGAGAGCAGCTGGTGCGCTACGTTCAAGCCTTGACATTGCAGTGCGCTCAGGCGGGATTTTGCGGGGTTCGGCACGATCGTGAAAAGCGGCTAGCAAGCTGGCTCTGCTTGGCCAGTGATGCTCTTGACGCTAACGTGCTTCCAGTCACCCACGACTACCTTTCGTTAGCCTTGGGATTGCGTCGCGCTGGCGTAACCGAAACTCTAATCCGATTCGAAGAACAAGGATTGATCCGAAAGATGCGTGGCGTCTTGCAGATTGCCGATCGCAATTGCCTCGAGCAAAGGGCATGCTGTTGCTACAAGCTGATCTCTGGCGCTTATTCCTCTTCTGCCTCCAAGATTTTAATGAAACAACCACAGAGCTAGGAACGGCGCTTTGGGAGGCGAACAGCGCTGCAAACGCAGTTTCGCCGACAACATGTAAGTTCGAACCGTCTCCAGCGGCCTACAGAGGAAGATCACCAGACACGACCATGCGGCTCTGGAGGGGACCTATTTCAACGATTTGGGCGGAGATCTCCAACGGCTCCTGACCACAATATTTTCGCTCGCGCGCGAGCGCTGCTCGAATGGAGATCGCACTACTCCAATCGGCCGCCGGACAAATCGAAGTCAGATATTCAGTCGAAGCCGGCTAATCACCAACCGGCGCGCGCAGCATCCGTTCTGGTGCAAAGGCTACACCATTATCGAGCTTCCAGCAAAGAGCGGCGATGCCTGCCGTCGCCAGCGAGAGCTAGGTAAGCAGCGTTGACTGCCTTTATGGCACCGAAGGCGTTGCGCTCGATGCAAGGGATCTGAACCAAGCCCCCGACCGATCACAGGTCATTCCCAGGTGATGCTCATGGCGATCTTGGCGGCGTTCTCAACCTGTTCATTGGTGCCGCCCAAGGCTACTGTGAGTCCGGCACTTGCCATCGCCGCGGCCGCCCCCACCTCGCCTTGGCAACCAACTTCAGCGCCACAAATAGAGCCGTTCCGTTTGATGATGCTTCCGATAAGCGCTTGCCACAAGTAGGAACGTCCGTAGCCCTCCTTGGGTCGCGTCCTCGCAGAGGTCACGGTAGTAGCAACAGACGGCGGGGACGACGCCGGCAGCCCCATTTGTCGGAGCGGTGACGACCCGCCCTCCAGCAGCTTTCTCTTCGTTCACTGCGATGGCAAAAACCGATATTTGATCGAAGGGGCGGCTTGTGGACCGCAAATTGCTGAAAACTGCTTTCTCCAGCCTTTCGAAGAGAGCGCCGGACCTCCTTCGCACGCGTAACCCACCCGGGAGATCGCCGTGCTGCGCAAGGCCGCGATCGATGCACTTCATCATGACATCGATGATGCGATCGATCTCCTGAATTGGCTCTTCCTCGTCACGGCGCGCAATCTCGTTCGCCATGGCGATCTCGACAATAGTGCAGGAATGAATCCGGCACTGTTCGAGAAGTTCGTTCGAGGATTGATAGTCGAAGCCAAGAGTATATTCGAGATGCCTTCCTGATTTTCACCACCAAGTCGCTCTATGAATCCTCCGCCAATCGAGAACCAAACTTCGGACGAAGCAGCATTAGCGCTTGCATCCAGCGCCTTGAATTCCATGGCGTTCGGAGGCCGGCTGAACGTAAGCGCCGTTGAGCGGCCACCGACCGGATGACAGGGCGATCTGCGAGTCTGCGGTTCGGCTTCGACCGTTAGGCTTAGAATGGACACTGCTATCAGGAGCCGGTGCGGCGGCTTGAGGTCTTCACCGGAACCGGTCGTCGGCGGAAGTGGAGCGACGAGGACAAGGCGCGGATCGTCGCGGAGATCGTGGCGAGTGGCGACTCGGTGTGTTCTGTGGCCCGACGGCATGGATTGTCGCCGCATCTGTTTGGCTGGCGACGCCAGTTGCGAGAGGCAGCAGGCGGTCATTCCCAAGAAGACGAAGTTCAGTTTGTTCCGGCGGTCGTGGACGCCGTGATGCCCGCGCCGACTGTTCACCAGGAGCGTAAAGTGGTGCGTAAGGCGGACGCCGGGATTATTGAAATCGAGCGGCGAAGCGGTTGAGGGCCCTGGAGGAGGAGAACGGGAAGCTGAAGAAGCTTCTGGCCGAGCAGATGCTCGATGGTAAGCGGCGAGCTGAGGCCGTCAGATGGGGCGGTTCCATGGCATAAGCGCGTCGATTTCGCTGCTCGGCCAGCCGTTGGCGATGCGCTGAAGCGTGAGAGCAAGCCAGGCGAGCGGATCGACGTTGTTCATCTTCGCTGTCTGCAGCAGTGTCGCGATGGTCGCCCAGGTTCGTCCGCCGCCGTCGCTGCCGGCATCCATTGCGCCATTAGCTGGCGGTCGAGTTCGACATGATCGCGCGCGTAGATCGTCTCCTGCCGGTAGAGCGGCAGGCCATCGGCGTATTTGGCGACGGCGATCTGGGCCAGAAGCGCTTCCGTCGGAATGCCTCCTTCAATGATATGGGCCGGGGCCGGCGCCTGGAGGACGCCGTCCGCGTTCTTGAAGGCATGGCAAGCACCATGGCTTTCAACATCTCTACGTCATTCGGGAGGTTGAGATCGGGCGGCGACATTGACCCGACCAGAGCACATTTTGCTCCGTTTCTCTTGCCCTTTCAGGCCACTGATTCACTTCGCCGCAGTGCTTTTACCCAACAATCTCTGGCGGCTTGACCGCCACGGTCCGGACCCGTTGCCAATCCATCCCATCCACCAGTGCCATCAACTGCGCGGGATTCATCTGCACCCGATGATGCCCGATCCGCGGCCAGCAAAACTTCGCCTTTTCAAGGCGTTTTAAATAGAGGCACACGCCGGACCCGTCCCACCACACGATCTTTATTCTGTCGGCACAGCTCGTTTCATTGTACGTCCCTTTGTCAGATTCCGGGCAGACGGGTCATCCTATCGTATTGATAATCAATGTCGTTTTTTGGTCGACGTTCGATCACGCGCTGCACCGCTATGCGTACTGCTTCCGAACTCAGCGTGCCGACGGGGACCAACCATTGCGAGCCCTTGATTGCTTGTGTTGCCGGCAAGATGCCCTTCAGAACCAGGCTCTTTGCAGATCCGACGCAAATTCCAAAGTGGGCCGCAGCCTTCGCGAGGCTGATCATTTTGCCGTCGGATGACGCGGGGTCATATTCCGGCAAGCCCAAGCGTTCGCGCATTTCCCGCACGCGAACAGTCGTCCAGGTCTCGCCGTCACCGGTCTTGCAGCGCATCCGATTGAGCGACACGGCGAGCTCTCGATCAGGCCAATGACCAGCGAGCTTACGAAGTGCGTCGACGGCAGTGGGCGCCATATCCCCCGGATATCGGCCCGTCTTAACGCGAGCAACACGAACCTCCGTGTGCGGGCCGCCGGTCCAGTGAATGAGCAGAACGGCCTCGTTGGTGTCCTCATCGAGATCGCAAACAATCTCTCGGACTACGATGTGAACCAGCCGCTGCTTGGTGCGTGTGTCCGTGGACGGTGCGTTCCACACCCGCGGCAGATCATACGCAAGTTGCAGAAGCAAGGCACGGTCGATCTTGGGACTTTCCGCCGATGCGGCGCGCAGCTCCTTGATCCGACCCTCAAGCTCGGCAACCCGCTCCAATGCGCCATTCCAGCGCGCCTCAAGTTCACGGGCAACGTGACGCTTCGCCGGATCCACAAGCTCGTACCGGCGTGCGGCAAGAGACGCTTCGTAGCGTGCGACCTCAAGCTCCCGTTCGACGGCGGCGATGATCTCATGTCTCGAGCGCTCAATCTGGTCGGACGCCAATATCGCTGCTTCAACAGCCCGATCGGAGACAGCCTCGAGGATTTGCAGCGCGACCGCACGATCGATCCGTACTCCGCCGATGCCGATGCATAAGCCTGCGCCGACATGGGCGTCATCGCCGCGGCATTGATAGCGATGGGCATTCCCCTTGGCCTGGCCATAGACCACACGCATCATCCGACCGCAACGTCCGCACCGCATCAAGCCGGTCAGAAGTGCGCATCCCCCGCGAGCCGATTTCCGCGAGCAGTTCTTCTTCATGTGCGCGTTTTCCAGCAGCAGCGCCTGATTGTCTTCATACTCCTGCCAACTGATATAGCCGGAATGATTGTCGCGCAGGAGAACATTCCATTCCTCCCGCGGCTTCTTGAACCCGCTGACCTTGCGGGCGCGACCGTCCACGATCCGTGTCTTCTGAGCGATTCGGCCAAACGCATAGGCGCCAGCATAGAGCGGATTGTGCAGGATCTGCATCACCGTGTGATAGGCCGGCGCTTTCCAGCTGAGCTTGTAGATTTGAACATTCCTCAGGACCATAGGCATTTTGATGTCGGCAGCGCGCAGCCAAAGAAAGACCTGCCGGGCGCTGCCGAGCTCGCGGAACTTCGTGAAGACGAGTCGAACCACTCCCGCCACATGTTCGTCGGGATCGATTTCGATCTTGCCGAGTTCACTCCAACAAAATCCGGATGGTAGCATGAAGCGGTACTCGCCGCGCTGGGCCTTGGAGTCTCGAGCGGCGATTCCACGTTGACGAAGCAGGCTCAGCTCATACTCCGACATCGTCCCCTTCAGTCCGAGAAGCAGGCGGTCGTTGACAAGCCGCGGATCATAGACGCCGTCGGGATCGATGACCAACGCGCCGGCGAGGGCGCATAGGTCGATCAAGTGATGCCAGTCGCGTCCATTGCGCGCCAGCCGCGATGCCTCGATGCAATAGACGGCACCGACATCGCCCGAGCACACCATCGCCACAAGCCGCTCAAATCCCGGCCGCTGAGTGCTGCCGGAACCTGAGCGGCCAAGATCGTCGTCAATGACCGTCACCGACTTAAATCCGGTGGTTTCAGCGACCTGCGCCAAGTCATATTGCCGCCGCTGGCTTTCGAGATTCCCCGTGACTTGGGACATTGTCGATTGGCGACGCTCGGCTACGCAACCCCGACCAGCTCCGCCGATCGTCCGTTGCTCCACCCGCGCCACTTGGCGTACAAAACTCCGAGACTCTAATTGCCGCTGAATGAAAAATTTAGGGGCAGGTCAGCTCGAAGGTTATCCCGTCGGCGGATGCGAGCGCATCTCTTTTCGGAGTTTTCGACTGACGTGGTCCTTTTGCCTGAGAGTTTCCTGGGACGGTTGCTCCTTCGGCACCGTTAAATCGATCTCTCCCAGCGTCAGATAATCAGTGTGACAGTTGCAAGAGGGCCGCCAGTCCTTTGGGCCGGCGGCCAGTCTAGGGAGGAAACGCCCATAGGGCAGCGATAGTGAAACAATCGCAAGTACCGCCAATCCCTTGGCGGATTTCAGAAAGAGCATTGAATAGGCTAGCGTTAGCAGCGGACCTACATCACTTTTCAAGTATCATTTCATCGGGAGGTTGAGCGGGAACGGCCCCGCACCGCATTGAAAGCGCTCTTTTTTTTGCGCTTACCGGGCAGCGAGTGCTCACCATTGCCACGGAGACGCTAAATTTTGATTTCGGGAAGGCGCTCGGGCGCAGGGATAGTCAAAAGCTCGCTATGCTCTATGCCTATTACTGCGACCTCTTCAGTCTGATAAACTCCGCCTTCTAGATAATACTTCGGCTCAACGTGGATGATCATCCCCTCGCGAAGAACCTCTTCAGAGCTTGGCGAGATTGAGGGAGGCTCGGTAATGCTGTAACCAGAACCGTGCCCGACACGAGAAAAGAAGGCCGTAAACGGACCCGGCAAGCCCAAAGAAGAGTTGCGCGCGATTTCTTCGAAGACGCTGTATGCTTCTCCTGTCGTCATACCGGCGCGAAATGCAGTAATAGTTTTCTGCGTAATATTTCGGACTTCGTGATAACGAGCCTGTTCCTCTGCGGTTACCTTTCCGGCTTTAGCTATCCGGTTAACATCAGAGATGCTCCCTCCTACAAGACATCCCATATCCGTCCAGATAAAGTCGTCTGCGGCTAGTGCCCGCTCCGTCGGCGGCAAGGGGGAAGGGAAGCTCCCTCTGCCAAACTTCACGGAAAGCATTGGGACCGCGCTGGCCCCTTTCTCAATCGCCCTAATGGTCAGATGCCGAGCAAACTCGATCTCCGTGACTCCAAGACGCAGTTCTTGGAAGCACTCAAGCATTGAGGAAGTCGCCACTTCCAGAGCAACCTTCTTTTGACGGATTTCGGTCGGGGATTTAACAACGCGGATTTGCCAGATATCCTCGGCGCCCTCGACCAGGTCCAGCGCGGCGAAGTTACTTCTACATTTATGGAGCAAGTTCAGCGAGCCCAACCCGCTGCTTTCAAAGCCATAATCCAGGGCGAGTCGGCGCGCGTTGCAGGCTCGCAATTGGTCAACAATCGCCTCGATAAACGCTAGAACGAATCCCGAATAGGCGACGTGCTCGATGCGGGAAGGCATCTCTTCAGTAAGTTGGATTGCCGGCGCCTCGGCGGCCGAGGATATAATGATAGCACCACTTCTAGAGCTTGGAACAAGAAGCGCGAGCGGACGAGCCTTTGATATCCACGTTATCGATTTGTATCCGGAGAAGTACTCAAAGTTGGCTTGGTCGGTAATCAAGAATGCGTCGATTGATCGCTCGGCCATTACGCGCTTAAGGCTCTTGAGCCTTGTCTCATACTCCGCCGCTTTGATCTTCAGCATCTCTCTAACACCTCATTCTAAGACCTTAGGAATATACTTTGTATATTTTATTTTGCTATTCGTCAAGTTTTGAGTCCAGAGGCTTGATGGCTCGCCATGTAGGCAATGGTCGTCGGAATATGATCCCACATCAACCGACGGCAAAATAATTAGCCTTACGAAGGCTGCCGCACACTTGGAATTTGCGTCGGATCAACAAAGAGCCTGGTCCTGAAGGGAGCCTCGCCGGCAACGGGCATCAATGGCTCGCAATGGTTGGTTCCTGTCGGCGCGCTGAGTCAGGAAACAGTATGCATAGCGATGCAACGAACGCCGGGACAGCTTCGGTTGAAGGCTTTGGAACGATTGCCGTCTTAAGGGCGGCGGCGCGACCGACAAGGCATTTGCATCGACTGCATTGCTCACTCGGCGGATCCGAGGCGAGTAAGTCGTGTAGGCAGCAGCGCGGATTGTAGCGCGTGCTTGATGACGAGTCCACGTTCAGCCCACCTCCTAAGGTCGTCTCGCAGGCGTCGAAGCACGCAGCCGCTTCCCGTTTCGTCAGCATCTGCAATCTTACAGTCGCTCATAGCGCGAGCGCAGGCCGTAGTACTAGACGGATTGCGCTACCCCTTTGAGGCCGAGAAGCGGGCATCGTTGCGGCCACGTAGGTCGCGAGCTCCCTGTACACGCGATCCCGTCCATCCCGCTTTCTGAGTAAGAACGAGCAGCTGACAAAGTTACTAAATTGTCGCATCAGCGACATGGACTTGTTCTTGGCTTGCTGCCCCCTGTAAGGGGCTGCACCGTTGATGGCAATTTGTTCTGATCCTGAAGGCGAGCAGCTGATGACCCTTGGTTCGCCGGGAAACGATACGCTGCAACACATCGCACAAGCAGGCCTGCGGATCGAAAACATAGAGTTTTGCCATGTTCCCCATTGACGCTAGGATCGCCCGGCTTTCAGCGCCGCCCTCGCTGCCGCTAGACGATGAGTTGCGCCTTCCCATCGCGATCGGGCGCATTGAACGCTCGACCGTGTTGGAGTAAATCTCGACGCGGCCGTCGAGGAGAAACAGCGTAAACCCGTCCCAGTGATTGAGCGCATGTTGACCGCCTCTGACCTGCCCCTGAATTTTTCATTCAGCGGCAATTAGAGTCTCGGAGTTTTGTACGCCAAGTGGCGCGGGTGGAGCAACGGACGATCGGCGGAGCTGGTCGGGGTTGCGCAGCCGAGCGTCCGTTGCGGTGAGGTGGGCGGCGTAGGCCGCGGGGGTCAGGTATTTCAGCGACGAGTGGGGACGCTGGAGATTGTAGTCGGCGACCCAATTGGTGATCTTGGCGCGGGCGTCGTCGAGATCGAAGAACAGAATCTCGTTGAGTAGCTCATCGCGCATCCGGCCGTTGAAGCTCTCGACGAAGCCGTTCTGCATGGGCTTTCCCGGTGCGATGAAGTGCCAATCGATGGCTGCGTCCTTGCACCAAGCCAGCACGGCGTTGCAGGTGAACTCGGTGCCATGGTCGGACACGATCATTCCTGGCTTGCGGCGTCGCTCGACGATTGCCGTGAGTTCGCGGGCCACGCGCCGCCCCGAGATCGACGTGTAAGGAATGGCGCCCAGGCATTCCTTGGTGACGTCGTCGACGACGTTGAGGATGCGGAAGCGTCGACCATTGACGAACTGGTCGTGGACGAAGTCCAGCGACCAGCGGACATTGGGCTTGGCCTCGACCAGGATCGGGGCCCGGGTCCCAACCGCCTTGCGGCGAGCCCGCCGCTTGCGGACGGTGAGCCCTTCCTCGCGATAAAGCCGGTAGATCCGGTTGATCCCCGATGGCTCGCCCTCCCGCCGCAGCAGGACGAACAGGCGGCGATAGCCGAAACGCCGCCGCTCGTTGGCGAGATCGCGCAATCGGCCACGCAGAACTGCCTCCGGCGGGCGGCTGGAGCGATAGCGGATCATCTCCGATCCGCACCCACGATCGAGCAGGCCCGCCGTTCCGACAGGCTCATGACGGCCTGCAAATGCGCGACAGCAGCGCGCTTGGCGGCGGGCCCTACCATTTTTTGAAAGGAGCTCGCGAAGTGCGGCTGCATCGAGCATCTGCTCGGCCAGAAGCTTCTTCAGCTTCCCGTTCTCCTCCTCCAGGGCCCTCAACCGCTTCGCCTCGGAAACGTCCATGCCGCCGAATTTGGCTTTCCAATTGTAGATCGTCGCCTCGGAGATCCCGTGCTTGCGAGCCAGATCGGCCGTCTTCGCCCCGGCCTCATGCTCCTTCAGCACCGCAATAATCTGCTCTTCCGTGAACCGTGCTCGCTTCATCTGTCCGTCCTTCTTCGGGCCGGACTCTAACTCCTTCTGGAGGAAATATTCAGTGGCAGGTCACGACGAACATGCGTTAATGCAAGGCGAGATTCTGGAAAGCAAACATGTCCTAGTCTTGGGCGATTCCAAAGAGACTCCATGTGTTCGTGAGCGGAATCGCCCAGAGAGACCAACCTCAATCTGAGCTCAATGCCGCAATCAGGGTATGGCGGCATCGCCGCGCAAGCCCCATCGCAGTCCCCCTCAACACTACTTAACGGAACTGCAAACAATCATTCAACCATCTATGAGCCACAGCCTATTGCCCAAACAGTGCCGACGCGGAGTCAGCGAATATGAGCTTTCGAAACGGCGGTCACCGCCTGCACCTCGCGGTATGGCGTGACGTCAATCGTACCAACGGATATCAACGGCCAAGGCCCAGTGCTATTGGTCATCACCGTGACACTCTCTCAGATTTCACCACTTCTCCCGCCCCCCTGCGCGTCCCGCGGCGGCTCACATTGAGGAAGCGGCAACAAGCCCTCCACAATCGCGAAGGATATGGCGGCAATATCTCGGTCCATCGCCCGATCTTCGACCAATGGCGCGCTGATCTTCCTCACCGCTTCATACAAGTGGCTCAAGGCAGAGGGCAGTTCAGATCCATTGGATCGCAGGTCAACGGCCTGACAGGCCGCCAAAAGCGTCATCGCGACGACGTCTCTCAATTTAAGCTCCATCTCCGCTGCGCCAAGCGCTGCGTGCAGTCCCAGGCTGACGATGTCCTGATTGAACTGTTCGGTTGGCAAGGTATGAACGCTTGCTGGAGCACTTTCACGCCGTAGATGCGCGACGAGAGAGGTATGCGACATTTGCACTCCCTTAAAGCCTTGATATAGGCCGAGCCGGGGACTCAACGAATTCGGGAGACCTCGCGAAAAGCGGCTGTCCATCAAAAGGGCCATGATGGCATGCATATGATTTCCGACTGTTGCAATATCAATCTTGAGCGCGTCCATTATGCGGGAAACATGCTGCCCCATAAAATTTCCGCCGTGAAGGACATCCCCAGTCTCCGGATCTATCAATGGGTTGTCGTTCACTGAACTCGCCTCACGCTCGATCACCATCCGTGCCTCACCCAGCGATTCCGGAACAATGCCAAGTATTTGTGGCGCGCACCGGATTGAATATATCTCTTGGACGCCTTCCGCGAGCTGGACGATCCCGGTGGCTTCATTCGACCTATGAACACCTGAAGAAGTATACGATGACCTACACGCCAACATCTCGCGAAGCGCCGCAGCGACGGCAATTTGACCTGGATGCCCTTTCGCAGCGTGAATACGAGCATCGTAGTGTTCTCTCGAGGCATGCAATGCATCTACTGCCAGGGCTAGCGCGCCGAGCGCAGCTCGAAACGTCATCCATACTCGCTGCACCGTTAGAGCGCCGATGCCTGTCATCGCTCGAGTACCATTGACGAGAGCCAGCCCCTCCTTCGCTTGCAATTCAACCGGTGTTATGCCAGCGCGAGATAATGCTTCACTGGCGCTCATCTCTTGTCCGGCAAAGCAGACGCGACCGCACCCGCAAAGCGCGCTCGCGATGTAACTTGATGGAATCAAGTCCCCGCTCGCGCCAACAGAACCATGTCGCGGCACAGTTGGAACGACGCCTAGATTAATGTGCTCAAGAAGACTCCTCACGATTTCAGGACGCACGGCAGACCAGCCGCGAACCAAAGCTAACAGAGTCAGAAATTGGGCTGCTCGCACGTGTTCCTCTGCAAGGCAATCGCCGGTTCCCGCTGATAGGAACTTGAGGAGATTGCTTTGATGGAGCGCCAGTAGATCGTCAGAGATTACGAGATTGCTGTTGCCGCCGAAACCCGTATTGATGCCGTAGATAACCTTTCCTGAGGTCAGTAGATTTTCGAGCTGGGCCCGCCCCTTCTGCACTAGCTCCAACACGGCGGGTGCCAGGTCAACCTTGCGACGATGTACGGCAACGTCGTGAATGTCATTAAGGTTGACATCTGCATTAAGCTTTACGACGAAAGGTGTTTCCCGTCGACGCGCGGCATCCACCGATTCGATTACCATAAACTCGTTATTCCCGCTGGCAGGTTTAGCGCGCACGTTCATTTGTAGCAACTCCATTTCATTTGTAGCAACTCGATTAGTGACGCGAATCCAGATATAATATGTTGTCGCAATTCGCCGCTCGCCCCGGAGCTGGCGGCTCTTGCACTCTGGCGCGCATCTAATCGAGCAAAATCGTACGGAGGA
This sequence comes from Bradyrhizobium sp. USDA 3364, assembly GCF_054056355.1. Lineage (NCBI taxonomy): Bacteria > Pseudomonadati > Pseudomonadota > Alphaproteobacteria > Hyphomicrobiales > Nitrobacteraceae > Bradyrhizobium > Bradyrhizobium sp. USDA 3364. The sequence continues at coordinate 1,086,441 of NZ_JBSRYG010000002.1, forward strand.
TATGACGACGGGGCTAGCCTAGGCGACCTCCTAATCCCGGTAGTTGGCCCGACGCGTACCTTGCAGTATTTTCGCTGGGTCGCTGCTTGCTTGGGACCACGACCGCTAGGCTGATCGCACGACGTAGCAGACTTCCGCCGCAGTTTCGCCGCCGTGTCCTTGGCTATAACATTCTTCGGTCTCTTGCTCTCGATCGGCAGCAATATCTGAGTCACTTCTCAGTCGGCATCGACGCCCGCTCCTTGTCGACTTTCGTGCGCAATGCGGCCATCACGTCGACCACATCGCTCACGCTGGGGCGCTCCTTCTTCGCGATGGGGTAGTCGACTCCTTCTTGTTCATCCGATCGATCAGCGCCGGTTCGTGGTGATCGTCAAAATTCTTTTGGTTCGAAGTACGCGGCCTTGTGATCGACGATGTGTTTGGTCAGATGGAGTACTTATTGCTCCGCTCCACGTACCGTCGAAACATTCCTTCTCGTCGCGCACTTCGTGCTCTCGGCGTAGTGCGTTTTGACTAGCCCAACTTCACCTGCTAAGTCGCGTCTTGCTTTATATAGTCCGTTGACGACCGGCGGGAAGACGGAGTGCCTTTAGCACAGGCGCGGCAGCCATGCGTGTCGAGGCGTTGTCGCGCAAGACGGTCAGATCGGCGGTAGCGTGTTTAGTTTGACGAGAGGTCTGTCGATCGGGGATTCGGAGAAGAAGGCCATCCGCAAGTTCGGCGAATGCGATCTCAGTGCGCTCTGACGGCGTCGCCTTGTAACCGGCGCTTAGTTCCGGCCCTCCTCCAGGTAGGGAAGGTCTGATCATGAAAGCTGCGAGCGCCTAGGAGACATTGCCACAACGCTGCCCCTCAACGATCACACATAACGTCCATGCCAGTCCAGCTGCGGTAGTGAGCAACTAGCTTGATCGGAGCACTTCGTCGCTCATCGCAATTACCGCAGGATAGAAACATCGCTTGCGATTTAAGCGTGCCGTACGGTGATCAAGGCTAACGACGCCGGAGAGCGCTTCATCGACGCTTGTCTGCCAGTATTGGACCAGTACCAAGGCAACCTACTTGTGACGAACGGTTCAGCGAAGCGCACATTCTGGCCGGACATGTGCGATCGACACAAGATCGTGCCGCAGCCGCTGAAGGCCTAGTGTGCTTGCGCTGCATGACGCAACTAGTTAAGCTATCAACGCGAAACTTCAGAAGCGATCGACATCACCAAGAGCATTATCAGTGGACGGGATAAGGCGGGTCGTCTCAGATCGCACACCGTTTGCGTAACGTTCTCGCCGCGGCCCCGGTCTTCCGGCCGCGCAGAACGCGGAGCAATCGGAATTAGAGAAGTACAACCAAGCGTTCGACGGCGAGAACGACGGCCTTCTGCTATTGGACGTGAGCGCGGTCGCGCAGCTCGCTCGCAGCGAAGGTGTGCAGTTCGATCGGATCGGTGAGGCTCAGATCAAGATTATCGAGCTCATGATTGCGTAGCTTTCGAATAGACCCAATCACGCGCGACGTGTTGGAGAACAGGTGCGCGCCGGAACGGTGACGACCGACCAAAAGGCGCCCCTGCCTGATCTGAACGCAGCGCCAGTTCACCGGAATGGCGAGTTCCTGTGCGCTAAGCAAGTCGGATGAATGCCGCCATCGCGTACGTTGCTCGCGTACGCGACCCTGGTCTGGGCTGCGAGGTCGCCGACGCCCAGATGTTCCCTTGGTCGTCCACCGGCTCGACCGACGGTAGGAACATGGTGCCAGGAGCAATGCCAGGTGCCGCCCGCTGCGGTCACCTCGATCTCAATGAGGCGTCCGGCCTGAGCAGGCTTTTACCGGGACCGTATTGACCACCGGCTTATATCCGGCGAACAACTCTCGCCGCACGGCCGCCGCTTCCGCATAACTCTCAATGCCCTCGGGGCGCATGTACTCAACGATCCTGACCACATCGCCACATCCAAGGTCGCCGTCGCCTTCCAGAATGGCGGCCACGGGGCGTCAGCGCCGGGGACAATCCCCGCGAGCGGTTGGTGCTCTCGGCGGACTCAGTGCGGCAGAGCACCAGGATTGCATCGGCATCATCCAAAAGCGAGGTGTAGAGCTTCTGCCCGCTTACCACCCACTCGTCGCCCACCAGCGCAGCGCGCGTTTTCAGGCCGAAGACGTCAGTGCCTCCACCCGGTTCAACCAGCCCTGAGCTCATCAAGAATTCTCCGGCCGCGAGCCTGTGCAGGAGTTCCGACTGCTGCTTCTTCGTGCCGGATTCACGCAGCACCGGTGCGGTCATCGAAATGAGCAACAAGTCGGTGGCGAGCGACGGGAAGTGCCGCGCAATCTCCTCACAGAGGATCACGCCAGTCATCACGTCTGTGCGTCTGTGCCGCTGCCACCGTACTCCGTCGGCACTGACAGCCCGGGCCAGCCGAGCCGGGCGAGACGCTTCCAGAGATCACGCGGTATGCGCCGTGCGCGATCCATCTCGCGAATCTTCGGTTCTGGAAGCTCACGATTAAAGAAGTCGCGCATGCTGTCGCGCTGAATCTCATGCTCGGTGATCCGTTCGAAGTTCATCGCCGGCCCCGAAGAGGAAACTCCTGTCTCGTCAGTGCCATTGCGCTTCCTCCGCAATATCCTTCACCTGACGCCAGATGGCGAGGTTACGTCCAAACTGACGTCGAGATGCCGGTGAACGCTGCGGCATCGGCAAAGGCAATTATGGCCTATGAGTCGAAGGCGGCGATCGAAGAAGCCCTCACACACGCATTGCCTATGCTGAAAGCCAATACGCGAAACGACCACATCTGGATCGAGCAGCAACTTGCCGAGACGCGAGACTGAGGCTACGCGACCTGCATTGGAGAGATAGACGAAGGTCTTGCCGCGATCGCCGTACCCATAAAGCTTTCGAACGGAATGGTTTTGCACTCCATGGGCATGACGGGCCCTCTACTGCATCATGAACGACCAATTGGCGGGCAGGCTGGGAGCCTCGTACGGCGCGGCCGATTCCCTTGCGGTGTCGCCTTCCATCGGAGAGCAATTGAAGCGGACTAGAGAAACTAGCCGCCCCTAGCAAAGTCTGACCTGGATTCGTTTGGCGCTGGTTCATAGCGGAGCCGCCGGCGCAGCGGATCGGGGAATATTTCAAGCGCCTGCCCGCAGGTCAGAACACTCTATGCTCCTCTGCGGCCAGACCGAAATGCCGGGGCACCTTTCACAACTATGATGACCCGTCCGAAGCACCGAGTCGTCAAGCTCCAAGAATCAGCCAGCTAGCTTTTAGTTAAAGACACGACTAGCGGGCTTCGGCCCTGGTTTGAAAAATCGGTCACCAGCGCAGCCGGCACGAGTTCCTCACTCGATCGGAGGGTCGGACCGTGGCCGCCGGCGGCCCTCTATCAATAGAAGCCGGAGCTTCGATCGATCCGTCGGTAGGGTCCCCCTGGTGAAACGTAGAGATCACCGGCGGGCGGATCACGCTTCAAGCTCTCCTGGACCAGCCGCGCAAGGCTTGGAAAGCCGCGGCGCATATCGGTGTGGCCGGTCGCAAGCCACACCCGCACATTACCCGGTATGGCAATCATCGGTGCTGAAGCACCTCGAGGACCCGCGCCAGCGCTTCTGGATCGACGTGCGCATCCACTCGGATGGGTCGCCGGTTGCCACGGTCGATCTCGATCAATCCAATACGCGCGGCCACCACAGACTGCCCTCGGCTATCACCTGCGGGTAAAAGCTTCCGAGTTTCCTCCGCCTCCGTGGCGGCGATCTGCACCGGCGCAAAAGATGGTACGGTCTGCTCGGACGTCCGCGCTTGTCGACGCCAAGTAAACACCAGGCTGGCGGCGACTCCGTTGCGACGCGCAACCGCAGTCACCTTTGCGCCCGGCGCCAACGTCTCCTCGAGAATCCGCGCCTTGTCATCCTGCGACCAGCGCCGCCGTCGCTCCGGCCCGCCCAAAACCTCGACCCGATCGCCTGATGACCTTAAAGCTAGACTTAAGGTCACACGCTTGGCGAGTTACAGCGCGTCAGACAAGACGGCGCCCGCCGGATGCGTACCGATCGGCTCTATCGTGACGCTCAACATCGCTCATCAACTCTTCGCTGGTTAATCTAATACCCTTCGCCCGGCTTAATCGGCGAGCGATCGGGTCGGCAATTAGGGTATATCGGCCGCTTTGTTGGAGTAGCCGTATCCCTCCATTGAGGGCCGCCTTGTTTGACGGACGCGAGCGCTGCAGGTCCTAGGGGTAATCCTAGGAGAAGCGCTATGACGATTTCGCGGGCAGAGGTGATCACATCGGTCGAGCGGCGGCGTCGGTGGTCACAGGATGAGAAGGAACGGCTAGTTGCAGCATCGTTCGAGCCCGGAGCCACTGTTTCCGAGGTGGCTCGCATGGCCGGCCTTCATGTGAGCCAGCTGTTCAGGTGGCGCAAAGAGCTTTGCAAGCACGGTGAAACGAGTGTAGCGCCGTTGGTGCCGGTCGAGATTGGGCCGTCTGTGCCGCCGCGGGATGTGGCCGAAGCGCCATTGACGACGGCGCCGGCGCGTCGACGGAGGAGCCAGGGCATCATCGAGATTGATCTCGGTAGCGGACACCGCATCCGGGTCGACGGTGACGTTGATGGAGACGCGCTGCGGCGAGTTCTCGATGCCCTGGTGCGCCGATGATCCCGGTTCCGACAGGCGCGCGAGTGTGGCTCGCGACAGGCTACACGGATATGCGCAGAGGCTTTCCGTCGTTGGCACTCCAAGTGCAGGAGGTGTTGCGCAAAGACCCGCTCAGCGGTCATCTGTTCGTCTTCCGCGGTCGCCGCAGCGATCTTGTGAAGATGATCTGGCACGATGGCCAGGGAGCATGCTTGTTTACCAAAAGACTCGAGAGAGGAAGGTTCATCTGGCCATCGGTTGCCGGTGAATCGGTAACGATCTCTCCGGCGCAATTGAGCTATCTGTTGTCCGGGATCGATTGGCGCAACCCTCAAGAAACCCAGCGTCCGACGCGGGTCGGTTAGTCGTTTTGCAGGTTTGAATCTGCTGCTTGATCTGATTCAATGGCTTCGTGATATCAAAGCCGGACGATCTTCCATCGGACCTTGTCAGTGCCCTGGCGGCGCTGCAGGCCGAGCGTGAGGCGCGGCTGCGAGCTGAGGCGATGGCTGCCAGCGCGCAGGCGGAGCTGTCGAACAACGAGGCGCTGGTCGCGCATCTCGAGCTGCGGATCGAGAAGCTCAAACGCGAACTGTACGGGCAGCGCTCCGAGCGCACGGCGCGGCTGCTCGAGCAGTTGGAACTGGAGCTCGAAGACCTCGTCGCCACGGCGAGCGAGGATGAGCTTGCGGCGCAGGCCGCAGCGGCGAAGACGCAGAACGTCCGCCCCTTCACGCGCAAGCGGCCGGTGCGCAAGCCTTGGCCGGACGACATCGAACACGAGCGCGTCGTCATTGACGCTCCGACGAGCTGCGCCTGCTGCGGCGGATCGCGGCTGGCGAAGGTCGGCGAGGATGTGACCAAGACGCTGGAGGAGATCCCGCGTCGCTTCAAGGTCATCGAGACAGTGCGCGAGAAGTTCACCTGCCGCGATTGCGAGAAGATCAGCCAGCCGCCTGCGCCGTTCCATGCCACGCCGCGCGGCTTCATCGGCCCACAATTGCTGGCGACGATCCTGTTCGACAAGTTCGGCATGCATATCCCGCTCAACCGCCAGAGTGCGCGCTTTAAGGCCGAGAGGATCGATTTGCCGCTGTCGACGCTGGCCGACCAGGTCGGCCACGGGACCTTCGCCGTCATGCCACTCTTCCACTTGATCGAACGCCATGTGCTCGCTGCTGAGCGCCTTCATGGCGATGACACCACCATCCGTATCCTGGCGAAGGGCAAGTGCACGACCGGGCGGATCTGGACTTATGTGCGGGATGACCGGCCCTTTGCCGGGCCTGCGCCGCCGGCGGCGGTCTATTACGCCTCGAGCGACCGACGAGGCGAGCATCCGCAGAAGCATCTGGCCGCCTTCGCCGGCATCCTGCAAGCCGATTGCTACAACGGCTTCGAGCCGCTGTTCGACCCGCAGAAGAAGGTGCTGCCGATTACGCCGGCGTTTTGCTTCGCCCATGCGCGGCGGGGCTTCTTCGAGCTGGCTGACATCGAGAAGAATGCCCGGGAAGGCAAGAGAGGTAAACCGGTCTCTCCGATCGCGCTGGAGGCGGTCAGGCGCCTGGATGTGTTGTTCGAGATCGAGCGCGCCATTAACGGCTGCGGCGCCGAAGAGCGGCGCGCCGTGCGCCAGGAAAAGAGCAAGCCGCTCCTCGGGGACATGCACGCCTGGTTGCTGCGTGAGCGCGAAACCCTCTCTCGCTCCTCCGAGGTCCTGAAGCCTATGAATTACATGCTCAGGCGCTGGGACGACTTCGCCCGCTTCCTCGACGATGGCAGGATCTGCTTGACCAACAATTGTGCTGAGCGCGCATTGAGAGGCATCGCCTTGGGAAGGCGCAACTGGACCTTCGCCGGCAGCCAGCGTGGTGCCGACCGTGCCGCCATCATGCTGACGATGATCACGACCTGTCGTCTCAACGACGTCGATCCGAAAGCCTGGCTCGCCAACGTCCTCGCCCGTATCGCCGATCTTCCCGCATCGCGTCTGCACGAATTGCTGCCCTGGGAATGGAAGCTCCTGCGCCAAGCCGACAAGCCCGCCGATCAGCAGGCCGCCTGACCTTCACGCAACGCCATCATAGAGCTCGCCGTACCCGCGCGCATGCGTCCATCACGCGGTCCTCGTCGTATGCGTACGAGTAGCCCGTGTGATCGAAACATACTCTGAAAATCAAGCCCTATCGGCGGCGGTGTCATATACTTGCAGGAGGCACGAGACGTGCAACGCACGCCTCATCACTGCACTTTGGTCCTTTCGTGACGAACCGGCGCGCCAAGACGGCGAGCTGCTATCTGATGGTTCGTCATTGACGATGAATAGAAACAACTATCTGCTCTGGTGTGTCTTCTGTATGCGACATTGAGGAGGCCCTGATTGGCGTCGCTGAGCGTTCTTGAGCGATAGCGGGCCGAGCCGATAGGACTACATGCCCTCGCGGGGGGCTTACCGTCGAACGCTGTTGCTTCGAATACACTTGCCAAGCCCTACAGAGACTGTACGCGGGGCCGAAAGCAGATCGAGACTACAATCGGTTGAACATCCCTGACCACTCCATTCTCACCAGCCCGACGTCGCGCCTTCACTCCCGACTTCGGGCCCCGCCTCGATGATCGGCGCTGTCACTCATGCGACCTTGGCCTGTTCCAATGCCTCGGTCAGAGACACCTCGAATATGTCAATGCCTTGATTTAATGTCTCCAGGTCGATCGTGAGCGCAGGAAGAAATTTTACGACCTGATCCCTGGGGCCACATCGTTCGATAATCAATCCCTTCTCAAATGCCTTGCGTGCCGTCGCCTCCGCGATTTCAGCAATCTGGCAGTCAAACCCCAGCGCCATACCTCGTCCGCGAACAGCAAAATTGTTTCCATGCTCGGATGCAATGGAATCAAGCCGGCGACGCATAAGATCTCCCGTGCGCTGGATTCCTTCTGAAAACGTCCGGCTGCGCCAAAAAACGTTAATAGCTGCGGTAGCGGATACAAGCGCAAGGTTATTTCCCCGAAATGTGGCTGTATGTTCTCCTGGCCGCCATGCGTCCCGTTCCTCCTTGATCAATAGCATCGACAATGGCAAGCCGTACCCACTTAGTGACTTCGACAGCACAACGATGTCCGGCGACAACCCTGCGAACTCGAAACTAAAGAATTCGCCTGTGCGGCCGCACCCCATCTGGATATCGTCTACGATGAAAAGGGCACCAACGTCCTTTGCTATGGCCTGAAGTGATTGCAGCCATTCCTTGCCGGCTACATTTATTCCCCCTTCTCCCTGTACAGTTTCAACGAGAATGGCTGCTGGAGCATCGACGCCGCTGCTCTCGTCAAGCAATACCTTCCGCAGGTAGTCGGACGTATCAACCGCTGGCCCGAGATAACCATCATAGGGCATGAAAGTTGCGCCGGACAAAGCCACGCCACTGGCTACGCGAAAAAGACGACCACCGGTCGCCGCGGCGGCCCCTAAACTGAGACCATGATATCCATGCGTGAATGAGACGACGTTCTGGCGTGCGGTGATTTTGCGTGAGAGCTTTAGAGCCGCCTCAACCGCATTGGCACCAGTTGGCCCTGTGAACTGAAAGCGATAGTTCTGCAGACCACGTTCGCAAAGTATGACAGTATCGAACGCCTCCATGAATTCGCGCTTTGCAGGAGTGGCCATATCAAGCCCATGGACAACGGCATCCGACGCCAGATACTCGGCAATGGCCGCCTTGATCTCATGATTATTGTGGCCATAGTTCAGCGCTCCGGCACCAGAGAGGAAGTCAATGACCTCTCGGCCACCGTCCGTTAACATAATAGAGCCGCGGGCCCGACTGAAGACATCCGGAAGCGAACGAGAATACAAGCGAACGTTCGATTCTAACGCTGAGAAAGCTCGCAAGTTAGGAGGCTCGCCAATTGCCTCGCCCATCGTGTTTCCTTTCCAAGTGAGAGGTTCATGAACAAGCGGCTTTCGTCAGACCGCGTTAACTGTGGACCGGCGATTCGAACACGCGCGTTCTGGACCCGCGTCAGGATGTGTTGCGCGACGCATGCTGCCGAGCACGACCCCATGTACCTACATGAGAACTGAAAATCGCGGACCTACTAAGGTCAGCAGTATCCCTGAGGGATCGGGGCGTGGTTGTCGCGAGGGTATTCTGTCCCTCACACCTCACGTTGACAGATTGCGTTCAATACCGGGCTGCAAACTTGGTAGGGAGGGACTAGCGCGAGTAAGCGTTCCACGGTTCGCGCCGAACTATCTCGGTCATGAGCCGCGGGAGAACGTCGTTTGAGACGAACTGGAGAGTGTCGGCATCGACAAGGTCCCGGCCGGATCCGGCGGCTGCTCGGTCGTTATTGGACCGCGCAAGTAGAGACCGAGGTGACCGCCCTCATCCGCGACGATGTCCGCTTAGTCCCCGACGTGGCGCCGGCGGTTCTGAAGAGCCAGCCTGTTCGTCAGCAGTTGGAAACGCAGGAAGAGGAGTCCGGCGTAAATAGCCGTCCCAATTGATAAGCCCATCCAGATACCGATCACGCCAAGGCCTACCTTAAAATCAAGGAAGTAGCTAAGGAAGAAGCCGATCAGCCAGTAAGCGATGCCGGCGAACAGAAATGGCATCCGCGTATCCTTCAGCCGCGCAAGTTTCCCGCCCCAATGAATTGCACGGCATCTGTGACAAAAAAGCTCGCGCCAACCAGAAGAAGCTTTGCAGCAGTTCGATGGTGGCGCCGGCATCGCCCACCGATTCATCCAGGAATAATTCGGCAATCTCAAAACGCATGGCGATCACTACAAGCGTCAGGATTGCGGCGATTATGATACCGAGCAGGATTGCGGCCAGACCTGCCCGCTTGATGCCGGGGCGGTCGTTGCGGCCAACCGCGTGACCAACGCGCACGGCCGCCGCCATGCTGATACCGAAGGGGATCATGGACATGATCATGGCGACCTGAAACGCGATCTGATGAGCCGCGAGTGCACTGGTGCTGATCAGACCCGCCAGCAGCGCCGCGGCCGGGAACACTCCGAAGCTCGTCAACGAGGTGACTGAGATGCGAGTCCCGATCACGATGAATTGCCGCATCAAGGGCCAATCAAAATACGAAAAATGTGCAAGCACGTGATAGTCTCGGAAAGGGCGACGCATTGTGACGAACCACAAACCGGCCAAGAACGTCGCACAGTTCACCAAGGTCGTCGCAAGACCTGCCCCGAACAGCTCAAGGCGCGGCAGGCCGAGTCTGCCATAGATCAAAAGATAGGCCAGCAGGGCATTGATGGGGATGGCCGCGAGCGTGATCCACAAGATCGGCTCCGGCCGGTTGACCGCGCCCATGAAACTGCGGATAGCCAGAAAACCCAGCACCGACGGCGCGCCCCAAGCCAGTCCGAACAGATATATCTGAGCGAGCCGCGCCGTGTCGGGCGCCTGGCCCAAGGCTAGCAGTATTTACTCTCCGCACGACGCAAGCGCCATGATCGGGAAGGACAGCATCATCGCTGCCCACAGTCCCACGCGTAGCGCGCGGCGTACCACGGCGAGATTGTTCGCTCCTAATGCCTGCGCCGTCAGCGGTGCGATGGGCGCCAGCAGGCCTGTGCCGAACGTGAAGGCAAGGACATAGACCCTGGCAGCCAACCCTGCCGCTGCGATCGCTTCTGCACCGATGTGCCCGATAAAGGCAATATCCGTTGTCATCATCACGATCTGCCCAACCTGGGTCAGCGCCATCGGCCACGCGAGTTTCGCGGTTTCCTTGAGCTCGACAGCGACTTGATGGCTCATCCGTCTCGTCCGTCCGAGCCGCGAAGTCGGTGCCGGGTTCTTTTCGACTAACTTGTCATGGAAATTGTGCTGCTCCCGGCTTACCTCGGCGATAGACGATCTCTTTTTTGCTGACAGAATCCTATCGTCGCCTGTACTCGCGATGGCCTGTGGGATGCGGACTCACGCACATCTTTGCTGCAGGCGCTCCTCACGGGCAACGCGAGCCATGGCGCTTGGACCTGCCGTTGAGCCCGGGTCTGACGCACCCCGCCCAATAAGGAGGTCATCTCCTTGGTCATGTCCCGTAGCGCTAGCGCCATGCACCGACTTTTTCGCCCGTGTCAAGCGCGATGAAACGCAGCAGGTATCGGCGCGCCGAACCACTCGGTCATCGGCCTCGCGCAATGGATGCGGTGCCAACCGCGATGCCGGTGTGGCCGATCATGGCGATGAAATCGTATGCGAGCACGCACTCAGACGGAGAAAGGGCGTTGCGCCGGTCGAATCAACACGCAACGCAGACGTGCGCTGACAGGCCTTATTCCTATAAGCCATCACCGGGACTCCTAGAGCAAAGCGATGCTGAGTAGTCATCTTCTTAGCAAGGCCCGCGCCAACTGCGAGAGCTTGATTTGTGACGGCTATTTGCTCAGGTCGACGTGTCGTAGGTCCGAAAGCATGTCGCAGATCCGACAGGCGGCATCAAAGACCCATCGATATCGATGTTACGATGATTGCCCAAATGTGAGCTTTCAGGAGATTGTCCGCTCGGCCCCATCGTGCGGCGTGCAGTCGCCAAACGTTGGTAGCGAACTCAGGCAACCAAGAAGAGCGCGTCTCTTTGGCCGAAAGGCAAAAAGTGCAATCAAAAGCGACTTGAGTAGGCCGCCGCCGCGCGCCAGTTGAAGACCATACCAAAGAGGTACGTCAAATGGAGGGAGCGGAAATCTATGGATGGTTTGCGCCGTGGATCCCCAGGCCTGCATTCATTGCCAGGCCAATTCCATCGATCACTGCGCTCCGGTCGCCTCGACTGACCAAATCACCACTTCAATGTCCAAGCGCTGCACCGTAGGCAATGCGCATTGTCGAATGCTGGCACTTATCTGTTCAGGTCAAGGAGCAGCGCGCACCTACTTGCGAAGTCAATACGGAAGAGGCCACGGTCGCTTGGCGGATTCCACTACGCTCACTCCGATCGCCATGGCTGCTATGCGGTTGGAATACGATCACGCCTTTTGCCGAGAACCCGCACTCAATCGAGATAATGGGATAATGTAGAGCTTTCACTTTCACTCGTGCCGACCGCGGCCCCTTGGTCTGACGCACAAAGACGACAGCTGACCTGAGCGCGGTAGAAGCAGGGCGAGCGAGCCATGGCGCAACCGCCTTGTCCGCATCTCCTAGACGGGCATCGACGACGGCAGCGCCGAGGGGACCAAAGATACCAATGCAGCCCAAACCAGCGAAGTCGCTGCCATTTCCGCTTGGCCCTTGGCCCGGCGTAACGCCGGATGAAAGGCGCATCACACGCACATTGTCGCCAACGACATGGACGCCATCCGGTCTAGGTGTCCGAGGAACATAACCGAATGCCAGACGGACGTTGCGATGCGTGATTGCGATCAGATTGATCAGAGCTGTTGGGAGTGTGGTGCTAGGCGGTGGCCTTTGCGTTTCCGCTAGAGCATGAGATCAGCCTTTGCCTGTCGGCGAACATGATCCGATGCTTTCCAAGCGCGCGGAATGACAGAACCAGGCAACGAACACTTACGTCGTTGACGCTCCTGACCAGGTTTGCACATCCAGACTCGTGCTAACGAGAACAACTCTTACACCGATAGCGGCATACGAGCTTGCGCCCGCGGCCGCCTGCTGCCAACCAAATTTCAGATGTTCTCGCTAACTTAATCCGAACTTTGAAAGGCCTCCGGCGGGCATGCCGGAGGCCGTTTTGGAGGTTAAGCTTAGATCAATAGAGCCGTTCTCGTTTTCTCCTTTCCGCTGGTTGGCGGAGACTCACCAGTTGCGCTGAGCGCGGAGCAGCAGCGTAAGGCTGTTCTGGTCCTTCAGCTCATAGGTAGCGCCAGGCTTGGCGATAGCTGACTGAAGCGGCAGCGTTACCGTGCTTCCGCTCGCATACTTCTGGTCGAGCATCGTGTAAGCGAGATCGGCCGAGAACGTCAGGTTCTTGACCGGAGTCCAGCCAGTCACCAGCCCGACAATCGAATAGTTGAAGTCCGGGTTGCAGCCGGCAGCGCCGCTTGACAGCGCAAGCGTTGCGACGAACGCGCCGCAGATATAACCTTTGGCAGTATTGTTATATCGCACAGCAGCCCATGCACCGTAGAGGCTGGTGGCCCAGCGCGGATCCCAGTTGTGGGTGTAGCCGCCGCGGAAGCCGTAGGTCGTGGTCAACTCCTGGCCCGAGCCTGCAACGAACACTGCGTCAGAGAGACCGCCAAGTCCGACGCTCTGGTAAGCACCAGCAAGGCCCGTACTACCGTACATCGCATAGCTGGTCGACATATAGTCTTGGAAGTTGTAGCGACTTGCGCCGTTCGTATAAACACCTGTCAGGTTGACCGTGTCACCCGGACCAGTCGGGATGTTCTTGATCGACAAAGCCAGCTCTCCAGCCCAGCCCCATTTGTCAGCGGGATGGCCGGTCGTTTCATCGGCGCCGTAGTAGGCGGCGTGATTGTCGTGCGCGGCGACCGCGGCCTGGAAGAGGCCCCAGGCCTGGTCAACGCGAAGCATGGCAATAAAATCGGGAGACGCCGTACCGGCGATATCGTTCCCCCCATATGCGCCGGTCGCAAGACCCGCGGCCGTCGCCGCACTCACGTTCCAGATGTTGGTTGTGTCATGCTGAACTTGGTCCTGGGCCGAAAACGAGGCGGTGATGCCTTGGCCGAAGTCTGCAGTATAGGTGAACTGGTTGACCGGGTCCCAGCCGCCGCCGCCTGGCAGACCGTCAAAATTGTTGCCGGGATAGTTGGCCCACGGAGCGGAGAATTGCGACTGCGCCTTGCCGATCGTGAAGCCGGCGAACTGAATGAACGCATAGTAGACACCCAGCGTGCCACCGGCGACGGTCGCTCCACTGTAGGCAGTCGAACCGTTCGAGGCAGTTGTACCGCCCCCGGAATAGCCGCCCGAATTCCAGTTGAATACACCATCGAAGAAGGTGCGAACCACGCCGTACTCGGTCTGGGTCCGTGTGTCGATGGACAGATCTTCACGGGAGGCAGTGCTGTAATAGTTCCGGAGGCGATTTTGCGCACCGGCCACGCCGCTATTGGCCGCATCATAGACAGCGTTCGTGGCCAGCGCCGTTTGGACACGCAGATATCCACCGAGCTTGATGCAAGTATCGGTGCCGGGAATATAGTAGAAACCTGGTCCGTACAGGGAGCAGATCTTCACATACTCGATCGCTTTGGCCTTCAAAGGAAGATCGGCTGCCTGCGCTCCAGCGCCCGCAAATAGTGCCGCGGAACAGAGGACAAGACTCTTCGTCAATTTCATCGATGAACCTCCAAGTTGGTAACGTTGAGTCCCGTCCTCCAACGATCCGCCGCTGTCACTTTCACCGCGATGGAAGATGCTTGACGGAACGACTTCGAGGCCCCCCTCGATGTCTGACGAAAACGTTACTGGGCGACCGAAGTCGAGGTTTGCCGATCTTGGCGCTTGCAACTTCCAAATTCTGCGCCTGAGCGGGAGGTTTCGCAGTTTTTGTGCGAATCGGACCTAACCTCTACGCGTCGATCGAGGATGGACTCAGCCGGCGGCCTTATCCGCATGGCTAAACCGTCACTTCAACAAAGCGACTGTCCTAGATGGCACCACCCAATCCCGCGATGCAGATGGGCGCGTGGCGGAAGCCGACGAGACAAGGCTGGCGATACCCATACACGGCCTCCCGTCGCTGGACGAGTTTTGTGCCCCATGAGTTCGACTGCCTAGATGTCACCAGCAGGCTGCGCGCCTTGCGTGCAGCCGTTCTTCAGTTCGAGCTGATTTTCTCAGCGAACGCGCCTTTTTTTAGAGCTCCCACGATCCGCTAGCGACATACCGGAATTCGGCTTCAGGCGATGGCCGATTCCTTCGAGAGTTCATCGAGCACCTGCTTTGTCGCTCCGTGCGCGAGTTCAACAATCTCATCGATCTCGGCTTCAGAGACAACAAGGGGTGGGGCGAAACCAAGAATATCTCCGTGCGGCATCGCGCGGGCAATAAGCCCGCGATCACGGGCAGCTTTCGAGATCCGGGCACCGACCTTGAGCTGCGGATCAAATCGCCGTTTCGTCTGGCGATCTGCAACGAACTCGATTGCGCCGAGCAAGCCTACGCCTCGCACTTCGCCTACGATCTCGAGCTGCGCGAACCGCTCCTTGAGCCTCTTCTGGAAATGCGAGCCGACGATCCTGGCGCGGTCGCTTAGTCGTTCCTTTTCGACGATATCAAGAACCGCGTTGGCGGCTGCGGCCGCAATCGGGTGTCCGGAATAGGTGTATCCATGCGAAAATGCGCCCACTCGATCCGCGGCTTCCTCCATGACCGCATAAACCCTTTCACCGACGATGGCTGCCGAGAGCGGCACGTAGCCGGAGGTCAGGCCTTTGGCGACAGTCACGAGGTCAGGCTCGATCTCGTAAAGCATGCTGCCGAAGTCCGCTCCGGTTCGCCCGAACCCACAAATCACCTCATCGGCGATCATAAGTACGTCGTAACGCCTGAGCACCGCCTGAATTTCACGCCAGTAGCCGGTCGGCGGCGGCGTGATACCGCCCGTCCCCAACACCGGCTCAGCGATAAAGGCGCCGACCGTGTCGGGCCCCTCCCGCAGGATCAGCTCTTCGAGCTCGGCAGCACGCCGGCGAGAAAAGGCCTCCTCCGACTCGCCCGGTTCGGCGCCCCAATAGTGGTGCGGTGCGCCACTGTGCACGATGCCTGGGAAGGGAAGATCCATATGATCATGGTAGAACGACATACCTGTCATCGAGCCGGAAACGACCGAGCAGCCATGATAGCCTCGCTCACGCGAGATAATCTTTTTCTTCTTCGGCTTGCCACGCAGGTTGTTATAGTACCAGACGAGCT
Organism: Bradyrhizobium sp. USDA 3364; assembly: GCF_054056355.1. Lineage (NCBI taxonomy): Bacteria > Pseudomonadati > Pseudomonadota > Alphaproteobacteria > Hyphomicrobiales > Nitrobacteraceae > Bradyrhizobium > Bradyrhizobium sp. USDA 3364. Next base: position 1,101,972 of record NZ_JBSRYG010000002.1, read on the forward strand.
TGGCTTGGGTTTCATTGGCGTCCGATCCGGACAAGCCGAAGAACACTTTGCTTGGCTTACCCGGCGCCATTCGCACGAGACGATCAGATAGCCTCGCCAGCTCTTCAGTCGTGTGAGCGGCATATGTGTGGTAGTAGGCAAGCTTGTGCGCCTGCCGCGCGATGGCTTCAGCCACTTCGGTCCGCCCATACCCGATGTTTACGCAGTAGAGGCCCGCAAAGGCATCGATATAGCTGCGCCCCTCGGCATCCTGGATGCGAACGCCCTGGCCGCCTGTGACGATCGTCGGATCACCGATCTTTCCCGTTGCGTATTCCTTGAGCTGGGTGAAGGGATGCAGGACACTCGAGCGATCTCGTTCAGCGATGGTTGTTATGTCAATCATTCCAGTTCTCCTAGGCTACCAAATCGCCGAAGCAGACGTATTTGAGTTCCATGTATTCGGCCAAGCCGTGTCGTGAGCCCTCGCGGCCGAGGCCCGACTGCTTCCACCCCCCAAATGGAATCGGCGGCCCAGTGAATGAGGCTGTATTGATACCGAGCATTCCGCACTCGATCTGCTCAGAAAGCCGGAGCGCTCGACGTAGATTGTCCGTGTAGATGTACCCGGCCAGCCCCATCTCGTTGGCATTGGCACGAGCGATGACCTCTTCCTCGGACTCGAACGAAAGTACGGCGGCTACCGGCCCAAACGTTTCCTCACGCGCAATGAGCATGTCTTCAGTGACATCGCTCAGTAGCGTTGGCGCAACGAAGTTCGGACCCAGACTACCCCCCTGATGGGCACCAACAATACGCGCGCCCTTCTTCACTGCATCATCGATCTGGACTCTGCACTTGTTGGCCACCGACAATTTGGTCATCGGCCCGACGTCTGTTGCAGCTTCGAGACCATGCCCGACCTTTAGTTGAGCCATCGCCGCAGCAAAAGCCTCGACGAAGGCCGTGTAGATGCCTGCTTGAACGTAGATCCGGTTGGCGGCCAAGCAGTCCTGGCCCGACGTCGCAAACTTTGCGGCCATCGCGCCCGTGACGGCCTTCTCGAGATCCACATCATCAAAGACGATGAAAGGGGCATGCCCCCCCAACTCCAGCGAGACCTTCTTGATTGTGTCGGCGGCGCCCTCAAGAAGCAGACGACCGACCTCGGTAGAACCGGTGAATGAAAGCGCGCGTATCCTTGTATCGCGCAATAGCGGCGTCGAAAGTTCGATCGGATGGCCAACCAACACCTGAAACACGCCGCGTGGGATGCCGGCTTCTTTCGCCAGCCTAGCCAGGGCAAGAGCTGAGAGCGGCGTCTCGGGTGCAGGTTTCACGATGATCGGGCAACCGGCCGCAAGGGCGGCTCCCGCCTTTCGGGCGATCATCGCGACTGGAAAATTCCACGGAGTAATCGCCGCCGTCAAACCGATTGGCTGCATTCGCACCTGAAGCAGACTTCCTACCTTATGACTCGGAATTGTCTCTCCATATGCGCGCTCCCCTTCTGCGGCGAACCAATCGAGAAATCCAGCGCCGTATGCAATTTCCTGGCGCGCCTCTTGGAGTGGCTTGCCCTGCTCGCTCGTCACCAGGACGGCGAGTTCTTCCGAATGGTTGCGCATCAATGCCGCCCAGGACCTGAGGATCGCCCCACGCCTTGCCGGCAACAGTCCACGCCACGCAGCAAACGATTGGTCAGCTGCCGCGATCGCAAGACCCATATCCGAAGCAGAGCAACGAACCACGTCCGCGATGTCTTCCCCGGTTGCGGGATCGACCACCACGTCTCTTTGGTCGCTCGCGACCCAGCGTCCGTCAATCAGCGCGTCGCCGGCCAAAAAATCGCGGCGGCGCAAGTTCTGTAGGCTGCTGGCCGCAAGACCAAGCAAACGAGGGCTTCTCTGCCGGATAGTTTCTAAGGCCATTCGAAGGTCCGAAGCGGTCATCTTGTTGAAATTTCCTGTGCATTCAGGATACTGGTGTCGCACAAGACATTTGCATCGCATTTCCTGCCGCTCGGATGATTTCCTGCATCACACAGGCATTTTGCGGCGAAATCCACCTGTAGGCTGGAGACGACCATGCAGTACGATCGGATAGACGCCAAAATCCTCGAGATCGTGCAAAAGAACAATCGTTTGACATCCGAGGTGATCGGCGAAATGGCGGGCCTTTCCGCGACCGCATGTCAGCGACGGCTGAAGAGACTCCGTTCAGAAGGCATCATCGAGGCCGACGTCTCGATTGTTTCCGCGAAGGCCGTCGGAAGGCCCATTCAAATGCTCGTGCTGGTAAACCTGGAGCGGGAGCGTTCAGATATCATCGACAGATTCAAGAAGGCGATCAAGTCGTCCGTTGACGTCGTCAATGGATTCTACGTCACCGGCGATGCCGATTTTGTCTTGTATGTTACCGCGCGGACCATGGAAGAATATGAGCAGTTCACCCGGCGATTTTTCTATGAGAACCCGGACATAAAGGGCTTCAAAACCATGGTCATAATGGACCGCGTCAAGGCAGGCTTTGCTGTTCCAATCGAGGCTCCGCTCGGGGATTGATGTGGCCCTCCCCTCTCGCGGGTCGATACGTTTTGGAGTGCCTTTCTTCACCAAGTCGCGCTGATCTCGGGACAAACCGCAATTGGTGCGGATTCCGCTCGATGCCGCCCAGCATTCCGAGATGATCTCGCCCGCCATTCCGGATGATGTCGACCGGGTGACGCGGCCTCTTCTGGCTCGCATAGGGTCCCCTCCCTTCGGCTTTGCGAAGATGGCCCTGGATGCCGACGGAGAGGCTTGCGATGCGCCACGTGCGCAATGTGATCAAGATGAAGGCGGCCGGGTTCCGTGTCGGCTTTCGCTCCCACGAAGGCCAGCTTTCCCGCCTGGGACGAAGGAATGATCTCGCTAGATCGGTCAATCATCGCCTGTGCAGTCTTTGCGAGTTCTGCGGCGGATAGCCCGGTATCGGGAGTCGAAGGCCGGAATGCTGATGGGAAGCAGCCGGCACCTCGGTCGTGCTTGCTTGCGCTTGTCCTGCTTCTCCGACAGGCGGACGAATAAGCCTGACTCCTTTGCCTGCTGAGCGACGCGCGTCTGGCGGATTCTCTCCGCCCGTTCGGCGTCTTCTTCCGGATTGGTCCGGAAGCCAGCGTCCGATGCCAAACCAGCCTTCTTCTCGTTTTCGGTGAAAGGCCGGCCAATGTCCCCGGGCGATGGTGGTCCAATCCGAGAACGTCGAACGCCAACCGGAGGTCAATTCCCAGTTTTCGCCTTTGATGTCGTGCACAACCACCGCCGCCGCCGACGACGCGGGGTTCCGCGTTCATTATACTCAATCCGCAGAACTGAGTATAAATGCGGAACCGACCATGCCGGCCTTCTCCCTGGTTGCCCAGACGACTTATGCCGAGCTCCTGGAGCGCACTGCCAATGCCGCTCTCCAGGAGGCCTTCGCCGACAACGGCTCGTTCACGGCCAAGAGCATCAATGGCCGCAAGTATTGGTACTTCCAGACCGGCACCGGCGCCGAACGGTCGCAGCGATACGTCGGCCGGGGACGCCAGAGCCGGTGGAGCGCATCGCCCACCAGCAGGAGGTTCGCCAGGACAAACGCGAGCGCCGCGCGCTCGTATCCACCCTTGTCCGGTCGTTCAGTTTTCGCCGCCCCGTTCCCGAGATCGGCGATGTGATCGCGGCGCTTGCCAAGGCCGGCGTGTTTCGCCTTCGCGGCGTGCTCGTTGGAACGATCCCCTGCCAAACCTATGCAGCGATGCTCGGCGTTCGCCTCCCCGTCGGATCGCTCCAGACCGGTGACGTCGACATTGCCCAATTGAAGAATGTCTCGGTGGCGGTGGAGGACTCCACGCCGCCCGTTCTGGAGGTGCTGAAGGAGGTCGACAAATCCTTTCGTGCCGTTCCTCACACCGCCGATGGCCGGCGCGTGACCAGCTATGTCGCCAAGGGCTGCTTGCGCGTCGACTTTCTCACGCCGCACCAGGGCAAGGAGACCGACCGCCCTCAGAAGCTGCTGCCCTGAGCACGGACGCCCAACCGCTGCGCTTTCTGGACTTCCTGATCCGCGATCCCGAGCCCGCGGTTATCCTGCAAGGCGCCGGCATCTACGTGCGCGTGCGGGCGCCGGCGCGCTATGCCGTCCACAAGCTCATCGTCTCCCGCAGGCGCCCGGAGGGGTTTGCGAAGCGCGACAAAGACCTGCAGCAGTCCGAGGCCTTGTTCGCGACTCTGGTCGAAAAGCGCCCCCATGAGCTGAAATCGGCCTGGAGGAAGCGCATGGCCGCGGTCCCAGATGGCGCCAATTGATGCTCGAGGGCTTGCCTTGCTCTCGGCCACCGTTCGGGACGCGGTGCTCAAGACCATTAGTGCGCCTCGCTCGATTATTCCGAGCATAGATCTTTCTTTCGACAATCCCCCGACTCGCTATGACTTCAGCCGTGATGTCGTGACGTTCCACGGAGAGGCGCTCGGCAGCGCGGTCAACTGCGCAGTCAGCCGCGAAGCGCTGGATGACCGTTTCGGGGCCGATAGTCTCGGACAAGAGGGTCGCCTGCAAGCGTTCCTCAAGAACAGGTCGAGGATCGAGGAAATCGCTCGCGCCAAATATCTGTCCTCCCCCATCGATGAGCCCGGCGCCATTCTGGTGAAGACCTCCGACATCGAGAATTTTTCTCATTGAACACATTGGAACGGGTGAAGCGCCCCGAACAGAAAGCAAGCTGCACGAATCCGTTCGCGGATTCAAACACTTAAAAAACTGCGTCGATCAACAAAACGCGCGATTGTTGTACGCTTTGTTATCCGTTTGTTGGACGTCGCAAGTTAGCCCACGGCTTCTACGAAGCGCGTCACGATATCACTTGAAACGCGCTGGCGAAGCGTCCGTTGCTCGCGCGCTTCCGCGTCGTCGCCTTCGATTTCAAACTGAGCCACGGCGACTGAGCCGTCCTTGCGATAGCCTTCCGTTTTGTCGTCCGTCACGAAATGCTTACGCAGGATCGCCAAGACTTCGTTGATCACTTCCGCATGCTTACCGGCCATCGCCGTCTTGAACTTCTCGGCCGCTTTTTCAATGCCGCCCTCGACGTTTTCCAGGCAATAGACGATGTCATGAGCGTCCTTGCGTTCGTGCCGATCATCCAGTGCGTAAGCCTTGAGGCAGGTGAAGCTCACGATATCCGCATGGCGGACCTCCTCGGTGGCCACGCCTTTGCCGCCAAGCAGGTCCGCGGCGATCTCCTTGACCTCGTAATGATCGAACACGAGCGATGCGTGCGGAACGTTCAACGCGGAGATATTTCCTCCTTCCGCAGGGAGCGGGGCGACTTTTCCGCCGCCACGTTTGGGATCGTCGGCAAGGAATTCCAGAATGATTGAGCCGCCGGATTCGGTCTTGGCTTGCCAGCGCCAGGATAGTGGCTGCCCCTTGTCGTTCGTGGCGCGCGCGAACCCCATCTGTTTGAGATTTTCTTCGAGGGTTCGATAGGCCTCCGTGTCGGCGAGCACCTGCTGCTCGACGACGACATCGACATCGCCCGTGCCGGCATGCTGTTTACCCGGCGGCGGCTTCGTGACGAGGTAGCGTGGCGTGAGTCCGCCGACGAGATAAACGGATTTCTTCCACGGTCCGAGATTTCGGATCAGGGTGACGAGCAACCGCTCGCAGTTTTCCGTGACTTGTTTTTCATATCCGGCAGCGGTTTCGGGCTTGGCCATTAGAAACCTATTCTTTCATTGCGAAGATGTTCAGCAGCTTCCTGCGCCCGCCCCCCCGCGATCAGCAGATCAAGATAAACTTGGACCGGGCTAGCAAGCCACGCCGTGCCATGACGCTCCTTAAACAGGAAGGGCCCCTCCTCGGCGAGGTTCTCAATCATAATGAAATTCGCGCCTTCGGAAACCTCCTTGGCCCCGAGCTTGCTTAAAGCATTTGCCGCGGTGCGCGCGGATGCCGCGCGGCAGGATACGCGGGACAGGGAGGAAAGGAAGGGCGCGTAGCGTTGGGCGGCGGATTCCTGCGTGAGCACATATTCGACGCCAGTATCCGCGAAAGCCACGTCCATCCGGCCGATAAACGTATCGTCGTTCGTCGCGTTGGGCACGTAATAGCGGCGCACTTTCGGCTTGATGCCAGCGAGGATTTGCTTTTTCCATTCGTCCAGCAGCGCTCGCGGCGCGGTAAGCTGGCGCTCCTTGGAGGGGCCTTGGCCGCGCACGGCAAGCCACTCGAACCGTTCGAGCATGATCAAGGTTTCGGAGGCTGTGGCAGGCGATACGCGGGCCGCCTCCGAGAGCGCTTTCACGCTAAACCAGTGCTGAGGGTCATGGAGCAGGACGCGGAGGACCTGGGAGCGTTTGCCTTTGAAAACGGTGGTCACCGACCGGGCCAGATTTCTCGGCACGGGTTTATCGATCAGGACATAGGCTCCGGGCGCGGGAATGAAGAGACTCCCGCCCATGTCGAAATAGCCGACATTCTCCCGTCGCAGAAATTCCTTCGAGCCGGGGGATATGGATTCAGCGGCAAGAAGAGGAATGACGCGGTCGCCGCCGCCAAATTGGCTTGCGTACTCCCGTAGCTGCCAAAGCGCTTCGCGCGTGTCCCGTGGGAAGACGGATTTCTTGGCCTCGACGAGCAGCGTGAGGTTTTGATTGGAGATGCTGAGGTCGATTTCGGCGTCTATCCGCGATCGCGTGTTGGAGAAAGACCGCTGGCCGCTCTGGAGGTGAGCGTCGGCAGCCGGAAGCTCCTGAAGTGTCTTCAAAAGCTTGTCGACAACCGTCTTCTCCGTTTCCTGCCAATCGACCACGAAAGCTGTCCCTTTGCTGCGCAGTAAATATACCAGAAAGACTGAATATTTGCTAATGGGGCGTCATTTACTGCACACCGAATATAAGGAACGTGTGTAAAACTACATAAATTCAATTACTTAGCGAATTGCGCGGGAGGGAACTCACTGCCGCGAGACACCCGTTTGCTTGATCTGCATTCCTTCGAAAGCGGGTTTGCGCAGCAAACCCGATGGATGCCCTCTTTGGCGGGTGTGGATTCCAATGGATCGTGGAACACAATGTCCATTTCGCCGGTAATGTAGCCCGTCGTTGAAGCGACGCGCACACGGCTCTCAGACACAGAAAATCGCGCTGGCGGATAGCCGTTCTCTTTTAAAAACTTCCGAAGGATTTCCTCCCGCGCGCATCGCCGACGTCGCGAGGGTGGTGAATATCTTTCGATTTCTCGAATTCAAGCAGCAATCATCTCGGGTCGTGTCCTCGGAGGTGGTGTAGCTCGGTAGAGCAAAGCAGCCCGGACGCGCGCCCTCAACTAGCGCCGTAGCGGGCGGGCGGCTTTGCGGTGGTCACCGGCAGTTCTCCGGTAGGATCGGGTTGCGACACGCCAACGCAACCGAGGAACCACCGATGACCGACGACATGATGAACCTGCGCACGCTCGTGGAGAAGACCCCTGATGCCGATCTGTTGCGCGAGATGATCGGCTTTGCTGCCCAGCGGCTGATGGAGCTGGAAGTCGAAGGCCAAACCGGAGCAGCCTACGGCGAGAAGAACCCCGAACGGCTGGCCCAGCGCAACGGCTACCGCGACCGGACCTGGGAGACCCGCGCCGGCGCCGTCGAACTGCGCATTCTCAAGCTGCGCAAGGGCTCCTACTTCCCGGGTTTCCTGGAGCCGCGCCGGATGGCCGAGAAGGCGCTCACCGCCGTAGTTCAGGAAGCCTATGTGCAGGGCGTCTCGACCCGCTCAGTCGATGACGTGGTGCAGGCGATGGGGATGAGCGGCATCTCCAAGAGCCAGGTGAGCCGGCTCTGCGCGGAGATCGACGACAAGGTGAAGGCGTTCCTCGCCCGGCCGATCGAGGGCGACTGGCCATATCTGTGGATCGACGCCACCTACGTGAAGGTGCGCCAGAATGGCCGCATCGTGTCGGTCGCGGTGATTGTCGCGGTCGGCGTCAACAGCGACGGCCGGCGCGAAGTGTTCGGCATGGATATTGGCCCCGCCGAAGCCGAGACGTTCTGGACGGCATTCCTGCGCAAGCTCGCCCGCCGTGGCCTGCGCGGCGTCAAGCTGGTCGTCTCCGATGCCCATGAGGGCATCAAGGCCACCGTCGCCAAGGTACTCAACGCCACTTGGCAACGCTGCCGCGTACGCTTCATGCGCAACGCGCTGGCCCATGCCGGCAAGAGCGGGCGAAGGGAATCGAACCCGCGTATTCAGCGTGGAAGGCGGATGGCGCGCCGGGACGTACGATCGCAAAACGAGGATACTTGTTGGCCCTTCGTGACAAGTTGCGCCGCCGCAAGACGTCGGCCGCGAAGGGGGCAAGGACTTGGAAACCTCGGGAGGCCTTCGCCATAAGGCTGCAAGCGATCAACAAAAATCCTCAATCAAAGTCAAATGAATTTTTTCATTTGACTATTTTTTTTCAAAACCGATAGTGTTCGAGGATGGATATCCCATTTTTTGCCAACCGGCTTCTGCAGCCATCATGACCGTGCGCGAAACGATAAGGCGTGAAAGCGCCAACCTGACCGCCAGCGAGCGGAAGATTTCGAATGCAGTGCTCGCGGATTATCCTTTCGGCGCGCTCCAGACCATCCAGGAATTGGCCAAGCGTACAGGCGTCAGTGCGCCCTCGATCACGCGCTTTGTCACCAAGATTGGCTTTGCCGGCTATCAGGAGTTCCAGCGCCAGTTGATCGCAGAATTGCGGGAAAGCCGACGCTCGCCGCTGGAGCTCAAGGCCACTGAAAAGCTCGGCAGTCGTCGCGCATTTCTGGCCGACTATGCGCGGCGAGCCTCTGAACGAATACATGAGATGAGTGCAAGCGTTCCGCAGGAACAATTCGATCGGATCCTGGGGCTCATCGCGGATCCAGCCCGAGCAGTGTTCGTGCTCGGCGGCCGCGTTAGTGACAGCATCGCTCGTTTTCTCTCGGTGCACCTCAAGCAGATTCGGCCGAAGGTCTATCATCTTCCACCCAATCCAGAGCACTGGCCGGACCCGCTGCTGGCGATCCGCAAGCAAGATGTCCTGGTCCTGTTTGACTTTCGCCGCTACCAGCCCGACCTGCAGACTCTCGCCGATATCGTCGCGAGGGAATGCCGACCGTCGATTGTGCTGATCACCGACAAGTGGATGTCGCCAATCGCCCGTCACAGCGACCATGTTATTGCCCTGCCGATCGAAATTGAAACAGCATGGGACACGCTGGTCTGCGCGCTCACCCTCGTCGAAGCCTTGATCGTCAAGGTATCGGAATCGAACTGGTCCACGACCAAAAAACGGCTCGAGGCCTGGGACAGGCTTCGCCTGGTGCCACCGGGTCAGCCTTCGGAGGAAAACAATGATCGCTGAGGAAATGCTTATTGCATGCTGTACGGATCTTGCGGGCAAGGTTCGTGGCAAGGCGTTTCCCGCTACGCAACTCGACAAGCGTACCAAGCGGGGCATCGGCTGGACGCCAACCAACGCTCAGATCACGTGTTTCGACACCATTGCCGAAAGCCCGTTTGGCTCGCTTGGTGACCTCGTCCTCATTCCCGATGAAACTGCAAGGGTGCGCGTACAATTAAGCGACGATTTGCCGGCGGAGCATTTTGCGCTCGGTGATATCCGCCACACTGACGGTCGACCGTGGGAGTTCTGTACCCGATCGATCCTCAGGAGCGCTCTCGACCGCCTCGATCGGGTCACCGGCCTGACGCTGCTCGGGGCTTTCGAACACGAGTTTCAGTTTCGGAATGACGCGGATCGCATTGGCGAGGCCTACAGCGTTAACGGCTTCCGTGTCGAGCGACGCCTGGCTGAAACGCTCGTAGCAGCCATGCGCGCGGCGGGCTTGGAGCCGGACACTTTCATGAAAGAGTTTGGTTCTGGCCAGTATGAAGTCACGATGGGGCCGTCGCGCGGGATCTCAATAGCGGATCAGTCTACGATCCTGCGCGAACTCGTCCGCCTGGTTGCGGACGCTTTCGGGAAGGAGATTACGTTCACCCCAATCCGCGACCCAGCCGGCGTCGGCAACGGCGTTCACATCCATCTCAGCTTCCTTAATAGCGACGCGCCGGCAACCTGGGATCCGAACGGCAAACACGAGCTTTCCAAAACCGCTGGCCAATTCGTTGGTGGTATCCTCAAGTACCTTCCTGCGATCGTCGCGATCACAGCGCCGAGCGTCATATCCTACCTGCGGCTCACGCCGCATCGCTGGAGCGCGGCCTTCAACAACCTTGGCTTCCGCGACCGCGAAGCTTCAGTACGCATCTGCCCCGTTTCTGATTTGAGCGATATTTCCAAAGCAGCTCAGTTCAATTTTGAGTTCCGCGCCGCCGACGCTACAGCGAGCCCGCATTTGCAACTCGCCGCCATCGTACACGCCGGGATCCAGGGCATCGAAGAAGAACTGCCGACGCCGGATGCGACGACCGAAGACCTCGCGCTTCTTGATCCGCCGGCCTTGGCGGCGCGCGGATATGTCCGCCTGCCAAGATCCTTGGGTGAAGCTCTTGATCGGTTACTGGGGAATGCCACCGTAGCCGGGTGGTTTCCCGCCGGGTTCATCGAGACATACGCAAAGCACAAGAAGGGAGAAATGGCATTCGTCGAGGGGAAGACTCAACAGGAGATCTGCAGCCTGTATGAGCAGGTCTACTGAACGACGGAAAGCTCCATAGCAAGCGTCCACCGTCCGGAGCACCTCTCGCGCGCGCAAGCTTTTAGCAGGGACCGCGGCAGGTGCCTGCACCTGCTCGGTCCACGCTACGGCGCGAGACCGCCGAATATGCCACGGGTAACTCCTCCTCCAACCTTTGCGTGCGTGAAGCGTTGGCCCGCACCGCCTGTCTTGAGGGAACACAGCCCGAACAATAGGTAGAGGTGTGACGTATCGGCACGTGATACGTTAACGGCGCTTGCGCATGATAGCTGGCGACAAGTCAAAGAAGTTGCCCGCCTGCGAGCAAGGAGCGGCGACCCGATCGACGCGGCGGCCCACGGTCATTGATGGACACGCAACATCTTCTGACCCTTGCCCCTGCGGAACGGCGCCTGCCCGGTAAGACCGGGATGCTTCGCCGTGCCTTCTTCACCTCGCGCGTGGCGGTCGCATCCCTATCTGTCGGATAGGCCATCATGAGCTTCAAGGCTGGAGGCTTCTCCAGTGCGAAGCTGAGCAGGCCATGCATGGCATGATCCCGAACGGGTAGCGCTGCCGCAGCTGGAAAGAGAGCAGTTCGTGCCAGAGGTAGAATGCAGCCACGCCGGAGGCCGGCTGACCGGGTCTCCCATATTCCAGCCTTCAGGCGCTCTCGCGGCGCGCCGGACGTCTTCCGTCGGGAAGCAGACGTTGACGATCAAGAATCCGTCGATGTGTTGCAAAGGCGACAATTAACCTGAATTTCCCGGCACTCTGCGTCGATATTACCTGGCCCAATTCATGCATCGGTGGGACGCAGTTCAATCGGTCAGCCGGAGCGGCGCAGCGCCTCGAGCTGCGCCTCGGCAGACGCCTCCCAGGCGGATTTGCGCCCGGATAGAGTACCCGAGGAGAAGTGGTGCCCATGATGATCGAAACGGTTACAGGGGCGATCCCAGTCGAGAGCCTCGGGCGCACCTTGATGCATGAACATCTGTTCATCGCCTTTCCAGGTGCCTGGTTCGATCCACTTGCCAGATACAGCCGCGCCGAATTGATCACGGAGGCCGTCCGGCGGCTGGTGCAATTGCGTACTGAACATCAGGTGCGCACCTTCGTGGACCCCTGTCCAATTGAACTCGGGCGCGACGTCACCCTGATGAAAGAGGTTTCTGAAAAAGCCGGCATGCAGATCATTTGCACCACCGGATTCTATTATGAGGAACGGGGGCTGCCGTTCTACTGGCGCGCCCGCAACGAGGAAGAGATCGCTGAACTCTACATCCGCGAGATTATCCATGGGATCGGCGACAGCGGCGTTAAGGCGGCCCTCCTGAAGGTCTCGACGAGCGCGCCGGCGGTCACCGATCAGGAGAAGAAATTTATCGCTGCGGCCTGTATCGCACAAAAAGCGACGGGAGTGCCGATTATTACTCACACGACAAATGGCGGCGCCGGGCCTGAACAGCAGCAGTTGTTCGCAGCCGGCGGCGTCGCGCCCAGTCGATGCCTTATCGGCCATTGCTGCTGCAACGCCGATCACCTTTACCATCGGCGGATCGTGGATGGCGGTTCTTACATCGGGTTCGATCAGATCGGGGCGACCCACTTCCAGCCTGACGAGGTTCGCGCAAGCAATGTGGCGAAGCTCGTGCGCGATGGTTTTCGTGGGCAGGTCATAATGAGCATGGATCGTCTCTGCGGCCACCTCGGCAAGCCCAGCGCGCGCCAGATGACTGCCGAGGAGATTGCCACAATCGAAGACTTGAAGTCACGAAAGATCTGGCAAGAGCATACCTACATGTTCACCGATTTTATCCCGATGCTGCGCGCCCGCGGCGTTCGCGAAACGGACATCATCGCGATCCTGGAAGACAATCCTCGACGTTTCTTTGCCGGTGCGGCTCTGCCAGGAAAGCCCAAACTCTAACGCGCGCGCCACACTGCATCACGCATGCGGCTGAATGATTGCAGCTGCACAAGCGCGGGTTGGTCAAAGTGGCTTCAGAAGAGGGCCAGATTTGGTTGGTGAGTGTAATCTGACGCCGGATAATTTAACCGCCTTGGCTGGAGCTTTCGCCACCGAACTCCTAACCGGAAGTATTCATCCTGGAGCAGCGCAGTGAGAGCTTCATTGTAGAGTTCCGTTGGAGGTCGGGAGGGACCGCTGTCATGGCCGGCCTGACTTCCTATTTGGCGAACATAGCATGTCGTCCCGTCCACATGTCGATACAGGACGATCGGGGTTGCTTGCGCTTTCTGAAAACGAAGCGATAACTCTCTCGAGGACGTACATGGATCCAAAAGTCAACCCGATCGACGTGGACTTCATTCCTGCTCAAGGCCGCGCCGACTACCATCGGCGGTCGCTACTTGGGCTATGGCAAAGAGCAATCAGACATCCCGGCACGCGCCAACAATTCCCAGTCGGGGACGAACAACCGACATTGGCCAACATCAAATCGGCTTGGGCAATGGTGGGTGTGAGGGACATTTACGATCACTCTGAGCATCTGCATTCGTCTGTGCCCTCCGAAGCCGGGCGATCATCTCCCGGCTCAGACATGATCCTTTGCATAAGAGGAGCGAGGAAGCCGAGGGCTCTCATCGGAACGTATGAGGAGATGCTGTACAACGCATGCTTCGATGGAAAGGCGTACGATCTTTCAGGCATCACCAGTGATGACAGGGTACTCGTACTGGGAGAGAGTGGTATCCATCACGCCGAATATTGCAGTTTCTATGCCTTGTCACGAACGGCATGCACCATCATCCCTATTCAGGACCACAAGAGAGGGCGAGAGAACGCAGACATCATGCGAGAGTTGCGGGCAACCGCGATCGTTGGACCTTTCAGTGCTCTCCTTCCACTCCTGTCCTATTTGGAGCTTGCCGATCTGACTTACGCTGGGATTCGGCGCATTATTAAAGGCGGAGAGCCCTTGTCGCGAGTGCTTCGATCAAGACTCGTGCAGCGATTCGGAGAAGATTTATCCTTTCACTCCGTCTTTCAGACACCGGACCACGGTGCACTGGGCTTCCAATGCTCCGCGTGCGGCCCTGGCGAGTACCACCTTCATGAAGGCCTGATCTACGCAGAGCTCAGTCCAAGGAACGATGAGCGCGCGACAGAACTGGTCATTTCCAACCTGCACCGTTCCCGCATGCCCGTTGTCCGGCTTCGGACCGGGCTTGGCGCGGAATGGGCCGATTCTGAAGGAACGTGCTCATGCGGGTTAACTTCCAGGAAAATACGAATTCTGGAAAGAATAAGCGACTTTTCAGACACGCAAGGTGGCGGTCATCCACCATAGTCTGGGCCCTGCGGGTCGACTGCCGACAGGCCGTCTTTTCATCAGCATCGATCCTAGCCAAGCTCAGACGCGGCAATCGTCGCCATAGGGCAAATTGTAACGGTAAGCGTCGCTTGGCGGGTTGTGTTCATCACCGCGAGTGCCTGTTGTCGGGCGCCGCTGCTAAGCAAGCAGCACCGATCTCCTCAATCAGAGCATTTGTGTTCACCTGGCGGCAATAGCCCTCGATGACCCGCAAACTACTGTCCTGGCGCTCCTGGCTGTAGGTGGCGCAGGCATCTGGCACGAGCGTCACAAGGTAGCCGAGATCGCAAGCGTCGCGTACAGCGGATTCCACGCACTCGTCGGTAACGACCCCCGCCAGGACCAACTGCTTGGCGCCAAGATTGCGCAGCAGGTAATCGATATTGGTCGATACAAAGACGCTCGAGGACGATTTCGGCAGGACAATTTCGTCATCGCCCGGCGCAAGCTCGTCAATGACTTTGCCGTCCCATGAACCTCTCGGGACATTGAATCCCACGATCTTGTAGTTCAGGCCGCGATCGCGACCATCCCGCGTGAGGCTCTCAATCGTCGTGTAAAGTACTTCTATTCTTGCCGCGCGAAAGGCCGCCTGCAGCCTCAGCATGTTAGGAATGGCAACGCTGTTCAGGCGATCGAAAAAATAGCCGTATTTGCCGGCAATCTCGGCGTCCGACACATTCTTGAACTCGCCCCCATCACGTCGAATGCAGAAGTTCTGCACGTCGATGAACAATAACGCCGACTGCTCCGGATTGAGCGCCACCTCGCGTGTCGGAAGTTCAGTCATCGAAATGTTTTTTCCTGCGCATCGATCGGGAGATCAAGGCCGCAATCTGTGGGTCCCTTGGGATCATCGATCAAGTGATTTACGAATTCAAAGTAGAGGACGCGGCTACCGGCGTACCCTCAGCACATCCAGGCACGCTTCGTCAGACTGCAAGTTTTCAGATAGGAGATCTACAATGCGAGTTCCCAGGCTAGCGCATCCTTGTGGCGAGGATGGGCCAAATTTAACCTCGTGTCGGGTTTACACATCTCGATGCGCTGGCGAAGGTCACGAGGCCAACATCAGCTCCGCTTTCTCTTGACGAACAACACGGCTCCTCAACTCTTCGCCGGTTAGCCAGATCAGCCAATCATCGTCGACAATTTCCTCTTCCACCAGCCGCAAGATCGAGCCGGCCCTCTCATGGTGAGCATAACCGTACTGCGAAGCAACGCCTTTATCGATTAGCCAGTGCGCTACCAGTCCACATATGAAATCAGGAGCCCACATGGCGAAAGACACGCCGAATGCTATCCCTCCCATGATCTCGGGTATGCCCGAACCTCTAAAGTCTCTGCGCACCCAACCGTCGCCGTGATATGCTACTTTGCCAGACATCTTCTTCGCAGTTGGAGCCGCACAAGTGCACGCATCCTCTGGATGGGCATGTTTGCTCGGATCGGCGTAGAACGCTTTCAGGGATTTAAGATGCTCTGCAAAGTTGCTTCGCGAAAGATCGTACAGTCGAACGGCCTGCAGGACCGCAGCGTCATTGTTCTTGTCGACGCCGACCATCCAAAATCCCTCGCCTGATCTAATTGGCGAGCGGTCCGGCCGGAAATTCGGATATGTGCGCCCCTTCGTTGCAGTCGCCCGCGTAATCGAGACATACTCGTCAAAATCTGTTCCCAACGAAAGCTTGATGCCTTTTTGGGCGGCAGCAGCGTCATAGTTGTGAATGAAGCGTGATACGTGCAGCAGGTCGACTGCGCTGGCCATGATCGCGCCCTTGTCCTATTGTGATGCGCCGGGTCCCTTAAGGCTACTACAGCACCAATGAGGATATGGACACTACCAGTTTCGGTGGGGAAGATTGGATCCGATCTTGATGAATTCGTCTTCGCTCGCCAGCCACACCATCGTGGCGGACATGACGCTCATGCTGCTGCCGCGACCGCCGGTCGCGGCAAAAACGGATGCGACCAGAAGTCGCCTGCCATGGAAGCCAGATTGCGATCCGATCGGCCGCCATGCTTTTGCGGTCCAAGGTAAATGCGACAAGAAGCATCGCATTTCCAGCCTCGTCATCGACACTGAAGCCGGCCTCAATGGCATAAAATCTTCAGCTATGGATCGAGGCTAATCAAGCGTCTGCCGACCGAACTTTGTGCGCACGACCGGACTAACACGACTTGGGCACTTGGGCCAGGTGCTGTTTGTTGTGCAACTTCATACGCTCTGCGTAAAGTCGACGAATACATGTCCGGCCTGGACAAGCCCGTCCAAAACGTCGGGCAGCGCCTTGGCGGTGGTCTCGACGACATGAAACAAGAGCCGCGGCTGACTTGAGGGCGTATGCTTGAGGTCCTCCTTGATGGCAGCGAGCATGCCCGCCGCCGTCGTCACGCCCTGACTGTCCTTGCTGTCCGCGTTGAAGTCGCAGTGGCTCAGACTGTAGAGCTTGCCAGGACCGCTCAGGATGCCGGAAAGCCGCCCCAAGGCGTCGTTCCGCGGCGCGCGCCAGTGCTGCATGGCGACATTGACCTTGTCCAGGACAAGTTGATGCGTGTCCTTGAACTGCTTGAGGATCTGCTGGTCGCTGTAGGAGCCGGTGCCGTTCTTTAAGTGATCCCACGAATGATTTCCAAGAACGTGCTTGGCATCCAAAATGCTCTTGGCCGCGTCCGGCTTCTGCGCAACTTCCTCTCCGAGCACGAAAAACCCGCCCCTAACTTTGCGCTTCGCAAGTTCAGCCAGGATCGGAACCAACGCCGTCTGAGCGGGAAGCGGACCGTCATCGAATGTCAGTTGCAGATTCATTTCTATTCTCCCTGTTTTGAGCGGCTTGCGAATGTCGGGATCAGACTGGCATGAAGGCGCCAAGATCGTCGGGGAGCTGCGCTGCTCCGGTTCGATCGAACTTGGCCAGACTCGCGCATCGCAGCGGCGAGGCCGACAGGAAGTTCCAATTGAACAAGGCGCGGCGGCGCACATGCCCCTGGGCAAGGTCATTGAGCAGATCAGGAAATTCGATCACGTCAGGCATCGGCGCCGTCGCAAACAGGGACGTTTCCGCGCACCACTCGCCAGGTGAGGATGAGGTGCTGCCGAAATCCGGCCTGGCAAGGGATACGAGACCGTAAACGCTCGAGGGTGCGGCGAATACCGGAGTGTCGACCAGGAGTACTTCGACCCGCAGTGGAACGACGTTCTCGCCGTCGGGCGGCGCGACGCTCAAGACAAGCCGGTCGCCTGGGGACAGCGCGGCCGGATCGCTGGCCCTATATTCTTTGCTATCCTCCGCCTCGCGCAGTGAAGCGATGGTGAAGGCGGCAGCCGTGTTCGAGGCGAGCTTGGTCGGGTATGCGACCCCCTCGATCCGCAACAGTCGCGGCTGCGGCTCCCGATCAAGGCCCGGGATCGACTTCGGCTGAACCGTAATGAAGATCTTCAGATCGGCATGATTGTTGTCATCGAACACGGTCCGGTCGCCGAGCTTTTCGATGATCACGCCGGCGGCCAGGTAGATCGTGGAGCCGAGATCGTATTCCATCCGGTCCGTCGCCAGCATCCACGTCTTCGTGCTCGTACTTGATCGGATCGAATCGGATTTGGTGGGCGAGCCGAGCTCGCGGTCGTAGGCAGGATCGCCGAACGCGACCGTGCGCAGGGGTAGACTGAGCTGCGGGGCGTCGCCGTTGGCGAGCAACAGCGGCAACGTCACTGTGCGGGCTTCTACGGCTCGAAGGCGGTCCTCGTCGCCGCCACCGGCAACGAGCGTCAGCTCCTGCAGCTCATCACCTCGCATTGGCCAAGTTGCAGACGCATCTTCTGGCGACAGCCTGAAGGATAGTCGCACCGCCGTATCCGGTGCGGCTTCACGCAACGCGGTCTGTGCGGCAATGATCTGGTCGTCTGCGAGCTTAAGGACGAACTCGCCCGCATTGCGCTGGTCGGGAAGGATCCGCGCAAACGGGAAGCTGCGAGTTCCCACCACGAGATCGATGCGTGTGCCGACGTCGCCTGCCTGGACCTTCTGTCTGAACCCGCGCTGCGCCAATACGTCGGCGATGTTACTCTCCTTCGGCGCGCTTGCCGAGAATCCGAGCGTCCCGTCAAAGCTTGGGCCGATTTCAGCGTCGGCCTGCGCGACGACCAGGGCCAAGCCGTACAGCTCGTCGTGCTTGGCATAGCGCAACATTGCCATCGGGCCGCGTGTCGCGAGAAACGTCGTCAGCTCGCCGCTCTCGACGAAGTTCTGCGCAGCGAAGGTCCGGCGCCGCCCGTCGATTGCTTCGCCCGTCAGCGGCAGCGACGACGACCTCGGATTGCGGGTATTCTGCACGATGGACGGGCCGCGATGGGCCGGGCGGCCGAAACGCGCGAAGCCCTCGTCGAACGCAGCATCGGCCCCCGGAACAATCAGGCCGAGATGATCAATTCCGACGACACCGGCCCTTCCGCCCGTCGTGATCATCTCGATGCCGCCCGGAAGATATGCCGAGAGTTGCAAGGCGCCATCACCGCCCGGATCGATCGCATCTCTGACCGCCTGCCGGCGCGGCGCACGCGTGCGCGGCGGAAGCAATGACAAGGCGAGATCGGGTGGCGCCAGCGTCGGGTCGTTTCGTTGGTCGCGTCGGCGGAAGAGCGTCTTGCGGCCAAATGCGAGATAGATCGGATCCTCTTTGCCGTTCGTGGCCTGACGCGCGACTGCGAAGGCGCGCGCCCGGCCGCTCCACGCCCTCTCCTTGTCCTGGATCGGCTGCTCGGCTCCAAGGTTGATCGATGGATCGCGAACGATCGCTTCGCGCGCTTGCGGCCAGCCTAGTGAAGGAGACGTAGCAAGCCACTGGGTGCGACTGCGCAGCGCGGCTGCCGCGGACGTGGTCGCGCTGATCGGAACTACGCGCATCCTCGCATTCGCCAACGGCGGGCTGTTTTCGTCGACGCCGGCATCGTCGGCCGTCACAATGGCAAGCGGCGCCGGCGTCCTTGAATAGGCGTGAACCATCACACGATCGACGTCGCCAGCCTGCGCCGCCGATAGGTCGAGATCGGCCGCCGGAACGGACATCTGAAACAACGGCCCCCGCCCGATCACGACGAGTTGCCGCTTCGATGAGACAGGCCGCTGCAGCGCAGGTCCCTGCCCGACACGCAGGCCAATGCCGAGACTAACATGGCCGGGTCCGCCCAGAACCGTGGTCGCCTGAAGCACCTGGTTGGGATTCTCTAAAAGGCGCTTGGCGACCCAATCGATGGCGACGGCGGCGCGCCAAAACACGGGACGATCGTAGCGATCGGCGGGAGCATGCGGATTGCCCGGTATGCTGGCCGGCATATCTTCCCCATCCGTCGAAAAAACCTGGTCCGCCACGATGAACGGCATGGGAGCGGTTCCGACCCTTTCTGCAAGCATCGCAGCAATCTCGATTACCGAGCGGCCGGCAGCGGGGAAGATTTCGCCGGCTGCGGCGATATAAGTCCTTCCGGGATCAGCGTCCTGCGCCGAGACCCGGCAGGAGATCGTAGCTTGGGCCTGCGGTCGCTGGGCAATGTTCAACGCGCCAACCGATCCGTCGACGACGATCCACGGAAGTGGCAGCGCGACGCCCTCTCCGGAGGGTGCCGACACGTCCACCAACGTTGCCCCCGTCATAACCAGCGCCGACGCGGCGGTGGGATCGAGGTCCGCGAGCGTGGCCTGAATGGCCCGCGTCGGGAATCCGGCGCGCGCCATTCCCCGCCGCACGATGCCGGCCGCCGCAATGTTGTTCTTCAGTTTCGCCTCGTTCCGATACCGCGGCGCGAACGTATAGGAGGACTCGTCGACGTCGTAACCGGGCAAAGGCCTGTCAGCATCGCGCCGCGCCTGAACGACCAACTGGCGCAAGTCGAAGAACGCCACCTCGTCGAGGCTTTGAAATTGCCATTTCGTTGCGCCATTCTCGGAGAACGAGTGCACGCTTGCCACGCGTAGGCGCCATGCGTGGCGGAGAAACAACGCAGATGCGCCATCGCGGCTGTCACGTCCAAGGATTGACGCCGGCAGGTCTGCGTCGGTGAGACTGACATTGACCTTGTGCGTCCACGACCTGATCTCCGGAGCGATCTTGAAGGTCCAGATCAGGGGACGTGCCGTCGCAGGCTCCTCGCGCTTTAGCCCCACAGGCCAGCCGATCGTGCTCTGGCGATCCATCCGCGGCAGGCTTATGCGCGTACGGGCCTCGCAAACCAACTTCTTCAGCGCGGCATCCCACTTCAGCAGCATCGTCTGGCGCAGCGAACCTGCGGATACGTCACCGGTCTCGAAGACGGTCAGACCAGCGGCGAGCGGACATGCAAAGCCCTGGTTGGACGTCACCGAGACGCGCTCCTCCTCTCGCGCCGCGACGGCAAGCGCCACCGTGCCGGTGACCGGCACCTTTGCGCCTGTGCTGCTGCGCAACGTCAGCCCCCGCAGCACGTTGATCGCCGCGCATTGCCATGTCGCCTCGTTCAGCGAAATCAGGCCGCGGTCGTGGTCGACCGCAACGCGCCGATCGGCTGCCAGATCGGTGTCGAACCAGCGATGCGGCCGCGGCGCTGTCGCGAGAGAGATCGCGAGCGCCAACAACACCGGTCCTGCCTTGGCACGAGCATCCGCCTCGACGGGCGCGAGGCGGATGTCGGCTCCAATGTCGATGACGGGTTCGCCTCCGGCAAATCCCAGGATGATTTGATCGACGGTGAGCGCGTTCGGCTGCGCCTCATTCCGGAACGCCCAGGTCACGGGAAAAGTGGGCGAGGCGCCCGGCGCGAAGTGACCATCGCGCAACTCGTAGTTCTGTCCGAACAGCCGTACTCTCAGATTGACATCCGAGCACGTCGGCGCCCCTGCCGAGACGCCGAGCACGAAATCGAGTTCCACCGACTGTCGCGCCGTGCCATCCTGCGCGAGGAGCGCGCGGCCAGTGAGGCCGATCCGGACCGGCTTCTGCTCCACCAGGATTCGTGGACCATCCAGATCGATCGTCACGCGCTCGATCCCGGCAAGGCCATTCTCGTCGAACCTGAGCGCCACGAGGTTGCCGCTGGAATAGGGCGCATCGTCGTCGAACGGCATATCGCCGTCGCCGCCGATCGTGTCGAGTTCGACGCTGCCAAGAACCTTGAGCGTCTTGAGCGAGACCGGCCCGTTGGATCCAGAGATCGTCAGTTCGAGCAGGCGAAGCGGGCGCAGGCGGAAAGGACCAAGCGGTACCGTGAAGCGCGGCCTCGGCGCCGTCATCTCGAACAGCCGCCATTCGGCGACCGCGCCGGCAAGATTGGTCCGGATGAACATCCGCCCGTCGGCGCCGATGCGCCCCTCCGGATCATGGCCGGCTTCCGACAGGTCCGCGCTGAACTTCGCCTCTAGAGGCGACATCAGCATCGGCAGATCGCGCGCCTCGAGCGACCATCCGGAATTTCCGGGACATTGCGCGCGGAAGCTTGCCAGCGCTCGCGCGGCCCCGCCAGTCCCCTCGAGCGTCACCTCGCGCCACAAAAGATCGCCCTTGCGGACCGCGGACTTGGCGAGGCCGAGGCCGCGCATGTCGACCAGCGCCCCGCCGACATCGCGCATTTTCGCGGCCATTGCGACCACTTCGACGTCATGCGAGGCGTCATCGGGCGCGATCTGGCCGGCGTGTATTGCGAAGTTCTGGGTCAATCCGGCCAATGCGGCGCTACCGAAATACGCCGTGCCACCGAGCGTGAAGAGGCCGAGGGGAAGATTGCCGGTAGCGTGTCCGCGCACGTCGAAGCCGAACGCAGTCGTCCATGTGTAGGGCTCGACAAGGCCGGTGATCTTGACACTGCCCGTCGCGCCGGACCAGGGCGTGAGGCGATCCAGCACGGTGCGCGTTCGCGCCAGCTTGTCGGCCTGTTCTTTCCAAGCGGCCTCGAGCGCCTGCGGATCGACCGCGGTCACAGGGCGCGCCGGCGCCTGATCCGCCTTCTCGTCGGTCGGCTGATGCGCGATCGCTGGATCTGGCCCCGCCTCCGCGACGATAGCCGGCGTATCCGAGACGGCGAAACGCTTCAGCGTCACGTCGGCGAACAGCTCACCAAGCACGGGCAGATCAAAACGCAGCGAAGCGGATATCGATCCAAAGACGTCGTTGCCGGTCTGGCTTGGCCCGAGCTCGATTCCAGGCAGAGTCAGCGGCACCAGCGGCACCCCGGGCGCCCATTTTTTTGGCTCCTCGGTCGTAAGCTCGCCATCAAGCGGTTCCTCCAGAGCGGGCCGCGGCCAGCCGTGCATGTTCGAACCGAGACCCGACGTGGCGAGACGCGGCAAAAAGGAACCCGCCTGCCGATCGAGATGGATGTCATACTGCGGCTTGTTGGCGTGATCCAAATCGATTTGGACCGGAACGAGATCTCGGGTTCTGGAGACCCTGTGCGCAGCGCTGCCGAGTTGCGTCATCGACATCGCCGAGACCAAAGCGAGTTCGGGATGCGCCAGCCATGCCACGAACATCGCCGCCGCGCCCTTTGCGATTGGCTTGCCGTCGTCGTCGAACAATGTCCCGTTGGCGTCGCCCGTGAGCCCCGCGATGCGCAGAGCTGGCTCGCCCGTACCGAGCGGATCGACGACGACGTTCCAGCCGTTGGCCAATTGCTGGCCGAGCTTTATCGCCATCGCGCTGCTCGCCGCCGGTCCGTTGGCGAGCGACGGCAGAACCTCACCATTGACGGGAATTGTCTCGGCCACCCGCAGCGGTCCGGTCACTGTCCCCTGGCAATCGGAAACGGCGATCGAAATGGCGAGTGCGGCCCGGTTGAGCGTTGCCGTTACGCTGACGTGGGCCGCGGAGGTGATGTCGACCAGCGTAGATCCGCTCGCGTTGCGCACGTGGATGAAGCCGGACATCGCTTCGCGGCGTGGCGTCGGAACCAAAGGCTTCGCCGGCTCGGCTGGCCACGGCAGCGGAGCCTGCAGCAGACCGCGCTGAAGCGGAATGAACGCATAGATCGGATCGACCGATTCCGCCTCGCGCAGCGTGCCTGCGACGTAGCGCGTGCGAAGCCGCTCGCGAACGGCATCGGTTTCGGCGACCGCGCCGAATGCCTGAAGGTCCGAGGTCGTCGACGTCGGCTGGGGCGCGATGCCGAGACCCTTCAAGGTCGTGTCCTTTGCCCCGCTCTGCCAGTCGATATCGCAACGGGTGACGTTCGCACCCGGCGGAGATCCGCTGTCGATCACGAGCCTTACGGAATTGCCGTCCGGATGACGGGTGAGCCTCGTGCGATATGGCATCACGACGGCCGCGCCGCGCTGGAGGCTGCGTGGCGGAACGCCGGTCAACAATGTCGCGCCGACATCATCACGCCTGATGAGCATCACGCTCGAATCGGCCTTCAGCTTTCCATGGGTATCCAGCGTGACTGGCCATTCGATCGGAGGAACTCCGGATGCAATGTCGATGGCCAGCGGCGCGTTGGCGGCGGAAAGCGCCGTCAGATAGGCCGCAAACGAGCGGCTGAAATTCCCGTGCCGATCCTCCAGCAAACGCAGACGAAAGAGGGTTCCCGGAGGGGTCTTGGTCTCGTCCGCTGCGGGATAGAGCAGCACGGTAACCTCATGCGGCGGGTCGTCCGGTTTGGCCGCGCCACCGACGATCCCCCGGAATGGATCGAGTATCTTCAATTCGAACATGATGCCGTCGGGCACCAATTTCGCCTCCGCGCGGACCCTCGAAGAGATGTCGATCGAAATCCCTGGCCCAAAAATCTGCTCGGGCCTGTTGGCGATCCAGCCGAGGGGACGCATGCCGAACAGCGCGCACAGATTGCGCTCGCCCGGCGCCAGCGCCAGCGAGACCTCGCCAGCGACAAGGCGCATGTCGGGCGCCTCGATCTGCTCTGTCTGCTTATCGGGCCAGGCGCCGTCGTCCAGCGGACGAATTCGGGCGGCGACGGGGTCGGTTTTAAACTTCTCGGTCGCGCCGAGAACATTCACCACGCCCAAACCGTGCCCGCCGTCTCGTTCGAGCGACAGGGTGGCATCGAATAGCCCAGGCTCGTGGAACGGCACATCGAAATGTCCGGACCAGGCCAGCCTGCTGCGCGCGGCCGCCATGGTCTGCAAACGCAGCGAAAAATGCCTGACCAATCCATCGCCCTGCAGGACGCTCTCCGGGACCAGTGATAGGTCGAAGTCGCCGCTCCACAGGCTGGGCTGCCCCTCGACGGCGGGACCATGGAGGCGGATCACACGCAAGCCCTTGTTGCCGCTCATGACTTCCTCGCCAAGATCTGATGCACGGGATCGGCAAAGCCATGGAACGCCGTCCACTGCAATTCGCGGTCGGGACCGAAGAGCTGCTCGCGAGCACGCGCCTCGATTTCGACGCGGAGCCTTTCGATGGCGCGCCGCAACGCCGGCTTCGCCGCTGCCAGATCGTCGCATGCGCTTCGTATCGCGGCGAGGTCCGTCTGGCTCGGTGGCTCGTGCAATACGAGTCCGGCCGCTTTTTGGTGTGGCTCCCCGCCATCACCGACGCTGCTTCGGAGGGCCTGCACTTCGGTCGCAATCGACGGGTCCGCGCTCAAGCGGTGCGGCAAGGTCAGTCGAACATCGGCCATTCCGCGGTCGGCCAGGGAGGCGAGCGCGGAAAGAGCATCGCCTACGCCTTTGCGCAGCGGTCCGTTTGCTCCGCTCTTTGACTCGAGAGCATCGATCAGGTCGGCGAGCGCGCCCGCGTCCGGATCTCCCGTTCCCGTCCATTCATGAGCGTCGATGCCTGTCTCGATCAGGACGGAAACAGCGTTCGGCAGTTCGAGACCGGCGAGCGCCAGCGCCGCCTCGGCCATCTCTGCGGGGCTGTCGTAGGCCGGCAGAGCGAACGACAGAGCCTCGTAATGGGTGCTTGCGCTCGGCTGCGCTTCGATCGCTGCGCGCGCGCCTATATCGAGACGGCGCAATGCCTTCCGGTAGGTACGACCGGCGCCATCCTGGCCAAGCACGCTGCGATCGCTGCGTGATGCGCCCTCGGTATCGACCGGGGCCGGCGGCGGTGTCCGCTTCGTTTCATCGAGCTTGATGCTCAGGAACGACGCGGCCGGCAGCAAGCCCCCGCCGGGGCACGGCAGGCCATAGGGCATGGCCGGAATTGAAGAGGCGTATTCGTTCGAATGGGGCTCGAGCGCGCGCCAGTCGTTCAGCGAGGCGACGTTGCGGAACCGCTGCAGATCGGCCGCAATCGTTTGCGCCTCGGGCGAGCCCGTATAGGTCAAGTAGAAGTCGGCCGCGGCGCCAATCGCGCTTCTGAAGGGGGCCCAGTCGATCTGTCCCGGGGGCGGCACGTCATCCGGCCGCCTGATCCTGAGGTCGGCGGACGTCATCGGCGCGAGCGGTTTCCAGGCGGCCCATTTGGGCGCCGGAATTTCCAGCTCCTTGAGGCCATCGTAGTCACCGGGTGACAGTAGACCGGTCCGCGGCTTTACAGGCGCGAGTGGCTGTCGCACGATTTCAAGCTTCAGGGTCCAGCCCTTCGCGGTTGGATCGAGCTCAACTTTGCTCGTTTCCACCTGGAAGCGCGTGCCCTTGGACCTTGCTGCGTAGGACGGATCGGCTGCCTGATCGACGAGTTGGGGCATAAGCTCGATCTCGGTCGCAACACTCCCGGGCGCGGAGGGAATCGATCCAGGGCCTTGACCGGAAATTGCGCGCGCAAGCTCGAGCGCGAAGCTAACGTCGTAGTCCGGAAGCTTGAACAGCTTGGGAGGATCGCCGTTGCCGAACCAATCGCGCCTGTCCTCGGAGAACATCCCGTCGAGATAGCGCACCAGGGGGATGAGAAGTTCGATCGTTCTGGCGTCGTTCACCGACCATGCCGGCTGGTCGAGCGGAAGTGGCGCTGCGGGTCCCCACGGAAACGCGAGTGTGTAGCGCGATTGGGTCACTGGCGCGGCGACCGGGGACGACACCACGACGCCCGCGGCCGCATAGGCGACTGCCTGCAGGCTGATGGCATGCGGGGTCTGTCGAATGCGCAGCGCCGTCAATCCCCGCCAGCCGTCGCCGATGCGTTCGGCGAGCGAGAACCGCTTCTGGCTCTCGCCGACGGCCGCGTCCTTGCTGAAGGAATCTGCTGCGAAGCTCAGCGCCGGCACGCTCCCGATCATGCCGTCGCCAAATCCTTCCTCGAGGTCGACGCCATCGCGCACGAACATTGTTCCCCAGTCGGCCGACGCGAATCGGCGCAGGAAGCCCACCCCGACATGCGCAAAGGACAGCCGATCGGCGACGTCGAAATTTGCCTCGCTGAGGATCTCCTCGGGATGACGCGACAGTACGATCTCCTGAACCGCGCCAAGCTTCCTGATCGGAGCGAGGCCGCCCGATCCGACTTCGTCGGGGTTGGCCCATGAATCGAGCCGTCCTGTGAAAAGGATGACAGGCGGGTCGATGGGATGGGTGCGCGGCACCACGATATCAAGCGAGCGCGCAGAAAATGCCGGATCGGTCCCGGCAACGTCGGTGAGCACAGGTTGGCGGCCAAAAGCCTTGGTCACGCCTTCTGCCGGCTGTGCCAGCGCCGCGTCGAGATTCTCATAGCGCCCGAACGGACGCACGACGTAGCGTTGCCGCAACGCGTAGCGGTCCTCGAACAGCAGCGTGATCTCCATCTGTCCATCCGGCGTGGGTGCCACGCGCCAGGGATCGACGCGCAGCAGGGACGTCAGCGAGAACGGCGTCGCATCGGGGCGGGCCGGACGAGCCGGACCATGTGCGAGGAAGCGCCGCGAAAGCGTCGCGACCCGCTCGGCAAAATTGATCTCAAGTTGCGCGTTCGCCGCCGACGGCAGTCCTTTGGGCCAGCCATCGGCGAATTGCGGCTTGGCCGCGGCAACAAGGGCATTGTAGTGGCGCACCGCCGGCGGGTGCGGCGGATATTGGACTTGATCCGGTGCCGGCGGATTGTCCTGCGGGTCACGTTTCGCTTCGATATCCTCGAGCGAAGTTCCAAAGATGAGCGCCTTTACGCAACCGGCGGAAAGCGGATCGAACGCGCCGAACGGCTCGCGCTCCTGCTTCAAGACGTCGTTTTTCATGGCGCACGGCTGGTCGATCGCGACGACCGTGTCGTCACGCGCGGCGACGTTGGCCGCCGTGGGGTCGGCCTCTGGCTCTATCACCTCGATGCAGCTTCGCAGCAACGCTTCCAGACCAACCGGCGCGACGCCATCCGGCCAAAGGGCAACGACACGCACAAAGGCCGCTGACTTGCCGCGCTGCTTGAGTGCCAGCTTCGCGCCAGCGGGCTTGTCGCGGGAGAGCAGGTAGCGGGCGACGTAGTCGTTCTTCCGTGCGAGCGCGGTGGGACGCGAGGCGGCGAGCCCAGTGGTTAGGTCGATCACCTCGATGAGTACGCTGGGCGATCTGGCCATGACCGCCGCCGGCGCGTCGAGGCGATCGAGGTCGATCGAGATGGTGGCACCGTCGACATCTGCGATACGGAAATATCGCACCGCCAGCACATCGTCTGGAGCGCCCGTCATGATCTCCGGCACCGGACGCAGCGCGACCTGAACCAGCGAGAGCGCTTCGTCTTCCAGCATCGTGCTGGTTTCGGGTGCTTTCGACCGCGTGTTGCCGTCGAAGGATTCGAGCCAGATCAGGCCGTCAGGTCGTGACAGCACGTCAACGAAGGGGACACCGAGCACGAGCCCCTCATAGCGTGGCAGGATCGCCTCCAATGCCTTCTTAAGCTTGGTGAGCGTCTCTCTCGGCGAGCAGTAGTCAGCACGCTCCATGTCGAACAGCTTGAAGCCCGTGGCGAGGCCGAAGGTGCGTAGCACGGCCCAGCCATAGGGATCGCGTGGCTCCGGCCGTTCATCGAGGAAGGCGCCGATCGTCTTCGCCTTGGTCTGCGGCGGAGCATCGATCACTGGCGTGAAGCGGCGATGAGGAACCTCTCCCGGGGCGTCGCCCGCCCATCGCATCCAGTCGATCACGTCTGCGATGACAGGGTGAACGGCAGGCAGCAGATCGAGCGGGATAAAGACTGTGTCCTGCACCCGGTTCTGCCTCGAGCTGGTAATTTTGAGCTTGACCGACTTGAGCGGGTCGGGCGTGCCGTCCGCCACAGGGTCCGCCGCGCGAGCCGAGCGGATTCGCTCGTCCACGTCCGAGCAACCGGCCCGATCGAACACCAGCGCATGTAACGCCTGGCGCAACCTTGACCGCGACTTGTCTCCATCTTGCAGTGTGATCGTGCCCGCGAAGCCGTCGTCGCCGATCAGCTTCAGCGCAGGTAATCCGTCGGGCGGAGCGATTTCGAAGTGGAACGCGGTCGGTGTGCCCTTGGCGAACAGCGGACTGAGATCGGCTTCCTCGAAATCGAGGCCCAGCGAACGACGGATGCCCCATTCCGGCCAGGCCAGCAGGCTCTCGGCGGGAGAGAACCACGGCCGCAGACCATCCGCGGACTTTCTCGGCCCATGCTGATCGCCGGTCGGAAACGTCATCCGCGCTGTCAGGCTGGGATAGTACGACTCGATTGCGCCGAAGTCGTCGATCTGCGCGGGATCGATCGCCCGCATGCGCGCCGGCAACGCTTGGACGCGAGCCACGCGACGCGCCTCCGCCGCAGAACGGTCGGCGGTAAGAAGCGAGGTACGATCGATCGAAAACACGTCGAAGCCGCCGACAAAGCCCGGCCGATCCGATGCCTGGGTCAGACCGGCATTGCCTGTTCCCCTGGACGGCCGCGCGTTCCAGATCAGCCGCGCGCCGACCCGACGCTTCCGGTCGCGCAACAACTCGGCACCGCCACCTGCAGTCAGATCCTGGATCGTGCCGCCGCACGTGGGATGCAGGATCCGCACACGGCCTGCGGCGCCATTAAGGTCGTCGAAATGCAGGGCATCGAACGAAAGGCGGACCGGATGCTCGAAGGTTTCGACCGAGATAAGCGCGGCGGGCGCTTCCTCCGATTGGCCCTGCTTGCCCGCAGCCTTGATCGAGAGCGCCAGATCGGCGACGCACCAGGCCGGGGATTTCTCCCCCTCGACATAGCGGCCGCGAAGAACGCCAATTCGCCTTGCATACGGATCGCGCCCGGCCGCCCCCTTCTGCAACTCCGCCTGCAGGTCGGCGATTTTCTTATCGCGTAGCTGGAACCAGGCACGGCCTCCGCCCGGATCGCGATCCAGGATTTCGATCGGGTGGGAGCCGGCCGATAGAGCCTTGAGCGATCCCTTCAACGTAACCACGAAGTCCTGGTCGTCGGTGAACTTTTCTGCAAAGCTCGACGGTTGCGGGCGCTGCATGCCTTCGGTCACCGAATCCGCGCCATAGAGCCCGCCAGAGATTCCGCGTTCGCGGCGCAGCCTGAGCGTGTAGGTCGCCTCGGACATGGCCGGCTGCGGATCGACGATCGACAGCAACACCGATGGATTGATTGAGCTCTGGCCCAGCGCGGGCATGGCCGGGTATGTGAAGACAAATTGGGCGGAGGTGAGCGGCTTGGTCTGCGCTGCCGGCCTTCCGATCTCGAGGGTAAGTATTCGGGTGGCGCCTGCGGTCCCGGCGAGATCGACCGGCACGACCGTATAGGTGAGGACGACCTTGTCGGCGGCGAAGGATTTCTTCCAATCTTCGGCCGGATTATCACCCGAGCCGAGCAATGCGCGTCGGCTGGCTTCCGGCATGTCGTCCAGCCGGTCTGTGTACTGCGCGGCCGGTCGGATCGGGGTCCATGCGTCACCGACCAAATGCAGCGGCGCGGCCGCCTTCACCGTCACGGGCCTGGCGGGGAAATTGGCAAGGACACCGCCATCCGCAACAATTGTGCGCGCGACGCGATAGTGCACCAGATGAAATTCCGGGTCATCGTAGACGCCGCGCGATCGCGCATGCCAGGGCTCGAGGTCCCAGTCGAGGCGAATGGCGTCGGTCTCGGCGGCGACCTTGGCTCCGGCGAGTGCGGGCGCCTTGTTGGCGAAGAAACGTCCGGGCGGATTTAAAAGATAGGCGACACCGGCCACGCCGGGGGCATCCATTGATCTTACCGTGAATTTCGATCGACCTGGGAGGAATCCCGTCTCGGGGGCCGGCTGCGTTTCGGGCTCGAAGAGTTCACCGATGTCCGTCCGCGACACGAAGAAAGTGAGGCCGAAATCGCGCGCGTCGACCACCGGCGTGCCCGCCGGCGACGCTTCTGCCGGCATGGGCGCGGTCGGAATGCCATTGACGATGACGATGCGGGCGGCAAGCTCGGCGACGCTGTCATTGACCGCGGCGATGAGGCTCGATCGCCTCTGTTCGGCCGCGATCATCTTCTGCACGAGGACGGATGCGCTGGCCAGCTTTTCGGCGGCCTTGCGCAACTCGGCGTTGGCTTTGTCCGTGTCCTGCGGCAACCGCTGCTTATCGGCGTTGGTCCGCATTTGCGACTTGAGCTGCCGGAGATTTCCAAGGCTGTCTTCGATGAAGCACTGAGCCACAATATCCGCGAGGGACGCTTTCTTGGTCGGATCGTCTCCCTGCACAACGACCCTGGCGTAGTCCGCTCTGATGTTGGTCGGCCCGGCCGCTAGCGGGGCGGCCGCCTCTGGCATCAGGTGCCACAGCGTGGCCCGGGTCGATTCGAGCATGAACTCGTAGACCGTGCGATCGGGGGCATAGAACTCGCTGTCTCCAAAATAGGTTGCGCCGTCGCCGTCCGAGAGCGCCGGCAAGCCTTGCGAGGCGTGGTGTGTCCGATCGCGGGGGATCAGAGTCATCACGTAACCATCGGCGAGTGGCGCAGGACGGATCATCGCCCAAAAGCGCGACTGTCCGATCTCGACCAGGCCCGAATCGTCCTGCGGACCGTCATTGAGCGTATCGTGTGCCCGCATCGCATCTTGCGATGCCTGATCCGCATCCACAGCCGCCTGTTGCGGTGCCTGGACCAGAGGTGGTGGTGGCGGCGTCAAACCGGACGCCGGGTCCGGCACCGAAGATGCAAGACCGAGTGACAGGAATCGATCGACGCGGCTGCGTGCGTCCTGCAGCATACCCTCGTTGAAACCAAATCCGATGCCGAGCCCAAGCGACCGGCCGAACGCCGAGACCGACAGGTGCGCGGCCCCCCGTCCCGCGAGCCCCCGCGGCGAGGCCGCGAGCTCCAGCGCCACCGTCAGGCAGAAGGATGCACTGAATCCAACCTCAAGATGGATGTGGAAAGGGCCCGACCCAAGATCGAGCCAGACCCGAACGCTGACGCGCAACGTGATACTGAAGGCGAGCGAGCCGTAGAAGAGTGTTTCATCGAGCCGCTTCAACGAAATATAGCTGATGAACTTCGCATCGATCGCAAAGTCCGCTCGCGCATAGACCGAAGCGCCGAGCGACCCGCCGCCGACCGAGCCGCCGAACTGGGCAAAGCCGGAGGCGCGGAACGCCACGCCCTGCAGCACGGCGCCGTCCTCGATGCGCAGGATCATGCCGCCACGGCAATCGACCCCGAAATTCCCGCTGTCGTCTTTCAGCGCAAAACCGAGTTCGTAGGGCCAGCCGAACTCCTGATGGAATAAGCCCGGCCGGATGAACAGCGTCGAGGACCAGTCCGCGGCCTGCAGCATCATCTTCAAGGCCGGATGCAGCGGCGGCGTGTCGCCGATGACGCCGTCGCGCGAGGCGACGAGCCGCGCCAGGAATTCCTGGCGCGGGACCGAGACGTACATGTAGCCGCGCAGGCTCGGATGATCGCGCAACGGGGCCGTGGAGATGCTGTGATCCCAGGTCCAGTAATTCACCGCAATCCATGCGCGCGCCGTCATCAGGAGAGTGAGGTCGGAACGCAGCGCTACCGTGGCGTCGAACAACACGGGATTCGGCAGCTTCTCTTCCCGTTCATCGAGTTTTCCGCTCTTCGATAGCGACGACATCGAGAACATCGCGCGCATGGCCAGGGTCACGCGATCGCCGTCGGGCTCCGGCTGCCAGGCGCGGACGTTCGCGAGTTCGCCCTGATATCGGCTGACGCTGTCGAGAACCTTGACCAGCGCCTTGGGATCGGTGACCTGGTCGGCCTGCGCGAGCGCGGCGAGCGTATAGCGGAAGCCGAAGCCGAAGCCCGCTTCGCGCAGGTAGAGCGAGCCGATCGGGGTCGGGATCGTCACACTAAGGCGATTGAGCTGTCCGTAGAGGAAGAAGGCATGGCGCAAATCGCCGCCCGCCCTCTCCATCTCGAGAAAACCCATTGCGGCGGACAGCGGTGCCCAACCCGTGATGTTCAGGCGGCCGGAAGCCAGAAAGCCGCGTGTGGTGACGTCGGATGGCAGTATGTCCGGCTTGTAGAGCGACGGCATCTGGCCGTCGACAGTGATCGCCGTCCCCTCGACCGAGCCGACACCGCCGAGCCCCAGCGCCACCGTCAGCCCGTCGAAACGAACCTGCGGCAGCGGCTCGTGGTTCTTCGGCGGTGCAATCCAGAGCTGGTGGAAATCGATCGTCGTGCTGATGGCATCGCCCGCTTCGATGAAGCTGACCTGGCCCGAGATCGAGAGCGCCGGCTTGCCGCTGAACAGATCGCTGGACGGATGAAAGCCGATGCCGCGCAATTCGAAGTCAAACAGTTCGAAGAACTTGATTCGCCGCGGTGGCGTGACCGCCACCTGGAACGACATCCGACGTAGCAACATCCGCGAATCGCCGGCCAGCGGCGCCTTGTCCAGGGTGATCGTCAGGTCCGGCAGATATTTCAGCAGACCCGACGAAAACTCGCCGCTTCCCGGCGTGAACCGCGCCGTCCCGGTCAGCAGGAAGAAGAAGTGAGTGCCGTCGGGTCCGAAATCGTGGAACGAGAGACCGAGCTTGCTGATCGAAAACGTGAAGCGGGTCGTCTTGCAAATCAGTGGACTGCCGGCGTTTTCGAGTTCCGCATCGGCCGCCTGAACCGCGAGCCTGCCCGAACGGTCGCGCCCCATCGCGATGGATATCTTGGCGTTGGCTTCACCGACCAGCGCCGGCGGCAGTTGCCCCGCGCCGTCGATGCAGAAGCTCTGCACCTCGCCGCGCTTGATCGATAGCTGTCCCTTGGAGAAGCGAAACGGCATATCGACGCCGGCGATCTGAACCGGCTCGTCTGCATTGACAGTGGCGTCGAGATCAATCCCCTCGCGCGTGATCGCGAATTGGTCGACTTTGAACAAAATGCCCCGGCCCCGCGACGCGACGCGGGTATAGGAGAGTTCCGCGATGACGTCCGGCGCGAGCGCCAGACGTGCATCGCCGCCGGAGAAGTCGAGCAGGAATTGCGGAAATTTGGTGCCTGAGGGAACCTTCGACGACCTGATCTGGAGTTGCAGGCCAAGAAGATCACGAGGCGCGTCTGTGCCTTCGATCGCAACGGTACGGCCGCCCTCGATGCGGGATTCCAGCGTCTCTATGTCGAGGGCGACCTGCAGAGTGGTTTCGATGCCGCTCTTGTCGCCGCCTCCGACGACAATCTGGACATCGATTGGTACCTTCGCGACCCGCCCGTCGATCGTGGCCTTGTTCTGCTCCGGCTTGACTCGGATGAACTGGCCCAATCCCTTGAAGATGGAATCGTCGCCGGCTGACTCCCTGGCGGGCGCGGACAGGAATGGCAACAGGCGGGCGACCTTTTCCGTGTTGAGAGAGACATTGAGCGCGCCGGCAAGTTTGATGCTCGCAAAGCGCGGACGGCCTTTCAGCAGCAGCATCCTGTACGTCCTGCCGCTCACGACTTCGGTTTCATCCAGCGGACCGTCGACCACAAGTTCCTGGAAGAACCGCGGCCTTTCTCCGGCGACCGCGACCAGCGCGATGGGATTGGGGTTCTTGACCTCGACGGCGAGTAGCGGCCGCTTGTCCTTATCCGTCTGTGCCTTGTCGGCCTTGTCGCGTACGGCCTCGGTGCCCGACGTTCGATTGAGCCAAAGATCGGTCGACAGCATTGCCGTATCCGTCGTTGGCGTCACGACGAGCGCGACCAAGGTGCGCGGCTCCGATAGATCGACGACCAACGAGGGGCGTGCATCGCCGGGAAGCGTCAGGGTGAAGCCGGCGAAAACGAGGTCTTTCCTGGCCGCAGTGGCCGCCCCGTCGCGGTGCAGCGGCGTGATGACGATCTGCCGCAGCGCCAGGCTGTCCGCGTCGAGCCGGACTTCGACAACGACATGGCTGACCGCCTCGCTGGCCGCATGGCGAACAGCTTCCAGCATCCGCCCGACGGCCTCGAGCGCGGCCTCGACGAGGCCGAACAGCGCATGGGCCGCGCCGCCGGCTTGGCTGGCAAGCCATCGCACGCAGGACAGCACGAACGCGCCGAGATGCTCGAGCAGCGGCGCCGGGTTCGGCATCGATGGAAAGTCCGGCCCATCTGGCGCGTCCGGCAATTTGATCATCGAGGTAAGACGCAGAATACCCGCGATGACCTCCTTGCCCGCCCGCGCGATCAGCGCCAAAGGATAAGGGGTGAGTATCTCGAGCCGAGTCAGTTTGCCATGCTCGCCGCCTCGGGTGCTCAGGTCCACCTCGTAGGTGGCGGCCAGCGCAATCGTCAACGAGGGATCGGCTTTCGACTTCAGCTCAATGCGCGGAAAGTCCACCACGTTCTTGGCGGAGAGTTCGCCTGTGCCGGCGGCAAGATCGAAGCTCGCTGCCGCGCCTGCGCCGATCGTTATCGTCGCGGCCGCGATTCGGGTCGTGAACGGCAGGAAGGCCGCGTCGATATCACGCGCTGAGATCGTCACCTTCGGCGACGAGAGCTTTGGCGTCCGCAGGATACCCGTGAACGAGATGGCTCCGCCGGCCGGGACACTGATCCCGCCCCCGGTGAAGCCAAGGATCTCGACGTTGTTATTCGCGTCGTCCTTGCAAATGAGGCGGCCGTCGACTGCTGTCGTCGTACCGATCGTCAGCTTGCCCTGGGCGACGTCGATGGACATCTGCGGATCGTTCAGGATCTCGACGTCCAAGGGAACGTGGAGATCGAGCCGCAGGAAACGCAGCCATTCTGCCTTCAGCGTGGGCAGCGCGATCGTTCCGAAGCGCCACTTGGGCAGGGTGAAGTGAGGCAGCTTCAATCGCAACGGCGGAAGGCGTGGCAACCGCGGCAGTTCGAGACCGAAATCGCAGTGAAACTCCGCGAGAGCGAGGTCGAGGACAATTTCGGCGTGGAACGAAACGTCCACGTTCAGGGCCCCAGCCTGGGCTTGCGCATCCGCGTCGAGCACGACATTCAATGCGACCGTGCGTGGCAAGGGCGGATCGTCGAAGCTGTCGGTCGGCAGCAGATGCGACAGGTCCAGCGAGCCTCTCGCGGTGAGCGCGGCGGCGCCGGCGATTCCGGTAATCCCAAAGATATCGCCGGAGACGTCAAGGGTCGCGTCGATCTGTCGCGCTGCTGATAAGGCCGCGCGCAGCCCTTCGAGCAGGCGCGCCTTTTCTTCCTTTAGGGCCGCGCTCGCCGCCGCACGCATTTCGTCCGCGATCTGTTGCGCTTCGGCCCTCAGCGCCGCAGCGCTCTTTAGTGACCGATTGTCGCCCTCGCCTGAAAAAAGTTGCTCAGCAAGAGCGAGCTTGACGCTCTGCGCAAACGTCAGATCTAGCGACTTGTCGGGTGAGGCCTTTGCATGCAGCGCTGTGGCGGCGAAGAGACCGTCCGTCGCCTGTCCGGCGGTCAACCAGAGGCGCAAATTGGCATCGTTGAAAACAATTAGGTCAACCAAGGCGGCGCGCCCGAAAAGAACCTAAAAAACACTTGACGGCTAGTTTAAGACCTATCAACTTCCAGTAATCTTCATTGCAAGTCAACAACCGCGTTCTTTTTTTTCATCCGTCGCCGTCGACGGCGGCAGAATTGATGATCTGCATCGGTGCAACACCGATGCGAGTTTTGCATGGGGGTCGATATGCCTCTCAGTCCGGAAATCCTCGCGATCGATTGGGCCGAAACCGGGGATCTTGTGGCCGAAGACGGAGCGCCGATGCTGGCGCGCCTCCAGGCCGCAGTGGCACGGATTGCGGACCGTACGCCCGTTGACGAGCGCGCTGCGGCTTTTCCGTCGCGGTTCGTTCCGGGAATTGTGTCGGCGGACCGTGAGGCTTTCGATCAAATGCGGACCGCGGCGGAGGCCGGCAGCAACGGCCAATACAATGGCCGCGATCTTCCGGGCATCGTCATGCTGCTGGAGTTGAACGCGGCCGGACGCCCGGTTATCCCGCCCGGCGGCTTTTCCGAATGGCAACGCAGGATCATCGACAATACGCCGCAAGCGCCGGTCTTCACCCAACGCAACGACGGTGGCGGGCGCAAATTCGGACTGTATGAACGGACGAGCGAGCCTGCTGCGGGTGAAGTGCGATTCATCTCCGACGTGACGGGCAACGGCCGCACGCCGGTCCTGCGCAAGCCCAACCTGCTTGGCGCACCTTTCCTCGTGCTCTATCTGGCCATTCTGCTGTTCACCTACGTGGTGGGCACGGTGATGTGGACCGGGCGATCCGCGGCCGAGGCTCATGCCCTGCTGCGCGGGCAAATTACGAGGGGCAGCGACAAGTTTGCGGCGGATCTAAAGAAATCGAAAATATGCGATGCCAATGCGGCCAACGCAGCCGCATGCCAGAAGTTCGACGGATGGTCTCAAGATATCCGGACGAACAAATGCGCCCCAACCACGCTGCCGGCGGCGGGAGCGCCGATCCAGCCACTGGAGAAAGAATGCGTGATCGCATGGCGGCTTGCGCTGCTCGCCGCGGATTCGGCTGGTGGAACGGTCGATCGGGTCCTCTCCTCCATATTCGGGGGGCACGTCCGTGGCATGGCGAATTCCACCGGAGAGCTGTCGCTCGGTCTGCAAATGGCCGGCATGATGCTCGCGATCACGTTGCTGGTGATGGCCGCGGGTCTCGGATTGAAGAGCCACGTCCTGGGTTTGTGGATCAATGCACAGAACAGGATGTCGCTCGCTCGCGCACAGGTGAGCGTATGGACTCTCGTTATCCTCGGCGGCTACGGTATCCTCTCACTGTTCAACGTGGCCTTTCTTGGTGTCGGCGACAAGGATCTTTTCCCGACCATGAACCAGACGCTGTTTCTTGCCCTCGGCATCTCCTTCGTCTCGCCGATGGCCTCGAAACTGATATTGAAGGCCAAGGAAGGCGACACCCAGTTGAGCCTCGCCGACGGCGGCGTGCGCCGGGAAGGAGACGTTCAACGCTTCACTGGTGGCATGATCTCGCCTAGTCCGCTTATCAAAAATCCTTCGCCGGCCTACGCCACCGTGATGGATTTCTTCACAGGCGAAGAAGCTGGGAACGCGAACGAGATCGATATCTCCAGGGTGCAAAATCTGATCATCACAGTAATCCTGGTTGTCGCCTATGCCGGCTTGCTGTTCGCGCGCGTCCGGAACATTCCGGGCGCGTCCGTCGTGTCGGCACTGAACACCGGCACTCCGCTGTTTGCTGCGATGCCGGACGTGAGCGAGTCCTTCACGGCCCTGCTCGGTCTCAGCCATGCCACCTATCTGGTTGCGAAGGCATCGCAGAAGCCGCCGAAGGGCGACCAATGACGCGGACCAGGCCTGGCCGCGAGGGTCTCATGGCTTGAGGAGAGGTGTAGGCGTCCTCGGCTTGAACGCCTCCTCAGGCGTCGCCTTCCAGTCCGCGGCACGGCCATACCGGCGAAACAGCCGAACAACGCCGATGAACTCATATTTGCGTACGTAATTCCAGAGCGCCGCCCGGCTCGCGTCGTCGAAATGATCAAGGGTCGAATCGTCCGGAAGCGGCCGCTCGGCCATCAGCTTGAGCCAATAGGAAAACAGATCACCAAATTCGGCTCGATCAATCACCCCCGCGGCGATCAGCGCCTCGACCCGTTCCAGATAGACGAGGAGCGCGTCGACGATATCTCGAATTCTAATCTCGAACGGTCCGAATTTGTCTTCCGTTGATTGCGCATCCGATCCTTTCTCGCGCTTGCGATGATAATCGAGAGCCTGCGCGAATTGCTGCCGATTCACGTTGACTTGGGTTTTGCTACCGGAATAGCTGTCGATCACCTCAATTGAGACATCTCCATAGTCAAGCAGTTTTAACGCAAGCGCGACGTCCCCATCGCTGCGCAGGGTAGCCATTTCGTCCGCGGCCTTGATCGCGCGCTCGCGCATGCGCTGGCGTTCGGCGCTCAAGCTGTTGATGCGATACTGGTAGAGCGAAAATCCAAGTGCGGCAGCCGGCACCAATGTCAGCAATACTCCAAGACCTGTGTCAGTCACGGCGATCTCCTCGGCCAAAGTCTGCAACCCTGCGTCATGGCGTAAGTCGGTTACCGTGCCGGTAAGCATGATGCCCACGCGGCATTTCTCTTTGTTCGTTGTTGAGAGAGCCTGACTCGTCGAATAGTTCGAGGAGGCGCTAATCCTGGAACAACACCTCAGTCATGAGTGTGCGGACATAGAGGAATTCAAATCCATCGGTCTCGTAGTAGCGATCAGGTTGGCGATCCGTAGGTGCCCTTCGTCAACCAAACGGTCGCCTTACCGGATGCGAACGCTAGGAGGCAGGCCAAATCTACTCCCGGCCATTTTCTTCATCCGCGTTCCGCGTCCTCGAACGGCGTCGCCATCGTCATAGGTTCCGAGGCAGAAGATCCGACTCGGATCTTATCGGAACCGCCGGCCGTGCCTCGCCAACGACGGGCTGATCCTTGGTCTCGAACGTGTCGGCCGACCTGATTTGATCGCCGAAGTCCAGGCCGGTCCGCCGTTCGATCTCGGTGATGGCAACCCGCCATTGCGAGACGTCGACAAAGGCCGGGGGCTTCGGCGGAATTCCTCCCTTGCGCTGCTCGGACAGCAATTGACGCTGATCGACGATGAGCCCAACGGATTTCACGCCATTCTTGCCCTTCCAGGCGATTACCTTGAAGAACGAGGACGGAATCTGGATGTCGTCAGCCCAAAGATCGGCCTTGTCGTCGAAAATCGGTCCCTGGAAGACGCAGATGCGGTTCGCGGTCTCTCTTCCGAAATCGCTCCGTTTT
The DNA here is from genome assembly GCF_054056355.1 of Bradyrhizobium sp. USDA 3364. NCBI lineage: Bacteria > Pseudomonadati > Pseudomonadota > Alphaproteobacteria > Hyphomicrobiales > Nitrobacteraceae > Bradyrhizobium > Bradyrhizobium sp. USDA 3364. The sequence continues at coordinate 1,140,999 of NZ_JBSRYG010000002.1, forward strand.
CGAGGACGTATTGCTCGGCGCCCTGCCAGAATTTAGTGCTTTCGTTGAAGCGAAAGTGCTGCGGAGTGCAGTTGGTGAAATGATAGGTGTCGGCATTGGCGCGCTCGGCTTGATCCTTGCTTCCCCAGTCCGGGTCCATGCGGCGGGTCAAATGGCCCCTGTCGAAAAGATTGGACCAGCCCGAATAGAAGGTCTGGTCGATGAAGAAACTCGCGCTGATGCGCGGGTCGCCGTACCAGGTCTCCCCTTCGGCGCCATCGGTAGCCTCGCCCGTAGAGCGATCCACGTTCAGGAAACTCTTGCCGTCGATATTCGTGGCCGTGAAGAGAGCCATCTTCTTGGCCTTGTTCATCTTGATGCTGAAGTGCTCGTACTTCAGTTCGCCGGCCTCCGCGTCCGGTTCGCCGGCCCTGAGGGGAACGACCTGCTTCGCCAGCTTGCCGACCGGCGTGGGTAACGGAAACGTCACGCCGTGCACGAACCGCGGGTCGTAGCCGTCGCGGTTGGAATAGTCCTGGTCGACCGATATCTTTTCCGCCGCGCGCGTGAGCGTCTTCTGCGGCGCGGGCGTTACTGGAGCGGCGGTCGCGTAGCCTCCCCCTACCCGGACGCTCACCTCGATCGGAATCGTCACCTTGATCTCGTTTCCACCGACTTCGCTGGCCATGACGCCCTCCTCCCCGATCACCAGACTCTCTTGTGCATCCGCGGACGGATGGGGCGGCGAGAGTCGCTTTCCGCCTGTCTGCGCGAGAGCCGTCTTCGACAGATCGAGCGCGGCCCGCAACAGGTCGCGCCGCTCCCCGTCGAGGCTCGCGAGCCTTTCCGAGAGATGTCGATAGATGGCGCTGATCCGTACGCCCTCGTTAACGTTCGTCGGAATGGGATTGCCGTTCTCGTCCTTACGTTCGAGGAACGGCTCGCCGAAGTGATGCAGCGCGACCAACTCCCACGCATCGTTGAAGACCGCCGCGCCCGACGAACCGTGATCGGTGTCGGTCTCGTACAGAAGCGTAAGCTCCGTCCGATACTGCAAAATGTTGTTCCGGATGGCGATCATCTTCGGCAGACCATTCGGATGCTGCACGATGTTCATGTTCATGCCGATCACATGCTTGTCGGGCCGATCGGACAGGACACAATATCGGAAGTCGCCAGGATCGCCATCGCCGGCCACTCTGTGCCCGAGCGCGACGAGAGCGTAGTCCAATTCCTCCTGCTGCGAGAACAGGGCGAAACGGTCGGGCGCCAAACGGAAGACAGTGGTGGGCCGCATCGATCCGTCTTCACCCATTTCACGGTCGAAAGTGATCTGGGCCGAAAGCGCAGCCGCTTCGTCCTGGATCACGTGCTGGTTCGTCATGAAGAGCGTAGGGCTTATCAGAAAGCCGGAGCCGGCCGTCCATTTACCTCCACCCGTCGCTTCGACGAATGCGATCGCTCGCCGCGCCGTCGCGCCACCCGGCAGAAACCACGAAGCTTGCATGTCGTCGGGACCCTGCACGGCCTCGGCGCCTCGCGGCATCGTTTGTCGTGCGGCCCGCAAGCTGAACATCGCCATGCGCGTTCGGTCCGGCTCGGCTTGGCGCCACTGCTTGCCTTCTACGAGCTTGCGCACGCGATCGCGATCTTCGCGCGTCTGCTCGACGACATTACGAAATCGCGTCTGATCTATTTCCATAAGTCAGCCCCAATTGGAAGCACGTCGAGCGAACCGCGGGACGCGGCCGCGCCGCGCATGCCCCCGAACGTCCCGACATCACGCGAAGGTCACAAACCTCGGCAGCATGCCGCATCCGGCGGTCCACCAGAGATCGCGCGGAAAACCAGCCGTCAATTCGCTCGAAGGCTCGCGATGTCATGAAAGCGCCGCCCTCGCCGGGTGCCGCGACAGGTCCTGCCCCGCAAAAATTCCGATCTAAAATTCATATGCAATCTTTGATTGCTGATCGTACATAGATCGCGTGCGCGGTCAAGCTCGCTCGACAGAATCTAAGAGACAAACGCTAGGTCTGTTGACCAGCGAACTCGGGGCGTCTGTAATCGCAGGTCGTATTCCTTCACCGTCCGAACCGGACGCTAATCGCTGAAGGAGGCAAAAATTCCAGAGAGGACCGGTCAGCCGAACTACTGCCGAAGCGAGCCTAGCTCGATCGCCTTCCGACATTGGCACTTCATTGGCCGTTAGGATACTCTGCTCGGTTCATTCCGTACCAACTTAAGTATGATTCAACGCAACCGCCGTTCGCCCGCTTCCGGCATCGACGAAATCGAAGGGTCCCGCTATAGCTGCTCTAACCTAAGTTGCGGCGCAAGAGGATCGCCGGCACGGCGGGGTTTGAGGGGGATCGCAGGTGACAACGTTGACATGGGAGGACTTTTGCGACCATGCGATGGCGGTGGCAGGAGTTCCTCTTAGCGCGAGGAATGTGGGACGCGCAGGCGGCCTGAACGAGGGACAGGTTGGCATCGTCTCCGCAACGGTCGATAGATCTCTTTTCGTCATCGCCGGCCCGGGCAGCGGAAAGACCACCGCATCGGCTCTGCGGATCCTGAAGCTCATCTACGTAGACGGCCTCGATCCCCTCGAAATCGTCGCCACGACCTTCACGCGTCGAGCCGCCGCGGTCCTGCGGAGCAGAATTATCGAGTGGGGCGAGAACATACGCGCCCGCGTCCTGCGCTCGCGCCGCGCTGCGCCCCCTCGCTTCGAGAGGCTGGATTTCAACCAGCTGCGGGTCGGGACGATCGACAGCATCGCTCAGGACCTCCTCAATGAATTTAGGGCCGCAGGAGCGCCTCGACCGACGCCGGTGGATACGCACGTATTCGCCGCTCTGATGATGGCTGAGGGCGTCCGCCCGACGGCCGCGGCAAGGTCGAGGAGGCTATGCGCGTTTCTCGAGACGCTGGGATTCAATACCTACGGCGGCATGCTCGGCCTCGGCGGTCGTGCCGCCGCCCTCGTCGAAATCCGCGAACGTCTCATCAACGATCGCGTCGACCGCGCCGCGCTTCTGGCCGGCGCCGGCAGCGGCGCTGGCGACGTCAGCGTGGGTCTGTCGCGGGCGTTGGAAGCGATCGAGACGTTCGAGGCCGTCATGCGCGAGCGGGAGATCTTCGATTTCGCAGGTCTCAACGAATACTTCCTCCAGGCGCTCGGCTCCGGGCGGATGAACGAGTTCCTTGCGACTGTCCGGTTCGTCTTGGTCGACGAATATCAAGACACGAACTATCTGCAGGAGAGCATATATTTTGCGCTGGCCGCCGCGGCGCGCGACAATGGCGGATCGATCTGCGTCGTCGGCGACGACGACCAGTCGCTGTATCGCTTCCGCGGCGCCACCGTGGAGCTTTTCGCGGGCTTTCGCGGGCGTGCACGGGATCGTGTGAGGATCGAAGCAACCGAGATAGCACTGAATCTCAATTATCGATCGACGAGAAATATTGTGAACCTCGTGGACAGCTTCGTCCGCTCCGACGTGATTTTTCAGCAGGCGCGGGTTATCGGCAAGCCGGCGCTTCTGCACGGTTCTGCCAATGAAGGCGAGCTACCTCTCGTCGGCATGTTCGAGGATGGGGAGGAATTGCTCGCTTCGGAAGTTGCAGGCCTGATCGGCCGATTGGTCAACGGCGGCCGAATTCGGATTGCCGACGCCGAGGGGCGCCGACACGCGATCGCTCTCGACGCCGAACGCGGATCGGCCGGAGATATCGCGATCCTATTCGACTCGACATCCGAATACCGCGCAAGCGGCACTGAACGATTCCCGCGCCTTTTACGCGACGAACTCGAAGCACTCGATCCGCCGATCGGCGTCTTCAATCCCCGAGGCCAGCCGCTAAAGAAGCAGGTGGCCGTACGTAGGCTTCTTGGCTTGGCGCTGCTTTGTCTGGACCCCAACGGAGAGGTGTTGGGCTCGCAGAGAATAGGAGATCCGGTATTGCGCGAACTCCGCGGATGGCGCGACGACGCCAACGCCTTTCTCGTGTCGGGGCCGGCAAATCTGAGACGATTCGTCGACAACTGGCAGCGACGCCGAGCGACCCGGCCACTGCGAGGCAACACAAATGTCTCTTTGAGCGACTTGCTCTACAAACTGGTCACCTGGATTCCCGCTTTCCAGGACGACGTCGAGCATCTGGCTTGGTTGGAAGCCATCATGCGCGCCGTGTCGGCGGCCAGTCTCCTGCGCGGATTTCGGGGCGAACTCATTTTCGCGCCGGGCTCGCTCACTGACGAATTGGCGACGCGCAGCGTGGCCGACGCGATCTGGCGCGTGTTCGCTCCGATCGCCGACGATGTGATCGAGGTCGAGGAGGACTTGCTCGAGACATTGCCCCGCAACCGGGTCAACTTCATGACTATCCATCAGGCCAAGGGATTGGAGTTTCCGGTCACAATCGTCGACGTCGGTTCGGAACTCGGCGATGGAAGGGTCTCCAAGCCCTTCAAGCGCTATCCTACCGATCCCGATCGGGTCCATCGGATGGAAGATTTCTTCCGTCCATATTCGCAGATCCATCTGGGAAATCGGACCGGCCGGGATCGCGCATTCGATGACCTGACTAGGAAATATTTTGTCGCCTTCAGTCGCGCCCAGGACCTGCTGATCCTGGTCGGCCATTCCGTCGCTACGACGGGTGTGAGCCGTAGCAGAAAGCCGATGCAGAGCGTGGCCACCGGTTGGCGCCGCCCCTCATGCGCACCTGCCGATCTCTGGCCTTGGCGAGGCCTCTCGTTCCTCAGGAGGTTTCGATGAGCATCCGTCCGCACGGTGTCGAGCGCATCATCCCCGAGTACAGCCTCACGGGCGACTTGTTGGCGTTCCTGAAATGTGGACGCCAGTATCGTCTGTACAACAAGGCGGGCTTGCCTCCTTCCGTCCCGGTTCAACAGTGGTTCGGCGAATTCATTCACGGCCTGATGGAGGAGGCGTTTGCGCGGTGGAGGGCCGGCGACGCCCCCTGGGACGGCGGTTGGCCGTGGACGTGGGCGACGCACATCAGCCCGATCGAGCAGACGGTCTACCGCAGGCTGCTGTCGCGGGGGCTGCGTCCTCCGCCGCGCCTTCTGTATCTCGACTACGATAATCCGACTGAAAACGGCCGAGGCATCGCAAGTCGCCGGGCTGAAGCGGCCTTGAACACGTGGGGCGTCCATCTCTTTCCCCTCGTCGCCGAAGCCGAACTGCGCCTGATGGGATCCAGGGAGCTACCGCCCAATGCGCAAATGCGGGCCGTACGCTATTCTGTCACCGGAATAGTCGATGTCTTAAGCTCGGTCCAACTCCATCGCGCACCTCCGAGCAACGCCATTCTTCACCGTCTTCGCCAAAGCCCGGTCGTGCGTGCCGAGATGGAACGGAGCGATGCACCCTTCGAGATTATAGTGGACTACAAGGGCATGAGGCGCCCTCCAAGCGTGGGGAGCGACACGTGGCTCCACCAGGCGTGGCAGATACAGACTTATGCGTGGCTTCGGCATCGGCAAAATCCGGATGCGAGGGTGATCGCGGGCGTACTTCTATACCTGAACGAACTCTATCCCTCGCAGACCGACCTTCGCGATCTGCGTAGCGACGTGAGAGGGCACGCGACCGATGTTATGCCGGCCCAGGCCGATCGCGCATTCCTACTGGGCGAGCGCGAAAGCCCCGAGCAGGAAGGCGAAGAACTCGAGACCGGCCAGACGCGCGGCCTCAGCAAGCTCTTTCTCGAGGATCGCAGCTTTCGGCTTGTCGAGGTCACGCCCTCCTCCCTCGATGAGGCAACCGGTCGGTTCGACAGGGTCGTCGGAGACATCGAAGTGGCGGTCCAGGCTGAGATAACGCGGGGATCGACCCGTGCGCCCTGGCCCACGCAGCCGGAACAACGGACCTGCACGGCTTGCGACTTCAAATATCATTGTCCAGACGCGACGGGTCGAAACCGACTGCCCCAAGTCCCGTGATCCTTGCGAAAGCGTGGCGATAACTGCAGAGCATTTCTTCCGGAAGGCTAAGGAAACTGCACAACCAGAGCTTGACAGCGCGCGTTGCTTGTCCGATTAGCTAAGGGGGCGTCGGGGAAATTCGCCAATTCCGTCCGTGATTCCTTGGCTTCCCGTCTTTGCAGTAGGGAGTGGCTGCGGTCGCAGAAAGAATGGCAGTTTCTCGCACGAAAACGATCAACCGCCTCCGAAAACCGACGCTCGTCGTGACAACCTGCTCGGCGGGGAAGCGATGCACGCGTGCGCTTTCCGTCAGATCGTTGCCGCGCGGAACGCTCGAGCAGACCGCAGATGCCTGGATTGGACGGCTGAAGAGAGAGACCCAACTCAAGCCGGCGGCCGACCTCTACAAGGGGCGGGCTTTCCAGGTGGCCCGCAAGGCCTCGGAGCACGTTTCGGGAAGATTTGCCGTTCTTTCCGCCGGACTAGGTTACGTGAGGAGCGAAACGCCGATTCCGGCCTACGATCTGACAATCCGGCCGGTCGGCCCGGCCTCCGTCCTCCGCAAGATCAAGGGCGAAGTGAGCCCCGCGCGATGGTGGGCCGCCGTCTCGAAGGGACCCTTCTCCTCGACTCTGGTAACAGATGCGAAGGGCTGCTCGCAAGTTCTGGTGTGCCTTTCGCGCGCCTACGCCGCGATGATCGAGAAGGAGTTGATAACCGTTTCTCGAATCGACGGTCTTCGGCTCAGATTGTTCGGGCTGTCCATCAGCGATCATCTGTGCGACGCCCTCAAGCCATACGTGATGCCGTACGACGAACGGTTGGACAGGCTGGGGCGCCCAGGAACGCGGGTCGATTTTCCCCAGCGCGCCCTTCTCGATTTCGTGACGTACATTTCGCCGCAGTCCGACGGGAAGCTCGAAACCGACAAGAAGGCCGTCGCGGCGCGCCTCGCCCCTGTCGCCTTTCGCCGCCCCCGGGTCCAGAAGCGGGTTTCCGACGACGAGATCAGAAAGATGGTCACCCGCCTGATGCCGAAGATCGGACCCACGTCCAACATGGTGCTGAGGCATCTAAGAAATGTCGAAGGGGTGTCCTGCGAACAAGGGCGATTCTCTCGGATCTACAACGACGTGCGGCGAGGGCTCTCATGAAGGCGATTCCATGCGTGAACGTGCACGCCATCAGGACCCGCCAAGGCGGCACCGAAGTCTTTGCGTTCTTCGTTCCCGGATCGCGGATACTCGAAATGGCCGAGATCGCCCGGATCAAGCAGTCCACGGACAGTCAGATCGAGGGATTCCAGCGGCCCGAGATCCGCGCCCACGTCAAGGCAATAGCCGAATATCTGGCCGGCGGCGACGTTCTGTTTCCGAATGCCGTGATTCTCGCGATCGCCGGCGCAAAATTCAATCAGAAGAGGGGCACGAAGAACGAGACCGTCGACCAAGCCGGCGACGCCGGCGTGCTCTCGATTCCGGTGAGACCAGGAAGGAAGTCTGCTTGGATCGTGGACGGACAACAGCGCGCGCTGGCACTCGCCGAATCTGGCGGGTCAAATCTTCCAGTGCCGGTCATCGCGTTCGTCTCAAGTGACATAGCGGTTCACCGCGAGCAATTCATTCTCGTGAACAAGGCACGTCCCCTCGACAAGCGCCTCATCGACGAACTGTTGCCGACGGTGGGGACCGTCCTTCCGCGGGACCTGTCCGCACGCCGGGTTCCGAGCATACTGTGCGCCGCACTTGCCGATACGCCGGGCTCGCCTTTTTATCAACTCGTCAAGAGACCATCCCATTCGTCCCCTTTGGCTGTCGTTACCGATTCGACCCTGACCAATCTCATGCGCCGCAGCTTGCAGGATCCACGCGGCGCGCTTGCCGCGCACGTCGACACCGACGGGACTGCCGACACCGACGCGATGTATCGCCTTCTCGTCTCCTTCTGGTCGGCGGTTCGGGATGCGTTCCCCGGCGCGTGGGGTCTTCCGCCAGACCGGAGTAGGCTTATGCATGCCGCCGGCATCACAGCGATGGGCGTCCTCATGGATCAGATCATGACGCGTTACGGCAATTTCGGCGGCGACATTTTGGCGGTGAGGTCGGTACTCAGCCGCCTGGCTCCTTATTGCCGCTGGACCGAAGGAAGATGGGAGGCGCTGAACCGCGATTGGAACGACCTCCAATCGACACCCAAGGACCAACGCCTGCTCTCCAACTACCTGATCCAACTCGAGCGCGATATTTCCCGGGCTTCCGCCGCATGAAGTTCCTGTACTCCGATAGCCTCGATTTCGTGGATCCCGAATTCGACTTCGTCGCGGACCGTGCGGCCAAACGTCGGCGCGCGCACGCCGACGACGACTTCCCGCACGAGCACCTCGACACCCCGCCCTACGACGGGCTCCTGGTCTCCCGCGCGATCGTCGGGGACGCTACCGTTACCGGCAAGTATTCGGAGGCGCAGGCGATGCGCTTCCGCAGGGAAGGAGCGCGCGAATTCCTCCGCTACCCGCTTTCCAAATATCCCGGCAGCATGGTGATGGGGGACAACGGCGCCTTCACGTATCGCGACCGAAAGGATCCGCCCTATACCATCCATGACACCCTGGAATTCTACGAGGACGGCGGCTTCACGCACGGCTGCTCGATCGACCATCTGGTCTTCGATTTCCTTGAGGATGGGGCGAAGCCTTCAGCCGAGGCGAAGCGACGCGTGGACATTACGATCGAGAACGCGCGCCGATTTCTGCCGGCGTCGAAGGCTTTGGGCAGGAAGTTCACCCCGGTCGGCGTCATTCAGGGCTGGTCTGCGCGCAGCATGGCCGATTGTGCGACCGCGCTCGCCAAGATGGGTTACAGCTACCTCGCCGTCGGCGGCATGGTACCGTTGCGCATCGAGCAGATCGAGAAGGCGTTGGCGACGATCCGCCAATCTCTGCCGAGACGCGTCAAACTGCATCTTCTCGGTTTCGGCAAGACCGAGCACCTCGCAGCCGTGAGGAAATACGGCGTTGCAAGCTTCGACACCACGTCGCCGTTGCTGCGCGCCTTCAAGGACGGCAAGCGCAATTACTATGCCTTGGGGAAGAGCGGTGAACTCGCCTATTACACGGCGGTCCGGATCCCCCAGGCGATCGACAATGACAAGCTGCTGAGAAGGGCCCGCAGGGGTCGTCTCGACCAAGAAAATCTGCTCCGGCTTGAGGCGCGCGCGCTGGAAGGCGTTCGCAAGTTCGCCTCCCGAAGGATGAAGGTAGAATCCGCGGTGGACGCGGTCATCGAGTACGGCCGATACGCCCTCTGGGACGAGCGCGCGACCGATGCACGCAACGAGGCGAGGCTCGCCGAATTGCGAACGGCCTATCTGAAAACGCTGGGCGATCGGCCCTGGGAGCGCTGTCGCTGCCGCGTCTGTCGCGAAACCGGAGTGGAGGCACTGATCTTCCGTTCGTCCAATCGCAACAAGAGACGCGGCATTCACAACCTGCACGTCTTCTACGCGCACCTGACGGCAGACAGCAAACAAGTCCGGAAAAGAGAACGATGACCAAAGTACGTTTCGAGCCGACGATCTCACCGCGCCAGGGCAAGGGCCATCGGGTCATCTGCTTCTCCGCGACCCCACAGGAGATAACGAAGATCGCTCGCATCGAGCGGATCGGCCGCGACGCGAAAGGTCGTCTGAACGGATTCCAGCGGCCGCAGATCGCGTCCCATATCAGGGAGATAAGCGATTATTTGGGCCAGGACGACGCGATGCTGCCCAACGCGATCGTGCTCGCGTTCGCCAAGGGAGCCTCGGCCACACGCGACGGCGGTTTCGTCGTCGACACTTCCGACGGACCTCCGGGGTGGGTGGTCGACGGCCAGCAACGTCTCTGCGCGGCGCTGAGCTTGCCGGAGAGGAAATTCGAATTCCTCGTCTCTTCGTTCCTCTGCGACGACATGACTGAGCTCAACCGTCAATTCATTCTGGTCAACAATACGAGGCCGATCGCCAAGCCTCTTATCTACGAACTGCTGCCGGGGCTGGACGGATTGCCGCACCGTTTGTCCGATCGCGCTGGCGCCGCATTGTTGACGGAACGCCTTAACTTCGATCCGGACTCGTCGCTTCGCGGCCAGATCAACCAACAGACCCATCCTGAGGGCATCATCAAGGACACCCTTCTGCAGAGGCTATTGATGAATTCGCTGCAGCAGGGCGCGCTTCGTGGCTTCGAAAGCAACGGAGATCTGATGTCCGAGGGCGTCGAACTCGTCAGCAATTTTTTCGGGGCGGTGCAGAACACTTTCGCTAAGGATTGGAAGGATCATACGCCGAAGACGTCGCGTCTTGTGCACGGCGTCGGTCTGATCTCCCTCGGCTACGCGATGGACGAACTCGTCATCAGGAACAAGGCGAAATCGCAGCGACAGTTCGAGAACGGCCTGAAGTGTCTGGTCGGCAAGACCCATTGGTCCAGCGGCGAGTGGAATTTCGGAACCGAAAAGCGTTTGTGGCACGCCCTTCAGAACACGAAGGCCGACTATCGGCTGGTGTCGCACTATCTCGTGCGCCTCATCCGGCGCGCCAATTGAAGGCGGTAGGGATATGGGCCCCTACGCGATCAAGGAGATATTCCTCACGCTGCAAGGCGAGGGAATGCAGGCCGGGCGACCGGCGGTGTTTTGCCGCTTCTCCGGCTGCAATCTCTGGTCGGGACGCGAGCAGGATCGGCACGAGGCGGTCTGCCGCTTCTGCGACACGGATTTCGTGGGCATGGACGGCACGAAGGGAGGCCGGTATCGCGACGCACGAAGCCTCGCCGAGGCGATCGTCTCCGAATGGACCGCCGGCGAAGCTCATCGTCTCTGTGTCCTCACCGGGGGAGAACCCCTGCTGCAGGTTGACGACGAACTCGTGCGTGCGCTGCACAGCTTCGGCTTCCGTATCGCGATCGAGACGAATGGAACGCTGCCGGCCCCTGTCGGCATCGATTGGATCTGCGTCAGCCCCAAATCGAATGCCGAACTAGCGATCACCCGAGGACACGAACTCAAGCTCGTGTACCCGCAGACGGCAGCCCCGCCGGAACGCTTCGAGAGAATGGGCTTCGACAATTTTTTGCTTCAACCGATGGACGGCCCTGACGTGGTCGACCACACGCGGCAGGCTGTCGCGTACTGCCTGAACAATCCGAAGTGGCGGCTCAGCGTTCAAACCCACAAGCATCTTGGCATCCGATGAAGATATCACAAGCATTCAAGTTCGAAGCCGCGCACCGACTTCCGAGCGTCCCACAGACGCACCGTTGCCATCGGATGCACGGCCATTCCTATCGCATCGAGATCGTGTTGGACGGGCCTGTCGATCCGCATACCGGGTTCGTGGTGGATTTTTTCGACCTAGAGGCGGCGTTCGACCCTCTTCTTAAAGCACTCGACCACCACTGCTTGAACGACGTTCCGGGATTGGAGAATCCCACCGCGGAAAACATCGCCATCTGGATCTGGGACCGGACCAAACCACGCCTGGCGCAACTCGCCAGCGTCAGGGTCTATGAGACGACCGACTGTTGGGCGGAATACGACGGCCGCGATCGCTGACGTCGAGTACTTATTCACGGAGATCGCGATGAAGCAGTCCGCAATCGTTCTCTTCTCAGGCGGTCAGGATTCTACCACGTGTCTTGCCTGGGCGCTGTCGCGCTACGACCGTGTCGAGACGATCGGGTTCGGATACGGTCAGCGCCACGCGATCGAGATGGATTGCCGCGACGCGGTGATATCCGGCATCGCCGGTATCGACCCACGATGGGAGGCGAGGCTCGGGCGCGATCACGTCATCGACCTGGCCGTGCTCGGACAGGTGAGTACCAGTGCTCTGACTGCGGATCTGCCACTTTCGAAACGGCCGGACGGCCTTCCCTCCACTTTCGTTCCCGGCCGCAATTTGGTGTTCCTGACCTTCGCCGCGATCGCCGCCCACCAGCGCGGCCTCAAGCACGTCGTCACAGGCGTCTGCGAGACGGACTTCTCCGGGTATCCCGACTGCAGGGACGACACGGTGAAGGCACTGCAGGTGGCGATCAACCTGGGAATGGAGGCGCGCCTAGTGCTTGAGACGCCACTCATGTGGATCGACAAGGCCGCGACATGGAAGCTCGCGGAAAAACTGGGCGGTCGGGCGCTAGTCGATTTGATCGTCGAGGCGACCCACACCTGCTACCTGGGCGACCGCGTCAACCGCCACGACTGGGGTTACGGCTGCGGTAAATGCGACGCCTGTGGGTTGCGGCGCGAAGGATGGCGACGTTATATGGGCGCGGCGGTCGAGGTTTAGAGCGGCGATTTGCATGTTTGGTAAGGGAAAACCCAAGAATACGGGCTTCGGAGAGCTGCAGGCCAAACTTGACGGTTGGTCGATCCCTGACGACGCACTCGATCGCGTCCATGACGGCGCAAAGGCCAGTCTCGCCGAAGTGAAGGCGCTGACCGAATATGAGGACGGCAAGGCCTCGCGTCTGCTGACGATCATCGCATTCTTGAGCGCTCTGGTCGGAGCCGTCTTCACCCGCTTCGCGACGGACTATCCCTGGCCAGGCTTTGCAGGCTTCGACATCGATCGCCTTTCGGCGCTGACCATGGCGACCTATCTGACGTTTTTCGTCTACGTTATTCTGGTGACCACCTCCGTGATTATCATCCTCGGCGCGGTCAAGCCCAGTTTCAACATACCCGATAGTTGGAACGGATCGACGCCCGATCGGCCGCGGTCGACGCTGTTCTACAAGGGTATCCTTGACGTCACGGCTCCGACTTGGGGCGAGATGTTCAAGGGGCTGGGGAGCCCCAACGAAGGCAAGGACCTGAAGGCATTGTACGCCAAATGCTATATAGCGGAATCCTACCTGGTCGCCGAAAAGGTAGCGGTCAAACTTCGCCTCCTGAAGCCAGGTGTGGGCGCTCTGCAGGCCGCAATGTGGGTCTTGTTGGGGTTCTTCCTTCTGGCTGGCGCGAACGTGATCATGGTCAAATCCTCGAGCGCTGCCGCGCCCAAGGCGACGCCTTCAACCGCACCAGCCGTAAACCCACCGGCGCCCGGTCCGGCCCTGGGCAAGAAAGGGGGATGATCCGTTGAAGGCGCATCTCTTCACGGACGCCGACAATACACTCTGGGATACGGACCGGGTGTTCGCGGCCGCGCAATTGGACATGCTGCGGCAGATCGAGCGGCTTACCGGTCGCGACGCACCACAGGACGAGGATCAAGGATTGGCGTTTTTGCGGGACTTGGACCAGAAGATCGCGGCGACGCATCCGGATCATCTGCGCTATCCGCCGGCGTTGCTCGCGCAAGGTCTCTCGATGGTGCTTCAGGGGCGCGACGTAGAAGAAGCGGTCGCGCTAATCTCCGGACGAGCGGAGGTCCGACTGAACGACCACTTCGAGACAGCTCAGTCACGCTTCCTGGAGGCCATCCAGAGCCTTCCGGCGCTGCGGACGGGCGTTCGCGAAGGACTCATCGCCATCTCGAAAGCCGGAGTGCCGGTCACGATCGTGACCGAAGAGAAGGCCGAGAGGTGCCGCAGATTCGTTTCCGGACACGGCCTCGAACACCTGATCGGCGAGGTCGTCTCGGTGCGCAAGACTTCGCAAGCATATCTCGACCTCAAGCGGGGCGTCGGCTCGGCTCGCTGTTTTATGGTCGGTGACCAGGTCGACCGGGACATCCTGGCTGCGGCCGCCGCCGGCTTCTCGACGTTCTACTTCCCGGGCGGCTTTGTGCCGTACTGGAACGCGGACGTCGACGTAGGTGAAGCTAAGAGGATCGACCGGTACGACGCGATAGTTCCAGACATCCTTGCAGAGACGCGTCGGCTATTCCCGCCTCTGAAATAGGCCTGACCGTCGCGCATAGAAACGGTCTCATCAAGCCGGAAATCCCACACAGTTTCAGACACGCGCATCCGCCATTGCAGGCGATATCAGACCGAATGCGTCGTTCCTGCTGACGATCGTAATGTCACCATCGTCTCGGCTGATGGAAAAACTCGCCGTTCCTCGTAGTCTGCCGCGGGAAAGCAGGTGATTGCGTACTCTTCTTACAGACGCACACGTCGAGTTGGATGGCGAGCGCCACCGAGAGTGTGGGTCGAAGCTACGCCGCCAGGGGAGCGGACCTCTTGCTCGAGTCTATCGTCTCGCACTTTCGCATTCCTGTCGAGTTGAGATGAACGTTGCTACGATTACGCCCCCGATTGTCACGACGCAAACTCCGACCTCCGCCCTGTAACCATGGTCTTTGGCCAGTCTCACGAGCGCACCTAACTGCCTGGCTTTGGATTCCGCGTCCGTAAGGTTCGATCCGACGTCCAGTACCGACCGCGCCGCCAAATCATCGGTCTTTGCTTGCATCGAAAGAATATCAATAATCTTCGAAGTTTCGATCCTCGACCTTTGGATTAGATCGGAGCCGATCCTGCTCCTTCCACCGTTATCGGAAAGGCTGGACGCCTTCGACTTGGCCTCCGCGATCATCTCATCCTCAAGCGGGGAAATCACCGGATCACGGCCTCCCCCGCGTAGACTTTGGATACGGTCGAGGAGCACCGATCCGTATCCCCGAATCCCACTCAAGGCACCTTTGAAAGACGCTCCCAATTTCGTGTCGAGCAAAGCCGATGCTCTTCTTCGGAGCTCAGATCTCGCATCCGACGACGACATCGCTCCCTTGAGGTAGTCGTCAACGAATTGGACCGCGGCCGCTCTAATGCCGTCAGTCAGCAAATCGTCGCTCATCGCCGTCAATATTTCGTCGATCACCTTCCCGGATACGGTTTCCTTCACTAGCTCGGATATTACCGGTTCGATGATCTCGGGGACCTTTGCAACGTCGAGCGCAGTCGAGAGCATCTCTCGGAACGCACGCTGCTGGGACGAGCCGCCGCCTGGTCGTTTGAGATCGTCCCCTGGAGGGCCCCCTCCCCGCGCTGACTCTGCCCGAGGCCCCTCCAGAGCGGATCCGAACTCGGCCAGTTTGGACGTACTTGCCGCAGGCGGCGCGTTCAACGCGTCGGACTGACCACGTACGTCGAACTTGGCTGCGTTCGCCGCCGTTCTGCTCGCCATGCGCTCGTTCAGCCGCTCGTCGGAATTCAGGACCCTGGCCTTGAGTTCAGTGTCCCAAATACCAGAACCGGTGGGCGGGGACGGCGGTCGTGGTCCCGGAGGCCCGCCTCCGGGTCGCGGAGCACCCCAATCTCCCGGGGGCGGCGAAGTCCGGAAAAGGTGGTCGTCCTGCTGGGCCGCCCTATCCAGCATGACCTTCGCGAAATGTACGGACGCGCGGGAAACGGCTCGTTTGTATGAATTGTCTATAGCATCATGAGCGGACCGAAGTTCGACCCGCAGGGCGTTCAAACCGCTAGGCGCAGAGCCGTAGAAGGAGAACAGCAGGACCGCAACGAAGAAGGCACCGACGACGTCTATACCCTTCGATGCCATTTTCGAAAGTTGAGCCACCCTCGACGAGAGAAGCGGGAAGAAGATCAGGTTGAAGCCAAGAACCAATATGATCGCAAGGCGCGCCTTCAGAGCGAAGGACTTCACGCGCTCAATTATGTGTCCAGCCTCGAGGTTATCGTACCAAGCAGACACGGTGCTCAGCCGCGGTGAGAACTCCGTCAAGAAAAGATAGCAGCCGATCTGTAGCAACAGGAAACATGCCGAAACGGCGCCAGTCACCATGCAGTAGGTGGTGAGTTTCGATCCGACCTCGGCGAGGGCAGCGTTGCTACTGTGCTTTCGGCAGACTGCCCGGATCGCAAACACGGAGATAGCCGAGACGACCAATATCCCCAACGGCAATAATCCGACGAAAGAAAAGCCCGCGACAAACACAAGCCAGGCGGGGATCAGGATCACCGGAAGGACGAACAGCTGCGAGAATTCACGCAGACGAGTCGAAAAGCTCAAATTCGTCCCCTCCGCTCAGCAGGTGGCAGGCCTGCCGTAATTCAACCTTGCTAGCACAGTTTGGTGCGACCACTTCCTGTCTGAGCGAACTCCATCCATAAGCTCGCCCGTCCGCATTGCTCAGCTTCTGTACGGACCTGGTCTCGAAGTTAAGCTAAGAACATTCTCCACGGAGCCGGAAAATTTCGGCCCGGGACCATTTGTAGCGACGCGACCGCTTCGATGAGTGCGCGCGGGGATAGGTAAAAAGAGCTCTTGAACGCAACGAGTAATTGACAACGCCCGGAGCCGCCTAGCAATCCTTCAACATGTACCTTTAAGTTGTAGCACACCGAAGCGATTTTTGGAGTGGCATTACGGGTCCGATATCGCCTCAGCTCGAATTTATTCTGTACGGACCGGACGCCGGCTAGGTGTCACCCACCTACAATCTCAATGAAGCAGCGCATTTGGGACTGTTCCCGCTCACGCCGATCATCTGTTCTGCCGATTCTGCACGAGGTCATCGACCACGGCGGGATCAGCGAGGTGGTGCGGACCTCCAACGGGAGTGCCCGGCTAGACCAAATGTCGAAGAAGCAAAATCGCAATTGCGATTGCACGACGGTGGTCGCGCGCGTAAAACTTGAACCGGATGGCGCGCTTGGGCCGAGAACGAGCGCTGGGGGACACCTATGAAACAGCTAAGCGTCGAGTTGCAACACTGCTACGGCATAAAGACACTCAAAGAGCAGTTCGACTTCGGCTCAGGCAGCGCTTGCGCCATTTACGCGCCGAACGGCGCCATGAAATCCTCCCTGGCGAAAACCTTTCAAGACATCGCGGACGGCAAGGCGTCCGGAGACCGCGTGTTCCCCGAACGCCCATCCGCCCGGAAGGTCATCGACGAAACCGGCGCTGAGATCGCCCCGGAATGCATACTGGTCGTCCGCCCCTACGACGAGGTCTTCGGCCACACCGAGAGGACATCGACCCTTCTCGTCAATGCGGCACTTCGGGAGGAGTACGAAAAGCTTCACCTCGACATCGATGCCGCCAGGGATCGCTTGCTTGCGGCGCTGAAAGCGCAGTCCGGTACTAAGAAGGATATCGCAACGGAAATATCGCTCGCATTCACGCGCGAGGAACAGCAATTCTATCGAGCCCTGATAAGAATCAGGGACGAACTCGCCTCCCAAAAAGGACACCCGTTCGCGGAAATCAACTACGACATCATCTTCGACGAGAAGGTGCTGACCCTCCTCAACACGAAGGACGTCAAGACGGCGATCGAATCTTATATCAAGAAATACAACGAGTTGCTGGCCGCCTCGACGTATTTCAAAAAGGGTGTCTTCAACTATTACAATGCTTCCACTATCGCGAAGAGCCTCGCGGACAATGGCTTCTTCAAGGCGAAGCACTCAATCCGCCTGAACGCCGATAAGGCGATCGACATCACGGACGAGAAGGAGCTTGAAAAGCTTATCAAGGCCGAAAAAGACCAGATTTCCAGCGACAAGGATCTACGCAAGAAATTTGGCGACCTGGAGAAGCTCATCCAGCGCAACGCCACCGTGCGAGAGTTCGATGAATATGTCTCTAACAACGAACACATTCTGCCGGAGCTCTCCAATATCGATAAATTCCGGGAAGAGGTTTGGAAATCCTATCTGAAGGCCAACTGGGACGCATACGTCGATGTCGTCGACAAGTTTCAGGCTGCGGAAAAGCGCCGGGCCGAGATCGAGGCTCAAGCGGCGGCCGAGCGTACACAGTGGGAAGAGGTCATCGACGTCTTCAACAGCCGATTCTTCGTGCCGTTTAAGCTCGAAGCCAAGAACCGCCTTTCGGTGATGCTCGGGCAAGAGCCCATGCTCTCATTGGGGTTTCGCTTCGAGGATGGCAAAGATTCAGCAGAGGTGCAAAAGGAGTCGCTGGTTGAGGTCCTCAGCACCGGCGAAAAGAAGGCCCTCTATGTGCTCAACGTCATCTTCGAGATCCAGGCACGCCGCAAGTCGGGGCAGAAGACCCTGCTGGTGGTCGACGACATTGCAGACTCCTTCGACTACAAGAACAAATACGCCATCATCCAGTACCTGATGGAAATCGGCGAAGACGCGATTTTCACCCAACTCATTCTGACGCACAACTTCGACTTTTTCCGTACCATCAACAGCCGGCTGCTCGTTCCCTACTCGCAATGCTACATGGCGTCGAAGAGCGAGGCTGGTCTGCAGCTGGCACGCGCCTCCGGCATCCAGAACGTGTTCGTCCGCGACTGGAAGAAGGCGTTTTTCAATGATCCCACGAAGAGGATCGCGTCGATACCTTTCATGCGCAACCTCATTGAATATACCAAGGGCGAAGATGATCCCGATTACCTGCGCCTGACATCCCTGCTCCACTGCAAAGCGGACACGGCCTCGATAACCGAAGCCGATCTCGACAAAATATACATTGGCTTGTTTGGTGGCATGGGCGCATGGAAGAAGCCCGGCGACGCGGTGGTCACCTCGATCCAGGCGCAAGCGGCGCAATGTATCAAGGATGGCAGCAGCTCGAAGCTTGAAAACAAGATCGTGCTGTCCTTGGCCGCTCGTTTCTCGGCGGAGAGCTTCATGGTCAAGAAAATCAACGACCAGAAGAAGGTCGACGCCATCAAGGCGCTTCAGACCACCAAGCTCCTGTCGCTTTATCAGGCCTGCAAGGACTGTGATGACGGCGCCGTGCGGGTCATTCAACGGGTCGTATTGATGACGCCGGAAAACATCCATTTGAATTCGTTCATGTACGAGCCCATTTTGGACATGTCCGACGATCATCTTCGCGCTCTCTATCAGGACGTTAGCAAGCTGAGTTGACGGAAGGCTCTGGTCCCCGTAGCTGGTGAGAACCATTAACAATGCATTATAGGTATATTACTATAATGCCGTGAATGATCTACTGCGCACGATCAAACCTACGGTTTTCGTGGGTTCGAGCAAGAAGGACCTGCGGGCTTTTCCCGCGGCTCTCCGAAGCGAGATCGGCCAGTCCCTTTTCGAAGCGCAGTTCGGTGAACACCTACGCAACGCGAAGCCCCCGAAGGGCTTCAGCGGGTTTTAGAGATTTGCGGCAGTTTTGACGGTGATACCTACCGAACCGTCTACACAACGCGTTTGGAGGGCGTCCTGTACGTCCTGCACGCATTCCAGAAAAAGTCCGCCAGCGGGGATTGCCACGCCGCAGAGACACATTGACCTGGTCCGGCAGCGCCTGCGCGACGCCGAGGCTATCCACAAGGCAACCAAGGGAGACCGATGATGAGCACGAAGAAGAAGCTGCCCGCCCATAGCCGGGGCTCCGGCAACATTTTCGCTGATCGCGGCCAGCCGAACGCCGAGGAACACCAGCTCAAGGCCGCACTCGTTGTTCAGCTGAAAAGGCTGATGGCGGAGCGGCAGATCACCCAGACCGAAGCCGCCAAGCTGGTCGAGGTGAAGCAGCCTGACCTGTCCAAGCTGCTTAGGGGGAATTTCAAGCTGGTTTCAGTGGAAAAGCTGCTGCGGATGCTGACAGCGTTCGATCAGGATGTCGAAATCACGGTAAAGCCGCATCGGAAGCGCGGCGAAGCGGGCCGGATCACGTTTATTCCGGCCTAGCGCAGGCTGAAAGGGAGGGTTCATGACATTCAAGGCGACCGCGGCTGGACCCGCACACCATCGAGGAGTTGAATCTGAAGGCCGAGCAAGCCTCACAGCAATCAATCGCAGGGCGAAGTTCTGGAGCTTGAGCTTGAAGAACTGCTGCGCGGCCGTTTTCCAACCGATACGTTTGAACCGGTTGGCAAAGGTGAGCTTGGCGCCGACGTTATCCAGCACAGGTCAACGGACCGATTGGCCAGCCCGCCGGCATCATCACTTTGCCGGCGAACCAAATCCTGGAGCGACGGATGGCTGGCTAAGTTACGTGACCAGCGCGCCGACCAAAGCCTGGCGGAGCGCGACCGCCTCCGGCAGCGCGGATGAGCCACCCAGACACCGCGCCGCTCCGGCGCGGACGTCGCTTTGATCATCTCCTAAGCGATGGCCGAAGCCCCATCGCACACAATGTTCGGAGTTGGAGGGAGGGAGCAAAAGTTTCGTTAGCTCCGCTCCGTAACACATGGCAAGTTGCGTCCGATTGGACTGAGACTTGGGCTCGGCATCGCCCAACATGGTCTCAGGACGCGTGGTTGCGACTACGAGTTCGCCCGACCCGTCGGCCAGCGCATAGGCTGAAATCAAAGGACCAGGCCTGGCACGCACTGGACGAAGGCCGTTCGGTCAATAGACCATGCCGAGTTCGGACAACGAAAATACTGTCGGCCTCCGTCCACGGGCGCGTGTCGGCCATAAGTCGAAATAGAACTGCGGCAAGAACACACTCAATGAACCTCGTAAGCCAACAGCACCTTTCCCGTTAGCGTTTTTGCGATCCAGAGATGACCAAGGTACGTGGTTATTTGAACCGACGTAAAAGGTACTAACTGACCATAAGGCGTTTCTTTGCCGCCCGGATCTATCCAATACAGTTTGACCGCTTCATTTGCATGATTGACGAAAACGCGCGTGACGGCATCCAGGCTGACTCGTGACGCGTTCAGTCCATCGGGATTGCTTGTAGTCGGCGTCGCTGAAATAACAACTTCATTTTCGCTCGTAGGAGACGAGGCGACCGGTTTTGCGACCTCCCGAATGACGGTCTCGCGGTGCAAGTCGAGAAACAGGTAAGTGACGAAAGATACCAAGACTACAAATTTGATTACCGCAAGGTAGAATGCCCAATCGCTAAAGTTGATGACCGTGACTTTAAGCCGTTGAGCAGCCTTCAAGATCTTTGAGTGCTTCTGCAACCTATTGCCATCCCACGTCTCACCAATGAATTGATTTGGCGGCACCCGTTCCAAATATCGAGAGAATCTTCCATCTTCTTCAAGGGCGCGGCTTGCTACATCGTAGCCGTGACGCGTCAGCGAGGGGCCCACGTCTGAAAAGTCATCCAAGTCTGTTCTGACAAACGGCATCAATTTCTGAAGGCCGACGGGAAGCACGCCTGGCCTGGATTCGGGAACCTCTGCGTTGATTGAGCACATCAGCCTGCCGGGCTGGGCGGCTGCGGGTTGCGACAACGTCATGTCCGTCACTCGCTTCATCAGAATATTGGTCGATCGCACATTTCTCGGCAGAATCCACCAATTGTCCCGCTTGATGTCCCAGTTAAAGGATGCACCGGCATCACTAACGAGAATGCATTCGACGTCGAGGGACCCTTCTTCGCAAAGGCGACCTGGGAGTTCGCTGCCGAAGTTATCGAAGATACCGCCGTCGATGAGATACTCGGGTTCTCGGGGAAGCTTACCCCGGTGACCTATGCTCAGCATTTCGGTCGCGATCGCAACCGGAGGAAAGAGAGGTGGAAAGGCTGACGATGCAGCTACCGCCCTGGCTAGCGGCAGCGCGCTCCCATCCAGCGGCTCCCGATCTCTCTCAGGATCCCAAAGATGCAGGCCCTCTCGGGAGAACGAACACAGCTCGCCGGTCGTCAAACTCGTCGTCAGCAAATGCAACTCTGGACGAGCGTTCGGCTCAGGTCCTCCCAAATCCGCGAGAGCCGTCGCAGGCTTCAGAAATTTGGCGTACTCCCGCTCCAGATATCGTGTCAGTCCGAAGTGATAAAAAAGCGAATCAAGTGGCCAAGTCAGGAGCCACCGACGAAGTGCATTTCCTCTAATATCTTGCTTGGCGAGGGAGATAAATGCCTTCCGGATCTCGACGAACTGTTCATCCGAACCGGTGTAGGCGCCCCAGTTCGCGACCAAATGGGCAGCAAGAATGCTGCCACCAGACACTGAGAAGATGTGTGACACTCGACCGAGCAGTTGAGCATCACGAAGCAGGCGAACGACGCCAAAGTGAAAAAAGGTAGCCCGAAGGCCACCCCCGGAGAGGCAAAGCGCGATATTCTTCATCTCAAACACACGTTAAGCAATAGTGAGATCCCGGCATATTCTGCAGGTCGGCCTGCAGTCGCCGAATGAAATATTACTACCTTAGCGTGAGCCGCCGACCGGTCAAGCGGCACTTGGCACGTCGCTAGCGAGGGCTCTACGCGCCTCGCGCGCCGCGCCTTCGTCCGGGCTTCCGGTGAGGATCCCTCGCGCGGGCGATCAGCTGACATTTCTTGCTTAAACGAATCCGCTGGCGCGCCAAGAATGACGCGCGGTCGCCCTCCCATTAGATCATTCAATAAATGAGGGACATCTCCAATGATCCTGTTTTCCAAACGGGGAACGTTCGCGTCGCTCCGGCATACCTCCCGTGTGGCCTATCAGTGCGTGCGTTTTCTTCGGCACCCACTAACGACGCGGCCTGTTGCTCCGGCTCTTCGCTCCTACGCGGTTCGAATAAATTGAACGCGGCCTCGGCGAGAAGATGTAGCAAGCGGCAGTCACCGCAAAAAGCCGCGCGGCAAGCGAACGAGCAGCGCTGCGGAAGGGGTATATCCTCGCTCTTCAGCAGGACCGTCCCGCTGCCCAAGCGGTTTCAAGACAGCAAAGTAGGCGTGAAAGGTGAGCAAGACAAGGAAGTAAGGGAAAAGCACAATTCGCCCTTTCCCTCCCGAGCCGTGCTCGATTGCTCGTATAGCGGCAGTCGTGCAGCGGCTCGGTTGACCGAGGGCCAATTATGTCATGCGCCTAGCCGGGTATATACACGCACCCTGTATCCCAAGGGGGACAATCACAATCATCCAATTCGCCAGCCATCTCGGACAGCTTGTCGCTCCTTGAGTTTACGAATGTCTTGATCCCGGTCAACGTCTTCCGACTCAGCTTGGCGAATTGTCCTGACGATTTCAGGTGCTCATCGAGCTCGTCAGCCAACCCTGCCCCGTGCACGGCATGCAGAATTCTTCCCAAGCCACGCAGACCAAAATCGACATGAGTCCCTCCCGCGCGCGCAGGTTTGTCGGGCGCAGCCTTCTTCACCTTGCGAGCATTCACCGCCTTCGCTTTGCGGGCGTTCGCTTTACGCATTTTCTTCGCTTTAGCCACCACCATGCTTTTCCTCCTCCTCAAAATGGCTGTTTGAAAATCTTCAATGCCAAGAACTGCTGAACCGCGTTCGCTGCGCCCTGCTGTGCTCTTCCGCCCGACGCCGTAATGAGCGACCCCGCGTTGAGCGTGGTCCGCACGCCACCAAGTGACTTGGCCTCGCCCTTGTCGAGGTAGAGGCCCACGGTCAGTTGATGCGTGTCCTTCCGGGAGACGGTCACCGGGAAGGTGGCTTCGCTGACCTGCAGGTTCGGACCGGTCGGCGCAAACACAATCTTCGGCGTTGCACCACCCCCGATCTCCGTCGTGAACAGAAGCTGTTGCACCATGCTGGGCGGCCCATCCTTAATCGCGACAACCTCCTTGTTGAGCGCATCCAAGTTCTCGAACAGGCTCATCAAGGCAAACTCCTTGATCATTTTGGCGATGCCGACCTTGCCGGCAATTGGGTAGACGAAATTTTCGGTCCGAACCAAATGCCCCGTGCA
Source organism: Bradyrhizobium sp. USDA 3364 (assembly GCF_054056355.1). Taxonomy (NCBI): domain Bacteria; kingdom Pseudomonadati; phylum Pseudomonadota; class Alphaproteobacteria; order Hyphomicrobiales; family Nitrobacteraceae; genus Bradyrhizobium; species Bradyrhizobium sp. USDA 3364. The sequence continues at coordinate 1,164,438 of NZ_JBSRYG010000002.1, forward strand.
GTAGCTTTCGCTGGTTTTCTGGACGAGGTCGCCAAGGCTTGTCGGTGATGGTGAATGTCCACTCGTTCTGCCGCTGCCGGTCGAAGCTGGCAGTCAAGCCAAGCGTTACCAGGGACGTGATCGGCGTCGGTCGGACTAGGTTGGCCGTGGGATCGATGTTGTTAATCTCCAGGCCCGTCAGGTCGTAGTAGTAGGCGATGCCGGTGCCGTAGAGCAACTCGACCACAACACGGGCAAAACCCGTTAGCCGCGACGGGTCGAACGTTGTGATGGCTTCGGGATGGTCCCTGAGCCACAAGCCAATTCTATGGGAATGATCATCCACCTTGCTCTTGTTTTCGTTGTTGGTCTCACTGGCCAAAAAACCAATCGTCGCGTCGATCACCGCCTGCCGGGCCTCGCAGCGCACTTGCCTGGCTATATTTGAAGCGGAGATATGCGCGTAATCGTCGGGGACCGGATTGATGGCGCAACCGCCAAGTCCCAGCAGAGCGACCGCAAACAGCCGTTTACTAGCTTGAAAAATCGACAAACTCATAGTGTCCCCCAATGAGCAATCGTGAAAATTATCAGCGCAACAAAAAGTCAGAGATCAATTCGTAGGTAAGGCAGCCGCTGCGTGAACGTACCGCGCGCTGCCGGCTAGCCTTCAGACCCCAACGGCCCCAGCGAGCGCCGGACTTCAGAATGCCCAGCTGTTTGGAGAAATCGAACGAATTACTCAACGCCACGCCGCACAACCCCGGGTCGAGCCTAACCTATGGACGCCTAGTCAAACAACCAGTAAGCGTGTCAGTATTCCGCAGATTTTCTGCAAAGAACAGCACCCTTGCGCATCGCCGCCAACATGTACGCATTGTATTTCAGGAGCGGCGGCGAAGCGGCGCTCAGTTTTCCAACCAACGCGTGCCGCGTTGGGGAAAACCGGCGATTGCGCCAGAGAGAGCCCTGGACCCTGGCGCGTCCCAAGAGGGCCGCGCTGCAAACCGGGAGTTTTTCAATGCCGAATAAGCATCTTGTCGTTGGCGTGGATTGGTACGGACCGTACGAACTAGAAAGAGCGCGCGAGGTTGCCAGGGACTATGGCAAGGGGGGACTCTATCTTTGTCTCGGCAAGCTCAAGGGCCAGCATCACGTAAAGATGCATTATGTCGGCAAGAGCAACAATGGTTTGGCCTCCCGCTTGCGGGATGACCACCACAAGCTCCGTGAGGTCCCTCGAGACCGGACGCTTTGGCTCGGGGTGGTCGGCACGGGCGGCGTGCCCGGCAAAAGGAAGCTCTTAACACCGCAGTCCCTGCATCTGGCCGAATGGGCCATCGCACACTTTCTCGATCTGCGCCTCAACGACAGCCTTCGGCTCAAGCGCCCGCCGGAGCCTGTGACGATACTCAGCCGGTGGTGGCGCGCCGATTATGAAACGCCGCACTATCATCGACCCCATCCCGCATGGCCCGACCTGATCGATTATTTGGGACCGGAATACCGCAGCCGGCTGGTTTGGTTCGGGCAGCGTCAGAGCGTCCTTCCTCCCGTCAGTCTTTGAGGCTGGGATGGCAATCTACCACCTGCACGTCAAGAACATCAGCAGGCGCGACGGGCGGTCGGCGGTCGCGGCGGCGGCCTACCGGGCGGATGAGACCTTGGCCAATGAATCCGAGGAGACGGACAGCGCCTTCGGCGGCCGACGGGACGTGTTGTTCACCGAGATCAGAATGCCTTCTGACGCACCGGCCTGGATGGCCGAGCGCGCCAAACTCTGGAACGCGGTCGAGGCCGCCGAGAGAAGCGAACGGACTCCCGCCTTGCCCAGGAGATTGAATTCGTGCTGCGAATTCGATCGTACGATCTGCACCGACATCGCGCGGCAGATGGCGGACGTCTATGTGACCCGCGGTCACATCCTCGACCTCGCCATCCACGAGATGGCCGAGGCAACAATCCGCACGTGCATCTCATGCTGAGCACCCGCGACGTAGCGCCGGAGAACTCCAATCGTCGTTGTAAATGGCAGCCTCTTCATTCTGCCAAGTCGCGTTGGCTGCAAGCCACCCAAAACGACAGCAGCGATCCGCAATCGCACTCCATGATATGGGAATCGGAGAAACTGCGATATGGAATATTACCGCTTACGAGTATTCGCGAGATTTACCGGGCTCACGCCAACCGGGCTTTCCTTTTCTTCAGTCAGCTCGTCGGCGAAGAGCAGCGCGCAAAGAGGGAACGACGAGATCCCAAGTAAGCCATCTCGCAGATCCTTGACGGTGTTATTCGTGTAGCCGAAGAAACCAAGCGGCACTAACGGAACAGCCTGATGGCGGCGACCTGTTTATGCGAAACTATGGAGGAAACGCCCAAAGACGGCTATGTGCCCGACGTAGCAATTCTCAACCGATGGAATATTGCTTTCACCGATGGCGAACTTCCTCCGGATTCCTCAAAGAACTGATCGCCATATTGAAGAGACAACGGCGCACTTATACATCGAAATGCGCTCGACATAGGTCAGACGAAACGCTCCGCGACTGTCCTGAAGGTTGTCCGACAATCCCATAAGCCACATCGAATTTTATCCGCGGCGCCGCCTAGCCGCCCGCATGCAAGCTAGCTTTTTTCAGCGAAGATTATCCGGCGCTCCAAGCGATAGTCCGCTGTTGCGGCCGCTGCACATCGCACCTGCGAACGTCTCACGGATCGGCATAATCAGGTACATTATTACCAGCCAGCGAACGCTCCCGCGAGCGAAGGGTCCACTTTGCCCGCCTCGACATCTGTAAGAGCCATATCAAGCATCTCGACACCGCGGTCGGCTTCCTCACGCGTCAACGTCAACGGCGGGGTGAGCTCGAGCACGTTCGAGTTGACACCAACATAGAACATCACCAATCCGTACTCGAACGCGCGATAAACAGTCATTGCGGTCTGCCGTTTTGCCGGCGCCCTTGTGCCTTGGTCGGTGACCAGCTCTATTCCGATCGCCAGACCCTGGCCGCGCACGTCGCCAATCAGCCCATGCCTCTTCTTTAAGGCTTGGAGACGGGTGAGCAAGTGAGCGCCCACCTTGGCAGCATTTTCTGCCAAACGATCGGTTTTGATGGCCTCAAGCACGGCCAACGCTGCGGCGGCGCAAATCGGATTGCCATGTAACGTCTGAAAAGAGAATGCTGGCGCGAAATTCATGATGGCTTCTGGCCCTGCGACTGCCGAGATCGGCAATCCGCCGCCAAGCCCCTTCCCGAACACCACGATGTCGGGTTCGATTCCATGATGCGCAAAGGCATGCAGCCGCCCGGTTCTGCCTAATCCGACCTTCACTTCGTCGCTGACGAGAAGGATTCCGTGCTTGCGGCATCGCCGCTCAACTTCTGCAAAGAAGCCGACTGGAGGAACCAGCATTCCGCCGTCGGACTGGATTGGCTCGATGAAGAAAGCGGCTACCTCTTGTGGAGGGACAGCGCCCGCAAAAAGCCGATCGAGCTGAGCGAGCGCTTTTTCCGCAGCTTCCTCCCCGTCGGCATAGCTGTTGGGATAAGGCACAAGCGTCAAGCCAGGCGCCTTCGGTAGAGCTTGCGACGGGTGACCGGAGACTGCGGCAGAGCCGGTGGTGCCACCGTGATAGGCGCCTGCGAAGGAGATGATCCGCGGCCGGCCTGTCGCTGCAACGACAATGCGTGCGACGGTTTCATTGGCGTCCGAACCGGAATGGCCAAACCAGATCCTGCCCGCTGCGCGAGAGGGCACCAGCGAGAGGAGCTCTTCGGCCAACTGCACTGTCGCCAGGTTGGCGCTCGAAAGATAGCTTGCTCCGGCCTGGTTGGACAGAGCGCGGTTAACCGCCGCCCTGATACGAGGATCGGAATGACCCAGGCTCGCAGCGCCCCAGGAGGCCGCAAAATCCAGAAGCTGTCTGCTGTCATCCGCAATCAGTGTCGCGCGGGCGCCACCTTTCACGGCCAGCGGATAGAAGCGCAAATGAGCCAGTTTCGAAATCGATTGGGCTTCACGTTCATACAACCGGGTCATGTCTCGTTCCTGAGCTGAGATACTGGACACTGGCCGCTCATTTTGCCCCTTACGACTGGCGTGCGAAACCGAGCGCGTTGAAGACGGCTTGCGACAGTCTGCACCGCGGTCGTCTCACCATCGTCATGCCCACGAGGTCATCAGGGCAGCGAGCCCAGCCAATTCTCCTTGACCTTGATCAATTCCCGGACAACCACGCGCTTTTAATCGTATCGCCTGATCCGAGGCTTGGATCCCACCCTCGCCCTGCACCGAATGAGACTACGGTCGCTCAACGGACCGCAGATTGACTGGCAGTTTCAACCTCGTTCTCCTTGTCGGTCGAAGTCATCAGCACCTGATCCGCCGAAGCCGTCACAGGCTCTCGCGATCGCTTTTGGTTCGCGTTCCTTGCAAGACTTGCCGGCAGTGCGGAGGCCAGCCCCTTTGGAAAGAACAGGAGGACGACGATCATCGCCAGAGCAACCAGCATGAAGCGACCTTCGGCGAAGTTGTTAATGCCTGCGAGCCCTTCCGAGATGAAGGTCAGGAAGAGCGCAGCAAACAGCGGCCCGTAGATGCTGGACGTGCCCCCGACAAGCACCATGCTCAAGATGAGCGACACGGTCGAGAAGTCGAAGACCTCCGGCGAGGCAACGCGCAGATAGATCACGTAAAAGCCGCCCGCAACCCCCGTGAAGAACGCACTTGCCACAAGCGCCTTCAGGCGTTGCAATGCGATCGGGATGCCGCGCGAGACGGCGTAATCCTCGTTGTCGCGCAGAGCTTTGATCGAGAGGCCGAAATCGGAGCGCACCAGCCAGCGCAAACAAACGGTCGTGGTGACAAGCAGCCCAAAGGCGACATAGTAGTAGCCGAGCTTGTAGTCGCGCAGGAAATTGTAGCCCGGCAACCATATCGTCGGCACGCGTACCATGCCTTGAGTTCCGCCGGTGAGATTTGACTGATTGATCACAAGTTGCATCACGAGCTGGCTGAAAGCAAACGTGACCAGCACCACATAGACGCCCTGAAGGCGTACGACGGGCAGAGCGACGATGACAGCAGCAGCAGAAGCGGCGAACCCGCCGATGAGCATCGCAACCCACGGATCAATCCCGAGAAGCTTTGCGCTCAGTCCTGTCGCGTAAACGCCCACGCCAAAAAAGGCGACATGGGCAAAATTGAAGATGCCAGCATAGCCAAGACTGAGGTCCCAGCTCGCTGCGACAATCCCGTACACAAAGGAGATGATGAAAAGATGCCGCAGATAGCTGTCCTGGACGAAGATCGGCACAAGGAGCCCGGCGATAAGCAGGACGCCAATCAGCCATACCTTGCCGTTGCGAAGCTTGCCATCGTGGAGGGCCATCATCAACGCACCACCTTTCCGAGCAGCCCCTGGGGCCGGACGAGCAGCACGAGGATGAGCAGGAGAAAGATCATTGAGGGGGCCCAGTAGATGCCTACGAAAAACACGAGGGCCGCCTCAAGGAGGCCCATCAGATAGGCGGCGACAACCGTCCCTCCCACCGAGCCGAGCCCGCCGAAGATCACGATGATCAATGCCCTGACGAGCGGCTCGGAGCCGAATTCCGGAGTGAGCAGACGAATCGAGCCGAGAAGAACGCCCGTAAGCCCGGCAAGGACCGCCGAGAGGGCGAACGTAATGATAAAAAGCCTGGAGACGTCGATGCCGATCAACTTGGCGGCATCCCGGTTCTGGCCAACCGCCCGTATTCCGCGTCCTATCCGCGAACGATCGAGGAAAAGCCAAAGCGCTCCAAGCAACAAGGGCGCCACGACTATGATGAGCGCCTCCTGTGCGGAAATCGTCGTTTGCCAGATTTGAACATTGCCCGTCGCGATCGGAGCCAATTGCTTGAGCCTTGCCCCCCAGATGAGCTGGATCCCCTTCTGCATGAATATCATGGCGGCAAGGGTTGTCATGACGGTGACGAGCAGGATATCGCGATGATCGTAGAACGGCCGAACAATGACCCGCTCGATCAGAATGCCCACACCGATCATGATCGCTGCTGAAACGGCGATTGCCAGACCCAGCCCGAAATTGAGCCCGGCCGCATCCGACACGGTCCATGCGAAATAGGCGCCGAGCGTCATCAGCACCCCGTGAGCGAAATTGAAGATGCCAAGTGTCGTCCATACCAGGGAAAGTCCGCTCGCCATCAAGGCATAGCCGGAGCCGAGCACGATGCCGCTGACGAGAATGGCGCTAAGGATGTCACTCGTGATCATGCGTTCTCCGACCCGAAATACATGTCCATGATTTCCTGATGGTCGAGTTCTCCGCTCCGGTTGATTTCCCGGCCGATCTCGCCGTGGTCGACGAGGTACATACGGTCGACCAAGGAGAGGATGAATGCGATATCCTGTTCGACGAGAAGAAGCGGAATGCCGCGCGACGAGATTTCCGAGATTGCCTCAGCAAGCTCGTCCTTGAGCTTCGGAGACAGCCCAAGCGTTGGCTCATCCAGCATCAGCATGCGAGGCGCGCACATGAGCCCTGCGCCGATCGACAACATCTGACGCTCGCCCCCTGACAGCGTCTTGCATTGCTGCCGACGGCGCTCGGCAAGCCGGGGAAACAGGTTGAGCACATAATCGAGATTTGTCTTCAGCTCCTCCCGCGCGCGCGGCGTGAACGCCGCAAGCTCGAGGGTCTCCATGATCTGCATGTCGGGAAAGAGGCGATTGGCCTGAGGCACGTGAATCAAGCCGCGTGCCACGATCTTCTGGGGCGCGAGCTGATTGATCGGCTCGCCCATGAAGCGGACATCTCCCGCTCGCGGGCGGATCACCCGCGAAATCGTGTTGAGAAGCGTCGTCTTGCCGTGCCCGTTGGGTCCAAAGAGCCCGACGCGCTCCGTCCGTCCGACATGAAAGCTCATGCCGAGTAGCACGTCGGAAGCATCGTAACCGGCGCGCAACCCGGCGATTTCGAGGGCGTTCGTATTGTTGCTCAAAGCCTGGCCTCCCGTTTCCCGAGATAGGCTTCGACGACCTCCGGATTACGTACGACCTCTGCCGGACTTCCTGAGGCGATGATGGCACCGTGATTGAGAATCATCAGACGTTCGGACACGTTCAAGAGAAGCGGCAGGACGTGTTCAATGAGAACAACCGTTATGCCGCGTCGGTGAACAGCAAATATGAGATCGGAGAGCCCCGTGACTTCCGGCTTGGTGAGACCGGCGGCAGGCTCATCGAGGAGAAGCACCTTGGGCCGGCCCGCGATTGCGGAAGCGATCATCAACTGCTTCCGCTCAAAGACCGAAAGGTCCGAGGCAGCTTTGGCCCGGCGTTCAGCCGTGAGTGACACGTCATCGAGCGCCCGGTCAGCGGCTTCTTTCGCCTCAGTCGATGTCATCCTGCCGCAATAGATGGCGCTTGCATAAACGTTCTCGCGCGCGCTCAGCGTCGCAAACTCCGCGTCCTTTTGGAATGTTCGAAGGACACCCGCTCGGCTGATCTGATGCGGGGGCAGCCGATGGATCGGCTTGCCAGCAAGCAGTATCTCACCCTCGCTCGGCGGAAACGGAATCCCGGTGATGACATTGAAGAGCGTGCTCTTGCCGCTACCGTTGGGACCGGCGATGCCGAAGATCTCGCTCTTTCGAACCGAGAACGACACATTGTCAAGCGCGAGCAGTGCACCGAAGCGCCGGGTTACCTGGCGCATCTCGAGCAGCGGCTTATCGTCATTTGGTTCTACCATCGTCTCATCTCCCGGCTCGCAGTGGAAGAAGCGGCCACGTGCCATTGCCGCGTGGCCGCACGCCGAAGCGCTATTGCTGCATCCACGGAGGCATGCGGAACTCTCCGTCTGCATACTGCTTCGGGTAAAACAGAACCCGCTTGCCGTCCCAGATCTGGAAGAACTGGATGGGAATTGAGTCATCACCTTGGTTGGCGAGATGCGTTTTCGCATCAAAGGAGAGCTTCCCGCTCACGATCTGCTTCCGGCTCTCGCCAATAGCCTTGCCGATCGCGCTCCTCTTGGTCGGGTCCCCCACCTTCGCCAGGGCATCGGCATAGACCATGACCTCCTCGTAGAGTGCCGGCCCGTACGTGCCTGGTTCGTGGCCGTATTTGTCCCGATATTTCTTGATCACCTCGGCAGCCCGCGGGTTCGCAGGCGTGTTGAGCGTGCCGCCCAGCAGGTTATAGACGACGCCCGTGGCCTGCTTGCCCGTCAACTTCAAAAATTCGGGAACCGAAGGCGCATACTGGATGAAGACCAGGCTGTCCGTCGGTTGCTCGAGGAACTGGGTCAGGAATTTGCCCGCGTTGCCCGGCTGATAGTCGGTATTGATGATGACGGCTGGATTATCCTGGCGGACCTTGGCCAGGAATGTTCGCCAGTTGTCGATCTCACCGAACGGCAGAAGGTCTGCCGATGTCACGGTCCAGCCCGCGCCCTCGAAGCTCTTCTTGAGCCCGTTCATGATGGTCTTCGAATAGGGATTGTCCGAAGAGATCAGGGCCACCTTCGTATTGCGCAGCCTGAGCTTGCCATCTGCAAGAAGGCCCTTAACAACCGGGACCATGGCCGTATTGTACTCATCCAGGGACGGAGCCATTGACCAGACAGTCGGGAACTTGTCCGGATGAGGCGCGATGATGTCCCGTGTCTGAGCCGAATTCGCCCAGATCAGGTACGGCATATCCTGCTCGGCCATGATCTCGATTTCAAAATTGCTGCCGCTGGCATAGCCGGTGAGGATGGCGTTCAGGTCATGGTCACCCGCCAAGCGTTCGATCGCGCTAGTCACGGCATCGGCGGACTGGTTCTGGGTGTCGCCTACGACCACCTGCAGCTTGTAACCAGCCACCCCGCCGGCTGCATTGATTTCGTCAACGGCGAGCTTGGCGCCGTCGATCATTTCGTTTCCATCCGCGGCCGAGTTTCCGGTCAGCGGCGCGAGAATACCGATCTTGGCAATTCTATCAGCAGAGTGGGCAGGCGCTGCCGCGGCGAGCGCAGCAACAACCAGACAGGTCAAAAGACTAGAAAGCCTCATTGTAGCAATCCCTCTTTCACAGCGTTTGTTACTCATTTGCGAGCAATCATTTGATTCCGCACCAATCGATGATTCCGGCGGCCAGGGTTTTGGTTGTTTCCTCCAACGAGGCGATATCCACATACTCGTCGGCGCCGTGGAAACCATCGCCGGTTGCACCGCAGATCACGGCATCAACTCCCGCGCCGGCGTAGTGCGCCGCGTCGACGACGGCAATCATTCCGGAGATCTTGGGCTTGCCGCCCAACTGGGTTCGACGCTGCAAAAGCGACTGCACAAGCGGATGATCTGGCGCGGTATCCATAGGCGGGAAATGGAGGCCACCGAGCTCCCATTGCACCTTGATCGGGTTCTTCTGCAACCAAAGATCCTGCTGGCAGAAATGATGGACGAACGCTTCGAACTCAGACCGGATCTCTTCCTTGGTCTGGTGGGGCAGGAATTTGTAGTCGAGGTCGATAACCGCCACATCCGGAATGATGGCGGGATTGGTCATGATGAGCGGCAACCCGTCCGGCCCAAGCCCCGCGCCAGCACGCATTGCCCCGACATTGATCGTATTCATACCGGGCGGCAGCAGTGGGTGTTGACGCATGCGGCACCTCGAATATTCGAAATTCCTGAGCGCTTCCAGAAAACGGGTTGCAATATCGATCGCATTCACGGCTGGCCGCAGCCGATCAGGTGCATCACGCTGCGGCCAAATCTCGTTGTAGCGCCACGCCGAATGGCCTTGCCGACCGGTGATGGTGATGCGTATCCATTCCAGACCGCCTTCGCAGACCTGGATATCGCCCATCGTTAGTTCGGTGATGATCGCCGCCTTGGCGAGATAGCCTCGCTTGACAGCGTCTATCGCACCAAAACCGCCAGCTTCTTCGTCGACCACCGAATGGAGGGCAACACGTCCCTCAAGTTCGATACCTGCCGCCCTGATGCCGCGGATGGCAGCAATGGCAGCTGCGACGCCGCTCTTCATGTCGATGGCACCACGCCCGTAAAGCTTGCCACCCTTGATCTCACCCCCGAAGGGGTCGACCGTCCAGGTGCCGACCTCGCCGACCGGCACCACATCGATATGCCCGCACAACAGCAGGCTGCGCTCTTCTGAGCCAGAGAGCTGACCGATGACGTTCGGCCGGTCCGGAAAGACGTCCCACCGGTCAATCGACATACCAAGTGACGTGAGTTCCGATTTAACCAGGTCTTGGACCGCGCTCTCGCGGTTCTGGCTCGGATCATTGACGAACTTCGGATTGACCGAGGGTATTCGGACCAGCCTTTGGGTGAGCTCAGTCGTGTAACTCCGCTCGCGATCGATCGCGTTCCAGGCGGCCTTTACTGCAGCGTCTAGATTACCCATTTGGAACCCCTCCCTTATTTCCAGCAAGATATCGCTTGGCCATGGCAGCCAACGCGCGGCCGCCAGTCTCATGGATCAGCATGTCTGAGCGTGAGGCGATAACGCCGCGTCGCTGCAATACTTATTGCTTCATCCAGGGCGGCATGCGGAATTCGCCGTCCGCGTGCTGCTGCGGAGAAAACAGGACCCGCTTGCCGTCCCAAACCTGGTAGAACTGGATCGGAAAACCGTCGTCGCTCTGGACGGCAAGATGAGTTTTCGGATCGAAAGAAAGCCTGCCCTGCGCTGTCAGCTTGCTGGTTTCACCGATGGCTTTTCCGATGGCGAGACGCTTTTTCGGGTCGCCGACCTTCTTCAATGCGTCGGCGTAAAGCATAACCTCCTCGTAGACCGCCGGTCCGCTTGAGCCCGGCTCGTAGCCGAACTTAGCTTGAAACTTAGTATTGATCTCAGTCGTGCGCGGGTTTTTCGGCAGCGTTCCGCCGATGAGATTATAGATGACGCCCGTTGCCTTCTCGCCCGTCAGCTTGAGGAATTCCGGAATGTGCGGCGCGTACTGGATAAATACCAGGCTGTTGGTCGGCTGCTCGAGAAACTGGGTCAGAAACTTTGCTGCATTGTCGGCCCGGGGGGTCGGTATTTATGACGACTGCCGGGTTGTCCTGGCGGACCTTGACAAGAAACGTCCGCCAGTCGCTGACCTCCCCGGTCGGCAGAAGGTCAGCAGATGTGACCGTCCAGCCGTCTTCCTCGAAGCTCTTTTTCAATCCATTCATGATCGTCTTCGAGTAGGGATTGTCGGTGGAGATCAGAGCCACTTTCCTGTTCTGCAGCTTCAGCTTGCCGCTCTTTTCCAGGCTATGCAGCACCGGAATCATTGCCGTCTTGTAGGCGTCATAGGAAGCATTCAACGACCAGACGGTCGGGAACTTGTCCGGATGGGGTGCAATGATCGCGCGCGTCGAGTCGGTGCTGGCGTAGAGCAGATACGGCATATCTTGCTCGGCCATCAATTCGATCTCGAAATTGCTGTAGTCGGCATAGCCGGTGATGACGGCATTCAGGTCAGGGTCACTGGTCAGGCGCTGGACGGCGCTGGTAACCGCCTCCACCGACATGTTCTGCGTGTCTCCCACAACGACCTGAAGCTTGTAACCGGCAACGCCGCCCGCCGCATTGATTTCGTCGACGGCGAGCCTTGCACCATCCACCATTTCGTTGCCGTCGGCAGCGGTGCCGCCGGCGAGCGGCGCAATCACACCGATCTTGCTGATCTTGTCGGCGGCCTGGACAGGGTTGGTCGCGATCAGAGCGGCGAACCCCAGGCTCATCCAGAGGCCGGAAAATTTCATGGTCATCGTCATACTCCCCTCTCCTTGATTGCAGGCACCGAACATCCCTCAGCGGGGGGCGATGATCGCCGCCACCACGATCGGTCCAGGCGACCGACTTCAGCCGCAAGGACTGGCGATTAACTCGCCCTCATGACCTGACCTATCCCGGGCGCGTTCCGATCTCGTCGAGCAGCACCTCTGTGTCGACCTGCCGGCAATACCCCTTGATCGCCCGCAAGGTGTTGTCGTGGCGGTCCTGGCTGTAGGTAGCGCAGGCATCCGGGACGAGCGTCACGAGGTAGCCGAGATCGCAGGCGTCACGCACCGCCGATTCCACGCACTGGTCGGTAACCAGCCCGGCCAGCACCAGCTGCCTGACCCCGAGATTGCGCAGCAGGTAATCGATGTGGGTGGACACAAAGACACTCGAGGACGATTTCGGCAGCACGATTTCGTCGGCGGCGGGCGCAATCTCGTCGATAACCTTCCCGTCCCATGAGCCCTTCGGGACGTTGAAGCCGGTGATCTTGTAATCGAGGCTGCGATCGCGGCCGTCCCTGGTGAGACTCTCGATCGTCGTGTAAAGTACTTCTATGCCTGCGGCACGAAACGCCCCCTGCAACCGCTGCATATTGGGGATGGCAAGGTTCTTCAATCGATCGAAATAGTAGCGGTACCTGCCGGCAATCTCGGCGTCCGGGACATTCCTAAACTCGCCGCCATCACGTCGCACGCAGAAATTCTGCACGTCGATGAACAGCAGCGCCGACTGCTTCGGATTGAGCGGCACCTCGCGTGTGGGGGGGAAATCAGTCGTTGACATGCCTTTTCTCTCGCGCATCGGTCAGCCCATCGGCGATCAAGCTCGCCCATCTGTGCTGCCCCTCGGGAACGCCGATCAAATCGTTACGAATTTCAAGCAACAGGTGCGGCAGGCCGCGCGCCTCCCCGTGCACCGGGATCGTGTAGTCGCCCTGATCGTCGACCACATAGGGCTCGTTGTGCGCACAGATTGTCGCTGGATTGCGCTCCTGAAACGAGTCCAGAAAACGCCCGGCAAAGCTGCGGTCGCGGTTGGAGAGCACACCGAGTTGCCATGGCCGCCTCGGTCCTCCTGCCAGCCGCGGTGTAAAGCTGTGCACCGCGACCAGCACTGCCGGCGAACCTGCCGACGCGCGACGATCCAGAAAGAGCGCCACTTCCCGATGGAAGGGCTCGTGGATCTCCGCATAGCGCTGCCGGCGCCGGTACTCCGCGAGCTGTAAATTGCCCGGAACGACTGTCCCGTCGCTCACCTCCGGGATACAGTCGGGTGCGCTGAAGGGACGATTGCAGTCGATGACAAGCCGGCTGTAGCGCTGCAGGAAAAGTGGGGCATCGAGCTGATCCGCAAGGCGACGCGCCACACCTTCGGCGCCGATATCGCAGGCAATGTGCCCAAGAGTTTCGATCGCGGGCAGACCAAGGTTCGCGAGCCGTCGCGGAACAGCGGTCCCCGCGTGCTCGCAAACCACCACGAAGTCAGCACGTCCGTCGGCGTTGACCAGCTCAACCGGGCGCGGGTCCGACGACGAGAGCACACCCGGCAATGTTCCTGAGTACTGCAACACGTCACCCGAAGTTGGTGCATGGCATCCGTCGCCACACTGGATTACCCGAGAAAACGAAATTCTAATATCAAAGTCAAACATTTTCTTTCGTTTGACATATTTTTTTCATAAGGCTATTGCCGGAACTCGACTTTTTCCGATCCGGATTTGCTCAGGTTGGGTTGCGTGACACGGCAGGACACGACACGGCGCGCTGCGCCATCCAGCCCGGCGACGGGGCAGCGGAGCTGTTCAAGCTTTTGCTGGATGGTTGCGGACGTTCGATCAAATGGAGAGGCAGATCGCGAGCAGCGCCTGCCAGCCCGGTGCTGCCAGCGTCAGGAAGACTTTGCTGTAAATCAGACGCGCACAAGTGGCTCGCAAATGCTCATTCCTGCCCTCCCGTTGCGCCGCAGCCTGCCTCAGCAGGCTTGCAGGAACCAGGCGCGATGCGCGCGCAGTCAGCGGTCGGACTTTTCGTGACAGACGCCGGGACAATGAAGCCGTCGTCGAAAACACGACGAAGAGCACAAGTTAGCCGGAGGATGCATATCGCCCGGAGCTCAGGTTCAGGGATGGCGACCTTCTCAAACGTGCAACTGAGGACAGGTAATGCTGAAAAAAGGCAAAACGTTCGACGAGGTTCGAACCGGGTTTCGGTGGAATATCCCCGACTACTACAATATCGGTGCAGATATATGCGACAGGTGGGCCGATAAAGAACCCGGTCGACTGGCGATCATTGACGTGGAGCCTGGAAAATCCACTCGCGAATACAGCTTCGCCCAGCTGAAGGCATTCTCCAACCGGCTGGCCAACGCCTTGAGCGCGCGCGGCATCGGCCGGCGTGCCGGAGAGATGGGCGATCGGGTTGGCGTTATGCTCCCTCAGCGCTTCGAGACAGCAGTTGCGCATGTTGCGCTCGCAAAACTCGCGTGCATCTCGATCCCGCTATCTACCCTGTTTGGACCCGATGCCCTTCTGCACCGTCTGGCAGATTCCGGCGCACGGGCAATCGTGACAGACGTCCCGGGCGTCGAGCGAATAAGACCTCTTCTTCAACAGCTGCCCGCATTGAAGCTGATCATCTGCGTCGATGGCGCGATCGGACCGGCTAGCTGCCTGGCTGCACTTTGCGCGGCAGAATCAGATGTGTTCGAACCTGTGTCGACACGCGCGGATGATCCGGCAATTCTGATCTACACGTCAGGCACCACAGGAAACCCCAAAGGCGCCCTTCATGCCCACAGGGTTCTGCTGGGACATCTTCCGGGCGTCGAAATGAGTCACGAGTTTCTCCCCCGGGACGGAGATCGTTTCTGGACTCCTGCGGACTGGGCATGGATTGGCGGTCTGCTCGATGTGCTCATGCCGGCGCTTCATCATGGCATACCGGTTGTCGCCTGTCGGTTTACCAAATTCACCGCAGAGGCGGCTTTCGACCTGATCAGAAGCTGCCGGATACGTAACGCCTTTTTGCCTCCCACCGCTTTGAAAATGATGAAGCTCCTGCCCGGGACCCCGACGCCTGAAGTGCGCCTTCGCTCGGTGGCAAGCGGCGGCGAACCGCTTGGTGCAGAATTGATTGAATGGGGGCGTGCCACGCTTGGGGTGGCGATCAACGAGTTCTACGGCCAGACCGAGTGCAACATGGTGGTTTCTTCTTGTGCAGCGCTGGAGTCCCCCTTGCCGGAAAAAATGGGCCGGCCTGTGCCTGGCCACGTTGTCGATGTAATCGATGCTGCGACCGGCATTCGTCAGCCTGACGGGAGGGAAGGCGCGCTTGCGATCTTGTCCCCCGACCCCGTGATGTTCCTCGGCTATTGGCAAAATCCCGAAGCGACCCGCGAAAAGTTCGCGGACGGGCCGGATGGGAAATGGCTTCTCACGGGCGACCTGGGGATACGCGATGCTGATGGCCGGCTTCGCTTTGTGGGGCGCGATGACGATGTAATTGGCTCCGCCGGCTACAGGATCGGGCCTTCAGAAGTCGAGGATTGCCTGCTTGCGCACGAGGCTGTCCGCTTAGCCGGCGTGGTAGCTAGGCCGGATCCGCTGCGAGGGGCGGTCGTTGCCGCATATGTCGTACTCAAGGACGGATATGTCGGATCGGATGCATTGGCTGACGACATTGCAAAATTCGTCAAATCACGCCTGGCGGCGCATGAATATCCGCGTGTTGTACGCTTCATTGATGAGCTTCCCCTGACAACAACGGGCAAGATTATTCGTGGTGCCCTGCGCAAGATGGCCCAGGATGAAGCTGCAGCAGAGCACGTCGCGGCGAGTGGATGACAACGCAGAAGCATTCGTTTGCCGCGACCAGGCGAGTCCGGACCCGACACCCGGGACCCGAAACATTTTCCGTCGCAACGGCGCCCTGCTCGACAGCCGGCGTCATGGCAACATCCCGGCCTGAGCCCGGCACGAATTGCCTGAGCACTGGTCGAGGAGGACTCCGAAACGCTGCGCCAGCTCGTTGTTGGCGCCTCTTACCTGCAGAAAGGAGGCGAGAAATTCGCTCTTCGGCAGGCTCCGGAGGGAGGTCCCGCGCCAGATCCTGGAATTCAATGTGGTACAAACTCGAAAAGCTCATAGGTGATACGATCGGCCTGCAGGGCCCATTTGTTGGCCAAACGAGCAACGAATCTATCTTCGGCGCTTCGAAGCTTTGCGCGAAGCAAAATCCGCGGCAGTTGTCGCGTCTGTGCGCGTCAGCGACGCTTCGGCCTGGTGATCGCCCGCGCAGGTAGATTGATCAGGCAGTCGAGTATCGCCTAGCCAAAGCAGCTCAATGAGAGAGACTTCATCCGGCTTCGAGAAACCAGATCAACGTACTCTTTCATCTGGTCGATCCGTGCCGCTGAAGGAGAAGATGTACATTCATCCAAATG
Organism: Bradyrhizobium sp. USDA 3364; assembly: GCF_054056355.1. Lineage (NCBI taxonomy): Bacteria > Pseudomonadati > Pseudomonadota > Alphaproteobacteria > Hyphomicrobiales > Nitrobacteraceae > Bradyrhizobium > Bradyrhizobium sp. USDA 3364. The sequence goes on from NZ_JBSRYG010000002.1 coordinate 1,180,665, forward strand.
ATCTTCCAGCCGTTCAATGCGCATCAGCGTTTCTTTGCCCTGACAGGAAATGCTGCGAAATACCGGGATGGGCTTGATGCTTTCGACATATGTGCTCCGGGCGCCATTTCTGCTGCCCTTCGACAATTGAATATTCAAGATCATACTCAAGACGAGATGCGGCGCGGTATACCATCCCCACGTCAAGCTGCCCAAAGAGTAGGCGATCACACCAATCCGGTGTGGATCCCTCTTCGTCCGGTAATATTCAAGTGGCTGAATAACGTGAGGGTGATGCCCCAGGATCAGGTCCACTCCCTCCTCGATCAACGAATGAGCGGCCTCGATTTGTCTGTAACGTGGAAAAAACTCGAACTCGTAGCCCCAATGAATTGATGCAATAGTGAAATCACAACCTTGCTTCTTGCAATCCTCGATTTGCATTTTGAGCAACGTCAGGTCCGTCGGGACATACCTGGAGAGGAGTCTGGCCGTGTGCACCCGAAACATTTCGTTCCCGGGGAGCTGATGAGCATTGAGTCCAAATGTCGCCGATACGAACCCGATCGTGACTTGATTCTTGACAAGAATGTTCGCCCGCCCGAATTCCCGGGGGTGACGGGGGGCACCGATGTCAATGATCCCGGTTTGTGCCATCGCTCTCCGGGTAGCTTCAAGACCCTCTATTCCCAGGTCCAGTATGTGATTGTTGGCAGCGTTGAGAACGGTAAAATGCCTGCCCCGATGCCCGGTCAACGCGGAATATTGAGCGAATGAGCAACACATCATCGCCGTTCGTCCGTCACCTATGGCTCTTCTTACAACCTCCTCATCTGCTACAGGCGATTCATAGTTCGCAAATGAAATGTCGGCATCAAAGAGGGCAGAAGCAACATTCTCAAAAAGGAAATCCCTGGAGGATTCGAGGCCATCTGCTTGAATCAAATCACCCGCAGCGCTCAGCGTCACCGACGTATCGCTCCTGAACTCATCCGGCAACTTCACAACGGATCTGTCGTTTAGAAACAGGATTTCAGGCACGTTCCTTTCTGATTTTATGATCGGCCTTGCGCTTTTATAGAACCAGTACGCCATATCGGCGAATTTCATTTCTTCCAGATCGGTTGCGACATCCCGAAGCGGACGATTCCAGAGACGTAACCATGTCGCGCATTGTACGGCTGCGCGCGTCCGGACAGAAGCACGGAAAACCTCGGCAGGACTTGCGGGAAGGTGACGCGGCATAACAGATGTGTCTCGACTGGAGAGGAAGGCGTTTTGTGATCCTGGCGGGCTAAACAGCCGCGGTCGGTGACTGGATTATTCGCGCTGGCAGAACACTCCCGACGAATTCAACCGATGACCGCGTCCCCATCGGGATTTTCCCGGTTGGTATTTGATGCGCTCCTCAACCAGTGCCTCTGACGCGTCATAGCCGACCGCCGGATGGATTTGACAATCTGCCGTGCCATCGATTCCGGCGATGCCAAGTGCTCGCGGGTCCGTCGTTTGACAACACCTGTCACCGGTAGCGGACATAGAACTCCTTCCTCTTCCCGGAACTGTTTGGCTCCAGATCTTGATGCATTCAAAGTAGATGGAGGCTCGCACTTTGAAACTGCCAACATCGGTAGCTGACGCCTCGGCGAGCCTCCGTCGACTGCCAGTTACGCGACGCCTTCCGGTCACCTATCCATCCTTCCCGAGCCTTACGCTCATGGGGACACAGATGAGTTTGATTTCCCGAAGGGAAAACCAACTGGCCGGCGACAGCCACCATTTGCAGATTGTCATGAAAGGACGTTGCGCTGCTGCCGCCCATGCTGGACTGCACCCGGGCCGCTCCCGGACGACAGGCGACGCAGATCGATTTTCGATCAGCGGCAGGATATGAACGCAGGTTACCCGGACGATCCCCGACTACTCCACAAGAGGCCAGATCAGGCTCGCCTCGGTCATTCCGGTATCCAGAGGTGCAGCGGCGAATCTCGAGCTCGAATCAGGAGGCCGGTTGTTGCTCTGCCTCAGCGTTTCTCCCTCGCCCGGGCCCCTAATTTTTCGCCACCTCGACCGCAACCAACTGGTGATTTCGGAGTGGAGCGGCAGGTTCGTCGAAGGCTCTCGCAGTCGTTGGCGCTACGGAGAGGCGGCGCCGGCGTCCGGATGACAGCCAGGAAGAGGAGCAACTGGCCGACGACTCCCGATCCCGAATGATGCCGCTGCCGCGCCAGCAATCCAAGGAGCACTCGGACAACCCGAACAATAGCAGACAGGGCCAGCCCGGCTGAGGAGGGTGACAAAATCCCGGCTCTATGAGCCAGCGCAAGGCGAGCCGGAGATTCACGAACATCAGAGACCGTGCGACGACGAGGGTGCTCTGCCCTCACCAACTTCGCTGGGGTCTTCTGGTCTGGGCACCAGGCGCGTTTGTTGCCGGTATAGTTTCGCGCGGGGCGTCACTCAAGCTGACTCCGCCTCGCCAAAGTGTAGCCACGCCGGATGGCGACAGGCCAATGCGCCATCTGCTTGCCTGCCCGGTCGTAACGACGCTTTCCTTGAGCCTTGAAAGCAGATCTTCCTGCCACGATTGACCGGGAAAAAAGCAGACACAAGGCCAATCTGCGCATGGGGAGCCTGGTCGTCCGCTGCGCGTCCATGAGGCGATCCCAGCCGGCGCTTCGATCGCTCGCGCAGCCCGATCGGAACAGATCCTACGGTGATGCTCCAGCGGAGCTTTCCTCGCAGCTCACATCCTCGAAATATTTTCTGGCCTTGAGATGTTTCTGCAGGGCGACTGGTCTGTACGGGCCGAAGCTCATATAGTTGCGTACGGATTTCATGGCAAGGCGCTCATAGACCGTGTCATGAAGTTGCGCTGTGTCCGGGACTTCACGGGCGGTCCTGGACCAATGCAGCGCCGTTCCACCCATTCCGACCATGCATTCATCATGCATCATTCCGTCGGCTGACGGATAGAGCCGCAGAAGGTTTCTGTCGACGAGGACACAGCCGGGTTCCGGGATTTTTTCGGTAATGAATTCCACCATCCAGGCGAGTGTGATGTCCGACAGGCGCGACTCATTTTCCGGATAGCTTCCGCCTATATCGGCGTGATTGCCGGCGAACCAGATCTGGTCGAATTGCTCGGGCTCGCCCTGCCTGTCGGGCCACGTGACCGTCCCGCTGCCTCCCCATGGCACGCGCTTGAAGTCCTTCCGACCTTCGTCAATCGATTGCAGATGCCGTGCGTACTGAACGTCGGAGGGGAAATGCCGGTCGTAAGTCCATTCGGGAAAGATGCGCTGCCAGCCGATCGCCGCAACTGCATCCCATATCCCGATGAAATAAACGGAAGCACCGACGGCGCGTCCGGCTTCCGATTTGTATGCCGACCGGAACTGCTCCGCTCGCCGGTCCGCATCCGTTCCCTTGCGTGGCATTCCGAGCCAATAGATACAGGCAACGGCCTCTCTGGCGATCCGTCGCAACGATTTAGGATCAAGGCTGATGGATTCACCACTACGCTCCGTCCTTGGAATGCCGCAGAGCTCCAGTACATGGGCAAGGCACCTGGCGGTGTAGGCACCCCGGCTGAAGCCGAAGAGATAGATGCGATCTCCGGGCTCCCACACGCCGATAATCGCCGTGTAGCAATCAATGATCTTTCTGGTGATACCGAAGCCGAACATCTGCTGGACCGTTTCCTTGAGCCGGCGCCAGCGGCTCTCATATCCTGGCGCCGGGGTCCCTATCCCCGGGACATAGAGTGCCAACTGCTTCCCGGGATCGATGATCGAGTCGGGGCCGGTCCGCGTGGCCCGGTAGAGTTTATAGACATTGGTCCGGCTCTCGTCTGGCAGCAGACCACCTTCGTTTCCCGTCCCGTCAGCGAACAGCAGGATGTTCTTCGCCAAGTTCAGTCTCCCAGGGTCACGAGCGGTTCGAGCAACGAATCCGCAATGACGATGCCGGTCGCATCCGTGAAGATCGCGGCAACATCCCTCGCCTTCTGCCGGAACGCCTCGTATGCATCCTGGCCGATCAGCGGAATGGCTTCAGCGAGGCTTGGCACGTGGCCCGGCTTTTTTGCGACTACCGCGGCCTTGAGTTTTTGTTCGTCAGAGCGAAGGCCCGCGATGGCGGCGTTGAGCTCGGAGATGTTGGTGGGCGTCACGAGCTTGCCGCCAATGTAGACAGCCTGGCTGAGACCGACGATGCCAAGAATCGTATTCGGAACGGTGAACGTCGACAACTGACTGACGCCTGCGGCGACCAGACCGCCCATGACGACCAGACCAAATATGAAACTCTGGTAGCGGTACACGTCAAAGACGCCGTCGGTGGTGAAGAAGTCCCGCCATGTTGCGTTCGATGGGTCAACGACAGTCCTTGCCATGGGAATCCACCCATGTCTCAGAAGCCAAGCCCGATTGTCAGCTGACAGCATATTGCGCTGACTGTCCGTACCCTTGGCTATCGTGGCTCCGATGCCGCTGATCCCGAGCAGTGCAAGGATCGAGCCCGAGAGGTCTACGAGGGTTCCAGTCTGCAACAGCAACAGCGTTATCAGGGCAGCGACGGCCAGCGAGAAGGCAAGTGTCTGGAACGTCGAAAGACTGCCTTTGCCGTCCGGCCCTGCGGAGACCCGGGCAGGATTCAACCCACGCAGAAACGATCCGAACGTGTGATCCCGCCTGCGAAGCGCAAATGCGACCCAAAGGTAAAGGACGAGAATTTCGACGAATACCGAGAAGAGGCTGAGCCAGTACGGACTAAGCCTGACGCTCACGGACGAGACTCGCCAGGGAGACTGGCCGACGGGACTGTTGCACGTGTAGAGATACAAATCGACCCTGCTCCAGAACCAGGCCAGATCATCGGCCATGTTCAGCGTAACAATTGTCTGATCAGGCTCGAGCAGATGCTTCTGCACCAGCAGATCAGACTCTGTCGCGCGGCGCGTGACAGCGTCCTGACGCTTGAAGATATAGGTCTGATCGCCGTAGTCGATTGCGGCAAAGTATCGGATGCCATCGACGAATGGCGTACGCACACCGATGTCCACACGCTGGTTTGTCGGCAGGAAATTAGTGGGGAGCACGATGGGAGCGCCGACCGGATTCCGGCCGGAGCGGAGCTCCACGGCAAATTCGCCGGGCTTGACGCATTGCTTCTGGGGATCACCCGATGCGGCGACTGCCGGGCCCCCCGCAGCTGCGGGCTTTCCGGCCGTCAGATCCTCGCGCGGCGCCTCGGGCACCGGACTCTGGTCCGCCAGTACCTGGCCCTTCACCGCAGCCGTGCGCTGTTGCGCGTTCGTCGCCGGGCACAGCGAGACACCCGTCAGCGCAACAGTACATAGGGCGACGAACAGCGATCTGAGCATTACCCCCCCCCCCGGCGGCCGGATCATCGCCATTTACCAATGGTTGCATTCACTTTGCAAGCCAACCTGTGCCGTTGTCCCGGCCGTTCGATCAGCGTCCCCGATGCGGGCAGCGACAGCTACGCCGGAACGAAATATCCGGCGCGGAGCCAGCTTCCCGTCTCGCGTCAGTCGCCGGAGGTGGAAAAAGTGTAGTCTCATTCGCCAAAGCCTGTCACCTGCCGGGTACCGGCCGACGGTATGGACAATACCGGGCGTCATGGCCTGAAATCATCGTGACGGAAGGAGGCCCTGAAGGCGGTTTGCAACGTATCTGCCGAAAGAGGAGCAATCCATGGCAGTCGGCCCAACCATCGCACCCGACCGATCTCGCATATTGCCCTCACGGCACCCGAGTTCCTTTCGCCAACGAAGGCTATGCCGAGAATGTCGATATGACGTCTTCGAAGAGCGTCTATGGACAGCAGTGAGTAATTGATCGTCCCCGGAGCCGAGCTGGCGCAGAGAACGACCGGGAGCCGCCATTTTTCGAGAATATCAATGTAGACCGAGCCGCTATTCAGGGGCTCCATCAATCCGCCGGTCCCCTCAATCACAAGTGGCTGCCTTCCCGTATCAGGCACGTCCAGCGAATCTGTATCGATGCGAACCTCGCCGGTTTCTGTCGAACAGTGGAGCGAAGCGGCCGCCTGCAGACGGTAACGCTCGGGCAGCGTACGACCGGATGGAAGAGCGCCAAGCCGAATGACCCGCTCGGTGTCCGTCTCTCCTTCGAGCCCGGCCTGAACCGGCTTCCAGAACTTCGCGCCCAGAAGATTAACAAGCCCGGCGCAGAAAACCGTCTTTCCGACGCCGCCGCCCGTACCTGTCACCACAATCCGCTGCGGGTTCATCGAGCCTGAACTCTTGTCCCGTCGACGAGAATATCCAGCATTGTACGCACCTCATTCTTCACGATACGCAATCGTGAGTTCTCAAACGTATGCCCGCCGAGTGAAGCGACGTAACACCGGGGCGATTGCCTCCTGTGACGATAGCGCACGGATACCCGACCTTCCCGGCGATTCGAGCAAGAGGCCGCCGAACATGTTTCTTCACTCCCTCATGCGGGGCAGCAGCTGTACGGTTGACCGGTTGACTACAGGAGTCTGCCGCGCAGTGGTCGCGGCTGCCCTGAGTTGCGTTTCATGCGTTGTGGCAGGTCAAGATTGTTTTCGGCGCGCAAATACCGTCCGTACCGGACGATGGCGTTCATGTTTGGGGGGATGTATCCCGATAGATGCAGAACGGTACGTTTCGAACTGCAGCCTTACGACCTGGTGACTGAATCAGCTTGTCCGGCTCCTTGCCAAAGACATAGGTCAACCGGGACGAAGCGATTTGCGTATCATCGACTTACGCGCGCGAACATCCACGGGGATGCCGGCAGGTCGCGTCGCACAGCCGATCAGGATGATCCGCCAAAGGACAAGTCTCTCAGCCCCGAAGCAGGAAGGTCGCTCAATTCATAATCAGCCCCGTTTCGCTGCCCGAGTCTGGGCCGCGGGTGCGGTCGTTCCAAAATGCACACGGTCGCGACACCAGTCGACCACCCCGGGACGACCAGATCGACCCCATTGCTATTTTCTGAAGTCCCGCAGCATCGTAAAGGAGGCTCATTGACCGGCGAAGACCGACGGCTCGACCTTTTTCGCGTTCAGGCCGGCAATATCCGGTTTTCCCGATCAACCAGCACAACGCGCGGCTTGAATGTAATTGCTTCCGCCTCCTCGAAGGAGCCGTAGGCAACGATGATCACCTTGTCACCTGTCATCGCAAGCCGCGCAGCGGCTCCATTCAGGCCTATTGTGCCGGATCCTTCCGGCGCCTCAATCACGTAGGTGGCAAACCGCGCTCCAGTTTCGATATTGTAGATTTCGACGCGTTCGTTGATCAGGAATCCTGCCGCATTCAGCAATATACGATCTATCGATATCGAGCCTTCGTAGTGCAGATCGGCCTGGGTCACCGAGGCGCGATGAATCTTTCCTTTCATCATAGTAACCTGCATGGATCTCCTGTCCTGAAGTCTGTGCGCAGTGCACTTGCTGCTCTGGTCTGGCTTGAGCACGGTTACGGACCTGATGCCGTTCCGGCCCAGGAATCGTGTGGCGGTCGGCTTACGGGATTTTGCTGGTCAAAAGCAAGTCAGCATTGATGCGCCGGGCAGGGTCTGAATCCAGGTCCCGGCGATGAACGCCCCGCGCCGAAACATCGATCGCTGCGAGCCCCCACCACTCCAACAGCCGCAATCACCTGTCCTGCTTTTCCTCTGGAATCATATAATCGAGACCTGTGAGTCTGGAGTGGTCACATTGCGCGATACGGTGCAGGAACTGAACCTGCGACCGTGCGGAACGTCCGACTGGCGTTGATCGTGCAGAGCGGACAATTCGGAAGAGGTTGCCAGCCTCGCCTTTCATAAAATCCTGATGGCATCCTGCGCAAAGACATGGCTGCCAGTCAGCCGGGATCGCGAAAGACACGACGCATCACGGATTGGTATTCACCATGGCACATACCAGTGTATCGCACGCGATCACAATTATCGGCCTGGTTTTACAAACGCCCACAGCATTGCGCCGATCAGGGTTCACCTGTTCGTACGCTACGTTCAGAGCGTCGGGCGCCAGGCAACTCCCGCATCCTGCTCAGGCAGAACTTCTGCAAACGTCTGCTGCAAGGCAGGAATGGTCGCACAGCATCGGACAGCATTCCTGCTGCCAACGTCATTCGTGCATTGCGCTCGGCCTGATCCAGATGTAAGACGCGACCAGGTTGCGGCGTCACGTTTGCAGTTATCATGATCCGTCACATCGTTTTCTTCACAGCCAGGGATAATTCCGGTATCGACCAGATCGCCGAAGGTCTGTCGGTTCTCACCTCAATCCCGCACGCGCGCCGGCTTGAGATCGCGTACAACCGCAAGAGCGATCAGCTCGGCAATGAGATCGATATCGTGGTGTATGGCGAGTTCGACAGCGCGACGGAACTCACTGCGTACAAAACGCACGATCTGTATCGAGAAGCAATCCGGAACGTCCGGCCACTTCGGGAATTGCGGTTTGCTGCTGATTACGAGCTTTCAGCAGATGTGCGTTTCGCTGCAACCGCAGGGGTAAGCCAGGTTGCTCGACGCAATCGATCGGTTCGCGGTTAGCTTGATCATCAGCCTCGAGGCTTCGTACGTGTCGGACGAGAACGCCCCTTATTCAGGACGGGACTACGATTGGAGCCGACTTTACAGCCCGCCGATCTTCGGCATCCGATAGCCTCATGCACGTTCGCGAGCTGCAGTGGATTGAGCCTGTCAAGGCGCTACGATGCCTGGCGCAGCGCCCGCATCTTACCTTTCTCGATAGCGCGGCAGAAGATGAGCTCCTCGGGCGTTACTCGTATCTGACCTGCGAGCCGTTCAGCACGTATCTGGTCTCCGGCGGACAGGCAAGCTGGAATGGACAGGCACTTACGGGAGATCCATGGGCAATCCTGCACGACCTTCTCGCCAGATATCGGGAAACACATCGCCCCGATCTCCCGCCGTTCCAGGGTGGTGCTGCCGGCTTCCTTGCGTACGATCTGAATCGGACGCTGGAGCGGCTGCCGGCGCCGTCAATCCCCGGTCTCGGATTGCCCCAATCGATTCTACATTTCTATGACGTTGTGCTCAGCTTCGATCATCGGGACCACAGGTGCTGGATCGTCTCGACCGGATGGCCGGAGAAGGATCCCGCCCGGCGAGCCGACCGTGCGCGACGTCGGGCTGACGAGTTTGCCGCGCTGCTTGCCAGACCAAGGTTGCCGCGGATTATCATTCCTGCCACGGCGGGTGCTTGGCATTCGAACTTCAGCCGGGAAGGCTTCATAGCGGCGGTCCGGCACGTCAGAGAGTTGATTCTGGCCGGGGATATATTCCAGGCGAACATCGCGCAATGCTTCAGCGCCAAAGTGTCGCCCCTGTTTGATCCCCTCACCTTCTATTATCAGCTGCGGTCAGTGAACCCTGCACCGTTTGCAGCCCTCCTGCGCTACGACAGGCTGACGATTGCATCGAGCTCTCCTGAGCGATTTCTGAAACTTGACGGGCGACAGGTCGAAACGCGTCCTATCAAGGGAACAATCGCGCGTTCCGCGGATCACGCAGAAGATCGGCGCCGGGCCGAAATCCTGCTTGCGTCCGAGAAGGATCGCGCCGAGAACATCATGATCGTCGATCTGCTGCGCAACGATCTGTCACGCGTTTGCACAGACGATTCGGTTGACGTTTCAACACTGTGCGACCTCGAATCCTATGCCTCAGTGCACCACCTCGTCTCGGTCCTCACGGGCGCACTTGCAGCAAGGCAAGATGCTGTCAGTCTGCTTCGCGCCTGCTTTCCTGGCGGATCCGTGACCGGTGCTCCAAAGGTACGAGCCATGGAAATCATTGCGGACATCGAGAAAGTGGCCCGAGAGGTCTATTGCGGCTCGATCGGCTTCATCGGATTCAGCGGACACATGGACACCAACGTTGCTATCCGCACAGTGATGATCAATGATGACCAAGCCCTGTTTCATGCGGGGGGTGGAATAACGGCAATGTCCAATCCTGAAGCCGAATACGAGGAAACGCTTGCCAAGGCGCAGAGTCTCTTCGGCGCTTTTGGTGCCGATCCGGCCGGTGCATTTTGATCTTCATCATCGACAATTACGATTCCTTCGTGTTCAATATTGCACGCTATTTTCGCAAGCTTGGCGCGGAGACGAAAGTCGTCCGGAACGACACGATCAACGTTACCGATCTCGTTAAACTTCAGCCACGAGCAATCGTCATATCTCCCGGTCCCTGCACACCAATCGAGGCCGGCATATCCACTGCGGTTGTTCGCGAACTTTCGGGGCGCATCCCCGTGCTTGGCATCTGTCTTGGGCACCAATGCATTGGAAGCGTGTTCGGCGGATGCGTGGTCCGCGCACGCCGCCCCATGCACGGTCGGGGTTCCCATGTAACTCACGAAAGGGGCGGATTGTTCAAGGGACTCCCGTCCCCCCTTTACGTGGGGCGCTACCATTCTCTGGTCGTCGAACTTGGTCCAGCAGACGCGCCGGATCTCATGGTGACAGCTCGTTCAGATGAAGGTGAGATCATGGCCCTGGCGCATCGGCATCAACCAACCTACGGGGTACAATTTCACCCGGAGTCCGTACTTACCAAGCACGGTAATTTGCTACTTATGAATTTCTTGCGCCTGGCGGAAAGTTTTCGAGCGTGAACCAGAGCTCCTTTATTAGCAGCTCCAGAAATCGGGTGCCGAAGACAAGATGAGCTGCGGCATTTGATGGACGAACTCGATGCACGTCGTGAAAAACAGTAGATGGAGCGAAAGCGCGAAAAAGCTTAATTTGTACGCCGCGTACCCAACTTTTTTCTTTTAGCGCAGCTACAAATGCACTACTTGAGACCACCAATGCGGAGCCTCTTCGCATCACCTTGTTTGATGAACAGGCGGATTATCCTCTGGCGTAATCGCAAGAATATTTACTCGAGATCCGCCAAGAGATTGGCGGTGCCTTGCGGTAGTGTTGCTACCGCTGCCCTTAAGGGCGTTTCCTCCCTTGACTTGGCCGCCGGTCCAATCGGATCGGCGGTCCTCTTCGATGTCGAGTCGGCGCTCTCATGATTGAGGAATTCCTACAGCGATCTGCAGCTCGACGACGCCGGCTGTAGCTGCAACGTCTGTCATCGTGGTTGAAAGCATTCATGCAACATAGAGGTGTCCAATTCAGCATTCGAGAAGTGCACCCCGGCGAGTGGCGCTACAGTTTCGAGGTCGATAGCAAGAGGATCAGTGGCAAGACCCGAACGAGGCTGCAACTTCTTGCAGTCCGACGGGTTAAAGATCGCATTAATCGTGAACTGAATCGCAGCACGGAACATGGAAGTTGACCGGTTGCCCGTGGGTTCGAATCCTACCCCTTCCGCCAACAGCTTGTATTTCTCCGTTCACCCACGTCATTTTTTGTAGCGTAAGCACTGTATTGTCAGTGGCTTGCTGTACTTTATGTCTAAAAGTGTCATCCTAAGTCAGCCCGTGTTCACGATTTTGACGTGGAGGGCAGCGCGGGTTTTGGAGGACACTTTTCGATGGCCAGAGAGACGCTAACGGCATCCCAGGTCATGAAGGCCCGGCCGGGTGACAAGTCGGCGACGGGGGCGGTCTCCGCCTCGACGTGGACCCGCGCGGGAGCTGCTCTTGGGTCTTCCGGTTTCGGTCCCCTGTGACCGGCAAAGACCGCTACATGGGATTGGGATCGGCCGACAGAAGTCAGCTAGCGCAGGCGCGCGAAAGCCTCGCCAGCCCTCGTCAGGCCGCCGAGGAAGCGCGCGGGCTGATCCAGTGGATGTCGATCCCATAGAGCACAGGAACGACCAGCGGATCGCCGTGAAGGCGGCGGCCCAGAAGGCGATAACCTTTCAGTTCTTCGCCGAGCAATTCGTCGGGACACATAAGCCTGGATGGAAGAACCCCAAGCACGCTCAGCAATGGGAAAACACGCTGAAGACTTACGTCTACCCCGTGATCGGGGCGACATCGGTCCCCGACATCACGACGGACGACGTGGTCAAGGTGCTGAGCCCCATTTGGCTGACCAAGCGAGAAACAGCGGCGCGCGTCCGTGGGAGAATCGAACAGATAATGAATGCGGCTGAAGCTAAGAAACTCCGCCCCAGGGGCAGCAATCCGGCAGTGCTCGCAATCATCAAGCATCTGCTCCCTGCTCAGAAACGAAAGAAGCACGTCAAACATCACCCCTCCCTGCCCTACGAGGAAATGCCGCAGTTTTGGAAGTCGTTGGCAGAGGACGCGTCCGACTCGGCACGCATGTTGCGATGGATCATTTTGACGGCCTGCCGTTACGGTGAAGCCCGCTATATGGACCGGGATAAGGAAGTGAAGGCCGATCTTTGGACCGTCCCGGCCGGTCGAATGAAGGCTGAACGAGAACACAGCGTGCCGTTGACGCCGCTGGCTCTGACGCAGTTGCCGTTCAGGCCCGTTTCGGATGCCGCGTTAGCGCATTGCATTGCACGCCACACCAAGCGACACGCCACGACCCACGGAATGCGATCTACCTTCCGAGATTGGGCTGGGGACGAAACGGCACACGCGTGGGAAGTCGCGGAGGCTGCAATAGCGCACTCCACCGGGGACGATACGGAAGCGGCGTATCGAAGGCGAACAGCGCTGGCGAAACGCCGCAAGCTGATGGACGACTGGGCGGCTTACTGCACGTCCGAACGTCGGTAGCGCGAGTGCGACCGAGCCAGCCGCAAAATGCTCGTTCCGGGCATGACGAACGTCCAACTTGCTCCACACGCCTAACTTGTGCAAAAACCGTCACTCTACATTAAGGAGTTTCCCTCTCATGAAGTTGACTGACGGCGAAAAGCTCATCCTGCTCATGCTGACCGACATGTATAAGGCAATGAATATCAAGGGTGAGTTTGACCCGGAATTCATCGCTAATACGATCTGCAAAGACAAGCTCTGGGGCTTCAACTGGGAGCTTTCGGGCATACCGTGGGAGCGTTCTGAAGACCCGCCAGAGGTGCGAGAAACGACCGACTTTCTCGACATGTGGCGCTTCGTGGAGGAAGGATACGAAGCACTGACCCCGGCGGAAAAGACGAAGCTAGCAAAAGATGCGGAGCCGTTCGGAACGCATGTGAAATTCCCGGGCTTCGACGGGAACAACGAACCGCATTATCGTATTGCAAACTACATGCTGAACGATATGCGGCATCGCTTCGATTCCTTCAAAGGCCGTGGTGACCTGAACTCACATAGCCATTCGGTCGAATCTTACAGGCGGATGTACAGTGTGTTCGGGCCCATTCGCGCAAACCTACACAATCGAAGTCTCAATTTAGCCGAACTTACGGAAATCTTGAACGCACGAAGGCATCCTAGCCAATGTTAGTTGCTGGCGCGTGGAGGTAGCATGAAGGGCCTTTTCAACGGTCTATTCGGTTTCGGACGGGCCTATACGAAGTTGCCTCCACACCACAACTTCGCCGAGCTTGCTGACAATATCGACGCCTTCGCCAGCCAACTTCTCGACCGCGCTGTCGGCAAGAATTTTGGAGGAGAGAGCTATTTGAATGCACCCGATAGATGGGAATGGAAGCTCGGTCGCGACCTAAAGACGCTAGTCGATTACGCGCGAAGCTATGTACCTGACGATGTTGATGGGCTGCATCGAAAGTGAAGCGGTCGACCGGATACAAAAACGTCCGCTACCATCACTGTGAAGATGACTTCGCGCCGCATGAGCTTGCGGTTCTTGCGCCACCGGCGGGTGACGGCGAACTAATCTGCGTTCGGTGCATTGAAATTGTGCTCGGCCGAGCCCATCGCGAAGCAGGACTGGCTCCTAGATGAACGCGATATTACCGAATGTGAACTCGTAGGGCTGCAATCGCACCGTGATAATCAACCGAGCATCGTGCTCGCTCGGTGGTGTATCCAAATCCTCTAGCAATTGATCCGTTTCGACTGTGACTTTAGAAATGAGATTGTCATTCTGTAGCGGCAGTAAAATGGCGTTTCGCCATCGGCCGGAAGCACGGTGTCGTATCCCTGGTTGGCGTCCGGAATTTGCAGACTGTCGAAGAGCGTCTTCAGCCGGTTACCTATGTCGCCATGGTTCCATACGCTGCCCCGTGGCTGCCGCCGAAGAAACAGCACGTCGAGCCAACATGACAACTTCAGCTCCTCAGTAACTAACGGCAAGAAAGTCCAGCCGTACCTTTGGTACTAACCCGTCTTATTCATCAGCGGCTTGTTGAGAGGCTGGCGAGCGTGGCGTAAGCCGCTGAGGTGGCGTAGGATTCGGTTGCTGACACCCACCCTCCGCGCATCCGGGCCGCCACACTCGCCATGACGGGCGATACGAGTCTGCCGTTCTCATTTCCAGCCGTTTCCCGCAAGAAGATCACAGCCTCGTTCGACGGCGGCAAGCTGACGTCGGATGGCGGCGTCATGCTTCTGGCCATGGCGGACCGGCGCCTCGGCTTGGCCGCGAAGTTGTCCTGCGTATTCCCCGAGCGGCGCGATCCGGGACGCATTGTGCACAGCCTTGCGGATATGATCCGCGCCCGCATCTTCGCCATCGCGTGTGGCTACGAGGATGGCAATGATCTCGATCGTTTACGCGGCGATCCGGCGTTCAAGCTGGCTTGCGGCCGACTGCCGGACACTGGCCGGGATCTGTGTTCGCAGCCGACCCTATCGCGCCTGGAGAATGCACCACACCTGCGCGAGGTGATCCGGCTGAGCTCTGTGCTGGTTGACCTATGGATGGACAGCTACGCGCGAGCGCCGAGCGCAATCACGCTCGACATCGACGACACGGTCGACGTGGTGCATGGCCGTCAGCAACTCTCGCTGTTCAACGCCCATTATGATGAACACTGCTTCCTGCCGATCCACGTCTACGACACCGAGCACAGCCGGCCTGTTGCGGTCATCCTGCGCCCCGGCAAGACGCCGAGCGGCCGCGAGGTGCGGGCACACCTGCGCCGCCTGGTTCGGCGCATTCGCCGGCGCTGGCCCGATACGCGTATCACCTTCCGCGGCGACAGCCATTACGCCGGCCCCGAGGCGATGACTTTTTGCGAGCAAAACGGCGTCGATTACATCTTCGCGCTAGCCGGCACGAAGCCGCTCGCCAGAAAGGTCGACGAGGTCTGTGATGCAGTTCGAACCGAACGTGCGATCGAGAACAAGATCGTGGTTCGCGGCTACACCGAGACCCGCCACGCGGCCGGCTCCTGGCATCGTGAGCGCCGCGTCGTCGCCCGCATCGAGGCAACCCAACAAGGGCTCGACGTCCGCTACGTCGTCACCAGCCTGGATATCGGCTCGGCTGAGTGGATCTATGACAGCCTTTATTGCGCTCGCGGACAGGCCGAGAACCTGATCAAGCTGCACAAGACCCAGCTCGCCTCCGATCGCACCAGTTGCCGCTCGGCGCTCGCCAACCAGGTCCGCCTCGTCTTCCACACCGCCGCCTATTGGCTCATCCTCGCCGTGCGCGATGCCATCCCAAAGCCGCGCGATCTGGCAACGGCCGAGTTCAACACGATCAGGCTCAGGCTTCTCAAGATCGCAGCCCGCGTCATCGAGACCGCCACCCGCGTCCGTCTCGCCTTCGCTGCGGCGTGCCCCGACGCCGACCTGTTCCGCGGCTTGGCAAACGCTCTGGTCCCGCAAGCACCCTGACGCGCGGGGCATGAGCCCCGGTCACCCCGCTGCCGTCCTCCAACGCGTTCACGAAGTCGGGTCGAAAAGCGGCGAAAAAGCCGAAGCGTTCGCGCGCGCCTTCACCCCGACCGGAAATGTTCCAGCTGCCCCTGCCCGCAATCATGAATAAGACGGGCTAATTGGCTACGGCCTCTTTGCTGTATCGAGGAAGATAGGTCTCGGTATATCCGTCCAGCGTTGGGCCACTCGGAGTTCCGGTGTTGAGGAACGGCGTGTTCTCAAAAACCTTCTTTATCTGAGGGTGGAAGCTCTGGCGTAAGATGCGTTTATACCCTTTGCGTGCGGGTCTGGTATCCCGGTCGCCCGCGTTGCTCGCAAGCAACTGGCCATCATATGTCAGCCGGAATTCCACGCGCTAATTCCTCCTCGCAAAGGGCGGATCACGTTAGACTCTACTCCTCGTCGTCCTTCTTCCCTCGCCACGCTCCTATGATCTCGGAAAGCTTTTCTCGTCGAATCACGGCATAGGACACGAAGGCGGCAACGTCACCCGACGTTCCGCCGAGCTGGTGCAGCGCGTAGCCGCCGAAAATGACGCCAGTCAGCTCAAGAAAGACCTTCGTGAAAGTTGGATAACTCTCTGTGAACCGAACGATCTGATCGCGAGCTTCCACGATTGCCCTAGCCGCCGAGGCAAAACGATCTGTGGCGAAGCCGTCCAACTCTAAGGCTGCACTTTCAAACCGATTTGCGATCTCGTTGAGCTCGGCTTTGATAACGGCGGCGCTATTCCCCTGTCCGCCGTGAGTGGAATAGTTCTCTGCGTCCTTTCGGAGCGCGACAGCGGCAAGTTGGATGAGTTGCCGATAGAAATCTGGATTCTGCGCTAGACGCTCCGCGATCCCATTCTCGCTAAAGGGAGCCCAGATAACCTCCGCATCAGTCGTCATGCCCACCTGTACGGCTTCGGTAATGCTGGCCTCGGCCGGGACTGGTTCGGTCAATCGAATCTCGGGTGGGTGGAACAAGTCCGGCGCTTGGTGGCTCTCGGCAAAGCCATCCGGCAAGAACGTTGCCCCGGTGCTGTTAAGTGCCAATGATGCCGAAATCGGTGCCGCCACCCCAATCGCAGCCACGCCTGTAACGGCCGTATGCCCTGACGCTGTAAGGTGCACTTGGCCGTTCGGCGGTCCTGAGCCGCGCTGCGGTGCGGATGGTTTGCTTTCGGCCGCCATAATGAAGAGCCCTCCGTGCGACCCGACGCCGCCCAGCTAGAAATGGCAATTCGGCAAGAAAGTCCAAGACCCGAATTGTTACGCCGGAAACGAATCACTACTTCGCTCACCGAGAGCCGCCACAACGTACCCGCCTTTGTCAATCCCGAAATTCGCTCTATCCTTGCTTGAAGTAGCGGCTGTCGGCAACCATGTCCCAGCCGGTATTCGCGCATTTGTGGGACACGCTTACGCGCGCAAAGCTGCGCAGGCGTTAGCCGATAATCGCATAGAGCCAGGTAACTATGAAAAAGCGGTCAGCACTACTGTTTGCAGGCCTCCTCTGCTTCTTACCGTCTTTGTCGGCATTTGCGCAGACTGGTGCACCTGCTCCAACAGCAACTGTCGATTGGTTCGCAAGACTGACTTCGCTGATTGCACTTTTGATCGGTGCGGGAGGTTTGGTTCTTAATCTGCTCACCCGGCGTGATAAAGCGCGAGAGCGCGAACCCTCGATTGACATTGACCTTACAAAGTCGTCTCGCATGGCCGACTACGATTTCGAGCTGAAAGTACGCAATCGGGGCGATGTCTCGATTCAGTTGGTTAGCCTGCGATGCAAGCACGGCGAACTTGAACCGGACGATGCAGACATCGACGATGGCGGAAGGCGAGCCAACTATAATGGCCTTCGCATCGAAAGGGGCGCGGAGGAATTACTAATTGGGACGTACAGGTGCGAGTACGACTTCGAAGGACCGGAGGAGTTCACGGTGACCATTCGCATCAACGACCAGAGGCAGCAATTGAGCGAGCGGCTACTGGTTCGACAGCTCCCGTAACGTTGCTCGCGGCGATGCCGGAGAGATAACGTCGGACCGTGCGCGGCACTATTTCAGCGAAAGACGGATTTCGGGGATACGAAATGTTTAATACAAGTACAGTTTTTATAATTGGGGCGGGCGCTGGAGTTGAAATCAATATGCCTGTTGGCAGCGCCTTAAGCTCGACTATCGCCGATAAGACGCACATCAAATACAAAGATTTCGGCCACGATCTAGCATCGGGTGACGCTGCTATAGCGAACGCACTGAAGCGTATCACCAAAAAGCGCGACCTCGATTTCAATAAGTGGCGAGCTGAAGCCTGTGCGATCCGTGAAGGCATTCACCATACTCGCTCTATAGACGCGTATTTGAACACCCACAAAGATAACGAAGCCATCAGGGTTGCCGGTAAGTTAGCCATTGTGCAAAGCATTCTGGGGGCGGAAAACCAGAGCGATGTCCAGCGTTACCATGGCCACTGGCGGAATAACGACCGCGTAGCCCAGTCGTGGTTCCCAGACCTATTCTACATAATGCAAGACGGGGTCGGTAGGTCGAGCGACACGCGCGACATTTTCAAGAACGTCAGCTTCATTAGCTTCAATTATGACCGGTGCCTTGAGCATTACCTTTTCCATGCAATCATCGAACTTTACCGTTTCGACGAACAAACTGCTGCGGACGTTATGGGATCAATTCGCATGCTCCACCCTTACGGGCAAGTCGGCTCGCTAGCGTGGGCTTCAAAGGGCCGGAAAGTGGGTTTTGGCGTCGAAGATTATGGCGACATAGAGGGACTGTCACAGGAGATCAAAACCTTCAACGAACAGATTCAGGACAGAACATTAGTCGACGCTATCCATCAGGCCATAAACGAAGCTGTGCGGATCGTTTATTTGGGATTTCACTTCCACAAACAGAATTTGGACCTGATGACCGTGACAAATGAATCCGGGACGGTTCGTCCGAAAGTATACGCCACAACGCTAAACCGATCTGGGCCTGAGCAGACCATGATCGCTGAACGCATAAGCAAACTGACCGGTGTCAATCGCCCCTCGAAAACAATCGACATGGAAAACGTCGGCTGCAAAGACCTTTTCAAAATTTACGGTACCACCTGGATGTGAGGCATCTGAGGTCGTTCGCTGGTCAGGGTCGATTTCGTTCGGCGCGCTTAGATTGCCAGTCTGCCAGCGGATCGCTCGATGCGGCCGTATCCGTGGGAAGACCAGAAGCCCGGTCCAGATACCAATCAATCGCCTTCCGGTCCCACCGCTGCGTGCCGGGAATCGCCCCCGGCACAATGCCCTTCTTTACCCATGTATCGAACGCGTCCTCAGAGCAGCCGCAGTAAGCGGCTGCATCGGCCTTTGTCAGCCCTCTAGGGGCGATCTGCTCGGGTCGCCGCATTTATCTAGGCCAATTCTGAAAGTCTCTTTGTGATCGTACAGTCCACCCGAAGTAAGCACCCCAACCGAGTGGGATCGTCTCCTTCGGGCCGACCATTCTCTTCGGCTTCTGCCCATTCGGCGATTAGGACGCGGAGTCTGTCGTGAATTTTGGTGCGCTCCACGTCGGTCAGCCTGTATCGAGAAGCAACCCAAGTCTGACGCTACAGCATCGATCAATTTGAGCTTGGTCTTCTCTCGCTCGAACAACAGCCTCACACGCTCGGGACACTCGGCAAATTTTTTTACCGCCGAGTCCACCACGTCTGACATCATGCTCAAAAACGAACGATACTCCCCGTCATCATCGGGCAACGGCCCATAAGGCTCCAAGCAGAGTATGATCCTAACAGCCGCTACGTTGTTCGGATCGACAAAGAATTGGTTCCATCCGTGATCGCTCATACTCTGCTCCCTTACGCTGCCAACTCAGACAACAGTCGCTCGTTGCATCGACGTTCAGCGACCGATGCTCCTCGACGACGCGCAGGATGGTAGGTCAGCCAACTTACCGCCTGCTCGCGGGTGACCGTCGTCACGACTTCACGTCCTCCAGGCTTGCGCGCCTCTTCGGCGAGGTAGAGCTTACCGTCTGCTTTGCGCATGAGACGGAAGTGAGCCTCACACCATTCGCCGCTTTCCGGGTGGCGGTCTAGACTGATGCGGGTAGCGACAGCGACATCGCCTGCGGCGTTGATCTTCGGCTTCGAGACAGCAAGGTTGGCTTCCATCGTAGTATCCCCATTTTGTTCACGTGGAACGCCAAGGGAGACTGTGAAAGCCCCCGCTGGCGGCGGGAGGTTGATAACCTGTGAAGGACAGGCGGGCTTATTCGAGCGGTTTCCCGCCTTATCTCGCCGCCCTCCCGCCGTAGCGGAACGTCAAACGGAAAGTCGAACACAAAAATAGCGCCGTAGGACGTTCGGCGCTTTGTGCGCCTTCAAGGGGTTATCACGCCCCACACGATCTATCGACCGTGCAAGGCCTACAGAGCAGACCGGCGTATTTTTGTCACGACTTGATCTAAGTTTTGTTTTCGCTACTATACGCCTCATGGTTGTAAGGTCTGTAAGGTGACAGACCTTACTGCCCCACAGCGGCTGGAACAGCTCGCTCACCGGAAAGCGCAGCTTCAGTTGCTTCAAGCGAGCACGACCAAGCGCGCGTTCAAGCACCGGCTCCCCGCAGCACTTCACTAGCACCTGCACATGGCGTGCAGGCACGTCCTGTCGGCGCGATGCCGCCCATGCAAGATGGGGCAGCAAGACATCGGGCAACGCATCGGTGAGCCGCAACACGTCGATAGCGTCCTTGCAGGCTCTAAGCTTCGCCAGTCTTTAACAAGAACATCGGGCATATCAGTTTCAACGGGCGCTGTGCGCGGCGCGAACTGAAGCTTGATGACGTTGCTCACGGGTATCCCCAAGCAACGCATCGTGAGTTGCGATGACATGCGACTGTTGCTAACAGCGCAACCTCAACCGACGTGGAGTTTTGAGTTGAAACGCGTAAAGAAGAAGACTCAATATCGTCGCGAATGGACTGCGATGGACGTACGGACCTTGAAGAAGCATTCAAAGGCCCGCACGCCGGTTGCGAAGGTATCCAAGGAACTTAAGCGGACCGTTGGTGCCGTTCGGGTTAGAGCCTCGCAGCTTGCCATTGGCGTCGGTCATCAACGCTGAACGACAGTCTTTGAAGCTCCATGTCGGCGCGTATGTCTTGCTCGCGCGCGTTGCGCATGATGGCAAATCCCGTCCGTGCCAACTCAAGGAAGTGGCTCGCTTGGATCGCGGCGACCTGCGCGAATAGTTCTGCATTGATCATGTGGTGATTCTCATCAATAGGAGCGCCGCGCGAGCGAGAGGACTAAACGCTCGCGCGGCGCAATGAGAGCGCGACACCCGCAAGTCGCGCCTCAATCGGTGTCTTCGATGTCTATCGTTCGGTCGCACCGAAACGGATCGCCCTGCCCGGAGCGGAGATAGTTCACGGGAGGCGTCTCGTCGGACGACCCAGGGCAATACGCCTGACCGATGCCGATGCAGGATGCGAACAACATTGTCAGCGTTGCGAACGTGTCGGCTTGACGTTCAGCGGCATCGGCGATGCGCCTTTGCACGTCGAGATTGGCTTCGGCCAGTTCGGCCAGCCGCTCGGTTGCCTTTCACGCAGCGAAGCCGCTCGCGGGTCTTCAGTAGGTCGGTATCGACCGTGATCGTGTCGTCGGGAAGTTCAAGGTCGGCCGGCTTCAAGCCAGCGGCGAGGCCTGAAAAAAGCGGATCAGATTTGGACATGGTGTGATGCCTCTAGTGAAAGCATGCGCCGCGCAGATCGTCACGAGTCGTCCGCGCGGCGTGAACGGGACGGCGACCAAGTCTGCCAGTCCGCTCATCTAGATTTCGTCGGCCGCAATTCGCTTCGTCGCCCCTACTCGACCTGGGGTTTGGTCCTGTGGCGACCGAACCCTCACGGATCACGATCCTGTGGCCTCCGGCCCGGCCGTGCTGTGTGGAAGCAGCTTGGCGTGGTCGGTGTGGCAGCCTGCCCCGGACGCGCATCAAACGTGACCGCGCGTTGTTTCGGAAGCGTGCATTCCCATGCGATCGGAAGCGGTGCGGAGTGCTCTTTAATGCCGTAGCCTCGCGCGGCTTGGACGCGATGAGGATTGCGGCCCTCATAGATATAAACGCCCCAGCGGGGCGTTCTGTGACAGCTACGGCAAGAAAAACGATCGTGCCGCCTTCTGGTCTGCACTCCCCGGTCTTTGCCTCTCCCCTTCGCTCCGACGAACAGACGGTCGGTCTGTCAGTCATCTCCTAAAGGAGAGAGATGACTGACCGACCAACCGACCGACCGCGCGGTCGGTTAGTCAGGTCGGTTTGTCGCGCGACCGACCGACCATTGATGTAATTAGGGAATTGGGGATTTTTGACGCTAAGTCGATCAGTCGGTCGGTCGTGCAAGTGACCTTTTGGGTCGGTTGGTCGACGTTTGGTCGGTCAGTCAAAATCCGCGACTGACCGACCCAACCTCCTCGGAAATCGCGCCAACTCATTGCGACTTGGCTCGCCAGCTACCCTCACGTGCATTAGCCCCATTGAACAGGCTGCAATCTTAGCGTTAGTATGCGGATCATTTCGACTTAAAAACATACTTGCCTGAACAGGAGAGTGCATAATGAAAGCGAGAATTCCTACAACGGTGTTCTTACTCCTGGCTACAACGGCCACCGCCTTCGCGCAAAATCTGCCACTACTTTCAACTTGGAAGAATGATGGCGGTTCTATCCTGACGATCTGGTCGACGTCCGGTGACACCTTTCGCGGCTCATTCACCAATTTCGCACCAGGCTTCAAGTGTCAGGGGATTCCGTATCCCGCCGAAGGTTCGGTGAAATCGAATGGGGCCGTATTCCTGACGGTCACATTCACGGACTGCAGCACTGTCACGAATTGGAGTGGGAGGCTCGTCGGCGATCAAATTCCAACACGCTGGAAACTGATCTATTCCGACTCCGAGAAGTTCCACACCATGTACGGGAAGAACGTCTTCATCCGCCAATAACAGGATGTGCGCCCGGCTGGGAGACAAGCGGCCCGAATCGCTCGGACCGCTCCGGAAGTTTGCCATACACGGCGGTGGCCTGTGACCGATTGTTGGACGTTTCCGGACAGCGCAATATGGGGCACGATCCCCCAGTGGTTGGCAGCGGCTATTGCATTTGTCGCGGCAATCATCGCAATTTCTTCCATTCAAGTTCAGCGGCAAATCGCCCGCAAGCGCGCGACAATCGATTTCTTCTTGAAGTCCTCAATGGACAAAGAGTGCCTGGAAACCTACGAAACTTTCAAAGCCGAGCTTGCAAACATCCAAAGCCCGGGCGTTCATTTTGACAACTACATTAAGACGCCCGCGTACAAGAAGGTACGTATCTGGCTCAATATCTGTGAGCTGATATCTGTCGGCATAAATCGCCGCGTCTTCGATGACCGCGTCGCATTCGACTGTTGGGGAGACCTACTACCCTGGTGCTACAATGAGAGCGAACCCCTCATCGAGTGGTTTCGAGAGAAACAAGGGAGCGAGTTGTCGTATATTGACTTACATACAGTAAGCACGCGGTGGCAGAAGCGTGCTGTTCGGGAAGACTACGCAAGCAAAGCAAGACGACGCGCAATCGAAAGAGTCAACGGCCCGCTCTATTAGGCGCTCTCGCGCAAAGAGCGGCCCATTGCCCGAACCGCTCTGAACGTCTGTCCGACTTATCGACCGCCAGCCGTTACGCCGCTTCGTCCTCATCGTCGACCGGGTCGAACTCGTACACACGCGGCGCAGGGCGCGACGCACCGCGCTTGTAGACCTTTACGGACTTGCGCCGCTCCGACCCCTTCCCGCTGGCCTCCGAGATGGCTTCAGTGATCCAGCCGCGAGCTGTCCAGTTGGCGATAATCTCACGGATGCTCTCCCGAACATGCTTGGCGTCAATGTCCCACCCGGCCGCGTCCGCGATCAGGCGTCCGATCCAGTTAGCATGTCGCGTGTCCGAACCGACCGGCTCACTGCCATCGAGCGCGGCTAGGACTGTGAGCGTAGCGTCATCGCCGATTCCCACGTCCTCTCGCTTCGGTGGGTTGTACACCGCAAGCGCGACCGTGCTGTCCGCCGCGAACTCATCCGTGCCGTTTTCGGCTTGTACGGAGTGGGCACGAAAGAGCTTTGGAACGACATCGCGGGCGCTGTAGTTGCTCTTCGCCCCGGCTGACAGCGCAATGATATGCGGTGCGTCATCAGGCGGGATGCGCCACGTCTGAGTATCCTTTTTGCTAAGCCTCCGCATGTTGAGAACGACGCGCACAGGTGTCGTTATCGTTCCCGCTCCACGGGCGTCGTCCTGATTGGCGTCATCAAGTCCCTTTCCGCCAATGTTCTTTTTGTCATGGTGCGCGAGCAGCAACGCAATCAGCTTCGTCGCCGCGAGATTCTTGAATCGGGTCATGACGGCGTTCATCTCCGAGTTTGCGTTCTCGGGGATTGAGTGCAGCGCAACCAGAGGGTCGAGAATTAAGATGTCGATACCGCGCGCTTCGATAAGCTCTGCTAGTTTCTTAAAGGCTTTATCGTTAAGAACGACGCGCCCATCTCTGTATTCCGCGAGACGCATCGATGCCCTGACGCCGCTGATAATCGTCAAGTTCTCCCGTACCAACGCGCGCATTTCGGGCGTGAAGTTGTGGTGTGTAAACTGCGCGCCGACACGCCTCAGCATCTCGTCCTGATCGTCCTCACCGTTGTAGACGAGAACCTTACGCGGCTTGAACTCGCCAGCTCCCAAGTGGTTGACCCCGCACGCGATGTCTATCGCCGCGTCTAGCGTCCATGCGGATCTGCCAATGCCACCGGCCGCAGATAGCAACGTGACGTGCCCGCGCATCAAGTACTTGGCGTACAGATACGGGCGCGGAGGCAGCCTATTGATGTCGAGATCAACGGGAATGCTGATCGCATTATCGTATCAATGAGTCGTTTCGGTCTGCCCGTCTGAACGCTCTTCGTCCTCATCGACGACCGCGCCGAATGCTTCGCCGGTCGACGCCTTGCTGAGGCCCTGGTTCTTCAGCCACTCGCGGGCGGTCTGCCGCTTATCGTATTCGCCGGATCGCGGCTTGCCTTCGACGAAGTCGCCAGCCCCATCCCACGCTGCGAAGAATGACGCAAGATGCTCTACCGGCATCTGCTGCCACTCCCGCATAATAACGCCTGCCTGCACCAGAGCACTTGCGGTGTGTTCGGACATGCGGCCGATGGCCTCGACGACTTGGGTCGCTTCGAGCTTCCCGTGAGGGTCGTCCGCGTCGGGATATGCATCATATGTGAGAGAGCCATCCTCGCCGGAGCCGTCGCGATCTGCGACGCGCGGCAGGTCCGCGTGAGATACCTCACGCTTGTGAATGCGACCGCGTTTACGAAGGTAGTCCCGAAACAGGTTTCGCATGAGAGCGTATAGCCAACAGGGTACGCTACCGCTATGGAATTGATCGCGGGATTCTAGGGCGCGCAGATTGGTGTCCTGTAGAATTTCGTGGGCGGTGTCTTCCGCGTTCGGTTGACGCGCGCACAGTCCGCGAGCTGCGGAACGGAGAAGAGGCTGTGAACGAACCAGTTCGGATTCGAAATGCTGCCGGGTGATTGATGCCATCACACCACCTCACGAGCTGCGGCAAAGCGCTTCTCTTCCAAGGCGGTCACGTCAGCCAGTCGCCAGAAGCGTTTGCCGCCAACGAGGACGGATCGCGGAAGGTCGCCGGTTTCCTCGCAGTGATAGATGTAGGTTCGGCTGGCCGGTTTGCCGTTTGTCCCATAGCGGGCGCGCATGTCGGCCATTGAGAGTAGAGGGGCAGTCATTGGGGCAGACTCCAAGGATTGGGCGCGCGGAGGCGTTTGGCTGCCAGCGGCCACGAACGGACGTTTTCGATGTTGGTTGGCTGTCTGGCCGTGTCCGACGCGGAGTTTCCCCGTCAGAATGCTGCGCTGATTTCTCGGCCCCACACCTGTCTACACCCAATGGGTGCTGTGAGACTTCTCGACTGCGCGAGATAACGTCGTGTGCCGCGTATCGGCGGCAGGGTTAGAGAAACACAGACTTGGACAATCTGTCGCCTATTTCTCCCTCAAACTTCCCGATGCAGCCGTGAGCGATACATGTGTTCAACACCCGAACCGTGCTTTAGGCTGTAGCTTTTGAGAGAAAAAATAAACTAGGAGCCCCCTCCCCACGTTTCGCCTAGTCGACGTGGAGAGCCACGTGGAGAATTTACACAAGGAAGAAAAATTACAACAATTACAGCGATATATGGAAGACACCCCTTCCGCCAAATCAAGTGTTTTTCCCGGGTTTTTGGACAATTCCGAAACTTCACCCGCACTTCAACCCGCCTCGGGTATAGCGTTCGCTCAGAGGAAATGAGTCCAGGCCGTTCTCGGTTCGGCCTTGTCCGTGGTGGCCCTTTAGGGGTGCGTTTGTCCCCGAGATTGCCCTCAGAGGAACCCTTCCCGTGAACCCGCCGATGTTTCCAGTCCAGACGCCTTCCGGATCGGAGGCGCAGCAGTACCTGCACCGGGCGATGGTGTTTCGAGATGCAGGATATCCTCAGGCCAGCTATGTCAACGGGCAACCCAACTGGCCGCGACTTTCCCTCCTGACGCACGCCATTGAACTTGCGCTCAAAGCGTTTGTCCTCAACGCAGTGGAGTCTGGAGGCAAGGCTCCGGCGCGCCGCCCGGCGAACCACGACTTGGAAGCCTGGTATCAGACCGCGGTCGATTGCGGGCTACCAGATCACGATGGTTTGGCGGGAGACATCACGGAGTTGAGCGACGTACATAAGCCTCACCTGGCCCGATATCCGGCTAGCCCATCCCGTCCTATTCCCGATCCTGCAGTCGTTCCGGACAGGGTTGTTGAGAATCTGATGGCATATCGGTGATCTTCCCGCGATGATTGACTATCCACACCCGTGATGCGCAGCTACCGAAGGAGTGCGAACGTGCATAGCGAACCTGACGTGTTGAAATGCCCCGAGTGCGGGATCGAAGCTCACGTTGAGGGCGGCGGAGCAGCAAAATCTTTCGCCTTCCCGCAAAGCGAAATAGACGTTACTGCAAGCACAACAGCGTTGGTTCTATCTGTCCTCACGTTCGACAAGGGTTAGACCAGGTCAGGGACTCGATGGTGCAACGGGATGATCGGTGAACGGGCATTTTTGACGGCGCGTGCGGCCGGGACCGTCAACCTTGCGGTTTGGCGGTCCCTCGTCTCTGGGTCCGCTAGCTAGATCACGTCGAGCACGCTCTTGATGAACTCAATCTGATACCTTGTTTGATCGATCGGTAGGCCATTGTCGTCAATTTTGCCGACCCGAAATATTCCGGATTCAAGCTGCTCTAGCCGCCTGCGGAGATCGCTGGCCTGATCCTCGATGTTGACGAATTTTTCCATAGTCACTCCTATGCGATTGTGGGTGTGACACCACGTCACCCGTAAGCAGACTCATCGCAGGTCCCTTGCGGAATCGTTTAGCCGACCTGCCGCCAGCCCTTACAATTCGCAGTCCTTGGACGACAGTTCCGCTGCCGACCAAGGGCGATTGATGCACGGGTTCGGGCCAATGATGGGTCGGCGGCTCCCCCATTCACGGTCAACGATCAAGATTGACGTTCAATCCCAGCTGAGCGCTCCGCCGTTCTGGTATTCGATCACGCGGGTCTCGAAGAAGTTCTTCTCCTTCTTCAAATCCATCGCTTCCGACATCCACGGGAACGGGTTCTCCGCCTCCGCGAACACCGGCGTCAGCCCGATCTGGGCGCAGCGCCGGTTGGCGATGAAGTGCATGTACTGCTCGCACAACCCCGCGTTCAGCCCGAGGAAGCCGCGCGGCATCGTATCGCGGCCGTAAGCGGCCTCGAGTTCGGCGGCCTCGCGGATCATGCCACGGACCTCGTCCTGGAACGTGGACGTCCACAGATGCGGGTTCTCGATCTTGATCTGGTTGATGACGTCGATGCCGAAGTTCAGATGAATGCTCTCGTCGCGCAGGATGTATTGATACTGCTCGGCGATCCCAACCATTTTATTGCGGCGGCCGAGCGAGAGGATCTGGGCGAAGCCGGTATAGAACCACATGCCCTCGAAGATCACGTAGAAGGCGACGAGGTCGCGCAGAAACGCCTGATCGGCGGCCGGCGTGCCGGTCTTGAAGTCGGGATCGTCGAGATGCTGGGTGTGCTTGATCGCCCACACCGCCTTGTCGGTAATCGAGGGCACCTCGCGGTACATGTTGAACAGCTCGCCCTCGTCGAGGCCGAGGCTTTCGACGATGTACTGGAAGGTGTGGGTGTGCACCGCCTCCTCGAAGGCCTGGCGCAGCAGATATTGCCGGCACTCCGGATTGGTGAGGTGGCGGTAGATCGCCAGCACGATGTTGTTGGCGACCAGGCTCTCGGAGGCCGCGAAGAAACCGAGATTGCGCTTGATGGCGCGGCGCTCGTCCTCGGTGAGGCCGTCGCGCGACTTCCACAGCGCGATGTCGGCCTGCATCGAAACCTCGGTCGGCATCCAGTGATTGTTGCAGCCGGCGAGATATTTCTCCCACGCCCATTTGTATTTCAGCGGCAGAAGCTGGTTGACGTCGGCGCGGCAGTTGATCATCCGCTTCTCGTCGACCGAGACGCGGCCGCCATGGCGGTCGACGGTACCGAGGCCGGCGGCCTCGGTCGATGCGGCAGGCGCCGCCGCGAAGGGCGGCGGTGCTTTCTTGGCGGTGGCGGCGGTCTCTGACCAGTCGAGCATGTTCTTGATCCTTCTTACTGGCAGGCTTCGCAGTCGGGATTGTCGATCGAGCAGGCGATGGCGCCCGAGAGGTCCGGCGCCGGCGAGGCCAGCGCCGCCGACGACACCGCATTGAGCTTGCCGTCGGTGCCCTTCAGCGTCGATTTCTCGACATGCGTCGCGCTACGCGAACGCAGGTAGTAGGTGGTCTTCAGTCCCAGCGACCACGCCAGACGATACAGCGCGTCGAGCTTCTTGCCGGAGGGATTGGCAATATAGAGGTTGAGCGACTGCGCCTGGTCGATCCATTTCTGCCGCCGCGCCGCCGCCTCGAGCAGCCAGCTCGAGTCGATCTCGAACGCGGTCGCGTAGAGTGCCTTGAGGTCGTCGGGGATGCGGTCGATGGAGCCGACGCTGCCGTCGAAATATTTCAGGTCGTTGACCATCACCTCGTCCCACAGCCCGCGCGCCTTGAGGTCGCGCACCAGATAGTCGTTCACGACCGTGAAGTCGCCGGACATGTTGGATTTGACATAGAGATTCTGGTAGGCGGGCTCGATCGACTGGGCGACGCCGCAGATGTTGGAGATCGTCGCGGTCGGCGCGATCGCCATCACATTGGAGTTGCGCATACCGACCGACGTGACGCGGCTGCGCAGAATCGCCCAGTCACGCGTCGAGGTGCGATCCATTGCGACGCCGCCACGGGCGTCGGCAACGAAGTCGATCGAATCGATCGGCAGGATACCCTGGCTCCACAGCGAGCCCTCGAACGAGGGATAGCGGCCGCGCTCGGCGGCGAGATCGCTGGAGGCCCAGATCGCATGGTAGGAGATTGCCTCCATGCTGATATCGGCGAAGGCAACCGCCGCGTCCGACGCCACCGCGATCCGCAGCGCATGCAGCGCATCCTGGAAGCCCATCAGGCCGAGACCGACCGGGCGGTGCCGCAGATTGGAGCGGCGCGCCTCCGGGATGGTGTAGAAGTTGATGTCGATGACGTTGTCGAGCATCCGCATCGCGGTCGTCACTGTGGCCTTCAGCCTGGCGTCGTTGAGCTTGCCGTCCTGTATGTGGTTGGCGAGGTTGATCGAGCCGAGATTGCACACCGCAGTCTCGTCGTCAGACGTGTTCAGCGTGATCTCGGTGCAGAGGTTCGAGGAGTGGATCACGCCGGCATGGCGCTGCGGCGAGCGCAGATTGGACGGGTCCTTGAAGGTGATCCAGGGATGGCCGGTCTCGAACAGCATGGTCAGCATCTTGCGCCAGAGATCGACGGCGCGAATCTGCTTGAACACTCGCATCTCGCCGCGCGCGGCCTTGGCCTCGTAATGGGCGTAGCGTTCGGCGAACGGCTTGCCGTAGAGATCGTGCAGGTCCGGCGTCTCGTCGGGCGAGAACAGCGTCCACTCGCCGTCAGCCTCGACGCGCTGCATGAACAAATCGGGCACCCAGTTCGCGGTGTTCATATCGTGGGTGCGGCGGCGGTCATCGCCGGTGTTCTTGCGCAGATCGAGGAATTCCTCGATGTCGACGTGCCAGGTCTCGAGATAGGCGCAGACCGCGCCCTTGCGCTTGCCGCCCTGGTTCACCGCGATCGCGGTGTCGTTGGCGACCTTGAGGAACGGCACCACGCCCTGGCTCTCGCCATTGGTGCCCTTGATGTGCGCGCCGAGCCCGCGGACGCGGGTCCAGTCATTGCCGAGCCCGCCGGAATATTTCGCCAGCAGCGCGTTATCCTTGATCGACTTGAAGATGCCGTCGAGATCGTCAGCCACGGTGGTGAGGAAGCACGATGAGAGCTGCGGCCGCTGCGTGCCAGAATTGAACAGGGTCGGCGTCGAAGCCATGAAGTCGAACGACGACAAGAGATTGTAGAACTCGATCGCGCGCCCCTCGCGGTCGATCTCGCGCAGCGCCAGACCCATCGCAACGCGCATGAAGAATGCCTGCGGCAGCTCGATGCGGTTGCCCCGAACGTGCAGGAAATAGCGGTCATACAGCGTTTGCAGCCCGAGGAACTGGAACGACAGATCGCGTTCCGGCTTCATCGCCGCCGCAAGCCGCGCCAGATCGAAGCGGCCGAGTTCGACATCGAGCAGTTCGGCCTTGATCCCGGTCTTGATATAGGCCGGGAAATACTCGGCATAGCGGCTCGCCATGTCGGCCTGCGAGGCGCTGGTCGGCATATCAAGCACATAGGACAACACCTCGGTGCGCAGCTTGTCGAGCAAGAGGCGCGCGCTGACATAGGTGTAGTTCGGCTCCTGCTCCACCAGGGTGCGCGCGGCCATCACCGAGGCGAGCGCCAGTTCATCCTGGCTGATGCCGTCATAGATGTTGCGCTGGGTCTCGGCGATCACGGGCGCAGCATCGACGCCATCGAGGCCGGCGCAGGCCTCGTTGATGATCAGCGCCAGCCGGGCGTGGTCGAGCGGCACCTCGCTACCGTTCGGCAATGTGATGTGAATGGCCGGCCCGGCCACAGGCTGGGCCACCGCCCTCGCCGCGTCCTGCTCAGCGCGCTGCCTCGTGCGCTCCTCACGATACAGCACATAGGCGCGCGCCACCTTATGGTGCTCGCTCCGCATCAGCGCGAGCTCGACCTGGTCCTGCACGTCCTCGATGTGGAAGGTGCGACCTTCGCTCATGCGACGCGTCAGCGCACTGAGGACCTCGGCGGTGAGCTGCTCGACAACCTCATGGACGCGGCGCGATGCGGCGGCGGTGTGCCCCTCGACCGCCAGGAACGCCTTGGTCATCGCAACCGAGATCTTGCTGGCGTCGAATTTCGACACCGTGCCATTGCGGCGGATCACCTGCATCGGAGGAGCGGCCTCCGGCGCGGCAAGCACTTCCGGACGCAGCAGGATGAGTGGCGCTGGCTTTGTTTCGCGATCGAGAGAGAGTGACATCGTGCAGACCCCGTGACGTTTGTTGGGGCCGGATGTCAGGGGACGCTGCATCATCCCGGCGGCAACGCACCGGCATGGCTGTGCAAGCGACCGCCGGGACACCCCGCCCGTGGACGTAATTTCGGTGTTACGGCAGGTCTCCTGACTCGCAGGTCGTCGTCGCTCCCGTGTCTTCCCGATGCGGACGACGCATCAGTGACGTGATTTCGGGAACAACTCGCTGCTTACAGTTGCGGGGGCAGTGCCGGATTTTCGGTGAGATCACCGGCTTCCCTCTTAGCCACCATGCTTTGCGGCATGACGGACCGTAACAACTATATCTGGTGTGATTTGGCACACTGTGTCAATGGGTCGCCAGAAAATGCGGATGGCGCCTGTTGATGATGTGAACAACGTCGCTCGATCACACGTGATGCCGCCCGAGTTGACGGCCACGCGAAGTTGCCGATAAGTGGCGGCGTCGTGGTTCTCCGAGAGGCACTTTCTCCCGGAGCTAAGAGGGAAGCCGGTACAATGCCGGCGCTGCCCCCGCAACTGTAAGCGGCGAGTTGTCGTCCACTCAAAGCCACTGAGGCGAAAGCTTCGGGAAGGCCAGACGACAGCTAGGACCCGCGAGCCAGGAGACCTGCCTCGACAACATGAACGTCCTCGGGCGGGGTGTCCCGGTGGTGCGGTTGCGACCCCGCACGCGCTTTTCCCGCGTCTTGCGGAGTCCAGACGTGTCACTACGGCCTTTGCCCCCAACTTTTGGGGTTAAGCCAATGTCTTCCACATCTACCTCCTCACTTGCTGTTGCGACTCTCGGCACGCCGCGGATCGGTCCGCGCCGTGAACTCAAGCTTGCGCTGGAAAGCTTCTGGGCCGGCGCGACAAACGAAAAGACGCTGATCGAGACCGGCGTCGGTCTGCGCGCCGCCAACTGGGCACGCCAGAAAAAGCTCGGCGTCTCGGTGATCCCGTCGAACGACTTCTCGTTCTACGACCAGGTGCTCGATACCTCGGTGATGGTCGGCGCGATCCCGGCCATCTATGGCTGGAGCAGCGGCCCGGTGCCGCTTGCGACCTATTTTGCGATGGCGCGCGGCGCTGAAGGTAGCGCGCATGACGCGTCGTGCGGTCACGCGCACCATAGCCAAGGTCATGGCGTACCGGCGCAGGAGATGACCAAGTGGTTCGACACAAACTACCACTACATGGTGCCCGAACTCTCTGCAGATCAGCAGTTCCGCCTCGCCTCACGCAAGCCGATCGAGGAATATGAGGAAGCCAAGGCCCTCGGTTACCAGACCCGACCGGTGCTGGTCGGCCCGGTTACTTTCCTGAAACTCGCCAAGAGCAAGGACGCCGGCTTCGAACCGCTGTCGCTGCTGGACCGCCTGCTTCCGGTCTATATCGAGGTACTGCGCGAGCTTGCCCGCCGCGGCGCCGAATGGGCGCAGATCGACGAGCCCTGCCTGGCGCTCGATCTCGACGATACCGCCCACGATGCGCTGCGTCGCGCCTATGGCGAGATCGCCAAGGCGGTGCCGCAGATCAAGATCATGCTGGCGAGCTATTTCGGCAGCCTCGGCGCAAACCGCGACACTGCGTTTGCGCTCCCCGTCGCCGGCCTGCATTTCGACTTGGTGCGCGCGCCCGAGCAGCTCGATGACCTCGCCCACCTGCCCGCTGAGCGCGTCGTCTCGCTCGGCGTGCTCGACGGCCGCAACATCTGGCGCGCCGATCTCAGCAAGCTGCTCAACCGGCTGGAACCGGTCGTCGCGAAGCTCGGCAAGAACCGTGTGCAGATTGCGCCGTCCTGCTCGCTGCTGCACGTGCCGATCGATCTTGCCCTCGAAGCGAAGCTCGACGCCGAGGTCAAGAGCTGGCTCGCCTTCTCGGTGCAGAAGATGGAGGAACTGGTCGCGCTCGGCACCGCGCTTGCAAGCGGCCGCGATTCGATCGCGGCTGCGCTGACGGCCTCCGACGCGTCTGCCGCCGCGCGCAAGACCTCGCCGCGGATTCACGATGCAAAGGTTACGCAGCGCATGGCTGGCATTGACACCGCGATGCGCGGCCGTGCCAGCTCCTTCGAGGAACGAACCGAAGTACAGCGCGCGCGGTTCAATCTTCCGGCGTTCCCGACCACCACCATTGGCTCGTTCCCGCAGACGCTCGAGGTCCGCAAGTCGCGCGCCGCGCATGCCAAGGGCAGCCTGAGCGACGCCAGCTACAAGACCTTCCTGCAGGAGCAGACGGCAGAGACTGTGCGCTGGCAGGAAGCCATCGGCCTTGATGTACTGGTCCATGGCGAGTTCGAACGCAACGACATGGTGCAGTATTTCGGCGAGCAGCTCTCCGGCTTCGTATTCACCGAGCATGCCTGGGTGCAATCCTATGGCTCACGCTACGTCCGGCCGCCGATCCTGTTCGGCGACGTGTCGCGCCCGAAGCCGATGACGGTCGAATGGTGGCAATACGCGCAGTCGCTGACCAAAAAGCCGATGAAGGCGATGCTGACCGGCCCGGTCACGAT
This sequence comes from Bradyrhizobium sp. USDA 3364, assembly GCF_054056355.1. Lineage (NCBI taxonomy): Bacteria > Pseudomonadati > Pseudomonadota > Alphaproteobacteria > Hyphomicrobiales > Nitrobacteraceae > Bradyrhizobium > Bradyrhizobium sp. USDA 3364. Next base: position 1,214,566 of record NZ_JBSRYG010000002.1, read on the forward strand.
CCTGAATTGGTCATTCGTTCGCGACGACATCCCGCGCAGCGAAGCCTGCCGGCAGATCGCGCTTGCGATCCGCGACGAGGTCGCCGACCTCGAAGGTGCCGGCGCGGGCATGATCCAGATCGACGAGGCGGCGCTGCGCGAAGGCCTGCCGCTGCGCCGTTCGGAGTGGACGACCTATCTGGACTGGGCGGTGGAATGCTTCCGCATCTGCTCGTCGGGCGTCCGCGACGAGACCCAGATCCACACCCACATGTGCTACTCCGAGTTCAATGACATCATCGACGCGATCGGCGCGATGGACGCCGATGTGATCTCGATCGAGACCTCGCGCTCGAAGATGGAGCTGCTGGATGCATTCCGGAACTACCGTTATCCGAACGAGATCGGTCCCGGTGTCTACGACATCCACTCGCCGCGCGTGCCTGAGATCAACGAGATGACCGAGCTGCTCAAGCTAGCGCGCCAGCGCCTGTCGGACGGCCAGCTCTGGATCAACCCGGATTGCGGCCTGAAGACCCGCAAATGGGAAGAGGTCCGCCCTGCCCTCGTCAATATGGTCGCTGCTGCGCACGCCTTGCGGGTGGCGTCCTGACACTACGGAGACTGCCGATGCAGTTCTGGATCAAATGCACCCGCTTTGGCAAAGCGACGCCCTACCATGTCAACATCTCGCTGGTCGGCGGGATTGTCACGCGAGGGCGACAGGACGATCCTGGAATTCGTCGGCAGCAACGCTCAAATCATCGAAGTGAACGAGACGCCCGAAAAAATTCTGGCGATTCACCTCGGTGGGTCGGGAGAGCGGCGCTCTTGAACGAGCGCCGCGCCTGCCCGACGACTATCGCCGCTGCGGCATGCCCTCGGGAATGATGGTCTGAACGATCGAGGCGTCGAGCGCCTCGTACTCATGCAGGCCGATTGTGGCATAGAGCTCGGCGCGTGTCTGCATCAGCTCGACGGCACCATGCGTGCCGCCATCGTGCGCGATTGCTGCATAGAGCGCTTCCTGCGCCTTGTTGGCGACGCGCAGCGCGGATACCGGCCAGATCACCATGGCGTAGCCCATCGCCTCGAACTCGGCCGCCGTATAGAACGGCGTCTTGCCGAATTCCGTCATGTTGGCGAGTAGCGGCACATCAGGCATCCGCTGCGCAAAGGCGCGGAACAGGTCTTCGGTGTTGAGCGCCTCCGGGAAGATGGCGTCGGCGCCGGCCTGCATGTAGAGCTTGGCGCGGGCCACGGCGCCGTCGAGCCCCTCGCTCGCCGCCGCATCAGTGCGAGCGATGATGACGAGATCGCGCCGCGCCTTGGCCGCCGCCGCGATCTTGGCCGCCATGTCATGTGCGTCAGCGAGCCGCTTGTCATTCAGATGTCCGCACTTCTTCGGCAGGATCTGATCCTCGAGATGCAGCGCGCCTGCCCCCGCCTCCTCGAATACCCGAACGGCGTGCATGACATTGAGCGCTTCGCCGTAGCCGGTGTCGGCATCGACAAGAAGCGGCAGGCCAGAGGCGCGTACGATCTGGCGGATGAAGAAGCTGACTTCGTCGACCGTGATGATGCCGAGATCCGGCAGGCCCATCGACGCGGTCATGGCCGCGCCGGATAAATACAATCCGTCAAATCCCGCACGCTTGGCCTGGAGCGCCGCCATCCCGTTGTGCGCGCCCGGCAGCTTCAGGATGCCGGGGCGTTTCAGAAGCTCGCGAAATCGCCGGCCGGCGGATTCCGAAGGCAGATCGGATGCAACGAGATAGGGCATGCAGGATCCTTTATGCGGCGCGCACGGATGACGGCGGGTTGCCCCGGCGCTCGATCGGTACGAAAGCCTGGTTTTCCGGTCCAACATAGTTCGCCGAGGGCCGGATGATCTTGTTGTCGGCACGCTGTTCGATGATATGGGCGGCCCAGCCAGAGGTGCGCGCGATGACGAACAGCGGGGTGAACATAGCCGTCGGCACGCCCATCATGTGGTAGGACACCGCGCTGAACCAATCTAGATTGGCGAACATCTTCTTGGTCTCGGCCATGACAGCCTCGATCTGGTCAGCGATCTCGAACATCTTCGTGGAGCCCGCTTCCGCCGACAGCCGTCGGGCGACCTCCTTGATCACCTTGTTGCGCGGATCGGCGATCGTGTAGACCGGATGCCCGAAGCCGATCACCACCTCCTTGGCGGCGACCCGGCGGCGGATATCGGCGTCGGCGTCATCGACGCCATCGTAGCGCTTCTGCACCTCGAAAGCGACCTCGTTCGCGCCGCCGTGCTTGGGTCCGCGCAGCGCGCCGATTGCGCCGGTGATCGCCGAATAGATATCCGCGCCGGTTCCCGCGATCGAGCGGGCGGTGAAGGTCGAGGCGTTGAACTCATGCTCGGCATAGAGGTTGAGCGAGGTGTGCATCGCGCGGACGTGGGATTCGGACGGGCGGCGTCCATGCAGCAGATGCAGGAAATGCCCGCCTATCGTCTCGTCGTCGGTCTCGACGTCGATGCGGCGGCCATTCTGGGCAAAATGATGCCAGTACAGCAGCATCGAGCCGAGCGATGCCATCAGCCGGTCGGCGACGTCACGTGCGCCGGGATGATTATGATCGTGCGCCTCCGGAAGCACGCAGCCGAGCGTCGAGACGCCGCTTCGCGTTACGTCCATCGGATGCGCCGCCGCCGGCAGCGCCTCGAGCGCGTTGCGCACCACGACAGGCAGGCCGCGAAGGCCGCGCAGCTTCGCCTTGTAGGCCGCAAGCTCCGCGGCATTCGGCAGGGTGCCGTGAACGAGAAGATGGGCGATCTCCTCGAACTCGCAGGTCTCCGCGACATCGAGGATGTCGTAGCCGCGGTAGTGCAGGTCATTGCCGGTGCGGCCGACGGTGCAGAGCGCGGTATTGCCTGCAACGACGCCCGATAGCACGACCGATTTCTTCGGCGCCGGCTTGTTCGGTTCGATGGCCATCCTGTTCCTCCCGTTGTTCTGCTGTGATCTAGCGTCCGGCGGATGAGCCGGACCAATCGAAGATGCCGGTGGCGCTGGTCGTGCCAAGCTGCCCGGCGGCGGCCGTGAAGGTGAGGCCCGTGAGCTCTTCGGCCTTCAACTCGGGCAGCCGCTCCACGAGCGTCAGGAAGCGATCCTGCTCCTGCGGCGCGACGATGCCGTCGGCGAGACTGCGGAACTTGGCGACGTATTGCGCACGGGCGAAGGGGCGCGCGCCGAGCGGATGCGCATCCGCGACCGCGATCTCGTCGCTGATGGTCGATCCGCCCTTCAGCGTCACCACGACGCGGCCGCCGAACGCCTTCTCCTTGGGGTCATGGCTATGGTAGCGCCGCGTCCACTGCGGGTCCTCGACAGTGGAGATCTTGTTCCATAGCGCCACGGTCTCCGGACGCCCGGCACGCTCCGGCGCGTAGGACTTCTGGTGGTGCCAGCCACCGTCCTCGAGCGCGACCCCGAAGATGTACATGATCGAGTGGTCGAGCGTTTCACGGCTCGCCTTGGGGTCCATCTTCTGCGGATCGTTGGCGCCGGTGCCGATCACATAGTGGGTGTGATGGCTGGTGTGGATCACGATGCTCTCGATCTTGGTGAGATCGCCGATCTTCGGCCCCATCCGCCGGGCGAGATCGATCAGCGCCTGGCTCTGATATTCGGCCGAATGCTCCTTGGTGTAGGTATCGAGAATCGCGCGCTTGGGCTCGCCCTTCTCCGGCAGCGGCACGCTGTAATTGGCCTTCGGCCCGGACAGCAGCCAGGCGATGAAGCCGTCCTCGCCCTCCCACGCCGGCGACGGCGCGCCCTCGCCGCGCATCACGCGATCGACCGCTTCGATCGCCATCTTCCCGGCGAACGCCGGCGCGTAGGCCTTCCAGCTCGAAATCTCACCCTTGCGCGATTGACGCGTCGTGGTGGTGACGTGCAGCGCTTGTTGGACCGCCTGATAGATCGTCTCGGTCGGCAGCTTGAGAAGCGAGCCGATACCGGCCGCGGCCGACGGCCCGAGATGGGCGATATGGTCGATCTTGTGCTCATGCAGGCAGATGCCCTTCACGAGATCGACCTGGATCTCATAGCCGGCCGCAAGGCCACGCAGCAGCGCGCGGCCGTCGAGACCGCAATGCTGGGCCACGGCAAGCACCGGCGGAATGTTGTCGCCGGGATGGGAATAGTCGGCGGCCAGGAACGTATCGTGGAAGTCCAGCTCGCGAACCGCAACACCATTGGCCCACGCCGCCCATTCCGGCGAGATTCGCTGCGATGGCGCAAGGCCAAACACCGTCGCGCCAGGCCTGAAGGGATGCGCAACCGCCTGCGCTCGCGCGCTGGCGACCGGACGCCGCGCCAACGAGGCGGCCGCGACGGCAGCGTTGTCGATGATGCGGTTGCCGATCATCTCGACCACCGCCGGCACGACCGCGACCGGATCGGACGCGACCTCGGCAATCTTCCAGGCCAGTTGGTCCGCGCGCGGCAGATGCTCTGAGGACTTGTGGGTTCGGACGTTGTGCAGTTTCACGGTTCAGTTTCCTGTCAGACGTTGTTTTGAGGAGACGACGCAACAGGCGTCGGCCTGCCCTGCTCGTCCACGGCGACCATCTCGAAAGACCCACGCATCGCGGTTCGCCGGTCACCCGATATCAGGGCCTCGGCGATCACCTCGACGGCAACCGTCATCGACGAGCGGCCGACACGTTCGACCTTCGCCGTGAGCTCGACGAGTTCGCCAACGCGAACCGGATCATGGAATTCCACCTTGTCCGAAGTTGCCATGACCACGGCTCGGCGTGCCCGCCGCGTCGCGGCCACGAAGGCGGCCTTGCCCATCATGCTGAGCGCGTTGCCGCCGAACAGGGTCCCGTAATGGTTGGCCTGGTCGGGGAAGACCAGTTCGACGAAACACGTGGATTCGGCCGCGCTGACCGCCTGCCCGTAGGAAGCCTGCATCGAATGACGCCCTTGCAACTTTGCTCGCTATTCGCAATATCCGCATAGACCAAAGTGTGAATAGTGCTGAAATTGCGGATACTTGCGAAGGGCGAGTAGCAAAACTGCGAAGTTTGCGAAGCCGACGGAGGAGCAAATGAAGAAGGCTTTCATGGGCGTCCGGCTCAAGCGCCTGCGTGAGGAGCGCCGCCTCACCCAGCAGGCCCTGGCGTCCGCGATCGGGATTTCGCTGAGCTACCTCAACCAGTTGGAGAACAACCAGCGGCCGCTAACGATTGCGGTCCTGCTCAAACTCAACACCGTCTTCGGCGTCGACGTGCAGATGTTCTCGGAGGATGACGAGGCGCGGCTGGTTGCCGACCTCCGCGAGACGCTGTCGCCCACAGTCGTCGGCGAGAACGTATCAGCCGCCGAAATCCGGGAGCTCGCCGTCAACATGCCCGCGGTAGCGCGGGCGATCATCTCGCTCAGCCGCAATCACCGGCTCGCGATCGAGCAAACCGCGGTGCTCGCCGCGCGGCTCGGCGAGGACCGCCAGGCGGCGACCGCGATCCTGCCCTCGACCCCCCACGAGGAAGTCCGCGACTTCTTCTATGCACGCCACAACTACTTTGCCGAGCTGGACGACGCCGCCGAGCAGCTCGCGCAACAGCTTGCGCCATCGCGCCAGCTGACGTCGGCGAGCCTTAGCGACCATCTGCGCGACAAATTTGGAATAACGGTGATGTTCGACGATGCGCCTGCTGCGGCACATCGACGCTTCGACCAAGAATGCGCGGCCCTGCATCTCTCGCGAAAGCTGGAACCGGGCCAACAGGCTTTCCAGTTGGCCACTCAAATCGCCCTACTGGCTTGCGATGGAGAATTGTCAGCACTGGTCGACGGTGCACGGTTCACCAATGCGGATACGCGCGGGCTCGCCCGCATCGGGCTTGCCAACTATTTCGCCGGAGCACTGATCATGCCTTATGGGGAATTCTTGGGTGCCGCTCAAAAGCTTCGCTATGACATCGAGCTGCTGGGCCAGAAGTTTGGCGTCGGCTTCGAAACCACGTGCCACCGGCTGAGTACGCTACAACGGCCTTCCGCACGCGGCGTGCCGTTCTTCTTCATCCGCGTCGATCGCGCTGGAAACATCTCGAAACGACAATCTGCAACTGATTTTCACTTCTCCCGGATTGGCGGCACCTGCCCGCTTTGGAATGTATACGAAGCGTTCACGACTCCTGAACGCATCCTCACCCAGCTTGCCCAAATGCCGGACGATCGCACGTATCTCTGGATCGCGCGCACCGTCACCCGTCGCGAGGGGGGATATGGCTCGCTGAGCAAGACGTTTGCCGTCGCCCTGGGATGTGACATCCGGCACGCCGAAGAAATTGTCTACTCACGAGGACTTGACGTTCACGATCCTGCGTCCGCGACGCCGATTGGCATAGGCTGCAAGGTATGTGAGCGCGTCGATTGCCCGCAGAGGGCTTTCCCTCCGCTCGGACGCCCGCTTATGATCGATGAAAAACACGCCTACTTTTCTCCCTATGCAGCCTCCACTCCCTGACCGAGAGGACATATGCATCTGAACACCGCCAGCCTTTTGACGACACGGACCATCGAGTTCTTTCCTTCAGAAGAATTGACGGCGGGCTCGCACAAGAGGGCGGCGCAAGCACTTCGAATCACGCGATCGACCTTTCGCCAGCGGCTCGAATGCAGCGTGACAGATTGCCAAGGGGGTATTCTGATTCATTGCCCGTTGGGCGACGTGAACTCCGTCCTGCAAGTTTGTGAAGTCGTCGAGCAGAAGCTGCAAAAGCTTCAAAAGGAGCCACTGACGGGGAGAATGGTCGAGCAGATACTGTCGATCACCTCAGCCGAATTGCGACGGTGGTCGAAGCAAGGTCGAGTACCGACCGCTGGCCACACCTTCTTCAGTAGCGGTCGGAAGCAGGTCAGCCTCTTCCTGTATTCTCCCGATATTGTCAGGGAGCTTGCGACTCGGCCCCAGCAGATCGCGGATTGGCGCCATCCCAACAGATCGTGAACGTCCGAGATGCTCGCAGCCGTTCGGCGTGACCAAACTGCCACATGTGCTGCTACTCCGCATTCGACAAGCGCCACTTGCTTGATTCGCTTGGAGGGGCCGTTCAGGCTCATCGGCGGTAGTGCCGAAAGGCATATCAAGGGAATACGGTGCGTCCTCACGGACTAGGCCGGAGCTGCCCCCGCAACTGTAAGCGGCGAGCCGACGACATTTGAAGCCAGTGGATTCGATTCGAATCTGGGAAGGTGGTCGGAAGCGTCAAGCCGCAAGCCAGGAAACCTTGCTACCGTCGTGGTCATGTGCTGACGCATTGGGCGGGGTGCTCCAGGGCGTTGCAAAGCCGGTTGGGATCTGCCGCATCTGGGGCGAACGGCAGCCGCTCACGGCCAATGTACGTGACGGCTTTTTTGCTTCGCCGTTGGTCACCACTGTGTTCATTTCAGATGATGTTGCGTTGCGCTCGTCGGCGCGAATTTCAGGGCTTTCACTGATTTCACGCAAGCACCGCTTGCTGGCCGGTTCGGCGGTCACGCTTTGCATCGTGATGGCTTCCATGGCCGCGGCCGGCCGGGCATCGGCGCAAACACCGCAGCAGCTCAATCCCGTCACCGTCACTCCGCCCACGCCGCGGCCGAGCGCGGAGCAACGTGGCAGCGAAAGCTGCGGGCCCGCTAAGCGCGTCCGGCGTGCGGCACGCCAGCCTGCGCCAGCGCCGAAGCCGGTGCCGGGACCGGCCCCTCTCGCAGCAACGGCCGCGACGCCGCTCAACAGCAACGTGATAGCCGGCAGCACCAGCCTGCTTGGCCTGACGGTACACGAGACGCCCGTAACCGTCGAAGTCGTCAGCCAGCAGCAGATGCAGGAGCAGGATACCGCACCACGACCGAGACCGCGCGGGGGGCGACTGGCGTGCTGTCGGGCGATGCCGCCGGCGCCACCCGCGGGGTTCTCGATGCGCGGCTTCACGGGCAGCGAAATCACCACACTCTACAACGGCATCTGGATCGGTCCGCAAGACATCACCTCCCGCGTGATGGACACGGCGAGCCTCGAGCAGGTCGAATTCGTCAAGGGCCCGAACTCGATCACGTCGGGGCTCGCCACGATCGGCGGCTCGGTCAATTATGTCAGCAAGCAGCTGACCACCGGACCGATCAGGAGCGAACTCGACGGCTCGATCGATACGCTCGGCACCTAGCCGACCACCTCGATGGGAACCCTCACTGTAAAACAGGGTTGAGCATGCCGGGCCAGGCGATCGGTTGGGCGATGGTGACGGGCTCTGGCTCTTCGTCGCTGGGAGTGGGACCAAAGACCAAATCGTGGATGTTTCGGTTCACTTCGCCCGTCACCCGCAAGCCTCGTGAGATAGGCCTTGGTCCAGTAAGTGCCGTCGTCAAGAAGCGCGTGGACTTTGACCTTTAGAGCACGGGCAATCCGAGTAATATTGTCGAGCAAGACATTTCGCTCAGATCGCGCTCGGCCGGAATCTTGAAATAGACGCAGTACGGAAGCCCTGCGCGTCTCACCGGCATTGGACTATTAGCTGCCGCGCCCCCGCTACCCGCCTAGTGGAAAGAGCCGTGCTCTCGAACGATCGGCAATAGCTCGTGATGGTTCTGGATGATGTGGTCCGGCTTCGTAGCCCGCAACCGCGCCTCGGAAACAAATCCGCCGGTAATGGCTACGCTGATCAGTCCAAGACTTCGGGCAATATCAGTTTCTACCGGCATATCCCCGATAATGAAGGTCGACTCCGGCTTTAGATCGTTTTGCACCATATATCGCCGAAGTCGCTCCCCTTTGCTCATCGTCTTATTCTGCGTGGCACGGCTTTCAAAGGCCAGGACGTCGTTGAAGCAGCGATCGATGCCGAGCCTTTGCAATTGAGCAACAAGAGGTGCGACTATATGGTTGCTCACGATGATGGACGAAGCCGCTTCCCGGCGAACCCATTCCAGCATTGTGCGCGCCCCCACGCGTAGATCTGCTTTATCGGCCAGCGGCTCGTAAGTGTCATGGAAGATTGCACTGCCATCGCGATCTACGGCTGCGACTTCCGATTCTGACATCCCGATGTTTCGGAAAAGAATGGACAGTGGGACATCGCAATGATCCCGAAAGGTGTCTAAATCGATCGCCGGGCGACCGAAACGTTTCAGGATAACGTTCGTCGTTTGGAGTAGTGCGCTGGCATCGTCAAGCAACGTGCCATTCCAATCAAAAACAAGAATGGGCCTCATCATACTCAATCTCAGGCAGCGCTCTGGTAGTCAGCGACAAGGCTATGCAGATCTCTGTTTGCGCGGCTTTGACCTGCAGAAGTCGGCATTTCGAATGTGAAGGGTGATAAATCTACTCCCTCGCTCCCGCGCGGCAGCAACGAGGACAATCGGTAAAAGGGCAAGTAAGTCACAGTTGTCGCGTTGATCGCGGCAGCGATTCTGCTTTCAACCGATTGAAGAACATGCGGCTCGATGTCTTTGAACAGCAGGCTTTGCTTCTGCTGTTGCGCGGACAGCCGTTTCCATGCCTGCCAAAAAGCCAGTTCATCGATGGCCTCAATATCCACGCCGTAGTAATTCGGAGCCACGATAGGTGGCGAACCGATTCCCCAATGGACAGCTTTGACGCCCGCAGCAAGGAGCATATTCGTCACGGTCCGGCCGGGTATCGCCACGAATGAGGGCTTCATCGGCAATGAGTATCGTGCGTTTGCCAACATCAGTCGAAGCCAGCCGATATTTGCGAGCGATACGATGCTTGCGCTCACTGGTTGGGCCGATGAGAGTTCGCTCAGCGAATTGCGCCTCGATGACTTCACGTCGTTGAGCGTTAACGCCGCGCGCTACCAGAGATGCAAATAACCCGTCAGCGTAAGGTCTTCCGGTATAAGGCATGGACGAGACGATGATGGGATCTGGGTCCTGCTCTGCGCAGATCCGTTGCGCAATAAGATCACCTAGCGAGAAACCGATATTGTAGCGGGTTTAGCGGTGAGTTTGGCCATCGATGGACGTATCCGGGTTTCCGAGGTAAAGGGTCTCATAAACGCATAGCTTGGCGGTTTCTTGAGAAACACTGACGCGATGATCGAGGCAATGCCCCCGTTTGCCATCCACATATTTGATGTAGCCCGGCAGGATTTGACCTGACTCGCCTCGAAGGCCGGCAAAGGCGCAATTTTCCGAGGCAAAGAGCAAAACTCCATCGTCCGTCTGCATGAACTCCAATGGACGCAAACCATATCTATTGCGGAACGCGACCAGATTTCCCGCTGGGTCCAACAAGAGCGCACTGATAGCACCATCAATGCGCTCATCGATTTCACGGAAAACGTTCTCATACTTGACCCGCAAGCCTTGCCGCCAATAATCCCTCTCACAAATTTTCTCAATCAGCTTGAGCAACAGCTCAGCATCCGTCCGACCAACCCGGGTGTAACCTTGTGCAATCAGTTCTGCCCTCACCTCGTGGCCATTTGCTAACGCTCCATCTACCGACACTGTCAGTTCACGGGACGAGGCCGTGCGCTTGGGATTTGGATGATCGTCGTTCCTATCCTATCTGCAAACTCGGCCGCTGATAAGAGCGATCGCAACGTGCGGACTGACCTCCGAATCCCGCCTATTCTTTTGAATGGAAGACAGTTCGTGTGATGGGTGAGGCACGCTTCCACCTCGAACGCCTTTGTTGTGCGTGAAGGCGGTGACGACGACTTCTGCTTGTCCGCGAAGTGCGAGCTTTGGAAGCATGTGCTGGAGCCGATCATAAACCGTCTGATGGGAACTACTCCAAGGCAATAGAAAAGCGGCAGCGATACCTGACATGCTCCACCGATCCGAGAGGACATGATCCTGCCCTTAAGCAAGCTTCGTACCAGCGCATAGCAATTCACTCGGACCGTCAAACCCGCTGAGGTAACGATTCACGCTCTCTCTATGGCCAGATACCTGTGCTGGTGGTTTCGCGACAATCTGTCTGAAGCGCGCCGAACCTTGTGTGAAAAATGGCAAGCTCAAGCGTGCTATCATTCGTGTCGCCGCGCGCGACGATGCGCGACTTGCCATCGCAGTGGTCGATACACGCGGTGTAGACGGCAGTGCAGTGCGTCCGGATATTCTTGCTCATCTCGAGTACGAGTGCGCGGTAAACTTTTGCTCCAAGTGGGGCAGCGCTCCGGATCCAAGCGGTCAGAACCCTCTGACACACGTCTCCCAGTCGAACGCGGACTCCTCACTGCTCGATCGCGTCGCCATCGTCGCCCTTGCACGCGCCGCCGATGCACTTTCGATGCGTCATCATTCCGGCGAAAGCGCCGAGGATGCGCTGCAAGGCTACGACATAAAGCTCGGACACGTTGAAGACGCGCTGCAGACGATCGGCATACCGGGTGTCAATATCTTTGCCTGCGATGAAACACGACCGGCTTAGCACCCCCGGGCGAAGGATTGGCTAATCCAAGGCTGAAAGCGGCCGAGCTTCAGCCGCTCGGCCGAAAGCGCGTCATAAGCAGCGAAATCTGCGCCTTTATCCGATCGGAGCGACGTTTGTGCGATGACGTTCATCTCAATTTTCCGCCGGCTCGGCTTGGACGGTGCGGTGCCAGATCACTCGACGTTCTCTAAGAACAGACATGGTCGCTTCCGAGAAAGCGATCTCTTTCGCCGCGTGTTCGAGAACGTCTTGCACCGTTGTATCGAGGAACGGCTGGTCGGCGGTGAAGGATTTGCGGTCGATGCGAGCCTGATCAAGGCCGACGCCAATCGGCAAAAAGGGATTGAAGGCGACAAGGGACTCCCACCGGAGGCGGCAAGCCGAGCGATAAACGAGTACCTGGCCGTCCTCGATGAGGCCGCTATCGGAGCAGCGACCGAGGTCACCCCGAAGTTCGTGTCGCCCTCCGATCCGGCGGCGCGCTGGACGGGAGCCCACGGCGGTCAAGCCTTCTTCGCCTATTCGGCGAATTACCTGATCCACGTCGAGAATGCGATCATCGTGGACGTCGAAGCGACAACAGCAATCCGGCAGGCTGAGGTCTTAACCGCCAAGCGCATGATTGAGCGCTCGCTCGAACGATTCGATCTCTATCCGAGCCGGCTCCTCGGCGACAGTGGCTATGGCTCGGCCGAGATGCTCGCCTGGCTAGTCTATGAGCACGGCATCGAGCCGCACGTTACAGTCCTCGACAAGTCGGCCCGGACAGACGGGATCTTTTCGCGCGACGACTTCACCTATGACCATACCGGAGACGCCTATCGTTGCCCCGGTGGCAAAGTTCTTACCACCACTGGAACGCTGGTGAATGACGGTGCCACCATGCTTTACCTTGCCAGCAAGCACGATGTGATCGGTGCGCACTGAAATCCCGGTGTTGTCCCAAGCAGCCTTCCTGAAGGGTACCGCGCTCAATCTATGAGGGCGCTCGCGACATGGCCGGTCAGATCGCATCGTGGGAAGGAGGCACCTCGCGCCGGCTCCGCAAAAAGATCGAGATGCTGTTCGCGCACCTCAAGCGGATTCTCAAGCTCGACCGTCTACGACAACGCGGCCCAAACGGCGCGCGCGACGAGTTCACGCTCGCGGCCCCCGCTCCCGCGGGTGACACCCACGCGGCATGATGGGTCAGGTAAATGTAGAGCGGCCGGCCTTCGATCTTCTGGGCGAAGTGGTGGTGGAATGTGAAGCCGCACTGCGCGCTGCCGCCACTCTCAGCAATCTTGCGCGCGATGTTACGAAAGCAATCGATGGGCTGAGCCCATGGCTCGGGCTGATGGGCTACCAGCTCGATAGCCTGCTGGCTTACTTCCTTGCCAATCGCGGCAAGGATCGCATCGGGGGCCTCGATCAGCCTGTCGATGAAAGCGGCATCGGAGTGCAGCGCATAGATCGCGATGGTCCCCTCGACGCCTGATCTTAGAACCGTTCGCGCATCACCGACGAGCCCGCGCTCTGCGAGCAGGAGTGCCGACTGGAATGATTGGTGAACCGGCACAAACAGCCCGTGTATGGCGAAGGCTGCGCTTTCGGACTTCGCGGTGGTCGCGTTCCGAAGCAGATCAAACCCGATACGGTTTAGGTCGAGCGCATAGGCGAACCATGCCTTGGTCGGCGTGGTGGTGCCCACCGCGCGCTGAAACCGCTCAAGGTCGGGCGAGAAAAATCCATCAATGACATTCGAGGCTCCGGACCGATGTAACTCCTCTAGTAAGGGCGACGAAGTGCGCCTTCCAGGGTCCGGCCGCCGGGATCTTGACGGTCATGCCGGGTGACCGATAATGGACATGTCGGCAGCGACCAGCAGCGGCTGGTACTGATGACGCTACCGATGATGATGCTGATGATCTTGACGCCGATCGCGCTGCTGATGCTGCTGGTCATCATGGCGATGATCGGCATGACCATCATGGTCATCCCGGCATGGTCGCTTTCTTCCCCGTCCTTCAGGGACAGAGCTTCTTTCGCCCGCGGCATCAAGAACTCCGCAAGGGTTTGCGCCACGTCCGTCAGCGGGCCCGGATCGACCGCGACCTGCTTGGTGAACGCCGCCCACTGATCCTTCTTGCCGGCGTCCTCAGTAAAGGCCGGGGTGAAGGCGTCCGGCAGTGCCGTCGGAATCTCGGTCTTGCGGCGCGCGAACGTCGCCTTTTGGCGCGGGCCAGCGTGTCGCCCTCGAACTTGTAGGAGCGGATCAGGACCCAGACATCGTAGAAGTCTTTGAGACGTGTGTTGGCGAGGCCGAGCGCGACCATCGCCTGAAATTTTTCGGCGACGACGGCCTCGCGCGGATAAGAGCGCAGCTTCGGCGCCGGAAAATCCAACAGCACCGGAAAGTCGGTTTCCTGCACACCGGGCTCAATGGCGTCGCCGAATGCGATATCGATCACGACGCGAACGCGGGCGTTGTCGACCGTGGCATTGCCCTTGATCCGGACGCCACCGTATTCGTTCTCGTCGCGGATGCGGTCGACGGTGAAACTGGCCGGGTCGAAGATGACGTCGTCGGCGGCATCGACGGCAGCGATCTCCTTGAATATCGCCAGGAGCGCGTCCGGGTCCGGATTGCCCGAGCCGAGAAGGTCGAGGTCGCGGGTCGGCCGGAACTGGTTATCGACCCAGGTAGCAATCAGCATCTCGCCCTTGAGAACGAAGCGATTGCGATAGTCTGTCGAGCCGAGGCGGTAAAGCAGCCGTTCCAGCACGTAGCGGGTGAGGAGAAGTTCAAAGGGCTGATTGCGCTCCTTGGAGAGCGTGAGCAATCGCGCGCGGACCGAGGCGGCAACATTCTTGGGTGGGTTAGCCATTGGCGGTCATCGCGTCCATATATGGTTGCATCGCCTTCCAAACCCCGGCTTTGCGCGCGAAATCCGCGATCTCCGAAGGCGTAGCCTTGTGTGTTCTAAGGGCCTCGCGCAGGCCTTCGAGCGCGAGGTTAAGGCCGGTGCTGTGACGATAGCGTGTCCCGGCACTCCGTCGGTAGCGAAAAAGATCGACGACGGTTTTGGCGGGGCTGAAGATCTTCACGGGGCAACCTTCGATGGTATGGGTCTCCACGCCCTCGTGAAGCCGCTCCCGGCTGAAGCGTACGAACTGCATGGGTGGGTTGGTCGGAAGCGGTTGCCGGTCTTTGGGACCAATGGCGAGCCAGACCATCGAGGGGATGGTATCGGTCAGGTCATGAAAGGCGAGCGCCGAGGTCAGCGCGACGACCCCTTTAGGCACGCGCTTGGCAGCTTCGGCGAGGGAATGGTGCGTGTCGATAGGCGCGTCGGGCAGTTGGTAGAGGCCGCGTCCGAGTTGGACAACGAGACCCTTCTCCTTCATGCGGGCAATGGTCGCCGCCGTGACGCCTGATGTGGCAAGCTCGGACGGACGCGCAATGCCGCGCTTCCTGAGGAGTTCAATGGCACGGTCCTGTTGTGTTGAAATTGACTTGGCCATGGCTCTTGATCTTATTTGTCGGATATAGCTGATTTATATCCTACATTTCATATCACAGCTATCGCTAACGTCGCGCCGCCGGCTCCGTTCAAGGAGGCATTGTATTTGAAGGAGAGTTCAGTTCGGCAGGTGAGCTCTTGTTCTCATCCGAAGGCGGCGGTTCAAAGAACGCCTTAGCCTTCTGATGTCTCTGTAATGCCACCGGAGGATACGGACCGAAGCTTGTGAAATTGCGCACCGATTTCATCGAAAGCCGCTGATAGACCGTCTCATGCAGTTGAGCCGTGTCCGGAACAGCACGGACTGCTTTTGACCAGTGCAGCGAGGTGCCGCCCATGCCGACCATGCACTCGTCGTGCATCATGCCATCGGCGGACGGGTATATCGCCGACTGTCATTGTCGTTGTGAAGCCGTGACGTTGTAACCTATTTCGTTCCGAGTGATCCGCTCCTTCAAAGCCGCGGCCTGCGATGATCGGCATTGACCCGCGCGACGCTGCACGCGTCTCGGCCACCGCCTGCGCTAAGGTTCCATCATCAAAACTCTTATGGTCACCGACCATAAGGAAGAATGCAGAATTTCGATCGAACAATACATAGAGCAGCTCTTTGGTTCGACGAGCCCAGCCGCTCGAAAGGATCTTGTCGCTCAGATGCAGGTGATGAAATCCATATGCATTTAACGCATAATCCTTGTCACCCCACTCAACACCCGGGCGTTTTCCGTTGCTACCCACGCGAGAACGGACATACCCGGATTGAGCGATATCTTGCGAAAGATATGGCGTGAGATCCTGGCCCGCAGCAATACGCGCCGCATGAGCACTGACGGCCGGCCAATTATCCAATGTCCGTTTGTCGCCTAGGAACTTATCCCAGGTCGTGACGGCGCGGAGCCTTACCGGCACAATGCGGTCCCGCCAATTCAGATAGTGGATGAGGAGTGAAGGCAGCGGAATAGATTGCAATTCTGCACGCGCCTCCTTTTCTCTACAGGGTATCTCGTGAGCGATCCAGCGATGAAATTCCTTGAGTCGGGGTCGGTCGAAATCAATCATGAGTGACTGCCTAGCACGTCCGTGTAAACGCTATCCGATATACTACGGCGGCAAGGGGACAATGAGGCCGGAGGCTGAGCGGGTTACCGTGCCAGTACCTTTTCAAGGTCGGTGACAAGCCGGTCCCGTTTGTCTTTCGATAACTTGTCGAGGTTCTGCTGGCGCCACCTGACGGCCGGCAAATCAGCCGCGCCCGGCACGCCAAGAAGGTCCCAATCGGGCTGACCGCGCTCGAACGACACGAGGAATTTTCGGTGAGCTTCGGGCATTTTGCCAACGATCGCGTCAACGAGTGCTTTGCGCGCCGCTATCAGCTCATCCTTTGGAACGGGCTTATCGGTCATCCCCTCGAATCCGTGCATGAATTCGTCGGTTATGTCCCTTTGAGGTGAAGCGAGAACCTCGGACATTGGGCGGTCGTGGCTCAAGAGATAGACGACGAAGGCCTTGCGGATTTCATCTGTAATGCCTTCGCTGGCGAGCAGATCACGCACATCGAATAGATCGCGCGGATGCTGGCGGTCCAAGGCGGCGACGATTTTTCCGGCATAGAGGTCGGCGAAAGAGACGGTGCGCGCCTCCGCAAACCCAAACTCGTTTTCGACGGCGGGACGTACGGAGATCAAGACAGGCTCGAAGACGCAGCCGCGCAGGACCGGCGTGACTTCAATTTTGATCTGGACGTTCTGGGAACGAACGACGAGTTTAACGATGGCACCCTCTTTTTGCGTCTCATGTACCTGCGCACCAGGTATCTTTTCTTTGATCTTGGCGACTATGCGTTTCATCGCCGCGTCAATGTCGGCAAGCGATTCAGCTCTTGGCGCGACGGGAACATAAGTGAGATCTATATCGACGGAGAGTCGAGGCATGTCTCGGACGAACAGATTGATCGCGGTGCCGCCTTTCAGGGCGAAGCACTTCTCCTCCGTGATAAACGGAAGAACGCGCAGCAGTAGCGCGACCTGCTATTTGTAAATGTCAGCGAACGCCATCGAGATCTCCCGGGACGGTTATCTGATAGGTGGGATCGAGGACGCCACCTCTAACGAGCATGCGCTTGCCCTGGCCCAGATTTACAGCTTCTTTGTTGAGGCGTTCGAGCCAGGCATGCTGATGGCGATCAGCAAAGTAAAAGAAGAGGCGCTTCACTTTTACGCTCGCACAATCCTGCAAAAGCTTTTGCAGGCGATCCGGACGAAGGTTGACTAGGCCGCCAAGCAGTGCATCGACCTGCTCGAAACTTTCATGGTTGGGCAATTCGTCGAGCAGCTCGAAGACGGCACG
This sequence comes from Bradyrhizobium sp. USDA 3364, assembly GCF_054056355.1. Lineage (NCBI taxonomy): Bacteria > Pseudomonadati > Pseudomonadota > Alphaproteobacteria > Hyphomicrobiales > Nitrobacteraceae > Bradyrhizobium > Bradyrhizobium sp. USDA 3364. The sequence continues at coordinate 1,231,830 of NZ_JBSRYG010000002.1, forward strand.
CTCGGGCGTGGACAAGGTCAGAGGCCAGTCCCATTGCCCCCAATTCAGTTGAGCTACGTCGCCTCCCCGAAAGGCCGTAACGTCGAGCATCTTCCCGGTTTCGACATTCCAGCGGACGCTGCTTATGCCTTTTGCGACGGGTTCGTTTTTGAAGAGCCGCCGGTCGTTGTGGTAGACGAACTTGACTGGCAACGGCAGCTTTTGAACCCAGTGCGGCGGTGCCTTTGGTCCATGGAGATGAACGCGCGTCGTCGATTGCGGAAGGTAGTGCGCATAGCCTTGCAGTTCGAGCGCCGTCCGCCCGCCAACTACGAGCGGCGAATAGTCGAGGATCGTCTGTAGGGATATGACCACCTGCTGCCAGCTCAAGGCGCCGCGCCGTCGCCGGAAGACACCGCGGGTGGGCTGTTCGAGCCAGCCAGACTTCACGTACAGATTTTGGAGCTGGGTAACTGGTTCCTGAAAGGCTCACGGCTCATGGCGGGCATCGCCTAAATGCTTGGCGACGACCCGAGCCGATTTCCTCCGACATGTCAGCTACGCGAAATTCCGTCAGTGTATCCGATGCCTGACAGGCCTATCGACGATGGCAACACGGCTTGGTCGCGACGAACTCATATGAGTTCGCACAGAAGAACACGAGCCATTCATTCGCAGAGGCGGACACACTATTTCCAGTCACCTACCAACCTGATCAGTTGATCAAGAAGATAGCCACATGGCATGCATCCGCGTCTATGAACCTCTCAAGAACGTTGACCTCGGATTGGGTCGAGAAGAATGAAACGGCTGCTCCTGGGCACGATAGTCATCGTCTTGCTGGTCGCAACTGTCGCCAGTCTGGCCGCGCCGCTCTGCGAGCGAAGCGGTTCTGATATCGGTCTCAATCGCGGTGATGGCCGTCGACGTTGGGAACTCGGCAACGCGGCAGATGTGGTCCGTGCGCCATCTCCTGCCCTGACGTATCCTAATCCAACAGGAAGTCCGGCCGGCGGTGAAATCGGCTTCCGCTGGCAGATCGCCAACTCGGTGTTTGGAATCGCGATGAACGGCACTGCGCCAGTCCCGACGGCTCTAACGCTAGACTCATTCTGCCGGGCCTTCAGGATGAACGCAAACTTGTTACCTGTAGCCCCGTTAACGACCCACTCGGTGACGCCTGGATTGACGTCCTCCTGTACGCAACAGGCGCTACTGCGGTCGTCATCAATAAATATCAGACCTGCGACCTTGCGACTCAGCTGCCGCTCGTCAACGGCAGCGAGGGCCAACAGGGCTGTGCAGCAGGCGTGGACATAAGTCTTCTTTTCTGCCCCCTTGGCCGCCAGCGCTGAGTACGATTGCGTGCCCATGGCCCTCCGCTCGTTGGTTTTTGCTCAACCGGAATCGCAGGCTTTTCCAACGAGCTGCCCGTAGGAACTGCCCGCGTTGGGCAGAACATCAACGTCGGCTTGGTCCACGTGAAAGCTAACGGCTGGATGTCGCGGGCGTCCTTGTTGGTGTGAATCCATGTCGAACGACAAGAGGCACTGATGTCCAGAATTTTGGCTGTTGGGACGGCTTTGCCACCGTTTCGGTTCTCTCAGACCGAGCTCAAGGCTTTAGCGGGTCACCACTTCGTATCCAGAATGGAGAAGCTGAAGAGATATCTTACCGTATTCGATCATGCGCTAGTCGATCAGCGGTTCTTTTGTGTTACGCCCGAATGGCTTCTCGGCGAGCATCGCATAAGTGAGACCAACCAGATATATTTGGATTGGGCGAAGGAGCTCGCGTACAAAGCGACGATGCTCTGCCTCGACCGGGCTGGGGTTAAGCCCGAGCAAGTCGATCGGCTTTTGTTCGTCTCGACGACAGGGATAGCGACCCCTAGTCTCGACGTGGACCTGATCTTCAAGGTCGGGTTGCGACCAGATGTGGGACGGACGCCGATTTTTGGCCTCGGATGCGCTGGGGGAGCATCAGGAGTTAGTTTGGCAGGAGCCCTTTGCCGAGCTACCAACGAACGCATTCTCCTCGTTGCTGTGGAACTGACTTCCCTTACATTCCAACCGAATGATCTCACGCCAAAAAACGTTGTCGCCTCAAGCCTCTTTGGAGATGGTGCTGCCGCGTTATTAATCGCGCCAGCTGAAAGCGGTTCTGGCAAGCTGGATATCGTGAGAAGTACGAGTTTGCTTCACCCGGACTCGACTTCTCTAATGGGCTGGCATTTTGGCGACGCGGGATTTGAAGTCGTGGTCTCCGAGCGCATTCCGTCAATGATTAGGGAATTGATGCCACGTGCAATGGACTCGTTGCTCGCGGAGGCTGGCATCCTTCCTGGCCAAGTAAGGAGCTTTATCTTTCATCCTGGCGGCAGAAAAGTATTGGAAGTTTGTGAGCGGGGCCTCGGCAGGTCCTCTGAGAGCTTTTTTTCCAGCTATGAGACGCTTCGACTTCATGGAAATATGTCGAGCGCAACTGTGCTATTCGTGCTGGAACACGTGCTGGCGCATGAGGAGCAAGCGGCTGGATCATACGGTATCTTAGGCGCCTTCGGACCAGGGTTCTCAGCCGAACTGACGCTACTGAAATGGGCTGACACGGAAGCAGCACAGCCAAAGCCCGCCCACCTCGAACAGCCGGGCAACCAATTGAAGCGGGTTTCCTAGTCGTGATCGGCATCACCAAACTGATCGCTTGGTGCTGTTGAGCGCTTGCGTGGCCGAGATGCTGCCGCTGATCAGCTCTGTTCCACGGAACACAGCAGCGTCCGCAAGACCGCTTGCAGTTACAGAATTTGCTGCGCCAATCCGGCTCTCCCTCTTAAGTAACCTCAGACGGCGAGTTGATCAATATCGAAACTTCGTCACGGTTTAATCGCTCATGCACCGCCCTGATCGCCTTGAAGACCGGAAAGCGCTTTTGCTCGATTTTCAGGTCCTCGCCCGTTCGACGGATGACGCCTTGCGAGTGCAATAATTCAAGCCCGCTCCTGGCGACACCCAACATGTCGCACGTCACGTCCACCTTCACATCAATCGATGCAGAAATTCCTGCACTGTCCGCACCGCGACACGTGCCAAGATTGCTGGATCCGATTCATCCTTTGCGGCCAGCCTCCAGACCTTCTCGGCAAAGCATGCCTTCCGCCTCAGTTTGGGCACCATCCGGTCGGCATCGTCAGAGCACATACCAGCTCAGTACACACTCTATTTGGGACCGATTTTGTAGGTCCCATGATGCTACTCAAAATAGAATCTGTTCGTGCCGGCTCCGGCTCAGCCCAGCCAGTATTTCCGAAAAATGCAATCCGGCATCCTTGGCGCGTCCCTCTGGTGAATGTGGCAGGGGCTAGCCAATTTGGCTCTCTCTTAAGTCTCTAAGTGCGTCAGCTTGTCGACAGCTGAACCTAATAGAGCGAGAACAGAGAGCGACACCATCTGCTCGGGATCGCGACCGACTCAAACGGGAGGTGACATGGAACCATTTAACAGCATCAACCCATTCAGCCAAGATCGCGCTGCTCACAACGCCGCGGAGCCACAACCGCAGCAGCAAGCGGAGTTTGAGCCGTACTTGGATGAGGTGGCGCAGCTTGATACCAGTGCGGTCGCAGGGATTATTTCTTCAGATCACTACCCTCATCTGTCTGACGAGGACCGTGGACTCACCGAGGTGTTGGAACTTGGGCACCATAGGGCCCGCCCTGAAGACGCAGTTACCAGACGCCTCGGGGGCACCGGTGCGCAGCACAGCGCGCCGCAGGAAGCTTTAGGTTGGCCGAACGAGCTGACTGCGGAACATCACCGTCAGGATCCGCTGCGAGGGATGATGGGCGAAGCCATCCTAGCATCGTCTCTCATGCCAACCGCGCGCGATCACCAGGCACCGGATCCCGGAGCCGTGCATCACTTCAGCCGGAGCGATAGCTACCAGCCGGCTCCGACCGAATTGACAGGGAGCTGCCCCCTTTCAAGGCACGAGGTCCTCATGGGTGAGGATTACACGGGGCAGTTGAGGCCTGCGAAGAGGCAGAGGACGCTAAATCAGCTGGAAGGGGATGCCATTGGGCGCCAGCTGAGCGAGTCCGACAATTCAGTCGCTCGTGTGCTGATGGAAGACGCCGGCGCACCGTCGCCTTTCGGGACAGCGGTCGGTTCGCCGATCGTCCTTCCCGCGGAAGACTACGTTCAGGATCTGCTGTGGGCGATGATGGAAGACGCCGGCCCATCGTCCTCTCGCGAGCCGACCGCGCGCCATCACCAAGCCCTGGATTTAGGAGAGGCCGTTCGTTCCTTTAACTCGCGGCACGGCGACCAGCACGCGCCTGCTGCCCTTGACAGTAGCAGCGTCCCGGCGAGCCAGGACAGCCGCCCCACCCGTTTCGTGGTTCACAATGACCGCTACACCGCGCTGTTCGTGCCCGCGGCGGAGATGAGGCGAACCACCCCGCTTAATCCGCCAGGCGCTGGCATTCGTCTCGGATCTCGGCCGGAAAACGTTCCGCAGCCCAGCGCGCGGCCTGCGAATCGGGCCTCGCCAGCGCTGCTTGGACGGTCGATGGAGCAAGCCGCTCCGTCGTCCGCCAGGGCTGCGACGACATCTCCGGCGGCCCGCGAGGTTTATGCTGCATCATTCGCCGTTCCCGAGGATTTTTCGCACGGCACCCAACCCGCCTCGGCCACGATGCTCTCGAAGCTCGGCCGCTGGGGCCTGTTGCCCGACGCGACGCAGCCGGTAAAACAATACGACATTCGCGGCGAGCGCTACTTCGCCATCGTGGGGCCGGGAGGGCCCAATGACGTTCGGCTCATCCATGAACCACGAATGGCGCCGACGGACACTCCCGACGCTAGGAGCCCGTCCAGATAGCTCTGGTATCGGGCTCGTTAATGGACGACAGCTTGCTCCAGCGACTCTTACGAGCTTGGCGACCTTATGGGCGGTGCAGATGAGCGCTACCCGTCCCGACGAACTTGCGCGCATCATCGCTCAGCGACTCCTCGTTCAACCGAACGGCCATCGCGTCTTGTTATTGAAGAGCCGGCCGCCAAAGCTGCAAAGAAAAACCTACGGTGTTCTTGACCGCACGTTTGGCGGCATTGCCCTTCGTAAGGCCCTCCTAAGCCCCGAAATAAAGGAAGCATCCTCGGAGTAAAGAGGCTGCTTCCTGCGTCGTATTGAAACCCCAGTCGACTGATTGGTGCCAACTGATGACGGTTCTGGTGGTCCATCAACCCAGATGCACATCCTGGTCGTGGCCTTCCGCAGCTCCTCTGGCCAACGCCGTGCTGCAGCGTCGTCGATTCGCCTCGAGTCTATTAGTGCCGTATCTTCGGGATCAGCAATGGTCGGATACCGGGTGCGATCGCCGTCGCTTTTGCGCCGACCGACTTCCGCAGCTGAGCCCGTGCTGCGCCGACGTTGCCGCGACGCCAGTGTCCTGGTTATAGCTCTTGAAATCAGCATCCAGCGCCTCTGCGGAAAGCCGGCCAGCAATGCCCTATTTTTTGAGGCAGATAGTCGCTGACCTCTGAGAGCAGTGCATAGATCCTTCCAACTAGGTCACCGACGCTCGCTCAGTTCGCTGAGATCCTGATCTGACAGTAGCAGCACCGAAAACAATGCAGAGATCGAAGAAAAATCGAACTTGTGGCGGAGGCGCGATTAAACGACCCTGCCAATTCTTGCAGGAGATTTGCGGGACCTAGGTCAGTTAGCTTGCTCGGTGTTAGTCACTTTTGGAGCTATTTCAGTGTTGATTGTTGAAACCATTTTGAAGCCAGACCGCTTTGGCGGCATCGGACTTTTCTCCGCTACTCTTTTACCTAAAGGCACATTAGTTTGGATTCATAATCCAATCGTTGACATTGCCGTGACGCCTGAACAGTACGAAGCCCTACCTCCAACGTTTCAAGCTTTACTTGACAAGCATGCCTATCCGAGAGACCGCGATGTTGATGATGGTGTTGTAGAGTACAATGCTGACAATGCCCGTTTCATGAATCACAGCAGTCAGCCAAACACATATCAAGACGATCATTGCCGAATTTTCACGGCCCGTGACGTACAACCTGGTGAAGAACTGACTTGCGATTACTTGTCTTTCGATCCAAGGTGCGACTTATCGTGGGTTAAAGAGCTAGCGCCGAATCCTGGGGCCGGAAGGCGCCAGGCGGCGTTGGATTGAGTTTGCGGTCTGGCGACGTTGATTCCGTCGGCGAATCGGCACCGGGGATAGTTTTGGCAGCGGTTGTTCCCATCGAGACGACGCGAGTTGAAGATCATCGTGAGCGCGGTCTTGTTCGACGTCCCTTGGCGCCCACGAACGCGCTTTCGATGACGTTGGTAGCGCCTACGTGGAGTTACTACATCTGTTGCGCCAACCTAAGGCTTCGCCACTGACTCGCTAAACGTCCGCAACGCGTCCTGGCAGCGAAAACACTGGGCTGCTGTTACGATTCCCTCCTGAGTCTTTAAAGGAATTGGTGAGGCGCTCATGAAGAAGCAGATCGTGGGAGCGGACGCTGCTGCCAGAATGCCTCGAAGACTTGGTTGACGAGAGCAGCCCGGTTCGCGTGACCGACGTATTTGTCGATGCGCTCGGCTGAGATAGGCTTGGAGGTTGCGGAGCCGGCGGCGGTTGATCATCATCGGCGCGCCGATCATCGCGTTCCGGCAATTCTGGCGCCGGCGCCGCCGACGGCGATCATGGGCGCGATGATCGCGCTGTCGACATTGATACCGACGCCGACGATCCTCATCCTGCTGGTGCCGGTGTTGGTGCCGCCAGCGCTGGCCCGCGCACGCAGCCCCTTAGGCTGAAAGTGTCAACGGTCGTTTATAAGACCGATCCGGCGAATAGCGGCGACTCTTATCGAGTCTGCCAATTCTTTGGGAAAGCCCTTGGGGAGGCCCTTTATCACTTTCGCAAAGGCTGCCTCGAAGTTTTCGACGAGATCCTCAAAGATTGCGTGGACTACGGCCGGCCCAACGCCGGAGATTTCGGCGGTCTGCAGGAAATGACGCGGCAAAATATCAGTCATTCCATAGTGGCGATTTTTGCCGACCGACATTGCAAGTTTAAAAGCTTTGCGCTGAATTTGTCCGGCGTCGAGGCTTGGTTGCGCGCTCAAGACATCATAAAGCGGCGTGAGTCGGAAGCGCCCGCCGGGGCTCAGGAATAGGCTAAAATTCTTGGCGTGTCCGTCGGTTGCGCCGATGAGCCAGAACACGATGCTGGCCCGCAAAAATGTCGCGATGTCTTCGGTCGGTTCATCGCTACCCTTGAGCAGTTGCAGGATGTCTTTCATGCCGGGGCCGCCATCCGATTGATATTTCCGGGTGGTGGGTACGGATAGAGCCTGGCAGCAATCTTCCTGAGGAAGGCGCAGCAACCTTTTATCATTGGTCCAGCGCCTATCGAAGCGCTCGACAATCAACGTGCGGCGACCACCAAAATCGGCGATCTCGACGTTCGCCGTTGGCACGCCAAGCGCGGCCAGCAGCTTAAGGCAGAAATATTCGTTCTCGACGCTGTTCGAGAGATCGATCCCGTTCGGCAAACGACCGATTTGCGGTTTGAGAATGTGCGTCGTCGCCGTGGTACCAGTCGGCTTGTACCATTTGCCATCTCGCCGCAGCAGGGCGGTCTTCTCCTGGGCACCAGCGATGGAAATCCGGAAATCGTTGTCTTCCCCCATCCCAAGTGGAGCGCTCGCAAGGTTCTTGATGATGGCGGCGACATCGCGGTCGGTGACAGCCTTCCCTTCGATCGTACCGGCAGGTGCAGGATCGACACGCTGTGGAAGAAACTGGAGTGCACCAACGCAATCATGCCCGAGTGCAGAGAGCATGCTGTAGGCGTCAGTACCTTTTGCCCCCACCCGCTCCGCGACTCGTTTGCGTATCTGTTCGCTATCGGGCAACAGGTTGTCAAACACGGCGATTACAGGTGCGCCGATATAGCGGTCTTCGCGCAAGGGCAGCGATAGCGAGATTGGGAAGGTCGATTCCCAGGAGAGCCATTGCGGAGTGTAACGAAAATCGATCGCACCGCTGGACTCGCGCCGGAGCATGCCTGCCAGGCGTGCGTTGACGAACACATTCAGGGGCGCGTTTGCTGGAGGCCGGCCCATCAGAAAATGTCCTCGATGTCAGTCGAGGTGGCCTTGCTGCGGGTACGGACCACCAGTTCAAGATTGAGCGCGGCCAGCGCCTCCATGAGGGTGCGGAGCTGAATGGCAGGCTCGCCCGCTTCCAGTCGGGATACGGTGCCCTGACGCAGATGGATCTGCTTTCCTAAGCCTGACTGGGTAAGTCCGGCCTGTCGGCGGGCCCGCCGTAGAATGGCGCCGAGTTGCTTTTCCGTACGAGCAATATGCTGCGTCATGTGAATCTCCTCGTTCAATATACGCGAATCCGTATATATTGTCAATATACGCGAATCCGTATATATTGTCAATATACGCAAATCCGTATATCATAGTAATATACGTGTATGCGTATATGAAACAGATATACGCGATCGCGTATCGGCTATTCTCGATTGCCGGCCGTGCTGGGTGGTGCTTGGCAAGTCAGTGTTCGGCAACATTCCAAAATGTCATCGATCGCCGCCATCAATGCTGCCGTACTCGAGACGTGCTTATCCGTCGTGCCAGATGGTCGCAAAGACCCATCCGCTGTTGGGATCGAAAAATGCGGCTTGCTCGTCCTTCTTGATCTCCTTGCGCTTGGCCCGAAGCAACTGAGCGAGACAGCGTCCCTCAACCGCATTGACCAGAAAGTGGCCGGTCGGTTTGTCCTTGGGGCCGCGTTCGGGTTCGACGACAGGAAATTGCAGCATGCCGAGGATGCGATACTGCGGCGAGAGCTTCGACTTCAGCCTTTCGAATTTGGCATCTTACGAGCATTCTTGGGCGACTTCTTCAGTTTGCCGCGCGGCACCATCACGACAGGCTGCGGCGGAGGTCTTGGTTCTGTTATTTTTCTCCTTAAGGCTGAGTTTGTGCGCGACAAAAAGCCGCCATAACCCCTGCCTCGCAGGCGTAGCGAGGTGTGCAAGGCGCAAGGGCTGAAGGAAGTTGGAACAACTTTTTTGGGGCACCGCGGACCGTGGGGGAGCCAAAACCGAAGGCCTGTCCTTGCGCCGCGCTGAGGGGCGACGCCCCTAAGCTGCTGCCGCGGCAGCGGCGATACAATGCTTTATAGAACTAAAGGCGCGCAGGGCTTGGGAATAGAAGTATTTCCAAAGCCTCGGGGAGAGTGGCGCTCCGGCGGCACCGGCCTTTGAGCGGCACCCGTCTGACGCGGCAGCGATAGCGACGGCGGCTGACCGCCGGACCGCTTCAGCGAGTGCCCCGGCGAGGAGAACCTTATGTCTTGCGCGAGTAATCGTGACCCGAGGCCGAGACAGCATGCTCGGTGAGCCGGCGCATAGACGAGGTCGTCACCGCGTGTAATGGCGATCTGCGCAACGCCCTCATCGCTGGCGATTGACCAGGGATGACCTTGATGATTTCAGCCCAATACTGAATCCCGGTAAGCACCTGATCTATCTCCCAACGAGACAAATTGCGCGATGAAGATCCCGGATCGGCCTCGTCGGCACTGAGTATGCGGACCCGCATGAACGGCACACCGTTCGAATCAGCGACATCGTAAATTTCGACGGCCCTACTGGGCGACCCCAGCACCGCTGCAACCGTAAGCACGACGGTGGCAATTGTCTTCGAATTCATACTACCCATTCAATTCGAGGAGTTGATTGCAGCGTGCGTTGCCATCACATGTTCGACCATGCGCACGCGTAATGCGCCTGAGAAAGCGCGCCTGCCCTTGATTCCTGGGCGAGATCAAATCGGTACACCCGGGCGAGATCATCGGAATCCGCACTTGATCAAACACTGGCTGTGCGCATTCGCGGCGACAACCTGACGGCCGCGCCGCAATATCAAAGGAAGGCTCCTCCCGTGGAGGTGACCTGATGAATCTGGATCAACTCACAGAGGCGCACTCGCTGATGACGTTTACTTCCTTTTCCTGGAGCTCAGTGTCCGGTGCGTGAGGTTCGCCATGTGCGTCCGGCTGAACGCGGCCCGCCATGAGCGGATATCCTCGACGTCTGCAGCGCAGGCACGATCCTTCCTTTAAATTGTGTCGTCAACAATGCGAGCTCATGCTACCTCTGATCGTAGGAAGGTCCCTGGTTCTGCAGCGACAATCCCGACAAAGTAGGTGGCCGCACACAATTGGTAAGCAGTGGAGCAAAAGCCGGGCCAATTGCCTGATCCTTTGCGCATACGCGCGCCGGCTGAACCCTGCGTGCATGCGCGGTCATCTGTGTGAAAACAGGCGCCTTCTGTTCGGTGCCCACCAAATTGTCGCAAACTCGCCATGCACAGAAGCACAACGAGTGCCGCGCCCGACAATTGCAGCGCGCCTGTTCATCTTGCCGGCGATTACCGCGATCAGCTCAAGCTTTGAACGGGCCGCAAGAGGCAGGCATTCTTATTGCACTCGTGAGCTTCGTCCTGGCATGCGTCAGGAATGTAGAGCACGGGGACGCGGGTCCAGCCCACATCAAGCTAGATGACGCAGAGCAAATGAAGTGCAATGCGCTCGACCTCGCTTCGAAATGATCAGGCCGGTGATCGTGCCTCGGACGGATCGAGAATGGGCAAGCAATCTACTCGGCGGAAACCGGAGCCGGTCCTCGTTCCGGCAGACGAACCCTTGACCCGTCGCGCCGTGTTGGGTGCAACGATCGGCAATATTCTCGAATTCTACGACTTCGGGACCTACAGCTTTTTCGCCATCCAGATCGGTCAGGCGTTCTTCCCGGCAAGCGACCCGTTCGCCAGCCTCATGCTGTCGCTCGCAACCTTCGGCGCGGGTTTTGTGACCAGGCCGATCGGGGCCATAGTGCTCGGCTCGTATTCGGATCGGGCCGGGCGCCAGCCCGCGATGACCGCGAGCTTTGTCTTGATGAGCGCCGCGATCCTTGTGTTAGCGCTCACTCCCTCATACGGGACAATAGGAGCTGCTGCGCCGCTCCTGGTCATTGTCGCGCGTTTGGTGCAAGGCTTCGCGCTCGGCGGTGAGGTTGGTCCGACAACTGCCTATTTGCTGGAAGCGGCGCCGGCCGAGGGGCGCGGTCTTGCTGTCTCGTTTCAGCCTGCCAGCCAACAGATCGCTGCGACGGCCGGAGCGCTTGTTGGAGAAATACTCTCGCTGACCATGACCAGCGAGGCACTCAATGTGTACGGATGGCGGATCGCGCTGCTGCTCGGCGCCGCTACGCTACCCTTCGGACTTTGGTTGCGGAACTCCCTACCCGAAACGTTACACCGCCCTGAGCTGCCTGCTCTGGTCATCCAGACGGTACGGAAATCGCCTACTGCGTGCCGCACCATGAGATTGGGGTTTGTCATCTTGGCCAGTTGCACGATCATTACCTATGTCACGGGATATATGACCACTTATGCACTGAGCACCCTGCACGTTTCGGCGCCTCTCGCCTTTGGCACCACGCTCGTTAGCAATACGGTAGGAATTGCTGCCGCGCTGCTGGGCGGCTGGCTCGCAGACCGCGCGGGCCGCCGGCACATCATGATATGGCCGCAGATCGCTGCGTTGTTGATGACCTATCCGGTGTTCTTCTGGATCTCAGAGAGCCGCAGTGCCCTCGCACTTCTCGGGGGTCTCGGCGCGCTCACACTTATCGGAACGATTCCGTATAGCGCCTTCTATGTGAGCATGGCCGAAGGTTTGCCCAAGAACATTCGTGGTGGCGCCTTCGCGATCATCTACGCTTTTGCGATAGCGATTTTCGGAGGCACAGCTCAACCAGTCGTCACCTGGCTGATCTATCTTACCGGAAGCGCGCTGGCGCCCGCCTGGTACATGCTTGTCGCTAGCACGGCCGCGCTCTGTGCCATGCTCATGATGCCCGAGACCGCACCGCTCAAAATTAATAGCGCTGTAAACAAGCAAAGCCCGCCATAGCGCTGGACAATATGATCACGGGTCACTTCCAGCCGATCGCGTGACGTCTCATGCGGTCTGGCGAGAATGTAGGCTGCTGCCTTCGCAGGTCGATCGCGCGACCGTCGAGAGCCGATAGCGCGGAGTACTCTGAGAGCACCCAAGACCTCGTCGATGGTTACCAGGCTCATCAGACTGTCGGGCGCCCGCAGCGCTTCACACGACGCGATCGATGACGCAAAGTACCTCAAGGCTCTCTGCGTCTACTTCGGTCGAATAGCGGGGCTTTTTGTCTCATTGGACAACATAGCTTGCCGAAGTTCTTTGAACGGCTTTTCCCCGATGACTCATCCCTCCCTCAAAACACCGGCACGGAGCCCTGAGGCTCGACAGCTTCCCTTCGGCAAGCTAGTGCATGTTGTTTTTTGCGAGAATCGGGATTCCCAGAAGGGACAATTTCTGATTCAAACTCCATGCTGGAACGGGGGCCAGCATGGATGACGCGACCCTATTCGGAAGATCTTCGTGAACTCGCTCTGGCGCGGGCTGACGCGGGCGAGACCGTTCGTTCGATTGCAGAAGCGCTTCAGATCAGTCCTTCCTGTGTGACGAAGTGGAAGAATCTGCGGCGGGAGACCGGAGGCGTTTCTCCCGGCAAGATCGGCGGTCACAAGAAGCCGGTTCTGTCCGGCACCAATGCCGACTGGCTGCGCAAACGCATTCGCTCCGGCCCATTCACTTTGCGGAAGCTGACGCAGGAACTGGCTGCGCGCGGCATCAAGACCGACGTGCGGGCAGTGTGGACGTTCGTCCATGCCGAAGGGCTGAGCTTCAAAAAAAACGATCCTGCCGGCCGAACAAGATCGTCCCGATATCGCGCGTAAACGGACGCGCTGGAAGACCCATCAGGGCAGGATCGACGCTTCGCGCCTGGTCTTTATCGACGAGACCTGGATCAAAACCACATGGCGCCACTGCGAGGCTGGGGACCGAGTGGGCAACGTCTCCAGGCGTCTGCGCCTTTCGGCCATTGGAAGACCATGACCTTCATCGCGGCGCTGCGCCACGACCGGATCAGCGCGCCATGGGTCATCGACGGCCCCATCAATGGCGAGCTCTTCACCCTCTATGTCGAGCAGGTGCTGGCGCCGACCCTCGCAAAGGGCGAACTCGTCATTCTCGACAATCTCGGCAGTCACAAGGGCAAGGCGGCGCGCAACGCCATCCGCGCCACAGGAGCCCATCTGCTCTTCCTGCCGCCCTATAGCCCCGACCTCAATCCGATCGAGCAGGTCTTCGCCAAGCTCAAACACCTGATGCGAGCCGCGCAGCCGCGTGATGTCGAAGCGACTTGGCGCAAGGTCGGCGAACTCCTCGACGTCTTCTCCAAGGAGGAGTGCGCCAACTATCTCAAAAATTCAGGGTACGTTTCCGTATAAACACATCATGCTCTAGGTGCTGTCCTAATTCGGACACTCGTCCTGCGGAACTAGGACACTGTTGCAAGCTGGCTATAGCGAGGGATTCGAGCCGGGTGCAGGATTGATGGCTACCGATCGGCGGATCGGGTATCGGCTCCAGCACCGGCCCCTTGGCCCCCAAAGGTGCTGGGGCCGTTTTCTCTAAGGGCTCAACACAACGCCGCCTCGCTTAAAATGCTTGCGGGCGGCGTCGGCTTTAGCCCCAGGAAGGTCGCGGCAAAATCCTGATGGATGCAGCTTGGCACAAAATGCATACTGGGGCGATTACCTCAGAAGGGGTATCTTAGAAGTTGCGGCGCGGTAGGACGGCCTCAGCGTATTCCAACGCGCTGGGGCCGCTTCTTTGTGTGCGGCGCGCCGGCATTCGCATTTGCCAAGTGGGGATAGAATCGGGGATTACCCGGGACGCTGTACTTTTCTCACGTCATCAGGGCTCAACCATTCCTCTTGGATCGCGCGTCGAATTCCATCCTCGATCAGAGCCTTAGCCACATCAGTTGGACTTGTCCCGTGGGTGCCTTTTTCTGAAAGCACGGCCAGAAAACCATGCGTTTTGAGGCCCAGCATGACTTGCAAACGCTCTGTTTTCTCTGTGCGCGATGCCATTTTCGCCTACTCAAAAATGAGTGGAAAATTACTCATTTTTGCCGCACGATGCAAAGGTGATTCGCCACCGAAGGGGTTGGTGCGCTAAAGAAAAACCGGACGCCCTTGCGGACGTCCGGCTGTAGTGAAGTTGGTGAGCTCGACAGGATTCGAACCTGTGACCTTGGGATTACGGAGCCCCCGCTCTATCCAGCTGAGCTACGAGCCCGAAAGCCGCTCGTAACGGCCTTCAGCGTTCGCCCCGCCCCTTAACAAGGCGGGGCGAATCGCATTACCCTCAAGATATCCGAAACTTCGGTTCCGACCGATTCGGGAGCGCGATTTTTTTGCGCGCGTCCACACTATTCATCGGCTTTTACCTCCTTGAATTACGCTGAAGTTTCGCGTTACGCGGACCGGCCGATTCGGCTCCATGGGAAGCACAGCGTCGAGCAAATCCCCAATCGTCCATACCCTCTCAGCAATGCCCAGCGCGACCGCTGGCGTGGTCCGCAGCGCCTCATGGACGCGGCAGAGATTGTAGTGGGACACGTACAGGCTGACCGCCGCAGCGTGGTTGGTGAGCTTCTTTGAGAAGCCGTTGGTGAGGCGTGCAAACCGCTTCTGCGTCATCCGCAGCGTGAGGTTCTGACGCTCGACGTAGCTGGTCGAGATATTGCCTGGCGTCCCACTCTCTACCTCACGGCTTACTGCTACTACTTCGGCGGGGCTGTAGCGGCGCGGCTTCTTTTACAGCCAGGTTCGTTACGCTGTAGGTCTTTACGATCACGCCATGATGGGCGCGGCCGTTGAAGGCGTCGCGGATCGATACCTTGTAGGGATGGAAGCCGTCCGTGCTGATCTCTGGCGCTCCGATCACGCGCTGGCGAAGGTCTTGCACGAACAGGTCCGTATTCTCGCTGTCGCGCTTGCCGGTGCGATAGCTGATGATGGCCTTGGCGGACGACGCTATGCCAATGAACGTATACTGAGCGCGAGATGGTCGGGCTCGGTGTCGCCGAAAAACAAAAAGAGCGCGCCCGACAAGTGTTCGAAAGATCGGCTGAGCAGGCTGGCTATTTTGAGCACGGACGAAATTGACTTGTGATGCCGGGCATTGCTCCCGGGGCACAACGTGAGGAAGAGAAGCCGCGCGAGGAAGAACAAAATGGTGGTGGCGGCATTGGTGGGGGTGGAGGAAAACAGCCGCCAGTTGATCCTATCATTGCCGGTCTTTTGGCGCGTCTTTCGAAGTCGGGTGACGTATGGCCGATATCGGAACGCAAGCTGTGGCTGCAATTGCTGGAGGGCAGTTTTCAGCTGATCTACAAAGACGCGCCCGTAACCCCAGCTGGACGTTCTGAGTCGGTGGATACTGGTTTTCCCGATCCCGATAAGATGCCTTGGGCTAAGGGCGACAACACCAAATGAAAGGAGGCCGCCAACTGAGGCGGCCTTACTGTGCACTGGCCGGCGGCTCGCGCGTGGCGATCTCGCGCTCAACCATCGATACCAGCAAACCTAAATGCTCTGCCAATCGTGAAAATAGCTCTCGTTTCGGAATGTCTGTCGTAAGATCGCGGATCATCGCGCACTCCGCTGCATCGCAGCGGAGCTTCTCCAGATAGTTCCGAATGTCTTTCATTTTTGTCCCTTTGCCCCGACGCTATACCCTTACCGGGACGAAGGACATCAGCAAATTGGACTGAGCAAGGCCCGCGCTGGCACAACTGCATATAGCGTTGGATGGCCGTATAATCGCTGATAATGGACCCCAGAACGTTCAGTGATCGTCCCAGTAGTCCTACCGAGAACATCGGCTAACGCGTGGTTTCCGCTCGCTTAATCGGAATTCCACCAATTGGGTGCGATGGAACGAATATCTCTCGTTGTGGAAGGGATGTGCGTAGAGGCTACGGTTCAATGACTGCAGTTCCCGCTCCATCTTGCCGATCCGGGCCGTGAGCGCGTTGATGAACTCGCCGCGGAGCAGCGTCGAGGCCTTTTCTGCCGCTTCTCGGGCCTGCCGTTCGTACTGGCGCACCTCGTTGGACTCGATATCCTCGTTCTATGCTTGGTTGTCTTCCGTCGTTAGTGCTGTACGCACGACGGATCGGTCAAACAGAAAAATAAGTCGCAGATACCATCCAACGGGTCATCCGCGCATTGAGGATATGACGTATCGGCTACCTGCACCTTGGTGTCGACCGGTTGGGCGGCAACCTCAGCAACAAAGGTCGGCACCGCCGCCGTTCCAAGCGCGAGGGCGCTCGCAGTCACGATCACGAATTTTTTCATTCTAGAGTCGCTTCGCTAGGTTGGCCCCAACCCGTCCATCACGTCTATATGACCGCGCCGCAAGTGGTAAAATTGATTTTCTTGATTGGGTCTATCTACGGAATGGATACGTTCGGATATCTCGGCAGGACCTCGCCTTAAGTCAATCGGAATCAGCGGAGCCGTTTACGCTCGAGCTCTCGCCCAGCCATCGAAGCTATCGATGCAGCTGTCGAAGCAATCGAAGCACCCTCGTTTGTTGATCATGGCATACTGTGCGTTGCAATGGTTGGAACCGCGCGGGTTTCCCGACGACCCCTGCGTCCCCTTGCGATTAGTGAATACGCGATTTCTTCACGGCCGATACGACGATTATGGGGATCGCCCTGGTTCCTCTTTGTTACGGCTGCGCTGCAGACCACACCGCAAGGCTTGCTCGGCTGTAGTGCCAAGTCCGGCTGGCAGTTCAACGTCTCGGTCGCAGCGCCTTAGCGTTGGAAGCTTAAGCTATTCGCCGTGTGGTGCGGATGCCTAGCTCGAAGTTGCGCCGCGCGGGTCTTGTTCGCCACCAATGCCCTGCGTGCCCACGCGAATCCTCGCGCTCCGTCAGGACTCCTTGCAGAGCACAATCTGCTTCCACGCAACCCCAAGCGGTCACGAGCCCGACGGCTGTGACAAGATCGGCTATTCGGACCAGAGCCCGCGTCTCGAGCGGCACTTTCGGGACATCGATTCACGATCGATGCAAGCCTGCCTCGGCAGCCTTCCTTATGCAACTTAAGCTCAGGCTCGTTGCGCCTCCGCCGGGCTGCGTCTGCCGACCTTTCGACTGCCGGATTTAGCGACGATGGCGCCATCTCGCCAAAGTCAGCTCTGCGATGAACAATGGACGGTCGGCACAGTCGCAAGGGCTGGATATTCTTCAAGCAATGAAACTCGTCAGCTGATCGACAGCCAAACCCTCTAGCATGATACCATCTCTATCCGCACAAGGCTGGGCTTGATGGGCTCATAATCTGGAACAGAAGAAGGAGCTGGATCCCTCGACATACCGCCCCGTCGAGAACCAGATCCGCTTCCGTTTTATAGGCGTTTGTGCACGTCTCGGTTTCCGACCCTCGCGACTCGCTCAAATCTGATCAACTTGTCCGATTGATATCGACAAGGCTACCAAAGGGAAAATGGAATGAACCCGTTTGACAATATCGGTCCTGCGGCTCTTACGAATTACGTCGAGCTGCAACAGGAAGAAATGGGGCAAGCAGACTTTGAGCAGCGGCTTGGAGAGCCTCAGCCAATTCTCCAAACATCAGAGGCGGCCGGGGCCGGATCGTCCCGGACTGACACGAAAGGCAATTTGAGAGCGCGGGCTATTCAGGGGAACGAACGGTGCGCAGCTGCATCCTTTATCAGGACGAGCGCTCGGCTTGCCGCGACGCTGACCTGCGCAACCGTTGCGGAACTCAGAAGAGAAATCGAACTCGCGGCGCAAAAATCAGCACGATGGTCAAAAGCAACTGGGCCATCAGCCGGCGGCGTCGATAGTGGCCGCGTTTACGACGAGGTGGTGGCATCGTCGTACGCTGAGCTGCAGCGCTTTCAAAATCACGCCAGCCATTGCAAGCCACATGTACTGGACCGTCAAAGCGCGATGGACCATCTGCGCTCCATGGCGGCTTTGCGTTACGACGCCGCCCCCTGGAATATTTGGGGAGGCCAACAACTTGATCTGGGTCGCGCAGCGGCAGCGCACATGAGAGGGGACACTTATTCTTCGCCTTTTGTATCACTGTCCGAGGAGGCCTCACAACTGCTCCTGTCGCCGGACGATGACAACGAGTATGGCGCCAAAGCAATTGCGGAAAGCGCGAACGAGTTGCACTCCTACACGGTGCCACGGGTCACCACCTGGACGGCCGAAGAGATCGTCAGTATCCTTGAGGACGGGACTGAGAGTGATGAACCCAACCTTGCATGGGTGAGCGATACCCCAACCGAGGAGCGCGAGGTACTATTTCTGGGCGGGAATCTGGATGACTATCGGACCGCTAGCGAATCGAATCCGTACAAAAAGTCAGAGACGAGAGGCTGAGGCTAAAGGGTGCGAGAAACGCGACATCTCTTGTCGCGCTGCTCGGAAGTAGCGTTCCGCGGCATCTATAATGCCTGATCTGAGTGGCCCGCGGGGGAGTTGGTCGGGTAGCGCACGTCGACCATCAAAGTGTCCGCCGAGATCTGTACCGTCTTCAAATTCGTCGCACTTGTCGTCGGAGGAAAGCGAGGCATTTCGCGCGCCGATAGGCCAATATGGCCCCGTTATAGTCGCCAGAGCTCCACACTCGAGTCAGCAAATGCAAGCAGAGCACAACGAGCTTCCCGCCACGCCGACGCGGTCGTGGCCGTCACGGGATTTGCAGAGAAGCAGCCCCGCCCTCACCGGCTGGGACACTCGGAAGAACGAAAAGCCCCAGCACCTTCTGGGGGCCTGGAGGCCGGGATGCTGGGGCTCTCGTCGCCTTATCCAAGTGAAGCAAACGGACAGGCGGGCTCATTGTGCATTGCGAAGTCGATTCGTCAAACCAGAGCGCATCGTTTTCTTTTGGCATGCCAACCATCCGAAGCAATCCCTCTGGAGGTTTACTTGTCAGTTGGCGGCGCACATGCAGGCCTTCGCAACGAGCGCGACGCATCCGGCCGTATCGTCTTCGGGATCACACACATGTTTCTCCGGCTGCCGCGCTCAGCGGCTGGCTTCGTGCCCGCGCCGATCTTTGGCGCCACCAATGGCCTCATAGTGAGAGCTTACTTGCCCGTGATCGAAAATGATCCGGCTCTCCAGCCGACGAGCCTCTCGTGGATTTGGTGCGTGGTCTCTCCTCCGAGCTCCATCCGTTGGGGAGGTGGAACCTGAAGAGCCCGGTGCGGCTCAGGTAATCCGCCGAGCCGACCTGGAGGCATGAAAGCTGCCATCGAACGGCATGCTGCCGCAAGACAAGAAGCTCACTAGATTCCCAGTCGCCCCATCTGCGCTGACACGTGCCCAGCATCGGAAAGGTGGTACAACGCTTGGCCGCCAGCTGCGGTGCTCAACAATGACTTGCAAAACGCAGGTGTGAGCTTGCCGCGGTGGATCACGACGTTGTCGTGCCCCTCGGCGGCTCGAGCGTTCTGCCAGTGGCGATTATAGCCGCGCTGTTCATCGGACTTCACGTGGCAAGCGGCGAAGTCGAGGTCCCCCAACATTGGCAATTGCCAGGCATGTACCGGCCGCTTGGTATGGATGTGCACCCACATCGGGCTTGGCCTCGCACCACTGCTCAGCGCCTTGGGCTGCAGCTTGACCTCGAACAGCCTCCCTGGCTCTCCCTGCAAGGCGCGCGGTGGATCGACTGGCGCCAATTCCCCGGCCGCCCGCAATTGTTCAAGGTACCTTTGCGACGGAAACGCATAGGTCTTCATGCAATCGCTCGTGATTGCCGCCTTTCGCACGTTCAATGAGTTTGCCTGGCCCTGCACCTCGGACCGCATCGCCTTGAGCCGAAATATTTTTTCGTGCACTTCGGGCACTTGCACCGGCGTGAGCAGGCCCCGGCGGCGAGGCTCCTCCAGCGCGACTACACAGGCCTCAATCTCGGCAGCCTGCGTCTGCAAGCGCTTACTGACGAGATCCAAGACGTGGTCGGCGTCCTCGGGCTTCATCTGGCGCGCTTGCGAGATGGCACTTTGCTGAGCCGGCAGATCGAATTGCACCAGTTCGTCCAGTCGCTCGAGTAATCCCGCCAGCGCTTTCCTGGAGGGCGGAGCCTGCCACATCTGGAGGTGCTCGGTAGCAGAGGGTGACGCGCTCGCGCGTGCCTCCTCCGCGGTCGCGAGTTTTTTTGTACCGAGGTCCGAGAGCACGATAACCTTGCCGGTCGGGGCCGTGGCCGCATCGGGCCTGGCGAGTTGCGGCTCGGGCGGGCGCGCCGTCGAACTCCCCTCGCCTGCGGCCGCTGCGCGCCTTCCTTTGCCCTTTCTGCGCGCTCTGCTGCTTTCGCCCACCATGGCGGTATTTTCCGGCAGCGCAGCCCAAGCCGGCGGTTCAATTGTGGCTGCCAACTTTGGCTGCACTGCTAGCAACCGCATGACTTCGTTCGCCGTAAGCCACGCACTTTCCACGATCTGGTCCAGCAACTGCAACGGAAGGTCAGCTCCTGATCCGGCTTCCCTCAGCGTGGCAACCATGGAACTTACCCCTGAAGCGAATTCCGAAAGCCGCTCCATGACACCTTCCAGAACGGCGCGATGCTCGGCGTCGAGCGGTGCCCCGTTGCTGTTCAGAACAGCATGGCTGGTCGAGACGAATGCTGGAAAAACATCTTCGATGAAGGTCCCGAGCAGACGCACCCGCCCGTTCTCGTTCATGAGGGTTTCGTGCGCGCCCGGTTCCAACGTGCTCGCTTGCGAGTCAATCAAGAGCTCCGCGAGAGCTATCCGGGTTTGCAGATACATGCACTTCGTATTGAGCGCATGGCCGGTGTGCAGCCTTAGTGCGGCCTCTTCGGCCTTGCGCATCTCGGGCGTAGCGCTTGGCAAGTCCGCAGTAGCTGCGCAGACGGATTGCATCCGCTCCAAGCGCAGTGTCTTCTTTCCCCACCACTCCATGTGGGCCGCATAATGTTCCGCCACGCTTGCAACCGAGCGGCTCAGCTGGTGGGGCGTTGCGGTGCCTTTCAACCTCTCGAGGCATCTCAACGCTTCTTTTCTCTTCTTCTCCAGTTGGTCAACAATCTGCCTGGCCACGGTGTTACACTGGGTGGCTGCGTCAAGCACGTCATCGCGGAGAAGGCGGGCCCGATCGTCGGGCAGAATGCGACGCGCCAAATTTGGGGGCAGATCGGCGTAGTACTCCAGAACTGCTGAGCCTGCCCTGACGACTTGGTCAATCAGCTCTTGCGCCTCGGGCAAATCTCGGGCGCGCATGGCCGCTCGACGACAAGGTTCAAGCTCCTCAAGGAGACTCTCCAATGTTTGCCTTGCTGCTTTGATCTCGTGCCGCGTTGGCGCCACCACATCTGAATCTGGTGGCTGGCTGGCGAGCGGCACGGCCCGCTCCTCAGGCCCGGAGCGCATCCGCTCCACGACGGCGTCGAAGGATCGGCTGCGTTCCCCAGGGACGACGCCGAGTTCCCCGGTGCTGTCGGCTGCTGCCGCCCCCACGTGCGATTTCCCGGATCGGCCAATGCCCGTCATGCTTTATCTCCGATTAAGTCGACGATGTGCAGCCTGTCTGGATAGACCGCTTGGCTGACGAGTAGCTGACCAAGAGCGTTCTCCAGGGATGCGCCAAAAAGCGTATGTCGCCTGTGGTTTCATTTCCCGTCGCAGCTCCTGTGTTGTGCTCAAGTGCGGGGATGACGCGTGTGTTGCCGGATAGTCAGCTGAAGCACATGACCGCGGACTCGAATGCGACAGTACCGGCCGCGAGGCGATTCGTGATCATCCTGCTTCCTGACCAGTGGTGTGTTCACACGAACTGGACGAAGCCATCCACATGCTGGAGAGCACGAGGCAACGCCGTGGTCGGGCAGAAATTGGCCAGCGAAGATTGATCAAGACCTACGGCCGCCCCGCAGGCGTCTCACTATCCGGCAAGGAGACTTCGAGAAGAGTTTACGAAGCCAGCGGCCACGCACCGCCTCTGATGAAGCGTAGAAAGCCGATCAGCAACAACATTAGCCCCGGCCGAAGCGAGCAGAACCGACGATGCGCAGGTCTTTTGCAACTACATCTCGGCGAAGCTGGTACCCATCCAGGCTCAGTCAGATCAGCCTTATAGACATACGGCAGCGAGCGTACCAAGCGCACCGAGCATCAACCCGATCAGCGAACCGGCCGTCGGAACGTCTCTAAAGAGGAGAAGAGTGAGTATCGGCTCCACCACCAGAATAGCTCCCACCGATATTGCGACAATGATCCAGATATTCTTCAGATGCATATAGCCCAGCGCGTATCCAAAAACGAGAAGGATGCCACCGAAAGATATCAGGAGAAACATCGGCAGGAGCATCGTCACATCCCCGCCGGCCTTTCCAAACCGCCTTGAGGCAATCAACTCGGCGATGATCGAAATCGCTTCTCCAAGGAAAATCGCTGCCACCGCTACAATCTTCAATATCAAGTTCATCGGCTGTCCATGGTGGCCCGGATATGGGGAATTGGAGGGCACCGTTGGTGTTGTTTTTTCGCTTGTCCGGCGCCTGCACGGCGCCGGGCCGGCTCACCTGTCGCTCCTTACGCGGGCTCGTCAACGCCTGCCCGATTGCCGACCGGCTCGCGACATGCAGCGATCGTTTGGCGCCGATCAGGCCGCTTTCGCTAGCGGCGTCAACGAATGCGGTTCAAGACGAGCCCAACCGCACCGCGTGCCGCCGACGCGATCAGGGACTAGGCTGCAATCCGCACTGGGAGTGAGGAATAGCCGTGCACGAAATTAGATGCGATTCGCTCGGGTTCGCCGATAACGCTTACGTCTAGCCCTGCACGCAATATTTCGTCCCAGAGGATATTCAACTGCAGTTGTGCAAGATGCCGACCAACGCACCGATGGATACCAAATCCGAACGATAGATGCTGCCGCACATTCTTGCGGTCGATCACAAAGCTGTCGCCATTCTCGATGACTTCTTGATCCCGGTTGCCAGAGATATACCACATAACGACCTTGTCGCCCTTGCTGATCTGCTTGCCACCCAGAATGCAATCTGCCGCCGCGGTGCGGCGCATATGGGCGATCGGGGTCTGATATCGAATAATCTCCGACACGGCGCTCGACACGAGCGCAGGGTTATCGCGCAGTTTTTGCAGCTCGCCGGGGTACTGATTCATGAATAAGACGCCGCCGGTCATCGAGTTGCGGGTGGTGTCATTGCCTCCGACGATCAGCAGGATCAGATTGCCGAGAAACTCATCCGGCTTCATATGGCGCGTGTCGGGCGAATGTGCCATCAAAGAAATCAGGTCCAGGCGCGGCTCGGCATTAATGCGCTCGTTCCAAAGTCGCGTGAAATACTCGAGACATCCGGACAGGATTGTTCTTCGCTTTTCCCAGCTGTCGATGGCATGGCCAGCTCTCGGAGGTGTAACAGCTACATCTGACCAATAGGTCAGGAGCCTTCGGTCTTCGAAGGGAAAATCGAAGAGTGTGGCAAGCATCTGCGTCGTCAGTTCGATCGACACCATATTCACCCAATTGAACGGATCATTGCGCGGCAACCCGTCCAGAATCACCCTGACCCGGGAGCGGATCAGACTTTCAAACTTCGCCAGGTTATCCGGTGCGACTATCGGACTTACGGTATTGCGCTGCCCGGCGTGTTTTGGAGGACCCATCTTAATGAAGCTCGGGGTCCAGTGCTCGTCAGGCACATCGACGATCGTGACACCCTGTTCTGACGAGAATGCCTTATGGTTTGTATCGACCGCGACAATATCGTGGTACTTCGTGACGGACCAATAGGGGCCATAGCAGCTGTCTTGGCAGTAGTGAACGGGATCCTCCCTTCGCAGCCGCTCGAAGTACCCCCATATGCTATCATCCTGAAAGCGCTTGGCTTCGCTAACATCCAGCTTGCTCAGCGGGATACTCGACGCCTCATCGGCTCTACGTGCCGATCTCGCTTTCATGATGGTCTCCGCAGATTTTGTTCATTCGAGAGCATACGGGTCCGCATAGTCGCGCTCCACGACCGCCCTGATGTGTTGGTTGCGAGCATGTCCTCGCTCCAACAGAGTATCTCAAAGCACGAGCCGGCCTCTCCTACCATTTCTGGCAGGACAGATCGCATTGACTTTCTAAGTCGATCCAATCCAGTGGACCTTAGAACCATCACGGCAACGCTGGCATCGCCTGAGATCGGCGATATCGTTGCTCGAAATCAAATAGCTGACATGCCGCCACAGCCTTCCAGGTCTTCCGCAGCGCGTGCGGCGACAATCATTAGCGCTGCTCATCCTCCATGACACCACCTAGCCGCAGCACCACCGAGAGTACGCAAATGTTCTGTTCGGCCCGACAATCGCCTGCTTGATCCAACATCCTGGCGGGCAGCCCAGCAACTGAACGAGACAGGAGCTCTCGAGGACGATCGTCTCCGAGGCTACGATGCTCAATCGCTATCCACCCAGTTCATGGCCGCGGAACCATTCGCAAGGACGATGGCTTGCGCGACAAGTAAAAAGGATGGTCCGGACCCTGGCACCGTCATAGGCAGAACTCCAAATAGCCCTTTCGCCCGGTCAGCTTCTGATCAGCATCGCCGCTGCTCGGCAAGCTCTGCGCACATTGCGACGAGGAGGCCAGGGCCTGGCACCCGGCTCACGCGAAAACTAGACGAGGATGTCAATGACAGCGAACGGTACTATGCGTAGTCAGCACGTAGAAAGCGGTATTCGACCCCGAGAGATCGGTGCTACGTTCAGCAAACGCGTTGTCGAACCCGGCGCATTGCCGACCGCCCCTTGCTCTCCTTCCAGCAGTTCCACCTGAAAGGATCAAAGAGAATGACGGCATACCCGACGACGCTGAAGAAACTGCGCGCGGCCGATCCTGGTA
This sequence comes from Bradyrhizobium sp. USDA 3364, assembly GCF_054056355.1. Taxonomy (NCBI): domain Bacteria; kingdom Pseudomonadati; phylum Pseudomonadota; class Alphaproteobacteria; order Hyphomicrobiales; family Nitrobacteraceae; genus Bradyrhizobium; species Bradyrhizobium sp. USDA 3364. Next base: position 1,256,739 of record NZ_JBSRYG010000002.1, read on the forward strand.
GCAAGGTATTGGAGATAACCACGACCACCGGCTGCATCGTCAGATGTTCTTATTGCTCCCAGGACAAGTTTGCAGATCGCCAAAGGCTCGTATCCCAAGCCAAGCATCTGGGTGTTCAGGATTTCAAGCAATGTCTCTCACGCGTACCGACAGCTACCGGCATTAGTTTTGCCGGATATTCGGAGCCCTGGTTGCATCCGCATTGTAGCACGATGGTTGAGCATGCTTACGCACGCGGCCACGACGTCCGGATCTTCACGACCCTTGTTGGAATGAACGGAACTGACGTTCGGCGCTTGCAAGTGCTCCGGTTCAAGACTTTCGTCGTTCACGTACCCGACGACGGCACCTATATGAACAGCCGCCTCGTCGGAAAAAACTACATCAATGTCATGCGCCGACTGATTGAGGCAAACATTCCCTCAATTCAATTGGTGGTCCTGGGTAAAATCCATCCTGATCTAGCCGACGTAATCCCCGCCAAAAAGCTACAACGCCTGCGGCCGCTGAGTAGCAGGCGAGGACGTATAGATCCGAGAATGATCACCTCCCGGCAGCCGATCGCCGGCACTCTGACGTGCAATGGGAAACAGCAGCATCGGAATGTCCTTCTTCCAAACGGCGATGTTACTTTGTGCTGCATGGATTTTGAGCGGCGTCATGTCCTTGGGAATCTTTTGCGCCACGAGTACGAAGATCTGTTCAAAGGCCGGATATTTAGCGAAATCGCCGACCGCATGAACGGTACGGATGGCTTTCTGCTTTGCAGGACGTGTGAATTTGCCAAACCGGAGCCGGAATGTAGGAGCCCTGCCCGCGCGCTGTGAGAATGGCCATACCGATGGAAGCGCGCCGCACCAGCTGGACTAGTCCCAGAAGACGGATCAGAGTCGCGCTTCGGCGAATGCACGACCGGGGACCAGCCCTTAGGAGAGCTCCAAGGATCGCCTATGTTCAACTGGTGCACTGGAGGTGGTAGATGCTTTTCCCGCAAGATGACGGACGATTTGGCTTCGCAGTTGATCTCGTGCCTCTCGATCGATCCAAAAGCCGTCTTCAGTAATTCAATGAGCCGCTCTCCAATGGGAGTTCGAACGTACAAGAGAGCGTAACGGGCCTGACCCACATGCCCGCCATGACGAGACCAACGTTGCGCTTGCAATTCAGCGAGGTCAGTAGCTGCAGAATATTCCATCCAGGATCGATTACAACGACCTCGACTTGCCGATCTTGCCAGGAAAACCCGCACACGGCGGCGCTGGTGCCCTCTCACAAACCATGCGATGTGGGCATCCGACAGGTTCGTTCCCCGGGGAGGTCATCACCTGCATATCGAAAGAGCTGCCGCAGAATCAACTGCGACATTGTCCGCTGATCTTCCGCTCAATAGGACGCTCATAGCGCAAACAGTATATTGGCCGACTGACGTTCTCATGAGGAGAGGGATTTTCCAGCTGAAGGAGCGATACGCTCTCGCGCTTTGTCGCCCGATCCTTATTCCAATTGCGGCCTGCCTCCAAAGCTCCTGTTCAGCGCCGAGCGCCTTTTCGGTAATAAAATCGGATGGAAACCGCAAATGGTGCGTCTCAGGAAGTTCCGCCAGCCTCGAACGGAAACAATCCACAGGTTTAAGCTCTCTTTATAGAACGTATCAGGAACTTACGGGAACCCAGGCTAGCAGGCCGGCCAGTGGCTCGCACGTTAGCTAGATTATTCTCATCATTTTTTGACGAGCAGCTTGCGGATGACGGAGAATCCCCATAATCTCCTCATAGGATGCCGAGATTATGCCGTATATTTACAACACTCCCGCCTGGCCCAGTTTCAACTGGAATGTTCAAAGCATTGCTGATCGGCTCGCCGCAGTCCGCCACAAGCAGGGGCGCCTCATAGGCCGCATGGAGCGACTAGGCTTCCCACTTAAAGCAGAAGCAACGCTTCAAAGCCTCACCGAAGAAGTCGTGAAGTCCAGTGAGATCGAAGGCGAAGTCCTCGACCGCAACCAAGTGCGCTCGTCAATTGCTCGCCGATTGGGCGTGGACATCGGTGCGCTTACACCGGCTGACCGGAATGTCGAAGGCGTCGTCGAAATGATGCTCGATGCCACAGAAAAATATGCCGATGAGCTGTCAGCCGAACGCCTCTACGCTTGGCATGCGTCGCTCTTCCCCACCGGACGAAGCGGCATGACCAAGATCGTGGTCGGTGCCTGGCGCACCGAGAAGTCCGAGCCCATGCAAGTCATCTCTGGACCCATAGGGCGAGAGCACGTGCATTACGAGGCTCCCGCCGCCGCACGGCTCGAAAATGAAATGCGCGCCTTTCTGGCCTGGTTTAACAGCCGGGCTGATATGGACCTCGTTCTCAAAGCTGCAATTGCCCATCTATGGTTTGTAACCATACACCCTTTCGAGGATGGAAATGGACGCATCGCGCGAGCCATCGCCGATCTAATGCTGGCGCGTTCCGAGAACATCACGCACCGCTTCTACAGTATGTCGGCCCAGATCCGTCGCGAAAGGAACGATTACTATGCGGTTCTCGAAAGAACCCAAAAAGGCGACCTGGATATCACCGAGTGGATTAAGTGGTTCCTAGATTGCTTGGACCGTGCCTTTGACGGAGCTGCGGTGGTCCTCGCCAGCGTTCTGCGGAAGGCTACTTTTTGGGACGAACATGCGGGAAAGCAACTCAATGAGCGTCAGCGGGCCGTTCTCAACCGGCTTCTGGATGGCTTCCATGGAAAAATGAGTTCATCCAAGTGGGCGAAGTTGACAAAGATTTCCCAAGCGACGGCTTCGAGAGATATTGATGAACTCGTTGCACTCGGCATCCTGAAGAAAGACGCAGCAGGCGGCAGAAGTACCAGCTATTCTTTGATCGAGCCGATGGTAGAACGCTCATGAAGGATACGATCAAGAAGAAGCCTTCGAGAAGACGCTCTCCATGCAACTTGTCCGAACCATCGATTTCGTCAAGTTCGCCGAAACCAAGAATGCCGCCCTTCTTACGTTCTCCTCGCTTTGGATCATCGGCACGATCAACCTGCTAACGAGCCAGGCCAGCTTGCCACTCGGTTACAACGTCGCATTCTGCGCGGCGCTTCCTCTCCTCGCTGTGGGCGGTCTGGTTTGTATTCTGTCGTTTGTCCCCCAGGTGTTGGCTCAGTTTTTCGAGACAGATGACGACTCCGTCAGCTTACTGTATTAGGGCGCCGCGCCAAGCACACATTCAAGCGCTGCCTTTGATCTTATTCCATATGCAAGGCGTTCCACCCCCTGAGGACCCGGGGTGCCAGTCTGGTATCGACGAGTTTGCTCCAGGACTTGCCTACTTCGATCCAGCGGCATTTTCGCGCGGGCAAGCTCTCCAGCACTTTTTGGGCAATAGGTGCGAGACTCGCAGCTTCAGAGGTTGGGTCAAGGCCAGCATCTGCAAGGATTTTCACGGCTGCCTCTTTGGATCGCATCCACGCCGCTTCGGTGAACCTGTTTTCCGAGAAATATTCGAAACAGGTGCGAAACGTCAGAGCACGGCCGATGACCTTATGGTTTGGTAATCCCGTCTCACTGAGCCATCGGCGCAAATGGTCGCACCATTCCTTGTTGCTGAAGTCGAGAAGATTGCCACCTTCGAAAATCAAAAGCGCCGCCATGCCAGCGATTTCAAATCGTACGTCCTCATCTTGTTTTTCGAACCATTCGCGGATTGCTTGCAAGGGCGTCCTCGGCATCTCGGCCGCGCCGGTCCGTTTGAACGGGACGACGTTTTCCAGTGAGGGCATGCGCGGCCAAGGCTTCCCCTTTGCGTCCCATAAGACCCAACGCTCTGCGATCGCTTTTGCTTCTTCCGGTGATCTGGTCCGCCAAAGCTCCTTGAGCGCCTCGTCGACGTAGTATGAAACATCCGCCTTCAGGCCACGTGTACGCGCGATTGCTGCTAGGCGTCCGGCGTCAAGGAGCCGGGCCGCGAAGTTGTTCTCTGCGTTCATTTTCCGAGGTCTTTCGCGCCTCTCCAAAGCGTCCCGTTCATTCTGCTCTACCGTACTACAAGCCCGCTATTCACGCCGTTGAAAGTTAGCGGCGACGTGACAAGACGCCCGCCGGTATCGGCCGAGCAGACGCTGTCTGCCTTATGTTAGCGCCGCTAACTTCAGTGGCCAGCCACGGCCGCAACTTGCGATGGTAGCCATGCCCGGAAAGCCCTAGGCATGGCTAGGGGTGTGCATTCTTCGTGCCAAGCAATCGTCGACAGTTTGGATGACGTTTGAGTTGGGTTTGTCTGCTTCCCGACATACTAAGGTCTCGATCCTAGCAGTAGAGCTTGTCCGCAGCGGGCTCATCTTGATGCTGCCGTCTCCGCAATGGATCAAAAAGCCTTCTGCTTTCGCTATTGGCGCTTTAAATCGGCCCCCCTGCAACAGCGCTGGGCTCCCTCATGGTTAGTTTAGTCCGTCCGGTTCGTAAAAGACTCCTGCTCCAAGCTGTTTGCGGCACTCTTAGACACACAACCTGCGTTCCAATCATCTCAATAGCAGTCTGGCCATTGGTGATTGTGCTTTCTATCTCAGGCGTCTTCAGAATCTTCCGACAACGACGGCATTTTAACGTCCGGCACGTGCATACGAGAGAGATGCACTGATACCCAATTAGAATAATTTTCATTCGTCGAACTTTGGACAACTTAATGAGTGTATCGCGTGCGGAGATCGACTCTAACAAACAGATCGTTCCTGTCCGAGGAGAATCATTTCTTTACTTTCTTCCATCGCCAAAAAGGGGATGACTGGCTCTCAACTCTTGACGAGGTCGATCGGCGCCGTGTCGTGTTTGCCTTAGTCGAATAAGTAATCTATCGAGTTGGCGCGTCGGCTTCGCCGACTTGGCTCGACGCGCGCCGAGCCTCCCATCCGGCCTTCGATTAGCCCCCTCGCGAGGGGCTCCGCCCCGGCGCCCACGAGGATCGTTGCGCTCGCCGCGGCCGTCTCCCCAGCCTTCCGCGCTGCGCTTGTGCAGGCTGAGTGATCCCCTCGGCAGCTCGTCCCTGCGTGCGCCCCCGGTCTCAGTGGGCTGGGCATGACGGTTCAGCGTGGAAGTCTGCGCTGGATCGTTACCCCGAATGGAAAAGTGAAAGATCAAGAATTGCGTCCAAACGACAGCCTAAGCGGTGTGCAAACCCACCGCGGCAGTCGCGGCACGATCTTAAGCGGGATGGTCCAATCACTGTGACCACATTTGGAAGCACGAAACTCTCAGATGAAAGGATGATAAAGACGCGGGATGCATGATACGAGCGCATTGTCGGGCGGCCGAGGAGTAAGCGTCATCATCGCGGGCCAGCAGCTTGATCGGGCTGAATCCTCACAGGATCGCAGATCAGGTGCGGACGTACTTTGGAAAGACCCGTCTGGAATGTTCAAACGACAGGCCTGTCTCCGAACAATATGAGGATAGCCGGAACCGCCGATCTTCCGATAACTGAGGTTCAATGAGGATCGATGGGCGTCATACGGTACCTTGAGACAGCAAGTTCGTGCACTCGACGCGCTTCAGGAAAAGACGGCCAGAAACCATCTGGCCGTCTCTCACGATCGAAACCATGCGTCATGACCTGCGAAGGTGTTTGCACGGTTAAAGGATCAAGGTTTCGAAGCGCGTCCCCTGCGCTGTTCTCTTCGTTTACCAGATGAACTTAGCGCCATCCGGCAGTTCGCAGATGAATTCGCCCTGGTTCACGAGTTCGGTGGTCCCGACGACAAGCTTCGAAGCCCGCACCGTGAGCCTGCCGTCGCGGCTGAGGCTATGGCGGATGTACTCGGTCACGGCATGTCCGGAGCTGTCCACCGTTTGGTGGGCATTGGCGAAGCTAATGCCGTTCTGGGGGGTCACCCTGAAGGCATTGATGACCAGACCAGCCTGAGTTGCCGACGCAGCTTTGCCACCCTCCGCGGCTGTACAGCGGCTCATGTCCAGTACGAGCTTCACATTCTTGCCGGTCTGCAGGGCATGGAGCACCTCGGTGTATTTCGGCGAGGGCTCATCGGCTCTCGCCATCGTGCTCACGCCTACGGTCGAAAGCAAGGATAATACGATCGCCAGTCCTTTGCCTGTACACTTCATACGCTCTTCTCCCTCGATAAGTACCACAGATCGCACGCTGCAAGACGTCGTGTAAGCCGATTGGCGGATTTAAGACATCAAGCGTGCCTGCGACAAAGACAATTTGCCGCAACTAGGCGCAAGTGGTTGTAACGGCTATTCCGACGTCACAACCTCGTAGGTCAGGTTTGCTAAAGCGGCTCGCCCCCGTGCGAAATCGACTAGAACGATTTGATCGAGCGTCGGCCGCTTGGAAACCACAAAACGGCAACCGGTCGCGCTCGTCCATTGCAGGTCCGACGGCCGAGAGAACTTAAGAAGAACACGGCGGCCCGTCGCAACCGCCAGCTTGTCCATGCGATAGCCGGGCAAGGACTGCTGCCCCAGAGGGCGTACCCGCAAAGAGGTGGTGGTGGAGCGAACCTGGCGCGGCGGTCCGAACGAGCTCAGTCAAGGGACCCGATCTCGGCCCATTCGAAACAGCAACGACAGAGAGCACAAGACAGCGCCGACTTGTGATCCCTGGCTTTGCGCGTCTTCCTTCTGGCTGACGATCGCCTCACTGACCAAATCCATCCGGCTCCCCTCAAAGGCCAAGTCAAATGGCTTCCTGCCTGGTCCGTCAGCTTCTCGAAAGCTGCGCCTGCAATAGTCTGCGCCAATCGCCGGCACTCGAATGGAGACTGAAATGAATGTTGATCCCCGGAATGCCGCCGACACTCCATTCGAGGTTCACGACGTGCTGCAGCAGCCGAGCCAGGTCGACGGGCAATCAGACGAGCTTAGCGCCCAGACCAGCGCACCGGCACACAGTTCCGAGGATCAAGCAAGCTTTGAGCAGCAGTTGGAGGACCTGGACCTCAATGACCAGGATTCGGCTTTGCCAAGGTCGGATTCAGTCTCGTCAGTGGCAAGCTCCACAACTGGCACGTCGTCGTCTGCGTCGAACCAGGCGGTCCTGGAAGCCGGTTGCTATCCAGCCACGTCATTTGTCAGCGCCCGCGCTCAACTTGCCGCAACACTGACGGGTGCCACTCTTGAAGCGCTCCGGAACGAGATCAACCTTGCTGAGCAGCAATCGGCACGTTGGTCACCGGTAACCGCAGCCCCCGTCGATCGGGACCGCGTATTCGACGACGTGGCGGGGTCGTCATATGTCACACTGCGGCGCTTTCAGAATCAGAACAGCGATTGCAAGCCGCGCACGGAAGAAAACACGAGCGCAATATCGCATGTCCGTAACACGGCTCGGGATCATTCTTCCGTTGGATACCCGCTGGAGCGCTATCCTATGGACCGGGCGCGCCAAGCTGGCTGGCATATGCGCGGCCAGACGACCACATCTGCCTTCGTATCGTTGGTCGAGGATCCGGAAAAACTCGCCGTTTCGCGCGATCCTTGGGCGAGAGCGATCGCCAACAATGCGGATGCGCTGCACACCTACACGGTACCGAAGTCCGCGATCTGGACGCCCGACGACGTGCTGAGCAGCATCGGGCTTGGAATGAATGCCGAAGATCCGGACCACATCGACGGGGATGTCGATTTGATGTGCTCACTCGGCAGAACTCCAACCCGAGAGACCGAGCGCCTGTTCCTGGGCGGCAATTTGGAGAACTATCGGACCGCCAGCGAAGCAAATCCCTACAAGCGCGGGAGTAATGAATAGATACTCTGTCGACCGCGCCATTTAGCAGGTTCGTTTGGGTTCATGCACCAAGACAACCACCTCAAGGTAGACCTGGAGCACGGCACACCTCACGCGTAACAGTTTGAGCATAGGGCGTGGCGCGACCGACGTCTGATCAACTCGCCGATCGAACGGGGCAGCCCCCTACGCAATGCGCTACGGGCGGTTGAGGGCTCCGAGAGGGAAAGTCGCACTACGACGGTCGGGAGGAGCTGGCCGTTCGACGCATCCTGCTATCTTGGCTGCGTTTTGACATCGCACGGCATCAATTTGTTAGTGGCCATCACGCGTGGCCGGAGGCGTGATGAGGTAAACCTCTGAACGCGAAGCATCGCCCCTTTTTGCTAACTCGACCTGACATTGAAGGCGCGATCAATGCTTCGGCCACGATCGCTTCAGCTATTCACTCGTCCGCGGCTAGCGATACTGTTGCAGCAGGGCCGATCCGTCACCTGGATGTGTTCCATCAAAACAATCGATTTTGCCGGGCACGCCTAAACGCCTCATAGTCGACCGCGATCTATGGAGGCAGCATTCAAAATGACGTCTGGCAATCGATTCTCTCCTCAGTTCCCTGATGATCAAATTGGCTCGCGCGATCGCTCGTCCGCATCTCGGCTGTTAGCCCATGCCCGTCACGTGAACGCATACCTGCCCCGGTCTTCCCGCAAAATTGCCACGCATGAGGCGGATCCGTCGATCGTCCGATTGTGACGCCATGGCTTTGCCCAAAGCCTGGCACGAACGACTGGCTCTTCGTGCACATCCATGGCTCTGGCGCAAAGCTTGATCGGACGGCGGAATGCTCACGACCTGGATAGCGCAAGACCGCCATGCGCAGGTCGATGGTCTGGTCCACACTGTGTCGCCGTTATCTCACAATGCTTTCGAGCCTGATGGTACCGCTACAAGCAGTCGTCAAAGGCACTTGAATCTCACGTAGCGTCAGATTGTAGGATTTCCGACAGTCTCGCGACAGAGCCCGCTCGCGTGAACTTTTCCTGACAGGTAGCAAGAATTGCGAACGTCTCAAAAACTCAATGCACGGCCGCTCCGCCTCGTTACACTACTCGATGGCTTCTCTTCAGAGCGGACATCGTGCATCGCCTCTGCGCACAGTGGAGGACGACGCGCCCCACGCGTAGCCAGGCCAGGAACCAGCGGGCGAGAAGAACGCGGGCAGTCGCAATTTTGTCCATGCCGGTCACACGCCGAGTTCGAGATCAGATCATTGTTTCGTGGTTTACCCCGTGTGACGACACGGAGCCTGCGTAACCACCTCAGGCGATGCGCGCTCGCAACGCCGGACTCGATTCCTCCTTCGTTCGCAGCATTCGCTCCGCGGCGGCATGGGAGGACTTCGGCGCGACCGCACTTCTGGACGGTTGGCACCTTGCGCAGCAATCACCGGCCAACGAGAGGATGCCTATCCAGCCGACAGGCGTATTGATCTTTCGTCGTGCATCTCGGCTTCTTCCAGCACATCGGCCAGATGCACAGCGCGTGAACTGTCTTAAAACGCGAAAAACCTTGCATTGTCGTGGCTTGACGACACTACAGGCTCAACAGCCTAGCAGGACCGACCGCGGATTAAGACGAATTGGGGGAGTTTCCAAATGTCAACTTCGCTAGTCTGTTCGGCCAATTCAGCCGCTCTCGCCTGCGATTTCGTTTCACCCGCGCGGTTTGGCGCAATCGCTCCTGCAGGCGGCGGCCTCGGCCCACAGATGCATCAGCGCGCTGCCAAGGCTTTCAACCTTGTTGGAAATCGCGGAGCCAACATGCAGGGTCTTTTGAACGGTGTCGCCGGCGGACGCGATGCGCGGCAGGCCGCCTATCCGATGACGATAGACCGGCAGACATTGATCGCCTGCCACTATGCTCCATCCTGGCATTTCCGACTTTTCAAATTCACGTCAAAGCGGCCGCCCACCGAGCCACATGGTCAACCGTGACACGCTCAAGTCCTGCCGAGGATGGACGAGAGGCAATGAATGCGAATTCTCCTGGTTGATCATCATGCGGACTTTGGCCGCGCCGTGAAGGAAGCGCTCTTGAATTGCGGCTTCGCCGTTGATGTGACGCGCACACTGGATGAGGCGTCGGCCGCGCTGGAATGCGCGAACTACCACATGGTCCTGCTCGAATCTGTCTTGCCCGACGGAGACGGACTGGATTGGCTGAAGCAGTTGCGGCGCGAGGGACGATCAATGCCGGCGATGATGATGAGTAGTCTCAATGATCTCAGCCGCCGAATTGCGACTTTCAATGCAGGTGCGGATGATTTCCTGCCCAAGCCCGTGTCTATCGACGAACTCATCGCCCGCATGCGAGCCATCCTGCGACGATCGACGCAAATGACGGCGCCGGTGGTGACATTCGGCAATCTGCATTTCGACCCGATCGCAAGGCAAGTCTCGGTTGGCGGCCGCATGCTGAGAATTGCGCGGCGCGAAGTGTGCATTCTCGAACATCTGCTCAACCGCGCCGGCCGCACCGTGCCGCGCACATCGCTGGAAGATAGCTTGTATGCGTTTGACGACGATGTCTCGACCAACGCGCTGGAAGTCGGGATTTATCGCTTACGCGCGCATTTGAACCAGGCCGGTGCGACGCTCAGGATCAAGACCGCGCGCGGGGTCGGCTACACCCTTGAACTCGTCGGCGCGGCATCGGCTGCCTAGCAATCTAACTTGAAAGCAACAATCCCTTGAAGGTCGTCAAGAATGCTGCCGGCGCCAATCTGCCGCCGATGGTCATGATCGCGCAACGCTCTGCCGCTCTGCCCCGCTTGTGCCACGTCCTGTGCGGACTTGCTCTGCTATTTCCGCTTGCCGGCGCAGCCGAGACAAAACGGGACGGCAAAGGAGAGCCGCCGCCACGTGCGGCGCCTGGCAGCACCACCGGCACGCTCAACCTCACCTCCTCACAGGGCAAGACGGTTCATCTGAACGCGCCGGCAGCGAGCATTTTTGTTGCCGACCCGGCGATCGCGGACTATCAGGCGCCATCGAGCAGCACGATATTCGTATTTGGCAAAAAATCCGGACGAACCAGCCTGTTCGCCTTGAACGAAAACGGCGAGGCTCTCGCCGAACTGCGCGTCGTTGTCACCCAGCCGATCGAGGACCTGCGTGCCACGCTGAAGGCCGAGATCGGCGATTATCCGATCCAGGTCAGCTATACCCCACGCGGCGCAATCCTTGGCGGTACGGCTCCCAACGCCGATATCGTCGAGACGGCCAGGAAGGTGACCGAGCAGTTTCTCGGTCCGGGTGCGCTGGTCGTCAACAAGATTCAGGTGGCAGGTTCGCTGCAGGTGAATCTGAGTGTGCGGGTGGCAGAAGTCTCCCGCAGTGCCGTCAAGGACCTCAATATCAACTTCACGGCTTCCGGTCCGAACGGCGCTTTCCTTAACACCGGAAAAAGTGGCGGTTCCGGGCCGGCCCGCGGCGGCGGCACGATCGGCATCGGGTACAGCGCTGGCAATACCAACCTGAGCGCTATTCTCGACGCACTCGCCAGCGAGCACCTCGCCTCGATCCTGGCTGAACCGAACCTGACCGCCATGTCCGGGGAATCCGCAAGTTTTCTGGCAGGTGGCGAATTTCCGATTCCGGTGATGCAGGACAACCGGCAAGTCTCGGTCCAATTCCGACAATTCGGAATCAGCCTAGAGTTCGTCCCAACCGTCCTCAGCAATAATCAGATCAATATCCATGTGAAGCCTGAAGTCAGCGAACTGTCGAAAGAAAGCGAGGTCAACGTCAACGGAATAAAGGTGCCCGGCCTCTCCACGCGTCGTGCCAGTACTGTCGTCGAGCTTGCCAGCGGTCAAAGCTTCGCCATTGGGGGGCTCATCAGGCGCAATTTCAGTACCGACATCGACACTTTTCCTTGGTTAGGCGATGTTCCGATCCTTGGTGTGCTGTTTCGCTCCTCTTCATTTCAGAAGCAGGAGACCGAACTGGTCATCATTGTCACTCCCTACATCGTCCGACCGGGATCTGGCCCGGGCAAGATGAGCGCTCCAACTGATCGCATCGGGCCGCCTTCGGACGCAGGGCGCACCCTGACGAATACGCTGGCTGGTTCATCGAAGGGCCGTGAGGCGGCGCCCGGCACGGCCAGATCGGGTGCAACCGTCGGTGCCGGCTTTATCATTGAATGAGGACTGCCAATGACCTTGCGACACCTATGGCTTTTGATCGCAGTTGCGGCGGCCCTTGGCGGATGTGCAAATAGTGCTGCGATTTCTTCCGGACCGGCTGGACAAGCGGCTCGGGTGGAGCAGAAGACCAGTGTCCTGCTGCTTCAAAATCTTCGTCGCAACGAGAGGTACGGCCTGCGGGATTTCATTGCGAATGCCAGCCGCGGCCGGCGCGATGCACTCCAACTCGACGTCGCCGGCTCACCGCGGCTCGTAGCGCAGGTTGCCCATGAGGCGCGCGCGATGGGCCTTGCCCCCTACAATATCCGCCTGTCCGCCTCTCCCGTCGATCTACCCGCACATTTCGGGGTCCGGATCGAGGCAATTACCTACGAAGCACATCCTGCCGTCTGTCCGCCGCTCGCTGTCACCGGCCCTTCTCTAGGCGACAATTCGTTCGATCCAACGCTTGGCTGCTCAGTCCGCAATAACCTCGCAGTCATGGTCAACGATCCTGGCGACCTGCTAGGCAATGGCGCCGTCATGCCGACCAGCGGTGATCGCGCAGTGCTTCCCATCACAGCTCGTGGGCCCGCGGCGACGGGCAATCGCAGCAATTTGGAGGGTGGAACCCAAAACAGGGGGGCGCCAGAAACCCAATAAGCGGCTCGCAACATCCGGGCAGGACGAACGACGCTGGGCACTCTGGTTTCCATATCAGTCTTGCGATGGGCCGACGAGGCTCCTGGAATCCTGTCTTTGCTCGGCCGTTGTCTTTGGATCGCGCAGCTTGTACCAGGTTCTGCGACATAGGGTCTTTGCCCGAAGGTCTGAGCGTATCGACGCTATACAAGGCCGGCGGCAAACACCGCCTTTGCGACTCTCTCGAAATAATCCATCGGAACGGCCTTGCCCATCGCACCTTTGCGGATCAGCTGCCGCGCCAACACATGATCCTCGACAATGCTCAGACGCTGGGCCCGCGCCTGCGCCAGTAACTGTGACGCCACCGCGCCTTCACCGCGGCACACCAGCACCGGGACGCCTGTCTCGCCCCGAACGTAGCGCAGCCCAATCACCGTCGCCGGTCCACTCAGTATCAATGTTGCCCGGTGGATGCCGAGCGGAGACTCGTTCGCCGACTCGCGACGGATCCTGCGGTGTTCACCCTTGATGTGCGGATTACCATCCTGTTCCTTGGACTCGCGCTTGGCCTCGCTCTGCGTCATGCGCATGTCGCGCAGGAACAACCAACGCTGAATGAGCAGATCGGCGAGCCCACCAATCAAAAAGGCGCCGGCAGCAATCGTTATCAGTACTTTCAGCTCGTTAAAGACAAAACCAAGGCAGCTTAAATCGCACACCGGCAAATAGACCAGTGCCCTCCAACCTGCGAGCACAGTGAAGAGGAACGTGGCACCAAGGACCAATACTTTGACGAGGGACTTTCCAAGCTCGACAAGCGAGCGCTGGGAGACAATCCGCTTCAGCCCTTTGACCGGATCCAATTTCTCAAAACTGGGTTTCAACGGCTCGACGGAAATCGTCAACCCGCCGTTGGCCAAGACGCCGGCCAAGATGGCCGCAACCAACGCCGCACCCAGGATGGGAGCTACGGCTGCCATAGAAAGGTCCATCAATCCGACCAACGCCTGCCCGACCGCGCTGTTGAACGGCCGGCCCTGCAGCTTGTCGATGAGCCGCACCGCTTCGCGCCATGCGTCTACGATCGGGCCCGCCCTGAAGCACAGGCAGCCGAAACCAGCGCAAAGGCTTGCCGCGGTCACAAAGTCGGCGCTGCGCGGGCTCTGCCCTTTCTTACGCGCGTCCCTCAGCTTCTTGTGACTTGGTGGAAGCTTTTTCTCTTCACTCGTGTCGTTCATTTCAAGAACATCTCGAGCCACTCCAGCACACCGTCGAACTGAACGATCTCGGCTCCCATATATTCGATCAGGAAGACGGCGTAGCTCACCATGATGATGCCAAAGGCGGCATTCTTGATAGTCGGAGAGAGATCGTTCAGCTTGATTTGCGGCGCAAAGCGCCCGAGCAGCATGAGGGATACGTCGATCAGAAGCAGCAGAGCCAGCACGGGCCCGGCGACCAGGAGGGTCGTATGCATGATATGGTCGAGAAGCTTGATAAACTCCATTGCCCCCTGCTCGGTCAGGGGCGGTAGCAGTCGATACACGGGCCAGATCAGATAACTTCCGTAGAGGCACCTGACCATTGTCTGCAGGCCCCCCGATACAACGAAGATCGTAACCGCCGCAGTTCCGAGAAAGAGCCCCATTGCGGAGGTTTGACTGCGCGTCGCAGGATCGTCTACCTGGCTTGAGATGCCGCGCTGGGTATCAATGATGTCACCAACCGCTTGGATGCTCCAAAGTGGTATGCTGAGCAGAAAGCCGAATAATAGGCCGATAAATATCTCCTTCACACCGAGGAGCGCGACCGCAATCATACGGGTGCCGGGATCCAGCGTCTGCAAGCCGCTCTTGATTTGCATCAAGCAAGGCAATCCAATCACAACCGTCGCGCTTGCGCGGATCATCCCGCTAATGTGCGGCCTGGTGAATACCGGATGAACCAGCATAATGCCAAGCGCCCGGGCCGCGCCAAGTCCGGCCGCAACGACGAATTCGACGGCAGTCTGAACCAGACTTTGCGTCTCGGTGGGTGACAACGCATCCATTTGAGCTCAGCCCGCCGCTCGCTTCAAGCCAATCTAATCGCCCGTGCCTCGCCATGATGCGAGTCGTCAAGCACTCTGCTGGTCATCTACCTCGTGTCCTAGCGGTTGCAGAGCGACATACCTAGCGCCAGGCCAGGTCATGAGCTTTAACTCTCCGCAGCCACGGCTGTCGCCAATAAGGTATGAAACCATTTCAAGATAGGACCCGCCGAATAGCGCCGCTGCAAGGCCAGCAAGCCAAGCTCCTTCGGGTCTCACCGGCCGCAGGGCGGTGCTGATGATCTGGAGCTTCGGAGCTTCCATCAGTTCAACAGTTTGCGGCGATCGGTCTCGGGCGGCACCTTCATCGCGGCATGATCCATCAGAACGTCAAAACCGTGCGGCCGCTTGAGATCAAAGCGGTTCGCCTGTCCCCCTAGTTGATAACTCGCCAGGTTAGACATCGAGGGCCAGGCCTTACCGCAGGTCATTCCATCGTGAGCAAGATTTGAATTGAGTGGATGTCAATTTCAGATGAGATCATTCTTCCTCCGAAGGCCCATCGAGCCGAACAGGACAGTTCGGATATCTATCTGTCCCATGCTAGTGAGGCGAGCTTTCGGTAAGCTGACGAAACTCGCCTCTTCTGGTCACGGTTCACAATGAGGACAGACAAACGCGACGCCATAGCTTATGCTTGGTCAGCCTTGCGTTCCCCGCACTAATACCTCGCTGTGAGCGCGGGGAACTCAGTGAAGATATGCTGGGCTTGCTCGATTAGCGGCGCGCTCAGCACCGGGGCAAACAGAACGAGCACCGCGACGACGACGAGGAGCTTCACTGTCAGTGGCAAGGTTTGATCCTGCAGCTGGGTTGCTGCCTGCACGATGCCGATACCCAATCCGGCCACGAGAGCTGCCAGGAGCGGCGGCAGAACCCAGATCATGAACAGGACAAGTGATCGGCTCAGGTGGGTGAGGATGCTGGCTTCGTCCATCTCAACCTCCGGGCGTTGCGTAGCTTAACACCAATCCGTGCATGAGCCGCGACCAGCCGTCGATTGTGACGAACAGAAAGAGCTTGAAAGGAACGGATATCATTGTTGGTGACACCATTGACATGCCCATGGCCATCAGAATCGTCGTCACGATCAGGTCGATCGTGATGAACGGAAGATAGAGAAGGAAGCCAATCTCAAATGCACGCTTAAGTTCCGAGATCAAAAAGGACGGCACGAGAATTGCTAAATCATCAGCTGATGCGTTGCCGCGCATCTCATCCGACCAGATATGTTCCGTCGATGACAGGAAGAACGTGCGCTGTTCCTCAGTGGTGAACTTTTTGAGGTGGGCGCGCAGCGGCTCGCTGCCCTCCTTGGCGGCGATCAACCAGTCGTCGGCGGTTTGGTAGCGAAGTTGCGGATCGGTCACGCGATTGTAAGTCTGCTCGAACACTGGAGCGCCTATGAACACGGTAAGAATCAATGCAGCGCCATACAGGACGATATTCGGCGGTATGGACTGAGTTCCAAGCGCGTTGCGAACCAGGAAGAGAACGACAGAAACCTTTATGAAGGCCGTCGTTGTGACGACTGCGAACGCCAGCAGGCCAAGGCCGACCGTCGCCGCAAGAAGCGCAAGGATGCTCGGTTGAATGTCAACCATTGACTGCCAACCTGCTACGTAACCGGATCCCAAGCGCCTCACCGATGCGCACGATGTCGCCCCGGCCGATCAATTGACCGTTGGCTACAATATCGACTGGACCGTCCAGGGGCCGCCCAAGTTCGAACACGTGTCCCTCGTTGATGCTTCTCAACGTACCCAGCGGGATAGGCCAGCGGCCGCATTCAAAGACAAGCGTGATCTCAACACTGTCGATGTCGGCTTCCGAGGGCGGGATTGCTTGTTCCGTTTGGGAGCGTATCGTCATATCTACATACCTTAGAGGATGGGGCTGCAGGCGGAATGGTCCGCGAAGGACAAGTCTGTCGTCCGCGGCCTGCGCCGGCGCCCACAACCTGTCCGCCGTGAGGATCAGCTGGCTATGGGCAAAGGGAATGACGTCGGGCAGCAGTGCGTCGCCGGGCTGTGCTTGGCGAAGGAGCCTGACAGGCGCCCGCAGCGAGCCGATCTCTCTCGCAATCACGACCGGCAATTCCGACGAAATGTTGCCTTGCTCTCGCGGTAATTGGCCAATCAACTCGCCCAACAAGCGAAACGCAGAAGGAATCAGACCGTCAAGAGGCGCGAACAAGAACAGGCGAGCCTTTCCTGCCAGCGCTCCGATGGCAACATCGAGCTCCAGATAGGGGTCTTTCGCCGTTGCGTCTTCGATGCGGATCAGCTGCACATTCGATGCGAGCACGTTCTCTAATCCAACGATCCAGGGTGCCAGTGCAAGCTCGAGAACGAGCGAGCGGGTGGGGTCGGAGGGTAAAGTAAGGCCCTGCTGGACTGTTGAAATCAGTGTCTCGACGAGAAGGCGAGGCAAGGACAAAACAGCTGTCTCGCCTCCGGCGCGAAATACGCAGTCGAGCATCGACATGGCATATGGCTCGGCCTGCCAGACAAGCCGGCTCACACGGATGGATAGCGGCTTGTCGCCAAGGCCGCTCTGCAGGACGGTGCGCCGTGCGGCAATCTCGTTGACCCACGAGACCACTTCATGCGCGAGCTTCACCGCTGGCTGAAAGAGTGCGGGTTCAGCCACGGCACTTACCGACATGTTGCACAGGCGCAGTTCGCGACGTCATAACAGAACCAGCCATTAGAATGCCCCGCCGATCGTCCGGCTGCGCGAACCACCCTGATATCGGAGCAGAACTTCATCGTCGGCGTCGATTTCGGCCGCAGACTCCGAACGGACGGCGGTCGCGCGCTGGACATTTCCCTCAATCTCTTGCCATTTCTGGCTCGCCGCCGAACGCCCGGCCCATAGTGCCCGCGCTTCATTCACCGCCCGCTGGGTCTCCTCGTGCGCGATGCGTGCCTGCACAAGCGCCTGACGCGCCGATTCGATCTCTGCTGCCAGTCGCCCAAGGACGAGGTGACACCGTCGATCGAGTTCGGTCACGGACGTTGTCTCGAGCTGCGCCAGTTCCCGATAAAGTTCAGCTTCGACCTTGGCGCGATGCTTTTGCGTGGCTTCAAGATCCTCAGACGCCCGCTGCAGCGCGTCGGCTGCAATTCGGCGCTTGTCTTCCATGCTCGACAATTCACGAAGCGCGCTTCGCTCCCTCATGTCTTTCACCAGCCGCAATTTCGACGCTTGCACGGGATTCAGGCCGTGAGACGCGACATCCATGAAACGGTCTCCTCAAAGCTGGACGGCTCGTCCTGTCCCTGGCGCAAGAATGCGCGCAGTTCCTCGATTGACTCGATTGCTCGATCAGTCAGCGGGTCGCTGCCGGGCTTGTATTCACCGACCTTGATCAGGAACTCAGCTTCATTGTAGCGCGAGAGCAGATCGCGGAAGACGGAGGCCGCCTTGCGATGTGGCGCGGAGGCGACCGCATCCATGACACGACTTCGGCTCGACAGCACGTCGATGGCGGGAAAATGCTCGCGCGAAGCCAGTGCGCGCGAAAGAATGATATGACCATCGAGGATGCCGCGCGACTCTTCGGCGATCGGATCGCCCGTGCCGTCGCCTTCAACAAGCACTGTATAGAATGCCGTGATGGAGCCCCGCTCCCCCATACCGGCACGTTCCAACAGACCGGGCAGCAGCGCAAAGACGGAAGGAGGAAAGCCGCGCCGGGTCGGAGGTTCTCCCGCGGCGAGGCCGATTTCGCGCATCGCACGGCTAAAGCGCGTCAGCGAATCCATCATTAGAACGACCTGCAGTCCTTGATCACGAAAATACTCCGCGAGTGCGGTCGCCATATGAGCGCACTGCGCCCGCTCCATTGCGGATCGATCGGATGTCTCAACGACAACGATCGTGCGCGCCATGGCATCTCCAAGATGACGCTCAATGAATTCACGCACCTCGCGGCCGCGCTCTCCTATGAGGGCAACTACGGTGACATCAGCGGCCGCCCCTTTTACAATTTGCGACATCAGCGTCGACTTACCGCACCCAGCATCTCCATAGATTCCGATCCGCTGACCTTCGCCACACGTCAGAAGCCCATCCAACACGCGAACGCCGAGAGGAAATGGTTGCTCGATGCTACGCCGTTTCATCGGGTTGGGTGCCCTGCCGCGGAGCGGACAAGTATGGACCGTCTTTATGGGCCCCTTGCCATCGAGTGGACGGCCGAAGCTGTCGATCACGCGACCGAGCAGGCCGGGCCCGACTGACACTTCCTGCATGCGCCCGGTTGGGACCACTTCCGCGCGGTGTGACAGGCCCACCATATCGCCGATAGGCGTCAGCAGAACCCCATCCGGCAACAAACCGATGACTTCGGCCTCAAGCGCCCATCCGGATACGTGATCCTGCACCAGGCAAAGTTCTCCGACACGGGCCCCTGGTAATACGGCATGAAGTAACGTGCCGATCGCCCGCGTGATCCGTCCCCGCACAGCCCGCGTATCGACGTCCTTTGCTGCGGACCTTACAGATGCCAGCGCCGCATGCAAATCTCCTTCTCCGGCCGCTTGATCATGGTCTGATCGTTGCATCGTCACGATTCGCCTTCCTGAGAGGACGGATCAAGCCTGAGACGCAATTTGCGGAGCTGTGCGGCAAGTCCTAGATCCACATTGCCGAACTCGCTCCACAGAACGCACTGGTCAGGCCCCATAGCCGGGTCCGGATCAATTCTGACTCTCGGCCGACCATCCGTCCCGTCGAACGCCTGGAATTCATGTCTTAGTGCATCAGCATTCACAGGAGACACGTGAAGGCATACTTCTGCACTGCCATATCTTTGCTCGACGGCGTGACGAACGGTCCTTACCAGCATCTCGCCGGGATCAAAGGAGCCCAGCAGGTCGGTCAATATCTCAAGGACGAGCTGTGGCAACTCCTGCTGCAGAACGGCTTTTCGCCGGGCCACATCGGAAGCAGCTCGGGCGATCAGCTGTGCCATTTCGTCCGATCCTGACCTAAGACCCTCGCTGTGGCCGCGCTCCCGCTCTTGCTGATGGGCTTTGCTTGCCCAGCTGCGAACCTGCCGCAGATAGCGGTCGGCTAGCGCACGCGTCTGCACCGCATCGTACCAGATGCCGAGTTCTGCGGCTGGTATGAGTGGACCAAGCGGCCGTATCCGTGGGCTGTCTGGCCGGGCTATTTCATCGGCCGTCATGCCGCTGGCGCCTCGCTGGCCAAGTGGGCTACCACCAAAGACAGCAAACGACTCGCTGCGTTGTGGTGTTCGGCTGCTGGGGATTCGGCGGCGGTCCCCACAGGTAAACGGAAAAGGACGCGCACACGGTCAAGCTCTGATGCGTCCTTGAGCCAGGCACCAAGGCAGGCAAGTCCGTCATGTTCAATCTGGCTCGATAGTTTATGCGGATCGACAATCGATGTGGTCGCGACCGCACCAGATAAGTGTCGGATTGAGAAAGCATGTGCTTCCGCACCAATATTTTCGATCAGAATCGCCACATCATGCTTTGACACAAGCTTCAGCACCGAGCGGGCGTGCCAGATACTGCCAGCGAGCAGGGCCGCCCGACGCGGATCATGCCCGAGCAGAACGTCCCTGCCCCAGTCAGTTCCGTTCGACGCCTCCTCACTTTTCAGCAGCAATTCGGCCAGTCTTTGCTGCAGCCTCGGAGTCTTCTGCAACTGCAGTACTGTGGCCTCCGACAGGAGCCCATCAAGATGGCCGGCCAAACGGCTCGGATGGATCAAGGCGGCAAGCTCGCGCAGGCGATCGGAATGCGCGTTGAGTATATGATTTTGGTCGGGGGATACCATCGATACGGACCTGAATGCCCGCCTACTTCGCATCGGAGGAGAGCTTTTTGCCGACGGACTGGACCGCTGGCTTGCTGGCACCACTGCCGAGATTCATCAGCTTACGCCAGGATTGGCGAAGTTGGCCCCCACGTGCGCTCAGCAGTACGCAAGATAGGATGCCCAATACGGCGAGCGCACCTCCTGCGCCGATCGCAATGGGAGCCGAGACGAACCTGGTTGACTCGTTCGAAGCTGCCGCTGGCGTAACCGAGGCCTCATGCTGAGTCCGCTCAACGGGCACGAACACGACCGCCACCTTGTCGTATGATAGACCTTCGATGCTGTTGGCGACGAGCATCTTGATCTGCGGCAGCAAGGCTGAGAGCTTCGCGTTGGAGGCGTGCCGAATGAACACCGACGCGGAGGACGGGGTTGCATCCTGCCGCAAAAGATCATTCTTCGGCAGAACGACATGAACACGGGCGGAGAGAACCCCATCAATATCGTTGATCGTGCGCGACAATTCTTCGCTGAGGGCATAGACGTAGCGGGCCCGCTCCTCAACCGGAGAGGCAACGAGCCCCGACCCCTTGAACACCTCACCAAGGCTCTTGAAGGGCTGGCGCGGCAAGCCCTGGTCATTTAGCAACTCGATGGAATAGGCGAGCTGCTTTTCTTCGACTTGAATGGTGCTCGTCCCATCCTTCCCGATAACCCGGATGGCATCGACACCCCTGCTCAGCAGCAGCCCAAGCATCTCGTTGGCGTCACGCTCCTGAACTTTGGTATACAGATCGGTTTTGCAACCGGTGAGCATCGGTAAAAGCAGCAGCAGAACAAGAGCATGAAGCCGCTTGCTCGCGGGCCGACCGTTACCGATCTTGCCTTTCGTCAAGACAGCCAACGGCCCGCTCAGCCTGCTGATAGAAGCTTATTCAGAGATGAACTGACGGCACCTGTCCCCTTGGAGATGAGCGAAACCTGGACGACGCCGTTGTAAACATCGCGCAAATTCGTCAGCGCCGAATCGAAATGATCCGCACCTTCCGGCTTGCCCGCCGGATGCACCTCGACTTGCTGCGGCCGCAGCAGCGGTTGCGCGGCCGGCCCAAGCTGGAAACTCTTCGCGGGATCAGCGTCGCCGACGAGTGCCGGCGAAACTGCACCTCCAGGAAATGGTTTGCCCTGGTGGATAGCAGAAATGCTCTGAAGGACGCGATCGCCAAGCGGGCTCGCCGGCGTGACTGCGCGCTGCACTTCCGGCACCAATGACACCGGCACGCGCTCGGTCACAGAAGAGGCGCCCTCCTGTTTCAAGGCGGCCTGCGCGAGATTCTCGTGAAACTGAGCGTGTGCCAGCGAACAGCCGCTGGAGGCACACTCGACGGGGTTGGCGGAGACCGACGCAATTCCAAGCAACATGGGAGAAATCATTTCTGTCACGTTGTGAGATTAGCCATTCGCTGGCATGAATGGGCTGGCACCCTAGAGAGGCAAGCTGACCAAAAGCTGACGAGCATCTGTCATCGAATGATCACGGTTGGCTTCCAATTTCCGGCGAAGCGTCGGCCTCCAAATTTTGGGACGAATTCCAGTGCTTAGTCTCAAGTAGAAGAAATCGCAGAAATGCTCATCTCGTCTACAAGGCTGCATATCTTGAAGAAAGTTCTCTATGTTGGTGTTTTCATTTGCTTGGGCGCCATCAAGGCGCTCGGCGCCCCGCTGGCGCTGCCGTCGACGCCGTATAGTTACACAGTGCTGGATCAGGACCTCGCGGCCGCGCTGCAGGAGTTCGGCAACAACCTCAATATCAGAGTCAATATCAGCACCGGGGTGAAGGGACGAATTCGCGGGCGAATGCCGGATCTCCCACCGCGCGAGTTCCTCGAACGGTTGACCAATCTCTACAATCTTCAATGGTACTACGATGGGCTGGTGCTCTACGTATCTGACGCGCATGAGGTGCAAAGCCGCCTTCTGGTCTTGAGTCCGATCAGCTTCGACGCATTCAAGGCGGCGCTCGACGCACTCAACATCTCGGACGACCGCTACCTCGTGAGAGCCGTACCGGGAGATGGCCTCGTCTTCGCGTCCGGTCCGCCTCGCTTTATCGCACTTGTGGAGCAGACACTCAAAGGACTGGTCGCGGAGGCACAAGCGCGACGAAACCCGAACGGAGCCGAAAAGCCACCGCGTGAGTCGGTTTTGATGCTATTTCGCGGATCTTCCAGCGTGGTCGTTCGCGAAGGACGCCCCAATGACGCTCCTTCGCCCGCACTATCACATCAAGACGGCGCGGTTCACGCACCTGATACTGGCAAGAAATGAACGGATGATAACAGATAGGTTGGGAAGAGATGTAATTTCTACTCATGCCCTCTGTCAGCTTTTCGAAAGCCGCTGCTGTCATGATTAGAGGGCGGCTGTCCCGCGGCGATGCCGCAGGACAGGCAATAAACGTCCGGGCCCGCACCACGGGATGCGCGAGCCGGAATCCGGGCAAGCAGTCTCCGTGACCCGCCTTGCAGCCTTAGCGCTTCATGCGAGCCTTTGAAATGCTCTACGAAGTCCGTCATGAACTTTGTCGCATCGGTTGAGAGCCGTTTTGTTGTGCAAAAGGAGAAACAGGATGGACTTCAATGCGCTAAGCGGAGCAGACAAGAACCCACCACCCCACTCGGCCTCATCGCCCGCCGATCGAAGTGAGTTTGAGCGTGAACTGATAGCGTTGCATGAAATGCCCGCGTACAGTCAGGACCTGATTTGGCAGGAGCTTGGAGGCCAATCATCGCGCGGCGAGCCGTCATTGATCGGCGGCGAGCAGTCCAATTCCCGCCCAGCGGTCGCTCAAGATCGCGCGGACGCCTCCGATTTCGGCAACGACCCTGTTTGGCAAGATCTTGAGCCTGGACCCATGCAGGCGGGGTCGCCTCACGCCGGACGGCCCCAAGGGCGGCCCGCGCTGCCCGCACGCATCGCGCCGCCGGAACTTGGCGATTTCGTCAGGCGAACGGATATCTCGCCAGGGACAACTGGGTCTTCATCGGCCAAACAGCTACGCCTGCTCAGATCGAGATGTTGATCAGCACACGCGAATCCTGCGAAGAGCGGCAGACTCGTTGACCTGGCTGTCGCAGAGGAGAGCGACCGAGCACCCAAGCAAGCCGATGCCGAATTGAGGACACGTCGTCGCCTTGAGCGACGCCATTTCGCAACTAATTGTGAAATCCTCTGAGCGCCGTCAGCTTCTCGAAAGCTAATCGTTCCTACCATACGGCGTGAATATCTAGACGGCGATGTGCCTATAGATTGTAGCGAAACTGAGCGCTGGGAGCGCTGTGCAATCGGAAGCAAGCGGTAGGAGCCATTGACGCCTATCGACATTTCTTGCTCGTTGTTCGCCGCGATCTCAGGCTGCGCCACATAGTCAGTTTGTGGTGCGATCTCAAATCAGAGGACGTATGATGTCAGTCAACAATCTGCCGCTAACTACCAGCTCGAATTTGGCTTTGTCGGGGCTAGCCTCCGGGCCCTCGCCGGCGCGTGACTTTTCAGGCTTTGAGGCGGTGCTGGTCAGTTTGTCGTTGAAGGGCACGACTGACGAGCATTCCCCACCGCAGGGTCCGGCGGCCGAGGACTCGGCCAAGCAACTCACGGAAGAACTCACGCGAGAGGTGCGGAACATTATCCCGCCGGAGATCAAGGCCGCACTGGACGCATGTCAGGAGACCCCCGAGCCGTCCTCCGAGGAAGCCTCCTCCCCTGCGAACGCCCCAAAGATCGCAGAAGCTCCCGTACAAAGCTCCAGAATCACGTGGAACAGCGGCACCCCGACTGAGGCCGAGCTGCAGATTGTGTCGGTGCTGATCCGACACAAGGACAAATGCCCTCTGGATTGGAAATCTCTGGGAGATTTGGCCAACGATCCTTCCACACCGCCGGATCTAAAGGCGGCGATCGAGGCACTGCAGCGGGACCCCGAGCTCTTCTACGCGATAGGCTCGCAAGGCGACGGCCACTGCGGCGGCAAGATCAAAGCAGGTGATCTCTCCGGCTTCTCCGATCACCACCCGCAAGTTGCTGAGTTCCAGGAGCAGCGGGCAAAGAACTATACGCAAAACTACATCCCCTCCGACGGCAGCGGGAATGGCGAGCCATCGGTTATGATGCTGAGCGATGCATTGCGCGAGCTCTATCGCTATTCCGACAACCTGCCCAAGAACCTAAGCCTTTCGGATTTCAAGCAGATCATCGACGGCGAAGCTAAGACGGGCAAATGCCCGCCGCAGGTTCTCGCGGCCGCTCAATACTTCCTCGACCATCCGGATGAATGGAAGCAGTTGTACGGCGGCTCGATAGACAAGGTCCACAAAGAGGACTTCCTGCAGGTTGCTTCATCATCTGTGAATCTCACGAAAGCCGAGCTCAATACGCTCGACACGATCAGCAAGAGCCAAAGCGCCTTTTTTGGGAAGGGCGATCTCACGCGGGAAAAGCTGGCGAGCATGGCCGATGACAAGAGCCTCGCGCCCGAGGTGCGAAAGGCGGCCTCCCAGCTGCTGTCCGATCCTGTGCTGTTCGGGTTAATGAACAACGCGATTACGGGCTACAAAACCCACCACAAGTTCTTCGACTTCGGCGGCGGCCATACGGTCGATTCCGGCAATATCAGCAAGAGCGACTTCAACCAGTTCTTCAGCAACATGTCCGGTGCGAACCGCACCGTTCAGCATGTGAAGACGCATGCCGCCCGAACTGCAGCCGAGAAGGACGCGGTCGCGGACATGACGATGGGCGTGGCAGACCAGCCCGACATCAAGTCTCCCAAAAAAAACGGTGGCGCCTTCATGCACGCAATCAATGACGTGCTCAAGGTTGGCTCGAAGGTACTCGACTGGGCCGCGACAGCAGTCGGTGTACTTAGCTTCATTCCAGGCTTGGGCGAATTGGCCGATCTGGCGTCAATGGTGCTCGAATCCGAAGCGCAAGCTGCAAATCTTCTTCACACCGCCATCAGCGGTGGCAACATAAAGCAAGCGCTCGAAGAAGCTGGCCTGAACCTTGCGGCACAGGCGGTAGGCTGCATCGGCGGCCCTGAGGTCAAATTGGCAATGCGAGAAGGCTTGGTGAAGCAGGCAATTCAAGAAGCGGCCACGGCGGGGGTCAACCTCCCGGTTTCGGTAGCCCAGTCCTACGCGGAAGACTACCTGAACAACTTGAAGGCTCGCATCGAGTCCGAACGCATGCAAGCTGCAGGTGCTAACGCCTAGCCGGATCGCACTCTCCGTCAGGATCACGCTGAAAACGCCAGTCGAGCTTGTGCGGCTTACGCGCGGTCGGGTCTCCCTGCCGAGCAGTCGGTCCGCGCAAGCTCTACCATCCTCGATACCGTCCGCCGGATCCGAAGAACTCGTCTCGCTCTTCACTGCGCACAATTTATGTGGGCCGCGCTCGATCGCACGAGGCCGACCTCAAATCCAGTTTTCCGCTGCGAAGGTCAATCAACTGCATACGCAGCCCGGCAAGAAGGTCGATGCATTAAAACCGGCGATAGAACCGGTCAGAGCCGCGGAGCCTGCCGGCTTGCGCAACGATCAGGAGCACGCTGATTGCGGAGCGCGAGGGCGAAGGACCGGTTCTCGAGCGACAGGCTGCTGTTCGCTCTGCATGATGGCGGGCCCCGATTGACGGATCCTTCATGAGCCCTCCAGGACCGAGGGATCGTCCTTGACCGCTGAATCACCGTCAATCTGGCTTTCCACCCCGCTCCAGACCAGGTCAAGCTCTGTCCCGCTGCGCCCGGCCGCAAGCAAATTGTCGAAAGACCCCGCGGGCATCGAAAGTGACGTCAGCCCGAGATTGCAGCACATCGACTTCAAACGCGATCTATTAATGGTCGCGTTAACATCCGCCTGTTGAAGCTTTCAACTTGATGAGCAGCGATCCGACCCGAACAAGCTCCACAAACGAACGTTTGTCCTGGTACATACCATCTGATCTGCGGCTTTCGTAGATCCAGCATTGGCACATGTCATTTTTTAAAACTCGTCAGCTTTTCGAAAGCTAACGTTTGCACATTGGTGGGCGGAGACTACCTCCCTTGGCACGATCGAATTGACATAGGAGACCCCGATGCGCGTTACGAGCTCTAGCCCCGCTGGGCACGTTGATGCCGACCTCCATGCGGCTGGCGGCAAAAGCAGCGGCAAAAAAGGATCTCACAAACCTGACGAGCGCGATGATCATGACCGATCGCCAGATGCGAACATTCCCGTAAGCGGCGGCGCGTCCACTTCAGGCGGCACCTCGCGAGAAGCCGCTATGCAGCAAGCATTCAGCGTCGCTCTGGGAGCCGTTGCTCTGCAGTTTGCAAATAGTGCAATGGGTCATTTCGACGACGTCATGGCTGAAACAGAAGAGGATTCCTGACGTCGCATGTTGCGGCATCAGGAAAATAGGAGCCGCACGTTGCGGCGAAATTCGAGCACACAGGAGAACTAGTATGACTAAGGGTGTTGGTGCGTCTCATACCTCGACTGCAGGTGGTGCAGCTGGCACCGCTACTGCGGCCGCCGGCTCCGCGACTGCCGAAGTTGCCGGCGAGGCGGCATTCCAACGGCAAATCGCCGCTCTGACTGCCACAAGCACCAAGGCTGCTGAAAGGGATGTGGAACTTCGCGTCGTCTCGACCGAGCTCTCGACCGTCAAGAAAGCAGCCGACGAGCGGGTGCAGTAAGGGATGAGGCGGGGCGATGTACGTCGCCCACTTTCCCGGGCTGCTTAGTCCGTGAAGTCTCGACGGGCCGTACGGTTTTGCCGTACGGTTCCGTTCGCTGTTCAGGAGAGCGACCGTGAGTGAACCACATTGCCAGCGCTTCGAAGTGCTGCTGGGGTGCTATTCTGGGCTGACAGGGAAAGTGGGGGTCGGATCGTGTCTGATCGGCAGCAGCCTCGATGCTGATTTAATCTTTGTCGAACAAGGCCTCGAACCGCACCATCTTCGTGTCACCCCGCATTCCAATTCGATCGAGATTGAGGCTCTGGCGAGCGACGTCCGTGTCGAAGGGCACGACACTATTTTGCCTAACGAGCCCGTCGTTGTCCCTCTTCCTGCCGTCCTGTATGCCGGCGAAATGTCGATCCAGTGGTCTATCGAGGATCTCGAAAAAGCTGGCTCTATCGATCGCCGGCGTGTATCGCTCGCCGGACTCGCCATGGTCGTTATCAGCTTTGCCGTGGTTGGCACATTCTCGACCAGTTTTGTCCAGACCGACACGGCTACAGTGCCAAGTCCGCCTCCTGCTGCCGACGTTGCCCCCAAGCTGGCGCTCAACGCTCCTGATGCTCTGGTCACCGATGCAACTGCGGGGCTGCTGCAGGAAGAAGTTGACAGAGCAGGCCTTGTCGGCATCAAAGTCGGTTCTGGGGCCGGCGTTGTCACCGCCGATGGCAGCGTTACGCCCGCTGCACTTGCCACGTGGCAAGACATTCAGCAACGGTTTGATCGCGATAGCAACGGCGCTTATGCGCTCGTCAATGCAGTCGTCGTCAAGGATGAGAAGACACCCTCCGCAGTTGGACTCCAGGCTGTGTGGCGGGGCAGCGATCCTTATATCGTCATTGCTGGTCAGAAATATTTTGTTGGCGCGCTCTTGAGCAATGGATGGACCGTCAACGGGATTGAGGAAGGGCGTGTTCTGCTGAGCCGGAATGGCCGGCTTGCCGCTCTATCCTATTAGCGCTTCAGGCCGCAGGTAAGGAAGCAAAGTGCCATGACTAGGCTGCCCCCGAATCCCGTCGAGCCTGGCACCTCTTTTCAGGGACCAAACGTTGATAATCATGCATCTGCCATCACGCCGGACAATTCTCGAGCCAAGTCCATCGGCGTCGACCGGACGCGTGGCAATGATGACAAGAGCCACAGCGCAACTTCCCGGCATGACGATGCGCCGGACCGCTTGGTTGACGCCACGATCGACAGCGTGCTCGAGCTCGGTTCGATCAATGCGATTTCGCGCGTCAATCTCGACGAGGCCCGCGCCCAACCAGGTCAGATCGAGCCAGGCTCGGAACTCGCTTGGCTTAACGGGCCTAATCTCGCGCATAGCCTGCTCTCTTTCGTGACGCCGCGGCTACGTCATTCGCACGTTCTGCGTCCTGATCAACACGGCCCTCTTTTGGAGCGTTTAGCCAATACGCTATCTGCCGCGCCAGAGGATTTGTTGGCACGTGAAGGAGCCGCCCTTCTGCAGCTGGAGCTGCAGCGGTTAATCTTGCTCCGGCAGAGCCACAACGGCTTGATCAAAGGCTAGCAATGGCCGAGCTAGACAAATTGCAGCACGTCACATCTACACAGCCGCCAAACGTTTCCGAAGCTGATGCTCTCGAGCTGGTCTCGGGGCCGGAGCGAGATTTGCTCTGCGTGCTTTCTTATATCTATCTTTCGTGCGGGCAGAGCGCAAAGAGCCTGGCTCTATTGCGGTTGGTTGCTCACGAACAGTCTCGAGACATCGACGTGCTGCGGATCGTGGCCTACGCTCTCATCTCGGAGCGTCGCGGTGACGAAGCACTGTCGGTATTGGATCGGCTTGACAAACTAGATGACGAACCGTCCTCATCTCTGCCCTTGATGCTGATGCGTAGCCACGCGCTTCGCCACGCCGGCCGCATGACCGAAGCGCAAGCCACCTTCAAGCGCTATGTTTCATTGCGGGCCAACACAGCTGCAGCTAGGCAACAATAAGGCTTTTCATGGCCAACGTTCTACGAAATCTCATCACGCGCGCGCCCGCCCACCCGGATTTGATGGTCGCGCTGATGCTTCTTCTGGCGATCGGAATGATGATCATGCCGATCCCGATCGTCGTGATCGATATGCTGATCGGCTTCAATCTGGGCTTTGCCATATTGCTGCTGATGGTTGCCCTGTATCTCAACACGCCACTCGACTTTTCGTCGCTGCCGGGCGTCATCCTGATCTCCACTGTTTTTCGGCTCGCTCTTACCGTTGCAACGACGCGGCTGATCCTGTCCGAGGGTGACGCCGGCAGCATCATCCATACATTCGGCGATTTCGTCATATCCGGCAACATCGCCGTCGGCATTGTCATATTTCTGATCGTAACCATGGTGCAATTCATGGTTCTGGCCAAGGGCGCCGAACGAGTGGCAGAGGTGTCGGCGCGCTTCACGCTCGATGCGCTCCCGGGCAAGCAGATGGCGATCGACGCGGAGCTGCGCAATGGCCATATCGATCAGCACGAAGCCCGCAGCCGACGCGGCGCGCTGGAGCGGGAAAGCCAGCTTCACGGCGCGATGGACGGCGCCATGAAATTCGTGAAGGGCGACGCCATCGCCGGACTCATAGTCATCTGTATTAATATGCTGGGTGGCATCACGATCGGCTCGCTCTCCAGGGGCATGTCCCTTGAGGAGGCGATGCATCAATATACTATCCTGACAATCGGTGATGCGCTCATTTCGCAGATCCCAGCGCTGCTGCTGTCAATTACAGCCGCAACCATTGTCACTCGTGTCAACGGTCCTTCCAGACTCAATCTCGGCGCCGATATCGTCAACCAGCTTACGGCTAGCACACAAGCGCTCCGGCTGGCCGCCTGCGTCCTGCTTGTGATGGGGCTCGTTCCTGGCTTCCCTTTGCCCCCTTTTGTCATACTGGCCGCACTCTTCTCCGCCGCCAGCTTTGTCAAGGTTGGCGTGCCAGAGAGCAAGATCGCTCCAAAGGCCGGCGTCAATCCCGCCGGTTCGGCTCCCGCTTCCACGCAGGGTCAGAAGCAAACTGTGCCGGCCGAAGCACTTCCGATTACGCTGTTGCTGGCGCCGAACCTGATGAAGGCAATGGATGTGGGGGAACTCGAGCAGTGCGTCGCACGGGTTTCAGCACTGGTCTCAGCTGATCTAGGTATCACAATTCCACGCATTCCCGCCCAAAGCTCCAACCACCTGGCCCGATCGCAATTCAGTGTGGCCGTCGAGGGCGTACCCGTAGAAGAGGGCGCTATTGACCCGACAAAGCTCTTGCTTGACGACGACGTCGCGAACATCGAATTGAGCGGCATCCCGTTCTGGCAGGATCCAGACACGAATCGGATCTGGATCGAACAGGGCCATGCGGCTGCTCTCAAGGCGGCCGGCATAGGGCATCACGGTCCGAGCGAAATCATCGCCTTGCGCGTCCGGTCCACGTTGACGCGCTATGCACAGCGCCTGGTTGGCATTCAGGAGACGCGCCAGTTGCTTGGCCGGATGGAGCAGGAATATGCCGATCTGGTAAAGGAGGTGCTGCGCACGACACCGATCCCTCGGATCGCGGATGTCCTGCGTCGTTTGCTGGACGAGGGCATCCCGATCCGGAACACCCGCTTGGTTCTGGAGGCGCTTGCGGAATGGAGCGAGCGGGAGCAGAACGCCGTGTTGCTCACCGAGTATGTGCGTTCTGTTCTGAAGCGGCAGATCTGCCACCGCTATGCCAACGCGCATCGCGTTGTGGCCGCCTTTATCGTCGAGCGCGAGACTGAGGATATCGTGCGGGGTGCCGTGCGTGAAACCGCCGTCGGCCCATACCTCGTTTTGGACGACCGGCAAAGCGAGATGCTGCTTTCCCAATTTCGCCAGATCCATTCGAGCATCGCGCGCAGCCAGAACCAGCCAGTTATTCTGGGTTCGATGGATATCCGGCGTTTCGTTCGCGGCTTTCTCACCCGCAACGGAATCGACCTACCTGTCCTTTCTTATCAGGATCTCGCCGCAGATTTCACGGTCCAACCGATCGGATCCGTGAAGCTGGCAGCTGCCAAGGACAAGAGCCCTTCCCCGGGCAGTCTCCTGAGCGCTGCGAGTTGAGACGGCACAGCAGATCATCGTGAGCAGGTTATGAATTCAAATGGGACCAGACGTCGGCGGCGCTTGTGCTTCGTTAGTCCAGGCCCATGGTCGGCTCTGCCTGCGATGCTCACTATTGTGATGCTCACCGGTTGCGCGAGCCCGTCCGATCTTTCACGCCAGCAGTGGTCCACGTCAGACTTGGCAGGCGGCAAAGAGTTTGATCCCGCCATGCACGAGCGCATCTCGCGCGCTCTCGTTCATGCCGATGAGCAGAGTCTGCGTGCGACCTTGGACCAACAACCGGACAACGTCAATGCGGCAATTTCGCTTGCACGCGCCTTGTTGGCGCGCAACTCCTCAGATGAGGCACTTCAGGTACTCAATGAGGTACTGTTGGCGGCCCCCGGCGACCTGCGCGCATTGAATGCAAAGGGCGTCGTGCTCGATCAACAGGGGCGCCACGAGGAGGCGCAAGTGCTATACCGTCAAGGCCTCGCGATCGAGCCCACAAATTCAATGTTGCGCAACAATCTCAAGCTGTCGGCCGCACTTGAAGGCAAGACGGGTAGCCGAAACTCCAATCAGGAGTTGCAAACTGGCGACCAGTACGCGTTAGCCAGATCGAGATCTCACAGCCAACAGCGGTAAATCGCGGATGCCTACCATGTCGGTCGTCTGACCGACAGACAGCTGGATAATGATCACGTGCAGAGATTAAAGGGCACATTTGCTTTCGAACGATGTTGTCGCGAGGAGCCCAACTTTATCGTGTACAATCGCGAGAGACGAGCGCCATCTCCTGGCTGGATGGCGTGAGCCGACACGCGCTCGCCTGGACTGAGCAGGCCTCTACCCTCAATTAGAAGCCAATAGGTTCAAACCGATCTTTCACACGACTGCCTAACCAGGTCATCCAGCCACAATTCCCCATATCTTGAATTTACCCATTCTCGGGTAGCGGATCTTTGAATCGCCCGGCCACTTCAACGAGGACACGCAGTCGAACAATCAAAATATCTCTCAAGCTCCGCAACTGCACGGTCTTCCCAATCTGCAGCTTGCGCCAGCAATGAGCCCCCTTGGATTGGCCGAAATGCGGCAGCCTGCCGGCACAGGGACGCTATCGCACGATAGCGGCGCACGTTTTCCATAACGGCCAGTCCGGTCATGTGCAAATATTTCCCCTGTGGTCCCAGGCGAGAACTTGCTGCATAACAGTTTTTGATCCGTTAGCGCGGCAAGGACGAAAGGCGTGAGTGGTTGGCAGATTCTTGCCGGCTTGACAGCCGATGAACTTTCCCGAGGAGGACATCTTCCATCAAACGCGTCTCGGCGATGCCGGCCAAGGTCGCCGTTGCTCCGCGTTTGTTCGGCAACAAACTCAGCCAGGCAAGAGTATAGATGACGAACAGGGTCGAGCGCGCTTCTCGGCTTACACATCAATCAAGCGACCTGTAATGCTAGTTGGCTTCCAATGCGAAGTCACAAGCGGCCAACGCGTTGTCAACCCCTCGACGAGGCCAAGGATTGGGATCGACTCCGACGCAGTTTGACATCCCTTGGTGCCAGTCCGAACCTCGGTCCCATGCCACACGACAGGGCTAATTCTGCGCGGTCCAGGCTGACCGATCCCTAGCCCGAACCAGCGGCGTCGCTGGAGCTGGGGACACTAAAAGTACCTGTCAGCATGACAGCCCCGAGGAGGCTGCACTCTCAACGTCGACGCATCATCTTCCCCCTCCAATTGAGAGTCGGGTTTTCGATTTGCAGCCCTGGGCCACAAGCACTTGCTGCCCTTTCGGGTGGCGCTTCGGCCAAGGCAGACGTCTCCGACCTAGAATCAACTCGCCAAAGCATATAGGTGACGGCACCTGTAGTTTGCAGCAGACTGCTGTACGAGCGCTCGATTCACGATGGCACGCTGGAGCGCTCGCACCGCGAATAGGGGCACTCAGATGATCACGCCGGTTCGGCGGCACTGGAGTCCAAAAGAACTTACGCCAACGATGTTCAACGCTGAGCCGTCGGCTATATGTGCGCGTTGGAACAAATTGTGGCCTGACCTATACACGGAATATGACGCCCGGCACCTGAAACAAGAGTTAGCCGACCGAAACCTCATCGTTAGCGATGAAGCTGCGGCATTCTTCAACGCCTGGGCGATCGACGAGGAGCGCCACACCGATGGCTTCATCCGCACCATTGAACTCGTCGCTAATGGATCCGAAAAGGATCTTCGGGAGAGATTGGACGCTCGGCCGCACGATTTTGGTCCAATCGTTGAGCACCTGAAGGACGAATTCTCCCTCATGGTTATGATTGCATTTGATGAGATGTGCACTTGCCGTGCCTATGCAGCAGAGAAGCCCTTCTATGACACCCTTGGTAACAACACGTTTCATCACTGGCTGAGGGAGTTGATTGCTGACGAGGCGGTTCACTCGATGAACGCCGTCAATGTTATCCGTGCGCGCTACCGCGACCGCATTGGCCAAGTGGACTCAATTCTCGATAATCTAATCCGCGCGACCGAAAGTCTACGCTATTCCGGCACTTTCGTCCTCGACTACTTCGGCGCAGTGTACTCTAAAGAACTGCTTGCCGACTCTCGCATCGTGACCATGAGAAATATCGCCAGGCCATTCTCTGTGTAGAGCAGAATGTTGACAGCGAGCCTATCGGCACTTGAGTCGGCGCCACTTCGCCGCCCTTCCTCGTCAATTTCCGTTGTGCCAGTTGGCTCCAGCTTTTCGTTTGCGTTCGAGCGTTTCGAATTTCGACGATCGCATCGGGAACGCCCGATCTTGTACAAGTCCGCCCTAGCTCGATAGATGCAGTTGTCGTCACGCGCGATGTTGTCGGACCGGCGAACCGGCGATTTTGCGTCGTCGCGGATTTACGAACTGACGAGACGCATTCTAGCGAAAACGTCATCACGCTTCTGGAGATACTAGATCGGGCCACCCCATGTCGAACGAGCTAGAGCCGCGACTACTCTCCAGGCAGTGCAGCACCACCTCAATCCTGTTTACATCGATGCTACAAGCTGACGCCGCGTAAGGTTCACGTCCTTCATGCCGATCCAACGATCGGTAGATAGAACGCTATCGCAACGATCATCAGGCTCACGGTTGATCCTTCGACGCCCGGCCTTCCGGCTACTCACGAACCTGACGTAAATCACGAGCAGGAGCGATTACTTGCTACTCTCAGCGTGCGCCGACGTCTCAGTCAGACCGCGCAACTCGCTCGATGTTGAAAACGTTGGTCAACCTGAGGAGCTCTCGCGTTGAAAATTCAATTACCCTTCTTTCTGCCATGTTCTCACCCAAAGCAGTGACGCGCCGATTGCGCACTTCGCGCGCGGCAAGAGCGAGTGCCTCAGGAGAATTCGATGGTGAAGCCAGTTGTGATTGTGGTGGGTGCAGACAAGGGAGGAGTCGGCAAGACGACCGTATCACGAACGCTGCTGGACTACTTCAGCGTCAACAACGTGCAAACACGCGCCTTCGATACGGAGTCTCCGCGGGGAACGCTGAAGCGCTTTTATCCCGAGATCACTGAGATCGTCGACATGACGACGACCGCGGACCAGATGAAGATTTTCGATACCCTGGACTCCGGGCTATCTGTCACCGTCATCGACGCTCGCGCCGGATTACTGTCCTCAGCGCTGGCCTCCTTGCGCGACATCGGATTTCTGGATTCGGCGCGGTCCGGCCAGGTTACCTTTGCCGTATTCCACATTCTAGGATCGTCTATCGCGTCGCTCGACGAGATCGAGGAGACCGCTACCTTCATGAGCGGCGCAAAGTACTATCTGGTCAAGAACTTCATCAATGACACTCAGTTCTTCCAGTGGGACCAGTCGACCTATAATTCCTATTTTCACCGCATCAAACAGGCGACCGAGTTGACCATCCCGAAACTGAACGAGATGGCATATGAGCAGGTCGAAGTCGCATCCGTCCCGTTCGTAGATTTCGTGGCAAACAAGGGCCGCAACGATGAGCCCGCGAACAACTCTTTCGTGCTACGCGGTTATGTCCGGCACTGGCTGGCAAATGTCTGGAGCGAATTTGATCGCATCAACTTGACGGAATTGACCGGCGCCAAGTCCGCTACGCGGAGTGGCGAGAAGTAGTCGCATATTCTTGCGGGCCAAGAGCAGGCCCATATACGAAACGAGATTGATCTGCTGGCTATGGTAGCGACCCCTATCTACATCATCTGCTCTCCTAGCCCGCAGGTCGGAAAAACCCTCATCGCGCGCGTCCTGAGCGAGTTCTTGCTGCTCAAAGACGGTGCCGCCCTGTCGTTCGATGTCAATCTAAAAGAGCCATCACTGCTCGATTACCTGCCTATGATCACCGAGACCGCGGATGTGACCGACACTTACGGCAAGATGCAGTTGATGGACCCGCTTATCGTCCACGACCGGGTACCCAAGGTGATCGATCTCGGCTTCCATGCCTTCGACGAATTCTTCAAGATGTGCGAGGAAATCGGCTTCATAAAGGAGACGGCGCGCCGCTATGTCGCTCCTATCATTCTCTTCATCGCAGGCGCTGACCGCATTTCCTTGCGCGGTTATGACATACTGCGGCGGCAGATTCCGCCAGCATCGCTGGTCACCGTCCACAATGAATTTGCGCTGCGCGGCGGATTACCTGAAGTCATGGATGGCGAGCGGGTGCTCCGGATTTCCGCGCTGCCGCCGTTTCTCAAGAGATATATCGACCGACTTGGCTTTTCCTTTACCGGATATCTGCGGGACGAAAAGGACTGGTCCACCGAGCTACATCAGTGGATACGACGGAACTACACAATGTTCCGCGATCTAGAATCGAGTTTGATGCTGCGAAGATCCTATCGATCGCGGGGGACGAACATCGAGAGCCTGCGTTGCACAAAGGCAACTTGAGGCTGAGACTACTCGCCATCCACTCGTTAAGCTTATGAGCAGCCGTTTGACCGGCCGCCAATGGCTTTGGCCATGCTGATATGCACTGTGCGAATCCCCGTCTGGATTGGGTGCAATCAAGCGTACTTGTTGTTGAGCTCATCCGCCCCCAATCGCGCGACCGGCAACTGCCCTCTTGGGCTTTGCGGGCGACGAGACGCATCGATGATGCCAGCGGAGGAGCTCATAGCTCGAAGCCGAGCTCCCCGAGCACCCGGTCCATGACCGCGCCTTTGATCTCGCGGGCGATCTCGTTGCGTATCTGGG
The DNA here is from genome assembly GCF_054056355.1 of Bradyrhizobium sp. USDA 3364. Lineage (NCBI taxonomy): Bacteria > Pseudomonadati > Pseudomonadota > Alphaproteobacteria > Hyphomicrobiales > Nitrobacteraceae > Bradyrhizobium > Bradyrhizobium sp. USDA 3364. The sequence continues at coordinate 1,293,282 of NZ_JBSRYG010000002.1, forward strand.
CGCCGAGCACTCGCTCGGCATCGGCGTCGCCTGTCAACCCATCCTCCGCCAGCCGCCGATCCAAGCGGGCTTGAAACGGCTCGCCCATCGCATCGACGAGCCGTTCCTGCATCTCAGCATAGTCTTCGGGCGCGATGCGCCTTAGCACACTTTCCCATGGCTGCCATCGGGTCGCCAGGAACTGCGCAAATTCGGTCGCTTCCTGGTTCCGCACTGCCGTCTCGGCCCTGGCGACATCGTCCCCGGTAACGTGAGAGACGCTCATGAAGCGCATATCGGGAGCGATGTGCCGCAGCTTCCAGCGCATCACGCAATTGGGTTTGGTAGGCAAGGTAGACCTCGATCTCATCGACGTCCGTGTCCGGATCGGTTCGACGAAGCGAGTTGACGGTCCCGCGCGCGATTCGGTCCAGGGCCTCCAAGCGAAACATGACGCGGCCGTGCTGGAGCAGTTCGCCAAGGCGTCCGTCATAGGCGCCGTCCTCGACATCCGCGTTCACACGTGCGCTCTGCATGCCGTTCCAGGTCAAAGTGATGCGATCTTCGCAGCTCGCGCTCGCTCCGGAGGCCAGTTCGAAATACTGCTCGCGTAAATTCGGCCTGATGACTGCCTGCCGCAGATCTTCGACGACCGCGTGCCGGAACGCGTCGTTACCATAGTTCACGGTGCCGCGGAGCCTGTCGAGAAAGCGTGCATAATCTAAGGCACCCGGCTCTTCGGCGAAGGCCTGCCAAGCGGTTATTGCTGCCGGCTCGCCCTCGAGCCAGTGCGCGACAACCTCCTGCAGCGACCGCGGCTCAACTTGCACCGCGCCTGCGGTGTTCGAGAAGAAAACCTGCGGGCCGGCATAGTCTCCGGCATGCATGGCAGTCGCCAGGCCGGCCAGCACCGCGTCGGACAGAGGATTGTTCTCCAGATCAACACTCGCGTCGCGGCTTAGCTGTGTCAGCATAGTCTCGGGCACGCTGGTTAGCTGGTTGTTGCTGGCGCCAAGCCATAGCAGCTCGGCCGGAAACGTCTCGGGCAGACTGGTCAGCCGATTATGGCTGGCACTAAGCCATTCAAGCCCGGCCGGAAGAGGCTCGGGCAGATCGGTCAGCTGGTTATAGTCGACATTCAGGTGCTCGAGCCCGGCTGGAAGCTCGGGCAGACGCGTCAGCCGATTACCCGAGACGTCCAACTCCTGAAGCGTCGCTGGAAGGCGATCGGGCAGACTGGATAACTGATTGTTGTCGACATTCAGGCGCCGCAATCCAGGCGGCAGCTCTGTGGGCAGGCTGGACAGCCCATTGCTAATGGCATAGAGCCGCCGCAGACCGGGCGGAAGCTCGGGCAGGCCGGTCAGCCGATTATTGTTCGCGTAGAGCCGCTGCAGACTGGCCGGAAGAGTTTCGGGAAGGCTGCTCAGCTGATTGTCGTCGACATTCAGGCGGCGCAAGCCGGCCGGGATCGGGGCCGCCAAATTGGTCAGTGACAGGGACGACAGATCTATTGGCTCATTGAGATCGCCCGTGTCACTCCAGGCCCTCATTCGACTTACCACCAGCTGCCGATCCTCATGCTGCCCCTGCCCGTCTTCGGCAGCCCAATCCGTCAAGACCTGATCCGGCAAGTCGGCAGACGCCTGCGCTTCCGTCAAGGCTTCGTCCCATTGCGATGCGGCCGGTGACCCTGGTTCGGAGCTTTCCCAATCGGAAGCTTCGGAAGGAGCCCCAGTGCCAAGCTGTTCTGCATTCACAGATGTCGTCTCTTCGGTTGCTAAAGGAAGCAAATGCACCGGGGCGGCGTATCATGAAGCCGGTAGAGCCCCGCTATGGATGCGCTTCATCGGCTGACGAGAGCACATCACGAAGCGGTCGCCACGCAGGGCTTGGTGCGATTACTCTGCGCCCGATGGCGACCGAGGACCAATCTCAAGGGGCCTCGCTCGCGGATCGGGTTGATACTGGAATCCATCTCCCCTTTCCTGCCATGCCTGAGCACATCGAGCCGGCCTTGCCAGCAATTCGGGACATTCAGCCTACGAGATATAGCTGTCGACAAGCTGACAGCCTCGAAGCGATGATCAATGCGCCGCCCAACTTTCCTTCGATGCTTCTCGACGCTTAGGCGCAGCGCTCCGCAAAAAGTCCGACGGGAACGAAACAGTTTCCAGCTCGGTAAATTTGGTGTCCGAGCGGCGGCACGCCGGCAGCGTGATGCTGACAGGACGGCGACGTTGCCGCTCCTGTGCGGTCGAGGCTACCCCTTCCTGGGAGACGTTGTGTTGATCGACGAGCCGAACGCTCGTAGATTTTTGCGCGTAACGCGCTCGCTCTTCACCGATGGCCAAGGCGCACACCCAATCAGCAAAGCCGACCTGAATGATTAGCCTTCAGCTACTAACGACCGCGGACATGATCCTCAAGCTCGACTGGCGCTTTCGCGGCTTGCGGCAAGCAAGCGGTGATTCCGCTCGGGGATCCCTCCCGAGTCGAACAGACACCGCACATCACTGTCGGCATCGAATTTCCTTACGTTGCGCTCAGTGTAGCCAACCCTCGCCGCGACCAACGAACTCAAGCACCGACTGCGCTTGGTTGATCTCGCGCGACACGCGCTTCAATATCCGTATTGCGACCTCTTCCGTCGCGATCAACCCCGCTCTTTCGCAGGCCAGCCCGAAATGATACATCACCTGTTCGTCGGATGGCGCGATACGATTCTGAAACAAGCTGATCGTCAATGATGAGAGCATATGCTCGACGACGTCGTTTTCAGCCTGACTCACGAATCTACGTCCTTCTGATTAGTCGCTCAATATTGTACAATATGGGCGTCGCCGATAGAGCTATGACACCTCTCATTGTTCCGGGTTGTCGTGCCATGGCATCGCCCCATGAGTATCGAACACCACTAGCTGGCGCTTTCTTTCCTCGATCGCCCCATCTGGTAACATCGCTTCTCCTCTCACGGGCCTACGCGGTCTCAGACGCGAGTTGCAGCTCCCTGACGATCTCGGTCACCCTCCCTTGCCCGGCGGCGTAGTGCGGCCACTTGCTAAAGCCACACAGCAAATTCTCCGCTTCCAGCTTGGTAAAATTAAGGAGCCTGATACCGCGACCAAGGACCTCATTGACGATCGTGATCGTGGCTTGGCGAGCGGCACTTTCTTGTGGCGATCTGTTGAAGCCGATCAGCAGGCCCCTGAGATCCTGGGTAGTGAAATCCGAGAGCCCCGTCCTCCGATCGGCGCGGCGAAGGACCTCGCCTGCGAGCACGACGGTCACTTGACCGCACGGCAGCTCGTCCGGCCAGTTACTGAAGCCGCTGACTAGGTTCGCAAGTCCCTGCTGTGAGAACTCGCAGAGCTGAGCGGCGCGGCGCAGGACCTCGCGAGCGAGTGCGACCGCGGCTCGGCGAGACGCGGCCTCTTCGGGCCACTTACTAAAACCGTTCACCAGGTTTGACAGCCCCTGCTGAGTCAGATCGGGGAGCTGAGCAGCACGGCAAAATACTTCACCCGCGATCGCGACCGCAGCCTTACGGCAAGTCGCATCTTCAGGCCATTTGCAGAACCCGTTCACCAGGTTCGCCAATCCTTGCTGGGTATAATGCGGAAGCTGGACGGCACGGCGCAGGAGCTCACTTGCGATCGCGACTGTTGCCTGACGAGATGCATTCTCCTCTGGCCATTTGCTGAAGCCATTCACCAAATTCGCCAGATCCTGCTCGCTGAACTCGTGGAGCCGCGTCGCACGTCCAAGCACTTCGATTGCAACCGCGACGGTGACTTGACCACAGGGCAACTCCTCAGGCCACTTGCTAAAACCGTTTACAAGGATGGCCAACCCCTGCTGAGCGAAATCGGCGACCCGGCGGGGGCGCCGCAAGATTTCCAGTGCAAGCGTGGTCGCGGCTTGGCGCGAGGCCGCCTCTTCTGGCCATTTGCTAAATCCGTTTACCAGGCTCACCAAGCCTTGCTGTCTAAATTCAGAGAGCTGATGGTGGCTGCCCGCTCGGCGGATGACCTCGCCCGCGATTGCAACCGCGGCCTGTCGAAAGTCACTCCCTTCCGGCCACTTGCTGAAGCCGTTTATCAGCCCTGCCAGGCTGAGATTGTTCAATTCTTGAAGCGATCTGCTTTCCTCGCGACAAAATTTGGCTATTCGGACCGCCCCATGGCGACATTCCGCTCTCCTGGCGTGCCTGCCGAATGATGCCGCAAATATGGAAAGCGCCCTGATACCGATCTTCTTCATCAGAGCATGGTCCAGCTGCGACACGCGAGAAGCTATTCTCTCGCAAGTATCCCGACCCGCCTGACCTCCAGCCCTTCGGCTCACCGCATTGCATGTCGTCGCATAGCCCCACGATTTCTCTGCACGGATGCTTTCCTCGAAACTCGGTAGAAATCTGGATTGAAACTCAACGGCTGCTTGTTGCAGAAACACCGGCAGGTCCGCCTTGTACAGTTGCTTGTCGCGCCTGACGACTGCAGTCGAGAATTCAACAATGCCGACAGCGCGATCGATTTCGCTTAACGCCGTCGTGAGACTAGTTTGAACGGACATAAGACCTTCCGAGCTTTCATCGAAGCACCCTGCGGCTATATGCAAGCAGTCATCGTCTCTGGCTGGATATTAATCGTCCACGCTCTTTGCAGCATCTGCCTGCGAGCGCCGGGCTGTTCACTCTGCGCACTTGCCCTGCGCGACCAAACAACGTGATTGCAGTTGTGGCCAACCACATTTTGCTGCCCGTTTCATTTCATCGTTCCAGCCATATGGCGACACCATTTGCCAGCCCTTGACAATGGCTGGCCCAGCGTTCCCGTGGCGATGGTGCAACTGCCCTTCCTGGCCATCGCGTGAACAAGATTGGCAATCAGCCAGCCATTCCCCCTCATCTCGATTTGCCAATGAGCCGTCGACGCGCGCCCCATCCCGAGCTTTGTCTTGATGCATCGGCAAGTCTACAACCTGTCGCAGCGTGAGATTCAAGCTGTAAATCGACCTCCTGAGGCGCAGGCGGATTGTACAAGGCGGATATCGATTGCAACGATTTCCGGTGGAGTGGCTATTCAGCTCGACACCGCGTCCAGCTACATTTGCCGTCGATAGCTGCGATTCCACCCTTGGCTCATGCGCTTTGTTTGATCGGTTCGCGAGCGCCGTCGGTCGCGCTCAGGCCCGCCCCACCCTTCCCCATAGGGAGAACATTTTCGCCATCCCATTTCCCATGCTGTGGATGAGGGCCCTCAGGTCGCGCCCAGCCTGGACAATCAACAAAGCCACCGGACGCTTGTAGGTTTTGGTGCTATAAAGACCTTCGCGACATGCGCCATGCTTTACCAGCTCATGCTAAAGCCACCTAATGCCGGACGTGACTTAGCATCTCACCATCCTTGGTATCTGATACGCACAAATAAATTGTAGAGCGCAGGAATTGTGCAAGATACGCCATCACGGCGCAGTGAAAACCCGTGGAACTGCCACGATTTTTCGTTAGACGCGGGCCGCAAGGTGATATCGATTAACAGGAGCCTTGTACCAATCCAACTGCTCGCCACATCTGCGGAGAAACGGGTGGGAAGTCGCAAGTCCTCAGACGGAATTATTCGACATGAATGCGGCGGCACCGGTACTCATGACGATCCGCGTGCGTAATGCTCGAATGGCAAAGTGAACTACATCTGCAATGACTTCGATCGACGATAGATTAAGTGAGATCAGGTGGCTGCGGAACGAGATCTGGCGCTGCCGTCGGTTACTTAAAACGGGCCTATCTGGCGCAGAGCGCAAGGGCATTGAGAAGCACCTGCTCGAACAGCTGTCTGCCTTTGAGCGGCTCTTGTCGACGACGTTTCCTTTGGCCTTGAACCCTAAAGTGAATTCGACCAAGAGCACCACGCCCCCGCCAAGCGGCTCCTCTGAAGCGCCCATCGAAAACGCCGCAATGGCATCAAGCAGTTCCTTCTCGAATTCGATTGGGAGCTAACCTCAGCAGTTTCTCGGCTCGATTCGCACTCTCCAGCCCAACCTAATCCAAAGGCGACGATATCTGGAAGAGCGCGATCGAATGTGCCCGACGCGAGCATTCCGGCGATCTTTTGCCAAGCATAGTCGATCTGGTCACCTGCTGGAAATGCTAGGCCGCCGACAACAACGCCATATTAATGGACAACACGAATTCCTGAACGATGTGCGGCCTGACGACTTCCGTCGTTGAACCGGATTCGTTCGTCGGACCATTTCCAGCCAGACGGCGGTAACTTCGCGGTTGCCTTGTCCGACGAACGGACTGCAGCGCCGGCATCCGCCGTAGTAGCACATCGAACCTCAGAGCGCACCATGACCTCGTAACACGCGTGATGGCCCAGTCGATCGCCGAATGAGGTCGATCGAAGTCCAGTGCCGCGGTTGGATGAGCTCCGACTCGGTAGCGTGACGTTCCAGCGCGATAGACTTTCGAACAGCAAGCTGGTCAAAGTCCGGCGCCAATCAGCCTGGAACACGGCACCGTGCGTCTACCTCTGTAACCTCTGCTCGGACGGCTCACTCTCGATGAAGGACGATCGGAACTCTATTGAGGCGTCGTTTCGGTCCGCCGTTTCTGTCCGCCGCAGTTGGCATCGCGCGGCGACATTCGACGCCCAAGCTTTTGAAATTGTCCCTAAGACAAAACATGGCTGCGTCTACATCCCTCCGTCCTGTGAAGCGCTCACAGAAGCGCATTACGTCTGGTCTGCACGACGTGAGGACCTCTTCGGCCCGCCGATCTCGCGCGCATGCGTATCCTGTGCACCACATGGCTGCGATCGCGATCGCAGCAAGGGTAGTTGCGCAGCGGCCGTTGTAGGTCCACCCCATTCGTCGCTCTTGATTCACCAAACCCTTCTTAAGCCGCATATCCTTCACTATTGTTATTTTCCCAACGAGCATCATCTGTTTTCCAGGAACCAGGCGGCAGCTCGGCAGCAGCCGTCGTGGCGCCGCCGCAATCATTACGGTCTCCCGAATCATCGTCTCACTACGCGCAACACGTTCACTGCGAAGACCGAGAGGTCGGTTGCGCTTTGCAGCGCGCGCAATGCGCTCCAGCCTTTGTGACATTCGCGAAGCTAGTTCCCAATGTGGCGTCCCCTGGTGCGAGAGTTCTACTTCGCAATGCCTACAACCTGACGCTACGATCGATTCAAGCATTTTGAGCGTCTAGCGAGCATAAATACGCCCTGAGACAGGCACATCCGCATTGTGGACGAACTCCCGCCAGCTGCACGCTTCACCGTTGCAGTGTACGACACGTCACCGGTGTTGGTCGATGATCGCTCGGCTTGGTGTTGAGATTGAAGGCGCAAAGGACACCCGCTGGGACGATCGGCGAGAAGTTGTCGCCGAGTCGGCTGGCTTGTTCGTCGTCCGAGCCAATGATCTTACCGTGGATTCCGCAGGCTTAGATTGCTTGCTGCTATTCCAGGTTTGCAACTGCTCGACCCCAGCTCAGCGGCTTCGGCCTTGAGCCCCGTTGGCACGGCAGTTGCTACTCGGCGCGTGAGCTGGGCGCAGCCTAGCCGCAACGCTGAAGATATCATTCGTCGTTGATTGCTGCGAGTCGTTCTTCGGACGGACTGAGTCGCGCGCACCGCTCTATGTTCGCGATTGCATAATCTACGACGAACGAGGCTTAATATGAGGAAACCAGCGGCAGACGGGCTTTACATCGTAGGCAAGCTATTTGTCGTGGCTATTGCCATTCTGGTTTCGTCAGCGGCAGGTGCCAATGATGATCTAATGAGCGCCGCCAGGCGACTATTCAAGCCGATCCCCTCAATGGTTCCAGCGGTCAAGGACAACCCGATCACTCACGAAAAGGTCACCCTTGGCAAATCCTTGTTCTTCGATCCGAGGCTTTCGGCGAGCGAGGTCATTAGCTGCAACACGTGTCATAACGTTGGGATGGGCGGGGTAGATGCCGGTCCGACTTCGATCGGTCATCGCTGGCAGCAGGGTACACGTCGCGCGCCAACCGTCTTCAACGCGGTCTTCAACGTGGCACAGTTCTGGGACGGGCGCGCGGCAGACCTCAAGGCGCAGGCCGCGGGACCTATCCAGGCCGGAGTCGAAATGAATGCGACGCCCGATCGCGTGCTCAGCACGTTGAATTCAATGACGGAATATGTCGTTATGTTCAGTAAGGCGTTCCCCAACGATGCGGCGCCCGTTACCTTTGCAAATTTTGCCAAGGCCATCGAGGCTTTCGAGGCGACCTTGATCACACCCGCCGCCCCTTTCGATCAGTACCTTGAGGGCGATGGATATGCTCTTAGTGACCACCAGAAAGCCGGGCTAAAGCTATTCATCGAAAAGGGATGCTCCTCTTGCCACAACGGAATTAATGTCGGTGGACAGGATTACTTCCCGTTCGGCGTGATTGAAAGGCCCGCCGCAAACTTGCTTCCGAGAGACGATAGGGGACGTTTTGCCGTCACTAAGAATCCTAACGATGAGTATGTTTTCCGCTCCGCGCCATTGCGTAACGTCGCATTGCGGTCTCCCTACTTCCATTCCGGTCAGGTCTGGAGCCTCAAACAAGCGGTTGGCGTAATGAGTGAGGTTCAACTCGGTATAAAACTGAGTGACAAAGAAACTGACGAAATTGTCGCCTTTCTAAACTCGCTTACCGGGCAGTTTCCGAAGATCGACTATCCGATACTGCCCACACGCACCAACGTCACCCCAAGGCCCTCTTTAGACAAATAGGCCGTCACGATCGCGACACTCCGTGTGATTAGCGTGAACGCAGGAGCTCGAGCACGAAAGCTTCTAGACCTCCAAGTCAAGCCCCCCAGGTTGCGAATAAGCCGACCTTCTCCTCCGGAGGATCAGGTCTGACAAACTGGATCATATCGCTTTGTGCGTTATTAGCGAGTTTGACGGTCGCCTGTTCGCCAACGCACCGTTTCCAAAGCGCAAGTGACGATGGTACCCCGCCCCGCTTCCATCTCATCGCCCTGCATGTGCGGTTGATGACGCGATCGTCCAAAACCCTACCATAAGATACGACCATCTTTGACGTCGGGCTGAGACCGATGCGAAGCCCCTTTGTCACGCCAGCCGCGCACCATATTCCCAGCAACGGCACGCGGATTGCTGGGCAAGGACTAACGTGCTGGCGCGAAGAAGGCGGCCGCAGCGGACCCGGAGTCAAAGATGAGGCTTATTCGGTTGATCTTGATCGATCTGACGTTGATGCTGCTTGCACCCGGGAGCGCAGAAGCCACGATTTTGGGCGCCGGCGTAGCCTTCACATCTGCTACCAAAGCTGTGGCGTCATGGGAGGGGATTTCGGCCGCAGAGCCAATCTTGAGCTCTGGCGCGAGCCGACAGCCTTCCCGTCAAACATCACAAGCGGCGCCAATTCAGCTTGCAACGAACACCCTCGGCCACCCGGCCAAGCCGGCTGAGCATTCCACGATGCTGGAATTGGGCTCTCCCTGCGTGATCGGCAAGCGCGCAGGGCAGCGTCCGATTACCTCGATCATCGACGGCTCGGAGATACTCAACAAGCCGCTTATCGTGACACCATCGATCTGTAATGCCGCAGCCACGCGTTATGTCCCCCTTGGGGAGGAGACACCGCGCTGGAACGCAACAGTCTGGACTCTCGGAGGCATGGTGATCGCGGCGATTCTGCTCGTGATCTTGGTAGAAAGATACATCACAGGCGCGGGCACGTGAGAGAAGCAAAACCTGGCTTTATCGAATTCGCCTTCAACGGCTCTATCGCAAACATCCCGTTAGTGGCCCAATTTAGCGTACCCGCGAAAGGCGTCACGGCAATTTTCGGCCCGCCTGGCTGCGGCAAGACCGCGGTCGCACGCTGCATCGCCGGCGTGCAGCGTCTGCCGGGTGGATTTTGCGCAATCGATGGCGAGATTTGGCAAGATCAAACGACGTTTCGGCCGCCTCATCTGCGTCCGGTCGCTTATGTATTCCAGCGCCCAATTCTTTTTTCTAATTTTTCCGTCAAGCGTACCCTTCTGTTCAACGCATCGAAATCGAAACCGACACTGATCGATTTTGATGGGGTGGTCGAATTGCTCGCCCTTACCCCACTGCTCGAGCGTTCGCCATCGCATCTTTCTGGCGCCGAGCGACAGCGCCTTGCCCTGGGCAGTGCGCTGCTAGCACAACCTCGACTACTTTTGCTTGACGACCCGCTCACTTTGCTCGACCGCTCCGCCAAATGCGAAATTTTGACATTTCTCGAGCTCATGCGGGAAAAGCTCCCATTGCCCATGATCTATGTCAGCCATGACATGGCTGACATCGAGCGCTTTGCCGATCATCTCGTCATGATGAAAGATGGCATTGTGACTGCGGCCGGGCCACTCAACGTCGTTCAGAGCGCCCCGGCGCTTGCCGCGCGCGGCGATGCGGCGGTCTGCCTTGATACCGTGGTCGGCGGCTATGACGGGCGCTATGGGCTCGTCATCCTCCGCCTCAAAGGAGCGCGCCTGTTGATCCCTGGAGCGCCTCTTAGGCCGGGCGCACAGCTGCGGCTGCGCGTCGCAGCCGACGATGTCAGCATCGCTTGCGAGCCACCGCGCGCCAGCTCTATCCTCAATGTTTTTCCGGCACGCATCAAGGCTTCTCTGCCGTTCGACGATGCCGAGGTCACCTTGGTCCTGGCTCTCGAAACTGGCCGTTCGGGCGTACCGCTTCTGGCCCGCATCCCGCGTCGCTCCTTTGATGCGCTACGGCTCAGCAATGGCACTGACGTATTCGCCGAGGTCGCGCGCGCCTTGCCGGTCGTAGTCCCAGAGCGGTTGCTCGTAAGGCCTTCCACATCAGCAGGAGGCGTTCGACAGACGAGCGCCGATACGAGAAACGAACAGCAATCGGAGTGCGACAGTGAGCGGCAATCTTGATGAGATAGATCCGAAGCATATTGCGGCCGTGTTCGACTGGCCAGACAATGTAGATATGCAGCAGGGCGATTTGGCCCAGAATCTCGCGCGGCGAGGCGTACGCGTCGGCGGCATCATCTGGCGACGTTTGACGGGCGCACACGGTACGCCCTGCTTGGTCGCAGGGGACATTACGTCAGGGCAACAAATCTCGATTTGCGAGCAAGTCGGCAGCGCAGTCTTGTCTTATAAGCTCGATATAAATGGACTTGCGAAGGCCGCAGCTATCGTTTCCCGAGCGCTTCGCCACCTGGTCAATCTCCTCGCGACGAGCACATTTTGCCGGCAGCAAGCAGCTGGCGGCAGCCTGCGCGCCGAATTCGTGGACCCAATTGGCCGTGGCGTACCACCTAGGATAGCCGTTCTAGTTACATGCCTTGCCGCCCGGCGAACTTGCACGGGTGATGTTGGCACGTTGCTACTTTGCGATCGCCAAATCGTTCAGCGATGGTGGCGCGATTTCCCCTCGCGCCTAGGACACAGCTGGGCTTTCCTCCCGAGCCGCGACTATTTAGGCACTATGATACCGGAGCGTTTGATGACGACTATACGACCAGCGGATACGTCCGCTCCGAAATAGCCCGTCGGGCTCCTTCGCCGTCTCTGAAAAAAGCCTTAGCTCGGGCCTCCGCTCCTCGTTACGAGACACCATGATGCATTATGCTTTGCGAACGCTCCGATTGCGGACGTTTAATCGGCGGGGAGTCGCAGTTCAAGCAGCTGCGCGCGCTATTCGGTTGAAGCCGACATCAGCCCCTCAGTCTGTTCTGCAGTGCCTGCCGATCGACGACGAGGTCGCTAAGGTTCAGATCTGGCTGCCGTCTTCCCGCCAACCGCCTGACCAGCGCCTGCGTCCCGTCGACCACAAAGACGCCGCATCATAGCCGTTCCTCTGCTGGCGTACGGAGGCGTCTTGCAGCCATCCGCGCTACGAGCATTGCTGCAGGTCTGTCGTTTTATCAGCGCGCGGAGTCGTAGTGGTAGGCAACCGGCCTGCCGCGATCGCGGCGGTCCACCAGCAACAACGACCAATGGGAGCCGCGGTGATCGAGGTCCGTGGCGCTGGCATCATTGACCGGCAAGAACAGGAAGTCGACCGACCTCTGCTTCTTGTTGCGCGCGCTGCAACTCCTGCTGCTCAGCGTACCAACATCCAATAGTTCGGATCGTTATAGACCGGTTCCACACCATTCTCCTTTGATGAGATGACTCTTCACAGCTGCACCAGCTCGCGCTCCGGTGCACTAATCACGGAGCCTCCGGCCTAAGGAAGCCGGACGCCAAGCTCGTCAAATTGAACAAAAGCGACTGTCCTCGCGCTCCTCTCTGGGCGCACGCATCACTCTTATCTGCCCGGCCCTGGCTGCTGCAGAGGGCGCTCCGGCCTCCAAGGCAATAGGTGCTTGCTGGATATCCTCAAAACAACCAAGAGAAACGAAAGCCAGATACTTGTCATTCGAAAAGCAAGGCGTTCGGCCACCCGCCCGGCTGGGGTCGCATGCGGCACATCGCGACAGAAAGCGGGCCGCGCCATTGCCGCTGGCCCCCCCGGATCTGCTATTGGCACTGCAGATTCTGCTTTGTCTCGACCCTTCAGTTTACGTCTCACATTAGCTACAACCAACCGGGTCGTACCTGCACAGAACATACTCCCGCGCACCATTAAAGGACCTGACATACTGAAGCCTCTCCTCGTGCTCACGAAGCCTCAGAGCCATGCCCTATGTACGATTGAAACTCTGCAACCTGACGCTACGTAGACTTCATGCCTTCGTTGCTGCCGCCGCGAGCCTGGTCGGTTATCATTCCCGTTTCAGGTGCGGCAAATCCTTGCAGCTTGGTGAGCTCCTGCCGTTTCGAGCGGGCTTAATGCGCGAGGGGAAATCTGCAGCCAAGCCGCTGCGCGGCGCAACTAGGGACAATCGGCTCTTGAAACTGATGGCATATCGTTTGCTTCATCAGCGTGGTCACCATGTCCGGAAAACAAACGTGTGAGGACCGCATGCTTGGAATTGGAAGTCAATTGCCGCCGTTCGAGATCACAGGCGTGAAGCCTGGCTTTCACGCGCACGACGAAGATGGGCAGAGTGCATTCGAGACATTGACCGAAGCTAGCTTTCCAGGAAAATGGAAGATCATCTTCTTCTATCCCAAGGACTTTACCTTCGTCTGTCCGACCGAAATCGCCGAGTTTGCCCGGCTTTCCAAGGAATTCGTTGACCGCGATGCAGTGATACTGGGGGGCTCGACTGACAACGAGTTCTGCAAGCTTGCGTGGCGACGCTCACATGTCGACTTGCAAAATCTGCCAATCTGGCAGTTTGCCGACACGAAGGGGACCTTGGTCGATGGCCTTGGTGTGCGTTCCCCCGAAGGGGTCGCGTATCGCTACACCTATATTGTTGACCCCGCCAACACGATCCAGCACGTCTACGCGACCAATCTCAACGTCGGACGCAGCCCCAAGGACACACTGCGCGTGCTGGACGCTCTCCAAACCGACGAGCTCTGTCCCTGCAATCGCGAAATCGGCGGCGAAGTCCTGAAGGTCGCTTGAGGCAGCATGTCGTCGATTGAACAATTGAACGAAAAGATCCCCGATTTCGCCAAGGACGTCAGGCTCAATCTGACTTCCCTGATGGCCGATGAGACACTCTCTCCGCAGCGGCAATACGGGCTTCTGCTGGCGAGCGCAATTGCCACCCGCAATGCAGACGTAATTGCCGCAATGGAATCCGCCGCGGCCGCCGTCATGACGCCCGTGGCGATCGCCGCAGCGAAATCCGTCGCCGCTGTGATGGCGATGAACAATGTCTACTACCGCTTCGTTTACCTGGCCTCCAATCCGGAATACAAGACGATGCCGCCACGGCTGCGCATGAACGTGATTGGCAGTCCAGGTGTTGACAAGTCTGATTTCGAGCTATGGTCGCTTGCTGTGTCCGCCATAAACGGCTGCGGTGCTTGTATCGATGCCCACGAGAAGACACTGCGAGCTGCGGGAATCAGCTCCGGAGTGATCCTCTCCGCCGTGCGATCTGCTGCGATCGTCCAATCAGTGGCGACTGCAATCGAGGCCGCTCGGCCGAGCTCATCCCAGGCAACGGGCTGATTTCTCCTCTGCCATCCGATCGATAGGGTGTGGCGCCGTTCCGTATCGCCACACCGGTTACCTTGAAACGTGCCTAGCTCGAATTGCTCGCGCCCGTGCCAGAGGCGGAACGCGCGAATATGCTAATGTTCCGACGCTTAGGGGCGGTTCGTACCACGGCTTCGTTCCATCCTCACCTTATCCTCAGCCAAACTTGAACAGCACCCCATATCCGCCGCGCGGGTAACTCCACTGGATATCGCCGGTGGGCTCGGCGATCACCCGGCAGGTACCGCACTCGATACAGCCGTCGACAGTCACCTCGACCCGCCCCTCATCGTTCAGCTCATAACATCGCGCGGGGCACGCTTTCAAAAGCGCGACTAGCTGCGGCGATGGGGACGTGTGTGCGCGAACCTTGACGTGCGGACGACCAATGTCGACAAGGTAGCGGTTGTAATACAGCTTGTCTTCCACGCGCACCGAGGGCTCGGCATCCATACTTTGTCCTTCCATAGTTGGAACTCACACTGTTGATAATTAGCGCCAGGCTCGCGCAAAACGACATGCATCGCCGAACAGACCGGTCCATGAGCGCGCCTTGACAAAGGATTTCAAGGTCGCATTCTCCTTCTCAACCTTGGGCGTACCATCGACCCGCACAAAGTTTTGCATTGCCTTAGAGATGAGCTGCGGATAGGTGAGAAAGAAGTTTTGTGAGTGAGTATGCATCAGGGGCGGCAAATCCTTGTACTTCTTGAGGTCCTTGATGACGAAGGACTCATCCAACATCTTCTTGTAGAGCGACAGATTTGTCGCTGTCATCGGCTCGCCGCGCGATTTAACCAGGCCGATCGCGTCGGCCGCTATGCGACCTGAGGTCATCGCGAGATTGGACCCCTCGCGATGAACGGCATTGTTGAGTTGCGCCGCATCGCCAACGACCACCCAGCCTTCCCCGTAGAGCTGCGGGATCGATTTGTAGCCTCCTTCAGGGATGAGATGCGCCGAATATTCCTTGACTTCGGAACCTGCGAGCAGAGGCAACACCGAGGGATGCCTTTTGAATTGATCGAGCAAGCCGTAGGGCGTCTGGCCGGTGCGCTGGAAATCGGCGACGAGACAACCGATGCCCAGCGAAATACACTCTTTGTTGGCATAGATGAAACCCATTCCGGTCATACCGCGGGAAATGGTGCCCGCCGCCTCGATCACGACGCCTTCTTCGCCCTTAAGATTGAAACGCGCTTCGATAGTCTCGCGAGGCAAGAAGTGCATTTCCTTGACGGCGAGCGCAACGTTATCGGGTGTCGGCCGCGCGCGCAGGCCCGCGCGCGTCCCAAGCAGACCATTGACCCCTTCAGCGAGCACGACGACATCGGCATGTATTTCGCCGTCGCGGCGATCTGTACGAACGCCGACAATTCTTTCACGCTCGTCGCGTACGAGCTCCGTCACGGTCGTCTCGCAGAGCACGGTCGCGCCGGCTTCGCGCGCCTTTGACGAGAACCATTTGTCAAACTGCGCGCGTATGATCGTGTAACGGTTCGGCCGCTCCTCGTTGAAGTCGTCCGAGCGGTAATGCATCCCGACATGCGAGCGGTCGTCCATCATCCAGAACCGTTGTTCAACCAGATGACGTTCGAGCGGCGCCTCTTCGCGAAACTCGGGAATTAGCTTTTCCATCATGTCCGCGTAGAGGATTGCGCCCTGCACATTTTTCGATCCAGGATATTCGCCGCGCTCGAGCTGCAGCACCTTCATGCCTTGCCTGGCCATGGACAGCGCCGCCGCGTTACCAGCCATACCGGCTCCTACCACGATGGCATCGAACCTCTCTTCAATCATCATAATCTCCTCTAGACCGCGATCCGGGCGCGCGAATTCGGCAAGAGCCGAGCGCGAAATGCCGCCGTCAGCGCCGGCAGCAATTGCATGGCATCACTGACGATCGCAACATGGGCGAAGTCGAAGATCGGAGCACGTTTGTCAGTATTGATGGCGACGATCAGATCCGCCCCCTCGACACCCACCCGGTGCTGGATCGCGCCGGAAATACCGGCCGCAATATAGAGCTTTGGCCGGATCGTCTTGCCGGTCTGACCGATCTGCCGATCAGACGTAACCCACCCCTTCTGCACCAGAGGACGCGAGCAGCCATATTCAGCGCCAAGAAGAGTTGCGAGCTCGCGCACCAGGCGGAAGTTCTCAGGCGATCCCAGTCCCAAGCCACCCGCAACCACGACGTCGGCATAGGCTAGATTTGATGTCTCGGAATCACGATCTGGGAGGAACGACAGAACTTTCGTGACAATATCGTCTTCGACAAGGCCGAGCGGATGGACGATGATACGGGCAGCATCACGTTCGACGCGCTCAGGCATCGGCATGACCCGCGGGCGCACTGTTGCCATCTGCGGACGATAATTCAAGGTATAGATCGTGCAGAGTAACGAGCCGCCAAAGGTCGGACGCGTCGCCGCAAGAGAACCATCGGCGTCGACATCGAGCGCGGTGCAGTCGGCAGTGAGTCCCGTTGACAAAGTCGTCGCCACGGAACCCGCGAGATCGCGCCCCAGCGTTGTCGCGCCCAACAGCAGGATCTCGGGCTTGTAGGTATTGACGAGTTCGGTGAGCGCCTTGGTATAGGATTCATTACGGTAATCCGCCAAAACGTTGTCGCTCACGAGATAGGTCAGATCGGCCCCATAGCAAAAAGATTCAAGCGCGGCGTTACGGGTGGACTGCCCCTCCGGGCCGACAACGACCGCGGCGAGATTCACCTTCAGCTTGTCGGCAAGCCTGCGCCCCGCTCCCATGAGCTCCCAGGAAACCGGATGCACCTGGCCGCGCTCCAGCTCGACGAAAACCCAGACATGCTTGTAGGCCTTAAAGTGCTCCGGCAGTTCCTTCTTGGCTGCTGCCCGGCCGGCCGCCGCAGGCACAGCCGTTTTGGTGACATTGCTCATGCTTTAAAGTCCCCTCAAGAATACGCGCGCCCGCGCCACAGGTTTGTATCTAGATTCAGTTGACTGAGGATCAGTTCTGATCAGCAGGTGGCCGGCTCATCGGCTGCACGGCCCGCTTAGTGCAAACCGACCAGGCAGTAAAACTCGTCATCGACGTAGACGCTCCGGGCGGGCCAGAGCCAGAGATGTCCTCGACGGTAGTGCCTCGCGCGCTCGGTTCGACAAGCGCCACGGTGCCCGCGACGCCGCTACGGCATCTGTGCCCGGAAGAGTTGTTGCGTCCGCCTGCTCTGCAGTATCGGCGCCTCGCTTTCGGCCCAGCGCTCTGCACCGGGTGCGCCCACCAAAGCGATCGGATCTGCGCACCTGTCATGCACTGCGTGGTCAGCCTCCAGCCCCGGCACCTTGCATCGGCCGCGCTTGGCGCCTCCGCCGGACGCATGTTGCTATCCGCATTGCGACGAATTCCACTTTGCGCGCATCCGCGGACTCGCTCGACGCTGACGACTATGTACATGCCCTCTCCAGATGTTGCGCAACGGACGACTTAGCCACTGACCACCATCTCACGGTCGGTGTCGGCCTCGTTCGCATCAAAGGCCATATCGAACGGACCGGGCGCGAGCGTGAGCCGCGAGATCATGCCGCATCGCTCGGCAGGCGGTAGAAGCAGCGTCATAGGTGTTCCTTTTTCATCTCGGACGACCGCCATCTGTCAGCATCGATGACGGGATAGGCACGACGACAGCAAGTGTCGTACCACTTGCAAGAACCATCAAAAGTCCGGCGGAAGCAATGATTTGACAGAAACTTAAATGCTCGCTCAGGGCATTGGACACGATCAGTCCGGACATGGGTCGGGAATGCGACAGCGTCGCTCGAGTCATGGCTGGCGGAGAGATGATCCGGATGAAGGAGCTTTCAGACCGCACGGCAATCGTTAGAGAACACCTCATTACGGCGGAGCGCGAAGTCACTTCAGCTCGCTCAACGGGACAAAAGCTGTCGGTTTGCCTGGGCCTGCAACCGCGTCCTTCAAAACCTTGAATACTCGCTGATCAATCGGCGGCGATGCCACGAAATCAGCATAAGCCTGCTCCAGCATCGCTTTGCACCGAGCTCTGATTTCCGGCTCTGTGGCGCCAGAAAATTGCTCTTTGGCGAAATATTGTCCCATGCGCTTTAGGATGTGAAGGCGCGCGACATTTACAATCTTCGGATCATAATCGACGCCAAGCAGCGAAAAGAACTCCTCTGCCGACGAGGCGTTGCTAAGCCGGTCCAGGATAGGGGCTGCCGGGGATGAGTTGATCATTGAAAGGTCTCCTTTGGATCAGCTCTCGGACGCCAAATAAGATACTCTTAGCGCCTGATGATATTGCCGCGGTTCTACGTCGCACAGCGGGTGCGCATCGCCAACGCCCGCCCCTGGAACGCCGAGGCGCTCAACTTCGCTCTCCAGATCTGCAGGTTCGGCTGGCGCCGACGTCAGCCCGGATGAGGAAGGGGCATGAACGGCCAAACCGCAATCGGTGCTGATGCTCGTCGGACCGGTGGTCGGGCGGGACGGCAGCCTCAAGAGAAGACGTCGCTTGGCAGTCCGCGGACCGCTCGCTGCTGGATTGCAGATCACAGCATGTATGCTGGAATGGTCCGCAATAACTGGAGCGGAGATTTGCGGCCGGCGAACTGGCCTGAGGAAGAGGGGCATTTTTGCGCCGGTCAGTGGCATCGGATGGCCTCCTTGCGACACACTTGGTCTCTCGAATAGTCGGCGCAAACGTTGCTAAGCACGGCTCTTCACCCGCTTTGGCTGGCTGGGCATCCGCACACGTCGCGCCAGATCGCCGCCACCGTTTTGCGCTCGACTGGCAGCTTGTGCTCGATCGCATGCTTGCGAACTTGCGACAGGATCTGTCTGGCTTGATCGGCGCTGGCGGCCAGCTTGAGTTCATCGAGCAACGCCGTAATCGCCGCAAGTCCGGAATGCTTGCCGATCACAAAGCGGTTGCGGCGGCCAAGCAAAGCCGGATCAAGCGACTGATAGGTGCGCTGATCCTTCAAAAGGCCATCGACATGAATGCCGGATTCGTGCGTAAATACGTACTCTCCAACGATGGCCTTATTCAGAGGAATGGCACGCGCGGCTGCCGCAGCCACCAGTGCGGCGACGTTCTCGAGCTCCGGAAATATGATGCCGGTCTCGCGCCCGTAGAGCTGCTTGAGTGCGACCGCGACTTCCTCGAGCGGCGCATTTCCGGCCCGCTCGCCTAACCCGATGACGGTCACCGAAGCGTGGCTCGCGCCAGCTTTGATGGCTGAGAGTGTATTGGCGGTTGCGAGTCCGAGATCGTCGTGGCCGTGAAATTCGAGTTCCAAGTCGGTGGTCACACGCAGTTTCCTGACCAGCGCGTAGGTTGCGTCGGGATCGAGCACACTGAGCGTATCTGCAACACGAAAACGACACGCGCCCGCGGCTTTTGCGACTGCAATCAGCCGGATCAGAAACTCGACGTTGGCGCGCGAAGCGTCCTCGCCACCAACAGAAACTTGAAGCCCCTTCTGACGAGCATAGCCGACCAATTGCCTCACCTGTTCCAGTGCCAGGCTGCGATGACCACCGAGCTTGGCTGCGATCTGCACATCGGAAGTCGGGATCGACATGTTGATCATGGACACCCGGGCTTCAATCGCCGCATCGACGTCCGCTTTCCTCATCCGGCACCAGCCTATCGTCGTCAGCGGAAGATCTGCTTCGACAATGGCGCGGATTGCTGTGATTTCCTCATTGCCCATCGCGGGCGTTCCCGCCTCGATCTCCGTGACCCCGGCCCGCGCAAGCGCCCGCGCGATCGCCAGCTTTTCCTTCGTGGTGAACGCAACACCGGGCGCCTGCTCCCCGTCCCTTAGCGTCGTATCGTTAAGGACGGTCGGCTTCGCGCGTTCTTGATCGAACCATGAGGGTTCTTCGCTAGAGGCGATCACGCAGGCTGCCCCCTTATCCTTGACCACATCCCCTTCAGCAACCCGCACGCCACTGCGCTATCCCTGCCAACGGATTGAAAATCTACGCTTCCTTCCTTAACCTCCTCCCGCCAACGGATTGCCGCAAACGCGACTGGCTCATGAAACGGGCGCTTTTGCCATTCCCAGGTCGAGTTCGAAAGCCAAGGCGATTGCAGCGCGCCGCGATGTTGGCGATTGGTCCCGGAGCAATTCAGGCCGGCATGTCTTGGATCCATGGTCACTTGCTCGCATTAAAGCGGCGTTTATCCGCACGATGACATGCTGCGGGGATCGCCAGATCCTGGAAGCGTTGTCGCGCTGCAACGCACGAGAACATTTGTGGCAAGTCAGATGGGCCAATCAGCGGTGACCTGCTGGCGAGCCGCCTCCAGCAACTGGTCGCGCCGGCGCTCGGCCATCCGGCTCTCACCGCTTTCTTCGCCGAAACAAAGATTGAAGTCGTTACATTGCGTGCACACTGGTGTTGTGCACGTCGCGAGGCCTTCATCCTCGCAAAGCATGCGATAGAAGAAACGCTTCCAACGCATATTGTTGACATTGCGCGCGGCGAGCGGCGCGTAGTGACGGCTGAGCAGCCGAGAGAGCTCGTCACGATTGCGCAATCCGAGATCTTCCCATAGATGGTCTGGTTCGATGGCTCGTCGGGCGATCATGGCAGCCAGCCAGCGGCCGAGATCTCCTTCCGTCGAGCGGTGCTTCAGGAGAAGATCGCGCACCATTGCGATTTCGTCGTTCTCGTTGCATTTGTACCTCAGGAGCTCATCGGGAAGTTCGACCTCAAGTGAGGGAAAGTACTGCGCGAGCAAAGCCGCGAGTTCATCGCCCGATAGGCCAGTCTTCTCCGGAAGAGCGCCACCATCCATCGTGGCAGCCGCCAGAATAGATGCCAAAGCGTGGCGGTCGAAATAACTGTCACTGGCAATGTCGGCATCCGCAGGAAGTACGCCGGTGAGGAGGCGGTAGGCTACAATTCCGTTGGAACTGCTCGCATCAGGCTCACAAGCAGCCATAAACGGAAGGAAGTGCACTTCGGACATGATTTTGTGGGTCTCTATAGCGGCCAGGTTTGCCTCGCCGCGTCCTGGTCCCGTCCGGGAGCGCTGATCAGAATGCCGGCCTCCCCGGATGGGGGGTGAGGGAGGCCGGCATCCGTCGCGCGCCTTCACAAGGCCGCGACTCACGACCTTTACGAGGCCGCGAGTTCGGCGGCAGTTTTGCCGATGATGGATTCGTCGACCGGCTTCATAATGCCATGCTCCATCAGCATGTCCTCGAGCTCGTCCATGGAGATCGGTGTCGGAATGATACCCTTGCCACCATTGTTGTGAACCTTGGTAGCGAGATTGCGATAGTGATCGGCCTGCTTCGAATCCGGCGCATACTCGAGCACCGTCATGCGGCGGAGTTCGGCATGCTGGACCACGTTGTCGCGCGGCACGAAGTAGATCAGCTGAGTGCCTAGCTTCTTGGCCAGCGCCTCCGCCAGTTCCAACTCCTTGTCCGTCTGTCGTTCATTGCAGACCAGGCCGCCCAGCCGCACACCGCCCGAGTTGGCGTATTTCAGGATACCCTTCGAAATGTTGTTGGCGGCATACATGGCCATCATTTCACCGGACATCACGATGTAGATCTCCTGCGCCTTGTTTTCACGGATTGGCATCGCAAAGCCTCCGCAAACGACGTCGCCGAGCACGTCATAGGATACGTAATCAATGTTCTCATAGGCGCCGTTCTCCTCGAGGAAGTTGATCGAAGTGATAACGCCACGACCGGCGCAGCCGACGCCCGGCTCAGGACCACCGGACTCCACGCAGCGGATGTCCTTGTAGCCGACCTTCATCACGTCCTCGAGTTCAAGATCCTCCACGCTGCCGGCGCTCGCCGCCAAGCTCAGAATCGTGTCCTGCGCCTTGGCGTGCAAGATCAAGCGGGTCGAGTCCGCTTTAGGATCGCACCCGACAATCAGGATTTTCTGACCCATCTCGGCCAGCGCCGCCAACGTGTTCTGGGAAGTCGTCGACTTGCCGATGCCACCTTTTCCGTAGAACGCGATTTGCCTTAGTGAAGACATGTTGCTCTCCATCAACCGATTTGCCAAAAGTTGCGCGCTTCTGACGCGCGAGCTTGTTTCTCTCTCTCAGAAACGGGGCACACGGGTTCAAGGGAAGGAGCACATCGCTCGTCTTACGCGTCGGCGTGCACTCAGCCCTCACTCAGTGTTGCTGCCCGATATTAGCAACCGCCGTGCCAACGCTCGTAAGCGCTGCCCAAGTCTTTGATTACATTTAAAAAGCCACCTGCCCGCAAGTGCGCCTGGCTGTCTTGGAACCTATCGGTCAGCGCGGCTGTCGGAAAACGAACAAGAGCGGCAACCGCTGACGCGAAGCCCATTTGCATCGGCTGTCCCATATCTTCAGCCACGGAATGGGACTTGCTACTCCACTCGTGAACCGGCTTTCTGGGACTTGAGCGGTGCGACAATGTCGGTTGCGATCCAGACTGACCGGACAGCGGATGCCAGCGGCGCTTAGCCAACTGACATTGAAGATAATCGGCAAGACCATCGAATGGGCGTCGAACGCATCAGCGACATGGCCATCGTTCAGCTCAGCGCTGCCAACATAGGTATGACATGGCGACAATCACCTTTTATCGAAAGCCCGGCTGCGCGACCAATGCGCGCCAGATTCAAGCGTTCAACGCTGCCGGTCACGACATCATAGCCAAAGATATTTTGATGGAGCCGTGGGCTTCGCAAGAACTGCGCCGCTTCTTCGGCAATACCCCGGTTGCCTCCTGGTTCAATCAAGCGGCCCCCCGTATCAAATCAGGCGAAGTCAATCCCGCCATGATTGACGCCCAGCGCGCACTGGCGTTGATGTTAGACGATCCGCTCCTGATACGCAGACCTCTGATCGACGTCGATGGATCACGATGCGCCGGATTCGATCATGAGCTCGTGCTGTCGCTGCTTGGCCGCAAGACCCCAGATGATCTCGAGGGATGTGTGCATGACGCAAACGAGACGCGCTGTCCGCAAACGTGAGGCTAGCACAGAAGGCTTTGATGCGAAGAACAACATTTTTCTGCTTCCGGCTTGGTTCGTGACCGCCGACTCGGACCCTCGCTGAGAAGGCCAAGCTGGCTGTTCCGTAACACGGATCTGCCGATATTGCGCCTCGGGTGAATGCTGCCTCTACCGGCCCTGCAATGTGCAGGGTCGCTGCATTGCCACTTTGATTCTGCATGGCCCAACGGTCATGGATTGGACCGGGGCATCAAGCCAACAAACACTCCCCTGAAGAGATTGGACTCAGCACGGACTATGACTCGAACAGCTATCAAGCAAAGACAACGACGCTTTTAGCCGTGCTTCTTATGCAACTCAGCCGCATAATTCTGGTGAGCCCGCCACTATTTTGATCCGCATCAAATCCTCCGCCGCTTGTCATGTGTGACAGAGATCTCGCGCGCCTTATCGCGCGACTTTTGGAATGGAGAATTCGATGAGAACAAGAACAATTCTGACGACGACGTCGCTCCTCACGCTCGCGATCTCGCTGGCCAGCATCTCGGCACAGGCTGCAGATCTCGGCCCGGCGCCGGTTTATTACAAAGCACCCCCGATCGAACCGTTCAATCCATGGATGATCCGCCTGCGAGTGCTCGGCGTTTTCCCGGATACTGCAGGCAGTTCAGTCCACGTCTCCGGGGTACCTTCGCTGTCTTCTCCCAACTCCGGTCTGTTGATCAGCGATCAAGCCATACCGGAGCTCGACATCACCTATTTCTTTACGAAGAACATCGCGGCCGAACTCATTCTCGGCGTGACCCGCCATCACATCAGCGGCACTGGTACGCTTAATGGACTCGATATCGGCAAAGCCTGGCTATTGCCGCCGACGCTGACCCTGCAATATCACTTCAACGATTTCGGCCCACTGAAGCCTTATATCGGCGCAGGCATCAACTACACCGCATTCTTCAATCAGTCGGCGGCCAATACGTCGCTCGCCGGCCTTACCGTGACGGATCTGCACATCAGCAACCAGTTCGGCGCGGCGGTCCAATTTGGCTTCGATTACATGCTTGACCGTCATTGGGGCCTCAACTTCGACGTGAAGAAGCTGTGGCTGCGGCCAGACTATTCTGCGACCGTAAACAATGCGATTCCCGTCTCCGGGCGCGCCAATATCGACCCATGGCTCATCAGCGGCGGCATCGCTTACAAGTTCTGACGTCAGAACAGGATCCAGAGAAGACAAGGTTGATCAATCCGGACGCGGCGAGCCATCGAGCGCGTCCTTCAACCGCACCGCAGTTCATCCGCGAGCGAGATGGCGTGTCAAAGACGCGTCGTCTCGCGAAGATCGTGAGCGCCATCCGCACCTTGCGCTTGCGGCGTGCTGCGTAGGGACAGTATTAAGTGACGCGAACAGATTGATCGAACAGCCATCGAAAGAAACACGTTCTTGCTTTGTCAGCCGTTGCGACCGTGCCAGTTGCCGATCGGGTCTGAAAATTCAAGGCGCCGCGCTGCGCCGTGACAATGATAGTCTGACAAGGGAGTTGACGCTCAAGGTTCAGGGCCCGGGCACGAGCAGCGCTCTAATCTGGGCCAGTCTCACCGAACATCTCAAAGAGCGCCATAACGACAAGCTCCATGACGCGCTGTTCGCACGTCCTGACGCCTGAGGGCCACCCGGTCATCCTGAGCCGACCGACGTACCGAGGGAACAGCTCATCGACGGAGAAGCTGTCCATGCTTGATTGCCCGGCCAAGCGGCGCGAAGCAAGGCGTTTAGCTGCGCTTTAGCACCATCACGAGGCGGTCGACACGTTTACCCTGCTTGAGATGGGATTCCAGGATTTCGTCGACGTCTTCCGGCGTAGTCGCGCGGTACCAGATTCCGTCAGGATAGACGACCATCAAGGGACCGGAGTTACAATAGCCGAGGCAGCCAGCCATCGTGAAACCGATATCGTTAAGGCCTTGCGCTTCGATCGCCTTGCCCATTCGATCCCACAATGCTTGCGCGCCAGAGGCGCCGCAACTGCCGTGCGGATGAGTGGGCGGACGCTGCGTGTTGCAGGCAAAGACATGATGCCTATAAATTTGGGGGAGCTCGAATTCGGTTTCTGAGTCCATGCGCTTATCCTGTGATCAATGCGAGCGATCCGAAAGAGACATGGCCCGGGCTCGCATCGCCCTCACAGGGTCTCTTGCTGTCGAACGCCGCATCGATAGATTGATGCTACTGATTTCGATGCTCGCCTGCGAACGCCGGCGAAATGAGCGAACATAACACTAATTGTAAACGCTGAAGATCAGCCACAGATGACTCACGTCTGGCACAAGCTTCCTGATTCGTTTCAACGTCTTCTCCTACCATCGCAATCTCTTTGCTCCTACATTGCTCAACCATCCGATTGCTGCAAAGCAAGTTCCACACCAAATGCAGAATCCTCGCGTTTTTACGACTATCTCTTGTTCTGCTGAGGCGCTCCTCATCGTTGATGCTGGAGTTCCGACAATGTCGTTTCTCTTCTGTTCTGGACAGGACAATCGTTGGCTTCGCGTTTGACGCCCCCCATTCTGCTCCAGCCGTTCGCACGCATGATGTGCGCTCCGCTGTTTCCGATCTATTGTTTACCTCAACAGGATAGCGCCTGGCGCAAACGCCCCGACAGTCAGAGTGAACGCGGACCCGCGTTCAAGGCTATAGCTTAAGCTGCCCGGACTTGATCGGCCGTCACGAAACCGGCAACACAGCGGTCCTGGATCGCGCCCACAGCCCTCCACGATACCGTCAAGGCGCACTTGCCGCCTCAATGCCGAACAGCGAACGCGTGTTCATTCATGCATGCGTCCGTAAACCGGCGGCCCCCGAAGATCGCGGCGCCACTCGCTGAGAGGTCGCATTGAGGCGTTTGGCATCGCAATTGCAGCGCAGAAAATAAGCCAGCTGTCGCTGACGGCCAAAAGCTTCTGACACAGGATCGTCATTCTTCCTCCCAAACGATCCTGTCAGTCTGGGTCTCCCCATTCTCGCAGCCCAGACGGTGTCCTCGGCGGACTTCCAGCCGCCGAGGACATTTCTTGAACATGTTCTATCGACCGGCTGCAAGAAGCACGTCCCGCCTGCGAGATCCATTAGGCGAGTTGATGTAAGAGCAACCTTTTGTTGGTACGGCAGAGCCCGCTGGCGCCCGGCAGCAAGGCGTTGGATTGCCGTTTGCTCTGACAAGCTAAGAGAGCATAATACCCATCTGCACCAACGCTTAGGAGCGACGATTTCGTCCTCCGATAAAATCCCTCAGCCAACTTGAACAACAGCCAAATGATACGCCGTCAATCCGGATGGATCGTGATATCCATTGTTTCTTCGCTGTCCTCGAAGCGCTCGGAAGCCCGATCTTCCTCCAGTAGCTCGACGCCGCATAGGCAAACGTCACCTTCGATCACGGCGAGCGCTACCGGCTCAAGCGCTTGTCCATTGCAGGGACCATCGATGCACACTCCGGTCTTGATCTCGAACCTTGCACCATGCCGGCCGCATCTGAGAAAGGAATGGTCTGCCGAGAAAAACTCGCCGGAGCCGATGTTCAGCCAGACGCCGTCATGCGGACAACGGTTCACATAGCCAAAATAGTCGTCGCCGAAGGTGCGCACCACAATAATGGAAAACAACCGGCTCTCGCCGCTATCATCGATACGCGACAGGCTAAAGCCCCTGGCGCCACTCCGCTCGATGGCATCGGCCGGACAGACGGTAAAAACCTCGATCTGATCGCCCATTGGGTTCCCGATCATCGCTTGGCTCATCCCGGCCTCGCAGTTTCCTGCTTGAAGGCTTCGACCGTAGTACGGCTCAATCGGAAGATGCCACGGCCACGAGCGAGCGGTCGATATGCCGAGCTAGCGCGGGCGTTGAGAACTTCAAACCATTGGTTCGGCGTGAGCTTTGCCGGGCGCTCGCTGATCTGGACCACCCTTCCATTCGGAGCGAAGCGGACGTGAATGATGACTTCTTGTACGTTCATAGTAATCTCTGTTTGACTAACTTGAGACGCCCCAGCCGAAACCGAGGATGGCGTGCTCGGATTCGAGCATCTTGGCGGGTAGGCCTTAAACCACGGCGTGGGCACGACACTTTGCGACGATCGAGCAGGCTTTCTGCGAGGAGCATTTCTCCCGCAGCTTCCCGAACAGTACATGATGCAGCGGCATGCGACGTGTTCCGCATTTATGCGGATATCTATCCGCCCGCGGGGCATCGCATGACATGCGCTCGATTGATTTCTCATCTCGCGCACGCCCAGAGCTACGATTGTGCTCAATCAATCCTCCTTTCATGTGGTGCACAAAGATCATCTTAGTAGATCGCCGCACCTGCGCCCACGTTGATCGAGGCATCTTTCATGGTCTCCACGATAAACGCGATCTGCTTGTTCGTGAGATGGGTGTGAAACGGCAGCGCTAAAGCACGATCGGCGACCTTTTCGGTAACCAGGAAATCGCCACGGCGATAGCCGAGGTCAAAATAGTGGCGTTGCAAATGCAACGGCTGGCTGTAGGCAGCGGACTGAATCTGGGCGGCGCGCAGATCATCGATGATGGCGTCCCGACCGGATCGCGTGAAGCGTGTCCCCAATTGAACGAGATAAAGCATCCAGTTCACATCCGTCACATCGGGACCGACATAAGGCGGCTTGATGCCTTCAAATGACTGGATATGCGCGTTATAGAGCTGCTCGATGAGCCGACGACGCTGCAGAATTTCATTGAGACGCGTCAGCTGCGCCAGCCCCAAGGCAGCCGTGAGATCGCTGATGCCAGCCTGGTAAGGTGCTGTGCTCGCGACGACGACTGAGAATCGCTCGTCCAGGCGGTGGGCGCGATGGCGGCGCAACCCAAGCGCAATATCGATGTCATCCGTCACCACCATTGCGCCTTCACCGCAGCTTAGGGCTACCGGCTGGGCAAAGTCGAACACGGCCAGGTCGCCAAATCGGCCGACGAGCTCCCCCTTGTAGCTCGACCCGATCGCCTCGGTAGAATCCTCCAAGAGCAGCAGCCGGTGGCGCTGTGCGACCGTCCGCAGTTCTGCCCATGGCGCAGGATGACCGTTGGGATTGCCGGCGACAATCGCCCGCGTGCAGGCCGTAATGCTCTCTTCGACCTTAGCTGGAACCAATGTTCCCGACCAATAGTCGACGTCGGCAAATACCACCCGTGCGCCTGCGAGACTGATGGCATGCGCTGTTTCGCGAAAAGCGTAGGGCGAGGCGATGACCTCATGTCCTGCTCCGATCCCGAGCGCCCTGAGTGCAAGCAGGAGCCCAATCGTACCACTCGAAACCGCAACGGCATGTTTGCGGCCCAGATAGACCGCGAAAGCCTGCTCGAACGCCTCAGTGATCCGCCCGCTGGAAATCTGCGACGAACATAGCAGGGTTTCAACTGCAGAGAGCTCAGCGACGGTAATATCCGGGTCCGACAGTGGGATAAAGGATGCATTATTCTCCACATTGTGCGGGCCATCGCACGGATGCTCTGCGAGCTCAGTGCCGCTCACTGCGCAGCGCTCCTTTTGGCCAATATGATGCCAGTCGCCCGTGCCGGATCGGCCGTAATCTGCACGCAGTGATCCGATCCATCGATCAGATGGAGATCGAAACGCACAAACTGCCGGAATGGCTGCTCCGGCATATCCGACGCATCACAGCGCACACAAGCAAGCTGCGGAAAGCGGCGCCGCAGCTCGACAAACAGCCCCTCCTCGGCCCTGTCGGCCGCAAGCAGCTGCTCGATTTCAATCAATTCCTGCCCAGTGAGCGTCATCGTGGCTCCTCTGTGACCCCTCAAAAGCCGCCCCTCATTGCCAGAACAGACGCTCCGGATCCGCGTTCAATTCGTCGATCGCTGAAGTCAGGCGGTGATACAGGCTGTAAAATTCCCAGATTCCTTGGGCGTGGTTCTTGCAAAACACCTTCCAAATTCCGCTCACGCGATCAAAAAGAATCAGCGCGACGTCGATTAGTGCGCCGTCCTTGTCAATATTGCGCGAGCAACAGGGGCTCTCGACGAGGTAGCCGCCTTTCACCGGTGTCACCTTCGGCGAGACGTAGAGATAGCGCGTACGGGAGCTCAAGCTGCGCTCGATCCGCTTGCGATCAAGCTCGTTGGGGTGCGCCACCAGCCCGGTCTTGACCTTCCTCATCAGCCCGGCATTCATCGCGAAAGCCTCCCTTCAAAGACCTGTGATTTCTTCTTCAAGACAGCCGATGAGCAACCGTTCTCCAAAATCGACAGTATAGATCGGAACGTTCGCATCGGTATGGATGGCAACCCTGATGATCTCTCCGGCCACTCCGGCGCCGAGCAAGACGCCGTCAGGCGCCGCATTGGCAAAAGAGCCGTCGTTGATGATATCGACTGTGGTTTTAACCCGCTGGCCCCGCCGATATTTCAGAAAGCCGGGTTCACTCACGACACGGCCTCCTCCGGCAATGGCAGATCATCGATCTCCTCGCAGGCATCCACCGGCACGAGTTCCTTGCGCTTCATGCCAACGCGGTAGCCGCTTTCCAGAAACTCGACACCATATATGTAGAACTGCTGCAGGAATGTCCCGATCGAGATGACGTAACCGACCTCTCCCTTCTTGACCAAGATGTCGCCAATCTCCTTGCCACGAAAGGTGCCATCATTCCGAATGGTGCGATTGGCTCGTACCTTTTGGCTAAAACTGAAGACAGGCGGCTCGTCGAGCTCGACGACGTCGCTGTCGCGAACAATACCGCTCATGTAGCGCTCCTCATGCATCGTTGCTGGTAGACATCAGGGGTGCTGCCGGTCCGACCAGGAGCCATCCTCCACAATT
This sequence comes from Bradyrhizobium sp. USDA 3364, assembly GCF_054056355.1. NCBI lineage: Bacteria > Pseudomonadati > Pseudomonadota > Alphaproteobacteria > Hyphomicrobiales > Nitrobacteraceae > Bradyrhizobium > Bradyrhizobium sp. USDA 3364. Next base: position 1,323,208 of record NZ_JBSRYG010000002.1, read on the forward strand.
GTGCTCATCCCTCGCCGCACTCAGCCGATTCGCTCTCCGCAATGCGGTTCGCCAGTTCGTGTCGACGTGCTGACCAGGATGTCGCTGTAGGGCAGTTCGTGCTCCGCGTGACAGCCGTTCTGCGGTATCTAGCCGCGCTCTAGCGTATTGGCCCGTAGCTACACCAAGTAGCCCCGCAACGGCAGCGCGACGCGGTACGATGTGGCGGAACTGGACGTCCTCAGCGCAGATCGATTGATTGCGGAGCTGCGGGGCCAAGTGGCACGCGAGGACGTCGCCAGCTCCTTGTCGGTCAGCATCGGCATCATTTCCCCGTACGAAACGATGTTGCGGCTGGGGAGACGAGGCTTCTATGGCCATCAAGCATCGACGATAAGACGACGGCATTAGCCTGCGTGGACACGATCGCTCAGACCTCGACCTCTGCGCGCCATGTGCCGCCATTGCTGAGCGCGGGATTCCGCCGGGAGACGTGCTGGAGACGTAGCCGGCACAATCATTTGTGCAAATAGCCGAACGCCAGCAGTCGCAGCCCCTCTTGCGCGACGGACGAGCGCAGGCCCTGTAATTGGAGTGATGCCCCAGGGCGGTGTTGCCAATGTGGTCGATCTTCGGATTGGCTCCTCCGCTCCAGGACGTCCGCGAACGATTCGGTACCGATGGTGTCAGCCGGTTCGAGTACGAGCAGCTTGGTCGCGGCCTCGTCCCTTCTTCCCGATTGCCTGCCCATATCGGCAGGCCGGCGAGGTCCTTCAACACGGCGGGATGCAACCGCGGCATGATGATATCGGCGTGATCAAGTGCAGCATCAGTCGCGTTAACCATCCGCCAGTCTTGGCCCGGGACTTCGCCGAACAAAGTGCGCGCGATCAGCGTTCCCTGACCGGCAAATGGCAACCTGGCTGCGGCCTCGAAGGTCATCGGCAGCTTCGTTCGCCCGGCGCATTCCGCGATGTTGCGGCTCGGTAAGGCTGATCCCGCCGCGCATGCGCCGATCAGCGTGATCTCGTCAGTCACATCAACGATAATGGCGCGGCCCAGAAGCCTACGCTCGGAGCTGAGAGGCGTTTTTGGCCTGCCGCGCCAAATGAAATGCCTGCCAACGCTCCGCTGCCGGCGAGCAGCAGCACGATCGCAGGGACATCCGGAGCAGCCGCCTTCGCGACGGGAGACGCGAAGGTCGAGACCTGCGGTGTCGACAACGCGCCGCACGAAGTTTGCAAATTTTTCAGCCCCAGCTCTTGGCATGCCGTTCATGGAAGCTCGCGTCCTAAGCTGGCGCCTGATAGCGGGGTAAGGACGTGTCAATTACGCAGGTGTTGTCGACCGGACAAGCCGCGGCGCATTGCGGCTCGTCGAAATGGCCAACACATTCGGTGCATTTCGTCGCTTCGATGACAAAGCTTCCTCCCTTTTCCGAGATGGCAACGTTCGGGCATAAGGGTTCGCAAGCTGAGCAGCTGGTACACTGAGAGGCGATGATCTTGAATGGCATATACCCCCCTTACGCCGCGGAGATCAGAGCTCCCTGGCGGATCGCGGCGTCGCCGCGCTCCTCGTGCTGGACATCGCCGCTCTTTACCTTGTCGAGATAGGACCTGAACCAGGCGATCGTCGACTTCTCGATGAACTCATGCGCGTATTGATCGACTGGCTCGATCCCGGCCTTGATCAGGTTGCTTTTTGGGCAGCCACCGATCTTGGCCACGAACACCGCATGGCAGTCATGGATGCCACGAATGATGGTCGAAAGCCTGTCCTCCTCGCCATAACCGTCCTGGCAGTAGACGTCGACGCGACGGTGACCGATGAATTTGGCGCCGGATGTAGAAAGTTCATATACTTGGAATTCCTTTGTATGCCCAAAGTGCTCGTTGATGAGTCCCGCACCCTTGGTTGCGACCGCCACCAGAACCGTGATCGCGCTCGTCTCGCCGGCGAACTGTGAAAGCTCTTGTTGGTGGGCCACGACCCTAGCGGCCCGCTCGTCCGCCACCCTGTCTTGATAAGCCTTCCGCGTCCCAAGGTCGTATTTGACGTCCATTTTCATGATCTGATCGGCACTGAACTCTGCGCTGCGATCCTCTCCGATCAGTCCGACAGCATCAGCGCGGCACTGGCGACAATGCCGCATCATGTTCATCTTCCCTTCACAAGCATCCTGCAGCGTCTTCAATTCCTGCGCCGTCGGCCCCCGCTGACCGTTTAGGCCAAACACCGTGCCGTACTCAGGCGCGGAGATCAGCGGCATGATATTGTGAAGGAAGGCACCGCGCGCCTTCACCGCCTTGTTGACCTCGACCAGGTGCTGATCGTTGATGTGGGGGATCATCACCGAGTTCACCTTGCACAGGATCCCACGTTCGCTAAGCATCTCCAGTCCTTGCAGCTGACGGTCGGTGAGTATCCTCGCCGCGTCGATGCCGGTGTAGCGTTTATGGTTGAAGAAGATCCAGGGATAGATCTTGGCGCCGATTTCGGGATCGATCGTGTTGATAGTGATGGTGACGTGGTCGATTCTAGACCTGACGATCGTGTCAATATGGTCCGGCAGAGCCAGTCCGTTGGTCGATAGACACAGCTTGATGTCGGGCGCCGCCTTGGCGACCAGTTCGAATGTCTTGAACGTCTTTTCTGGATTGGCGAGAGCATCGCCGGGACCAGCGATTCCGAGCACGGTCATCTGCGGAATGGCGGTCGCGACCACGAGCACTTTTCTCACCGCCTGCTCGGGGGTAAGCTTTTCGCTCACTACGCCCGGGCGAGATTCATTGGCGCAGTCATATTTGCGATTGCAGTAATTGCACTGGATGTTACAGGCTGGCGCGACCGCCACATGCATGCGGGCGTAATGATGATGCGCTTCTTCGCTGTAGCACGGATGGTTCTTCACCTTTTCCCAGATTTCGCTCGGCAGATCGCCTTGGCTTGTCTGTGACCCGCAGCCTGCCTGGGCGGTCTTGGCTGCGGTGCGACAGCCCTTATGCTCGGCGGCAGACTGCATCATCGTGCCGTTATCCAGCGCAGCTTTGGCGTATCCTCCGCTCCCCACGATCGCATTCATTCTCTTTCTTCCCCGCAGGCACATTGGCTTCCCAGGACCATCCGTGAGCGAGCCTCAAGACGAGGCGTAGCAACTCACATGCCACGGCGCAGAAGACGATATTTGGTCAGCATGTCATAGCGTTATCGGGCCACGACCGACGTTGAGACATGTAAGAGCGGCAATGATACGCTTGTTGAGAATGCGACAGATACGTCCTCATCCTCACTCAGAACTCTGCGGGCTGGCGCATCAATGATGGTGCCAAAGCGCGCGCAACACCCGGCTTCATCCGAGCGGGCGTTTCGTGCATCGCGCCATCTCACAACTGGCGATACCAGTTGGGCTATCGAGCTTCACACATCTAACGGGTGAGCAGTATCTCAACCGCGCAAGGGAGCCGAATCGCAAGCGGCGACAGACCTTGTTCGAGTAGAATAAGGAACTCGTTGCGCGACAGCGTATCCGGATCGACGATCGCATAGCGGGGGCCACCCGAGCGCTTGATAATCTGCCGCGCATAGCTGCGCAACAACTGGTCGTTAAAGCGACAGCCGATGAAGAGAAAGGTCCGTCCGCTCCGCCTTTCCTTGATGATGTCCGGAATTGGCGTCTGAATGTCGATCTCGGTCAAGGCCTCGACATAGTCAGCATCGGAGATCAGGAAGTTGTTGGCCGGGTGCACGCTGCCATGCGGCTTATAGAGCAACGTCGCCCAGCTGCCGGCCAATGGCACTGTCGACCTCTTGGCCAGAAGAATCATAGAAGCGATACCAACGATTCTCGCCATGCCGGCACGGGTAATGCCCTGAACTTCACCCCATCCCTCGCGCTTGCCCAGCGCGGCGCGCATCGCCCCATCGTACCATGCATCGACGATGACGGGCGGCGACAGGGACGCGAAATGATGATGTAACGGCGTCGGCTCCGCTGATCGAGCGAAGGCCTGCACCATCAATGTCGTCAGCGTAGAGCGATGTTTGCTGACCTCGATATGCTGCGCCGACGCCCACGCATTGCCTTTGGTCCGCCGAGGCAGCGCAACCTTGCGGGCGAAGAAGTCGGCCAGCGCCTCGGGCGAGGTCGGCACATCGGATCTGGACAGTCCGGTGAGGCCAGGACCGAGATAGGGCACCACGCGCGCAGCCCTTAACCCGGCAGCGATGTCCGCGAGCATGGTCTTGGCATCGGCTGCATCGACAAAGTCGATCCGCCGAGGCCCCTTCACGAAACCCTCTCCGTCCGCGCTCCGCTTTTTAGCGTCGATTGTGATCGGTAATTTTGTATCGCTCGCCATCTTGGGCAAATCGAGTACCCAGCCATTGGCTATTTTGATCCACCCGCCCCAGAGGGTCTCATATTCGGACTCGACGATCGGCTCTTCGAGATCTTTCTTTGGTACGTAGATCGACAGGCCCGCGTCCGGAGACCGGCGGATCATGATTTTCACGTTGAACTCCTTGACTGTGAATCATGGCTGGCCGAGCGGGCCGACTCCCGCGAAGTGGCGCGCAGGCGAGCCACGATGTCAGACACGGCGCACACGACCTCGTCGACCTCCGCGAATGAGGTTTCTCGCGATAGCGAGAAGCGCACCGCACCGCGCATGCTCCACGCCGGCACCCGCATGGCCTGCAAGACATGCGATGGCTCCATTGAGCCCGCGTTGCAGGCTGATCCGAGCGACACAGCAATGCCGGCCCGATTGAGATGGTGGGCGATCGCTTCGCCTTCGAGATGGTCGAAGGCAATATTGGTCGTGTTCGCTAGCCGGTTGCTGATATCGCCGAGCGCAATACACTCGCCAATGTGCAGTATTCCCTGCTCGAGGCGGTCGCGCAACGCAGCAATGCGAACGCGCTCAGGTTCGAGCCGCTCCGCCGCGAGCTCTGCAGCCTTTCCAAGGCCCACGATTGCGGGAATATTCTCCGTTCCGCCGCGGCGCCGTCGTTCCTGCGATCCGCCCCAGATCAGCGGTCGGAAACTTGTCCCCTTGCGCAGATATAGCGCGCCGATGCCTTTGGGTCCATGCAGCTTGTGCGCGGATAGCGACAGCATGTCGATCGCACTGTCCTTAAGGTCTACGCGCATCTTGCCGACGGCCTGGACCGCATCGGTGTGAAACAGCGCGCCCGCCTCATGGGTCAACCCTGCAAGGAACTCTACAGGAAATATCGTACCGGTCTCGTTGTTGGCCCACATAACGGAAGCAATCGCTGTCCGTGGCCCGAGAGCGCTGCGAAACGCCTCGATATCGAGCCGGCCGCGGGAATCTACCGGTACGACATGCGTCTTGACTCCGCTTGCCCCCAATTGCTCCGTTACGGCAAGAATGGCAGAATGCTCGACCGAGGTGGTGACGATCTCGTCGCGGCCCTCTTGGGTCGCAAGCGCAGAGAGAATCGCGGCATTGTTGGCCTCGGTCCCTCCCGAGGTGAAAACGATCTCATGATCGTATGCGCAGCCTAGCAACCGCCGTAAGCTACCCCGGGCCTGCTTCACGGCGACTGCGACTTCGCCGCCAAAGACATGCGTGGATGATGCGTTGCCGAATTGCTCTGTGAAGAACGGCAACATGGCTTGCACGACGGATGGATCGGTCCGGGTCGTTGCATTATTGTCGAGGTAAATCGGCACTTGAATCCCGCTCAATCCAGCGCCTCGCCGACAGCCGCAATCGGGACGAGACGAACGCATTCGCCTATTTTGTCGATCAGCCTCGTCTGAATGCGGTCCAGCGTCAGTCTAGGACGCTTACAGAACGCGGATGCGCCGTTCAGACTGGCGATGGTCCTGTGGCTATTGGTCCGGATGAGCCGACGGTCGCCACGATCGCCATGCAGATCCGCTCGCATCTGTCCGATTGCGTCGCGAATGCGAAGCGCTCTCGCAGCCGACGACTGCCATACTTCTTCCGGTTCGGCCAGCATGCTGCGATGTTTCCTCTTTATTAGCTGAACGATTTGCCGCAGGAGCAGCTCGCGGCGGCGTTCGGGTTTTGAAAGATGAATCCGGAACTATCCGGCGCCAGGACGAAATCAATGGTCGTGCCGATCAGATGCTCATGGCTCTTGCTGTCGACAAATACCTTCAGACCCCCGCATTCGATCACGGTGTCACCAAGCGTCGGCACCTCGGCCAAGCCCATCTTGTATTTGAACCCATTGCAGCCGCCTGCTTCGACCAAAATGCGCAGGCCGCCGGTCGGGTGCATTGATGATGCCATCGCGCCTTTGATGGCACTCACTGCGCTATCTGTCAGGTTGATCATGGCTTACCCTCTCATGAGCTTAGGTCTGCCCGACAATGGCAAGTCATGTGCCAGCGTGCACAGCTTGATCCCGCTTACTTTTTTTGGTGGCATCTGTCGGCTTCATCAGCGCCGGTGTCGAGTTTGTGACAACGCTGCCTGGGACGATCGCCTCTCGCATAGGCGTTTTGTTTCGCGGCACGGCTGGAGGTCGTTACAGAGGCGGCGGCAAGCAACTTGCATCGCATCTGGCATCGGCCAGCGCGCCGGTGAAAAGCTCAAATCGAGGACGAATTTAATGACTGCAATCGAGAACACCGCACTCGGTCGACTTGAGAAGGAGGGCCGCCTGCTCAATGCTGTACTCAAGGGCGGGACGACCAAGCCTGGCCGGTTTGGCTTTCGCGGCGACATAGCACTAAAATTTCAGACGCAAGTCGCGGACGAGAAGCGGCCGCCGGACTATTCGATCGAACAGGTTCTGACGATCGCGCAGGACGGAGAACGTACTATCCCGGTGCTGGCCGGCTACCTGCACTCCTTCGCTTATCTTGCTGACGTCGCGGCCGTGCTTGACGGTGCGTTAAGCCAAAAGGGCAGTTATTTCTTGTTCTGTAACAACGTCGATTTGCTGGCGAAGTACCACATCAAGCTCGGTGGCATTACCTTCCACGTCCTGCCGTGCGATGAATCCACTGTTTGGAAGGAGATGATGGACCTGGTCGGGCTCAACAAGGACGACCTCAAGAAGCTGGATGCGGGCGGCAAGCTTGATTACCTCCTCGATGCGGCGAAGGCTCTCGACCTATCTTACGACGAGATCTCCTATGAAGACGGGCTGGAGAGGATGGAGCCGGTAAAAAACCGCAACGAGAACCGGCCGGTTTGAGCGCGGACTTCATTCGTCCCGGGACGCGCCGTCTTCGACAAGACGCACGCCGACGACACAGATATCGCCATCCAGCACTGTCAAGGCGATTGGCGTGAGCGTTCTGCCCTTGCACGGACCATCGACGCACAGCCCGGTTCCGAGCTCGAAGGTGGATCCGTGTTTGCCGCACATCAGCCGGACGCCGTCTGGATCGAGGAACTCGTTTCGTTCCCAGTCCAAAGCAACGCCGTTGTGCGGACATCTATTGAGATAGCCAAGCACCTTCTTACCCCAGCGTACCACAACGATGGACCACGGCCGGTGATTGCCGTCATGATCGAGGACCATAAGGTGAAATCCCATGGCCTTGCGGCTCGGAATGTCGTTAAAACCACAAATCGCGTAAATAGCATCTACTTGCATTCATTGCTCGCCTATCACAAGGGCTCTGCCCTGTTGCTGTGCCTTGTGCTGCAAGAATCGTCGGAGTTCTGCTCGGCGTTCTCTTAGCCCAACGCGCAGCCTTAGCGGTGCCGCACGACTTGACCGGCTAGCAGAACCGCAAGCGCGTGCGCAGCTCGTTGCTCCTGGCGTAGGGGATCCATTCCGGCTTCCCAGCGTACGCGCATTGGTACTCCCAGGGTCTCTATAAAACAGGGTCTCTATAAAACTGATGCTCTATTGTACTGATAATTACATCCATTTGCTGGACGAGCCCGACAAGACGCTCGATCGTATGCTGGAACGCTCGCTTGGTCGCACACCCGATGGGGCACCTCGCGCTAGCCGTCGCAGAACGATTTTCACGATCGCCAACTTCGCAACCCGTTCAGTGATACCAGATTCAACGGAAGTACTGACATCGTGAGCGCAATCGGTTCCCGCATTTGCCTCAGATTGCCGCTCAAAAGCCGGATTAAAATAGGTCCTCTCCCAAACCGCACACCAAGGCCCTGCTGGCTCGGCGAAGCAGGCCCCCGGCTCGTATGACACAAGGCGGGCCCAACTCCACCAACCAACTCGCGAACTGGCATCTGGCAAGCATAAGGGAGCGCGACGTGGCGCGCGCTCCCCTCAAGGCTACGCCTTCTGCTCGTACGCGAGCCAGGGCGAAAACCCATCAGTTCCGCCTCACTCCCATTATTCCGAATCGCTTTCAACAGCCATTCGTCGAAGTTCACGCTCCAAATAAAACGAGGGATCATCGTCAGATGAGTCCGTCTCAACGCTCTCTCGACGACCGCTGCCGGCTTCTTCCACCTTGGAAAGATATTTTGTAGGCTTGCCTATTCGCTGCCACTCGTTGTTCTCGTTCTTCGTCCACACTTCGGGATTCTGGTGAGGGTCGAGCACCCAGTGATTGCGACCCACGTGAACAAAACCCATTTCAGCTAGACGGGGCTCCATCCCCGGTCGGGCAGGACGCGACAATACCAATGGATGATCGCCGTCCAAACGCAATTGATGCTCGAGCAGGATATCGCCTGCGTTTTCGACAAGCGGGTGAGTAACGCGTAGATTTACTACGGACGTGATATCGTTACGCCCGAACTGTTCTCGAAACCGGTCTCCCTTGATCCGGACCGGGCCACCCACTGCTAGCAGGCCGACACTTTCCTCACCCAGCTGATAGCTGAAAAACTTCGCGGGGTTATTCGGATCACGGTAAGTGTTGGCATAGGATCCAGCAACAGTTGCAGCCCACTCAGCTTTCCTCGAAACAAACTCAGAGTACTCTTGTGGGTTGTCGGCGATGTCCCTGATATCGCGACGCAAGTATCTCTCCACGAGATCCCTGAAGTCTTCTTGTTCGTCGATTTTGATAATGGGTGGATCGGAACTCAGAGAGTATGGCGCCGCGGCCCCCGACGACGACCCACCTCGCTCCATGCGCGCAACTGTTTCCGCAAAACGGGGGCTATCTCCCGCCTCGCTCGAATCATCAGCTTGATTCGCGCTCGTGGACTGGCTGGATGAGCCAACGATTCTGCCATACATCCGGATCGCTCTCCTATCGGCGAATTGCACGCAATCGAGCTCGTGCCGCGCAAGCTCTGCAATGAGGATACAATCTCTAGCTGACCACAAGCTTACCGCGCCACCGGCCCACTACGGGGTCGGCAAGGCATCCGCCGGAAGACAGACAACGACTCGGCCGCCCTAAGGCTCCACTGGATAGGTGAACCGCGCGTCCCTTGTCGCGGACGGGCGATCAACGACGTGCCGCTCGACGTTGTTGCTCTCAACCAGTACTAAAATACCCGATCAATCATTTCCAAGTCACTTAGTCTCGGAGGTTTGAGCACGATGGCCTGATCAAAGATGCGAGCTCACTGATCACGTGCGCGTCACCCGCCCAGGTCGCGCATGTGATTGCACTATCCTTTCCTGCTGCTGGACGAGGCGGTCCTCGCTCACGTGACTTCAGCTCCGACTGAGGTGTGGATCTGACAATTGGCCGGGCACACTCTTGCGCAGGCGCCGCAGCCGATGCAGGCGCCCTGATCATTTAGAACCATGATCTTCTTTTCGATCTCATCATCCGCGTCATCGTCTAGATCGACAAGCTCGCCCTCTTCGCTGATTCCCTTCAAAGTCATGACATCTCGACCGCACACCTTGAAACAGCGCCCACAACCGATGCACTTCTTGTCATCGATCGATGTCAAGTATTCTGGTATCCACTCGCGGCCATCGCGCGCTGCAAATGACATGAGTCAGCCCCTCTGGTTATTTTCCAGCGCCTTCAAATCATGGCTTTTGCGCTCGAGTTCGGCATAGGCATCGTACGCCTTCTGCGCCACCGTCATAATCGAGCTCCAGTTGACAGGCAATTCCTCCGACAGATCATGCAAATCCATTTTGGCTTGCAGCGCTTTGCCAGACAGTTTCTTCAGTTCTGCTTTCAATGCTTCGCGATCGCTCATGAGCGCCCTCAATAGTTAGCCACGTCCGGAAATCTGCGAATCATCTCGATTCCGTCGTTGACATATTTGTCGCCTTCCTGTGCCAGCTTTACGAGATTAACGAAGCCGAAACGATGTACATCGCGTAGCTGCTTGTTCACGGCAATCAGCCGTCCTGCGATCAACACCGCGCGGCCGAAGCCTTCATGATGCAGCTTCATAATGGGCTGGACCATCACGCCGGTGACCCTCTCGATCGAGAGCGCGACCGCGTCGAAGAATAGCTCAAGCCGCCACAGCGTGTCGGGATCGGGATCGCCGACAATCGGCAGGGCGCGCCGCTTCTCCTTGTCCAAGATGTAGGGTTCGAGCAGGTCGAGATCGCTCTTACTCGCCCAGGCGCCGTTGGCATCCTGAGCGCGCCAAATCTTGATCAGCTCCACGAGGAACGGCGCGTCGATGCCGCTACCCTGCCGCACGATTTCTTCGGTCATCTCACCTCATTCGTCGAACTCAAACGCGCGGCGCTGGTCCTTGGCCATGGCTTTGCGCAGCCAGGGAGGTGGCGTTCCCTTCAGTACGTCCTGAAGCTTTTCAAGCAGCACCAGGATGCTTTCCGGCTTGCTCACCTTGATGGGATGGATCTTGTTGGCCACCACCCTGGCGGCTCCGCCACCGCCGATGGCGGCGACGTACAGAATTGCACAATCCTTGATTGCATCGATCTTCGGCGCCAACTTATCGTCGTTGCCGTCTTCCTTGAGATCGCCCTCAAACTCAATTGCTTTAAGAAAGACGTGCCCGCCCGGCGTGACATCATAGATTGCGATATTCTTTGCCCATCCAAAATGGGCATCGACCCGTCTGAGATCTTGCGTAGCGAAAGCGACCTTCATGCAATCGATCTCTCAGCTGTGCCAGGCGAGCTGTGGCCGGCTCGTCGTGGCAGTGCAGACGGAGCTCGCCAGCTATCGGGCGTAGGCTGATGGTTCTCCTCGCGGTCAGCAATCACGAGATTGGCGATATCGAAGATCATGTCCCGCGTACCACGGTAGCCGACGGATAGTTGGTGTCCTGCACCAAGCCGATCGAACATCGGAAAACCCGCGCGATAGAACGGGATTTTCAGCCGAGCCGCCGCCTGCCTACCATGCGAATGCGTGACCAGTAGGTCGCATTGCTTGGTTATGGCGAGTTCTTCTAGGTCCTCGAGGTCGCCAATGAGGACCTCCTCGGTCTTAACTCGCTCAAGAACGACCGACTGCGTCGTTGTCACTGCTGCGGTCACCTGCGCACCCATGTCATGCAGCGTACTGGACAGGTCGAACAGGAGGTCTGGCTCGGCGGCGATCGCAACTCTGCGACCACCAATATGGAAGTGCGCGTCCAGCATTGCATCGGTGAGCTGGCCACGCTGCCGCCGATATTTCACCGGTACGGGCCGGCCGCTGATCTCGCTCAAAAAGGTGATAAATTCGTCGTTGGGGTCGAGACCACGAAGCCGTTCGAACAGGCGAAATGGCACGCCGGCCTTGGCCAGCAGGACCTCCGCCGCGCGTCGCATCTGTGCGCCAATTGCGATCGTCCATTGAGCGCGTCCCATGCTCGCAATTTCGTCGATGCCGATGCCGCCTATGGTTGTCGGCGTAAACTCATCGGGGATATGCCCATCAAGCGAGCCTGCCAGATCAGGCAAAAAGGACGGCCGCAACCCGAAATCCTCCAGGATGGCCCGGAGTTCGTCGAGATCACCGGGGGTGAGGTGGCATCCTGGAAGAACATTCACCTTGGACGGGTCGCGCAGTCCACTCACGCCCGGCTCCTCGACCAACGCCTCCACAATGCGCGCCACAGCCTTCTCCCAGCCGTCCTGGAACGCTCCCTTGAAATCTGGTGTCGAGACATAGACCAGCGGCAATTTCGCAAGTTGCGGATGCTTGTCCCGGATCAGCTTGAGGTAGGCATCGACATCGTCGCCATTGGTCTCTGTAACCCCGGTTGAGCAGATCCCCACGATCTTTGGCTTGGCTCGCCTGTGGATATTGAGTATCGCCTGCTCGAGATTCTCGTAGCCACCGAGCACGGTTGCGACCTCGCTCATAGCGGTGGTTTGCAGCGGTACTGCTTCCTTGAAGTGGCGCACGAAGAGCGTGAGCCCGAAGGATGTACAGCCTTGCGAACCGTGCAGAAGCGGCATAGCCCCACGCAACCCCATAAAGGCGAAGGCTCCGCCGATCGGCTGGCTCATCTTCAGCGGATTGACCGCACAAGATTTAGTAGACGCTTTGACGAGGGCCATAACAGGTCCTTATTCTGCGGCCTGTGGCAGGGCGGATGGTGAGGCCGCCAAGATTCCCTCGATGCGTCTGTTGCAGCAGCCGCCGACCGCATTGGTGTGCTCTCTGACAGCTTCCACGCTGATCAAGCCATGGGCGGTGATCGCATCCTCGATTGTTCCGAGATCGACCTTGTTGCAGAAGCAGATCTCCTTGGCTCGGCGCGCCGTTTCGCCGAGCACAGGATCGCAGGCGATCTCGGCCAGCGGTGATCGCATCTGCACTATCGCCTTCGCCAAGAATTGCCATGGCGCAGGTCGACGCAGCTGCTCCCACATCGGATTGGAGAGCGACTTGTCGATCTCCTCCACCAGTTTGACCGTTCCAAGATAGCCCAGATAGGCATGGCACCGCTCTTGGTTGATATCGATCCAGGGCATCGCCGCCTTCAGTGCGACAAACTGCGATTTGCCGCCCGACAGCATGATGTCCGCTTCCGCTTCTTTCAACATTCTGTACATTTCGCGCGGCGTCATCTCCTCGATCATGTGGGCATCCTGCCCCATCAGCTCCTTGATGCGTTCCTTGTCCTCCCTGGTCGATTTCTTCACGCTGGTTCCGACCAATTCGAGACCGGCTTCCTGCAGTGCCGCCACGACCGACCATGACTTGACGCCGCCGGTAATCAACAAGGCCTTCTTGCCTTTGAAACGTGGCTTGTACGGTTCGATGGCAGCCCAGGCGCGCGTTTCCTCGCGCGCGATCACCGCATCAGTGCGCCCGAGCAACTCTTGGGGGGCGCCGCGCTCGACCAATAAGCGGGCGATCTGGCGAAGCGAATCACTCGAATCCTGGATACCGTAGAACGACCCCTCGAAGAACGGGATCCCGTAGCGTTCCTTCATTTTGCGTGCGACATTGATCATAGATTTTGAGCATACCAACATCGCCGCCCGCGCACGATGAGAAGAAGCGACCTCGCGATACTTTCCGTCGCCAGAGATGCAGGAGAGAATCCGGACTCCGAGTTCGTCGAGCAATGGCTTCACTTGCCAGAGCTCTCCTGAAAGGTTGTATTCTCCGATCAGGTTGATGTCGTACGGCGTTGTGTAGTCCGGCTCCTGCGTTCCGATGACATGTTCGAGCAGGGCCTCGCCGGCGAGCTTGTTACCCAGGTTTTTGGAGCCAACGAACCCTGGGGAATTGATCGGTATAACTGGTTTGCCGAACCTTTGAGACGCAGCCTTGCAAACCGCATCGATATCGTCGCCGATCATCGCCGGGATGCAAGTCTGATAGACGAAGATCGCGGGAGGGTCCCACTTATTGATGATTTCTGTGATTGCCTTGCACAGCCGCTGCTCGCCTCCGAATACGATATCTGTTTCGTTCAGGTCGGTTGTGAATGCGGTCCGCCACAGATTTGAGCCAGACGACGCCGAGCCGCGATTGTCCCAGGAGTTGCCTTCGCACGCAATCGGACCGTGCACCAAGTGAGCGACATCGGTAAACGGCTGCAGCGCGATCTTGGCACCGTCGAAAGCGCAGCCGCCCGCGGCACTGCCCGGCTGCAGTTGCCTGGTGCAGCCCTTCCTGCGAGCAGCCTTCGGCTTACTGCCATTCTTGGCGCAGCCCGGCTCGTCGAAGATATTCTGGACCGTGGCCGCTAGCGAACTCATCCGTTTTCCCCTCAGCAAACTAATTGGAGATTAACCGCCGTGCATTTGTGCCACCGCCGGGTTTGGCGATGGCACGCGCACCGTTCGTCATCAGCGAATGATGTCGAAGCTGTAGTCGGTTTTGCCAAGAAGGTTGGTCTTCTTGTCGATTTCGTCGAAGATCTTGTCGAGGATCTTGACCAGCACATTCAGGCCACCCTGATAACCCCAGACGGGCGAGCGGTGATGGTGATGCCGATCAAAGACTGGAAAGCCAATTCGGATCAGTGGCGTTCCAGTGTCACGCTCGAGGTACTTGCCGTACGTGTTGCCAATCAGAAAATCGACCGGCTCGGTAAATAGGAGCGAGCGCAAGTGCCAGAGGTCCCGGCCAGGGTAGACTTGGCAGCTCTGCCCAAACGGCGAGCTTGCAAGCAGCGCCGCCATTTTTGTCTGCCATGCCTTGTTGCCGTTGGTGGAAAGCACATGGGTTGGCTCGGCGCCCAGTTCGAGCAGAAAGGAAGCTACCCCGTAGCAGAGATCCGGATCACCATAGATCGCGAACTTCTTGCCATGGACATGCGCACTGGAATCGGCGATGGCATCGACCAAGCGGCCACGCTCTCGTGCGAGTTGCTCCGGAATGTCCTTGCCGCCGATGCGCGATAACGCCACCAGCAAGTCATCCGTTGCGGATATGCCAATCGGGTAGTTGAAGGACAGGACATCCTGCCCATGCTCGGCCACGAATTGCAACGTTTTCTCCGTACACCACTCCTGCATGGAGATTGTCGCCTTGGCGTGAACGGCGTTGGCTGCGTCTTCCAGCGTGGTGCCACCGTCATACATCCGGAACTCGCCATCTGTCGGGGTGTCGAAGACTTCGGAGTTGTCGGCGAGTATGGTGTGCTGGATTCCCATCAGTTCCAGGATGCGCCTGATCTCGCGAAGGTTTCCGACGGTATAGCCATCGAAACCGCCGATGATGTTGATGGCCTGGTTCGGCCTGCGCTCCAGCTTCGGCACCGTTCCGGCCTTGCCGTCCCAAAAATGCTCCAAGATGCCCTTGAGCGCGTTGTCGTAGCCGGTGACGTGGCTGCCGACGAAGGCCGGCGTGTGGGCGAACGGCACGTCGAACTCCGCCGGAACCGAGCCCTTCTCTTTGGACGTCTTGATGAAGGCGTTCAGGTCATCGCCGATCACCTCAGCCATGCAGGTCGTGGAGACCGCAATCATCTTGGGTTTGTACATGTTGTAGCTGTTTGCGAGCCCGTCGATCATGTTGTTCAGGCCACCGAATACAGCAGCGTCCTCGGTCATCGACGAAGAGACGCAGGAACACGGCTCCTTGAAGTGTCGCGACAGATGGCTGCGATAATAGGCCACGCAGCCTTGCGAGCCGTGAACGAAAGGCAGCGTGCCTTCAAAGCCGACGGAGGCGAATACGGCGCCAAGCGGCTGGCAGGCCTTGGCCGGGTTTATCGTTAGCGCCTCCCGCGCAAAATTCTTCTCGCGGTACTCCGGCGTTTTCGTCCATTCCTTGATACGCTCGACTTCGGCGGGCTCGCGGGGATCCTCGAACATCTTCTTCTTGTCCAGCATCTGCTGGTATTCTGGACCGCGGAACAGTTCGAGATGATCGAGCACGTGCTCGGCACTTTGCGCCATTATTAAGATCCTTTTAATATCGAAATTGACCGCCCCGCTCTCCGCTGAGAGCGAGACTTGTTGCCCTATTCTGCAGCCAAGAGCTTGGCCCTCGGCGTTTCCTTCCAGGGCGCCTTCGTCTTTTTCCAGACAGGCGAGTTGACAGCCATGTCCATGTCGCGCGCAAAGATCGCAAAGCCGTCATAGCCGTGATATGGACCCGAATAGTCCCAGGAATGCATCTGCCTGAACGGCACACCCATCTTCTGGAACACGTATTTTTCCTTGATGCCCGAGCCGATGAGGTCAGGCTGGAGCTTTTCGACGAAGCGCTCGAACTCGTAGCCATTGACGTCGTCATAGATCAGCGTGCTGTCCTTTACGTAGTTCTGAGCGGTGCGCTGATAATCGTCGTTGTGGCCAAACTCGTATCCGGTGCCCACGACTTCCATCCCGAGGTCTTCGTAGGCGCCAATCACATGACGCGGACGAAGCCCGCCGACATATAGCATGACCGTTCGGCCCTCCAGGCGCGGGCGATACTTCGCAACCACCGCGTTGACCAGCGGCTGGTACTTTTCAATCACCCGCTCGGCCCCTTCCTTGATCTTGTCGTCGAAATAGGCCGCAATCTTCCGCAGCGATTCTGCGATCTTTGAAGGTCCGAAGAAGTTGTATTCGCACCAGGGGATGCCGAATTTCTCTTCCATGTGGCGGGAGATGTAGTTCATTGAACGGTAGCAATGCAGAAGGTTGAGCTTGGCTCTCGGAGTTGCCTCGAGTTCAGCGAGTGAACCGTCCCCGGACCACTGCGCGATCACCCGCAGGCCCATTTCCTCCAGCAGAATTCGCGATGACCAGGCATCACCGCCGATATTGTAGTCGCCGATGATTGCAACATCGTAAGGCGTCGGCTCGAACTTTGGTGCGCCGTCGGGCTCGAGCTTGTCGAAGATCCAGTCACGCACCGCGTCGTTGGCAATGTGGTGACCTAGTGACTGCGACACGCCACGAAAGCCCTCGCAGCGGACCGGCACGATGGTCTTGCCTCCATACTCCTTGGATTTAGTTCTTGAGACAGCCTCGATATCGTCGCCGATCAGTCCGATCGGGCATTCCGATTGGATGGTGATGCCGCTGTTGAGGGGAAACAGCTCCTGGATTTCGTCAAGAACTTTGACCAGCTTCTTGTCACCACCGAATACGATATCCTTTTCCTGGAAGTCGGAGGTGAATTGCAGGGTCACGAAGCTATCGATACCCGTCGTACCAACGTAATAGTTGCGGCGCGATCCCCACGAATACTGGCCGCAGCCAACAGGACCATGGCTGATATGGACCATGTCCTTGATAGGCCCCCAAACCACGCCCTTGGATCCCGCATAGGCGCAGCCCCGGATCGTCATCACGCCGGGTATGGATTTGATGTTGGACTTCACCCCGCAGTCGGACTTGCCGGCCTGGTGAACGTTGAGGTGCTTGGCACGCCTTTTCGCGGTTTTCTCCGGATAGACCTTCAGCACCTCCTCGATCAGCTGTTTGTTGCGAGCCCTGATATCTGCGATACTCTGGGTCGTGGCGAGACTCATCTGATGTCCTCAAGGTTAGCTGTTGCAAGAGCGGCTTCTGACCAGAACTTTTGCAACCAGCATGCCAGCGCTTCGCGAACACAAAACCCATAACGATTAACGGCAGTTAGCGCGTCTCGCGCGGCGGCAACGCCGTTGTTGCGAACGCGACATCGCGCTTTGCTCGGAGGCTTCTTGGTTTGACCTGTTCGAAACGGAACAAGGGGGAGCTATGTGCGAAATGGCCCCGCTCAGCTATCAGCGCGTGTTTTCGTTCTAGGCGTGAACCCATAAATCTGCCGGGCGGACGGCTTGCCAGAATCCGCTATGGCCCGATAGCGACCAAATTCCGCAGCGCGACGAAATAACGCGAAGGGTGAGGAGCGGACGTCAGCTCCAGTTCACGCTACTCTATAGACTTGGCGCAATCTCAGACCTGATCCATTCCACGAAGGTCTGCAAAGCGCGGCGCTGACGGCCAGCGCGCGGGAACACCAAATGATGACCAACGTAGCGGATGTCGGTGGAGCGGCCAGCCAGGGGCGCTATCAGGCGCCCCGATGCTATCTCACTTTCAGCCAACCGAGTTGATTCCAACGTCACGCCAACCCCGCCGCAAGCCATGGCTATTGCGAGGAAGCTGCGGTCGAATCGCATTCCATGGATCGCTGGAGGTTCGAGCCCGTTCGCGGCGAACCATTGATACCATTGAACCTGCTTCACGTCGGAGCGAATAAGAACTTGGCTCAACAAATCCTTTGGCTGGCGGATTCTTTTCGCAATCTGAGGAGCACACAGAGGGGTGACGGTTTCTTCACCAAGCGGGATCACGTCGAGGCCCTCACCGCGAGGTGAACCGTAGACGATGTCCAGATCGAAATCGTCGTTCGTGAAGCGGGCGTACTCCGTATTGGCGGCGAGCCGAACCTCCAGTTTCGGTTCGGCCGCGAGAAATTTGGTCAGGCGCGGGGCCAGCCATTGCGCTGCGAAACTTGGGGCACAATGCACCCTCAGGAGCTGCGGCCCGCGACCTGCGACTTCTTCGATCCCGCGCCGCAAATTGTCGAAGGCCGCACCGGCGTGGCGCATCAGGTTCTCGCCAGCAGGCGTTAGACGGACGGAACGAGCACTCCGCTCGAACAGAACGGTGCTCATGGTGCTTTCCAGCTTGCGGATCGCGTGGCTGACGGCGCTCGGCGTCAAATGCAATTCGTCGGCCGCGTCGCTGAAGGAGCCGGTGCGCGCAGCCGCTTCGAAGGCCCGGATAGCGGAGATCGGGATGCTCGACAGCAGCATACCCATAAGTGAACCAGATTCACACATCCAAGACAACTGCGCGTTTGTCCCGGCCGGCCCCTCGGCTCTAGCAATGGGGCAAGAGGACCGGCTGCCACCCGCGGCGTCCAAAACGACAGGGACAGGGAGGATTCGAATGCTGCTTCGCGGCAAAACGGCGATCATCACAGGGGCGGCCTCGCCCCGCGGGATTGGCCTCGCAACTGCCAGACGATTTGCCGAAGAGGGCGCGCGGGTTGCCATCCTCGACATCGATGGGACCGCCGCACAAGCCGCCGCGCAAGGCCTCGGCGGCGCTCATATCGGAATTGCTTGCAACGTCGCCGACCAGGCTTCGTGTCAGAAGGCAGTCGAAGCTGTCGTCGACGGTTTCGGCCAAATCGATATCCTGATCAACAACGCCGGCATCACACAGCCGGTCAAATTCCTCGACATCACGCCGGCCGACTGGGACCGTATCCAGGACGTCAACCTCAAGGGCATTCTGTTCCTGTCCCAGGCAGTGATCCCGCATATGCGGAAGCGCAAGTCGGGATCGATTGCATGCATGTCGTCGGTATCGGCCCAGCGCGGCGGCGGCATTTTCGGTGGTCCGCACTACTCGGCGGCGAAGGCGGGGGTCCTTGGGCTTGCCAAGGCGATGGCTCGGGAATTTGGCGCCGATGGTATCCGCGTCAACTGCGTCACGCCGGGATTGGTAGGCACCGACATCACCTCCGGCAAGCTCAACGACGAGATGAAAGCGAAGATCCTGGAAGGCATTCCGCTCGGACGGCTCGGGGAGGCCAAGGATGTTGCCGGCATCTACACGTTTCTCGCATCGGACCTCTCCGCATACGTCACCGGCGCCGTGATCGACGTCAACGGCGGGATGCTCATTCACTAAGAGCAGCAATGGAGAGACGGATGTCCACGAGTTCACTTGTCAACGCGCCTAGCCTTTCGCAGCGTGCGCGCAACATTCGCCGCAACGCCCTGCGCATGGGCGAAGTTCAGGGCCAGGGCTATATCGCGCAGGCGCTCGATATTTCCGACGTGTTGGCGGTCGCATATTTTCACGCGATGCGCTACCGGCCCGAGGAGCCTACCTGGGAAGATCGCGATCGTTTCCTCCTTTCCAACGGTCACTACGCGATCGCCCTTTATGCCGCACTGATCGAGGCCGGCATTATCCCCGAAGTCGAACTCGAGACGTATGGCTTCGACGAAAGCCGCCTGCCGATGTCGGGCATGGCGTCCTACACGCCCGGCATGGAAATGTCCGGCGGGTCCCTGGGGCTCGGACTGAGCATCGCGGTCGGCATGGGCCTCGGGTTGAAGCGCAAGGGCTCCAAGAGCCGTGTCTTCACGCTGTTCTCGGACGGAGAACTCGACGAGGGTTCGAAGTGGGAAGCGATGATGTCGGCTGCACACCACAAGCTCGACAATTTGATCGCGATCATTGACGTCAACAACCAGCAGGCCGACGGCCCTTCGAAACAGATGATGGGGTTCGAGCCGTTGGTCGACAAGCTCGAGGCCTTCGGCTGGTTCGTACGTCGAGTCGACGGCAATGACCTGGACGCCGTCGTGGCAGCATTCGACGCAACGATTTCGCACCCCGAGCCGCAACCGAGGATCATCATCGCCGACACTGTCATGGGCAAGGGAGTTCCGTTCCTCGAACAGCGCGAAAAGAACCACTTCATTCGGGTCGAAGCGCACGAATGGAAGTTGGCGCTGGCAGAACTTGATGCGGGAGACAGGTCATGAAGTCGGTTACCTCAGCTACGCCCGGGAAACCGCGGCTCACCACCTCCGCGATGATCGCGTCGATCGCCGCCGAGGGACAAAAGACGAAACCGGCGCCGTTCGGTCACGCGCTCGTCGAATTGGCCCGGAGCCGTCCCGAGGTGGTGGGCCTCACCGCCGATCTGGGCAAGTACACGGACTTGCACATTTTCGCCAAGCAGTTTCCAGACCGCTATTATCAAATGGGTATGGCGGAGCAGCTCCTCTACGGCGCGGCTTCGGGCATGGCGGCTGAAGGATTCTTGCCCTTCGCTACCACTTATGCGGTGTTCGCCTCTCGGCGCGCCTACGATTTCATCCACCAGACGATTGCAGAGGAAGACCGCAACGTGAAGATCGTCTGCGCCTTGCCAGGTCTCACCTCCGGCTACGGCCCAAGCCACCAGGCGGCGGAAGACCTCGCGCTGTTCCGCGCAATGCCGAACATGACCGTGATCGATCCCTGCGACGCTCATGAGATCGAGCAGATCGTTCCGGCCATCGCGGCGCATCACGGGCCCGTATATATGCGGCTCTTGCGTGGTCAGGTGCCCCTCGTCCTGGACGAGTACAACTATCAATTCAGGCTCGGCGAGGCATCCTTGATTCGGGACGGTCGGGATGTCCTGATCATCTCCTCTGGAATCATGACCATGCGGGCGCTGGAAGCCGCAAAGGAACTCGCCGGTGATAGCGTGGACGTGGCCGTGCTGCATGTCCCGACAATCAAGCCGCTCGACCACGGAGCGATACTGCGCGAAGCAGGGAAACCTGGCCGTCTCGTCGTGGTCGCCGAGAACCATACCATCATCGGCGGGCTCGGAGAGGCGATTGCAGCGTTGTTGATGCGCTCCGGCGTCCATCCCACCTTCCGCCAGATCGCGTTGCCCGATGAGTTCCTTGCTGCTGGGGCGCTTCCCACGCTGCACGATCGTTACGGCATTTCGACTGCCGCAGTTGCAAGGCAGATCAAGGAGTGGCTGCGCTAGGCGCGCACCTCGATACGTCAAGTTCGACTGAGGGAATAATCGCTTACGCGGCGTCGCCGCGGAGAACGATGGCCACTGCCTGGCGGTCGGTGCCCGAGAACCGGCGGGAGCAGAAGCGTGCTGCTGGCGATCAATATACCGATACTCAACAAGGAGGAAGCAATGACCAAACGCAAATCGACTGCCATCACCCGTCGCAAGTTGCTCCTGGCCGGCGCGGCCGTCCCCTTGTGCGCCATCCTCAGCCGCCCGGCCGCCGCCGCAGAGTTCACCTACAAGCTCGCGACCGGGCAGGACCCCGCGCATCCGGTGAATGCTCGGGCCAAGGAGGCCGCCGATCGCATCAAGGAAGCGACTAGCGGTCGCCTAGAAATCAATCTCTTTCCGGCCAACCAGCTTGGCTCGGATACGGATCTGCTGACGCAGGTTCGCAACGGTAGCGTCGAGCTTTTCAACCTCTCCTCTCTGATCCTCGCCACCCTTGTACCCGCCGCTGGCATCGTGAATCTCGGCTTCCTCTTCCCCAACTACGATGCCGTCTGGAAGGCCATGGACGGCGAACTCGGCGCCTACATCCGCGCGCAGATCGCCAAGACGCCCGTCATGGCGGTGTCCAAACCTTGGGACAATGGCTTCCGCCACATCACGTCGTCGGGTCGTGAGATCAAGACACCGGACGACCTCAAGGGCTTTAAGCTCAGGGTACCTGCCGCACCCAATCTGACGTCGCTGTTTCTTGCGCTCGGAGCCGGACCAGCGCCGATCAACTTCAACGAGGTCTATTCCGCGCTCCAGACCAAGGTCGTGGACGGTCAGGAAAATCCCCTTCCGATCATAGCAACGGCGCGCCTGTATGAGGTGCAGAAGACCTGCAGCCTGACGGGTCACGTCTGGGACAATTACTGGATCCTCGGCAACAAGCGCGCGTTCCAGAAGCTTCCGCAGGACGTGCAAGAGATCGTGACGCGCGAATTCGATCGCTCGGCCAACGATGAACGAGCCGACATCGCAAAGCTCATTGAGTCCCTCCGCACCGATTTGACAGCCAAGGGGATGCAATTCCTCGACGTCGACCGATCCGCCTTCCGGCAGGCGCTGGCAAAGACGAGCTTCTATGCCGACTGGAAATCCAAATTCGGCGAGGAGGCCTGGGTTCAACTTGAGAAAGCCTCGGGCAAGTTGGGGTGAGTCATGGAACATGCGCACATGGACGGGGCGACACTCGCTCTTCCTGAGCCTGCCTCCGGATGGCGCAAGGCTGTTGTGAACCTGAACAAGGCATTGAAGCCCGTCGTCGCCATTCCTGCCGCACTGTTGGTCATTGCGGAGGTGATCGTCCTTTTCGTCGGCATCGTCTCTCGCTACGTGCTCCACACCCCGATTGTCTGGTCGGATGAGCTCGCCGGCATCCTGTTTCTATGGCTGGCGATGCTGGGATCGGTCGTCGCCTTCCAGCGGGCCGAGCATATGCGGATGACGGCCATCATTGGCATGATCCGACCGGAAGCCAGGTTGTTCCTTGACGTCTTTGCGACGGCTGCCGCGTTCGCGTTCCTGCTTCTGGTAGTTCGCCCCGCCTACGAGTTTGCGGCCGACGAAGTCTTCGTCACAACTCCGGCTCTGGGAATAGTCAACACTTGGCGCGCGGCCGCCCTGCCGGTCGGCGTCGGCTTGATGCTGGTCGTAGCCACCCTGAGGCTGGCAGCCACAGCCAATGTGAAGCACCTTGCGGCTGCAATCGCTGCGGTAGGAACGCTGATCGGGGTTCTCGCGCTGCTCGCACCAATCCTTAAACCCCTCGGCAATCTGAACCTGCTGATCTTCTTCGTGTTTATCGTTGGCGCTATGGTTTTCGCAGCGGTGCCGATCGCCTTCGCGTTCGGCCTGGCGACCATCGGCTACATAACACTGACGACCAACACACCCGACGTGGTCGTTATCGGTCGCATGGACGAAGGCATGAGCCATCTCATCCTGCTCGCGGTACCGATGTTCGTGTTCCTCGGCTTGTTGATCGAAATGACCGGCATGGCCCGCGCTATGGTCGGTTTCCTCGCCAGCCTGCTCGGCCACGTTCGGGGCGGCCTCCAATATGTGCTGGTCGGTGCGATGTATCTGGTCTCGGGTATTTCGGGATCCAAGGCGGCCGATATGGCAGCAATAGCGCCTGTGCTCTTCCCCGAAATGACCAGACGCGGCGCGAAGCGTGGTGACCTCGTCGCGCTCCTGGCGGCGACCGGTGCTCAGACCGAGACGATCCCCCCATCATTGGTGTTGATCACGATCGGATCGGTGACGGGTGTGTCGATCGCGGCCCTGTTCACGGGCGGGTTGTTGCCGGCGATCGTGCTCGCGGTCGGACTGTGCGCGGTGGTGTGGTGGCGGTACCGTCGAGAGGATTTGTCGCACGTTCAGCGGGCGACCAGGCGTGAAATCGGCCGTTCCTTTCTGATCGCGATTCCCGCCATTGCCCTTCCATTTGTGATCCGCGCCGCAGTGGTCGAGGGGGTAGCAACAGCCACCGAGGTCTCGACGATAGGCATCGTCTATTCCGTATTGGCCGGGCTTTTTATCTATCGCCGGTTCGACTGGCGTCGCCTCTATCCGATGTTGGTTGAGACCGCGGCTCTTTCCGGCGCGATCCTCTTCATCATCGGTGCGGCGACGGGGATGGCCTGGGCTTTGACCCAATCGGGCTTCTCGGCATCTCTTGCGAAGTTCATGACCTCCTTGCCGGGTGGTGCGCCGATATTTCTGATCGTCACCATCCTTGCGTTCGTCGTCCTGGGAAGCGTGCTCGAAGGCATCCCTGCCATCGTGCTCTTCGGTCCGCTGCTTTTCCCCATTGCCCGTCAGGTGGGGGTGCATGAGGTCCACTATGCCATGGTCGTCGTTCTGGCGATGGGGATTGGACTTTTCGCGCCGCCATTCGGCGTCGGCTACTATGCGGCGTGCGCCATCAGCCGGATTCATCCCGACGAAGGCATGGGTCCGATCCTGGCGTACATGCTGGCCCTGCTCCTCGGCACGGTCATAGTGGCTGCAGTGCCGTGGATTTCCATAGGTTTCCTTTAAGATCCGCGAAACGTCTCAGCTGCGCGGAGATCGTCCGCAAGGTGAGCTTCTGGCGAGCTAGACAGGTTGTTCGCACAGTTCTTTGCCCCTCGTGGAGGCAACGATCCGGGCGCGAAGCGACACACGGCGTTCAGGGGCATACCCGACTATGGATCGCGCATCGACCAGATCACCATGCGAGTTTTCGAAAAGGCCTGACGTGAATGCGGGTCGCCCTTCGCTCGAAGCTCCGATTACTTTCACGACAGCGCGACTAGCCTCTGAAAGGCCGATCCTACGTCATGTCCACTTCGATCATGGACGACCGGGTCGAGCCACTAGCAAGCCCGGCCAAGTCCGCTATGCCGCCGAAAGCGGAAGCATATGCAAAGCGTTACCGGTACGGCCGCGGGGCGTTGCCGATTGATGGCCGGCCCGAAACATGATTCAAGCTCCGAATTTGGAGCCTCGAATCATGCGCTACGAACTCAGCGATTACGAATGGACCGCCATCAAACCGATGCTGCCGAACAAGCCGCGTGGCGTTCAGCGCGTAAATGTCCGTCGCGTGCTTAATGGCATCTTTTGGGTCCTACGTTCAGGTGCGCCATGGCGCGACCTGCCGTTAGAACTACGGACCCCGCGCTCGACGAAGGCGGACGCAAAGGGAAAACGGCTGCAAGGTGCCCTGGCCGACCAGGCTTGCCAATGCGAACTTAGCTTGCCGAGACCTCAGGTGTTGATCTTCTGCGATGACGATGATCAGGCACGACGTCATTCTACTTCGCAACTCAATGCGGCCTCCCTCTCACCTTGACGCAGCACGCCCGCCGATCACGCAAATAGCTGGCGTGCCTTGATAAGTGCGCGCGCGAGCACATCAATTTCTTCACGGGTGTTGTAAAGTCCAAGGGACGCACGGCATGTTGCCAGTGTGCCGAAGCGCTTGAGCAGCGGCATCGCGCAGTGCGCCCCCGCCCGCACCGCTACGCCGGCGCGATCGACGACGGTGGCAATGTCGTGCGCATGCGCACCTTTCACATCAAACGAGATGATCGGCCCCTTCTCGGCCGGCGTCCCGATCATGCGCACAAAGTTGATGTCCCCGAGCTTCTCCTGCGTGTAAGCGAGCAGTGCGCTCTCGTGCTTGCGGATCTGCACCTTGCCTATCGAATTGATGTAATCCACGGCTGCGCCCAACCCGATCGCCTCAACGATCGGCGGCGTACCCGCTTCGAACCGGTGCGGCGGATCCCCATAAATGACGCCGGAACGCGAGACCTCGCGGATCATCTCGCCGCCGCCATTGAAAGGCGTCATCGATGCCAGATGCTCGGATTTTCCGTAAAGCACGCCGATTCCGGTCGGACCATAGAGTTTGTGGCCGGTCATGACGTAGAAATCGCAATCAATGTCGCAGACGTCGACGCTCAGATGGACGCATCCCTGTGAACCGTCGACCAGCACCGGGATACCACGAGCATGTGCGACCCTCACCAGGTCTTTCACCGGCAAGACCGTGCCGAGCACATTTGACATCTGTGTGATCGCAACCATCTTGGTGCGCGAGGTCAGCAGTCGCTCAAAGTCATCGAGCAAGAAGTTACCGTCATCATCCACTGGTGCCCATTTGATCACTGCACCGAGCCGTTCCCGAAGAAAATGCCACGGCACAATATTGGAGTGGTGTTCCAAGATTGACAGAACGATCTCATCACCCGGGCTGATGCGCTCACGACCAAACGTCTGCGCGACCAGGTTGATTGCCTCGGTGGCGCTGCGGGTGAAGATGATCTCTTCGTTCAAATGCGCGTTCACAAACCGCGCCACCTTGGCACGGGCACCTTCATACGCCTCGGTCGCCGCATTGGCGAGATAGTGCAAGCCGCGATGAACGTTGGCATATTCGCTGGAGTACACCTGCATCATGCGGTCAAGTACCGCATTTGGCTTTTGCGCGGACGCAGCGTTATCGAGGTAGACAAGCGGCTTGCCGTAAACGGTCATGGCCAGCGCCGGAAAGTCACTACGTAGACGGTCGACCTCGTAACGACCATCGCTGACCGCGGGATGTTCGCTCACAGCCGTTCCTGCAGCCAGTGTTCAGCTTGCGCGGTCACAAAATCGCGCAGGTTATCGGCGAATATCTCCTCAATCGACTCTCCAATGAACGCTTTAATGAGCAACATCTGCGCATCCTTGTCGGATAGCCCCCGCGCGCGCAGATAGAATACGAGATTACCATCCAGCGCTCCTGAGGTCGCTCCGTGGCTGCAGGTCACGTCGTCGGCCGAGATTTCAAGTTCCGGCTTATTGTCCGCCTCGGCCTGATCGGATAAGAGCAACGCTCGGGTCGACAGGCTGGCGACGGTCTTTTGGGCGACGGGACGAACAACGATTCGGCCCTGAAACACCGAGCGGCCGCAATCATCAACGACCGCGCGGAACTTCTGCCGACTGGTGCAATGCGGCACGGCGTGGTCGACCACGATTGTTGTGTCGGCGTGCAGTTTATCTTTGATGAGATTAACCCCGTTCGCAGAGAGCTTGGATCCCTCGCCACCCA
This sequence comes from Bradyrhizobium sp. USDA 3364, assembly GCF_054056355.1. Lineage (NCBI taxonomy): Bacteria > Pseudomonadati > Pseudomonadota > Alphaproteobacteria > Hyphomicrobiales > Nitrobacteraceae > Bradyrhizobium > Bradyrhizobium sp. USDA 3364. The sequence continues at coordinate 1,350,102 of NZ_JBSRYG010000002.1, forward strand.
GCGTCACGAATCCCTGATAGCGATTGATGGAGCCGCTGCACGTCATGCTGAAGAGATCGAGCTTAGCTCTGGTGCCGACCGCGATGATCCCCGACGAGATGTTCACCGCATCAGCGGCGTCAGCCGCTATGCGGAGATGCGAAAGGCTCGCCTCGTCCCCAGCCAGGGCGATTAAGACATCGTTGGCCTGATAGCCGCTCGCGCCTTCGGCCGAGATGAAACTTTGCACCACGGTCGCATGCGCCCCTTTATCGAGCTGCAGATATGAGCGTGTAAAAGCGGACACCGACGATCCCGTTGCGACCTGAACGATTTGAATAGGGCGTCTAATCGTGTTGCCTTCGGCAATCGAAATTACCAGACCATCTGAGGCCATTGCCGCATTGAGCGAGATCACCGCATCGTCCGTCGTCGAAAGCACCAACCCGGCCATTGCGCCAGTGGCCGAATTCTCCAACACCTCTCGCAGTGACTGCACATGGAGCTCGTTTTCCAGCTCGCCGAGATCCGATAGCTCAGGCGCGAATATGCCGTCCACCAAGACCAATTTGACCGCCTGATCGACAGCCACTCGCCTGGCCGACGCCGTTGCGCGCGCCAACGCCGCTGCATCCGGTCGCGGAGCGAGTGGCAACACCTCGCCGATCAGGGCACGCAGATCCGTGTATCTCCAGGCCTCCATGCGCCGATGCGGCAGGCCGGCGCGCTCATAGGCTTCGAATGCCCTCGCACGGATATGGGGGACGAGGCCCGCGCCAGGCAACCGTTCGAGCGCGGCTGCTAGAAAATTGCTCGTTGCGCACCCGGCATCGGCCTTAACCAATACTTGCTTCATGGGGAAATCCCTTGAGCCGTCAGGCCGCGGTTTCGAACTGGGCGTAGCCACAGGCCTCGAGTTCCAGCGCGAGTTCCTTGCCGCCACTCTTCACGACGCGGCCTTTCGACATCACGTGCACATAATCGGGCACGATGTAATGAAGGAGCCGCTGATAGTGGGTGATCACGATCATCGCCCTTTCCGGCGAACGCAGGCCGTTGATGCCGCTCGCGACAATACGCAGAGCGTCGATATCCAGCCCGGAATCGATCTCGTCCAGTATGCATAGACTCGGCTCGAACAACGCCATCTGCAGTACCTCGTTGCGCTTCTTCTCGCCGCCCGAGAAGCCGACATTGACGCCGCGCTTGAGCATATCCCGGGTAATGTTGAGTGACCCGGCCACCTCACGGACCTTTTTCAGAAATTCGGGCGTGGATAATTCCCCTCGGCCGCGCGCCCTGCGCTGGGCGTTCAGCGCCGTGCGCAGGAAGTTCATGGTGGTGACGCCGGGGATCTCGACCGGGTACTGGAACGCCAGAAACACGCCCTTGGCGGCGCGCTCATTGGGCTCCATCTCCAGGAGGTCCTCGCCCCTGAAGAGGATCTGGCCGCCCGTGACTTCATAGCCCGGCTTGCCGGCGATGACGTGCGACAGCGTCGACTTGCCGGAGCCGTTCGGCCCCATGATCGCGTGCACTTCGCCCGCATTGACCATAAGATCGAGGCCACGGATTATTTCACGACTGTCGACACCAACATGCAGATCTTGGATTTCGAGCAGCGTCATTTTTGATCTGATTCCTCAAAATGCGTCGTCCGGAACGGCGAGCCGCGTTCGGGGCTCGCGGGACGTTTGGTTATCCGACAGATCCCTCGAGAGAGATCGAGATCAGCTTCTGCGCCTCCGCTGCGAACTCCATCGGAAGCTTTTGCAGGACATCTTTCGCGAAACCGTTGACGACAAGGCCGATGGCCTGTTGCTCGCTCAAGCCTCTTTGCGAGCAGTAGAACAGCACGTCCTCGGAGATCTTCGACGTCGTCGCCTCATGCTCGAACGTCGCCGAGGAGTTCTTGGCCTCGACATAAGGCACCGTGTGCGCGCCGCACTTGTCGCCGATCAAGAGCGAATCGCAGGCGGTGTAGTTGCGCGCGCCGGTCGCTTTGCGGTGCGCGCTGACGAGGCCGCGATAGGTGTTCTGCGACTTGCCGGCGGCGATGCCCTTGGAAATGATCCGGCTCGACGTGTTCTTGCCGAGGTGAATCATCTTGGTGCCAGAGTCGACCTGCTGGAAGCCGTTCGAGATCGCGATCGAATAGAACTCGCCGCTCGAATTGTCGCCGCGCAGGATGCAGCTCGGATACTTCCAGGTGATCGCCGAACCGGTCTCGACCTGGGTCCAGGAGATCTTGGAATTCTTGCCGCGGCAGTCGCCACGCTTGGTGACGAAATTGTAGATGCCGCCCTTGCCTTCCGAGTTACCCGGGTACCAGTTCTGCACCGTCGAATACTTGATCTCGGCATCATCAAGCGTGACGAGCTCGACCACGGCGGCATGCAGCTGGTTCTCGTCGCGCTGCGGCGCGGTGCAGCCTTCGAGATAGGAGACGTAGGAGCCCTTGTCGGCGATGATCAGTGTGCGCTCGAACTGGCCGGTGTTGCGCTCGTTGATGCGGAAATAGGTCGACAGCTCCATCGGGCAGCGCACGCCCGGCGGCACATAGACGAACGAGCCGTCCGAGAACACAGCCGAGTTCAACGTCGCGAAATAATTGTCCGACGTCGGCACCACGGTGCCGAGATATTTCTGCACCAGATCGGGATGCTCGCGGATCGCCTCCGAGATCGGCATGAAGATCACGCCGGCCGCCTTCAGCTCCTTCTGGAAGGTGGTCGCAACCGAGACCGAGTCGAACACGGCGTCGACCGCGATCTTGCGATTCGGCACCTGCTCGCCACCGGGCGTCGGCTCAACGCCTTCCAGGATCGCGACCTCGCGCAGGGGAATGCCGAGCTTCTCGTAGGTCTTGAGGATTTCCGGATCGATCTCGTCGATCGAGGACAGCGTCTTCTTCGGATTCGGCGCCGCGTAGTAATAGATGTCCTGGTAGTCGATCTTCGGATAGTCGACGCGCGCCCAGGTCGGCTCGGTCATGGTCAGCCAGCGGCGATACGCCTCCAGCCGCCATTCCAGCATCCAGGCCGGCTCATTCTTCTTTGCGGAGATGAAGCGGACGGTGTCTTCCGACAGCCCCTTCGGGGCCTTGTCGGACTCGATCAGCGTCTCAAACCCATATCGATACTGGTCGACGTCGATGCGCCGGACGCGCTCGACCGTCTCTTGTACAGCTACCATTGCCCACTCCGTTCACGCATGGACGATTCCCGGCGGCAATGATCGCGTCGCCTCTCCTCCGAGCGGATCGCGCAAGTCACGGCCGACTCGAGGCCAGTTTGGGAAAGAACCAGGAGACGAACCCAAAAGGGAGCCGCCCTCGATAGGGTTTCGATCATGTTTTGCGCCGGAGTGCCACCCGTAGGCTATGCCGGCACACAGGTATCAGGAACCGGACAAACGACGGCGCATTGCGGCGCATCAAAATGCCCTTCACATTGAGTGCACTGGCTCGGATTAATCACATATATGTCATTCTTCAGGCTGATCGCGGCGTTAGGGCATTCGTACTCACACGCACCACAGACCGTGCATTGTGACGCGATTATTTTGTAGGCCATCACTACGATTCCATAAGCAAAGGTGCGAGACGACGCCTTGCTTTCAAATCTCATGCCAAGGAGTCTTGTGCTTGATTTGTCTTGGCTACTTTCGATAGCGCAAGCCGCCGCCTCGACCAGGTGTCGTAAACCCTACAATCGGCATCGCAGCTGCTTGATCTCGTAGCTTGCGCATTGTCGAGATTTCGCGATAGCCAGCGATCATGTGAAGGGGTTCGCCAATAAGAAGCAGCTCGGCTCGACCTGACGTGGCGGCGGAGCGCTTTTGAAGTGGTCTCGATTGTAGCCGTGCCACCGTCTTGGGGGGATCGCAGATCGCCCTCTGGTGATGGTTCTGCTCACCCGGACAGCGGCAGCGAAGGCACCACGATGTCAATCGGGCAACGTCGTCATCGGCTCAAGCAACGTCTCCATACCGCAACCAGAAAAATCGTCGCGATGGCGCTAAATGGAGCCGCTCCGGTGATCGAGGGCCCCCTGGCCGAGCTGGCGCACGCAAATGTTCAAATCTCGCAGATTACAGCCGCGCTCGGCGTCGCGAATAAATCTCAGCGGACCCCAGCAGATTGATAGAGCCGAAAAAAAGCCACCCCGGAGGGTGGCCCAAGTCAGGGAGGAAACGCCCATAGGGGCCTCTGGGATCAGGCTGCAGCCTGCTCGATCGGTGAGAACGGGAGCCCGAGACTGTCGGCCACCGCCTTGTAAGTCAGCCGGCCTCGATGGACGTTGAGGCCTGCACGCAAATGCGGATTTTCCAACACGGCGGAAAAACCCTTATTGGCTAGAGCCAAGCCAAACGGCAGCGTGGCGTTATTTAGTGCCTGGCTCGAGGTCAGCGGCACGGCGCCGGGCATATTGGCCACGCAATAATGAATGATGCCATCCACTTCATAGGTTGGATCGGCGTGAGTGGTTGGGTGGGAAGTCTCAAAACAGCCGCCCTGATCGATAGCGACATCCACGAGCACAGCCCTCTTGCGCATCGAGCTCAGCATGCTCCGGCGGATCAGCTTGGGCGCACTCGCACCTGGAACGAGCACGGCACCAATCACAACATCGGCCGCAAATACCTCTTCCTCCACAGCTTCGATGGTCGAAAACCTGGTTCGAACGCGCCCTTCGAATAGCTCATCCAACTCGCGCAACCGAGGTATCGAGCGGTCGATGATGCTCACCTCTGCACCCAGACCGGCCGCCATCCGTGCCGCGTGCGTACCAACGACGCCACCACCGACCACCACGATGCGGGCCGGCTGAACACCGGGCACGCCACCGATCAACAGCCCTCGTCCGCCTGCACTGCGCTTTAGCGCGCTACCCGCCGCTTCGACCGCGAGCCTGCCTGCGACCTCGCTCATCGGAGCCAGCAGCGGAAGGCCACCATGCCCATCAGTCACGGTCTCATAGGCGATTGCCGTGCATCCCGATTTTAGAAGCCCCTTGGCCTGCTCCGGGTCCGGCGCCAGATGCAGATATGTGAACAGGATCTGGCCCTCCCGCAGCTGGCTCCATTCGGACGGCTGAGGCTCCTTGACCTTCACAATCATTTCGCTCGATGCGAATACCTCAACTGCAGAATCCAGAATCGCTGCGCCGGCGCTGCGATAATCGTCATCGGTTGCGCCGATGCCAGCGCCGGCATTGGTCTCGATCATTACGCGGTGTCCTGCTGCCGCGTATTCGCGGACGGCTCCAGGGGTCAGGCCCACTCGATATTCGTGTGCCTTGATTTCCTTGGGAACTCCGACCTTCATTTGCAAACTCCTTGCTAGTGCGCCTTTCTAATTGAAAGAGCGCAGCGATATTGCGACGCAGCAGCCCAAATTGCGCAGGAATTCAGCGATCTTTGACCAGCCGTGCAGGTTTTCGATGCCGAATGGGTTGAGCGACCGTGCTCGCTAAGCTTAACCGTCGTACTCCGCGATGGAGATGACGCGCTTAATCGGATTCTCGGCTCGCAGAAAAGTTAACAACGATTCCAGTCTTGCCGACATTGTTAAAGAGCGAACAACGTAGTCTGCCAGTGAGGCAGGATTTGCCCAGCGGCTGGATTGCTTGCCACCGCTGATGGCCAAATGACCATTGATCATCAACCTGATTCTTAGATGCGCACGCTTGACGCCTTCATGCTCGTCGCAAATGGGCGTGGATTGTTCAACATATCCGAGGCAACTGTTCGCCTGACAACCAATCGACGATCCGTCCGCCGCCGAAACTGGTCGCTATCTGCACAAATTTGTGATCGTCAGCTACCGTCTCGCCAATATCAGCAGCATCGCGTCCGAGCGGATGCGCCTTCATAGCTGCAAGCACTGCATCGGCCAAATCGGGCGCGACGATCGCAACGAGCTTGCCCTCATTGGCGACATGGATCGGATCAAGCCCAAGGAGTTCGCAGGTTGCCGCGACCGCTGCCTTCACCGGAATGGCTGCTTCCTGTAGACGGAAGCCAAGGCCCGATTGATGCGCAATTTCGTTGAGGGTTGCGGCAAGACCGCCGCGCGTGGGGTCGCGCATCACCCGGATGCCGGCGCCGCCAGCCGCAATCATAACGGCGACAAGGTCATGTAGCGCTGCGGAATCCGACACGATCTCGGTTTGAAACGCGACGTTCTGGCGTTTTGACATGATCGCCACGCCATGGTCGCCAAGGCTGCCGGACACCAACACACGGTCCCCGACCATAGCCTTATCGGCGGAGAGATCGAACCCATGGGCCAGAGCCCCGATTCCGGTCGTGGAGATAAACAGACCATCAGCCTTGCCGCGCTCGACGACCTTAGTGTCCCCCGCAATGATGTAGACGCCCGCGCCGCGTGCTGCCGCGCCCATCGAATCCGCAATCGTCTTCAGATCAGACAGCGGGAACCCCTCCTCAATGATGAAGCTGGCCGACAGATAGAGAGGGCGCGCGCCGGACATCACGACGTCGTTGATCGTCCCGTGCACAGCGAGTGAGCCGATATTGCCGCCAGGAAAGAACAGCGGCGAAACCACATAACCGTCGGTCGTCATCACCATTTTACCCGTCGCAACGTCAAAGGCCGATTGATCATTGCAGCGGGCAAGCCATTCATTACCGAAGGCTCGGTGAAAAAGGCTGGAGATCAGCTGTGCCATGGCTCGTCCCCCGGCCCCATGGGAAAGATCAACGCGTCCGTTCTCGATATCGAGCTTGCGTTGATAGCCCTGTACGCTCATGACGTTCGCCTCACCTGATCATCGCGAACCCGGCCATATGTCCAATACGCCGCACAGGCGCCTTCCGATGAGACCATGCAGGATCCTATGGGAGTTTCCGGCGTGCAGAGGGTTCCAAACAGCTTGCAATCGACTGGCCGCTTGGCGCCGCGCAGGATGGCGCAGCACTCGCACGCCGGATTGTCGGCGACCCGCAGTTCGTGCATCGCAAAACGCGCCTCCGCGTCGAACCGCGCGTAGGCCTGCTTCAGCTTCAGTCCACTATTTGGTACGAAACCGAGCCCGCGCCATTCGAACTGCTCACGCGGTTCGAATGCCTGCGAGACCTCGTCTTTGGCGCGCCGATTGCCTTCACGCCTCACTGCACGGCTGTATTGGTTCTCCACGTCGTAGCGGTCTTCGTTCACCTGTCGCACCAGCATCAGGATCGCCTGCATCACGTCGAGCGGTTCAAATCCCGCGATCACGATCGGCTTGCCGAATTGTTCCGCCAGGAGCTCGTAAGGCTGCGTCCCGATGATCGTGCTGACATGTGCAGGCCCGACGAAACCGTCGATTGCAGCCCCGCCGATATTGCGGATCTTAGGGTTCTCGAGAATGCTCTGCATCGCAGAGGGTGTAAGCACGTGGTTGCAGAACACGCTAAGGCTCTTCAGCCGCTTCTTCTCGGCTATCCGGATCATCACGGCCGTCGGGGGTGTCGTGGTCTCAAATCCGATGGCAAAGAACACGACCTCGCGGCTCGGCGCCTGTTCGGCGATTCGGATAACGTCGAGCGTCGAGTACACCATCCGGATGTCTGCGCCGAGCGCCTTGGCTCGCAACAGGGACTGTCCTTGCGAGCCGGGCGCCCGTATCAGATCGCCGTAGACGCAAAGGGTGACCTCCGGCCGCTCGACGAGACGAATCGCCATGTCGATCCGGCTGGCAGGTAGAACACAGACCGGACAACCGGGCCCGTGGATCATGCGCACATTCGCGGGCAGCAGATCCTCAAGGCCATAGCGTGATATCGCATGAGTGTGTCCACCGCAGAATTCCATGAACCGATAGGCTTTTTGCCGATCGGCTTCGGCGCTAATCGCAGCGGCGAGCCCCTGCGCAAGGGTCTTGTCGCGAAATTCGTCGGTATATCTCATGGCCGGAGTTCCTGCCCTGTGCTGCCTAGCTCCTGCAGGAGCTCCAGCGTGCGCGTGGCTTCTATCGGATCGATCTTGGCCAGCGCATACCCAACATGGACAAGGACGTGATCACCGACGTCGAGCTCGTCGATAAGAGCAATCGATATCTCCAGGCTAACACCATCGATGCACACGGCGGCCATGTGGTCAGGAAGAATTTTTACGATCTTTGCCGGAACCGAAAGACACATATCAGCCTCTCCCTTCGCTGGCGGACGACTGTTCAGCAATCTGCAAAGCGGCAATCCAGGCTTGGCCAAGGCTCAAACCACCGTCGTTGGGCGGCACCCGCTGTGGCACCAGCGGGGTCAGGCCGGCAGCGCAGCACCCGCGCCAGATTTCATCCATCAGTATCGCGTTCTGAAAGCAGCCTCCGCTCAGAACGACGGTATTGACGCCGGTTGTCCGCGCGGAGCGCATGACCCAGTCAACGCAGGCAGCGGCGAAGGTGCCATGAAACAAGCCGGCTCCGCCCGCAGCGTCAATGTCGTCCGCAATCAACCGCGCAAACAGCGGACGAAGCGACAGAACGCCACCATCGATCGTCCACCCGGCCTCTAGAATCGCAGTCCGCCGCACTAGCGCCTCAAGCTTGATCGCGGCTTCTCCTTCATAGCTCTGCCAACTCACAATCCCCAGCAGCGCCGCCACCGCGTCGAATAGCCGGCCCGCGCTGGTGGTGGTGGCCCCGCCCGACTGATCGAGCAAGGCCGAGATACATCGAGCTTGCCGTTGCGCTGCAAAGCGCGGCGCGATTTCGTTACCCCGTCCGAGCCAGTGTAGTATCGCGCTCGCCATGCGCCACGGCTCACGGGATGCGCGATCACCACCAGGCATTTGCAGCGGCGCGAGATGCCCGATGCGTCGGCACATCGCGCCTTCGCACAACAATAGCTCGCCACCCCAGTTACCAGTATCCGAGCCAACGCCATGGCCGTCGAGCACCAGAGCTAGCGCCGGTCCCGCATGGCCATGTTCAGCGATCACGGCGGCGGCGTGTGCGTGGTGGTGCTGGACTGCAATCAGCGCGCGGTCGCTTGCTTGCGCAAAGCGGGTGGATGCCATGTCGGGATGCAGATCATGAGCGATGACGACAGGCTCTACGTCAAGGATCGATGTAAGGTGTTGGATCGTCCCCTCGAACACACGGATGCCTTCGGGCGTATTGAGATCGCCAATATGTTGGGAAACGAACGCTTGGTTGTCGCGCGTGATGGTGACGGTCGATTTCAGCGCGCCGCCGACGGCGAGCACGGGCGGCACAGATTGCGCGAGCTGGATCGGTTCGGGAGCATAGCCACGAGCGCGACGAATGAATTGGGAGCGGCCAGCCACCACCGCGACCACGGAGTCATCAGCACGCGTTAAAATATCCCGATCATGGGTCACGACAAGGTCGGCGACCGCCTCGAGTCGGCGCTCCGCCTGCGCGTTGTCGATCAGGAGCGGCTCGCCGCAAGGATTGGCACTGGTGACGACAATGACCGGGCTTGGTTCCGCAATCCACGCTCCTGTCGAGCGAAGCGCATGAAAGATCAGATGATGCAGCGGGGCTACAGGCAACATGACGCCAACGCGAGACAAGCCGGGCGCTATGGCGGGCGCCAGACATTTGCGCGAAGTTAAGAGCACAATGGGCCGCGCTGCGGATTCGAGTAGCGCGAGCTCGAGAGCGTTCGCTTCCGCGATCTCGTTGACGCACTCTATGGAACCGAGCATAACTGCAAACGGCTTCTGACGGCGCTGCTTTCTGCTGCGCAGGCGCTGCACAGCGTCCTGGTTCCGGGCATCGCAGAGGAGCTGGTAGCCGCCGAGACCCTTTATGGCTATGACTTGACCGCCTGCGATTGCAGCGACAATGGCGTTGATCCCATGGCTAAGCCGAGGGCCACATTCTGGACACGCGATCGCCTCCGCATGAAACCTGCGGCTCGCCGGATCCGCATATTCGGCCGTGCAGGCGGCGCACAGCCTGAACGCCTTCATCACCGTGTTGTGGCGATCGTATGGGAGCCGCCCGGCAATAGTGTAGCGTGGACCACAATGGGAGCAACTAATGAAGGGATAAAGGTAATGGCGATTCTGTGGATCGAATAGCTCGCTGAGGCATTGCCCGCAGGTCGCGGCGTCGGCGATAATGTGCGTTGACAATTTTCCGCCTTCGCTCGCGCCGATCGAAAAGTTTTCTGTCGCGAGCGCCGCTGTCTCCTGAACGCAGATGTGGTCGATGCGCGCCAACGGAGGCGCCTCGAGCGGCAATGTGGCAAGAAATTCTGACGCACGGCCACCTTCGACTTCGATTGTGACGCCCTCCGGGCCGTTGGCGACAAATCCCGCCAATCCGTACCGCGTAGCGAGGCCATAGACGTAAGGACGAAAGCCGACCCCTTGCACCGCTCCGCTCACGCGCACGCGCAGTCGTGTTCGGTCGCAAATGGTTGCGGCGCTCATCGCCTGGCGTCCTCTACGGCCTGCCTTTGGTGGGCCACCTGTCTATCGATCCAAGCGTAGAGCGCGCCAAAACCCTCGCCGGTACGGGCCGAGACCGTGAGCACTTCGATCTTTGGGTTGGCGCGTCTGGCATATCCAATGGTCTTGTCCAGATCGCACTCAAGCAGTGAGGCCAGATCGATCTTGTTGATCACCATGAGTGAAGAAGCCGCGAACATATCGGGATATTTCAGCGGCTTGTCTTCACCTTCGGTCATCGACAACACAACGATCTTGCAGGCCTCGCCAAGATCGAAGGCCGCGGGACAGACTAGGTTACCGACGTTCTCGATGAAGAGAATACCGCGCGTGAGCCGCGGCAAGCGGCGATAAGCCTCGCCAATCATTGCAGCATCGAGATGGCACCCCTTACCCGTATTGACTTGAATAGCTGGCACACCGGCCGCTCGAATGCGTTCGGCATCGTTTGAGGTCTGCTGATCGCCCTCGATGACTCCGGTCGGATAGCTGAGCTTGAGCTCGGATACGGCGCGGACGAGCAACGAGGTTTTGCCCGCACCGGGACTCGACATAAGATTAAATACCAGCAGCTCATCGGCCGCAAAGAGCGTCCGGTTGTCGGCCGCGATCGCATTGTTCTTGCCGAGGATGTCACGCTCGACCCAAATGATGCGTTCGCGGCTCGTGCCCTTGACCTTCAATCCAGCTGGGCCGGCGCCGCAGCTCAGAAGCGCTTGCCGACCACCATCACTCTGATAATGTTCGTGATCATGACCGTGGCGGGCATGGGACGAATGCTGCACCCTCTCGTCGCCGTGAAAATGCGCGTCATGGCGCTCGCCATCGTTCTGCTTATGAGGACAGCAACGGCCTTGGCTCGCCGGATCACGCCCTCTGGCAAGTTCGAACGAAGACGTCGCTTGGCTGCAACCGCAAACGGTACACATCAATCGATCTCCAGTTCTTTCACTCGCATCTGTTCGCCGCCGGTTACTTGCAACTGGTAGCTCCCGCAGCAAGGACAGGGGTCACCGCGGCGAGCAATTTCGACACTGCTAGAACAGCTCATGCACCAGGCGACCCCCGGGAGTTCGAGGATCTCAAGAGCTGCCCCCTCGGCAATCGTTCGCGTTGCAACGACAGCAAAGCAGAACCTGATCGCATCAGGCGCGACATGGCTGAGCGCCCCGATTTCGAGACAGATGCTCCGCACCCGCGACAACGATCGGTGACGCACCTCCTCCTCGACGATTTGGATGATGCCCAGACAAACCGCCATTTCATGCATCTTCAACTTTGCGAAACCTGAGTGTGAATCCGACACAGGGGTCGAGCGATTCAATCACCGCACGAACCGCTTTCTGATGCCGTCTCGCCGTCAGCGCCGCGCCCTGCAGGTTCCGGACAACCGGTCCGCTCCTATGGAAATTCCATTCCGTCGGAGCAAGAAATTCGAAGCGGCATATCTGGCCCTGAGGATCAAGCTCAACCGCGTGATAGAGCCTGCCCCTGGCGCATTCGACCGCGGTCGCGGCGCGTCCCGAACCCAACCGGTAGCTTTCGATGATCCCAGGCTCCGCTGAGTCGATATGAGCGCCGGACTTGAGCCAATCGCAGAGCCGAACGATCTCTGCAATTCTGGCCTTCAGCCGCTCGACCGCACCCGACCGACCCAGCCAGAGCCGATCACGCGTCATTTGGCGTGCCCATGGACCCGTCTCGGGCGCGCGCCCCCCAAGGTCGGGACAATGACAAAATGTCGGATCATCGCCGAGCAGCCGTTCAATGATGTTTCGGTCGTCGGCAACGGACAGGAACGAGTGCGCGATCCGGATCGATTTCAAGTCGATCTCGTCCAGCGCGGCTATACGAATTGCCAATGGGCTGCCGGGCCTGGGCGCGCCATCTCCGTTCGGCATGCCGATCGCGGCCAGCCCAGCCACAATTCTTGCCGTCGCTTCGCGTCGAGCAGCACCGCAGGCCGGTTGTCCGCTACCGATAAGTGCGGACATTCCCTGCATCACGGAACGAATCGCGGCGGCACCGGCGATGTCCTGCGCAAGGTGTCCGACCAAGAGGCCCCGCAGCAATTCCGCGATGCGCTCGGCAACGACCAGCGCAATACGATGCTGTTTCGTCGTGCGGGTAATCGCTTCGTCCCGCGCCGTCTCGATCGCAAACAGCAGCGCGGTTTGTTGCGCAACAGCACACAATGCGAAGAGCCGGGGGATCTGTTTGAGCAGCGACGAAGCCGGTCTGCCGGCGAACAGCCGCGCCAGCAGTGGCCGGGCTCGTGGCAGGATCTCGACCGCGGCAATTACGTCGGCAGCAAGCCAGACCGTGACATCGATTTTGTTGCGGATCGCGAAGCTCATATGCACCGCTGCGTCATTAGCTTGCGCGGAACGGCAGCCGCGCTGTCTGCGAGATCCCGCTGGATTTCGAGTATCTTTAAGTTCTTCATGTGAGGTACGCCTCCATAATTGCCTGCAGGCGCCCGGCGGAGTCCTCGAAATCCTCGTCAGCAGCCAAGGCTACGATCGGCACGTTTCCCACCTCCACCGTATCGAGGATGACGTCGTCCAAAGAATTGAAGTACTGTACCGACCAGACGTTCCTCACCCCGGTCGCCTGCACGCGGCATGTGCCGTAACCGCGGAAGATGAGCTGGACCGGACCATTGCCCAAACTTTGCTGCAGGAACGCCATGTCAACAGCACTCATCGGCAGCAACGTCAGATTGATAACATGCGCCCGCATGCCTGACCGCCAGACACGCGCCCGCTCGCGTATTTCCGCAAGTACCGCGAGCACGTTCATGGCGCCGTCCGGCGCCGCGCCGATCGGAAAGTCGGCAGACGTCAACTCAGTTGCGGCGCGCTGCACAATCTGCGGGATTGCCCCAACCTCGACATATTCGTGCGTCGGCTCGGACCCGATACGCACGCGCCAGATTCCTGCAAGGACCGTCTCCCGGAGTTGCGCAAAAGAGCCATCTGGCAGCGCGACCACGCCGGCGACCTCGCCCTCCCCGAGCACCTCGCCAATCAGCTTGCGCTCGAGCTCGCTGAGATTGGCGAGTCCGTACAGCTGCGTCCGAGTGCTCTGCCTCTGGCCGCGAGCGGCAGCGGCGACATTCGACAACAGCACCGTGACATTCGGATAGTTCCTTGCAAGCTCGTTGCCGTCGCGCTGGGCGCGCTTGACTACCGCCTCCATAGTCGTCAGGCCGCGATGGAATACATCGAGACTTTCCGTCCCCCTGGCAGACTTGCTCACCACCTGCTCGACGTCCCCGGATACGACGCGGACCGCTGTTTTCATGATACGATGTCCCGTTGGATCTATCGGGAGGCATAGCCGGCACAAATGCTACCCGCGTACAGCCAAACGATCGGTACGACGATGCGGTTCATCTTGACCAAACGGACCAGGCGCCTGCCGATCAGGCAGAGCGTATCGTGCCGATGGCACAAATTGGCGTCGATCGACGACGCGGGCCGAGTCTTCCGACCAGCTTTCCAGTCAACGCATGCGCAGGCCCTGCGCCTTGCACGCAACGCCGAGAAGCCTTGATCAATTAAAGCCTTGATCAATTCAGGAAGGGATAATGCGACATGGACGGCCCGGAGCGAATGCATGGCAGCGACCGCCAGCAGCACTTCGGGCGCGCTCGCGGAAGCGTGCGTGGCCAGGCGTGCATGCGCGCTGATGCTCTCCACCTCGGACGGACAGGTTGCGAGATCATGCCGCGCCGGCTGGAACTTCATCAGACTCCCTTCAGATAGTCCTTGGTTTGAGCTAGGTGAGATGTAGCAAGGCACGTGCCAATCATCGTCGCGCTGTGAGGGAGACTGGAATCATCGCTCGAAGCATTGACCTTTCCATGCGGAAGGTGCGCGCGATTGATCGATTTGCGAGCAGGCTTAGTCACCGCAACATCCGCAGCAGAACCGCTAACGTAGATGCTCGGGCAATTGCGGCTCACGACCGACCAGGTCCGCAAAAAAGGGGCCGCAGTCCTGGCCGTTACGGCTGGCGTCAAGCCCGTCGAGTGCTTCCGAGATCAGTCTTGCTTCATCCTCATTCAAGAGTCGCACGGCGGTGTCGATATGAACGAGCACCCTGGCACCGACCGGGGCGCAGTAGAGCAGCATGACCGAGACACGCCGCTGTTCGTTGCGATACTCACAAAGTGCCGTGATGTCGTCCGTCTCAACAATCATCATTGGTAAGCCAAGGCACATGATCAATCGCGGGCCGCTAGATCGGCTGCGCTCCCATCTCATAACTTGCATGGTCGATATTGTTCGCCAACAGCCGTTCTGATGCAGGCAGCGGCGCCGTTCGCGGTGCGGCCGGCGAGCCCCACTGCGCCAGGAGTTTGCAAGCCAATTCGATCGCCGGCGCAATCTGGAAGCGCACCGGAGCCGTCAGCGGACCGCCCCAGTGCTGCAGGTCCAGCGCCTGACATCCGATGAGAGCGAGGTCTCGCGGGCAGCGGCCAAGCAGATCGGCCGCACTCAAGACCTCCTGAAAGCCGGTCTGATGTAGACTTATCTTCTTGGCACCAGCAAATTTTGGCACCTCGGCGTCCCGCATGAGCTTCAACTCTCCGGGCGGGAGTGCAAAGTCGATGGCATCGAACACGATCAGGCAATCGGCCTGCTCAAGATAACTCACGAGGTAGAGCCCCTGCGTGCCGCCATCAAGGATGGTGACGTTGTCAGCGACTACATAGCGGCGATGGAACTCCTCTACCGCCCGCACGCCGAACCCCTCATCGGCCCACAGGATATTGCCGATGCCAAGCACAAGGATCCGCTGCTTGTTCTCCGGAACTAGTAGCCGCGTGCTATTCAATCGCGAAACTCGCGCTCACCCGAAATCATGGAGGAGATGCTCCGGCGCGACATGATGTCCTCCCGGATCACTGCGTAGATGTGAACCAGAACAAAGACCAAGATCACCCACAGGCCCAGATGATGCCAGGTATGGACGTCCTGGCTATTCGGCCAGATTGAAAACACCCAGCCGAACAGCCTGTCCTGCCAACTGTCGCTACCGGCGCCCTGCCCATAAAGTGCAAAGCCTGTGACGATCATGAACGTGATCGTTTGCGTAAACATAAGGAACATTGCGAGCTGAGCCAGGGGGTTGTGCCCGACGCGTCTGTCGGGCTCAACTGCAAGGAACCCGTACCGGCGAATCTCGTGGTGCACCTCGCGCCAAAAGCACCCGCGCCAGAGCGGAACACAAAAGATCTGCGTGGCATGTCGATTTCCAATCAGGGCCGAGTAAATGCGCAGAACAAAGCCGACGCTGAGGACATATCCCGCAGAGAAATGCGCAAATCGGATATAGCCGAACAGGAAATTGCCGCTTGCTTGTCCCGACATCGCCGGTGTGCCCGTTCCAATCAGATAGCCGGTTAAGGCCAACATCAGAATGGCCGCCGCATTGACCCAGTGCCACAGTCGCACCGGCGCGTCATAAACGTAGGCGCCGCGATGGCCGATGCCGCGCTCGGTCGGTGCCGCATCGACGGCAGCGGGAGGCTGCGGAGCCTTGTTCAGCATGGCCCTAACGAACATTGACCGAAGCCATCTCTTGGCCGTCAAGACTCATCACATGGGTCGAGCACGCCAGGCACGGATCAAAGGAATGGATCGTACGCAAGATCTCCAGGGGTCGCAGCGGATCGGCCAACGGGGTGCCGATCAGCGAGGCTTCAAAGGCGCCAATATTGCCCTTGGGATCGCGAGGAGATCCGTTCCATGTCGTCGGCACGACACATTGATAGTTGTCGATCTTTGTGTCCTTGATCTTGATCCAGTGTCCAAGCGCACCGCGCGGCGCCTCAGCGAAACCGTAGCCCATGGCCTCCTTGGGCCAGGTTTCCGGCTTCCATCTTGTGACATTGGCAGTTGCGGTATTGCCTGCCTTAATGTGGGCGACCAACTTATCCTGGAAATAACGCAGCTGATGCGCCGCCCACTGACATTCGAGTGCCCGCGCCGCGGTACGGCCGAGCGTCGAGAACATCGCCGTCAGGGGAAGATTCAGTCCCTTGAGCAGTCTGTCGGCCGGCTCCTTGAACTCGGCTTTGCCCTGCGCATAGCCGATGATGTATCGCGCCAAAGGCCCGACCTCGACGGCGTGGCCACGCCAGCGCGGCGCTTTGATCCACGAATACTTGCCGCCTTCGTCGAGTTCCTTGATATCAGTCTGACTGCCCTTGACTTTTGGCCCGAGCTCGAAACTCGGTTCGGTGATGCCATCCCATGGATGCAGTCCACAGCAATCGTGCGGGTATTTATACCACGAATGCGTGACGAACTCCTGGATCTGCTCCGGATCACTATGGTCGATCGGCAATATCTCCGTGAGGTTGCCATCAAGGATCACGCCGCGCGGCAGCTTGAGATTGTTCGAAGAACAGTCGTTGGCGTTTTCGAGGATGTCGCCATAGGACATTACGCTTTTGCTTGAAAGTCCGCCGCCATGGAGCCAATCCTTATAGAACGAGCCGATCATTGCGACGTCGGGCAGATAGACCTGCTCGACAAACTCGATCGAACGGTCGATGATCGAGGATACGAGATTAAGGCGCTCCATGTTGAGCGCACCCACCGCACCAGTTCCGTCGATGTTGATCGCACAGGGCACGCCGCCGACCAGCCAGTTCGGATGCGGATTCTTGCCCCCATAGACGGCCTGGATTTTGACGATCTCCTTCTGGAAGTCGAGCGCTTCCAAATAATGCGCCAGGGCCATCAGGTTCGCCTCCGCTGGAAGCTTGTAGGCCGGATGCCCCCAATAACCGTTCTTGAAGGGACCTAATTGCCCTGATCCGAAGAATTTAGTCAGCCTGATCTGCAGATCCTTAAAATAGCCAGGAGACGACAACGGCCACGGCGAGATGGACTGCGCCAGCGCGGAGGTCGACTTGGGGGCGGCCTGGAGCGCGGAGACCACGTCGACCCAATCGAGTGCGTGCAGATGGTAGAAGTGCACGAGATGATCATGCACGAGCAAGCACAGCTGCATGATGTTTCGGATCGAATTGGCATTCTCCGGAATCGTGATCCTTAACGCATTCTCAACCGCGCGCACGGAGGTCAGCGCATGGGTGCCGGTGCAGACACCGCAAATCCGCTCAGTAAACGCCCAGGCGTCGCGTGGATCGCGCCCGCGCAGGATGACTTCGATGCCACGCCACATCGTCCCGCTCGAAACCGCATTGCGGATCACGTTGTCGGCATCGACATTGGCTTCGACACGCAGATGGCCTTCGATGCGCGTCAACGGATCGATGACAATTCGCTTGCCGGAGCGATCGAGATTGAACCCATTTGGTATCTGTCCGGCCACCGTCGCCCTCTTCTCAATTCCGTTTACTTTGGTGGAGCTGTGCGATCCGGCTTGTTGGTCAACCGCTTCACGGCGGTGACCGCCGCATGGGCGGCGACGGTCAGCCCAACCACCCCGGCAGCAGCCATACCAATCTGATCGGCGTTCTTCTCAATGCCGAACTGCTTGATGGTCGTGAGTCGGTCGTAAAATGAACCCTTGTCCCAAAAGTCGTCTTCGGAGCAACTGAGGCAGCCGTGGCCGGATTGAATGGGAAACGAAACACCGCCGTTCCACCGAAGGGCCGAACAGGCATTGTAGGTGGTTGGCCCCTTGCAGCCCATCTTGTAGAGGCAATAACCCTTGCGCGCGCACTCATCGTCCCACTCTTCGACGAATTGGCCGGCGTCGAAATGGGAACGTCGATAGCATTTGTCGTGAATGCGCTCGGAATAAAACATCTTTGGGCGCCCTTGGCGATCGAGCTCCGGAAGCTTTCCGAACGTGGTGATGAAAGTCACCAAGCCGCTCATGACCTCTGCGATAGGCGGACACCCGGGCACCTTGATGATCGGCTTGTTCTTGATCACCTGATCGATCGGCGCAGCGCCAGTCGGATTGGGCTTGGCCGCCTGGACGCATCCCCAGGACGCACACGTGCCCCAAGCGATGATCGCCATCGACTCTTCCGCCATCGACCTGAGCTTTTCAACGAACGGCTTGCCGCCGTCAATGCAGAACATGCCCCCCTGCTTCAGCGGCGGATTACCTTCGACCGCAAGCACATACTTTCCTTTATACTTGGCGCGGGCTTCCTCCAGGATGGCTTCAGCCTGGTGTCCAGCCGCCGCCATGATCGTATCGTCATAGTCGAGCGAAATCATCGACAGCAGCGTGTCTTTGATCAGCGGATGGGCCGAGCGGATAAAGCTTTCCGAGCAGCAGGTGCACTCGAGCCCGTGCAGCCAGATGACGGGTACGCGCGGTTTGGTCTCCAGGGCATCGGCAATAGTGCTCGCGGCAAGCGGACCAAGTCCGAAGCTTGCGGCCGTCAAACTGCAGAATTTGTGGAAACTACGACGCGTGATGCCCTGACGTCTGATCACGCTGTAAAGCGTCTCCGTTGCCCCACCCATGAACCCTTCCATGTGAGTCGTCGTCGGCAGTAACGAACTGCTGACACAGCAGCAAGAAACAGGCCATCGGAGCGCAACACTTGACTGGTTGCCAAGCCAGCCTTTCGACACTTGCCCTATCGGCGGGCCGGCCAGCCTGCCACAGGCTCGCACCGTCGAGCCCTGTCATACCAGTGATGTCGGGCTTTGAACGTCGATGTGAGAACTTCAACAGAGCTGCACAATGATTTGCCAATCCAGGGCGACCACATCATACTCACTTTTGCACGATCGGAACACGCGCGCGCATGCCCATTGTTGAAGGAGTTGGTGCAGTTGACGGGCACCGCGCCAGCCGTCCATCTCAATCAGACTTGCTCTCTGCGGACCAATGGCGGGTTCGATCCGCGTCATAGTCCGACTGCGGAAACACGCCAAAGTGGCGGCCCAGCGCCGCACAGAACGCGATGCCGAGCCGCGCAGCGTACATGCTTTGATTTGCAGGGCGGATCGATCCGATCTGTCTGTCATTCAATGTGGCTGCCGCACGGCATTACCACGGGATCGAGCGCGAAGGTCTGGATGTTCTGAAGCGATCATCTAGGAGTGCATCGCGCGAACCAATCGACGGCAAGGCGCGGTCCTCTTAGCATATCACGACACCGCACTCACCTGCGAGAGTCTCTTCGCGATGCCGGAGGCGTCGCATTCGTTCCTAGCACCGGCGCAATCTGGCCGAGTATAGCGGGCGCTGACGTTCAGTCATCGGTGTCCAGCGGCAACGCCGGTTGCCAACTAGCCAAAAACCGTCGTCGGGCTCGTTCAACGCCGGGTAAATTATCGAAGTATTCCAGCATAGACGATGTACTGGACTTGTTCGCGATAGTACTTCCGGATTTCTCCGGGCGCGGCCGTTCCGACGACCACGATCAGACGCTCCTTCGGGTCGCAGAAAAATTGTGTTCCGTAAGCGCCGGTCCAGGTGAACTCACCTGGATTGCCCGGAACCGCCGAGATACCCTCGCTTATGCGCACAGCCACTCCGAGTCCAAAGCCGAAGCCGGCACGATGCGCCTCCACATTGGCGACCTTATTCTTGATCTCCGGCCCGAGGTGGTTGGAGATCATGTGGCGCACCGTCTTCGGGCCGAGAATGCGCTGCCCATCGAGCTCCCCGCCGTTTAGCAGCATTTGCCCGAAGCGCACATAGTCACCGACGGTCGCAAACGCGCAGGCTCCTCCGCAGTCAAACATTGTCGGACTTTCGAGGAGCTCGATCTCTTGAGGCTTTCCAGTCAGCGGGTCGTCTGGAAACGGATGCGCGAGGCGCTCGCGTTGTGATGTGGATAAATGGAAAGTGGCATCCTGCATCCCGATCGGCTTCCACAGGTTGCTGGCAAGATAGTCGCCCAATCGTTGTCCGCTGACCTGTTCCACAACAGCTCCGAGCACGTCGGTCGAGAAGCCGTATTCGAATTCCGTCCCCGGTTGGTGCGCTAGCGGCAACTTGGTAATGGCCTGGATAAAAGTCTGCTTGTCACCCTTTAGCGCCGGGGCTGCAAAATTCGGGTACAGACGCGCCACTTGGTCTGGACTATCTGGAGGCGCGCCATAGGTGAGACCTGATGTGTGCCGATAAAGATCGTGGATGTAGATCGGAGAACTCTGCGCTTGATACTTTAACGAACCGTCAGGCCGTGGCACCGCGACCTTCATGTTTGCGAATTCCGGGTAATAATCCGTGAGCCTGCTCCGTAGAGGCAGGCGACCTTGCTCCATGAGGGTGAGCCCGGCAACGGCCACCATCGGCTTGGTCATAGATGCAAGCGCGAACATCGCATCGAGCCGCATCGACGATCCTTTTGCAGGATCAAGTCGGCCATACGCCTTGTAATGAATCAGCTTGCCGTCTCGGGCGACTGCAACCACCGCGCCCGGCACGCGCTTGCTTTCGATCTCACGATCGAAGAACTCGTCTAGCTTGGCAAGGCGTTGCTGAGAAACTCCAACGTCATCGGCCATGGCCTCGGGCAGAGGCGCTGAATGCACTGAATTGAAGCTGATTCCAGCAACCACTGCGGCCATAACAAGCTTGTTCATTCTATCCTGGCTCGCGCTGCTCCAGCTCTGGCATGTCTGGTCTGACAAGCCGAAAGCCACTCGATCCGGTCTGGCGCGCCTGCGCTCATGTGCTTCTCCTGGCACCGCGTCTGTCGAGGAGAGCTAAGGTGAAGATGACCGCAAGAGCGAACATCACCATACCGCCCGCAACTACAGTCGCCTCGCGCCAGCGTGATGCTTGGACGTAGTCTATGACGTAGGCCGACAACACCTTGGTGCGCCCAGGAATATTGCCGCCGATCATCATCACGACACCGAATGTGCCGATCGTATGAGCAAAGCCAATCACAGCGGCTTTGACAAACTCCAATCGCGCCAGCGGCAAACCGATGGTAATGAAGGCATGCAACGGAGAAACCCGCGCCGCGGCTTCCAGCGGAGGGTCGCCCATCGCAACAAAGGCGTTGCGGATCGGCTGCACCACCAAAGGCAGCGCCGAGAGCACCGATCCGACTACGATTCCTGCGAAGGTAAAGGCGAGCGAGCGCTCGCCCCAGAAAGAAGCGAGAAGCCCCCCCGGTCCGGCGGGCCCGAGCAGCACGAGGACACAGAAACCGAGTGCCGTCGGCGGTAGCACCAGCAGAAGCGTGATGATCGCTGCCACCGCCTCGCGCAGAACAGTATGTGAACGCGCTAGCCACCACGCGAGCGGCGCACCAATCACCAAGAGGATGATGGTCGTCACGCTGGCGAGCTCGATCGTAAGCGCAACGGATTGCCAAATCTCTGTCGAAAACGCATCCATAGGCGTCAGCCCCCCAGTGAGAGACGGTCGCCGTCTCGGGGCAGTGATCGCCTACACATCCGGCGCGCCGAGGCGTGGGGCGCGCAGCGCCTCTTAGTGGTGCGGACCTTCGCGGCGACCACTACATTGACGCGCGTCGTTTTCGCGAGCAAGAGCAGCGTCGCACACTTCATAGGAAACTCCTGCACGGGGCCGCGTCGGCCGGTCTGACGGCTGCAGCTCCTCGTTTGTCATCCAGCAATCCCTGTGCCGCTTGCGCAATGTGGTGCATTCTAGGCTCAACGGGAGAAAATGCGCACAGACGACGAGTTCGCTGTGGAGTGGGTCTTGCGCTCTGTCAGATTTCCGGCATCTTTGTTCCCGAGCAGACAGCGACGGCACAATGATTGGCAGAGTTTGACGCCCTCAGGGTTGTTATTGGATCTTACGGCGCTTAATGATCGCTCGAGGCGATCCTTAAGTGGATTCTGTTTCGAAAATTGCCCCGGCCACTTGGAGTTCGCTCGAACGCGGGCGCGGCTGAGCGCGAGCACAACCCGCCGCATTCGCATTTACGATATGGACGCGGCTGCTAGCAAGGACATCGGAATTAACGCCTTTGCTGGACATTGCCGGAAACGACCGTCAAGCGGAGACGCCTTCATCCGGCATGCAGCCCGTTGTGCAGGGGCCGGGACCTGCCGCCGAGAGCGGTTTGCAGCGAACCTACAGAGCGTCCGGGCGGTGCCGTATGTCGACCGTGATAGTGCCTCGGGCGCAAAGATCTTTTCGTTCGCGCGTTTCTGCGGCTCGCTGAAGAAGACGTCACGGTGGTCAAGCTCACCGTCGGTCTTGACGATGTCGATGGCGCAAACGCCACACTCGCTGCGCACCAAATCGCCGAAGCGCGCCTCTGCGCGATTTACGATAGTGGCAGCCCCTCCCCCGATGCGCATAGTGGCGTGAAGGCGCGTTGCTCAAGCATCGCGCACGCTTGGACAATCCGATAAAAACGACAGAATCAGCGCGCCCAATCATCTTGCGGCGCGCCGCATGCGCCGTGCTCGGAGATTCTCATCAAACGACGATGCGGCTCTGCAGTGCGCGCCTACATGCAGGAGCTATAGAGCATGTGCGGCGTTCCCATTCTGGTCAACCGCGTCGAGCAGCGACGACGGTAGCCGGTCTTGAGGGGCCACGCTGCCGCTGAACTCGGCAACAGACGGCAGGACTTCAAGGGCCATAAGATTCCCTCTTCTTGGACGACCTCTGCGGGCTCTTGTGCGCACAGCCAGATGTCCGCCTTCTGCTGAACTGTGCGGTCACTTCACCTGGAGACAAATGCCCCGCGAACGGACATGCTCTGCCGCTAGCGAAAATGTAGCACCTCCATCACAGATTTGCGAGGCAATATGGGGTTCTAGATCTTCGATGTGCCAGACTTCCATCGTGTGAATGCCTACGATCGAAACTATGGATTTTACCAATCTCACGCAGTGTTGCATCAACCTCATCAGTCGGCGCATACCGATCACGCCAAGCTTCTAGGTCGAGACATGCCCGCGTTACGCCCAGCCGACCAAAGATACGCAATATGCTGCAATGTCATGTTCGAGCTTGCGACCGCGGTCGGAGCGCCTGGACCGAGCCAACGGTGAGAGACGGTTTATCCGCGGGCACTTGATTCGCCGCAGATCGGGCATCTGGTGCATATCTTGCTTAGCGAAAAAAGATAACGTAACTGAACGCCTGCCTTTGGGATGACGCGCCGCCGCTCGGATCGTCTTCTATCGGAACGGCTAAAACAACGAGCCTCGCATGATGCTGTCGCCTCTCAACGGCGCGGCGGCTTGCATTCGAGTATATTCGGGAAGGAAGCGTCATGACCACCATGGCAACCGCGGCACCCGCGCGCGCGTCGCAGACTTGGTATAAGATCCTCTACGTCCAGGTGTTGATCGCCATCGTGGTTGGTGCCCTGGTCGGTTGGCTGTGGCCATCTGTCGCGACCAACGATTGGGTCAAGGCGCTCGGTGACGGATTCATCAAACTCATCAAGATGGTGATCGCACCGATCATCTTCTGCACCGTCGCATCCGGCATCGCGCACATTCAGGATGCAAAGAAAGTCGGTCGCGTCGGCGTCAAGGCATTGGTCTATTTCGAGATCGTCTCCAGCTTTGCGCTGCTGTTGGGCCTTATTATGGGTAATCTGGTCCAAATCGGTCGTGGCCTTGCAGTCAAGCCGGACGCAGCAGCGGTCGCCAATTACGTCAAGCAAGCGGAAGCGTCCAAGAGCGTCGATTTCATCCTCAACATCATTCCCGATACCGTGGTCGGCGCGTTTGCTCGCGGCGATGTTTTGCAGGTACTCCTGTTCGCGATCCTGTTCGGCTTTTCTCTGATGGCGCTAGGAGAACGCGGGGAGCGGCTGCGCGGCATGATTGACGACGTCGCGCACGCGGTGTTCGGCGTAATCGGCATCATCATGAAAGCGGCCCCGATCGGGGCCTTCGGCGCCATGGCCTTCACGATTGGCAAGTTCGGGCCGACGGCGCTCGGCAATCTGATCGGTCTGATCGCGCTATTTTACGTGACGGCTGCGCTTTTTGTGGTGGTGGTGCTCGGCGTTATCGCACGGATCGTCGGCTTTTCGGTTTTCAAGTTCATTGTCTATATCAAGGACGAGCTTTTGATCGTGCTCGGCACTTCGTCCTCGGAAAGCGCGCTGCCGCAATTGATGGAGAAGCTTGAGCGGCTGGGCTGCTCTAAGCCCGTGGTCGGCCTGGTGGTCCCAACTGGGTACTCCTTCAACCTCGATGGTACCAACATCTATATGACGCTTGCCACATTGTTCATTGCCCAAGCACTCGGAGTCGATCTCACTTTTGGCCAACAGCTCACGATCTTGATCGTGGCCATGCTGACCTCCAAGGGGGCAAGCGGCGTCACCGGCGCGGGCTTCATCACGCTCGCCGCAACATTGTCGGTCGTCAACCCAGCGCTGGTACCGGGTATGGCAATCGTGTTCTCGATCGACAAGTTCATGAGCGAGGTACGCGCCCTTACCAACATCACTGGCAACGGCATTGCAGCCGTGTTCGTATCTTGGTGGGAAGGCGAGCTAGAGCACGCGACGTTGCACGCTCGGCTCGACCGGCCCACCACTGTCGACACAAGGAGGTAGGCCCCGGCTCTCGGTCGCCGTCATTGCCAAGACGCGTCGAATCCAAGCGCAACCGCATTCACAATGCTTCGCAGTTCAAGTCGGCAC
Source organism: Bradyrhizobium sp. USDA 3364 (assembly GCF_054056355.1). Taxonomy (NCBI): domain Bacteria; kingdom Pseudomonadati; phylum Pseudomonadota; class Alphaproteobacteria; order Hyphomicrobiales; family Nitrobacteraceae; genus Bradyrhizobium; species Bradyrhizobium sp. USDA 3364. The sequence continues at coordinate 1,375,076 of NZ_JBSRYG010000002.1, forward strand.
CGTGCTTGGACCGGCGAATCGAACCTTCTCCCACGGCATCCCCAGAACGCAGCTCTTGCTCCGCGTCACGCCCCCGGCAAGAGCCTGTGAAGGGTTACCGTACGCGAGAAGGAGCCGCGATTTTAGAAAGTCATTCTCAAGCGTGGTCTTTCAAGGTCAAGGCTCCTGACCAGCCGAGCGCCTATGCAACATTGCCGAGCCAGGTAGTAAGATTGCGAAAGAACGGATCCAGCGTGACGGACCAAGGTGTTGGCCTGCCCACAATGCCCATGTGCGTGGTCACCGCACTTGCCTTGCCCGGCCGACAAGGTGGTAGCATCCTCCACGTTCAACTCAGTCATACTACGGTGCGTAGCAGATCGCGATGGTGTCATCAGCGTGGACTAGATTGGCACCTTGACTGAGACGAGGCGGCTAGCACATAGCTAGTATTGGCTCGGCGTCATATACGCACTCTCGATTCCGGCTAACGGCTCGTCGGCACCGAGCCTGGGCGGAGATGGCCGCGAGGCATAGACAGCAGTTGCATAACTTCGCCTTGCTATCTCGGCACATTACATTGCTCCCTTCCGCATGATCGATCGCGAGATGCGTGGTCGCGCAGCTTGCACCTGTCCTTTCCGGGTTCGGCGAGGGAGCCTGCTTTTTCGGCCGCGACGTCCTGGCTAAACTGGAGTCCTTGTCCTCGTCGTGAGTGCCACTGGGTCGCGGCGGTCCTCGGCCGCAGCCTCGAATGCCTGCCCCGAGGTCACCGGCAGCGGAGGAAAGCAGACAACCCAGCCTCGATTGTACAGAGGTCAGCGCGGAATATTGAAAGGTTTAGGACAACTATACGTACGTTTGTAATGCGTCTTCCTTCGGCGCGTGCTGAGTTCAATGAAAGGCAATATCTCGGAACCGCGCACGAGCGTCTGTCGGCACGGAAAGAATTGCCTCATTTTTGCCTAAAATGTTATAGCTCTCCCGCCGAGAAAGGCCGGACGATATAAAAATGCGTAGCCAGATCAGCAGTTTGAAAGTTTCAGCGCCCCAGTTTACCTTCGGCAGCATAACGTTGGCCGTGGTAACGCTGGCCTGCTTGTACCTTCACGCGCAGTTCGCTGCGACGGCGTTCGCCTATTTGTTAGTCGTATTGCTGTTTTCGTTGATGGGCAGCCTCATCGCGTCATCCGCGCTTTGCGTCGTGGCGATCGCGGCTTTAGCTTACTACTTTGCGCCGCCGGCGTTCAGTCTGCGGATCGATGATCCACAAGATCTTCCGGTGGTCTTTGCGTTTTTCGTTGTCTCGATCGTCGGAACGCACCTGATGGGAAAAGTCCGCCAGGAAAGCCAAGCCGCGCGTGAGGCCGCAGCCAAGCTCCGGATCAGCGCGGCCGATTTGGAGGACCGCGAGAAACGCTGGCAAGCGATCTTTGAACACAATCCGGCCATGTACGTCATGGTCGACGAAGCCGGTACCGTCCTCAATACCAATACGTTCGGCGCGGCACAGCTCGGCTATGCGCGTTCCGAACTGATCGGCCACTCCATCCTGGGAGTCTTTCTGGAGGAGGATCGCGAGTTAGCTCGCGAATGCATTCGCGCCTGCCTTGAAGATATCGGTCAATCGCGAACCTGGGAGGCCCGGAAAGTCAGGAACGACGGCTCGGTACTGTGGGTACGTGAAAATGCCAAAGCCATGATCTGGGCTGATGACCGGCCCATTGTTCTGATATCCTGCGAAGATATCACCGAACGGAAGCGGACCGAGTCTGCCCTGCAGCGGAGCGAAGCACATTTGGCCCAGGCGCAGGAGCTGAGCCATACAGGCAGCTTCGGCTGGAATGTCGTCACCGGCGAGGCCTTCTGGTCAAAGGAGACGTTTCGAATATTTGAGTTGGACCCGCAGACCGTTCCGTCGCCGCACCTCGTCGTCGAGCGCACCCATCCAGATGATAGGGCTTCGGTTCAAGAGGTCATTGATCGGGCGATGCGAGATCCGAAGGATTTCGAACATGAATACCGGCTGTTGCTGCCGGACGGCTCGGTGAAGCACATCCATGCGCGGGCACGAGCCACGAGAACCGCCAGCGGTGATATTGAGTTTGTCGGAGCAGCGACGAATGTTACCGCGGAGCGGCAAGCAGAGCAGAAGCTGCGCCGCAGTGAGGCCTATCTCGCCGAAGCCCAGCATCTCAGTCACACGGGCAGTTGGTCCTGGGACGTTCATGGGCTCGATTTTGTGTATCGCTCCGCCGAGGTCGATCGTCTGTTTGAGTTCGATCCGCAAGAGACTGTATCAATAGAGACCATTCGCTCGCGCATCCATCCAGACGATCTCCCCGGGCTCCAGGAGGTTCAGCGCCAGGCTATCGAGCTCAAGAAAGATCGCTTCGAGTATGATTTTCGAATCCTTCTGAAAGACGGCGGGATAAGGCGCATACACTCCGTTGCGCATATCGTGGTCGGCAACGATGGCAGCGTGAGCGAACTGATCGGAACGCATATGGATGTGACCGAGCAATACGCCGCCAGAGAGCGCCTGGAAAACACACTGGCTGCGCTGCGCGAAAGCGAGCAGCGCTTTCGCGATTACGCTGAGACGGCTTCCGATTGGCTCTGGGAGACCGGGCCTGATCACCAGGTTACGCGCTTGTCCGAGCACACCAGCGCTGCGGGAATCTTAGCGACAGGATTGATGGGCCTGCTCCGCTGGGACATTGCGTGCGATGTGGAAGAGGAACCTGAGAAGTGGCGGCAGCACCGGGCCACACTGGAGGCGCATCTGCCGTTCCGGGATCTGGTCTACCGTACTGTCAACCGGACCGGATCTCCGATCTACATTCGGACGAGCGGCAAGCCCTTTTTTGATCCGAACGGCAAGTTCCTTGGTTACCGCGGCGTCAGCACCGACATCACCGCTATTATTCGCGCAGATCAAGCCGAACAACAGTTGCGGAAGGCACAGGCGGAACTTGCGCATGTGACACGTGTGACGACGTTAGGAGAGCTGACAACCTCCATTGCCCATGAAATCAACCAGCCACTCGCTGCTATTATCAACAACGCCGATGCGTGCCTCGGTTGGATGGGCCGCGAAACTCCTGATCTTTGCGCGGCGCGCTCTTCGGTTGAGTGGATCATCGATGACGCAATACGGGCAAGCGAAGTGATCCGTCGCGTGCGCGCTCTTGCGAAGAAGGGCGAGATCGAGATGGTGCCGCTCGATATCAATGAGGTCGTTGGGGACGTCATTGCGCTGGTGACACGAGAGCTGGTGAGCCACCAGGTGGCGTTAAGAACCGAGCTGACGGCAGCGCTGCCTATGATTCTCGGTGACCGGATTCAGCTGCAACAAGTGATCATCAATCTGGTGATGAACGGGATCGAAGCCATGGACGCAGTCACGGACCGGACGCGTGAGTTGCTGATTCAGTCATCTATGGACGATATAGGGCATGTGCAGGTGGCCGTGACAGATTGGGGCGTCGGGATCGCCGAGAATGATACTGACCGCGTGCTAGATCCTTTCTTCACCACGAAGTCCAGCGGCCTTGGAATGGGTCTTTCGATCTGCCGGTCGATCGTTGAAGCTCACGGAGGACGGCTGTCAGTGGTGCGCAAGCAGCCGCCGGGCGCGACCTTCCAGTTTGCCCTGCCGTTGCATGAGGAGGTCGTCTCGTGACGCGACGCTCGCCAACCAGCAAACCCGAGGCTTCGACAACGGCGACCGTCTTCGTCGTCGAGGACGACATCTCCATGCGTCGGTCGCTCATCAACCTTTTTCGATCGGTAGGCTTGGACGTCGCTGCATTTGGATCGGCCCGCGAAATGCTGCAGAGCGCACTTCCGGATGTTGTTAGCTGTCTGGTTCTTGATGTCCGGCTCCCAGGCTTGAGCGGCCTGGAGTTCCAAACTGAGCTGGCGAAGTTGAACATCCATATTCCGATCATTTTCATTACCGGCCATGGCGACATTCCCATGACCGTCAGGGCGATGAAAGGAGGCGCGGTCGATTTTCTTACCAAACCGTTTCGCGATCAGGAATTGCTTGACGCGGTGATCGCTGCGACCGAGCGCGACCGCAAAAGACGGGAGGCCCAGCAAACCGTCGCGGAGCTGCAGTCCCTATTTGAGACCCTAAGCCCCCGCGAACAAGCGGTGATGAAGTTGGTCGCTGCCGGCCTGATGAACAAGCAGGTAGCCGCTGAGCTTGGGCTCGCCGAGATTACGGTCAAGATCTACCGGGGACACGTAATGAGAAAGATGCGTGCCCGCTCGCTGGCCGATCTGATCAGAACGGCTGAGACTCTAGGGATCGGCGCCAAATCGTCCTGAACAAACCTAAGTATGATTTTACAATTTCGTCACTCGAGCCCACTTTTCGCCCAGGGTCGCTAATGCCTCGGCAACCGTTAGTCCCGCGCCAGGAGGAATCGTCTTGTCCACGCCTTTGATTTCTGTCGTTGACGACGACGCATCTGTCCGTGCGTCGACGGAGAACCTATTGAAATCGCGCGGCTACATAGTTCAAACATTTACATCGGCGGAGGATTTTTTGACATCGCCGCGGTTGAACGAGACCTCTTGCGTAATTACGGACGTGCAGATGCCGGCTATGAGCGGCTTGGACCTGCTGGCGGAAATGCGGACTCGCGGTTACGGGGTGCCGTTCATTTTCATTACTGCCTTCCCGAACGACCGCGTGCGCGCCTCAGCCTTGAGCGCAGGAGCGATTGGCTTCTTGGCCAAGCCCTTCGCCGGACATGCACTGATCGAGCACCTCGATGCCGCACTGAAGGAAAACCGCAACGGAGGACGCACTTGAAACGAACAGCCGGCGGCGAGTCATTTCAGCCCTGAATGTTGAGATTCGGTCGCGAGCCCGGCGCGATCTTATTGAAGCGGGCTCTCCGAAATCAGGTGGCGCCAGCGGCAGTCGATGTCGTATTGCCTTCTTGGCCCGTGAGCTGTCCACCAGGCATCAGGCCGCTCAGAACGACGTTGCCACCAAGAGTCGGTATACTTGGCACCTCTAGACGCCGCTCGTCTCTGCTTTTTGGCACTTCAGGTGACCTTGCGCAGAAGTTATTCGACAAGCTCAAGCGCTTCTTCGCTCAGATTCGTAGCAGCTGAATGCGATTGCGACATACCGCCTGGCGCAACAAAAGAGCTTCGTTCAACTCAGAAGCTCTCTGTGGTCGGCGTCAGCGCTCATTTATCCAAATCCGCATTTCGCCTTCGCCGCGGTTAGCCCAGCTGAACCACGGAATGAATGTCAACCGCTGCGGTTCTAGCTGTCCAGGCACCTTGTCGTAGTGATAAAGTGCCGCTTCTTCGGATTGCGTGTGTTGCAGTCGCACTCCGTCAGCCTGCAGCAAAATCTTGCCCTTGAAGAGACCAGTTCCGTCGACAAGCGAAAACTGGCTGTCTGCATGAAGCCAAACGTTGTGTAACTCGGTCCCGTTGTCGACTTCCTCAAGGCAATAAACTAACGGGCCACGCTCTATGGCCACCTTGCCGGCCAAATTGCGAACTTGCGGATGGCCGTAGACGCGACGCACTTGCATCGGCAGCAATAGTTTGACGCGATCTCCCTGCCTCCATGTCCGGTGAATGTGCAAATAGCCATTTCGCGGCTCGCAATTGATACGTTCTCCGTTCAGGCTCGCCGCCGGCGCGCTGCACCATTGTGGAAGGCGCAGAGCGAGCGTGTGAGAAATTGGCAGAGCGGATTCGACGGCGATCTCCACCTCGTCTTTCCAGGGATAGTTGCCGTTCATGAGCAGTCGCAGCTTAGCCCCGCCGACCGACATTTCCACCCTATTGCCGACGTAGAGATTTACATAGAGCGCATCGGCGCGGAGCGTATAGATATAATGACCAATCGATGCGAAAAGCCGTGCGATGTTCGGCGGACAGCACGCGCAGCCAAACCAGGGCCTTCGCACCGGCGAGACATGATTATAAATGCCATTGGACCTCAGCGTTTTGGGATGCATTTCGAGCGGGTTAACATAGAAATAATGACGACCGTCGAACGCGATACTGCCGAGAACGGTATTGTAGAGCGCGCGCTCCATCACGTCGGCATATTGACCATCCAGCTCCAACTCCAGCATACGACGCGCGAACATCATTAGGCCAATGGACGCGCAACTTTCCGCGTACGCCGTATCGTTCGGCAGATCGTAATCGCAGCTAAACGCTTCGCCCGCGCTTTGCGAGCCGATGGCTCCGGTGATATAGATCTGGCGCCGCACCATGTTTTGCCACAGCCGTAGGCAAGTCTGACGTTGCTGATCGTTCTGACGCAGACGCGCAAGATGCGCTACCCCAGTCATGAGGTATACAAAGCGAACCGCATGGCCGGTGGCAGTCCGCTGCTTGGAAAGTGGCAAATGCGCTTGGCTATATGCTTTGTTTTTTAACATCCAGGGCAGGCCGCCTGATTCTGTGGCACAGGATTGCCGGCGCTTCTCGTACTCAATGTCGTAAAAATGTGGCTCCGAGCCGCGTTGCTCCACGAAAAAATTGGCTAGCGTGAGATATCGCTGCTCATGCGTCACTTCGTAGAGGCGCGTCAACGCAAGTTCAATTTCCGGGTGGCCATCGTAGCCATGTAGCTGATCGCGCTCCGGGCCGAAAACCGTGTCGACGTGGTCAGCAAGTCTGCAACCAACCTCGAGCAATCGCCGTTTTCCAGTCGCCTGAAAAAAAGCGACACCCGCTTCAATCAAATGGCCGGCGCAGTAAAGCTCGTGGCACTCCGCTAGGTTGCTCCAGCGCTCCTGAGGCGCGTTCAGTATGAAATAGGTGTTAAGATAGCCATCGCCACATTGGGCGGTTGCAATCAATTCAATCAGCTCGTCGGCAGCCTTCTCCAGCTCTGGATTGGGTGCCTGGCATAGTGACCAAGCAACCGCCTCTAGCCATTTTGCAACGTCACTGTCCTGAAAAACCGTTCCATGGAACGCGCCTCTCGCATCTCCTGCGGCGATGCGGAAGTTCTCCACCGCGTGGCTCGGTATCGCCTCGGGATTGCGATCGTTCAACACCTCCCATTGGTAGGGAATTGCCACTTCCCTTACCAACTGCTGACATTTCCCAATCAGCGGATCCAAGACGTGTATCTTGTGAAGATCGATTTCGGCCACATTCCGCTCACTCATTTCGTTCCTCCCTGTTGGGTCGGAAGGACGCCTAGCAAGGCAAGCCAACTCACCTTGTCTACGTTGCTGGGGTTGCGACACTGAGGTTTGCGGCTGCACAGTCCTATTCCCGAAGCGAGCGTTGCAGTGACAGAAATGGAGAGGGTTCTCCTGCGGCGTCGTACGACCAGACAAGTGCGGGCAGCGGCTCGTTCGAGGAGCGGGCCAGCAATTCCCATGCCGAGAATGAGGGCTGTTCTTCTGGTCGATCCGATCTGCGGCTCTGCGAGCGTCCGTTGGTCCGCCCAACCAACCGGATTTACCAGTCGAGCTAAATCCCGCATCGCCGCAGCGCTGGGTCGATCCTGGTATACGAACCGATCGGCTGTCCCCGGGCAGATAATCGCCCAGGGCCCTCGCCAGCCGCAGATACAGCCGGAACGCCGCTCCTTTCGTCGCGACAAGCCGCCCGCACCTGATCCGAGGCCTTTAATGCGCTGCGCGAGAATGTCCGGTTTCGAACAATCCTTTGATGACGCGTGGCAGGTGGGCGGACCGCAGGGCGCGTGAAACCCAAGTCGGATCGAATGGGCCGCCGCTACGCAGGATTCAACTGAGACGCTGGGGCGTTAATCCTAGGCAATCCCGACGGGTCGAAGCGCATGCTCGTGAGCGTCACGAGAGGATCACCGGTTCCTGGGCTTGACCTGCGCGGAATGCTCTGGATAGCACGGTCGGGATGATTGACGCCGCCGGCGCGCGATGATGGGTTGATCCCGGTTCGGAGCGGGCAACGGGGATCAGAATGACCAGCGAGTCGCAGCTGCGCGAGAAGCTTCGGAAGATCGAGGCGTTGTTCGTGGGTGCCGGAACTGCTGGTGAGCGCCTTGCAGCGGAAGCCGCACTGCAGCGGGTGCGGGCCCGGGTCGAGGAACTTGCTCGCCACGATCCACCGATCGAACAGCAATTCTCACTTCCCGACCAGTGGTCTCGGCACTTGTTTCTGGCGCTTTGCCGCCGATATGGGCTGCGGCCGTTTCGTTATCGCCGGCAGCGACGCAACACGGTGATGGTCCGTGCGTCACGGGGCTTCGTTGATCGGGTCCTGCTGCCGGAGTTCACAGAGCTTGAGGGTGCGCTACAAGTGTATCTGCACGAGGTGACGCTGCGCGTGATCCGCGAAGAGATTTACGACGACGCCAGCGATGCGCAGGAAGTTCCCGACGCCTTGCCGTCGAACTGATCAAGCAGCGATCTTTGCGTCGGAACCGTCGCGCTCGGCTTTCCAATGCCACGGCAACAGCGTGTTCAGCTGATTGATCTTGGTGCGTCCGGAGACGATGCGCTTGAGAACGTCATTAACATAGTGCCGCGGGTGGATGTCGTGAAGTTTTGCCGTGTTGATGAGCGCGCGAGAATGGCCCACGTCTCGGTCCCGCGTTCACTGCCGGCGAACAGATAGTTTTTCTTTCCTAACCCGATCGGCTTGATGCTGCGCTCGACCGCATTGGTGTCAATCTCGATGCGCCCATTATCGATGAATCGCGTCAGGCCTTCCCAATGCTTGAGAGTGTAGCGGATCGCCTTGCCAAGGCCGGATTTCTTCGAGACTTCCAGCAGTCGCGCTTCGAGCCAGGGCTTGAAGTCCTCGATCAGCGGCCTCGTGTCGGATTGTCGCACCGCAACTCGTTGCGTCGCCGGCAAACCGCGAATGCGATCCTCAGCGGCGTAGAACATCGCGATCCGCTGCAGCGCTTCCGCAGCAATCGGCGACTTCGTCGCGACGTGAACGTCCCAGAACTTCCGCCGCGCATGCGCGAAGCAGAACGCCAGCTGCATCAGACGGCTGCCGCTCTTGATCAGGCCCTTGTAGGCGGCATTGCCGATGGAGTGGACGCCCCCCGACGGCATCGATTGTGCCAAGATGTGGGTGTTCAAACCCGGTAAGGGAGGACGTCCGTGGACGAGGTTAGCATCATTGGTTTGGATTTGGCTAAGAACGTGTTCCAGGCCCACGGAGCTGGGCGGGATGGGAGGACAGTTCTGCGTAAGAAACTCAATTGCAGCAGATTGCTCGAGTTTTTCGCGAGGTTGCCGAGGTGTGTGGTCGCGATGGAGGCCTGCGCCAGCGCCCATTATTGGGGACGGGAGATTGGTAAGTTTGGCCACGATATCCGGTTGATCCATCCCTCGTACGTGAAGCCCTTCGTTAAGCGTCAGAAGAACGATGCGGCGGATGCCGAAGCGATCGCCGAAGCCGCGTCCCGACCAACGATGCGCTTTGTCGGCGTTAAGAGCGCCGAGAAGCAAGGCTCCTCAATAGCGTTCAAGGTTCGTGATCTCTTAGTCCGACAGCGCACACAGGCGATCAATGGTTTGCGCGGACATCTTGCGGAATTCGGTTTGATCGTGGCTCAGGGCGTGAGACATATCCCCCGATTGGATGAGCTCCTTGCAACATATCCGGACCTGCCCGATCTAGCCCGCAGCCTTTGCCAGAATCTCTTGACGCATGTGAAATCCCTGTCGGAGCAGATAGCAGAGCTGGAGAAGGGACTACGGGTGCGCGCGAGACAGGACGAAGTCGCCTCTCGCTTGATGACCATTCCGGGAATCGGCGCAATTTGCGCTACAGCGATAGAGGCGTTATCGCCGTCGGCGGAGACCTTCTCGAAGGGGCGCGATTTTGCGGCCTGGATTGGTCTCACGCCTAAGCAGAATTCTTCCGGAGGCAAGGATAGGCTCGGCAAGATCTCCAGGATGGGCCGGCGAGATCTGCGACGCCTCCTTGTGCTTGGTGCGACCGCCGTTGTGCGATGGGCAAGACGCTATGGATTGCCAGCAGGATCCTGGCTGGCAAGAATGCTCTCGAAGAAGCCTCCAAAGCTAATCGCGGTCGCTCTAGCGCACAAAATGGCGCGTATCGCCTGGGCCTTGACGGTCCGCGGTGGCGCTTACCAGGCTCCAGCGTCTGGCGCTGCTTAACGCAAGGCCAGAAGCCGAGAGACATCGGGAATGTGGTAAGGTCTAACGGAGGGTTATGGGCAATCGGTCAGGGACTGGGATTGGAAGAATCAACAGGTCGATGAGTGCCAGCGAGCACGCGTAGCTGAATTGGATCCAATCCACGCATTCCATAAGGGCCCGCGACGTGTCGAGGTCGCATTCCGAGGCCGGACACACGTCAGCACCCGACCACATGCCTGTTCCGAAGTTATATTTTGCTTGCATTAACTGGGGCGTCCGCACACATCGACCTGCAGGATGCCGCGGTACTCCCCGAACAGCCGCTTGGCGCGGATCGCCTTGCGATCCTCGGCGAACACGTAGATCACCGCCGGCGGCGCCGGGCCGCCCCATGGGCGGTCATCGGTGGGGGTCGCCCAGAACTGGCAGACTTTGGTTCTGCCACGGCCGGGATCGAGGACCGGCAGCGGCGTCTCGTCGGCAAACAGCCGCGGGTAGGACATCACCGCGTGGTGCAACAGCGCGTGAAGCGGCTTCAGCCACCAGGCGAGGCGGCCCATCCACGAGGCCAGTGTTTGCCGGTTGAGCGTGATGCCTTGGGCGGCAAACATCTGTTCCTGGCGATACAACGGCAGCTGGTAGCCATATTTCATCACCGCGACGTGGGCCAGCAAGGCTTCCGTCACCATTCCACCGTCGATCGCCTGGGCCGACGCGGGTGCCTGTACCACACCCTGGCGGCAGCCCCGGCAGCCGTACCGCGGACGCACGATGCGCTTGATCCGGTACTGCATCGCCATGACGTCGAAGGCTTCCTTAACGGTCTCCGCGACCTTGTGCAGCTGCTCGCCGCAGCAGGGGCAGCCGTGGCTCTCGATATCGATCACGACGTCGATGCGCGGCATATGCTCCGGAAGCTTCCCGCGGGTGCGTCGCGCCGGTCGCTTTCCACCGCCCTCCGCTCCGTCAGGCAGCCTGCCTCCAATCACATCGTCGTTGGCGGCGGCACGAGCCGCCTGTGCGCTGATGGTGAAGAGAGGCAGCTGTCCGATATCCAGTGTCTCGGAGCGCGCACCGAAGATCGCGCGCTTGTACTGGGACAGGATCATCAGGAGCTTGTCGTTCTCCTGGATCGCAGCGTCGCGGTGAGCGATCGCTGCATCACGCTCAGTCGCCCGCGTGCTGCATTCCTCCGACAACGCTGCAAGCCGTGACGATAGCGCCATCACGGTTTGTCGGAGCAATGCTGGATCGGAAGGCCAATCACTCGTGCAGAGTAATTCTACAACAACTCCGCATGAGTGACGAACGCCTCTTGATAATGATCAACCAGCTCGTACCGGCTGATCCACAGGTCGCATCGGCACACGCTTGCAGTCCGAGCCATTGCCGACCTTCCCGCTTCGCGTCTGCACGAATTGCTGCCCTGGGAATAGAAGCTCCCGCACCAAGCCGACGAGCCCACCGATCAGCAAGCTGCCTAACCTTCACGCAGCGATATCACAGCGCTACCCGGGTTCGATCCTAGGTCTTGATCGCAAGCCGCAGATGTCGGTTTGTCTGCGCTCCTAGCTCCACCCCGTTCATGGATTGGCGAGATCTCACGTCACATAAAGTCTCCATCCGAGTCGGACTCTGACGAAGATTCAGGATCGCTGGCGTATTTGGAAAGATACGTCGAATGCTGGGTATCACGCTGCCATTCACCATCCCTGTAGCTCCAGGGTCCGGACCGGGTTGGGTCAAGTACCATATCGTCTCGGTCCACATGGACGAAGCCCATTTGTTCTGCACGGGTTCTCGCTTCGTCATTCGCAGGACGCCAGTTCACCAGAGGCCGTTCGCCGTCTCGCCGAAGTTGATGCTCGAGCAGAATATCGCCGGCATTCGAAACGAGCGGATGAGCAACCTGGAAATCCACGATGGACGTGACGTCAGTTCGACCGGGAAACTGTTCTCGCCAGCCTTGGCTGTTGAAGTCAGTCATAGGAAATCCGCCTTCCGTTCTTTGGAGACCGACGCTCCTATTTCCGAGTTGGTAGCTGTAATATCGGGCGGCGTCCGAATCTCTTCGGATGCCAAAATCCCTAGCGACGTCCGCCGTGCGCCTAGCCCTTTCGGATACAAATTGTGAGTATTCCTGTGGATTGTTGGCGATATGATCGATTTCTTCGCCATGAAAAGTCCTCACCTCTCGCCGGAATCTCTCTTGGTTGATCTCGATAATAGGAGGTCTTGGATTGTTGTAATAACTTGGACCCGAGGATGAGCTGGCGTCGGAATCCTGCAATCGCATTCTAGAGAATGCGTCCGCGAAGTCGTCGGCATTCCCGTGCTCCGGAGAGCTTGCGTGATGATATTCATCATCGGATGGAACACCCGACCAATTATTAATTCGACCGTACATGACGACCACACTCCTATGGATGTTGCATTGTGTTCAGGCCGTTAGACCTGACTCCGCTGATAAGCAGCTTAGCTGTCCGTAAGCTGACGCGGGCAAATAAAGGGAGAGCTAAATTCGGTGAAACGACAGGGCCAGGCGCGCAGTCCGGCGCCGCGCTCGCGGGGGCGTCTTCATAAGTGTCGGCCGTGAAGAAGTGTCCAAGCCGTTGAGTGAGAGTCGGTTTTTGGCCCCGCTGCGATACGAGATTGCAAGCTTTTCACGGCGGAAGGCCGGAAAGCCTGCAGAATAGCCAGCCGTGATTCCATCGTAGCGGAGGCGCGCGATGCGCCCGAAGAAGCCGGAAACGACGGGGAAAGGCGACCTGTTTCGCGCCAGGTTCGATCGGATCATCCACCTGAAGCACGAGCAAGGGTTTACTCGTTGCTTTCTTGAGGCGTTTCCGTGATCAGGATCTTTTCGATGCGGTGCGACTTGGCATGGAACACGACCAAACTCAGTGGCTCTGCGTCGCCATTCAGGGCGGATGAGGCCTGACCACGGGCCGATCTTGAGTAGTCGATTAATTGTAATTGCGAAGTTCGGTGTCATACATCCTGGTGCGCGTTAGACTCAGAGCAGGGCCGAATGCGTCAACGCTTATTCGTTCCTGTGCCTTGCCAGAAAGAAAGTGGAGACATCGGCAGACATTATAACGACGAGCGGCCCCTGAGGGGTCGGCAGTCACCTCCGATTTTTTCTGCACTATCACCTCGCCGCAATCAGCCCGCAACGTGATGACGCTGTTCACAAACAGGAAGGGGCCGCCGCTGTTCGGCTCAACAAGGAGCCGCTAAGCGATGGCGCCCGCAAGTTCGTTAGTATCCGTCCGGTGAAGACCGGTGAAGGCCGCCTTGCCGAATGAGGCGCGTTGTTGAGAACTGTCTTTTTGGACAGTGATAGGCGCAGTGCCCAAGGCGAGCGGCTTGAGGTGGTGGACACGGGCCGGCGGCGGCGGCGCTGGTCCGAGGACGAGAAGGTCAAGATCGTCCTGGAGAGCTTACAGGCGCCGCGCCAGGTCGCGGCGACAGCGCGGCGGTATGGCGTTTCGCGCTCATTGCTGCTGCGATGGCGACGGTCGTTTCGACCTGAGCCGAAGGATGCCGCCGATCAACCCGGCTTCGTACCGACGATGGTGGTCGCGGAGCCGACGCCTTGTCCAGTCGCGCCGGCCAGTAGCGGCGGGGCGATCGAGATCGAGTTTGCGAGCGGAACTCGGATGCGGATCACGGGTGCGGTCGACGCGGCGACGCTGAAGGCCGCCGTGGCGGCGCTGGCATATGGGCGCCTACGGTGATCCCCATTGCGTCGGGCTTGCGGGTGTGGATTGCGACCGGTCACACCGATATGCGTCGCGGCGTGAACTCATTGGGCTTGCTGGTGCAGGAAGTCCTTACGACTATCCTTGGACATTGTGACCTCGCGACAAGCCATTCCGCGAGATCTTCCTAGCCGCCCAGATCAACCTTCAGGCGAGGTCTCCTCATGACGCTCACCACGCTCAAGTTGGCCGACATGGCGCGCATGCTGTCATTTTGAAAAAAGTCAGTTGCCGCGCCTACGCGCTGCCAATGAGCTAGCCGCGGTGGAGGAGCCCGAAGCTCCCTACGCCGGTCTGCTCGCCGGTTTCGGCAAGGGCGCGAGGATACAGAGCATCGGTTCTGAATCGGCTTCAGGCTGATTTGGCCCTGTAGGAAGGGGGGCCTGGTCCCCATCAGCGTTAGTCAGGGGTTACGATGATAACCCAAACAAGATTGAATCTGCTCGTCCAGCTAATCGGTCTATGATTGACCTGTTGATGCCGGGATCGTTCTCCTTCGAAGCTCACCTGTCTGGCCGATCAGCGGAGCCAGGGGCGGCGCAACAGGATTGCGTGAGCGCGCAACCAGACAGAGGCTACAAGCAACTTCGGATGCGACTATATCGAGAACTTGTCCGGCTCCGTCATCCACAACCAACACAACGGAACGCAAACTTAACAGCCCGATGCCGAGGCGGGAGGCTCCGACATTACCACTGCGGCTTCATTCGACAGTCACCGATTTGGCGAGATTACGTGGCTGATCTACGTCCGCGCCTCTTACGAGGGCGGCATGGTAAGCCAAGAGCTGAAGCGGAATGGCATAGACCATCGGCGCAAAGTTTGCGACCATCTCCGGCAGCACAATGGTCATGAGCGTGTCTAGCGTCGCTTCCAAAGCGCCCTTCGCATCGGTGATCAAAACGATCTTGCCGCCGCGAGCTGCAACTTCTTGCATATTCGATACGGTCTTCTCGAAGAGCTCGTCGTAAGGCGCAATCATCACCACAGGCACGGCCTCATCGATCAAGGCGATCGGTCCGTGCTTGAGCTCACCGGCGGCATAACCTTCTGAGTGAATATAGGAAATTTCCTTCAACTTGAGTGCGCCCTCCAACGCCAGGGGGGCCGACGTGCCACGGCCGAGATAGAGCACGTCCCTTGCGTTGGCGATATCACCCGCGAGCTTTTCGATCTGCGGCTCAGTCAACAGCGCCGCAGCAATCAACCCCGGCACTTCGATGAGCTCGCGCACGAGCTTCGATTCATGGATCTCTAACAGCTTACCGCGCTCTTTTCCTGCTGCGACGGCAAGCACCGCCAATACCATCAGCTGGCAGATGAATGCCTTCGTAGAAGCGACGCCGATTTCTGGCCCCGCCAGCGTCGGCAGCACGGATTCGCTTTCGCGCGCAATCGTCGACGTAGAGACGTTGACTACAGATATCGTGTGCAGGCCTTGGCTCTTGGCGTATCGCAACGCAGCTAGTGTGTCAGCGGTTTCGCCGGACTGCGAGATGACGATCGCGAGATCACCCTGGCGCAAAGGCGCCTCCCTGTAGCGAAACTCGGAGGCTACATCTATCTCGACAGGCAAGCGAGCCAACCGCTCGAACCAGTATTTGGCGATGTGACCGGCATAGTTTGCCGTTCCGCACGCGGTAATCGAGATGCGCTGAATGGAGCTAAAATCGAACGGCAATGTGAGCGGCAGGGCTACGCGCTCGCCTGACCTATCAAGATAATGCGCCAGTGTCTTGCAGGCCACTCTCGGCTGCTCGTGGATTTCCTTGGCCATGAAATGGCGATAGTTCTCTTTATCCACAAGGAGTGACGATACGCCAGGCTTTGATGTCTCCCGCTGGACGACTGAGCCGTCTGCGCCATAGATCACGCAGATCGCGCGGGTAAGCACGGCCCAGTCGCCGTCTTCAAGATAGGTAATGGTGTCCGTCAACGGCGCGAGCGCGATCGCGTCCGACCCCAGATACACTTCGCCGTTGCCATGTCCGATCGCGAGGGGCGATCCCTTGCGCGCACCGATCAAAAGGTCGTCGTGGGCCTTGAAGAGGAATGCAAGCGCGAAGGCTCCGCGCAGCCGCGGGAGCGAAGCTTGTACTGCATCCTGCGGCGAGTAGCCATTCTTGAGATAAGATTCGACGAGATGCGCCACCACCTCCGTGTCCGTCTCTGAGCGGAAGTTGGCCCCATCCCGCTCCAGCTCGGCTCGCAACTCGCGGAAGTTTTCAATGATCCCGTTATGAACGACCGCGACATTTTCCGTAGCATGCGGATGAGCATTGCTCTCGGTCGGTTTTCCATGAGTAGCCCAGCGGGTATGACCGATACCGGCATGACCCGCGGGCGGACAATAGCGCAGCCGCTCCTCAAGGTTTCTCAGCTTACCTTCAGCCCGCCGGAGCTCGATACGTAGCCCTTCGAGCGTCGCAAGGCCTGCGGAGTCGTAGCCACGATATTCCAATCGCCTGAGCGAAGCGACCAACTGCCCGACGACCGGACCACGCCCCAAGATGCCGACAATTCCACACATATCGACTAATGCCGCCCAAGCTCAAAGAGCCCGACGTCCCCGACAGGAAATCTGGTCATGAAATTCGCTTTCGACAAAGACTGGCTTTCGCTGGATAGCGACGACCGCGTCATCGCCGCACAAGGCCGTCGCAAGAATACATCGCGCAAGTAGTGTGGCGTCACCTTACAACGTCCTGCTCTCGCCTTCACGCAACCGTCCTAGGGTTTGTCGCGCGGGTGTAATAGGCTCATCAGCCTCTGACGGTTTCCAGCTATGTTGGTCGGGATGAGACTAAACAATTGGCACCGAACCTCCATTGTACGGACGTAAGTTTTCGATATCGAACTTGTTTGAAGAACTATACCAACGTTTGCTGCGTTCTCACATTTCGTGCTTGCGTCGACCATCCGCCGCTTACGCGAGCGGGCCGTCAGCAGAAGAGCGATGATCATCGTCGATGATCCTGCCGCCCAAATTATGGGTTCCATTCAGAAGAAGGATCGGGGCATTTTGTAGGGCCAACGTTGTTGATGCGCAGGCTTCGACGTGCGCTGGCTTGCGTGCCAGAGTTCAGACGAATACATCGACTACCGCGGCTTCAGCAAAGTCACCCTCTTGCACCACGGCCACACCGAGCGAATGCACCCATGCGCCCAATGAAAGATAGAGAACACAGACTTTCGGCCTCTCTCATTGACGTGCGCACGTAACGGGGTTTGCCATCTGCGAGCGTTCGTTGGCCTTCATTTTGAAGCTCGATGGCAGTCCCCCTCCAGCACGATATAAATCAATGTATGTAGTGTGCGTTCCTGCACGATGTGTATGACTAGATCTAACGATCGGCTTCCTCTGATTGCGGGTGAAGTGCGCCGGAAGCCCGTTTCGCAAAGGACGATTCGAAGGGAAGCTTTCTTTCCAGCGCAGCTAAGAGAGACCATGGCGGTTCAGGATTCGAAGCGGCGCGTTGCGCTGATCACCGGCATCACCGGGCAGGACGGCGCGTATCTCGCCGAATATCTGCTTGGGCTCGGCTATACCGTGCACGGGATCAAGCGCCGCTCGTCCTCGTTCAACACCGCCCGCGTCGACCATCTCTACCAGGATCCGCATGCCGACAACGTGCCGTTCCTGATGCACTATGGCGACATGACCGATTCGACCAATCTGATCCGGCTGGTGCAGCAGATCCGGCCGACCGAGATCTACAACCTCGCCGCCCAGAGCCACGTCCAGGTCAGTTTCGAGAGCCCGGAATACACCGCCAACGCCGACGCCATCGGCGTGCTGCGCCTGCTGGAGGCGATCCGCATCCTCGGCATGGAAAGGGAGACCCGGTTCTACCAGGCGTCGACCTCGGAGCTGTACGGGCTCGTGCAGGAGGTGCCGCAGAAGGAGACCACGCCGTTCTATCCGCGTTCGCCCTATGGCGTCGCCAAGCTCTACGGCTACTGGATCACGGTGAACTACCGTGAGGCCTACGGCATGTTCGCCAGCAACGGCATCCTGTTCAACCACGAAAGCCCGATCCGCGGCGAGACCTTCGTGACGCGCAAGATCACCCGCGCCGTGGCCCGCATCGAAGTCGGTCTCGAGACCAAGCTCTATCTCGGCAATCTCGATGCCAAGCGCGACTGGGGCCACGCCCGCGACTATGTCGAGGGCATGCACAAGATCCTGCTGGCGGACGAGCCCGGCGACTTCGTGCTCGCAACCGGCGAGACGCGCTCGGTCCGCGAGTTCGTCGAGCTGGCATTTGCCGAGGTCGGCCGCAGCATCGAATGGCGCGGCAAGGGCGTCGAGGAGGTCGGCGTCGACAAGGCGACCGGCAACACGCTGGTGCAGATCGACCCGGTCTATTTCCGTCCGACCGAGGTCGATCTTCTGATCGGCGACGCCAGCAAGGCGCGCGCCAAGCTCGGCTGGGCGCCGAAGACGCCGTTCGCGCAACTGGTGAAAGAAATGGTCGCCAGCGATCTCGTCGAGGCCAGGCAGGATGTGGCCAATGGCAAGCGCGGCGTTTGAACTGAAGGGCAAAGACGGTTTTCGTCGCCGGCCATCGCGGCATGGTCGGCTCGGCACTGATGCGCCGTCTGGCGCGCGAACAGGCGGATCTGCTGACCGTGTCGCGCGGCGAGGTCGATTTGCGCGACCAGGCCGCGGTCAACGCCTGGTTTGCCGCGAAGCGGCCGCAGGCGGTGTTCCTCGCCGCCGCCAAGGTCGGCGGCATCGTCGCCAACAACACGCTGCGGGCGGAATTCCTCTACGACAATCTGGCGATCTCGACCAATGTGATCCAGGCGGCACACGCCAATGGGTGCGAGAAGTTGATGTTCTTCGGCTCGTCCTGCATCTATCCGCGCCTGGCGCCGCAGCCGCTCCGCGAGGATTCGATGCTGACCGGCCCGCTGGAGCCGACCAATGAGCCCTATGCCATCGCCAAGATCGCCGGCATCAAGATGGCCGAGGCCTATCGCAGCCAGTACGGCGCCGATTTCATCAGCGTGATGCCGACCAATCTCTACGGTCCCGGCGACAATTATCATCCCGAATACAGCCACGTCGTCGCCGCGTTGATCCGCCGCTTCCACGAGGCCAAGGTCGCCGGTGCAGGCCGTGTCGTGGTGTGGGGCACCGGCACGCCGCGCCGCGAATTCCTTTATGTCGACGATCTCGCCGACGCCTGCATCCATCTGATGAAGACCTATTCCTCGCCGGAGCTGGTCAATATCGGCACCGGCGAGGACATCACCATCGCCGAGTTCGCCCGCGTGGTCGCCGCCACCGTCGGCTATCGCGGCGAGATCAGCTTCGACACTTCGCGTCCCGACGGCACGCCGCGCAAGCTGCTCGACGTCAGCCGACTCGCCAAGCTTGGCTGGCGCGCGCAGACTTCACTGCAGGAGGGCATTCAGTTCGCGTATCGGGCGTATCTCGCCGGCAGCAGATGGACGGCCCCAGAGTAACCGCGTGTCTCGACAAGCGGGCGCAGGGCCGATCCCAGAATTACTCGGCGGTGAACGTCCCAACATAGCCGGGCTAACCGCTCGCGCAAACGATCAACTTCGCCGCGCAGTCCACCCAGTTCGCTAACAACAGCGCTCGGTGGGACGCCCAACATCCGAGTGACCGGTGTGTCAAAGCCACGGCTCAGCCAGCCGACTTGCAGGGACAGAGGCATGATCGACGTGCTGTTCTACACCCATCAAGTTGCGAGCTATCGACGCTCGGCACGAACGCCGCCTCGCGACCGGTCATTAGCTCGACGCGCGTCGCTGTTTCCTCTGGCCCGACGCTTAGAGAGACTCTGCCATCACCTTCCGCGCCGACAGCGTCGCGATGCACATGAGCACGCCTAACATCGCGAACGCCAACGGCAAGCCGACCATGTGTGCGACGAGCCCGATGCTGGCGGGACCGACCAGTATACCCGCATACCCGGCTGTGGTGATGACTGCAATCGCAACGCCTACGGGCATCACTTTCTGTTTGCCGGCGCGTCGACACAGTACGGGTACAACATTTGAAATGCCCAATCCAATAAGCAGGAACCCCGCCATGGCAATCAACGCAATCGGCGCGACCACCACGGCCAAGAAACCGGTCAAGATTGGCACGGTCCCGAGCATCAATGTGGTACGGTCGCCGAATCGAGCTACCATGGTATCTCCGCTGAGACGGCCTACGGCCATCGCAATTGAGAAGAGCATACAACCAAGGCCTCCGTGCGCCTCTGCGAGGAGGCCTTGTCCAACGAGAAGCAAAGCGCTCCAATCAAGCATTGCACCTTCGACGAGAAAGGTGATAGCCGCGAGTACGGCTACTAGCAACACACTGCGATTGGGCAAGACAAACAACGGTTCCTGCCGTCTCGAACTCATGGCGAGCAACCGCGGCCAAGCTGACATAATCGCGATCATCATTATGGCCGAACAGACCAACGTCGAGATAAACGGGCCACGCTGCAGCGAAAGGAACGAGGTCACCGCGGCAGAGCCGGTGAATTCGCCAATGCTGTACTGGGCGTGGAAGCCGGACATCAATGGACGTCCAGTGGCGTGCTCCAATTCGATCGCATGAATATTCATGGCTACATCGATCGAACCAAGTGAAACACCGAAAGCAAATAGCATGGAACCGAGGCTGAGAGGTGTGCCGGCCACTGCAAGCCAGGGCAGGATGAGCGAGATGCCAAGCCCACCCGCGATGATGATGGGCTTGCTGCCATAGCGCGCATTCGACACACTAGTCGAAAGCATAGCGATGACGGACCCCGCTCCGAGACAGAGTAGCAGAAGACCAAGCACGCGGTTATCCACCCCGAGCCGCTCCTTCGCGAGCGGCACCAAAGGCGCCCAGGCCGCGAGGCCGAAGCCGGCCACGAAAAATGCGAGCCGCGTCCCGAGCAGGCCGGCAGACCAATTGGAAGATGGTATCACAGGCACTCCTGAGAGGGCGGGCTCGCGAGCGCGGCGCCTTTCATCCCGTGCGCGACGCCTGCAGGCGGCCCGAAGCTCGATGATGAAGGGCTCAAGTTGACCATCTTCATCTCTGCAAATGCGATGCCGTCGCAAAACTGGCCCAGGTCCTGGCGCGCAAACGCCAAATGAAAGTGATTGTCGAGCTCCATCCGGCGTGTCGCGCAATCTTTCTGGGATAGACTAGCCCTACGAGTGACAATCGTCCTTGCTGGTAACCGACGGTCGGAAGCGCAGCGTTCACGGATCCTTGTCGCAAAACATACAAAGCCCAACGCGTCCTGCCCGCATTGACTTACCTCGAACACGGTCGTCAGTTTTTATGACAGAACTTTTCAGCCAATCCGGAAGCTCTCATCATTTGCAACGGCCCTGCGTTGCAAGATCAATACAACGAGCATCACCAGAGCGGGCTTCCAGATCAACACCTAGCTTTGTTCGGCACTGTCGCGGAGGCCAAGGACTCCTGCATTCGTGCGGCGTGCGCGACGCCTCGGGCCTTGCGTCTGGCTTCTCCGCAAGCGCTTCCGTCACCCAATGAGCTCAGCGAATTGCCACCTCGTTATATGGGGGAGATTGCGCCGAATGCGACGATGGTAGAAGCTGAGCAGGCTGAACGTGCGCGCAGGGATCTCTCGGACGCAATTAAGTTCCCGCTGATGACGAAAAAGACATCTCCGCCGCTAAAGCCGCCGGGGACGATTGAGCCGTAGAAGGCGATGACCGATAGGACGGCGGTCGCGCGCAAGCCGTCAATGTCGGTCCGATACTTGTGAGATTCCATTTATTTCCAGCTTCAGGCTGGTGATTCCCTATGCCGTGCCAAATGTCTTCGCATTTCGGGTGATCCGCTCTTTCTGGGTAGTGTGCACTGACGAAGATCACCGCCATTTCGAGTGGAACGGCGAGAACATCAGCCTCCAAATGTCCTGGGTTTTCCTCTGATTTTGGATATCTGGCCCGTGCGTTGGGTTGTCTTTGGAGCAATCAACCGGATGTCCATGTCGTTCCCGTCGACCCCGAAAAGGGCCAGCGCGGTGTCGCGAGCACTCAATGAGCTCTGCAATCGCTTGGCCAGGTCCAGGACGGGTGCCTTCGACATCGAGGCGCGCTCTGGCATCGTTCAAGCGCTTATATCCGCAGCTTGCCGAGGTCGCCGCTCAGACCAGCTCGAACGGCGCGTGGTAAGGAAGGAATATAGCAACCAAAGATCGATCAATATCGTCGCCGCTAGCACGCTATAAGCCCATGCGCTCTGCACTAGATTGAGCTCGATCAGAACCCGTGACAAACCGAAACCCACGATCCAAGCATCGAAGCTCATGCAGATGCGTCGAAATATCTCCGGATCAAGTCGGCGAATGACGTAGGATCCCAGCGGGATGCCGAGCACAACGCTGGGTACTAAGACATGGAGAAGACTGCCGCTTTCGGAAATGAACAGACCGAGCTTGTAATAGACGAAAGCGGTCACGCTCGATTCCGCCACGCGCACCAGGGCAAGGCCGGCGCGAAATTCGTTTTTGACCAGGCCTTGGTTGTTAAACAGCATCGCCAAGGGCGGGCCGGAGATAGTCGTCACCGAATAGAGGATGCCCAGCATCGATCCGAATGGCAGACCGATCAGCCAGCTTGCTTCGATAGGGCGGCGCCAACCGGCGGCTTGCAGCAGGATCAACGGTAGAATGATCGTGTAGGTGGCGAATTTGATCCAGCCCGGCTGCAGTGAAGCCAATGCATAGCCGCCAAGCGCAATGCCTGGCAAGAGCCCAACCAAGATGGGAAACACGCGTCTCCAAACCGCCGGTACGCCCTTCAGATTGATGAGGAGCACGTAAACGTTGACGAAGACTTCGACGATGACAATGGCAGGATTGAGAATGCGATTGGTGTAGAAAACCAGCGCAAGCGGCACAGTGAGCGACGAAAAACCGTAGCCGATGGCTCCGTTTACGAAAGCCGCAAAACACGTCGTTGCGGCCAGGAACCAGATAGAAGCATCAAACGCAGCCATTTCCTTAACTTTCTCACGCCAGATGGCGTCCAATCCCGTCGGGGAATCAGACGTAAACATTGGTCTTCAGGATTGCGAAAGATTCTGACCACTCGCTTACGAGCTCCCGCTGCCTTGATAATGCCGATGGCCGCGGTCAAGTGCAGAGCTTCTACATTTGCTCCCTGTTATGGGCTGCAGTTGTGCAACAAAAGCGGCGCTGTACTTCCCGCTACCTAACTAAATCACTCAGCATGCGCCTCGGTTTGCTCCACCAATGGTCTTCGTATCGAACCCGCAACTGCGTCGGCATCCGTATAAGCGCGGACAACCAGTTCTCCAACCCCACAGAATTACACTTGTCGGCAGCCACCCTAAGGCGGATCAGACTGGAGTTCATCTCTTTCAGCTAGCAATTCAACGCGGTCAGGCGAAAGCAAATAAATTCTCCTTCAAGGGTAATTTGGATGATGGAAAAGCTGCCTTTTGCTCGAGAGCGCATTAATTCTCTCCGCGCCCGGCGCGGTGAGCCAGCGTTCGGCTGCGGTGAACGTCGGCAATTCATCGTGGCGAAGCAACAGCGGATTGTTGACGCGTTCGTCGAGCGCCCGATGCGCACCAACCTCAGCAGCAATGGCGCGAAGATCTTGATGCGGGCCGTTCGCCACGCCGACATCTTGAAATGATCTTCTTTACCCTCGATGAGGTAGTCTTTTGCCGCGGGCGAACGATAGGTCGAGAGGAGCGCAGCCGCGAGGGACCGCCTTTGGTCCCGTCACGAATTTAGGGCGCGTCAGATCACCGCGTTGCAAGTAACGCCCTGGCCTAGCAGCAATCGGTCAATCCGGCCTGATGTTAGCGTCATTGCTCCGCCGGCTGGGCCTCAGCAGTGCTGGTGAGGTCGAACTTGGGGCCCTTCTTCGCGTGACCGGCACTCGCATCGACACGGTGATCGGAGGCGATCGCGACATAGACCGCCGGCAGGACGAAGAGCGTGAACAGCGTGCCGATAGACATGCCCGCGACGAGCACCAGCCCAATCGAGAAGCGGCTCGCGGCGCCAGCTCCTGTTGCCGTCAACAAAGGTACCAGGCCTGTGACCATCGCCGCCGTCGTCATCAAGATTGGACGAAGTCGGACGCGAGCTGCCATCTCTATAGCCGAGCGACAATCAAGTCTCTCCTTGAGCTGCAGCTCGTTGGCGAACTCAACCATCAGGATCCCGTGCTTGGAAATTAAACCGACGAGCGTCAGCAGCCCGACCTGAGTGTAGATGTTCATCGTCGCCCAGCCAAAGAATAGCGGTATCAAGGCGCCGACAATTGCCATGGGTACACTGATCATAATAATGAGGGGATCGCGCAGACTTTCGAACTGCGCCGCAAGCACCAAGAATATGACGATCAGTGCAAATGCGAAGGTGATGGCCAGTTGGTCACCCTCGTGCACATATTGCCGGGCGTCGGCAAGGAAGTCGTGGCTGAAGCCTGCGGGCAGCTTCTTTGCCTCCGCCTCCAGGAAGTCCACGGCTTGACCGATCGTGACCCCGGGCATCGGCACAGCCTGAAAGGTCGCGCAGCTGAGCTGGTTGTAGTGGGTGAGCGCGTTCGGATCAGTCGCAGTCTCGACCGAGACGACGGTAGACAGCGGAAGCATCGAGCCCGTCGCTGTCTTTACATAATAGTTCCCAATCGCTTCCGGAGCCATGCGTTTCTCGCGCGGCACTTGCGGGATCACCTGGTAGGAGCGGCCCTGCAGATTGAAGCGATTGATGTAGTTTCCGCCAAGTAGGATGGCGAGCGCGTCACCGATATTCTGCATGGTAATGCCAAGATCGTTGGCCTTGGACCGATCGACCTTGATTCGCACCACCGGCTGGTTGAACTCGAGGTCAGAGTCGCTGACCATGAACAGACCGCTCTTGCGCGCGGCGTCCTTCAGTTTCGACATCTGCTCATAGACGGATTGGAAGCCCAGCGTCGAATTGATCACCATCTGCACCGGTAGGCCGTCCGATCCGCCCGGAAGTGCCGGCAAGTTAAAAGCAAATGCGTTAATACCTTCGATTTTGGACAGCTCGGCTTGAACAAGGGACCTAAGCACGATCGATGATCGCTTGCGCTCGTCCCATGGCTTCAGCAACATTCCGGCCATGCCTGCCTGCGAGCCGCTACTACCGTTGAGCACGAAGGTCAAATCGGTCTCGGAAAACTTCCGGAATGCCCTTTCGAGCTTGGCGCCGTAATAGTCGAGATAGTCGATATTGGCATATTTCGGCGCCTTCGTTAGTGCGAATACGATACCTTGATCCTCCTCGGGTGCAAGTTCCTTGGAAGTATGCATATAGAGAAAGCCGACGAGGCCCAGCATGGTCAGCGCAAACAGCCAGGTAATTGGGCGATAGTCGAGCGAGCGATCGAGCTTGCGGCCGTACCAGCATGTCATGGCGGCGAACACGCGGTTCACGAATCTTGCAAACCGTCCCTCCTCGGCGCTCTTTAGAAAGACCGAGCACATCATCGGCGACAGCGTCAAAGCGATCACGCCAGACACGATCACCGCCGCGGCCAGCGTGAACGCGAACTCGCGGAACAGCGCACCGGTGAGGCCACCGAGAAAGCCGATGGGTGCGTATACGGCCGCCAACGTAATCGTCATGGAGACAACGGGGACCACGATCTCGCGCGCTCCCCTCGTGGCGGCCTGCAGGGGCGGCCGCCCCTCTTCTAGATGACGATGGATATTCTCCACCACGACGATCGCGTCGTCGACCACAAGACCGATCGCGAGCACCATCGCAAGGAGGGTCAGGAGGTTGAATGAAAATCCCAGCGCCAGCATCAAGCTGCAGACGCCAACGAGCGACAGCGGAATGGTGACGACGGGAATGATGACCGATCGCAGCGAGGCCAGGAACAGGAAGATCACCACCATCACGATCACGATGGCCTCGATGAGCGTCTTTTCCACTTCATCGATCGACGATTGGATGAATTTCGTTGAATCGTAGGCCACCTTCATCTTCAGCGATGGCGGCAGGTTACGCTCCATTTCTGGAAACAGCGCGCGAACGCCTCGCACTATATTCAGCGGATTGCCTTGCGGGCTCGCCTGCACGCCGATGAAGACCGCGTGCTCGCCGTTCATGGCCACACTGACGTCTGTGGTCTGCGCTGCAAGCTCGACTGTCGCAATATCCTCAATGCGCACAAAGCCCCCATCAATGGCTTTGACGATCATGCGCTTGAAGTCATCAACACTCCGTAGATCGGTATTTGCCGTGACGTCGGAGATCGTGAAATATCCCTTGGTCTGGCCGGCCGCCGTCTGGAAGTTATTGGCGGCGATTGCAGCCGAAACATCAGCCGGCGAGACGCCGCGCCCTGCCATTTTCGCAGCATCGAGCCATAGCCGCATCGCAAAACTTTGGCCGCCCAGGATGTCTGCCGCGGCGACGCCGTCAACGGTTGACATAACTGGTTGCACGACGCGCGAGAGATAGTCGGAAATCGCGCTGGCCGTCAGTTCCTCGCTGGAGAAAGCGATATACATGACAGCGGTGGCCTGACCCGTTGCCTTAGTGACGACTGGATCGTTTGATTCCTTCGGGATTAAATATTTGATTGAGTTGACCTTAGAAAGCACCTCGGTGAGCGCCTCGTTGGGATCGAAATTCAGCTTTATGTAGACTTGGATCGTCGACGTACCGAGCACCGATGAAGAAGTGATGTAGTCGACGCCCTCAGCGGAAGCGACGGCCTGCTCCAGGGGAGCGGTGATGAACCCCTGGATCATGTCGGCGGAGGCGCCAGGATAGGAAGTCGTGATATCGACGACCGTATTGGACAGCTTGGGATACTGCCGGATCGGCAGAACGGTGGCCGCGCGAAGTCCGATCAGCAGGATCAGGAGACTGAGGACGACAGACAACACCGGACGTTTGATGAAAAGTTCGGTAGATGCCATCTCAACTCTCATTCAAGGTAACGCAAATTCGCGAGCAGGTCGCGCTACCCGCGGCTAATGCGCGTAATATTTGGGAACTGGAAACACCTGATCCAAAGGGACATACTCCCAACCAGGGAGCTCAGTTCTGCGCCTCTTACATCGTGGTTGCTTGGATGAACATCGGCCTT
Source organism: Bradyrhizobium sp. USDA 3364 (assembly GCF_054056355.1). NCBI lineage: Bacteria > Pseudomonadati > Pseudomonadota > Alphaproteobacteria > Hyphomicrobiales > Nitrobacteraceae > Bradyrhizobium > Bradyrhizobium sp. USDA 3364. Next base: position 1,402,053 of record NZ_JBSRYG010000002.1, read on the forward strand.
GCCCTTCTCGTCACTGACCGCGACCTCAAATTGCGGGAGCATTTCCCAAGTTAAACATCCATGTCTTTTTTGCGCCTAAGTAGCCTGCGGCCCGCCTCAAGACGTGGAATTGGGCTCACCTGTTTCCATGTAGTTTCGTCCTCAGGCCTTGATGGAACACAACGACTTCCAGCAAGGAATCAAGCCAGCTCAAGGCTTCGCTTCGATCGCTCGTTCGTATGATCCAGCTTCAATGTCGAAAGTAGAATCGACCTGACGGATGCTCAACTCTACAAAGGTGAGTGGGTAATATAGGATGGGCTGTCAAACCTATACCAAGGTTTGTCAAAAGGAACGCTGAAGCCTAATCGCCCCCTCACCACCAGTGAAGAGCTCGCTGGGTTGGAAAAGCCTCTCTTTTGACTCCGGGCCGGCGCGGCCTGCTGATTCTACGCACGTCGCTCGTTTTCATAAGGACACATGATAACAGCGCCAAAGCAGGCCCTTGGACTGAATTGACGCTTCGAGCTACAGAACGGGAAAGGAACGTCTGCGGAGAAGTGCGAAGCGCGGGCGCGGAAGCGTGACTGAACCTTGCCGGAGCGGCAGACAACCTGTAACGATGCCAGCATGCCGCGCCGCCGCCTTTCAGTGGCGGGGGCCTGTAGCTCAATGGTTAGAGCCGGCCGCTCATAACGGTCTGGTTGCAGGTTCGAGTCCTGCCGGGCCCACCAGCGGCGATTTCCTCCGACTGTAGTCCACTTTAAGAACGACTCGTTCGGGCTATAAGAACGACTCGATACCGATCTCTAGTCGAAGAACGACTCGATTTCATAAGTCATCGCCAGATCATCTCAAATCGGCAGAAAATCTCAAACCCAAACATTAACGCTGCGCTGCTTTCACCGTGAGTACGGTAGGCGATTTCGCCGTGATCGCAACTATGGTCAGCGGCCGCTGGGCCGTCGGCTAGTCCGACAGCGCCGATCGGGATGCGAGGATGGTATTGCCGCTTGTGGTGCTGCTGCTGCAGGTAGTGCTGGAGATGATGATGCCGGGGACGATGCCGATGCCGGGGCGATCATCATCGGCGTGCCGACGAGCAGCAGCACCATGCTGATCATGCGGCGCCGATGATCGGCGCACGCCGCATCACAAGCACCCTGGACGCCCACGAACTGCTGCTGGACGGCCTCTCCGCGCTGACCCACTTAGTCAGTCACCTCCTCTTCATTCAAATGGACTCGTTGGAAACAGCCCTCGGAATGAGCCTTCGCACCTTTCAGCGACGCAGGGGTGCTCCAGAAAAGCCGCTCAGCTCCTGGCCAAGGCCACGGACGTGTTCGGTTCGCAGGAAGAGGCAGAGCAGTGGCTCGAGCGTCCAGCCATCGGTCTTGACCAGCGCCGCCCGATCGATCTGCTTGCCACGCCGGTGGGCATCGAGCTCGTTGAACAGTACCTCAAACGCCTCGCATACGGCCTCTATGCATGACGCCTTCTACAGAGCGATTAGGAGGCGGTAGGCTCATCGCTTGGCGTCTCGACCAGGGACGCTCTGCGTCGACTTCGGATAATGGCGAGGGCGCGTTCCAAGGTCGGCGACCGATGGAACAGCAAAGGCGCTCGCGTCGTGTATTGCGCTTGATCCTGCGACCGCGATCCTCGAATTGGCGGTTCGCAGAGGCTTCAAAGCACTCGACGCTCCGCCGCGTTTTGACCGAGCTTCATATCGCCGTCGTGTTTCCCTCGCTCGCGTCTTGCAGGATGCGGTCATAGAATCTTCGGCAACAGGAGTGCCGACGATGAGAGCCACCGATATCGCAGCCTACTTTGTGAAGAAGATCGCCAAGCCAATTTAGTTTGATCTTGTTTGTGGACGCGACCACCGCTTCTATGCGATCGAGCCGACTGCAGTCGAAGACGACGTCATCCATGTGCTGGTTTCGCTGAAATACGAGATGTGGGGGCTCGAGAAGCGGAAGCGGGACGAGTATCTCGGGGCAGTCGCGATCCCCTTTTGTGATGGCGACACCGTGGAAGGCGTCTTCGATACGGCCATTGCAGTCGCCGCCTTTGGGGAACGAAGTGAAAAGATCCACACCGGCGGAGACGACGACAACCGAATCCGCCGGGCCTACGCAAAGTACGTGGAGCGTTCAGAAGCGCAATCGGCGCGACCGCGGATCTAGATCTGGGCAGCACCAAGCTCATGGGTTAGCCAGGGAGGGCCTCGGAACGTGGCCGGGATCTAGAACCGGGCTCATCTCCTCGATTTTGGCATCGATCTTACTAAGAACAGCGGCCGGAACGACTTCCCGCTCTGGGAGCTGCCACCAATGGTCGTTCACCAACGAAACGACCTCCTCGACGGCCGAGATTACCGCCGGTTCGGGTAGCCGCGCGCGATTGGCGAACTTTCGCCAGCGGTCCGGAGTAAGCGCTTTGAAGGATTTCTCTCCTCCCAAAGAGAGCGCCATATCGTCCTTCGGAAAATAAGCGGTGGTTGATAGGACGTCGTACACGGGGGCGATGGCCGGAGTGCAACCATCACCTGGGTATATTGTGGACCAGTTCTTCAAGTGCATGTCGCCGTTGCCGACAAGTGCGGCAAGTGCCAGTCGGCGAACGAATTCGAGTGCGGCGTCGGTCGAAACCGCCACGTTCAGCGCGGAAGCGATGTCGTGGTATGATGCGTCATCGTATTTTTTGGATGGCTGCCGACCGAAGATCTGAGCGAAGTCTTCGATGTGAATTCGGGTACCTTTGGGCCCACGGTCGAACCGCTTCACCAGCAAGACCTTGCCGGTCGACAGCGTATTGAATTCTTCGGGAATTCCCTCGAAATCGGATTTTTCGACAAGCTCGCGTTCCCGCACATCCATTCCGAGGATTTCGGAAAGCGCCAAAATGGCGAATTCGTTTTCCGACAATCCGGCAAGATTGGTCGAGGGGAATTTTGCGATGTACTGTCCTTGCTCGTCGCCGATAGGCAAAGTCAGCCCGCCACCCTTGCCCGTGTTTTTCATCACGGAGAGCTTCATCTGAACTCCGGCCAAGGAAAACCGCGCTTTGATCTCACGTGGATTGTCTTGAACGGCTATCGTGGTGCTGCCGTCGCTCGGCACGACGCGCACTGCACCTGGCAGGTCTTCGCCAAGCGCCGCCAGGAGGTCGAAATCGTTTCCTTGCCTCACTGTTCCCGCGTGGTGCTTTTCCATCGCCTCGCGAAGCTTGTCCTCGGGCAACATATTCGCGAAGAACGCGGGCAGCATGTGTGCTACGGGCTTCGGATCCTTGCGAAGGCCACCATCGGCGGAGCGGAGCGAGAGGCTTAGTATCGGGGGCTTCGCCATAGCTCGATAGGCCGGATCGAGACTGAAGGCATTGAAATCGCCTGGCGTACGCACGACCGTTCCGACCTTGAGGTCTTGAAGGAACACGTCCAGCGACTGGATGGTGTTAGGAGCGCGGACCCGGGTGCTCATCATCATCATCATCATCCATATCGGTGGTGAACGCTGGTCGGTCCTCGTCTTCGGACGGCCGAAGGAGTGCGGTGACGCCGGGCACCATGGCCTGTGGGATCAGCATTAGCTCCATGCCGAGAGCGCGCGCGACGTTAATCAGCGTAGTCGCCCGCGCAGCGGCGTTGCCCTGCTCAATATCGCGGTAACGCGGCCGGGAAATGCCCGCGCGTTCGGCCACCTGCTCTTGAGTCAGGCCCGCTTGCTTTCTTGCATCCCGGAGGAGGCGTCCTAGCTGTTGGGTTGCTTCCGAGTTCCGTTCCATGATCTGTTTACGTATCTTTTTTATTCTATAAGATATGCAAAGGTATCATTTGTCGCCAACTTCGTCAAGGCTTAGATCTGTCTACATATCATTGTACAATAAAAAGATCCTCAAACGTATCTTCAAGGCCAAAGCGCGGCTCCCAATGCCTGAAGCAATCTCGACCAGCGCTGGGCGAACCACCGCGTCCGCATGGACTTCTACGACTCCCGCCGCCCAGCCAAAACGGCGTCGAGCAAGTCTTCGACGGCGCCGGCGACACGCCCAAATCAAGGAATTTTTTTCATATTTTTTTCAAGTGCAGGCAATAGGTCCGCCGCGGGCGGTTTTGCCCAGAGCAGATCCAAGCTGGTTACCTACGCCGGTAGTTTAACTCCGGTCAGCTTGCCCAACTTATCGATGAGTTCGTCCTGGAAGCTCGGATCAGTCGCCTCATTGGCCGGCTCCTGTTGCCGGAGTTGATGCCAGTAGCGGCCGCTAACTAGCGCGGCCGGATCGTCGCTCACGGCCAGCCAGGCTTGCGTCTTCTGACCCGTTTCGACATCTACCGGGGCGCCCGCGCCACCCATCTTCGTGCGCGCCCAGCCTGGATCGACCGCGTTACTTAGGACGCTTGGCCAGCGTCGCGCCAGCGCGGACGCAAGCGCGACGAGGTGCAGCTTGCTCTCGGCGTAGGCCCTGGCCGAATCCCAAGACCTTTTGGTCCAATCAAGGTCATCCAACGAGCCTTCCCCGCCACGATGCAGCCCGCTGCTGAGATAGACCAGTCTAGCGGGGCGCTCGATCAGTGCCGTCAGCACGTAGGGTGCAAGAGTATTGATCGCCAGCGTTCCAGCATGGCCTTCTGGAGTCGAACCACGACTCCGCTGTGTGTAGACGCCCGCGTTATGGATGATCGCATCCATGCGCCCGATCGCGTTCACTTGGTCCGCGATGCCTTTCGTCTCGGCGCCGCTCTGCAGGTCCCCGACCACAACTCGTTCGGAGCGCAACGCGAGCTCTCCGAGGGCTGCGGCCCGATCCGCCGATCGCGCGTGCAACACCACTCGATGCCCCTGATCGAGAAGCGACTGCGCCGCCGCCCAGCCGAGACCATCCGTACTGCCGGCAATGAATACGATCGCCATGCGCTGCACCTCCGGATGTTTCGGAACGCACTCTACAGCACCAACGCATCACTACCGATAGCGCTCGCCGCTGACGTCCCGCGTTGAGGGGGGGGCAAAATCGCAACGATTTGCCAACCATAGATGCTTTCCGAGCCGGCCGCTAACCAATCGAAAATCGATCCGCCTCATGTTCGCGTCTCGAAGCTGAATGGGAAGATCAAACATGACGGGATCGGCAATTCTTGAAAACGTGCGTCGCTACCGCGCAATAGCTTCGCTGTGCCGTCAAGCCGCAGCATTCCGCCCAGTCCAACGAATTTCATTGCTGACACAGGCCGACGAATGGGAGCAGAGAGCGGTTGGTGAGATCGAAGAATACTTTGACGCCCAAGACTGTCCGATATCGGATGCACCATCGGCTGCATGATGTATGTGTTCAAGGCCCTTCAGAGAGAGAGCAAGACGACGCAGAAGGCTCATCATCGGCCCAGCGGTCATCCGCTCAAGGCAGGTCACGGCTTTGACAAACGCCGGAAACGCTGTGCGTACTCCAGCAAGGTTCTTGTCGACTTTTCGCGGATCAAGATCAAACCCATACCGATGCCGGACGACGTGACGGAATCCCTTCAACTCGACAAGGAGGCCGTAGAGTTCGGAGTCAAACAAGGGAGGACGTTTGCCATCGATCCGCGGCCGACATCTGATCCAGCAGGTCCTGACGAGCCGACTCGCCAGTCGGCACATGGCCGTCAATGTCGTTTGCGAGGAGCTAATGGATTTTGTTGTCCCTCCCCCTCGCGGCCGAAAGCTCGGACGGCTACGTGCCGCCGGCCATCGCCGATATGTCCGCTATCTTGCCGCGGTTCTGCTTGGCCCAGAGCGATCGTGCTAATCCTTCCGGGACCTGCTCTCTGAACTTTCCGACCTTGATGTTGGCGACGAATTCCGCGACGTCCTCGGAATCGATCTCCCGCATCTGCGCGAGCTTGTCCAAGATCGGGCGAAGCTCCTCCTGTTTGATCTTGGAGACCGAAACGCCCAGTTCGTGAACGCCGGATTTGAGGCCGGCCATCGCCAAGGCTGCACTGAAGACCGCGGTCGCTTGGGATCCTCTCCATAGAAAGACGTGCATGTCCCGGTCTTCCGGCACCAACCATCGATGTTCCAGATCGAGACTTCTGAACATCTCGCGTCCTTCGGACAACAGGACCTTGGCCTTTTCGTCGAGGTAAGATGGCACGTCGTTCGCGAGATAGACCGATCGCATTTCCGCTATTAGCCTGTCGTGCGCGGGCTCGCCGGTCGAAGGTTCGAAGCGCGGCACGACGCCGCCCGGAGCCAACAGCCGTCTTCTTCGTGACGGCCGGTCAGCCGAGCGCAGGCATCGTCGAGGAGCCCCTGGCCGACCTCCTGCCAGACCGACTGGGGACCGTACAGTCGTAGCGCTGGCGCCCGCCGGTCCTTTGTCCGAATCCTGGATGTCCCGATGGCGCCATTACATCATCTGCCCCTCTCTCGGGAGGCCCTCAATAGCGAGTTCGGGAAGGCAGGAGATGATGAATATCCTTATCGACCTCAATATCGAAGCAAAATGGCGGATCCAATTATCGCCAACAGGATCGCTCTTGATCTCGGACCCGCCCTAGCTGCCATTCGACAGATAAGGCTCCGTTTAAAGCGCCTTGAGAAGACGGCGGGAGTCTTGCCGTGGACATGGACGCCGCTGGTCTGATCGAGACCGTCGACCTCCCGACAGCACACCTCCTGGTCGCTCTAGAGCATTTTCCGACGGGAATGAATCGGTAGGGATTCCCAAAACAGCACGAGTCAGATTCAAGGGACATGCTGACGAAGGAGGTCAGCATGTATGACCAGGGCGCTTTCAGTTGATCTTCGCCAGAGGGTGGTAGCCGCGATTGACGGTGGCTTGTCCTGTCGACAGGCCGCGGAGCGTTTTGGTGTCAGCGCGGCGAGCGCGATCCGCTGGCGCAGTCGCCTCAAGGAAGTTGGCGACATCGTTCCTAAACGCCAGGGCGGTGACCGCAAATCGCAGCGCATCGAAGCACATGCACAGTTGATCTTGGACGCGGTGACAGCGAAGCCGGATATCACGCTCGCCGAGTTGCAAGAACTATTGAAGCGTCGTGGCATATCGGCCGGCATCGCGTCGCTCTGGCGTTTCTTCCAGCGCAGAAAGATCACACTCAAAAAAAGACAGCGCACGCCGCCGAGCAACGGCGCCGCGATATAAATGCTGCGCGTGAGGAGTGGTTCGAAGGGCAAATCGATCTTGACCCAGAGCGCCTCGTCTTCATCGACGAAACCAGCGCCAACACCAAAATGGCGCGGCTTTACGGGCGCTCGCCACGCGGCGAGCGATGTCGCGCGGCCGTCCCACATGGACATTGGAAGACGACGACATTCACCGCTGGATTGCGCGCAAATGGTCTAATCGCGCCGCTTGTTCTGGACGGTCCAATGGATGGCGACGCTTTCCTGGCCTACGTCGAACAATTGCTCGCCCCATCGCTGCGGCCCGGCGATACCGTTATCATGGACAATCTGCCCGCTCATAAGGTCCATGGCGTTCGAGAGGCCATCCAGGCGGTCGGCGCAAGCCTGCTCTATCTCCCTCCCTACAGTCCGGACTTCAACCCGATCGAGATGGCCTTCTCTAAATTGAAGGCGCTGCTGCGCGCCGCGGGCCGCGCGCACCATGCCCGATCTCTGGCAAGCAATCGCCAGCGCGCTCAAACGCTTCTCACCCGAGGAATGTCAAAATTATCTCGTCGCGGCTGGTTACGACGCAACGTGATCGGAAAATGCTCTAGCATCGCCACCGGCAATGGAGAGCTATTCCACAAGAGAGACATCTCATGTGCGCCAAGGTTGGCAAGGTTCCCCTAAATTCGACTTACTCTCCCCCCTCGTAGAAGAGCTCCAGCGGCAGACCGACCAGCGACTTTCCGATCCAGTCGCGCGCGATAACGTTGGAGGGCCCCATCGCGATCGCTGCACGGGCGTCGCGATAGGCGCGCTCGATCGGACCGCGGTGATAGCCGTAGCCGCCCGTCACCGTAAGCGCCGTCGCCGCGACCTTGTTGGCGACCTCGGCAGCATGCACCTTGAACTCGGTCAGCGGGATCAGGATTTCGCTTTGCCGCTTGCGGGCACGCCAGAGCGCGTCGAGCTTGCCCGCGAGTTCGTTGCGCCACGGCCGCAGCGTCTCGACCAGCACCTTGGCTGCGCCGAGCTCCTGGCGGATTGCCTGATAGTCCGACAGGCTCTTGTTCCTGTCCTTGTGCACGAAGCTCGTGGTGTGGGCGATCGCAGCGTTCAACGTGCCGCGCGCGACGCCTTCCCAGACCGCGCCGAGCCCGATCAGATAGACCGGGGACACGCCGTCATAGATGATCTCCTTGCCCTGCCCTTCGGCACCGAGCCGGTCGCGTTGCGGCACATGAACATTGCTGTAGCGGATCGCCCCGGAATGGTTGGCCCGCACGCCGAGCGCATCCCAGGGCCGGGACTCGATCCCCTCTGCCTTGCCGTCGACGATGAAGAAGATGATGTCGGCCTGATCCTTGGCGCCCGGTGTGCGCGTCTGCACCACGTAATAGTCGGCCTGGCCCGAGCTCGTTGTGAACGACTTCTCCGCGTTGACGCGATAGTCGTCACCGTCGCGCGAGGCTTCGGACAGATTGTACCACCAGTGCCCGCCGGTGGCGCGTTCGCTGGTCGAATAGGTGCCGAGCAGACTGCCATTATTCGCCTTCAGCCAGCGCTCCTTCTGGTCGGCGTTACCGAACAGATTGATGGTCTGCGCCGCACCAACATGCATGACATAGACCAAGCCGGTGGAGGCATCGGCCTGCCCGATCCGGTAGGCGGCTTCCGCGAAGTCCAGATGGCTGAGGCCGAGCCCGCCGAACTGCGGCTCGTTCAGCACACCGGTCCAGCCGGCCTCCGCCAGCGCGCGAAGATTCTCGCGCGGAAAGCGGCTCTCGCGGTCGTTGCGGTCGGCATTCACCTTCACCGTCGCGTCGATGGCGGCATCGAGCCTGGCATAAACGTCGTCGATCTTGCGTGCGAGATTGTCGTTGGCCATGGTCAGTTTCTCCGGGTTGCAATCATGCGACAGCTTCGCGCGGCTGCCTCCGGCCCTGATCGCCTTGCGACGATCCGCCGAGATAATGGGTCTTGATGTCGGCGCGCTGCCGCAGGTCGGCCGCGCGGCCGGCCAGCACGCTGCGCCCGTTCTCGAGCACGACCGCGTGGTCAGCAAAGCGCAGCGCCACGGTCGAGTTCTGCTCGGCGACCAGGATCGACAGTCCCTGCTCGCTGTTGAGCTGCTGGAGCGCGCGAAAGATTGCCTCGACGACCAGTGGCGCGAGGCCCATCGACGGTTCGTCGAGCAGCAGAAGCCGCGGGCGCGACATCAGGGCCCGGCCGATCGCTGTCATCTGCTGCTCGCCGCCCGAGGTCAGTCCGGCGAACGTGCGGCGATGCTGCTTCAGGCGCGGAAACAGCTGATAAATGCGATCGAGGTCCGCGGCGATCTCCGCCCGGCGCGCATCGCGCCCCATCGCGCCGGTGATGAGGTTTTCCTCCACTGTCAGCGAGGCGAAGCAGTGCCGCCCCTCGAGCACCGGCACGAGGCCGGCGCGCACCAGGGTTGCCGCCGAGGTGCCGGCGATTTCACGGCCATCGAAAACAATCCGGCCCGCGGTGATCTGGCCGCGCCGCGCCGAGAGCAACGCCGAGACCGCCTGCAGCGTGGTCGACTTGCCGGCGCCGTTGGCGCCGAGCACGGCGACGATCTCGCCGCGCCGCACGGCAAGCGAGACGTCGCTGACGGCCGCGATCGCGTGGTTGTAAGTCGCGGCCAGGCCTTCGACCGAGAGCAGGGTTTCGCTCATCTGTTGATCCATCGTCTTGAGGGACGCGGGAGCCGGACAGCTCCCGCGCCCGTTGCGGCGTCAGTTGCTGACGGGATCGTCGCCGGAGGTCCGCACCTTGATGCCGTGCTCCTTGGCATAGGCGGCGGCCGACTTCTCGATGATCGGACGCAGGAAGGCCCAGTCCGGCGCGATCCAGCCGGAGACGACCTTCCACTTGCCGCCGTCCCACTGCTGGAAGGTGACGCGGCCGTCGCCCTCGTGATTGTCCCAGGTGACGTTGATCGAGTGGAACAGATCCTTGGCGCCGAGCGCTTCGACCCGCGCCGGATCGAGCTGCAGATGCTCGAAGCCCCAGCGCACTTCGTCGCCGGTCAAGGTGCGCTTGCCGAACTTCGCCTGTGCGATGCGGATCGCCTCGACATTGAGGATGCCGTTCACGATGCCCAGATTGTGGTAGACGCTGCCGATCCGCTTCTTGTCGTCGAGATTGCCCTTGCCGGCGCCATAGACCGTCTTGATCACCTCCTGCAGCACCGGATACTGCGCGCCCGAGGCCTGCGTCGTGATCGCGATGTAGCCCTTGGCGGCGTCGCCGGCCGGGATCACGTCTTCCTCGGAATTGGACCAGACGTTGCCGATGATGTGGTCGGCCGGAAAGCCGACCTTCTGCGCGGTCTTCAACGCCACCGGGTTCATCACGCCCCAGCCGCGCAGCACCACGTAATCGGGCTTGGCGCGGCGGATCGACAGCCATTGCGACTGCTGCTCGTTGCCGGGATGCGGCACCTCGATCTGCTCTAGACTAAACTGGTACTTGTCGGCCAAGAGCTTGTAGATCGGGATGGTCTCCTTGCCGTAGGGCGAGCCGTGATAGAGCACGACGATCTTCTTGTCTTTCAGCTTGTCGACCCCGCCCTCGCGGCTCGCGATGTAGTTCACGATTCCGGAGGTCTCGCTGTAGGGATTGAGCAGCAGCGGGAAAACGTAGGGGAACACGCGGCCGTCGGTCGAATCGGTGCGGCCGTGATTGATGGTGATGAGCGGCACCTTGTCCTTGGTGATGCGGTCGATCATGGCGTAGGCGATGCCGACCGACAGCGGATTCCAGGCGGCAACGCCGGGCCGCCCCTTCAGCCGCTCATAGACCTCGACGCCGCGCTCGACCTCGTACTGGGTCTCGCCCTCGTCCCAGGTCAGCTTGACGCCGTTGACGCCGCCGTCGCGGATGTTGATCAAATTGAGATAGTCGATGAAGCCGCCGAAGAAGCCGGTGCCGCCGGCCGCATAGGGACCGACCCGGTAGCTCTGCAGCGGGAAGAACTGCTCGTCGGCCCGCGCCGCCGGTGCTGCGGCCAGCACAGAGGCCACCGCCGCGGCGAAGGCAAATTTCAGATATCTCGATTTAATCATCTTGGGTCTCTCCAGTGGTGCGAAATGTCAGGTGTTGCGGATGGCGGCCGGCCGCGCGACCGCTCGCCAAAGCCGGTCCCACAGCGCGATCAGGCCGCGCGGTTCGGCGATCAGGAAGGCGATGATGAGCACGCCGACGACGATGCGCTGGCTCATCTCCAGCACGCCGGAATCGAACACGCCGCCGAGCAAGGCCGCGCCGGCGCGTGACAGGATCAGCGGAAACACCACGATGAAGGCGGCGCCGAGAAATGCGCCGCGCAGCGAGGCCAGCCCGCCGATGATGATGATGAACAGGATCTGGAACGAGCGATCCAGATTGAAGCCGGCCGGCTCGACCGTGCGCAGATAGGCGAAGGCCCACAGCGCGCCGGCAATGCCGATCAGGAACGAGGAAACGCCGAAAGCGAGCAGCTTGGTGCGTAGCAGCGGCACGCCGATCACCTTGGCGGCGAGTTCGTGGTCGCGCACCGCGATGAAGTTGCGGCCGCTCTGTGCACGCAACAGCCGCAGCGTCAGGAACGTCGCGACCACCACGACACTCAGCGAGAACACGTAGCGCCCTGCCGGGCTGGTGAAGGTGAAGCCGGCCACGCTGAGCACCGGGGCATCGATCACACCGGACGGATTGTCGTTGGAGAACCAGCCGAACTTGGTGAGCGCCCATTGCACGAAGAACTGCGCGGCGAGCGTCGAGACCGCGAGGTAAAATCCGCGCAGCCGCAGGCTCGGCAATCCGAACACGATACCGATCGCGGCCGCGATGAGGCCGGCGAGCACCAGATCGACCAACAGCGGCAGCTCCGGCAGTCGGAGGTGAAGGTTGTAGGTGGCATAAGCGCCGACCGCGAGGAACGCGGCGGAGCCCAGGGACACCTGCCCGGCGTAGCCGGTGAGCAGGTTGAGCCCGACGGCCGCGAGCGCCAGCGCGAGGAACGGCGTCAGCACCGCGTCCATCAGATAATCGGAGCCGAGCAGCGGAACGGCGCCGAAAGCGATCGCGGCCCCGACAGCAATCGCAAAGGCTCCGGCGCCGGGCGAGAGCTGTGCGGTCGATGGTGCTGCGCTCATGGCCTAGACCCTTTCGACCAGCTTCTGCCCGAACAGCCCCGACGGCCGCACCAGGAGCAGCACCAGCGCCATGACATAGGCCGCCCAGGCCTCGATGCCGCCGCCGAACAGCGGCCCGACATAGACTTCGGAGAGCTTCTCGATGGCGCCGATCAGCAGACCGCCGATGATCGCACCGGCGATCGAATCGAAGCCGCCGAGCACCAGCACCGGCAGCGCCTTCAGCACCACCAGCGACAGCGAGAACTGCACGCCGAGCCGCGCGCCCCACAGCAGGCCCGCCACCAGCGCGACGATGCCGGAGGCGGTCCACACGCTGGCCCAGACCCGCGGCAGCCGCAGGCCGACGGCCAGCGCCGCGAACGGATCATCGGCGACTGCGCGGAACGACAGCCCGGTGCGGGTGTAGCAGAAGAACAGCGCAAACAGCGCCACCAGGCTGCCCGCGACCGCCGCGGCGAACAGGTCGAACCGGCTGATGAGGACCCCGGCGATGTCGAGCGGCACGTCGCTGATCCCGATGTCGAGGCCGTGGACCTGGGTGCCCCACAACAGCTGCGCCGCGCCCTCGATCACATAGGACAGCCCGAGCGTCGCCATGAACAAAGTGATCGGCGGCTGGTTGACCAGCGGCCGCAGCACCGCGCGCTCGACGCTGACGCCGAGCACGACCATGATCGCGAGCGTGATGACGAAAGCAACCGGAAACGAGATGCCGCGCTCGATCAGGCTGACGAAGGTCAGCGCCGCGAACAGCAGCATCGCGCCTTGCGCGAAATTGAGTACGCCCGAGGTCTTGTAGATCAGCACGAAGCCGATCGCGACCAGCGAGTACATCACCCCCGACAGCAGGCCACCGACCAAAACCTCGATCAGAAACTGATAATCGAACATCAGACCGCGAGCTCCGTGACGTCCTGATGCGCGACGCCGAGATAGGCGTCGATCACCGCCTGGTCGGCCCTCACCTCGTCGGGCGTGCCGTCGGCGATCTTGCTGCCGTTGTCGAGCACCGCGATCCGGTCGGAGAGGCCCATCACCACACCGATGTCGTGCTCGATCAGAACGATGGTGGCGCCATAGAGGTCGCGCGCATTGCGCACGTGCTCGGACAGATCGAGCTTCTCGCTCAACGTGACACCGGCGAACGGCTCGTCGAGCAGCAGCAGCCCTCGGCCGCGCCACCAGCGCCCGCGCCAGTTCGACCCGCTTCTGCAAGCCATAAGGCAAGCTTCCGGCGGCGCGCTCGCGGACGTCGCCGAGATGCAGGAAACCGATGACGTCTTCGGCAGCGGCGCAGTTTTCCGCCTCGATCCGGCGCGCCAGCGGCGAGCCGATGATCTGGCGCAGGAAGCCGGCGCGGACGCGGTGCGCGAGCCCCATCAGGACATTGTCGAACACCGACAGCCCCTTGAAGATCGCGAGGTTCTGGAACGTGCGCGCAACGCCGTGCGCCGCCAATCGCGCCGTCGGCACCTGGGCGAAGGCGCGTTCGCCGAGCCAGACCCGGCCGCGGTCGGGCCGGTAGAGCCCGCTGATGACGTTGAGCAGCGAGCTCTTGCCGGCGCCATTGGGCCCGATGATGGCACGGATTTCACCCGGCTCCACCGCAAGATCGACGTCGCGCAATGCGGCGACGCCACCGAAGGTCAACGCGATGTCGCTCAGCGCCAGCACCGGCCGCGCCACACGATCCGCGGCCGGCGCCGCCAGCCGATCGTGAGCATTGACGGTCACCGTTTGCCGCGCCTTGCCTTCCGCTGGAGCCGCCTCCAGCGCAAGGACGTCGACATTTGTCCCCATCGCCGTCACGTCGCGCGACCCCCATCACTCGGCTGCTTGGGCGTGCGCAGTGGCCTTTGCCTCCAGCGCACGGACCAGCGGAATGACGCGGCAGCCGAAATATTCGACCTCCTCCTGGAAGTGCAGGAAGCCGAGCAGCACGAGATCGACGCCAACCTCCTTCAGCGCGACGATGCGCTGGGCGATCTGTTCCGGCGTGCCGATCAGATTGGTCTTGAAGCCGTCATTGTACTGGACGAGATCCTCGAAGCTGGATTGCGCCCAATTGCCCTGACCTTCAGGCGAGGCCTTGCCGGCGTTCTTCACCTCATGCCCGAACGCGTTGACCGCCGCCGGATCGGCCTTGACGATGATCTCGTCGAGCACGGCGCGCGCCTCGGCCTCGCTGTCACGCGCGATCGCAAAAGCGTTGACGCCGATCTTGACCGAGTGATTGTTGGCGTGCGCCTTCGCCCTGATGTCGTCGACCTGCTTCTTGATTTCCGCCACCGAATTGCCGTTGGTAAAGTACCAGTCCGACACCCGCGAGGCCATGTCGCGTGCGGCGCGCGAACTGCCGCCTTGGAAGATCTCGGGCAATGGATGCGCCGGCTTCGGCTTCAGCGTGTAGTCCGAGAAGCGGTAGAAATCGCCGCGGAACGTGAAATTGTCCTGGGTCCAGATTCCGCGCAGCGCGCGGATGAATTCTTCGGAGCGGCGGTAGCGCTCGTCGTGGTCGAGCCAGGGCTCGCCGATCGCGGCGAACTCGCCGCGGAACCAGCCGCTGACGATGTTGACGGCGACGCGCCCCTCGGTCAGCTGACTGATGGTCGCGATCTGCTTGGCCGCGACCGCCGGATTCCAGGGGCCGGGCAGCAGCGCCGCGATCACTTTCAGCTTTGTGGTCGCGGCGAGCAAGGCGTGGCTGAAGGCGACCGGCTCATGCTGGAACTCGGCGCCGTATCCGGCGGTGAAACGGATCTGACTCAGTGCATAGTCGAACCCTGCCTGTTCCGCGATCTGCGCAAGACGGCGGTTATAGTCGATGTCCCATCCGGTTCGCTGCTCGATCTTGCTGATCACGAGGCCACCGGAAACATTTGGAACCCAGTAAGCGAATTTGACCTGATCATGACTGGTGGTCATTTGAATTACCTCAAACGTTGGACGTGATGGGGTGAGGAAGGCAGCACGAAGCGTTCGCGCGGGCGCCCATCCAGCGGGTTACAGCGCGGCTCATGCGAGCTGCCGGCAGATTTGAACTAGGGGAGGGTGGCCGATCAGTATCCGTGATACGCGCCGGCACACGCTCGCTGCGTCAACAACACACCGTTCGACACGATGTCAGCGGCGCGGCGCGACTTCGAGATCGATCAAACGGGCCATTGCAAGTCATCCGCATTCCCCTCGCAGGCAGCATCGGCGAACGATCAATAGTCGCAGAGAAAGCAGAGACGAGCGAGTCCAAGGCAATCTCTTTTTCAGCCAGTCCGGGAAAGCGGTATTCTTTTGTTGATGCAAAATGCGTCGTTTGATGCTGAGCGGTCGATTTTCTTCGGATTGAACGCGCCGCTAAACACCGAGCGACGCTTATAGCGCGCTGGCAATGCGTCTAGCCCCGAGCCTTGCTGCTCCATTCGGTAAGGCGAACATGCATGCGCGAAGAGATGAGGTGCCGAATATCGCGGACCAATGTGGGTTTTGCGCGCCTCCCGGAAGTGTCGGCAAGTTTTTCCCAGCGACTCATAATTGCCCGACGAAGCCAAAGGCAATTCTCTGTCGAAGCCAATATCAATTACCGCATGGTAGGCCCGAGTGGCCGTCCGGTTAGAGATGCGAGCAATAATCGAGATGGCTTTTTTTGTTTTTGGGTTTCTGCGTGGCAACCGAAGCCACGGTATCAAAAGCGATATGGCAATATGTGTTTTTGTACCTTAAGCTGGATCTGTAATGCTCAGGAGGTTGCCAGCATGGATGGTGCAGACTCGATGTCTGATTTGGTCGATTTCGCGTTCGAGCTCGCCGGAAGCGCAGGTGCTCACGCCACCGAATTGTTTCGACGGCCGATAGACATCAACACGAAGGATGACGAGAGCCCCGTTACGGAGGCAGATCGGCGTGTCGAGAAAGCCATCAGAAAGGCGATTTCCGCTCGATTTCCAGAGCATTCGATTTTCGGTGAAGAATACGGGATCCAAGGTGATCTCGATTCGCCTACGTGGGTGGTCGATCCCATAGATGGCACGCGCAGCTTCATTTCCGGGTCTCCGCTTTGGGGAACGCTGGTCGCGCTCGCTATCCAAGGGCGTTCACAGATTGGCGTCGTCGAGATGCCCGCATTGCGGGAACGCTGGACGGGCGCAACCGGCCTGGGTAGCTGGTTTGTCAACTCGAGCGGCATTCGCACAAAATGCCAAGTTCGCGACTGCCGGCGCCTCGCCGACGCGAACTTCTACACCACGTCGCCCCTCTATTTTGCAGAATCAGAACGCGATCAAATCCTGGGCATCAGCCAAACTGCCCGGATGTGTCGCTTCGGCGGCGATTGCTATAATTATGGGTTGCTTGCATCGGGACACATCGACCTCGTCATCGAGACGCGGATGGAGCCTTACGATTTCATGGCGCTGGTGCCGGTGATCGAAGAAGCCGGCGGCATTGTCACCGACTGGGAGGGCAAGCCGCTCACGATCACCTCCGGCAAGCGGGTCATCGCTGCAAGCACGGCAGAACTTCACGCCGAAGTTCTGCCGTTGCTCTAGAAACGATAGAAGCGCGGCTGAGTCGGTCAGTTACGTGGACGGATGGGCGCCAGCATCATGTCGGTTGGACGCATCGAGCCTATTGTCGTATCGCGCTATGGCCCGAAGCCGACGATAGAAACTGCTAAGATACTGGGGAGCATCTATGTGGCAAGAGGAACGACGGCGTCACATTCGATCGATGTTGGCAACGTTCGGCACGCTAAGCGTTGATCGGCTGACGGAAGATTTTGGAGTGTCGCTCGAAACGATACGCCGCGATCTCATGGAAATGAAAGAAAGCGGAGAACCCCGCCGGGTCCGCGGCGGAGTCGTTCCGGTTGCCAAGGACAAGGAGGCTGCCTGCCAATTGCGCACTGCCGTACGTAGCCGCGAGAAAAGAGCGATTGCCAGGCCAGCGGCAGCAATGGTCGAGGCCGGTCAGACGATCCTTCTCGACGCGGGAAGCACGACAACCACCCTGGCCCAACGCTCAGCTCAGATGGAAGGGCTCATTGTCGTCACCAATTCTCTGAATGCCGCCAAGTGCTCAACTTCCGCGGGTGGTTGCACGCAGCGCGGAAACTGAGGTGTGATCCTGGGTGGGGACTGACGATCCGCCCGCAACGCTCGGGGCGATTACCGTCAATGAGATAGCACTCGCTACCGAGAAGATTTAGCGATGGTCTCTCCGTTCGGTCTCGATGCGACCGCGGGTGCGATGAGCTACATCCCGACGAAATAGAGACAGCGAGAGCGATGTTTGATCATGCGCGGAAGCGCGTTATTCTCGCCGACTATTCCAAAGTGGGTGTCGTTAGCCGGGTTTCGTATTGCGCGCTGGTAGACGCAGACTGCGTGATCGTCGACGTCAGGGCCCGTCAGAACGCCATGTTTCCGCAACTGTGCTCAGTCAATCCGAACGTAGTTGTCGCTTAGGGACTGCGGCGCATCGAGAGGCACGCGAGGCATTTCCTCCATCCCAACATACCTAGATTCCAAATTTGTAAAAACTTAGCGACCGCTTGCGGCTCGCGCCATTGTGCCGCCATCGAATTGCTCAGAAGTGAGCGGAGCGCGTGTCCGATGTAGCGCAGCGCCGTGCTGCCTTTGCGATACAGCCGCGCATCCGGATCGCTCGTGGACACGTGTGCATGGTTGCTGCGCGATTGTCCGCGGAAGTCGCTGCCGCCCTCGTCATCGCCGTCCTTCTTGAACCTGTTCTGCCCGGCCCAAGCCTAGATCAACGTGCGATCCACACTGAAATGTTCGCCCGACAACCAGCCCCGGTCATTGGCGATCTCCACCACTTTGTTGAACAGCGCGATCACCGCATCGTCAATCGCTCGCAGTTCTTGCAACCTTGGCCGGCGCCGTTTGCCGACCCAGCACGAGGTCCAGATGGCTGTCCTTAAGCCGGCTCAGGGCGCCGTGTCGCTCATGTTCGCTCCGTCGGTCGCATCGGGCGACGGCGTTGCGCCGGATTGGACCGACGGCAGTGCGTGCACGCCATCGCCTCCCGCGCGTTCAAGCCGGCGCACGCTAGCCTCCCCCCGCGGCGTCGCTGCGGTAGCGGCTGGTCGAGGTCTGGTAGTACTGGGCGTGGATGGCCGCCATGGCCTCGATCAACGCTCCCCACGGCGCGGGAAAGCGTTCTTCCGCCGTCAGCCGATACAACATGCGCGTATGGCCGGCCAGCTCGTCGTCAAGGAACTCCACGACAGGCATAGCCGGATAGCGCTGCAGCAGCAGGATCGCCGCGTTGCCGGCCTCGCCGGCCGACCTGTCCTTGTCCCGTCCATGCAGATCGTTCTGCAGGCGCCCTATCGCGGAGATGAGCCGCAGGACCTGGCGAAACGCCGGACGCGCGCGCAAGGTCGCCATGTCCAGCCCCCACAGCAACGACAGGCAACAGAACACGTTCGTGTAGGCGATCGAATCGATGCCGTTGTGCAGGTACTCGGCGTAGGACCAACGTTCCGCGTCTGCCGTCTGCGCCTGTCCGGCGCGCAGCGCCGCGCAGTAGCGCCGGGTATCGTCGAGAAGCTGAGCATAGTCGCGACGATCGTAGGCAAGCGCAGCCAGCGAAGCGCGCAGCACAGCGCAGCCCTCGAATCCGGGGAGCGCGCACGGCTCGCCCTGTCCCAGCGCCTGCTCCACCGCGGCGAGTTGTTCCGGCGCGATCAGGCCAAGGTCGTTGCAATCGTCGAGCCAGAACAGCAGAGCCAATTCGCGATAGAACGCCACGATCAGCGTTTCGTCCTGCGGATCGCGGCCGGTTCGGGCGCTGATTTCGCGCAGGCTCGGGTGGATGCGCTGCAGGATGTACTGGCCGCCCCTGACGGCTTCCATGGCATGCTCGTCGGCGAACCCGGTCAGGGAACGCCCCCACTCCAGCACCTGCTGCAGCGCGCCTTCGGGCTGGATCATGGCGCCGCTCCTGCTCCCTCGGCCAGGACCCGCCGCTCCCAACGAAGCGCCAGCCACAACCCGGCGAGTTCGGCCACACGCACGACCCGGGTGGGGCAATACAGTTCCTTGCCGATCCACAGCGGCGTTTGCGGCAATGCATGCGCCGCATGGCGGGCGAGCATCCAGTCCAGCGCACGTGCGACCGCGTGCGCGATGCGCCAGCGCCCTGTCGGCTCTTCGCTCCCGTCCATCACGCGCAACGCGAACAGCGCATAGGCGGTTTCCTCGAATGTGGACGCGCGACCGGCGCCCCAGCCGCCGTCGTCACGCTGCGCCTGTAGCAGCGCCGCAAGCGTGCGCTCGTCGCGCCACTGCGGCTCGCCTTGCGCCAGCGCAGCGAGCGCATGCGCAGTGGGATACAGCCACGAAACGTGCCATTTTTCGTTGTCCCATAGACCTTGCAGGTTGCGATTGGCCTCGACGTAGGCGCTGGTGCCGGCGGCGGGCTTTCCCAACAGCCGCAAGGCATGCAGGGCATGGATGTTGGTCGACACCGAGGCATTGCGCTCGCCGGGGAAGGTGGCGAACAGCTCGCCGATTTCGAAATGGCGCAACGCATCGACCGCCGGGTCACGGCCAGCAAGTCGCAGGACGCACAACGCAACCGCGGTGTCGTCCGCATCGGCCGCGAAGTGCAAGGCCGGGCCCAGACCGCGCCCGCTCAGACGCGCGTCAAGCTGCGCGACGATCACGCGCACCGCCTCGGCGAGCGCGGGATGCGCGAACAGCCCGGCCAGATGCAGGGTGTACAGCGACCAGCATGGCTCGAACACATTGATCGGCCAGACGTTGGGAACGACCCCTTCGATGCCGCTGCGCGTCGCCCGCGATGCCGTCTGCAAATACGCGTCGGCGCGCCCGACCTGCGGCGTGCTCCTCTGTGTCACGGCGTGCGCGCGCCACGCGGCGGTGGCCGCCGGACTGATGCCGATGCTGCCGTCCTCATCCGGGAGTGCGGTGGTCGGCGACGTCCCCCAGGCTTCCCAGGAGTGCAGCAACGGATGGCCGCTCGGCAACGTCGTCACCGCCGCCAGCTTGACCAGGCGCGTTTGCCGCAACGGCAACAGCGCCGGGTGGCGCGGAAACGCCATGCCGCCCAGCAAGGATACGGCCTCGCCGCAACACTGCGGCAGGATCAGCTCCGCGGCGATCGGCGCGTCTTCCGGGACCGCATGCGCGTAGGGATCGGGCTGGCGCTGGAGGAACCGGGTTGCGGCCTGGACTGCGTCGGCAGCGCCGGGAAAAGGATAGGCCCGCTGCAATGCCAGCAATGCCGCCCACGTAGGCGCATGGCGGAACAGCGGGAAGTCCGCGCTTCCCCATCCGCCATCGGCCTGTTGCTGCGCCATGAGCCACGCGTATGCATCCTGCCGACCGGTGACGTTGCCATGGAACCGCAGAGCTCGCGCCGTGTCGTAGACGGACGGACCGACGCTGCCGCCATCGCTCATCTCGCTCAGCAGGCGACGCAATTCGGAGAGGATCTGTTCGGACAGCGCGTTCACGCGGGATGCTCCTTCAGACGGATGGGCAAACGTCGCGCGCATGTCGCCGCAGGCCGTCGCTTAGGCAGTGCCGGACGGCCGCCCTGCTCCGGCGCGGCGACCACCCCAATGCTGGCGCCGGCCCGCCGCATAGGCTTGCGGGCAGCGCGCCCGCGTGCGCCGCGGCCGTGCCGGGCAACCGCTGCGATCGGCGCCGGAGACTTCGCACATAGTGCAGCATGCACCGCTGCCGCCGGCCGATCGCAGCGGCACATGAGCGTCTCCAAGCGGACGGGCACGCTCATGCGCATGGCGCGTGCTTGAACAGATACGCGTTGGCCCGCTGCAGGATTTGCGCCAACCGTTCTGCACGCGGCCCCAGCGGCGCGATGGCCTCCCCGGCATCGCGCAACAGATCCAGCGCGAACTGGCGCGCTGCCTGCAGTCCCATGATCGACGCGCAGGTCGGCTTCTGCGCCGCCGCGTCCTTGCCGGGGGTCTTGCCCAGCGTCGCGGTATCCGCTGTCACGTCGAGAATGTCGTCGATCACCTGCAACGCCAGGCCGAAACAGGCGCTGTAGCGATCGAGCGCACAGTACAGCGCAGCGTGCGCGGCATCCTCCGCGATGGCGCATAGCGCGCCCATGCGAACGGACGCGCGCACTAGCGCTCCGCTCTTCATCCGGTACATCGCCACGATCCTGTCCAGCTCCACGTGCTTTCCAATCAGCGACAGATCGATGGCCTGCCCGCCTGCGGCACCCTCGGAGGACACCGCCTGCGCCAGTTCGCGCACGAGCGCGATACGGTAATCGCCCGGCGCATCCAGGCTCGCCAGGGTCAGGAAGGCGTGCGCCTGCAGCGCATCGCCGACCAGGATCGCAGTAGCTTCGCCGAACTTGACGTGCACGGTCGGAAGGCCGCGGCGAAGCACGTCGTCGTCCATCGCGGGCAGATCGTCGTGGACCAGGGTGCAAGCGTGCATCATCTCGATGGCGGCGCCGACGTCGTCGAGCATGTGCGCCGGCGTGTCGGACAGTGCGCCGGCCGCCAGGCAGAGCAAGGCACGGGTGCGTTTCCCGCCATGCAAGGTGGCGTAGCGCATCGCCGCCATCAGCTCGGTCTCACCGTCATGTTCGACAAAGAGAAGGCGCGCTAGCGCCTGTTCGACCCGCTTTGCGCCGTCCTGCAATCCAGATCTCGGGCAGCAGCCCGCCGGATGCGCCGCGCGCCTGTGCGCCCAATCCGCCGAGCGCGGAATCACCAGTTCTGTCGTCCTGTGGCGTGGAAGTGGCCTGCATGTTGTTCATGTCCTCGTACCTGACAGGAGACCGCCAGCGGCGGCCCGCCGCGGTGTTGTCGGCGTCGCACCGTGCGCGCGCCGAGTGCAGCAATGCCGCGCGTCGCCGGCGCCGCTGCCTCGCCACATGGGCATGCGATGCCAGCTCATGAGAATCCGATGCGGATAGCCATGGACGGATGTGCGGTCGGGTAATAGCGCCGGCCTTTTTCGACGCCGCCCAGCAACCGCGGCCGCACCCCGGCCTCGTGCATGGTGAGCGCCAAGGCGATGCAGAACTGCACTAGTTCCAGCCATGCCAGGTGGTAGCCCATGCAGACGTGTGGGCCGGTACCGAACTGCAGCATGTCCACCGGCCGGATCGGCTCGGTGCGTTGCAGCCACCGCGCCAGTCGAAACTGATCAGGCGCTTCGTGCAGCAGCGCCGAGGTCGAGAAATGCAGCAGCGGGATGCACAGATCGGTGCCCGCGGGAATGCGCCGTTGGCCGAGTCGCAATTCACGCAGTGCGCGACGCACCAGGAGCGGCGTCGCCGGATGCACGCGCAGCGTCTCGCGGAACAGCGCCTCGGCGACCGGACACTGCGCCAGGTCCGCGTGCCGGGTCGGCACCGCGCCCACGCGTTGCGCCTCCTCGACCAGGGCGTCCCACAGCCCAGGCTGCCGCGCCAGCTCGATCACCATCCAGGCCATCGTCGAGGCGGTGGTGTCGTGACCACCAAGCAGCAGCAAGCGGATATTAGCGACCAGGACGTCATCGGAAAGCGGATCGTCGCTGCGATCGAAGGCGCTCACCATGTCGTTGATCAACCCGGTGCGCGAGGCATGTTCGCGCGCGGCGCGGACGAACTCGCGCAACCGCGCATCGATCCAGTCGCGGGCGGCGCGGCCGCGCCGCAAGGGCAGTCCGGGCAAGTCGACCGGGGGCGCGACGATCAACTGCAGCAGTTGCCGGTACTTGCGATGCCATCCCGGCAGGTCCTGCGCGGGGATTCCCATGAGACTGAAGATGAGCTTGAGCATCAGATCGCCGGTTTCGCGCAGGATGGTTACGTCGCCGCGGTCGCGCCACCTCTGCACGCGCGCCCGGATGACGGGCGCGAACAGTTCGCCGATGCCGGCCTGGGTCAGCCCCTTGGGCAGGAGCGCCGCCTGGATCGCATCGCGCGCCTGCCGGTGCGCGATGCCGTCCTGGGCGACCAATGTTCCCCCAAACAATTCGGGCGCGATGTCTTCGATCAGCGCCGAGGACACGTCTTTGTGCCGGAGCAGCGCGAGAGCATCCGGATCCAGACTGGTCATCAGGTGTCCGGCAGGGCCGAAATCCAGCCAGAAGTGGCTGCCCAGCGTCCGTTCCGCGCGCCGCAGCAGGCGCGGCAGGTCGCAAACAACGGCGGGAAGATGCCCGACCAAGGGGAAAGCGCCGGGCACGACCGGGATGTCGTGCCGCAGCCGATGCCGACGGTTCAGCGGGTTGAGCAGCATGTCCATCAGCAGCGCGGCGACGCGTCCGCTTTGGCGGTCTTGCCGGAAGGCCGCGCGGCGCGGCTGTTGCCACCATCGGCGTATGTCGGCACATGCGCCAGCATGCCGCCATCGATGCACACGACCTGGCCAGTGATGAACGCAGCATCGTCGGAGAGCAGGAACGCCACCAGCGCGGCCACGTCCTCGGGGCGGCCGACCCGCGGCAGGAGCTGGTGCCGGCGCAGATGCCGTTGCGTGCACTCGTCCAGCTTAGCGAGGAGACGATCGGTCATAATGAGACCCGGCGCAACCGCGTTGCAGCGGATCTGCGCATGACCGTACTGGGTGGCGAGCGAGGCGGACAGCATGTTCATCGCCGCCTTCGACGCCGCGTAGGATGTCTGCGCGGTGTCACCGCTGAGCCCCTTGGCACGACGACATGTTGACGATCGCGCCACCACCGCGGGCGATCATCCGTGGGATGGCCTGCCGGCAGCAGAGCAACGTGCCGCGCAGATTGGTCGCCATTGTCTGATCCCAGACCGCCAGTTCCAGATCGAGGATCGCGCGGTCGCGCGGAGTCAGATGCATGGCGCTCGCGTTGTTCACCAGCAGGTCGACCCCACCGAAGTGCCGCTCCGCCGTTTCGAACAGCGCTACCACCGCCTGCGCATCGGCGATGTCTGTTGCCGAGGCCAGCGCGCGGTCCGCCTCGGATGCAATTTGCGCGGTGCAGGCGATGGCCGCCGAGCCATCAATGTCGGCGACCACCACTCGCCCTCCCTCGCGCGCGATAGCGAGAGCGCATGCCTTGCCGATGCCGGCGCCGGCGCCGGTCACCACTGCCACCTTGTCTTCAAACCGTCCCATCGTGTCCTCCTGGATGGCGTTGGTCTCTCTCGGCATGCCGCTCTGCCTCCGCTGCAGAAGGCGCAGGGTCGGCGCTGGCGCGCTCGTCATCGCCAGCGTCGCTTTCGATGACCCGAATGGCGGCGACCGGGCACTGGCGTGCCGCGTGCCTCACGTCGGCGTGCAGCGCCTGCGGGACCGTCGCCACGCACACTTCGGCCACGCCGTCCGGTTCGCGCTGGCGAAAGGTGCCCGGCAGCGTCAGCACGCACTGCCCGCTGGTTCCGCACAGATCCTGGTCGACCACAACGCGCATCTCAGGTCCCCCGCGCATGCAGCCGCACCGGCAGCGCGCGGAACGTCCGGAGGAACGCGGAGGGCTCCCGGGTCGGCTGATCGGCCAATGCCAGCGTGGGGAAGCGGGCCTGGATCCGCGGCAGGCTCTCGGCCAACTGCACCCGGGACAGTTGCGCGCCGAGGCAGAAGTGAATGCCGTGGCCGAAGCTCAGCATGATCTTCCCGTCGGTCGACATGCCTGGACTGGTGCCGTAGAACCGCGCGGGATCGAAGCGATCGGGATCGGCGAAGGCGTCCGGGTCGCGATTGCCGGACGCGATCAGCACGCGCACGTCCGCGTTCTTCGGGATCACCACGCCGCCAAGTTCGATGTCGCGCTGGGCGATACGCGGAATGGAGCTGAACATCGCGGGCGCGTCGCAGCGCAGGACTTCTTCGACGAATGCCTTCACCCCCACAGCGTCTCCCTGCAGCCAGTGCCGCTGTTGGGGATACGCCAGCATCGCCAGGACCGCATGGTCGATGGTCGCAGCAGTGGTGGCGAAGCCGCCCAGCAGCATGCCCCACAACATGCTGATCAACTCCGCATCCGACAGCGTGTCGGCATCATCGTCGTGTGCGCCGACTAGCATCGACACGATGTCGTGCCGGGGATCGGTGCGCTTGCGCTGTATGAGGCCGCCGAAGTAGGCCTTCACTCTGGCACTGGCTGCGTCCGCCGCGGCGAGCTGGGGATCGCTGGCGTGCGGGCTCAGGCCTTCCAGAATGGGGCCGATGCCGGCGGCGAGCCCGAACATGTCGTCCTGGGGCATGCCAAACAGTTCGGCAAAGACCAGCATGGGCAAGGCGAGCGCGAATTCCCGATGCAGGTCCACGGCCTCCCCGCGCTCCAGCGCGGGCGCCATGCCGTCCAAGCGAGAGGCGACGATGCGCGCGATGCCCGGCCGCAGGTCGTCGATCTGGCGCATGGTGAAATCGCGCGAGATCAGCCGGCGCAGACGCGTATGCGTCGGTGGGTCCTTCATCGCTAGCGTGGACGCCAGCAGATTGAGCGATAGGCTGGTCGCCGCATGCGGAAAATAGCGCGCCAGTTCGCCCGGTGCCGGCCCCCGAAATGCATCGCCCGTGGCCTTGAGCGCCCAATAGATGTCGGCGTGGCGGCTCAACAGAAAGAGGCCCGAAGCCGCGCGATGCACCGGATCGGTCTCGCGCAACCACCGCATGAACGGATATGGGTCGTGGATGCAGGCTGGCGACGCCAGTTCGGCGAAGGCATCCCGGCATGCTGCCGTGGTTTCTTGCACGTCCATCTTGGTTACCCATCGGCTGGCTGATCTGACCGGCGCGCCCCACGCGCGCAGGCAAATTGTGGAGAAGATCGCGATCCGCGGCGCCGTCCGCGCATCACCAGAGCACCGGGAACTCCTCGAACCCGCCAGTGATGATCTCCTTGCGCAACTTCAGTTCTTCGGGCGGCACGGCCAGGCGTAGCGCGGGAAAGCGCTGGAAGATCGAACCTAACACCGCTTTGAGTTCGAGCCTGGCCAGCGCCCCGCCGATGCAGGAGTGCGGCCCGTAGGAGAACGCCAGGTGCGGCTTTTCCTGGCGTCCGATGTCAAAGATTTCCGGGTCATCGAAATGGCGCGGATCGAACGACGTCGCCGGCAGGCCGACGAGCACTTTGCTTTCCGCGGGAATATCCACGCCCGCGATGGTCACGTCGGTCCTCGGATAGCGCATGATGCCGTCCCAGCCCGCGCCCGGCGGGTACATGCGCAGGATTTCCTCCACCGCCTTGTCCACCAGGGATGGATCGCCGACCAGGCGTTCGCGCTGTCGCGGATGGCGGAACATCGCCAGCAGGCCGAATTCGATCTGCGCGACGGTGCTCTCGTGCCCCGCCACCAGCATGCCTGCCGCCAGGCCGATCGCCTCTTCCTCGGTCGCCTTGCCCTGGTCGACCGCCGCGAGCAGATCCGTCAGCAGGTTGTCGCCCGGATCCTGGCGCTTATCCCGCATCTTGCCACGCATGTAGGCGCGCAGTTCTTCCCAGGCCCGGCGCGACGCACTGCGCGGGCCGCTTTCATGCTGGTGCGTCATCACCTCGTCGGACAGCCGGGCGAAAAAGGCGCGATCCTCGTAGAGCACGCCCATTAGCGCGCTGATGACCATGGCCGGAAGCGGAAAGGAGAGGTGGCGCCTCAGGTCGGCGGGCTGAGGCTGGGCCGCCAGCGCCTCGAACAACTGCGCGGCGATCGCCTCGACTTGCTGCGCGAGCAGCTTCACCCGGCGGTTGCTGAAGGCCGGCGCCACGATCGTGCGTAACCGGGCATGCTCGCCTCCCTCGTGCGAGACCAGCCAGCCCGGCGAACCGAGAATCACCGAATCCGGGGTGAATGCCGCTGGCGGCATTCCCGCGGGCCGGAACGCCGCGTCGGACAGCACCTCCTTGGCCTCGTCATAGCCTGTCACCCACCAGCCTTCGTGTCCGGACGGGAAGCGCACGCGGTGGATCGGACAGTTGGCGCGTAGCGCCAACATCTCGGGCGAGGGCTCGATGTGATCGACGCGCCACATCGGCAGCGTCGGCAAGGATTGTTCGGACATGGTGGCACTTCACTCTCTAAGCGATGGAAGGGCGGAAGGTGACCCGTAGGCGGCGCAGGCAGCAAATGCGTAAGACGGCAGGTAGACGACATCCTCCGCGGCGATAGTCACCGCCAGATCCCCCATCCGCGCGAGCGGCGCGAGGAAGGCGCATCGCAATTCCAGGCGTGCCAGCGCAGCGCTCAGGCAGAAATGCGGCCCCTACCCCAACGAGAGGTGCGGGTTGTGCCGCCGCATGACATCGAACCTGTCGGCATCGCGATAAACCGGCTGACCGTAGGGATCGGTGAAGGAGGTGGAGGTACCCGCCACCGACTTGTCCGCCCAATATAGCCTCCGGACCAGTCGCACACTTCCCGTGGCAGTTTCACTGGCTTCCAAAAGAAGAACTCTAGATCGCATCCAACCCTTCCCTGCATTTTCTCGTCCACAACCGAGCGCCAAGTTATTGCTACAGCAAACCGTCGGAACGGACGAAACGCGAACAGCGACGCGCGCCGTGTCCCGAAGACCATCGCACTGCGATTGGTGATGATGCCGTAAACAGAGCAAATCGCGTGCCGAGGTGAATTCGCAGGCTCAGCAGGCACTTCGTAGCGGCGCGTATGTCAGGTTTCTGGCATTGAGGCTCAATGCCGACAACCGGCGCATCAAATTCCCGACAAAGGCCTGCTCTCGGGCTGAATGTGCGGGGCGGC
Source organism: Bradyrhizobium sp. USDA 3364 (assembly GCF_054056355.1). Taxonomy (NCBI): domain Bacteria; kingdom Pseudomonadati; phylum Pseudomonadota; class Alphaproteobacteria; order Hyphomicrobiales; family Nitrobacteraceae; genus Bradyrhizobium; species Bradyrhizobium sp. USDA 3364. The sequence continues at coordinate 1,430,008 of NZ_JBSRYG010000002.1, forward strand.
CCTTGCGCGATTTCAAGCAACCGGATTGGTTGCGGCAGGTGACCGCTTCTGGCAGTGGGTGGAAAGCCGCTCGATAGTCCGGTGACGATCCCTGCGGAGTTCCATCGAGCGGTGATGGAGCTGTCTCCAGAGAACGGGCGGGACCGCGCAAAGGTCAATGAGGCCGCAGCGCGGGCGGTTTTCCGAGATGCAACGCCACGTCCTGCGCATCTCGTGCCGTCGCTGCGAGCGGACCGTGGACATCCAGAAGGCCGATGCAGTCCGATTGTATGGTGCCAACGCGCTTTGGAAGGACGTGGCGCAGCGGTTGCTCGACAACACCTGCCAGCAGCGCACACCGGCAGGCATGAAGAAGACGGGTGCTGACCGGCGTTCGAGACGTCCTAGCCCGTTCCGGATCGCGATCCGATCTCTTAGCGCCTGGATGTCCGGATGGCCCCAAAGTATCACCCCACGCCCCTGTCGGGCGGCAATAGCAAGGCTCTGGCAAAAGAGCTCGGCAAGGCACGTGCGATGGCCAACATGCTGCCCCCTCAATCGTCTGAGATGCGGGCCAAGGGCGAGGCCATGATCCAGCAAGCAGACAGGTTGCTTTGCGAAAGCTGGAACGAGCGGATGTGGAGCGACGGCGAAGCGAGCCGAAAAGCTGCAGGCCAAGGGCAGGACAGTGGATTTCAAGGAATTGCTCAGAATGGAGCCGGACGGCGGCACGACCAACATCCGCAATGTGAAGAGCAATCATTGGGCCCGTTGGCTCGGCCCCGAGCATCGCTGCATAGTGCCGTTCAACTCCTTCAGCGAGTTCAACAAGGCCGAAGGCGGCGACATTTGGTTCGCCCTCGACGAGTCGCGTCCCCTCTGCTCCATCTGAATGGCCGCGATCTGCGGAAGCTGCCGCTGATCCTGAGGAAAGCCGAGCTGAGGAGAATCGTCGATCGCACCGACGTCCAGTTCAGCGAAAGCTTCGAGATCGAAGGACGCGAGATGTTCGCGCACGCCAGCAAACTTGGTTTGAAAGGCGTCGTCTCGAAGGTGCGAGACGGTCCCTATCCGAAGGGCCGCACAAGCGATTGGGTCAAGAAAACCTGCATCCAGCGCGAGACGCTGACGATCGCCGGCTTCGCACTCGACGAGGGAAAGTGGGACGGCATCTATGTCGGCCGCCGCAAGGGCGACGATCTCGTCTATCCGGGGAAGGTCGACCACGGCTTCGACAAGGCTTCCGCCGCAGATCTCCAGAAGAGACTGAAGCCGCTGATCGGGAGGACGCAGCCGTACACTAAGCGGATCGCACATAAGGGCATCTGGGTCGAACCAAAGCTGCTCGCGGAAATCGAGTATCGCGCGAAGTCAGCCGAGGGAAAGGTCCGGCACCCGTTCTACCGAGGCCTGCGGGAGGATTTCTGATGGATGCATTCGATCGGTTCCGGCGGCCAACAAGCCCCTGGAAAGCCACCTGATGATTCCAGCCGAGCTGTATCAGGCCGTCATGGAGCTCGCTTTGGAGGACGGACGGGACCGCGCCACCGTGAACGAGGCCCCTACACGCGTCCTAGATTCCCGAAAGGGTTGAAGGGACTTCACGCGTCGGCCCGCCATAGGCTAGCCACGCGCGCGCCGCAGCGCAGCTTTCAGCCGCTCCTTCTCCTTATCCCAGCGAGCGTCTTCGGTTTGCGATTTCTTCTCCAGAGCCTCGACCTCGGCCCGGATAGCGGCGACCCGCTTCGCGTGCTCCTGCTCAGCCTCATCCAGCGCAGCCTGCGCCTTGTCCACCGCCTCCTGACGGCGTTCACGCTCCTTCTGCCTGGCGGCCTCCTCCTTCGCCTGTTCTCGCTCGCGGCGCCTCTGCTCCCGTTCGTGAGCCAAAGCGGCCTTCCGCTCTCCAGCCGTGTCGACAGAGCGAGAGGGAGGGCTCTTCGGCTTTGGGCTTTTCGACTTGTCGGCGCCTTTCTTTGGTCCGCCGCCGCCAAGATAGGTGGGCGGCTCGGCATGGTCGCTGAAAGCTCGGTCGGTTCCAACAGGGCGCCTGAGAACGACACCGGGCTTTGCCACGGTCGTGGCGATAACGTCCGGATCGTCGCTTTCTTTCGCCGCGCCCTGATGGAAGAGATTGCTGTCGGCGCCCCACGCTTCCAGAGCCGCCTTCATCGAGGGAGCGGCGATCGCCAGATCGAAGAAGCCCAGCGAAGTGTGGTAGGTCTTCAGTTTTCTGGCCATCGGCCTGACCCGCCCTCCCCGGTCGATCGTCACCCTTGCGCACGCCCGGTGCCTGCGGAACACGATGCGGCCTCGAAGCGTTCCCTAATCCTTGAAGGACGTCCATGCATTTCGCAACGGGCTTTTTAATGATGGGCCTCGGATGACCCGGACGTCGACGCTGCCAAGGCGCTTGCAGCCGATGCTCGCGACCCTCACCGACGCGCCCTTCAACGACCCCGGCTGGGTTTTTGAGGACAAGTACGACGGCTTCCGAATGATCGCAGAAATCCGGCGGGGCAAGGTTGCCCTCTACAGCCGCAACGGCAAGATCATCAGCCGCAGCTATATCGAGGTCGCCAAAGCGCTGGAGGGCGTGAAGAGCGACGCCGTGATCGACGGCGAGCTCGTCGCGATCGGAAAGGACGGCGTCTCGCATTTCCAGCTGCTTCAAAATGCGCTGCGTCATGAAGCGAAGCTCAAGTATTGCGTCTTCGATCTCATGTTTGAGAATGCAGTGGACTTGCGCAAGCAGCCTCTCGTCGAGCGCAAGAAGCGGCTGAAGGCAATTCTGCCGCGCGACAAGCTGATCGCCTTCAGCCGTCACCGCAAAGCGAAAGGCACGAAATTCTTCGCCGAGGCCGAGCGGAAGGGTCTCGAAGGCATCATGGCGAAGCGCGCCGACAGCGCGTATGCGTCCGGAAGTCGGACGGCGGATTGGCTGAAGATCAAGACGGCAAAGCGACAGGAAGTGGTGATCGCGGGGTTCACGGCGCCCAGGCGCACCAGGCCGTTCTTCGGCGCCCTGGTCCTCGCCGTGCGGGAAGGCGACGCATGGTGCTACATCGGACATGTCGGCACCGGCTTCAGCCACAAGGTGCTGGAAGATCTCCATGCCAGGCTCGTGAAGCTGACGGCCCCTAAATCGCCCTTTCCTGCCAAAGTGAAGGACGAGGCCAACACGGCCTGGGTCAAACCCTCACTGGTTGCCGAGGTCAAATTCGCGGAGTGGACGAGCAAGGGCGAGCTGCGCCAGCCCGTCTACCTCGGGCTCCGGTCCGACAAGCGGGCGAAGGATGTCGTGCGCGAGCGAGAACGCCCGCGCAAATAGCGCTTCCCTTCGGACGTAACCGGCAAACGGGATGAATTAACGCATTCGCCTCTTCCGTTGTGTATTCCCTGCGCGATGGTGCGCTCAGTCGTCTCCAAGGTCGTGGATTTCCGGTCGCATGCCCTCAGGCGTGACCTCGAGCGTCGCAAACGTGATCGGCAGCCTGAAGCGCCGCGGTCCCGCGCTGCCGGGATTGAGGTAAAGAACGCCACCGACCGTGTCGATCTTCGGCACGTGGGAATGCCCGGAGACGATGACGTCGATGCCGGCGCCAAGATCGGCCTGCAGGGTCTTCAGGTCGTGCAAGACGTAGATCGACTTTCCCGCCAAGCGCACAAGGTTCGTGTCGGGGTATTCGGCAGCCCACTCGCCATTGTCCACGTTCCCACGGATGGCGGTGACAGGCGCGATCCGGCGAAGCGCATCGACGATCTCGGGGCGCCCGATGTCGCCGGCATGGATGATGTGATCGACGCCCGTCAGGCCTCGTTCCGCCTCGGGCCTCAACAGGCCGTGCGTGTCCGAAATGATTCCAATCCTGAACGTCATTTCCCGTCGCTCTCAGCCGCGATCGCCAAAAGACGATCGAGAAGCTCTCCCTGAGCGGACAGCATCTTGGTCCGCGCGAACTCGATATCGAACCACTCCGCGCGATCGACTTCGGGAAAGCTCTGCCGTCGACCGCTTCGGGGTGGCCATTCGATATCGAAGGTATTGCTGATCAGCGCCACCGGGTCAAAATGGCCTTCTCCGGCGAACGCGATTACGCGCTTGCCTCCTCGCTGTCGGACCTCTCCCAGCGGCTGGAGTGGACCAATCGAAGCGCTCGGGCCGAGCTCCTCGGCAAACTCACGCCGCGCGACCTGCTCCGGAGCATCCGCGGCATCGATTTCGCCCTTGGGAATGGACCAGGCGCCATTATCCTTCTTGCGCCAGAACGGACCGCCGGGATGAACGAGCAGAACCTCAAGCCCGCGAGCGCCCTTCCGGTAGGCGAGAATGCCCGCGCTCAACATCGATCTCCTGGAAGTCTTTTTCAGCGCAGCCATATCGCTCCCTGGCAACGAAGTAACGCCCGTTTGGCTCCACTGGATGCTTCACGACAGGCTAGGCTGACTTCCGCTGCGGTCTGGCCGCCGGTTTCTTCGCCGCGGCCTCCTTGGCCGGTTTCTTGCCGGCAATCGGCATCAGCATTTCCTTCTGTCCGGCCGCTGCCTTGCGCGCCTTCCTGGCCGGCTTCTTCGGCGCCTCTGTCGCTGCCGACGTGTCTCTTCCGATGCTCTTGCGCAGTGCGTCCATCAGATCGACCACGTTCTCGCCGCGGGGGCGCGCTTTCGCGGTGATGGGTTTGCCGGCGCGCTTCTTGTTGATGAGGTCGATGAGAGCGGTTTCGTACTGATCCTCGAACCTGTCCGGCTCGAAGTGACCCGACTTTTGATTGACGATGTGCTTGGCGAGATCAAGCATGTCCTTGGTCACTTTGACATCCTGGATCTCGTCAAAATATTCGGCCGCGGGTCGCACCTCATAGGGGTAACGCAGCAGCGTTCCCGTCAGGCCCTTGTCCATGGGCTCGAGCGCGATGATGTGCTCACGGTTGGTCAGCACCACGCGGCCGATGGCGACCTTGTTCATCTCGCGGATGGTTTCGCGGACGACGGCGAAGGCGTCGTGACCGACCTTTCCGTCCGGCACCAAGTAGTAGGGACGGATCAGATACCTCGGATCGATCTCGCTGCGGTCGACGAACTCATCGATCTCGATGGTTCGCGTCGATTCCAGCGCGACGTTCTCGAGCTCCTCCTTCGTCACCTCAATGAAGGTATCGGTGTCGACTTTGTAACCCTTGACGATGTCCTCGTTGTCGACCTCCTCGCCGGTATCGGCATCAACCTTGGCGTACTTGATCCGATGGCCGGTCTTTCGATTGAGCTGGTTGAACGAGACCTTTTCGGATTCCGACGTGGCCGGATAGAGCGCTACCGGACAGGTGACGAGGGAAAGACGCAGGAAGCCTTTCCAGTTAGCGCGGGGGGCCATGACGGGGGAACTCCAATACTGATGCCGGATTCAAGACGAATGACCAGGCTTGGTTCCGACACCGTGACCTTTCCAACAGGGGGATTTTTTCACGGAGCAGGCTCGATCGGACTCGACTTTTGTTCTCTTTATGTTCTAATCCCGGCATGGCGGATCGACCCGCGAGCTGGCGTATGCCTACCCCAAAGCAGATGGAAAAACTGGCCGCTGAAGCTACCCGTAGACCGGGCCCCTCCGCGGCGGCTCCAGATGCGCCACTCCCGGTGGAATATTGGGAATCGGTCCTGAAAGACCCTCGCGCGGACGACAGCGGAGCTGAAAGGCGACAGCGACGTCTTTCCGAGATTCAGCGCCACGTGCTGCGCATCTCCTGCCGTCGCTGCGAGCGGACCGTGGAAATCCAGAAGGCCGATGCAGTCCGATTGTATGGCGGCAACGCGGTCTGGAAGGACGTGGCGCAGCGGTTGCTCGACAACACGTGCCAGCAGCGCACCGGCAGGCATGAAGAAGACGGGTGCTGGCCGGCGTTCGAGACGTCCTAGCCCGTTCCGGAACGCGATCCGATCTCTTAGCGCCTGGATGCCGGATGGCCCCGAAGTATCACCCCACTCCCCTGTCGGGCGGCGACCGAAAGGCTCTGGCGAAAGAGCTCGGCAAGGCACGCGCGATGGCCAACATCCTGGCGGCCCAATCGGCGGAAACGCGGGCCAAGGGCGAAGCAATGATCCAGCAGGCTGACAGGCTGCTTTGCGAAAGCTGGAATGAGCGCATGTGGAGCGACGGCGAACCAATCGATCCCTCGCCCACCATCGATCAGGCCGTGAATGGAGGCTTTCCCTGGCTTGAGATCAGGTGCGCGCGCTGCAAGACGCCGAGCGACGTCGACCTCGCGGCGATGAAGCACCCGCCAACCACCTTCGTGCATGATCTCGCCAGCCGGCTGCGCTGCCGCAAATGCGCCAAGGCGGGCCGGCGTCCGTCTGCGACTCTGCTACAATTGGCTTGGCAGCCTCGCCACCCTCGAACCGAAGACTGATTGATGTGCAATCTCTATTCGATCACGACCAACCAGGCCGCTATCAGCGCGCTATTCCGCGTCGTGAACCGATACGTGGGCAATCTGGCGCCGATGCCCGGCGTGTTTCCCGACTACAAAGCACCGATCGTGCGGAACGGAGCCGAAGGCCGCGAGCTCGCTACGGCGCGATGGGGGATGCCATCTTCATCGAAGGCACTGATGGACGCCACGAAGCAGCGAGCCGAGAAGCTGCAGGCCAAGGGCAAGACGGTCGATTTCAAGGAATTGCTCAGAATGGAGCCCGACGGCGGTACGACCAATATCAGGAACGTCAAGAGCAAGCACTGGGCCCGCTGGCTCAGCGTCGAAAATCGTTGCGTAGTCCCGTTCAACTCGTTCAGTGAGTTCAACAAGGCCGAAGGCGGCGATATCTGGTTCGCCCTCGATGAGACCCGCCCTCTCGCCTGCTTCGCCGGCATCTGGACCAACTGGACATCTGTCCGGAAGGTCAAGGAAGGCGAGACCACCAACGACCTCTACGCTTTCCTCACGACGGAGCCAAACACCGAGGTCGCCGCCATCCATCCGAAGGCGATGCCCGTGATCCTAACGACGCCGGATAAGGTAGAGACCTGGATGACGGCTCCTCCGGACGAGGCCCTGAAGCTGCAGCGGCCTCTACCGGATGAGACACTTCGGATCGTCGCTCGCGGCGTCAAGGAAAACCTAACAGGGCCAACGACGTGACCGACGAGACTGACTACCAACGGCGCCAGCACCGCATCGGCGAAGATCATCCATGTCGATATGGACGCCTTCTACGCATCCGCGGAGCAGCGCGATTAATCAACAAGGCAGCCAGGTTGTGTTCCGATCGTGATCCCCCGGCAGATGCGACGCTACTTTCGCTCATGACGAAAGGAGCCTCCCGCCCGCGAGAATTGGGGGTATCGGATCGAGTTCCTCCTGCTCCAACATTTTTGCTTCCTCACTGCGAAGCCAAAGCGCTAATTGTCCGATTTCGCCTGAGCGCATAGCGAGTTTCTCGAGACCTTTCTGCGATTGCAGCGGTGACCCGAAGGCCAGCGCGAGTTTTGGCTTCATCTGATGCAGTTGAACACGAGTTCCGAACGCATCTTCGAGATGGGCGGCAATTCTCAAACCACCCGCATCGATATCACCCCAATGGTACACTGGCGTTTCCGGCGCCAGGAGAACAGCGTGCCGAACGAGATGCACCATGCTCGAGAGGACATCGCGCGCCGGAAATCCATCGGTCAGGAGTGCGAGATAGTTTCCATCGATTTCCGTGCTGTAGCGCCAAAAGCTGGTCGGATTCTCGACAGTCATCACGTAGTCGACGCCGTGAGCCAAAGAAGCTTGCCTAACCGAGAGCCATGGAAGGCCAATAAACGCATCTCCAGTACCATGGATGTTCAGCGCGTCGGAAGAGAGCCGAAGCGGACCCTTGACCTGCAAGAGATGGGCTCGACGCACGATGCCACTCGCTTCCAGAACCTCGCGCGGCTCTTCACCGGCCAGGCTCGGATCGCGACGCCGGAGCAACTGGGCGACGCGTCCCTCCATGCGTTCCAGGGCCTTGCTGTCTTTTACGATTCGGCGAGAAAACGTCCGGTGATCGATATCGCGGCCCGACAGGTTCACGATGCCATGCACAAGACGGATAATCGTGAGGAACGTGTTGATCTCGCCCACCGAGAGCCCGAGAAAGGTCTTGTTGCTTTTCCAGGCTGCAATCGCCTCTTGCTCGATGTCTTGGAAGAAGGCATCGGCCAGGATCTCCGGGATGGCGGATAGTATCGCCTGATGCGCGGTCGCAGCGGTCGCTGTTGCGCGCGCTCTGACCAGGAATCGATAAAGCTGGTCAGGATCGACGAGGCGCACCCGCGCGAATTCGCCGGTGAAGCGTCCAAGTCGATCCTGCTCGAGCGCGATACCGCCCGCTCGTTCCGCATCCCGCAGCACACGATGAAATTCGTCCTGCGCGGCGGGACCCCCAACCAAGGTGTAGTCGATCGTCTGCGTGATGTCGCGTGAGCGAGCCAGCGGCGCCTCAAAGCGGTCGAGCAGCCGATTCAGCAGTGTCTCCGCGGTGTATTGATTATTCCGCGGCATGCCTCCGCTCCTCGCGGACACGATCTTCGAAGAAGCTTCGCGGCTGATGCATCGGATTCTCTTTGCGCAAGAGAGCGTGGGCCTCGTGATGGAAGTGCTGCGGAGTCACCTGGATCGCGCGACCAACCTTGATAATCGAAATCAATGTATCGAACGTCTCTTGATAGAGCGCCTGGTGCGTTTTTGGCGCGGCCATGATGAGCTGCAGGCCCAGCTGATCGTAGAACCGGATGATCTTGTAGATATTGTCGGGATCGAGCTTCTCGAATGCCTCGTCCATCAGCATGAGCGCCGATTGAGGCGGCGCCTCGCGACTGCCTCCGAGGTGATTGAAGTAGGCTGACGCGGCCGCGACGCCAAGGCAGATATAGAACGGGACGAACTTCTGTCCTCCGCTGGCCTTGCCGCGGCGCTGCTCGAGGTCGGAGATTCTGCGGTAGCCCTGCTGCGGATCGCAGATATCGATGCTGAAACGAAAGTAACTCCGATAGTCCGCAAGCTCGCGAATTCGGCGGCGATTCTGGGCATCGTCGCCATTCTCGATCGTCAGCATGTCGATCAACTCTTTGATTTTCACCTGATCAGGATCATTCGGATCCGGATTGCTCTGCATCAGAGCGGTGGCCTTCGGCGCCACGATGTCGAGCCGATCGATCAGGTAGCGGATGGTCTCCTTGTCCTGATCACGCTCCTGGCGGATCTGATAAACTTCCCCCATGAAGACGCTGCCGCGCAACGCCCGGTTCAGATCGTCCTTAATGCGGTCGACCGCATCGATGTTGCCGCTAAGGCGGCTCAGGAAGTCGTGCACCATTGTCTCAACCAGGGCGGCGACAGCTTTATCAATCTGACCCTTGAAGTTACGCAAAATGGTTTGGGTGAGCTCGCGATGTCTCGAGTCGATCCAGTCGTAAAGAGTGGTCGTCTGTTCGGTCGCGACAAACTGCGTCCACTCGAAGTGCGGATGCTGGTCGGGATTTGCCTGAACATAGTCTTGGACGGCGGCGTTCAGCCTCGCTACCCGCTGGGCCGGTGCCCTGTCCTTGAGAAGGCCCTCAAAGTGATTGCGGACATGCGCGGGATGCCCGCGCGTGGCGCGCTCCTGCACATAGACAGCGCGAGCGCGCCGGGCGAACGCCTCCAGGCCAATCGCGGGATCGTGCCGCTGCCAGCGCCGGTCGAATGGCGGGAACGCCTCGCAGGCACGTTCGGCGGCCTTCTTGCGTTCGTCCGCGTTCGTCTTCATCGCGCCCTTTCGTTGCCCGATGGCGTCGATGAGCTCGTCTTCCTTCCCCTCCTCTTCGTCTCTTTCCTTTTTGTATTGAACGAGCATTTGCTCGACCTCGCGCTTTTCCTGCATCACCCCTTCCGGCAACTCGGCCTCGAGGTCGCGAATGAGGACGACCTGGCGCTCGCTCTCGCGATCCGCGGATTCGATCGTCTCAAGCAGCTGGGCGGCCGCGCCGCGATTGGTCACGAGAGTCGTCTCAGCGCGTTTGATGGCCTCAAGGACAGCGAATGATCGGCGTTCATTGTCCCGCGCGGTCTGCAACTTAGTCTCGAGGTCGCGTTGCTGTTCGCTGAGCTGGGCGATCTGCTGCTCGCGGACCGATTGTCCCAGGCGCGGAATCTGCTTGAGCTGGCGATACTCGATGCCGCGGCCATGGGCGTACTTGCCGTCGGCTGATGCGGCCAGATCGCCCTTGCGGATATCATTGGCGGAGCGCGCGCGAATGATACGGCCGAGCCGCACGTTGAGGAACGCGCGCGCATATGAGTTATCGGTAACCACGGCCTCGGCCAACGTACCGGAGCGGACACTCTGGTCCTGAGCCAGCACATTCTCCGACTGGATCAGCTTGGCTCTGGTCGCTTTATAGTGGCTGTCGAAATGGCGGTAGGCCTGGTCCATAAAACGCGGCTCGATGATGAGGGCATCGGCCCAGTCGCCGAGGATCGATTCGATGATGGCGCGCCATTCGGCAAACGCAGGCGCGATATCGGCGACTTCCGAAAGACTTTGCGCCGGCACATGCATCTTCGCCATATCGGCTAGGAAGTCCTGCGTGTCGTTCGACATGTAGGTGCCGCCCGACTGCAGCTTCTTCAATATGCGATCGCCCTCGTCAAATTCCTTCGTCAAACCCGCCTTAATCGAGGCGGCGGTCTGATGGCGCTCGTCGAGCACGGCCCGGACGTCAGATAGCTGCGGCACGGCGGACACGAGCGCCGCGATCTGCTTGGGAGATTTCGGCCAAGCGGCATCGTGGACGCCGACCAGGTCGGACGTCAGCCTCGAAGCAAAATCTGTGATTTTGGCAAGACCGCTGGGAAAGGCGGGGCTGTTCGTAGCTTCGCGCAAGGAGTTGAGCGCATCGAAGATCGGCTTAGCCTCGATGACGCCCGCCTTGCGGATGGCGTCTTGGGTGTTCCTCTCGGCCTGCGCCTTCTTGATCTGCTCAAAGGCCGGCGTTCCGTCGATCTGGTCCTTGATGGCGTCCAGTCGGCGCCGGATCTGCTCGATCCCTTCGACGAGCGTCTGCTGATAAGACCTAGTGCTATCGAGCTTCTCCTGCATCTCGGCGATCTCTTGGCGCTGCTTCGCAATGAAAGCACCATATCGATCGTATTCCGCGCGCTGAGCACCGTAGTTCCACATGCGCGCATTAAATTGATCGTCCATGACGCGCTCGCATGCCGCGCGGATCGTCTCGACCGTCCTGATTTCCGCCTCGACGCGCTCGATGGTCTTCTGCATGTCGCGCCAGGTGTTATAACGCGCCTGGAAGGTCTCGATCTCGATCGGGAGGTCGTCAAGCAGGAAGCGCTTGACGAAGTCGGTGACGCTCGTGATCTGCGCGATGTCAAAAGACAGCGCCTGGCGCAGCGCGGCGCGCGCACGATCGGGATCGAGTTGGGTCCCTCGGGCATTCGCGTTGATGATCGCGTAGAGCTCCCGCAAAAAGGCCTGATTTTTCTGTCGCTGGAATGTCTTGACCTCTCGTCCCTTACGGCGCTGTTCATCCAGGAAAGTCTGCCACGCCTTCTCCTCAAAGCCCCTGGGTTTCGGATGGACGAAGTCTGCGAAACCCAGTATCTCGCCCTCCAGGATGAAGAGGCCGAGAACGTTCTCTTCACTGAGAGATGCCTTGGCCTCGAGACAGACGCCTGCGGTGCAGCGACGCGATCCGTCGACAGCCTCGAAGCCGAGAGCGATATATGTCAGGCAGGCGTCGCGCTGATAGCCTTCACCATCATCGAGCAAACCAAGACAGGCCTCGCGCACGGTTCTGGTGCTGCGCCCTCCCTCGGAAACGCGGCTGTTGAGATCGAGGTAACGCCGGTTCATGCCCGTCATGACGATCTGGATCGCATCGAGCAGAACGGATTTGCCCGATCCGTTGCCACCGAGAAAGACCGCATTGCCGCGCCCGGAAATGGGGAAGTCCTGGGCGTAGAGATAGAAATTGACGGCGGCGATGTTCCGCAACACGAAGGCCGGAATCATGATCGAGAGCTCTCCGGCGCACTATCGGAGACATCGTCTGCGGTATCATCCTCCTCGTCGACAGGTTCAGCGGCCCGCACCGTCTGACCGGCCCATACCTCGATGCGGGCCAGGAAAGAACCGTCGACCACCTCCGTGATGGTGGGACGGATGTAGATGTCGGCGGACACCTGGAGCGAGTGGTTCTGGTCGAACGTGACCAACCCCTTGCGCTTGAACGTCGTCAGAATCGATCGCAATTCGCCCGGCTTGAGAGTTCGGGACCCCATGGAGGAGAAGACGGTTTGGACCTCCTCTTCTTCGACGAGGATCTGCGCGCTCGAGTCGACGAAATAGCCCTTCTCGGCGCCTTCATTGTAGAGCATACGAAGACATAGGAGAACGATGGTTTCCTGTGTCGGGACCCGCGCATTGCCGTAGGCAACCGGGCTGACGAATCCGGCATAGCCCCAGGTGTCATTGAAGACGAAGCTGAACCCGAAGCTCGCGAACAGGTCTTTAAAATAGTCGAGGTTGCTCGCGATCCGGTCGAAATGCGCGGCTCCGCCGAAATCACCGCGGGAGACGAACTGCCGGTGCAGGAGCCGATTGGCCGTCTCGGTGAGCTGTTCAGCACTGAAGTTGGGGTCCTGGGCTGCTTGCTTTGTCGCCCACCGCGAGAAGTAGGTCATGCTTTGCCCTGTCTGCGGCGCACGAGCACGCCGGGTCCGGAAACAAATCTGTTTGTGGCCCGAGCGGCGCTCGCGCGCACTTCGAATTCGGGGTTCGATGCGAGTGCACCCGACCGTGCTTCGTAGAGGATGGCGATATCCCTCGCCGATTCCGGCTCGAACTGGTCGAGATCGAAGAAGGTGCCGTCATCCGGCACCAGCTTCCGCATACGTTCGGCGACGGCACGGGGAGTAACGTCCATGGCGGCGACATAGGCGTCGATCATCTGCTCACGCTTGACATCTGCCGGATCGACTATCTTCTGCTCCCGCGTCTGCGGTTGGACCGGCTCGCGCGCTTTCTTCGCCAGAGCCAGAGTGGCGTTCGCATAAGGAACTGGGATTTCAACAAGTGGCGTGACGCATTCGTCGTTGCCGGCGCTCCAGTGGGTGAACGCGAGGCGGATCGCATCCCGCAGTCTTTCTTCGCGGACATTGCGTGCTGTCTCCTGGTACCGCACGGTCGTGGCAATCCGGCGCTCGAGCCGATGCGAAAAGCGGTCGATCACGTCCAGCTTTTCTCCGAGACCGGCGAACACGGCACGGATGCGCATGAGGTCCTGGATGATCTGGGTTTCGGCCGCAGCGATGTCGGCGACCACGCCCTGATCCGCAAGCGCAACGGCGGCTCGCGCAATCTGGCCCTCGTCATTGATGAACAGGTCGGTATTCGTCAGGATACTGCGCTGGAATCGCATTGGATTGTAGGCGGACGCCTTCAGCGCTCGGTAGTTCTCAAGCAGTATCTTCTCGACAAAGCGCTCCATGAATCTAGCCAGCAGGTCGGCGAGTCCTTCGGACCGCATCAGGTCTTCTTCGATCCGATGGAGGGACGTCAGGACACCGTCGATCGAACGCCGTAACTGCACCGCTTGGCGGCGCGCACTGGCAATGTTCATGACCTTGCCGACGGGGTCCTGATAGGCGGCGAAAATGCCGCTGTCGATCAGGCTGGCTTCGGCTGAGATATCGACCTTGAGTTCCTCCTTCAGAGTGATCAGCGAGGAAAGCAGAGCGTGGGCCTCGCGGGGCATGTAGACCTCAGCGGCCTTTCGGTTCGCGACTTCCATGATCCAGCCGTCATCCCGCAATCGCCCATAGATAACGTACTCGGCGGTCTCCGCGGTTGAGCTTGGCTCGTCGTCGTCAGAAACGCTCCGGAAATCGGGGTTCTCGAGAACCTGGCGAATGACCTGCAGCACCTCGGATTTCTTCGGCGCGAAAGCAAAATCATCGAAGAACTGCTCAAAGATGGCTTCCAGGATCGCGACGTTGCGAATATGGGCCGGCGATGACAGCAGGCGAAATAACGTATGCGGAATGACATCAAGAAAGCTCATTCTGCCCTTTCATCGCGGGGAACCTTCTGTAAAATAAGTTAGCACAAATCAAACAAACCATCGGCTGAACACTATGCCCCGCCCGCAAAAATATACCGATTCCGAAATTGTGGCGGCGGCGCAAGCATTGATTGCACAGGGCGAAGAAATCAATCCGATGCGCGTCCGGATGCGGTTGGGAGGGGGGAATGTTAAACGGATCAAAGCCGTCCTAGCCGGGATGCCCCGGCGGCAGTCGCAGGGCCCCGCGCTTGCCGGACGCCTACCACCCGCGTTGAAGCGTGAGTTGCTAAACCTCACGGCCGGAGCCTCCCAGCAGATCCTGCTTATTCTCGCCAAGTATTGGGCAGGCGTGCCCGCGGCATCAACCAATACGATGGGCGAAGAGAACGCTGGGCTTCGAAGCCGCATCACCGCCCTCGAGAAAGACCGGCTCGCCCTGTCGGAGAAGCTCGCGCTCGCCGAAAGCCAGCGGGAGGAGACGGAACGGGCCATGAAGCAAGTGGCGACCGAGAGGGACGATCTCGCCCGGAACTTTGGCAACCTGCAGTCTGCTCTGCGCAACGCGGAAGCCGACTTTCGCGCCGCACAACGGACAATCGAAGGTTTCGAACGTCATCGGCGCGAGGACCGGGACCAAATCCGGGACCTTCACGGGCGAATTGAGGATCTTGTCGGCAGCATCGCCTCATTGAAGACTCAGCAGGCGGTTGGCCCACAGGAAAAAGGCCGATCACGCGAGATGGGCTCTTCCAAATCGCGCACCAGCTAAGCCAAAAGAGCATTCACCAAGGCAGCGGTCGCGGGACCGGTTGGTCTTCTGCCGACCGTCCGCAGTTTCAGATCCGGAACCCTCCCCCCTCAGCTAACACGATGGTAGGCCGACAACGATGACAGCCATTCGGGTTGTAGAGATCGAGAATTTTCGGGGCGTGAAGGCCCTGATGTGGAGCCCGGCCGAGGGGATTAATTGCCTGGTCGGTCCCGGCGATAGCGGGAAGTCCACGCTCCTGGACGCGATCGACTATTGCATCGGGGCTCGCCGCTCGTTGCAGCTCGCCGACTCCGATTTCCACGGGCTGGACGTCGAAAAACCTATTCGGATCGCGGTAACACTTGGCGCCCTGCCCGACGAATTGAAGGGCATCGAGATCTATGGCCTCTATCTGCGCGGCTTCGACCGGGGCACCGGCGAGATCGCACCAGAACCCGGAGCCGGCCTGGAGACCGTGTTAACGGTCCAGCTTCTGGTCGACAGCGACCTCGAGCCGCAATGGTCGCTGTTGTCCCCGCGAGCGGCCGCCCAGGGCCAGACCCGTTCGCTGAACTGGGCCGATCGCATCAGGCTCGCGCCCACACGGCTCGGTGCCTTCAACGACAACAATCTGACTTGGCGGCGCGGATCTATCCTCAATCGCCTGTCGGACGAACGCGCCGACGCTTCGAAAGAGCTGGCTAAGGCTGTCCGGGACGTCCGAGCAGCTTTCGGCGCGCAGGGAAGCGTGCAGGTCGCCGAAACCCTCTCTCTCGTGACGAAGGCTGCGACATCTCTTGGCATCCCGATCGGAGCCGCGGTAAGGGCACTCCTTGATGCAGGCTCGGTCTCGCTTACCGGCGGCACGATTTCTTTGCATGACGAGCGTGGCATTCCGCTGCGGGGGCTGGGGCTCGGATCGACGCGCCTGCTTATTGCCGGGCTCCAGCGGCAGGCGGCAGCAAACGCCTCGATCATTCTGATTGACGAGCTGGAACACGGGCTGGAGCCTCACCGCATCATCATGCTGCTGGCCGCCCTTGGCGCCAAGGATACGCCGGCGCCGCTACAGGTTTTCATGACGACCCACTCACCCGTCGCGGTCCGCGAACTCTCTGCGGAACAGCTCTTCATTTTGCGTCAGCAGAATGATCGACACCATCTGCTGCCTACCGCCGACAGAACTGGGATCCAGGGCACGATCCGACGTTATCCCGAGGCACTTCTCGCCAAGACTCTGCTTGTATGCGAGGGCGCTAGCGAGGTCGGATTGACGCGCGGTCTCGACCAGTTGCGGGTATCCAATGGATTCAAACCGATCGCTGCCTGCGGTTGCGCCCTGGTGGACGGCGGAGGCAATGAGCTGTTCGAACGTGCATTGGCGCTCCAGGCGCTAGGCTACCGCGTCGCGACCTTACGGGATAGCGACGTTCACCCTACTCCGCATCTCGAGACAGCCTTTCGGGCTGCCGGCGGCGTGGCTTTTAGATGGCGTGACGGCCGCGCGCTGGAAGACGAGATCTTCCTGACCGCCAGTGCTCAGGCGGTCGCCAAACTGATCGAGCTTGCCGTCGCGGACAAGGAAGAAGCGCTGGTCAATGAGCACATCAAATCGGCGTCAAAAAATCTCAAAGACCTGGCCGCGATCAGAGCCGAATACGCGACCGGACTGTCGCCGGAGAGCCGCGCAATCCTGGGTAGGGCCGCTCGCTTCAAGGGCGCGAAGGGCTGGTTCAAATCGGTCGGACTCATGGAGCAGGCTGCGCGGGAGATCATTGGTCCCGATTTCCAGCACGCTTTGGACGGCAGCATCGGTCAATTCATGGAACAGGTTTTCAACTGGATCGCCAATGACGGCCAGTGAGATCGATCTTCTGAGTGTCGCCCGTGGCCTAGTCGTCGCACCGGCGGGATGCGGCAAAACGCAGCTGATCGCAGACGCGCTGGTGCGGCACACTGAGCGCAAGCCGATTCTGATCCTGACGCACACCAATGCGGGTGTTGGCGCGCTTCGTTCACGGCTCGACAGAGCAGGCATAAAGCCCACGGCCTATCGCCTGTCGACCATCGATGGTTGGGCGATAAGGCTGATCACAACGTTCCCCCAACGCGCGGCCCATCATCCTGCAATCGTGAGCGGTGCACCCCCCAATTACCCGGCGATTCGCGAAGCCGCCGCCGACCTGCTCAAGAACCAACATATCAACGATGTGATCGCGGCGAGCTATGCGCGTCTTCTGGTCGACGAGTATCAGGATTGTTCGATCCGGCAGCATGCCGTCGTCTACTATGCTTCTTTCATATTGCCCGTCTGCGTCATGGGGGATGACATGCAGGCAATCTTCGGGTTGGGGAACGATCCGCTTGCAGATTGGCATCAGCATGTGTGCTCGCACTTCGCGCCGGCTGGCGCACTCACGACGCCGTGGCGCTGGGTCAATGCTGACGCCGGCGTTCTAGGTCAGTGGCTCCTTGACGCACGATCAAAACTTCTGTCGGGCGCGCCAGTCGATCTGCGAACCTTGCCAACCCACGTCCAGTGGATACAACTCGATGGTTCCGGCGACGACCATACCAGAATGCTGGAAGCATGCCGAACGGTCCCACCCGACGGACAGGGTTCCGTGCTGATTGTCGGGGAGAGCACAAACCCGGGCAGCCAGCGCCGCTTCGCAAGCCAAACGCCAGGCGCCGTCACCGTCGAGGCCGTGGACCTTCGCGACCTCGTCAGTTTCGCTGCCGGACTGGACCTCTCGGGCGCCGACGCCCTCCTCAAGATCGCATCGTTCGCGGAAGAGATGATGACCAATATCGGTGCGGCAGATCTTATCCGCCGAGTCACCACCATCATGCGCGGTGCCGAAAGGCGAGAGGCCTCCGAGGCGGAACGCGCCGCAATCGCCTTTCTGGGCAATCGAACTTACCAGCAAGTCGGAACATTGCTGGTCGAGCTGAACAAGCAGACGGGTGTCCGAGTTTATCGGCCGGGGGTGTTGCAGGCCTGCTTGCGCGCACTGGATATGTGCCATGGCCTTGGCGGAAAGACTTTCTATGAAGCGGCGCTTTATATACGCGAACAGAATCGGTTCACTGGCCGCCCTTTGCCACGTCGGGCCGTGGGCAGCACCCTTCTCCTGAAGGGGCTCGAGGCGGAAGTTGTCGTCATCCTCAACGCCGACAATCTGGATGCGCGCAATCTGTACGTTGCCATGACGCGCGGATCGAAGCGAATTGTGGTCTGCTCACGCTCTCCGCTTTTGAATCTTGCACGCTAGATCAACCAAGATGCAAATAAGCCCGGGAGACGATTAGAGTACGCTATGCAGGTTGTGACAGGATTGTGTAGGTTGTATCCGTCCGCCTGGTCGGCCAACCTGCCTGGCCAATACATCTAACCATCGTCGCCGTAGAACTACGGCCCGGAGGCGTCTGTTGCAATTCACCGTCATGCCGTATTCGCGCAGGGCCGTTAGGGACGACGACATTGCCGGTCAACGGCAATGTTTCCTGCTCACCGACAATTGGGACGATTACAGCTTCAAGACTTCGTTCTATTTGGTCTATCTCGACGCCAACGGGATCCGTAACGACGTCGGCAACGTCAAGATCATGCGTCGCGGCATGACGCGTGGGTACACCGAGATCGACGACGAGTTCACGGCGTTGGGCGTTGACTATGCATCGATCGGCCAAGACCAGGATTATTACGAGAATCTGATTGCGATTGACGAGGCAGACCGGACCGAAATACTGGAGGCGTTACGCGATGCCATATGGAACGATGACATCTTCTCTGCTTTTCAAAGAGAAGATGCCTTCGACACTTCGCTGCTGCGTTCAGTTCCGGCACGAGAGCTCACGAAACTAAAAACAATCGTGCATCAGCAAGCGGCACTGACGCCATTCCACTTCCGCTATAGATTTCCCACCGCCGAGAATGCTGTCATTGAGGTTCAGGTTACCCCTCACGCCGTTCCACCCACGAATATCCATGTTGTGATCGGGCGCAACGGCGTTGGCAAGACGACACTTCTCAAGTCGATGAGCACGCTCCTGCAGGTTGGCCGAAAGCGAACGCTGGGGCGCCTGACCTTTGTCGATGACGGAGGCGAATCTAACGGCGAGGAAGGCTTCGCCAATCTTGTCGCCGTCGCGTTTAGCGCCTTCGACGAATTCGATCCGACACCCTCCAATGAAGGAACCCCCACCGGTCTCAAGTATGCCTATATCGGCTTGAAAAAGATGGTACGCCTGAAGAGCGGCCGGCGGGAGTCCAGGAACAAGACGACTGCCGAGCTCCGCGACGATTTTGTCGCGAGCACGCTCAAATGTTTGCGAAGTCTACGGAGAGCACGCTGGCGGTCCGCAATGCGAGTGCTCCAGAGCGACCCACTCTTTGCCGCGATCCGTTTGGAGAGGTTGGCAGAAATACCCCAGGACGACGTCGAACAAGCCGCCATCGACTTGTTCGACGCCGCGAGCTCTGGTCATAAGATCGTTCTGCTTACCATGACGCGTCTGGTCGAACTGGTCAGCGAACGGACCTTGGTGCTGATTGACGAACCGGAATCACACCTTCATCCGCCGCTTGCCGCGTCTTTCGTCAGGGCGCTCTCCGAGTTGCTGGCAGACCGCAACGGTGCTGCAATCCTCGCCACGCATGCGCCCGTCATCGTTCAGGAGGTTCCAAGTAGCTGCGTGTCTCTGTTCTTCCGTGATGGCGACAACGTCGATATCGAGCGTCCCGATGTCGAGACTTTCGCTGAAAACATCGGGCTTCTGACGCGGGAGATCTTTCGGGTCGAATTCGAGGAGAGCGGATATCACGAATTGATCTCCAAAATCGTGGCGAGATCGAACACGGTCGAACAAGCTCTCGCCGCGTTCGATGACCGTCTGGGCGCCGAAGGCCGGGCTCTGGTTCGTGCTCTGTGGGATGAGCGGTGATCCATGATCGCGATCCGATGTCCCGACGACGATGCCGAGCAAGTATTTCGCGACGCAGCTGTCCGCACCCGTGATCTGGCGCTCCGCAGGGCCCTACTCGCTGTAGCCGAGCGGGTGGGTGAGCGCGCGGACGAATATCTGCGGTTGGCCACGATCGAAGACCTGTTCAGGCTGGCGGCCGAGGATCCGGCCGGCGTCAGCAAACACGAGCTTTCCAAGGTCTACGATCGTGTTCTGGTTCGAGGCAAGGGACGGCCGATCTACGACCGATTGCGGGCCGGGGCAAGGTTTCGCCGGTGCCCGCTTTGCGGCTTAAGAGATGTGAAGACGATCGATCATTATTTGTCGCAATCGGACTATCCCGAGCTTGCCGTCTTTCCCGCGAACCTTGTTCCGAGCTGCTCCGACTGCAATAAAACGAAGCTCGCGCACGCCCCGCGATCACGCGTCGAGCAGAGCTTCCATCCCTATTTTGACAACTGGGGAGCACATCGCATTCTCCACGCGAGTGTCGACATCGACAACTCGATCAAGGTCAGTTTTTCCATCGAACCGACCGCAGGGGTCTCGGCGGCACGGATAGCGCGTGCCCGGCACCACTTCGGTCTGCTTAAGCTCGGGTCACTCTACGCAACGAACGCAGCCGTGGAATTGGTCGAATCCAAGGACACCTTTCGTCGCAACTTCAAGGCCGGCGCCGATGTCCTTAGATCAGAACTGAGGCACACGGCTCGCAGTCGTCAGCGCGGAAACCTGAACGCCTGGCGAGCCGCACTCTATTGGGGACTTGCGGCAAGCGACGAATTTTGCGACGGCGGATTCGAGTTGATCGAGGAGGATTAGGCAGATCGCACGGTGTTGCCTGGATGCCGGATAGGGCAGATGGATCCTGCCATCTTCCGCCATGCGATCGAGAAATAGGACCTTCATGTGTTCATGGAAGTGTCCGGCGAATGTTGATGACACGAGATCGATCGGAAGCGAGGCAAGTGTATTCATACGACGCCGAGGTTGGCGGGACGACTTGCACTTCCGCCCCGGCCCGGAGCAAAAGATGATTGATCGATCAACCTTTGTTGTGGACGGAACGCTGGCGATGCGGATGCAGCGCACGGCGGCGGCGCGTGAACGGCGGGTCGGCCGTGAGATCCTTACGCTCCCGCTGCTTGCGGCCCGTCTCGCCGGCGGCTTCATAACGCCGGCTGCTACCGACGTTCTTTATCCTGCCATTCAAACAGCATTGGCGGCGGGCGGCTTCCAGGATCTCGGCCGCGTGTGCAGCCTGCCTGGGATGCCTCGGGCGGTTCTTCAGTCGCTCGACGCGGCCTGGCGCGCCGACATCGACCTTGCCTCCCTGCCCCGGCACGTCGCACGCTTTGCGGACCTGTGTCTGCTCGAGACGCGTGTAAGGGAAGGCCTTCCCGCTTCCAGTATGCTTCCCCGCGATCTTCGCGACGCCGGGTTGGCCCGGGCTTCGTTCTCCAAGTCCCTACTCGGCCCAGTCACGATACAGGGAATCGTGGAGATCGATGCCATCTGGCGTCCTCTGTTGAACGAGATCGCACGTTTCACTGAACTTTCCTGGCATGTGTCGACTTCTTCCGAGCAAACTTGGTTTAAAGGCACCCTGCGCCGCCAACCAATAGCTACCCCGTCGAGATCCTCGGCTGAGGCGAGCGCCGACCCCAAATCCGAGGTGGTTGAGGCGCTTCGCTGGGTGCGTCTACTCCTGTCCTCGGGCCAGGCCAAGGCCGAGGACATCGGTATTGCGGCAACGTCAACGACGGACTGGGATGATCATTTTCTCGCCTATAGAAATAGTGCAGGACTTCCCCTTCACTTCTCCCACGGCATTCCCGCGCTGAGCACGCCCGACGGGCAAGCGTGTGCTGCATTGGCCGATGTTCTGACCACCGGCCTCAGCCAGGAGCGCATTTGGCGCCTGATCAGGCGGCTTCCGCCACGACCTTTTGTCGGCACGCTCCCAGATGACTGGTTCGCAGGGATACTGCGCAGCGCGGGCCTGAAGACCCTGGAACAATGGCGTGAGGCACTCATCGCGGCCAGACCGCATCGCGCGGACGACATTCTAGCCGAAACCATCCTTTTTCCGATTCTCGAGCTTCTCGCACGTGGTCCGGAGGCTAGCCGGGACGCCGGCTCTCTCCTGCTCAGCGGCGCGAGCCTGGTCATTTGGAATGAAGCGTTGCGAAGTGCGCCGCCTCACGCCGTTGCGCTTTCATTGCAGGCCCTGCGGGTGCGCGATGGGCGAGACCCGGCGAACAGCGTTGTCTGGTGCCCTGCTTCGCACCTCGCTGCGAGTCCACGGCCGTTCACGCGTCTGCTCGGTCTGACGAGCCGATCCTGGCCTCGCTTCGAGAACGACGATCCCGTGATTCCGCATCACCTTCTCGACCGTCGGACGCTGCATGGATTGATGACGGCGGATCGCGACCGCAGACATTTTGAGGTCATCCGGGATGGAACGCGCGAGCATTTGGTCCTTTCGCGTCCACAGCGCAGTGCGAAGGGCAGCATCCTCTCGCCGAGCTCGCTCTGGCCCACGGACGAGGTCGTCCACAAGCGCGACAGAATTCCCGAGCACGCCTTCAGTGAAGCGGACCGGCTTCTGGCGCGGCCGCGCGATGCGGGAGCGCTCGATCACGTCCGTCAGAGCCAAGTCTGCTGGCGGGACTGGCAGCGGGAAACGACGCTGACGCGCCACGACGGTTTGGTCGCGCCCGACCATCCGGCTATATTGGCCGCTCTTGCTCGGACCCAATCGACGACGTCACTTCAGCGTCTCCTGCGGGACCCGCTCGGCTACGTCTGGCGCTACGCGCTGGGATGGCGTTCCATCCGCCTGGAGCCGGAGCCTCTCCAGCTTGATCCGATAACATTTGGCGAACTGGTGCACGAGCTCATCGGTGGCGCGATAATACGGCTCGAGCCGGAACCAGGCTTCGCACGCGCGAGCGCGGACGAAATCGAGGCTGCTATTATGGCAGCATCCAGCAAAGTTATGGCCTCCTGGCCACTGCAGCGCTCCGTGCCGCCAGCTATCCTATGGCAACACACCGTGAAGGAAGCGGCTCGCCGCACGATCAGGGGACTGGCGTCGGACGAGCCCACAAGGGCGGATACGCGAAGCTGGAGCGAAGTGCCGTTCGGTCAGGAGATGCCGACAGGCGGCGAACTGCCGTGGGATGAAACGATCAAGATCCCGATCGAGCAAGCGGGTCTCGTATATGGCGGGCGGATGGATCGGCTCGATATACGCGTCTCCGGCGATGGCGCCCAGATCACAGACTATAAGAGCATCAAACCGCCACCGAGGACCCAGCGTATTACACTCGGGCAAGGGCGCGAATTGCAGCGCGTGCTCTACGCGATGGCGGTCCGGGTTTTGCTTCCGGAGGTCAGAACCATGGTCACAAGGCTTGTCTATTTGGCCGACAATCCCGCCAGATTCGAATTGAGAGGTGACGAGCTCGACGCAGCAAT
This sequence comes from Bradyrhizobium sp. USDA 3364, assembly GCF_054056355.1. Classification (NCBI taxonomy): domain Bacteria; kingdom Pseudomonadati; phylum Pseudomonadota; class Alphaproteobacteria; order Hyphomicrobiales; family Nitrobacteraceae; genus Bradyrhizobium; species Bradyrhizobium sp. USDA 3364. The sequence goes on from NZ_JBSRYG010000002.1 coordinate 1,453,272, forward strand.
CGCAGAAGCAACGACCTATCTGATCGCTGCGGTACAAATCCTTCGGAGCGGACAAATTGCACCGCGGTCGGAGCAGGACGCGGTGTACGACGATATGCGTCTTGCACTGCCGGCGGATCGTGACAGTTATCTCCGCCGCAAAGCCTCCGACTTCCGCACGGCCAACCAGAAACTTGGCAAGCTTTGGTATTCGTCCAAATGACGCTCATCGATCAGGACAATCGCTGTCGAGCCATGACCGACTTTGCGTCGGTACTGCTGGTCGAGGCAGCCGCCGGAACGGGGAAAACCTCGCTGATGGCCGGTCGCGTTGCGATGATGCTGGCGAATGGCCATCTGCCCGGCGAAATTGCCGCGATCACCTTCACGGAGCTCGCGGCCAGCCAACTCGCCCGCCGCATCAAAGATACTGTCGACCGGCTCCTGGCAGGTGACATACCAGACTTCATCGAAGCCGTGCTCCCTCACGGCCTCAGTTCTACCCAGCGAGTGACCCTGTCTGCGGTGGCCCCTCAACTCGATGAACTCACCGCCACGACGATCCACGGGTTCTGCCAAGCCATTATCCGAAGCCACGGCGTCCAGGCAGGACTCGACCCCGGCGCGCGCATCGTAGATGAAACGGTCGCCAATGCGCTGTTCCTCGGCGAATTATCCGCTTGGTTTTCACGCAGGCTCGCTGCGGATGCGATTGAGGACGATCCGATCGTGGTGCTCGCTGAGCAAATTCCGTTGAAGGTCGTCGATCTGATACGCGAGCTGGCCATGCTGCGCCGAAAGCATCCGGAAGCAGCACCGATATTGCCGCCGGAAGGTGCCCGGCCTGATATCGTGTTCGTCCAGGCCGTCGATGATTTTGCAAGGTGGCAAGCTGGCATCGCCAACGAAAAGTTTGCGGCCGGCATCGCCCATGAACTGCGACGGCTTGCGACGCGATACGAGCGCGTTTTCGATAGCCGCCCGGACTTCGCAACCCTGTGGCAGCTCTGTGATGCCGGTCCTTGCCGGCTGTTCGGGAAGGGCATTCAGCTGAAGTCGTACATCGAGGCAGCAGAGACCTTTGGTGCCTATCCGGGGGAGTCGGCCAGCGAGGCTGCTCTTCGGCACTATCAGGTAGTCGCTGATGCCTGGAATGAACTCATTGGGCACATCGCCGGCTCTCTCGTTTGCACGTTGTCCTCGTCGCTCGACCTGCTGCTCGGAAGTTATCAGAACAGAAAGCGTGCGGCGGCAGTGCTGGACTTTGACGATCTCCTTTTGCACGTACGGTCTCTGATACGGGGATACGAGGAGGTGCGTCGTGCGATCGGACAACGCTACAAGTACATTCTGGTCGACGAATTCCAGGACACCGACCGTGTCCAAAATGAAATTCTGTTCTCGATCGCTGCGACTGACGATCGTCCCGAACGCTGGGAAGACAGTCGATTACGGCCGGGTTCGTTGTTTCTCGTTGGGGATCCCAAGCAGGCGATCTATCGGTTCAGAGGTGCCGACATCGAGGCCTATGAGCTCTGCCGCCGATTGATTGGTGCCCAGGATCGTGGCGCCGTTATCGAGGTGACGGCGAACTTCCGGTCTCAGCAGGCGATCATTCGGCACATCAACTCATGTTTCGCGCCGGTATTCGCACAGACGGGTCAGCCCAGATATGTGGCCCTGGCCCCCACTATCCCGGATCAGTCGTACCCCGTGCCCTGTGTAACGCGCTTCACGGTCCAAGTGTCCACCGATGGGCGGATCTATGCCGAAATGTTTCGTGAGGCCGAGGCTACGAGGGTCGCGGACATCTGTTCGCGTTTGATCGGGAACGTGATGATCAGGCGCGCGGACAATTCCTGCTCTCCCCTGCGTCCCGGAGATATTGCACTTCTGTCCCCTGGACACCGAGAGCTCTGGCTATACGAGCGTGCGCTTGAGCAGCGCGGCCTGGCGGTGTCGTCGCAGGCCGGTCAAACGCTGATGCGGCGACAGGAGACGCAAGATGTGCTCGCACTCCTCCGTGTCTTGGCGGATTCTTCCGACACGCTAGCTTTCGGCGCGCTCATGCGAGGGCCCCTTGTCGGGCTGAGTGATCAGGAGCTCCTCGATATCACCGCCGCACTTCCACAGTCTGGCGCACGAGCGAATTTCCTCAGCGTAAGGACTAATCCATCGTTGGTCCATCACCCGGTCGCCAAAGCGATCCTTTCGAGTCTGCAACAGCTGCGGCGGCGAGCAGCAATATCGACCCCGAGCCTGATCCTGGCGGAGGCGATCGAACTCCTGAATGTCCGCGTGATCATGGCGGCTCGTCACGGCAATCGCAACGCACGCGCTCTCGCCAATCTGGACGCGCTCATCGAGCGGGCGCGCAGCTATGGAGTCTCCGGGCTGCGTGCATTCGTTCGAGACCTTCAGGCGGACTGGGAGCGTAATGTGCGGGCGCCAGAAGGCCGCATCGATACCGCCGAGCACGCGATCGAGATCATTACCATTCACACGGCGAAAGGGCTCGAATGGCCTGTCGTGATACCCATCAACTCTACGACTGAGCTCTATCGGCCCGATCAGTTTGTGCATCGTCAGTCCGACGACACGCTCCACTGGATGGTCGGAGGAGTGGCGTCACCGGATCTGGCCGCGGCGCGCGCGGAAGAAAGCCGGGAAGACGCCAATCAGCGCGAGAGAATTTGGTACGTCGCATGCACTCAGGCGAGAGACCTGCTCATCCTTCCGCATATCCCCCAAGCTTCGAAAAGCACATGGTTCAGTTCGATTGATCTCCTGCAGCAGGAGATTCCCGAACTCGATCTTTCGAGTTTTTCCGCCTACGGCGTGCGACTCGCGACTGCATTCAACAATGAACAGTCTCCGGACGTATTTGCGTTGGAGCAGCAGAAGGTAGAGGATACCGCGCCAGCCTTCGTCTGGCGTCGCCCGAGCGATAACGATCAAGACCGTCTCAGCAATCCGCTCGATACGGTCGTTGTCTCCGATTCCAACCCCGAAAAAAGGGAGGTCGCAGGCGCCGGCGCGTTGCGCGGGATCGTCCTTCACAAGCTCATGGAGGAATTCCTGACCGGTGAACTGGAGGAAGACGAGACGGCCGCTGTTTCGCGCGCACGGGATCTACTCATTCAGTTGCGAGCGGAGGCGGACGGGCGGCAACCACCAGACCCGGCCGAAATGACAAGATGTGCGTTGCGCGCTCTTGCCCTGCCCGAGGTCGCGGCATTGCGACCGTATCTCGTACCCGAAGTACCCGTCTGGGCAGCAGGCGAAAGCTATCTGCTGGCAGGCCGTGCGGACGCCCTCTCGATCCGAGGCGAACGGGTAGAGGTGGCGATTGACTGGAAGTCGGACATCAATCCATCCTCAGCCACGCGAAGCGCGTATGCGGGACAACTGCATGACTATTTGGCAGCGACGGGTGCAGAAAGAGGCTTGATCGTGTTCCTGACGCTAGGCGAAATTGCCTGGATCGACTAGCCAATCCCCATTCCAAACATTCTTCCGATTGCTCCCTATTCGGATTTCCGTCGCACACACGTGCATCATCACGTTGGACGACAAGATGTACTAAAAGGTCGAAATGCGCCGCTTCAACACGGCTATCGAGGAAAAGCACTAACGATCAATTTCCGCCGCTTGTCCGGCGAGCCAATAGTCATTAAGCAGTGCCAGCCACACTGGATCGCGATCGTGAAGATGGGCACAGTTTCGCGCTTTGGTTATGATGCGGTCCTCGAGAATCTGCGTCGCATTCACGAGGATGTTGGGCGCTCGAGTTCCGGTTCATGAACACGGCAGATACTTTCTTGTACTGTGTGTCTCCGTGGTGAGTGAAGCTGATCGTAATGCTGTTGCCGTTGATCTGGATTGTTGGATCGGACTGCAAGGGCGGCCCAGTTCATGATTCAGCGCATTCGCGAAGTCAGCCGTCGCGGAGTCATCCGAAAGCCTCGGCCGCGTGCCCCTGTCATCGGTGACATACTGGGTCAGGGTTGTTATCTCCATGCCGACGGTGCCCGCATCAAGCCTAAGATAGGCATCGGGTGGATTCTCGCCGGGGCGCCAGGTTGCAGAACGGTCTCGGGCAATCGAGGTCATGACAAACCGCTCGTCTTCGCGGAGTTCTCCCGTTGTCGTCGCGGCTTCGTCCTTCCCGCTCACGCTGATCCCCATTTGTCAAACCGGACAAGAAACAGGCGCGCGGCGAGAAGTACGGTGTGCAGCCGGAATGTGCAGTCATCGGCATCGGAGAGGCCGGGATGCGAGCCGTGCGGGTGCAAACGCTTCATTAGGCCGTTGACGTAACCTTGGCCATTGTCATTCCACTCGTTCAGGTCACGGCTCAAGAACCCGAGGGCCGCAAGTCGAATCCGGCGCTGATTTGCCGAGTCCGAGGTGACGGAAGGATCTAGCCGTTTGGCTATTTCGTCGAGAAGTCCTTCGAGAAAGGTCCGTATCTGTGCATTTGCTGCGGCCCAATTTCCGCCCGTATGGGCGGTGAAGGCCTGATCGAGATGACCTCGTGCAACGGTAAAGCGGTGCTTCACTAGAAGTCCGGAAAGTTCGTCCTGAGCCTCGGGCAACGCGATAGACCGCGGAAGCGCCGTCTGTAACTTCCCGTCCGTTATGACGAAGCCATCGATCTCAAGTCGGTGCAGAAAATCGCGATGATCCTTGCGCAGCTCTTCCTCTTCGCCCGACCAGGACCGCCTGCGCTTTGCGGGCAGCAGCGACACTGCCTTTTCGACCAGAACGTCGTCCAGGCTCTCCCCATCCTCAACCAAGCGGTCCGGATTCTGATCGTACGCGCCCATAAGCTCGTTAAGCCGCTTGGCAAGACTTAGCGGCTCCGGCGATATCATCTTCGGCCAGTCGGGTCCCAATTCGAAGAGGAAACGGGTGAATTCGGCGTGCGTGAGGCGGTTCAGAACCTGAATGGCGGCAAAGACGGTGCGGCGTGAAAATCGCTTTGGCCCGGCCTCGGGTACTGGCCCAAAGTACCGTTCCACCAAATGATTGGCGTAGCGCTCCAGATACTTGCGCGCCTCTTCCTTCGAAAGAGGGCGGAACGTCTCCACCACTCCGTCATGATCGGCAGCGACCTCAAAGAACGCACCCTGACGAGTCCGATAGAGCGACCACCAGGCCTGTGACATTTCGTGATCGTGATCTGACCTCGTCAGACACTCCGCCGTGTCGGTGTCGTAAGCCATTCCGCCAATGATTTTTTTCAAGGCAATACCGTGTCCTACAAAGAATGAGACTATACCATGCCACGGGGCAGAAGGCACGGGTTGCAACCGCACTCACTCATCCAGGCACGATCTGCGAGCCGCGCCCATCGTACGACTGCCTGAGTGCTGCGACTGTGCAAATCGCTCTTTGAGCGGAAGCGCGCTCTACTTTGTGCTAAAGATTGACGCTCTTGAATGCCGTGCTACAAGGCCGCTCACAAAACAGCGGAAGAGCAATGGCCAAGAAAGCAAAGAAGATTGTCCGTCGCGAATATACGACGGCGGACGTCAAGGAGCTGCGCGCTCATTCCAAAGCGCGCACGCCCGTCGCAAAGCTCGCGAAACTGACAAAGCGAAGCGAAGGCTCTTTGCGGCAAAAGGCGCTGAAACTCGGCATCAGCCTGGGCCATCGTCGCTAGTTTGCGGTTCATGCTGCTTCCCGCTGCCGGGCAGCATGCCGGCGTTGCCAACACCGCCTATCCTCTCGGGTGCCGCACCTTCTGCAAACGGGCGAGTTGGAACCTCGGCAAGTGTGGCTTATAGAGCCCGGCCTGCGATCAGCGGACGCGCCGACAAACTCCAGCTTCATAGTCCCTGATCAGCGTCCGGTACAGATCTACAGCTCCGGGCAAGCTAGCAAAAATACGGGACTCGTCGCCGTAATCAGACGGAATGTGCCACAGATCGTGTTGCCAGATATGTGTTCCACCAGCGCCCCATTTCGAAACGACCGTACCGGCGTCGAACTTTCCGGCATGCTGGGGAACTCCATCGCTAAAATAGATAACGATGGAAGGCGCGGTCTTCACTTCACGAAGATGATTGTTCGCCAGCAAGAATTCGATAAATCTCTGTCCCGGAAAGATGCGACCCAAACGCATATCGCTGACGGCCTCTGGCGCAATGTCCAGGGCGAACATGAAGCAGTTAAAATCATGGATCGCTTCCGAAAATCGAGTTTGCAGCCGAACGCTGTGGGGAATTCGCTTGCTCAGCTCGTGCATTTCTCGAATCTGGACATTGAGCCATTCGATGGTTGCGCCATCGGGCGGCACGGTAAGACGCTGAAGTTCTGCACGAAGCTTGGTGTTGCCGTCTTGCATGTGAAGATCATCGAGGAGACTGCGGCCAGTTTATCACAAAGTGTTCAGGTCTACTGAGTTTCTTGCCTTATTTTGGCGGCAAGCCAAATCGTATCGGTTTTCCTTGGCGTGCGATCAATCCCCGATCAAGGGGCCAGGTTCTCGCGGATCGCCAAAAAGCTCCCTTCCCTCATACTCGATTGACCGCGCCACGCGTCCAGTTCCGGACCTTTAGCACCTTCGTCGGCTGATCGATACAAGCACTGACCGTGCTCCTCCACTGCGTTGCGGTCGCTGCGCGATGCATCCGCCTCCTCCGGCGCAACGGCCTCCCTCGAACGCCGCGATCGGCGCGGCAAAAACGATTGAGGAGAAAATGCAGCTCTGGACGATCAACGAACTGATGCATCTGACGCGAGATGAACTTTGCGATCTCGCTGGCAGGGTCGAAGGCTCTTTCTCCGTCTTCGAGCCCGGCACAGTAGCAAGACTGAACGCGCTGACTAGCCTCGACAATATCCGTTGCGTCATGCTTCGGCGAGGGCTGTCGCCCTACTGACGGTTGCATCGGCTGGCGCGTTTTCTGCCGCAGACGCTTCTTCGAAGCGTTTGATGTCGTTATGATAGAACTTCAGCAGATCGCCTGTGGTTTCGTATATCTGCTGCGCTCGTTTGTCCTCACTCAAGAAGCCGTCGAAATACGTTGCATAAGCGGCAATCATCGCATCAATGATCTGGTTGCCTATGTTCTTCGCCGATGCTCCTTGTGCGCCACCTTCCTTGATGCAGCGAAGCGCCACCACGTAACCCGCAACGGCGTAGCGGAAGATGAATGCATTGGACAACGTCCTCGTCGGAGGCTGCTTCTTGAAGTAGCCATGCGCCATGAACATGTTGTCGGCAAGTTCGACGATCTCTCCCGTGATCTTGCTGAACAACTCCTGAGGGATTGGCTTTCCTTTGGCCAGAATGGCAAGCTCGGCATCCGTGTATTTCTTGGCATGCTCGGCCAGATTGGCGGTGTAGGTCTCCTGACCCTTTCGCAGTTGCGCGATTTCGGTGGTCGCCGCAGCCGACTTTTGCGCCAAGAGCCGCTTGGCAGGCTCGTCGCCGTCGCGCGCCCGCTCAAGCGTTGCGTAGAACTTCTTGAAATTGGCGGTTTGATCTCGCTCGATGAGGCGCTTCTGAAGACCGCGACTTCGCCGCTTTGCACGCAGGCCGCTGATCGCATGGGTTGACTTCAGAACCCTGACCTGGTCGGGGTGTTCGGCTAAAATCTTGAACCGCTCGCAGATGGATGCTGCATCGCCACTGGCGAGCGCTTCCATCATCACGTAGTCGGGAATGACGGCGATGTTCGCTGGGTCAGATAGATACTCGCGCAACTTCTCGGACTTGAGATAGTTTGTATCGACAAGCTTTCGCATATCCGCCCTCCCGCAAAACGTATCTGATCGGCCGGGACCAGTCGCTTTCCGATGGTGATGACTTTCATGTGTATCTCTTCTGGTTGATCGGAGATAAAGCCTAGCGGGAGCAGACGTTAATCGAGATCGGCGCGAGGCTTATTTGAAGAGAACCTTTTCAAGGGCCGCAACGAGCTCCGCGCGCTTTTCTTTCGATAGCTTATCGAGATTCTGCTGACGCCATTTGACGGCAGGCAGATCGGCAGCAGCGGGGATGCCGAGGAGATCCCAGTCCGGCTCGCCGCGCTCGAACGAGACGAGAAATTTCCGGTGAGCCTCTGGCATCTTACCGACAATTTCTTCAACCAGGGTCTTGCGCGCCGCAATAAGGTTATACTTCAAAACGGGTTTATCCGTCATACCCTCGAAGCCGTGAAGGAATTCATCGCTGATATCTTTTTGAGGCGAGCCAAGTACCTCAAACATCGGCCGGTCGTGACTCAGGAGGTAGACGATGAAGGCCTTGCGGAGTTCATCGGTGATTCCTTCATTGGCCAGCAGATCGCGAATATCGAACAAATCACGCGGATGTTGGCGATCCAAAGCGGCGACGATTTTTCCGCCATAAAGGTCAGCAAAAGAGACCGTGCGAGCCTCAGCGAATCCGAACGCCTCCTCAACGGCGGGACGCACCGAAGTTACGACCGGCTCGAAAACGCAGCCACGTAGTACAGGCGTGACTTCAATCTTGATCTGGACGTTCTGCGAGCGAACCACGAGTTTGACGATCGTGCCCTCTTTGCGGGTCTCATGGACCTGTGCCCCGGGGATCTTCTCTTTGATCTTGGCGACGATGCGTTTCATGGCTGCATCGATATTGGCAAGGGATTCAGCGCGTGGCGCGACAGGAATATAGGTTAGATCAATATCGACCGAGAGGCGCGGCAAGTCGCGCACGAAAAGATTGATCGCGGTACCGCCTTTCAGGGCAAAGCATTTCTCTTCGGTGACAAATGGGAGAGTGCGCAGCAAGAGCGCGACCTGTTTTTTGTAAGCGTCAGCGAACGCCATCGAGATCTCCCGGCACTGTTATCTGATAGGTCGGATCGAGAACACCGCCTCTGACGAGCATGCGTTTGCCATGACCAAGATCGACGGCTTCCTTGTTCAGCCGTTTGAGCCAGGCATGGTTGTGGCGGTCGGCGAAATAAAGGAAGAGACGCTTGACCTTTACGCTTGCGCAATCCTTCAGGAGCTTTTGCAAGCGATCGGGGCGAAGATTGGCAAGGCCACCGAGCAGGGCATCGACCTGTTCGAAGCTTTCGTTGTTGGGCAATTCGTCGAGGAGTTCGAAAACGGCGCGCTCGGGCGTTGACAGGGTTAGAGGCCAGTCCCATTGCCCCCAGTTCAGTCGAGCTATGTCGCCTCCTCGAAACGCCGTAAAGTCCGTCATCTCGCCGGTTTCGACATTCCAGCGGACGCTGCTTATGCCCTTCGCGACGGGTTCGTTTTTGAAGAGCCGCCGGTCATTGTGGTAGACGAACTTGACAGACAGCGGCAGCTTGTCGAGCCAGTACGGCGGCGACTTGGGACCGTAGAGATGAACTCGGGTCGTCGCTTGCGGCAGGTAGTGAGCGTAGCCTTGTAATTCGAGTGCCGTGCGGCCGCCCACGACGAGCGGTGAATAATTCAGGATGCCTTGCAGGGATATGACGACCTGCTGCCAGCTCAGTTCGTAACGTGGTCTCCGGAAAACCCCTCGGGTTGGCTGTTCAAGCCAACCGCGCATCACATACAGATGTTGGAGCTGAGTGGAGTAACCGTGCCGCTTGAGCCAAACGGAATCCACGACCAACCCTTCGGGAAGGAGCTTGTCGAGCTGGTTTAGGAGTTGGCCCTTTTGTCTATCCATGATTGATATAATAGCATATTTCCAAACCGCAGGCTAGTTTGAAATTTCCAATATTTATCAATCATCCGTTGATTTTTGTGCGATTTTCCAAACCAATCTACTTCTACCCAGACGCGTCCTGTGGACGATGATTCAGGACCAGTTGCGAAACGAACAAATAAAGAACAAATTGATGTTACAAATCCCAAGGCCCAGCAGGCTCAAGGCAACTCGAAAGAGATGAAAAATGGAAGGCAGTGAATTCAAACCGGGCGACCTGGTTCGAGTGAAATCAGGCGGCCCCGTGATGACGGTCGAAAAGGTCGGCATAACCGCAATGCTCCAGGAAGCGGCGGTTTGGTGCGTCTGGTTCGAGAAGGTTGGGAACAAGCAGATCGCTCAGGAAAAAAGCTTCTCCCCTGTCGTGCTTGAAAAGGCCGAGAAGCCGAACACGGCATTCTCGGTCGGGATCGTCAGGTCCTAAAGGTGCATGATGGCGTTTCGCGGTCTCTTCATCGGCATCGACCGTTACGCCTCCCAAGACATAGATGAACTCACCTGCGCCCGACGCGACGCGATGGCGCTGGAAGCGGTGTTCTCGGACACTCTCGGAGGCGAAAGCTCGCTGCTCACAGACGAGAGCGCAACGCGCGAAGGCTTAGAAGCCGAATTCGGCAGACTGGCTACGTGTGATCCCGAAGATACCGTCGTGATTGCTTTTTCGGGGCACGGATCTGAGACGCACGAGCTCGTCACTCATGATGCTGATTTGGCCGATCTTAGCGGTTCCGCCGTGCCGCTTGATGTCCTGCAAGAATGGTTCGCGCGGATACCTGCGAAGCGACTCGTTCTATTCCTTGACTGCTGCTTCTCGGGAGGCATTGGCGCAAAGGTCTTACGGGTTGATACCAAGCCACGAAGCCTTGAATCGACAGAAGCGAGATTAGCTCAACTCGCCGGCGAGGGCCGGATCATCTTGACGGCGTCCGCGGCGAATGAACCGGCTTATGAAGATCGCCGGTTCGGGCATGGATTCCTCACACATTATTTGCTGGAGGCGCTGCGTGGTGCCGAGGAAGTCGCCAATGCCGGCAAGATCTCCCTTTACCGTCTTATAGAACACGTCACCAACCGGGTAAAGGCCGCTGCACTACAAGGGGGAAAACAACAGAACCCCACCATGCGCGGAAGTATCGATGGAGGCATTGAGTGGCCGGTATTTGTCGCAGGGGACAAGTATCGGGCCGCGTTCCCAGAACGAATGCCTGCGAAGATCAGTTCTGATCTTGCCAGCCTTACCGGCGCAGGTTTTCCGGACGGCCTAATCACCGCCTGGGCAGGTGCGATTCCGGCACTCAACGCGCTCCAGATCGCCGCCATCAACGATTTCGGCGTTTTGGATGGCGAAAATCTGGTTGTGTCGGCTCCAACATCCTCCGGCAAAACAATGGTTGGCGAGCTCGCTGCGCTTCGCAGCGTCATCGACCGAAGGCGCGCTCTGTTCTTGCTTCCGCTGAAGGCTCTCGTAGCGGACAAGCGAAGGTACTTCGAGAACGTGTACGGCGCGTTCGGTATACGCACCGTGGAGGCGACCGGCGAGACGGACGATATCTCGCCGCTCCTGAAGGGCCGGTACGATATTGGGCTACTGACTTATGAGAAATTTGCCGCCATCGCCCTCACCTTTCCGCATGTGTTGGCGCAGGTCGGCGTGATCGTGATCGATGAAGCCCAGATGATCGCTGATCGCGGACGCGGCGCCAATTTGGAGTTCATCCTGACCCTCATCCGCATGCGGCGGCATGAAGGGATCGAGCCACAAATCATCGCGCTCTCTGCCGTGATCGGCGACACTAATGGTCTTGAGCAGTGGCTTGGAGCCCGGCTCCTTCGACGGACGGAAAGGCCCGTTCCGCTTGATGAAGGTCTGCTTCTCGGCAATGGCTATTTCCGCTTCATCGACCCGGCGACGGGAACGGAAAAAGTCGAGGGTCCTCTGATCCAGCCTATATTCGGCAAGGGCTCAAGTCAGGACCTTATCATCCCGCTGGTGCGCAAGCTTGTGAGCGAGGGCCAACAGGTTATCGTATTCCGCGAGACCAAGGGCGAAGCTCGGGGCTGCGCCAACTACCTTGCCGGGGCTCTCGGGCTTCCTCCGGCTACAGATGCCTTGGCACAAATGCCTGGCGGAGATCCGTCGCAAGCCAGCACCGATCTGCGAAGCGCGCTGGGACATGGGGTCGCTTTCCATAACGCCGACCTTGAGCGTGAAGAGAGGCGCATTGTCGAAGAGGAGTTCCGGCGTCCGAATTCTGGACTTAGGGTTATCGCCGCGACAACCACTTTGGCGATGGGCGTCAACACACCCGCGTCCTCTGTCATCATTGCCGGGTTGGACCATCCCGGTGATGAACCGTATTCGGTCGCCGAATACAAGAATCTGGTGGGGCGCGCGGGACGGCTAGGCTATTCGGAGAAAGGCGCTTCGTATCTTCTGGCTCTCGATCCCCGTGCCGAGCACGATCTTTGGTCTCGGTACGTTACTGCGATGCCGGAGGATCTGATCTCGCGCTTTTTGGACGGCGAAACGGATGCACGGTCCCTCATCATCCGGGTGCTGGTCGCCGCCCGCCGCGCTGCAGGTGAAGGTGTACCGAGTGAAGAGATCATCGAGTTTCTTGAATCGAGCTTCGGCGCCTTCCAGGCGTGTCGGGCTCATACCGGTTGGCAATGGGATCGAGCGGATCTTCTCTCCGCCTTGGCTGACCTAGAACATCATCAGCTTGTTCAAAAAAGCGCGGCAGGGGCCTACGAACTTACCAAACTCGGCCGTCTGGCTGGGGAAAGCGCCGCAGAAGTCGGCTCGATTGTTGCTCTCGTCGATTGCCTCGGCACGCTTCGGCCTGAGGAAATCAGTGATCCAGTCCTGATCACCGCTGCACAAGCGACGCTGGAGGTCGATGAGGTTCTCTTTCCGATAAACAAGAAGAGCACACAAAAAGAACCTCAACTATGGCCGAACGAGTTACGCGGCCAAGGCGTACCTGGGCAGGTCCTGAATGCTCTTTATCAACGCATAACAGAAGAGCATCAATCCACGCTGCGCGCCAAAAAGGCCGTCGCCTGTCTCCTGTTCATTTCAGGTCGTGCCATGAACGATATCGAGAGGGTTATGACGCAATTTGGTGGCGCGTTTGGGGGCGCCGCAGGCCCTATCCGCTCAGTCGCCTCGCGCACGTGCGATCTCGTATCCGTTGCAGCCCGCGTTGCGGAAATCCTGCATCCAACTCTTGATCTTGGCGATCGGATAAGACGGCTCGCTATTCGCTTGACCTATGGGGTACCAGGCGCGGCTGTCGAACTTGCTCAAGTCATTGGTGGGGACTTGCTACGCGGCGATTATTGTCGCTTGGCGGGCGCCAATCTTTGCGAACCTGAGCAAATCAAGGCCGCATCCAGTGACCAGATCCTCGCCTGCGTCGATCGGGACAAACGCAAACTTGCGCTGGTACGCGGGGCCGGCGAACGCATCGCCACCCAAAGAGCAGCGACCAGCGCCCTCAGCCTCCCGGTTCTGGAGCCATATGTCGCCTAAGGAAGGCAGACGCTACGGTGGCCCGTATCTTTAAGCAACGCTGCGCCATCACGCCCGGGCCGGGAATCTTCTACATCGTCGCTCGTACGCTTGCCGGCGGTCGAGCCGAGGTCTGGCATCCGGCATCGGCCTGGGGTTCGGTGGGTTCGTGCACGTCCTCGCCGGCGCGATCGGCATCTCTGCCCTGGTGATGGCTAGCGTCGAAACGTTCACGGCGCTGAAGATCGCCGGCGCACTCTATCGCGTATGGCTCGGCATCACCGCATTTGGGACCCGCTGATTAAGAGTCCGGAAACAGTCCGATTTGTACTCCAGAACCGCCGATTGCCGCACCAGCTTAGAGGCAATCCTTCCCGAGGAGCAGATTTCGCATACAACTTGGACCTAGCGGCCGAGCCAAAGGCCTCATGAGCACCGATCAGCCTGGGAAGGCATTCTGGAGGATGCGGGGCTGGGCGACGACGTGGTCCGCCACTCACTGCGGCACACCGCAGCGACCTGGCTGATGCAAGCGGGCGTTGACATGTGGGGAAGCTGCTGGTTGGCTCGGTATGACAGTTGAGCAACTGGAGACCAACTACGGCCATCACCACCCTGACTTCCAGGAAGAGGCTGCCGAGGCATTTGGCGGAAGGCGCTGAGCTGAGCACTACTCGCCACGACCAATTCGTGCTTTGATGCTGGCCAAAATCAGCTCGTGGGTCCGAAGGGAGGACTTGTGGTGCTTGATGATGTTTTAGGCGGCGTTACGCCAAGGGCCAGTTCCCTCGCGCTCCCCGGTCGTCTTTTTTCCAGTTTCGAGCAGCGTAAGGTCGTCGCGGATAGCTCCTCGACGTCCTTGGCGTGTGCCTCGAGGTCGTCGGGCATGGCTGCCGCGCCTCAAATCGTTGCGCATTTCATTGCGCAGAAAAAGCATCGAAACTATAAGCGCTTGAAAAAATGGTCGGAGTGGCAGGATTCGAACCTGCGACCCCTGCGTCCCGAACGCAGTGAACACCCTCTAAGTTGTTGATCTTTCTCGCGGTGACGAGGGTTTCCGCCCCGTTTTGTTCACCGTCGTTTCACCCAATTCGTTGCGATTTCGTTGCGCGTTCTCGGCATGGTCGGTTGACCGATTAGTCCGTTAGGTTCGCGCTGGCTTCTGGGAATGGAATAGCTCGTCGATGGACTGTTTCGGGTCCTTGATCCGGGAGCGGTCCTTGCGATCGTTCTTCTGTGCCTCGAGCTTCTGCAGGAAGCGGAAACGGGGCGACCGGGTCGCGTGCCCCGATCGGCCGTGTTTGGTCATGCCGAAACCCTTTTGGCCACCATGCGCCATTTGATCACTAACGAAAGCTGTGCGCCAAATCTCGCGCACGCGGGAAGGCGCCAACAGGGCCAAGCTTGATGCGGTTCGCCGACCACGATCAAGTGAGGAAAGAATAGCCCCGATCGTCAAAAGGCGCGAGGTGGAGACGGTCTGTTTGCAAGAACAGAATGCTGCAGTGCCGCGCGCCTACTATCCAACATGTCGAAGCCGCTGTGAGGCGTCGGGGTTCGAGCCAAGGGTCCGCTACACCCTGAAACCCACTATTTCAGAAGCCCTGCTTTCTTAACGGCGAACGCGGTGCCCCGCCGCCAGTTACACCACGCCAGGGGACGCGATCCGCGCCTGAGTTTGCTGGCGCTCCCAAGGGGAATCGAACCCCTGTTTCAGCCTTGAGAGAGCAACGGCAATGCGTGGGCAAGTTGCCATCGTCGATTCTGTTGAAAGCGCTCGCCGCAAATATTTTTCGACTAAGTCGTACGAGCGAGATCCAGTTGCGCAAGACTAACGTCGTCGTGGTAGCTATATGGTAGCTATACGGGATTTCGAAGCTGCGGATATTTCTCTAACTGATTGATTTCGCTGGTACAGTTGGGTGGGCTCGAACCACCGACCTCCTGTTCCACAGACAGGCGCTCTAACCAACTGAGCTACAACTGCATCCTGACGCACGGCCCGGCGTAAAGGGGGCGGCGATTTCGGGCGGAAACTAGGTGCAACGCCGCGCTTTGGCAAGGCTTTAACGCGGGCTTTTGCACCTCGACCCGCTTTGTCTTAACGCGCTTTCGTGGCGCAAACCGGGCTCCGTCCGGCTCGAAAACGCGAACGCGGCCGTTTCCTCATCAAAGCAAAAGGCCCGGACCGCTTCGGCCCGAGCCTTCGGCTGGATCTTGCAGACCTGAGATCAGGCGGCCGGCTGATGGGCGAACTTCGCGGCGCTGGCCTTGATCGGCTCGGCGGTCTCGCTGGCGACCTTCTGGCCGAGCTCGGCCAGTTCCTTGGCCTGCGCGGTGAAGGTCTCGAACTGCTTGCGGGCGTGCTGAGTCCACAGTTCGACCGCCTCGGTCGGCGACTTCACGCTGAACAGCTCCTGGGCGAAGTCGAGCGACGAGGTGGTGTTGGCCTTGAAGAACTCGATCAGCTTGGCCGAGTACGCGGTGGCACCCTTGTTCATCGACGTGAACACGGCCTCGACGGTCGAGTTGTGGGTCTCGGCAGCGTCCTTGAACTTGGCGTAGCTGTCGCGGGCCTGCAGCACGCCCTTTTCGGCGAACGCGCGGACCTGTTCGGGAACTTCAAACGGGATGATCGAAGCGGAAAACGGATCGGACGGGTTGGTCATACGTGTAATCCTTCGCAACGGGTGAGTAGATGTGACCATTGCGGACGTCCCGGAGCCCATCAGGCCGGGAGCGCTGAAATGGATCACGCTGCCTTGATTCACGGGAGTGCCCTTCGTCGGGCGCGCCTAATAAACACCCATATCATGTCAATTTTGTGCAACGCAACGTAAGATCGCGTGCGACGCCATATTTTTTATATGGCGGAATATGGGGTTGCCGCGCCCGACCAAGGCCGGGCCTGCCACAATCGGCCCCGATCAGCCGCCCCCGTCAGTTCTTCGGCTTGACCGCATCCATCGCCGCGCGGCTGACGGCCTGGCCCATTTCGCTGGCCTGCTCCGCGAGCGCACGCATCTGGCCCTGCACATATTCGCTGTGCAGCTTCATCACCTCGGTGAGGTCCTTGGCCTTGAGCAGCGACTGGGCATAGTCCAGCGACGACTGCACATTCTTTTCCGCATAGGACAGCGCCTTGGTGGACAGGTCCTTGGCGCCGGCGCGCACCGTGGCGTTGCGCTCCTCGATCTTGCCGGCGGCGTCCCGCGCGTTGGTCACGAACTGCTCAAAAGCCTTGCGGGCCTGATCGAAGCTCGCCTCCGCCATCGACCGCATGTCCTTCGGGATTTCGAACTTGGGGATCTCGAAATGGTCACGCCCGTTGTCACTCATGGTCGCTCTCCCTCGCTGGTGATCGGCCCGCCTGTTGGCCCTGCGGGCCCAAGGTGGAATACAAGGTAGAATAGACGACAGGATATCGCGGCACTGCAATCGCAGGTGTGACGCGGTGCCGTCTGGTTCCGCACCACGCCGCTTTCGCAGCAACCACACTTCGCCCGACAACGCAAAACGGCTGTGGATCGTTCAGCGAAGTTAACGTTATCCCGGCTTTACCGGGGGCAGTTTTGCTGCGGTCATGGACCTGCCGCCCCCCAGTTGCGATACTAACCTTCTGTTAAGGCTGTCGTCCTGCGGCTGTCGGCGCTTCGGCTGAGCTAAGGAAGAAGCCAAACCTATGCGGTCAAATCTTGCGTGATGAGTGACGCGGAGTTCCAGATCCAGGCGCTAGGCGATGTCAGGCTGGCGGACCATGCGACGAGCCCCCTGCCGGCCTGGCTGTGGTCGGCCGACGGCGCACGGATTCTCTGGGCCAATCCGGTCGGTGCGCAGGTATTCGGTGCCGCCGACGGCGCCGAATTGGTGAAGCGCGCGTTCGGTCCGGCCGATCCGCATCGCCGCCAGGTCGCGCGGCTCGGCCACAGCCTCGGCCTCAACGGCGCAATGCGGCTGGAACGGCTGCGCGGGTTCGGCGCAGCGCCCGGGATGCTCGCGACCTGCGGCTGCAGGCGGATCGACCTGCCCGACGGCAGCCACGGCATCCTGATGTCGGCGCTCAATGCCAACGGCCGCGGCATGCCGCTCGCCGAGCGACTGCAGCGGCTGATGCAGGGATTGCAGCGGCCGGCGGCCGCCTTCAGCGGCGACGGACTGCTGATCGCAGCCAATGAGGGGGCGCGTTCGCTGCCCGGCCTGCACGACCTCACCGAGGCCGGTCTCGATGCCACGCGCGACGAGGCGCTGGCGCAGGGCCGCGCGGCGGCCAGCGTTGCGATCGGCCGCGTCGTGCTGCAGCGGATCGGCCGCGGCGCGGATCGCGCGCTGGTCGCGCTGATCAAGCCGCGTCTCTCCGCAAAACCGGCGGCGCCGGCCGTGCCTGATGCGGTTGCGGCGGAAACGGCTGCCCCGGAGACACCGGTGCCTTCACCGGCAACGCCGCAAGAGTCCGTCGCAGTCGAGCCGCCACCGGCATCGGTCGCCGTCGAGCAACCCGTCGTGCATCACGAGCCCCCTGTGCCGGCGAGCGAAGCGCCGGCCACCCTCGCGCTGTTCGATGCGCTTGATCCGGCGCTGGAAGAAGCAGCCGAGCAGATCTTCAGCGCGACCGAGCCCGTGCCTCAGGACGCCGCACTATCTCCCGCCGCGGCAAAACCGGCGCATGCAGAGACCGTCGAGAGCCCCGCTCTCGACACCACACCCGACGCAACGCCCGCCGTCGAGGAGCCGCTGTCGGAAGCGCTGATCGAGGCGCCGGCTGAAGCGCAGGTCGCAGAGCCTGCGCCGGAGCCCGCGCCTGTTCTCGAAGAGACGGCAACCGCGCCGGCGCCGGAAACATCGGCGCCACCCGCCGATCCTGTCCCCTCGCCCTATGCGATCGCGGATGTATCCGCTCCGCCACCGGCTCCCGAACCAGCGACATCAGCGCCGGTGCCGCCGCCATCCTGGCTCGACGAGCCGCTGCCGGTGCGGCGGCATCCGCTTCGCTTCATGTGGCAGATGGACCACGAAGCGCGCTTCTCGCTCGGCTCCGACGAATTTACCCGCCTGATCGGCCTGCACACCGCGGCCGGCTTCGGCCGGCTGTGGAGCGACATCGCCGAGAGCTTTGGCCTCGACCCCGAGGGCCGCGTCATGCAGGCGTTCGCCAGCCACGACACCTGGAGCGGCATCACGCTGCACTGGCCGGTCGACGGCGGCGGCCGGTTGCCGGTCGAACTGTCCGGCCTGCCGGTGTTCGACCGTTCCCGGAATTTCGCCGGCTATCGCGGCTTTGGTGTGTGCCGCGACCTGGACGGGCTTGCGCGACTCGCCGCATTGCGCCGCTATGAGTTCTTCAGCGGCGCGGTCGCGCCGCGATCGCTGTCGGCCGGCGTCGCGCCTTCGCCGCGCACCGATGCGCCGCCCGGGCCCGCCGCGCCACATGATGTTTCTCCGCCGCAGGCGGAGCCGCCGCCCGAGCCGACCGCGATAGCACCAGCCGAGGAATTGACCGAACCGACCACCACAGAGACTTCACACCAAGCCGATCCGGATCACGCCGTGGAACCGCACGAGGAAGCGCACGAAGTGCGTCACGACCCGCCACCGAATGTGGTGCCGTTCCGCCCCGCGGGCGACACGCGGCCGCCGTCGCTGACGCCGGTCGAGAACAACGCCTTCAACGAGCTCGCCCGCCAATTGTCGGCGCGGCTCGAGAGCGAAGCCGGCCTCACCGCACCGACGAACGGGAGTGCGGCAACGGAGCCGGTTGCCGCAGAGCCGCCCGCGAGCGAGCCGCTGCAGGCGGCGGAGGCGCCGCAGCAGGAGACGGTCGCACAGCAGGAGCCGCCGGCCGACACGCCAAAGCCGGGCTGGCTGGGCGAAACAGCGCCGGCGCCGCGCGCGGATTCCCGGCGCGATCGCGCGCTGCTCGATCTTTTGCCGGTCGGCATCCTGATCTACCGGCTCGACCGCCTGCTCTATGCCAACCAGGCCTTCCTCGCGCGCATGGGCCATGACAGCCTGCACGCGCTGGAAGCCGCAGGCGGCCTCGACGCGCTCTATGTCGAGCCCGGCGTCTCGCAGGCGAGCAGCACCTCCGGCACCGGCACGCCGGTGACGATCTCCGCGAACCAGAGCGCGGACGGCAGCGTGCCTGCGGTGTCCGCGGAGGCGCGGCTGCACACCATCAGCTGGAACGAAGAGTCCGCGCTGGCGCTGATCTTCTCGCGCACGCTGGAGGAAGACGCCGCCGTCGCCGCCGCGCTGTCCGATCCGGAGCCTGCCGCAATCGCGGAGCCGGTGCTTGCACCGCCGCCGGCGCAGGCCGGCCACGCCGACGCCGAGGAGCTCGGCGCCATCCTCGACACCGCCGCCGAAGGCATCATCATGTTCGATGCCGAGGGCAACATCCATTCCTGCAACCGCAGCGCGGAAGCGCTGTTCGGCTATGACGGCGACGAGTTCATCAAGCACAATCTCGCCGACTTGTTCGCGCCGGAGAGCCAGCACGGCATCCTCGACTATCTCACCAGCGTGAAATCTGCCGGCGTCGCCAGCCTGCTCGACCACGGCCGCGAGACGCTCGGCCGCGTCCGCCAGGGCGGCATCATCCCGCTGTCGGTGACGATGGGCCGCACCCGCGCCGACGGGCCGAACTTCTTCGCCGTGTTCCGCGACCTCACGCAGACCAAGAAGAGCGAGGGCGAAATCCGCGAGGCGCGGCGGCTCGCCGAACGCGCGGCCAATGCCAAGTCCGACATGCTGGCGCGGATCAGCCACGAACTGCGCACCCCGCTCAACGCCATCATCGGCTTCGCCGAGGTGATGATATCGGAGCGCTTCGGCGCGCTCGGCAACGAGCGTTATGTCGAATACATGAAGGACATCCGCGCCTCCGGCGAGCGGGTGATCGCCATCGTCAACGACCTGCTCGACCTGTCGCGGATCGAGACCGGCAAGCTCGACCTCGCCTTCACCAATCAGAACCTCAACGAGATGGTGGAGAGCTGCGTCGCGGTAATGCAGCCGCAGGCCAACCGCGAGCGCATCATCATCCGCACCTCGCTCGCGCACACGCTGCCGCCTGTGGTCGCCGACGCCCGCGCGCTGCGCCAGATCACGCTGAACCTGATCGGCAACTCGATCCATCTCGCCAATGCCGGCGGCCAGGTGATCGTCTCGACTGCGCTATCGGATTTCGGCGAGGTGATGCTGCGCGTGCGCGACACCGGCCAGAGCCTCAACGACAACGAGGTCGCCGCCGCGCTCGAGCCGTTCCGCGCGCCGGCGCCATCCGACCAGGCCGGCTCCGGCGGCGTCAGCCTGTCGCTGACCAAGGCGCTGGTCGAAGCCAACCGCGCCAAATTCCAGATCAAGACCGGCGGCCGCACCGGCACGCTGATCGAGGTGACCTTCGCCCACGCAGCCGCAAGGGCGTGAGCCATTCGCAACATGCGAACGGATCACCTTCCTCGCTTCCTCCGTGAGGGACGCATTAGCGGAAGGGCTCCCTCCTGCCTTGCGGGGGAGGGTTGGGGAGAGGGGGGCCACACGGCAAGTCCTCTCCGACTCCCTTCGACACCGCACGATTGAGATTGTGAGACCTCGCTCACGTCGAACATCTCGCCCGAGGCTCACCCCTCTCCCCACCCTCCCCCGCAAGGGGGGAGGGAGCCCGACTACGTGCTCAACATCGCTGCGAAAATCTGTCGCGCCGGGCCTACGCGGCACGGCATAAATCTTGCTGCAGTTCAGCTTGCTTGAAATTCATTGCCTTGCGGACTCGCCCTGTTTTCACGGGCATCTGGATCTGGCGGATGCGCTGCCTCGTCGTCGCCGATTTGCACTATTCACTGCCGCAGTTCGACTGGCTGCTCGCGGCCGCGCCGCAATTCGATCTCGTGATCTTCGCCGGCGATGCGCTCAACCTCGGCTCGGCGGTCGATTTCCGCGCCCAGATCGTCGTGGTCACCAAATACCTCGCGCGGCTCGCCGACGTCACCCGGGTGATCTTCTGCTCGGGCAATCACGACCTCGACGAGCGCAATGCGGAAGGCGAGAAGATCGCGCGCTGGGTCGCCGGCATCAGGGAAGCCGGCATTGCCTGCGACGGCGACAACCTGACCATCGACGACACGCTGTTTACGGTGTGTCCGTGGTGGGACGGCCCGATGGTCAAGGCGCGGATCGACGCTCAGCTTGGCGGGGCCGCTGCTATCCCGCATCGCCGCTGGGTCTGGGTCCATCATGCCCCGCCGGCGGATTCACCGGTGAGCTGGGGCGGCAAGCGCTTTTTCGGCGACGTCGAACTCAAGCGATGGATCGAGCGCCATCATCCGGCGATGGTGATCTCGGGCCACGTGCATCAGTCGCCGTTCATCCAGAGCGGGTCGTGGTTCGACCGGATCGGGACGACCTGGGTGTTCAATACCGGCCTGCAGCCCGGCCGGCCGCCGGTCTACATCGTGCTCGACCTCGATCAGGACAAGGCGTTCTGGCTCGCCGCCGGCGATGCGCAGATCGTCGATCTCGGGAAGCCGTTGTCCCGGCCGGCAACGCCGCTGCGCGAGGCGCCGGACTGGCTTACATCCTTGGATCGGATTGCCGATCCGAGCCTGGCGCGACCTGCATCGGCGGCAGGTTGATCATGCTCTGCAGCACCTCGCCGACCATCGCCAGATGGGTGCCGTGGTCGGCATATTGGTGCATCAGGTCGGCAAGATAGGTCGTCGCGACATGAAGCCGTTGCGCCAACAACTGCGCGATCAGAAGCGCCACCGCAGGCTGCTCCCGCAGGAACGACGCCGCATCGTCGAATTCGTACAGCACGCAATCGGAGGCCGTGCGCACCTTGGCGCTGTGCGGCCTGTCGAGCAGAACGGACATCTCGCCGAACACAGCACCGGGCTCGTCGATGACGGCTACCAGACTATCGCCCTTCAGGACTTCGACCTTGCCGTCGAGCAGCACGAACAGGTGACCTGTCTTGCCGCCCTCCTCGACGAAATCCGTGCCGGCCGGCAGGCTCCGCCGCGTCCCGCCGGTGCAGTGATCAAGGATCGCTCGCATGCTGTCCATCTCCGCCCGCATCAGACTAGGCAGAGATGCCGTCGAGGTGAAACCGGATTAGCTGGGCGATCTGCCCAAATTGTCGGCAGGTGCGGCGACGTAAGGGAGTGACATGCTCGCCCTTCTTGTCGCCGGCGCGCTTGTAGATACCCCAGTTGACGTCCTCGTCGCTGATCGGGTCGAGGCCTTCGGCAAGCCGCGCCACGCCGCGGATGTTCTTGCCGATGAAGGGATCGGCGACCGGCTTCAGCGGCGCCTCGCTGGCCACCGCGCCTGCGCGCCATGGGGTGACAGCAGAGCCAGGCCGAGCGACAGCAGGCCGACAACGAACGAGCGGCGAAAAACCTCAATCACGGATCAGTCCTCGATGATGGAGACAATCGGAGCGCAAGGATGACTACGACGGCGCAAGGTCCCGACACTTGGACTATCACGACAAGCGTTTGGACTGACGCGACACGCAGATGACAATAAAAATATCTCCGGAGACGCGACCGTCATGACCGCCGTGTTCGATTTTAGGCGTGGGGAGGGAGTCGCATTCGAACATGCGCGGGTGATGACACCGCGTTTGACATCTTGAATCGAGAACCATCCGCAGCGTCGTCCCGGCGAAGGCCGGGACCCATTGCCCCAAATGAGAATTGTTGCGCGACGCTGGGGCCACGGCCTGCTTTTCAACAACGCTATCCTGTGGCTATGGGTCCCGGCTTTCGCCGGGAGAACGATCTGAATGTAGGCCGCGCCCACATTCGGTGTCGTCCTGGCGAAAGCCAGGAGCCATTACCCCAAATCTCAATTGTTGCGCGAGGCCGGGGCCACGATCCCGTTCATCACCGAATGCGGTGGTTATGGGTCCTGGCCTTCGCCAGGACGACAGCGGTGGATGCGGCAGCATTTGCCGTGAACGGCTCAAATCGCGCGCGCAAATCTGCGAAAGCCGGGCGCGCCGGTCAGCGCCTCGAAGGCGGCGTCGCGCTTCTCTTCGGCGAAGGCAAAGCCGGCCTTGGTGTAGCAGCGTTCGGCCGCGCCGTTGCCGATCAGGAACGAGATCGACGCCCGCGCAAAGCCGGCGGCCCTGCCGTCGGCGAGTGCGCGGCCGATCAGCGGCTGCACCAGGCCGTTGCCGCGATAAGCTCGATCGGTTGCGACATGCTCGATCAGCCAGTCGCCCTCGCCGCCCTGCACCCAGCAATTACGGGCATAGCCGCCGCGCGCCACGATGGCATCGGCATCCATGCCGAGCTGCGCCGCCACCTCCTCGATCGCCGCGCGCGCGGCGACGACCGTTCCGGATGCCGGCATCGCGCAGAGCGCGGCCGCGGGAATGCCATCGACCTCGGTGATCAGGAAGTGGGCGACGTGATACCATGATTTCACCCGCGCAGCAGCGAGCCGCGTCATGAACGCGAGGCATTCGTCCTCCGGCCGGTCCAGCGCGATGTCGCACCAGCCGCGCGGCAGCGGGCCGCGCTGTGCGGCAAGGACGACGCGCGCGATGAAACCGGCGTCGTCGGATCGTGCGGGACGGATCGAGGATCGTCCCGCGCCAATCATCTCAGGTGTTCTTCAGCGCGACGCGGAATTCCGCTTCGGTCTTGGCCTTGACCTCGTCGAGCGTGACGCCGTCGGCGAGCTCGATCAGCGCCATGCCGTCCTTGCCGTGCTTGTCGATGGTGAACACCGCAAGATCGGTCACGACCATGTCGACCACGCGCTCGCCGGTCAGCGGCAGGTTGCACTGCTTGAGCAGCTTGGGGCCGTCCTTGGCGGAATGCTCCATCACGACCACGACGCGCTTGACGCCGGCGACGAGGTCCATGGCGCCGCCCATGCCCTTCACCATCTTGCCGGGGATCATCCAGTTGGCGAGGTCGCCGTTCTGGGCCACTTGCATGGCGCCGAGGATCGACAGGTCGATATGGCCGCCGCGCACCATGCCGAAGGATTCGGCCGAGGAGAAATAGCTGGTCGAGGGCAATTCGCTCACGGTCTGCTTGCCGGCGTTGATCAGGTCGGCGTCGACCTCGTCCTCATAGGGGAACGGGCCCATGCCGAGCATGCCGTTCTCGCTCTGCAGGCTGACGTCGATGCCGTCGGGGATGTAGTTCGAAACCAGCGTCGGGATGCCGATGCCGAGATTGACGTAGTAGCCGTCGCGCAATTCCTTGGCGGCGCGGGCGGCCATCTGTTCACGGGTCCAGGCCATGAGGCTCTCCTGCAGAATTGGGTTTAAGCGGCCGGCCGCGGACGGGTGTTGCGGAACTCGATCCGCTTCTTGGCCGTGCCGACCTCGATGATGCGTTTGACGAAGATGCCGGGGGTGTGGATGTGGTCCGGGTCGATCTCGCCGGCCGGCACCAGGTGCTCGACCTCGGCGACGGTGACCTTCGCGGCGGTGGCCATCATCGGGTTAAAGTTGCGCGCGGTCTTGCGGTAGACCAGATTGCCGGCGGTGTCGCCCTTCCAGGCATGGACGATGGCGACGTCGGCGAACAGGCCGCGCTCCATGATGTACTTCTCGCCGTCGAATTCCTTCACTTCCTTGCCTTCGGCGATCAGCGTGCCGACGCCGGTCTTGGTGTAGAAGGCCGGGATTCCGGCGCCGCCGGCGCGGATGCGCTCGGCCAGCGTGCCCTGCGGGTTGAATTCGAGCTCGAGCTCGCCGGCGAGATATTGCTGGGCGAACAGCTTGTTCTCGCCGACATAGGACGAGATCATCTTCTTGATCTGGCGGGTCTCGAGGAGGCGGCTGAGCCCGATGCCGTCGACGCCGGCATTGTTGGAGACGACCGTCAGCCCCTTCACGCCGGAATCGCGGATCGCGTCCGACAGGGTCTCGGCGATGCCGCAGAGGCCGAAACCGCCCGACATGATCATCATGCCGTCCTTGAGGAGACCATCGAGTGCCGATTTGGCGTCGGGATAAACTTTGTTCATGCGGCGAATACCTGATCGAGGGCGCGAAACGGCTGTGACAATGCGGATTATTAGGCGAAATCTTCGCGATGCGTCAATCACGGCCCCGTGCGGCGACGGGCGACGCCCTGCGACGTCAACATGGCCTTGAAAGCGTCAAGAAAACCCTTCAAGTTGCGTGGGTTGGCAGGGGCCTCCGGCGAGCGCCCACTGTGTTCGACGACGACCCGACAAAACTCAACCCGACCCGGATATGTCATTGACGATGGCCCAAGGAATTAAGCGCCTGGGGATGCCGATCGCGGCGCTTTTCGGCCTGGCGCTCGTCGGGCTGGTCGGAACGTCATGGTTCCTCAACCGGGACGCGCTGCAGCGCGCGGTGGAAGCCCAGATTCGCGCGGTCACCGGGCTCGAACTGGTCATCAACGGCCCGATCGACGTTTCAGTCTTTCCCGGCAGCTATGTCTCCTTCCATAATGTCGGGCTGAAGGGCGCCGATACCGTCGGTCCCGCGCTGCAGGTCGATGTGCTGACCGCCAATCTGCGCCTGCTGCCGCTGTTGCTGCGGCGGTTCGAGATCGCCGACGTCATGATGCTCCGCCCGCATATCCATGTGGTCCGCGACGGCGCCGGCGAGAGCAACTGGACACCGTTCGTCGAGACCATCGCCAAGGCGATGACACCCGGCGCCGAGAATCAGGTGTCGTTCTCCGAAATCCGGATCCAGGACGGCGAACTGAATTACCAGGATGGGACCAACAACATCTCCGAGCAGCTCGGCGATATCGACCTGTCGCTGGCCTGGCCGTCGATCTCGCGTTCCTTTGCCGCAACCGGCCAGTTCGACTGGCGCGGCGAGCGCGTCGACGGCTCGATCAGCGCCAGCGATTTCGTCGCGCTTCTGTCGGGCGACCGTTCCGGCCTGAAGGCCCGGCTCGCCAGCGCGCCGCTGAAGGTTGCATTCGACGGAACCGTGGCCAACCGCACCAGCCTGATGATGGAAGGCGTCGCCACCATGGACTCACCGTCGCTGCGCAACGCGTTGCGCTGGATGGGACAGGCGCCGCCCGGCGGCGGTGGCGGCTTCGGCCGCTTCGCGCTGAAGGCCCGCGCCAATGTGGTCGGCGGCTCGGTCGCATTCACCAATGTCAATGTCGAGCTCGACGGCAACGTCGCCGAGGGCGTGATGACCTACGCCAATAACGGCCGGCAGACGCTGCAGGCGACGCTCGCCGCCGGCAATCTCGATTTCACGCCCTACATCTCGACGTTCCGCCTGCTGGCCAGCGGCCAGCGCGACTGGAACAGGCAGCTGTTCGACCTGTCCTCGCTGTCATCGACCGATCTCGACATGCGCCTGTCGGCCGCCAAGGTGACGGTCGGTCCGTCGAAACTCGGCCGCACCGCGTTCGGCGCCAATCTGCGCGGCGGCGCGCTCGCGCTCAGCGTCGGCGAGGCGCAGATGTATGGCGGCATCGCCAAGGGCTCGTTCGCGATCGCGCGCTCGGACGCGGTCGCCGATGTCAGGGCGCAATTCCAGTTCACCGATGTCGATCTGCAATCCTGCGTCAGCGAACTGTTCGGCATCAACAAGCTGTCCGGCCGCGGCAACCTCAACGTCTCGCTGATGGCCTCCGGCTCGAGCCCGTTCGGGCTGGCATCGTCGCTCGACGGCACCGCCACCCTGAACGGGCATGACGGCGCAATCGCGGGCTTCAATGTCGAACAGCTGTTGAAGCGGCTGGAGAAGCGGCCGCTGTCCGGCGGCGGCAATTTCCGCTCCGGCTCGACGCCCTACAGCAACCTCAACATCTCGGTGAAATTCGCCGACGGCGTCGCGACCGCCGACGACATCCATGTCGAGAGCCCCGCGGCGAAGATCACGCTGACCGGCACCGCCTCGGTGCCGTCGCGCGAATACGATCTCAAGGGCGTCGCCAGCCTGACCTCGTCCGCGGGCGGCGGCAACGGATTCGATCTGCCGTTCGTGATCCAGGGCCCGTGGGACGATCCCCTGATCTTCCCCGATCCGGAAAGCCTGATCCGCCGCTCGCCCGCATCCGCCCCGCTGCTCGATGCGGTGAAGGATCGCAAGACCCGCGACGCGGTGCGCTCGGTGATCGAGCGCTTCACCGGCGGCAACGCGAAGCAGCCGGCGCCCGATGCTGCGGCGAGCCCGCCCGGAGGCGGACCGGCGACCTCGGCCGAGAATGCCAAATCGAACTGATCAAGTCGATCGATCCATTCACTTTCCGCATGGATGCACCGGGACCGATCCACACTCTCGCTGCGAGCCCCCTACAGAAGTCGTCGCTGCGACATCTTTATCGGGTCACAGCCATGCGCTAGTGTTTTACCCAACCGGTTAAAATAAGCCGGCGTCATGAGGGGAGAACAACGTGAAATCCAAGGTTATCGGTGCGCTATCAATTGCGGTCGCTGCGGTCGGCCTGTTCGCCGCAACTGCACCCGCTCTGGCCCAGGGCAAGACGATCACCGTCTGGTGGGGCAAGGGATTTTACAAATCCGAAGATGACGCGCTGCTCGACACGATCAAGAAGTTCGAAGCCAAGACCGGGATCAAGGTCGAACTGTCGCAATACGCGATCCAGGACATGATTCCGAAGACGGTCGCCGCGCTCGATTCCGGCACCGTGCCCGACGTCGCCTATTCCGACACTTACGATGTGCAGGCCCAGGGCAAGTGGGCCTTCGAGGGCAAGCTCGAGGACCTCTCCGACATCATGCTGCCGATGAAGGACGCCTTCGCGCCGAACACGCTCGAAGCGGCCCTGCTCTACAACGACGTCACCAAGAAGAAGTCCTATTACGGCTTCCCGCTGAAGCAGCAGAGCATGCACGTCCAGATCTGGGGCGACATGCTGGAGAAGGCCGGCTTCAAGGCCGCCGACATCCCCACCAAGTGGGAGGATTACTGGTCGTTCTGGTGCGACAAGGTGCAGCCGGCGATCCGCAAGGCGACCGGCCAGCGCATCTACGGCGTCGGCCAGCCGATGGGCGTGGAATCCACCGACTCGTTTCAGTCGTTCTACACCTTCATGGACGCCTACCACGTCAAGCTGGTCGATGATGACGGCAAGCTCCTGGTCGACGATCCCAAGGTGCGCGACGGCTTGATCCACGCGCTGAAGGACTACACCGACACCTACATCAAGAGCTGCACGCCGCCCTCCTCGACGACATGGAAGGATCCGGACAACAACGTCGCCTTCCACAACAAGACGATCGTGATGACCCACAATTTCACGATCTCGATCGCGGCGAAGTGGTTCGAGGATTCGACCAACCCGGCGCTGACCGACGCGCAGCGCGCCGCCGGCAAGCAGGCCTATGAGCACGACATCATCACGGCGTCGTTCCCGAAGGCGCCGGACGGCTCGACGATCAAGTACCGCTCCGACGTCAAGACCGGGCTCATCTTCGCCAACGCCAAGAACAAGCCGGAGGCCAAGCAGTTCATCGCGTTCCTGATGCAGGAAGACAATGTGCGGCCCTATGTCGAGGGCGCGCTCGGCCGCTGGTTCCCGGTGACCAAGGCGAGCCAGGCGAGCCCGTTCTGGCAGGCCGACCGGCATCGCAAGGCTGTGTGGAACCAGTTCACCGGCGGCACCGCGCCGTTCGACTTCACCAAGAACTGGAAGTTCACCATCCTGAACAACGAGAACGTCTGGGCCAAGGCCATGAACCGCGTCGTCAGCGAGAAGGTGCCGGTGGACAAGGCCGTCGACGAACTGATCGCCCGCATCAAGCAGGTCGCGGGGTAGGCGTTGCGAGACCGGCCATCGCCAAAGCTCGTTCCGCGCGTCGTCCCGGCGAAAGCCGGGACCCATACGCCGCGGCAGCAGTTTTGCGGTATGCTGGTTGACGGCTTTCGCACAACAACGGAAGCCGGTGGTTATGGGTCCCGGCTTTCGCCGGGACGACGGCTTAGACGCGGCGATATCTCGCTCGAAGAGTAACCGAATGGCGATCACGCTCTCCGCATCCGATGCCCCCTCGCCGCCGCTGTCTGCAAGGCTGTCGCCGCCGCAGGTCTGGGGCATCGTGCTGCTCGCGCCCTATCTGCTCGTGTTCCTCGCCTTCGTGGTCTATCCGGTCTGCTACGGCCTGTGGCTGGCGCGCCAGCCGTCGAGCTATGTCGCGCTCTACAACGATCCGATCTTCGCGCGCGCGGCGGTCAACACGCTGATCTTCCTGGTCATCGGCATCAACATCAAGATGCTGATCGCGCTGTTCCTGTCCGGTTTCTTCGCCCAACAGCGGCCCTGGATCAGGTGGCTGTCCGTGATCTTCATCCTGCCCTGGGCGGTGCCGTCGATCCCGACCATCCTGTCGGTGCGCTTCATGCTCAATCCCGAATGGGGCGTAGTCAACCAGCTGATCTTCAAGTTCACCGGCGACGACGGCCCGAACTGGCTGAACGATCCCGCGGTCGCGCTCGCGATGGCGATCGGCGTCCACATCTGGAAGTCGCTGCCGTTCTGGACGCTGATCCTCCTGACCGGGCGGCTCGCCATCTCGCAGGACCTGTACGAGGCCTCCGACGTCGACGGTGCCAATTGGTGGCAGAAATTCCGCTACATCACCTGGCCGTCGATGCAGACGCTCTATATCACCTGCACGCTGCTCTCGATGATCTGGACGCTCGGCGACTTCAACAGCGTCTATCTGCTCACCGGCGGCGGGCCCGCCGACCTCACCCATGTGCTGTCGACGCTCGGCATCCGCTATCTCAGGCTCGACCAACTCTCGCTGGCGATGGCCTCGATCGTCTGCGCGATGCCGTTCGTGCTGCCGCTGGTCTATTTCATGATGAAACGGTTGTCGCGATGAAGCTGCCCACACTCCGCGACGTCGGCACCGAAGCCAAGCTGCTGCTGATCGGCATCCCGGTCTTCATCTGGACCATGATCCCGATCTACCACATGTTCGTGTTCGCCATCTCGCCGAAGGAGGACGCGTTCACCGGCAAGCTGTGGCCGACGCATCCGACGCTGCACAATTTCTCGATCGTGTTCCACCAGCAGCATTACTTCCTGCGCGACTTCTGGATCCAGTTCTGGAATTCGACCGTGATCGCGCTCGCCGTCGGCGCGCTGACGCTGTTCGTCGCCACCGCCGCCGCGTTCTCGATCTCGCGGCTGCGCGTGCCGGGCGGCCGCGCCGTGATGAATATGGCGCTGTTCACCTATTTCATCCCGGCGGCGTTCCTCGCCGTGCCGATGTACCGCACCATGGGCAATTACGGGCTGCTCAACACCCACTGGTCGCTGATCCTGGCGATGGTCACGATCGCCGCGCCCTACGCGATCTGGGTGCTCAAACAAGCCTCAGACAAGCTGCCGGTCGAGCTCGACGAGGCCGCGACGATGGACGGCGCCACCACGCTGCAGCTGTTCCGCCTGGTCTATGTGCCCTTGATGATGCCCTCGCTGGTCGCGGTCGGCACCTATGCGATCCTGCTCGCCTGGAACGAATATCTCTACGCGTTCCTGCTGCTGTCGAAGGACACCGATATCACGCTGCCGGTCGCGCTCGGCAACTTCCTCGCCGCCGACGATTCGCCGTGGGAGCTTCTGATGACCACCGGCTTCATCTACGCGCTGCCGCCGGCCGCGGTCTATTACGCCTTCAGGCGCTACATGGTCGGCGGGCTGACCGCCGGCGCGGTCAAATCATAAATGCTCACAACGGCGCGGCGCTCTCGCCGCGCGTGTTCGACAGCTTCGAGGCGAACGAGGCGATCACGATGATGACGGCAATCAGCGCGATCACCAGCGTGCAGATCGCGTTGATCTCGGGCTTCACGCCGAGCCGCACTTCCGAATAGATCCGGATCGGCAATGTCGCCGAGCCGGGACCGGTGGTGAAGCTCGCGATCACGACGTCGTCGAGCGACAGCGTGAAGGCGAGCATCCAGCCGGCAATGATCGCAGGCAGGATCAGCGGCAGCGTCACCATGAGGAACGCCCGCACCGGATCGCAGCCGAGATCCATCGCGGCCTCCTCCAGGCTGCGGTCGAGCGCGGAGAGGCGCGACTGCACCACGACGGTGACGGAGCACATCGTCAGCGTGGTGTGGGCGATCGTCACCGTCCAGAAGCCGCGTTCGGCGTTCAGCGCCACGAACAGCAACAGCAGCGACAGGCCGGAGATCACCTCGGGCATGACCAGCGGCGAATACAGCATGCCGGAAAACAGCGCCCGCCCCCGGAACCGCTCGCCCCGCGCCAGCCCGACCGCCGCCAGCGTGCCGAGCAACGTCGCCAGCGTCGCCGACACCGCGGCAACCGACAGGCTCATCCACGCCGCCTCCAGCATGGCGCGGTCGTTGAAGAACTCGCGGTACCAGCGCAGCGACCAGCCGCCCCACACCGTCACCAACCGCGAGGCGTTGAAGGAGTAGATCACGAGGATGACGATCGGCAGATAGAGGAACGCCAGTCCCAGCGCCAGCGATGTCATGTTGAAACGCGTGAGCCTGGTCGCGGCGTTTGCCATCAGCGGTTGGCCTCGAGCTGACGCCGTTGCAGGCGGTCATAGAGCACGAGCGGCGGCACCAGCAGCAGCAACAGTGCCACCGCCGCGGCGGAGGCCACCGGCCAGTCCTTGTTGGTGAAGAATTCGAGCCACAGCGTCTGCCCGATCATCAGCGAGTTGGAGCCGGCGAGCAGATCGGGGATCACGAACTCGCCGACGATCGGAATGAAGCAGAGCAGCGCGCCGGCGCCGACGCCCGGCAGCGACAGCGGGAACGTCACCAGCCAGAACGCCTGCCGCGGCGAGGCGCCGAGATCGCCGGCCGCCTCCAGCAGCGACGCGTCCATCTTCGAGAGCGTCGCATAGAGCGGCAGGATCATGAACGGCAGGTAGGAATAGACGATGCCGAGATACATAGCGCTGTCGGTCGACAGCCAGACCACCGGCGCCGAGACAATGTGCAGCGCCAGCAGCACCTGGTTGAGCAGGCCATCATGCTGCAGGATGTTGATCCAGGCATAGATGCGGATCAGGAACGAGGTCCAGAACGGCACGATGACCAGCATCATCGCCACCGCCTGCCAGCGCTGCGGCAGCCGCGCCATGCCGTAGGCGATCGGATAGCCGATCAGAAGCAGGATCAGCGTCGAGGTCACCGCCACGACGAGGCTGCGCAGATAGGACAGGATGTAGAGATTGTCCTGAACCAGCAGCTTGAAATTGTCGAACGACAATTGCGCCAAGGCGGCCGCCAACGCCGCACGGCCCTCGGAGAAGTCGAACACCGGCGTATAGGGCGGCTGCGCGATCGCGGTCTGCGACAGGCTGATCTTCAGCACGAAGCCGAACGGCACCAGGAAGAACAGCACCATCCACAGATAGGGCGCAATTGCGGCGAAACGCGCCGGGCGGGCGAAGATGCGGCGCGCGCTCATTGCTCCAGCACCAGGCAATCGTCGGCGGTGAACCACGCCACCACGCGCTGGCCGGCGAGATAGGCGTCGACATCGAGCCGCGCGGTATTGGCCATCGACGAGCGCACCACCGCGCCGGTCTCCAGCTTCACCCGGTAGCTGGTGATGCCGCCGAGATAGTTGACGTCGGTGACGACGCCGTCCAGCCGGTTGATCGCCTGCGATGCGCCCGCGTCCGTTGCCGGCGCGCGGCGCGACAGCTTCACCTTCTCGGGGCGGATCGCGACGCTGACGACGTCCTTGGTCACCGGCGGCCACAGCTCGCTAACCGCGAGCGTACCCGCCTCCGTCGTCCTGACCGTCAGGCGGCCATGATCGCGCGCGGCAACCTCGCCGTTGAACAGGTTGATGTCGCCGACGAACTCGGCGATCCAGCGCGAGGCCGGCGCCTCGTAGAGATTGCGCGGGGTGGCGACCTGGACCAGGCGGCCGGCATCCATCACGCCGATCCGGCCGGCCATCGTCATCGCCTCCTCCTGGTCGTGGGTCACAATGATGAAGGTCATGCCGAGCCGGCGCTGCAGCTCCATCAGCTCTCCCTGCGTGCTCTCGCGCAGCTTCTTGTCGAGCGCGGCGAGCGGCTCGTCGAGCAGCAGCACCTGCGGGCGGCGCGCCAGCGAGCGCGCCAGCGCCACGCGCTGCCGCTGTCCGCCGGAGAGCTGGTCGGGCTTGCGCTTCTCGAGCCCCTCGAGCTTGACGAGCGCCACCATCTCCGCGACGCGGGTCGCGATATCCTTGCGCGCCATGCCGGCGCGCCTGAGGCCGAAGGCGATGTTGTCGCGCACCGACAGATGCGGGAACAGCGCATAGTTCTGGAACATCATGTTGACGGGCCGCTCATGCGGCAGCACCCGGGCGATGTCGCTGCCGCCGAGCAGGATGCGGCCCTCGTCCGGCGTCTCGAAGCCGGCGAGCATGCGCAGCAGCGTGGTCTTGCCGCACCCGCTCGGTCCGAGCAGCGCGAAGAACTCACCGGCGCGGATATCGAGCGAGAGCTTGTCGACCGCGCGGAAATTGCCGAACGATTTGGCGACGCCCTCGATCCGCAGCAGCGGCATGTCCGAGACGGCCGGTTCAGGCAGCGGTTTGGCCGCCTCCGCACTCGCTTCGCCCGATGTCACGTCAAGAAGCCCCGATTTCCCCGCAAGGTCCAATCCAGGCGGCAAGCTAGCGGCGGATCGCCACCGGCTCAACCGCTTCACGGACATCTCCCGCAATATTGTCGGTCTCCGCGCCCCTGCCAGGGCGTGTACTCATCAACGCGTTGCGTCGGCTTTGAGGTACCAACCGGAAGACACTCGACCAGTCTGAACCTTACCGCTTTTGACCCAGAGCGGTCATTGCAGAGCCGGCGCTTTCGACCCACCCGCGGGGGCCGTTTGATTTGAATCAAAGGACTTCCGCTATGGCCTGACACGGTGGAATTCAGCGGGCGCCCCCTCCCGTCCGGATTGAAGTGGAGATCGCCCCCCCCCCGGCGCACCATGACGCGCCGGGGAGGAGCTAGGCTCGGTCTGGCCTAGTAACGCAGCAACCAAGAGGGATTGCTCGTCAACTCGGATGGAGCAGCTGACGCTCATGCCAAAAGCTCATCTTCAAGATTTGCAACTGCAAGATTTGCAACTGATGGAGCGATGCCTTGAAGTCGCGCGCCTTGGAGCGAAGAAAGGAGAGCTGCCGTTCGGCGCCCTGATTGTCTCTCGAGGACAGGTCATTGCCGAGGCGACAAATCGGGTCTCATCGGAGAGCGACGTGACGCGCCACGCGGAGCTCGTGGCGCTTTCCGCGGCACAAAAGGTCCTCAAACGAAAGCGTTTGCAAGATTGCACCTTGTATTCGATCGTTGAACCTTGCCCGATGTGTTCGTTTTCTTCGAGGGAGGCGCGGATTGGTCGAGTGGTGTTCGCCCTCTCGTCTCCCGTAATGGGCGGATATTCGAAATGGGATGTGCTGAAGGACGGCGATTTGTCGAACAGGCTGCCTGAGGTTTTTGGACCTCCGCCGGAGATTGTCTCCGGCCTGTTGGCCGCGCAGGCCGAGCAGGTCTGGAGCCAGTGGAATCCGCTCGCTTGGCGCTTCATAAAACGAAGAGGCTGCTTTGGATCGGTGGAGGGTTTGCCTGAGCGCCATGCGGCCGCGCCGCGGACCATCCTTTCGTGGGCTACCTTGACCGCCTTTTTGGCTGCGCCGGCGCTCGCAGTGAGCAAGGCCTTCCTGCGCTCACGTGCGGGTTCGAAAGCTATGCCAAAGTTCGACCCGCCGTCCGATTCGTGAGTGCGCGGCCGACCTAGCTCGGAATCGCATTTGTTTGGCCAGGCGTCGCGCCGTGCAGGCAGCAGCACTGACGGCGCGATCGGACTGGGTTTATTTTTTGAGGTGCAGCAGTCGACGCGGTAAGCGGCCGTGAAGATGCGGGAAACCGAGGTGAGTTCCAAGCCGTTGTTTGGCCCCGCGCAACGCCCTCACCGCAATAACAGCGTCAACGGCTAATCGGCTAAGTCTGGGAAGTTGCCGTGGGTCGCTAACGACTGAAACTCCGATTTTGCGCAGTCTAGGCTTACCTGCGGGTCCGATCTTTATGAGCGCCGCTCTCGGAAGTATTCGATGGGCGGGGTTTAGAACAACGCGACAAGCGGCAAAGGGAATTCTAAATTCGGCAGCAATTCGGGCCACGATTTGCGACTCCATATCAGCTGCGACAGCCCCGGTGGTGGCATGGAAGTTCCGTCTCTCCTCAAAACTTGTCATCGGGGTAGCCACTCCAGCAATCGGAGAGTAGCCGGCGCTCGGGATCATCCGAAGGAGCTCCTGGGCCCAATGGTGGTCACTAGGATAAGCTTCATCTTTCCCGGCAAACACCGACGAAGCGATGACAACCTTGCCCGGTCGGAGCTTCGGATCCAGCCCGCCGCATACGCCAAAGCTTATAATCCCGCGCGCACCTTTTCGGATGGCGTCACGCAAATTGGACGCGGTCCGGTCACCATCAGCGATCATCGCCGCCATGCCCGCAATTCTGGCCTCAATTGCCAGTCCGACGACGGCGATTACAGCCTTCGCGTTGGGAGCGCCAGTCTGATCCTCCTCTGCCT
Source organism: Bradyrhizobium sp. USDA 3364 (assembly GCF_054056355.1). NCBI lineage: Bacteria > Pseudomonadati > Pseudomonadota > Alphaproteobacteria > Hyphomicrobiales > Nitrobacteraceae > Bradyrhizobium > Bradyrhizobium sp. USDA 3364. The sequence continues at coordinate 1,488,993 of NZ_JBSRYG010000002.1, forward strand.
CATCTACGGTCGCAAACAGGGTCATGGCAGGCCTTCTAAAACGAAAGTGTCTCTAGAGATTTATCAAACAAGGTAGCTTGCGGGTCGTGCGCTCTGCGAAATCTATGCAGGTGTGCTTTCGTGGTCACTAATCACGGATCGGGCAAACAGCGCTGCCCCCCGGTGATTTTCAGGGAAGTCCCGCTCTTGCCGCCATAGCCAGCCGAGAGCGCCGCTCGACGAATTTCATGCTGCCGGCGCGCTTCAGGTCGAACGCGATGTTGTCGCGCACCGACAGATGCGGGAACAGCGCGTAGTTCTGGAACATCGTGTTGACCGGCCGCTCGTGCGGCAGCACCCGGGCGATGTCGCTGCCGCCGAGCAGGATGCGGCCCTCGTCCGGTGTCTCGAAGCCGGCGAGCATGCGCAGCAGCGTGGTCTTGCCGCACCCGCTCGGTCCGAGCAGCGCGAAGAACTCACCGGCGCGGATATCGAGCGAGAGCTTGTCGACCGCGCGGAAATTGCCGAACGATTTGGCGACGCCCTCGATCCGCAGCAGCGGCATGTCCGAGACGGCCGGTTCAGGCAGCGGTTTGGCCGCCTCCGCACTCGCTTCGCCCGATGTCACGTCAAGAAGCCCCGATTTCCCCGCAAGGTCCAATCCAGGCGGCAAGCTAGCGGCGGATCGCCACCGGCTCAACCGCTTCACGGACATCTCCCGCAATATTGTCGGTCTCCGCGCCCCTGCCAGGGCGTGTACTCATCAACGCGTTGCGTCGGCTTTGAGGTACCAACCGGAAGACACTCGACCAGTCTGAACCTTACCGCTTTTGACCCAGAGCGGCCCCCTAAGTGTCGCCCCGGTTTGGACTAACAGCAGGCCATTGAAACTCTGCAAGCGCGTCTTCCGCGAGTTGAAAACATCGCCTTGAAAACATGCGCTCCGCCCAGACGGATCGCAGAGCGGCTTCGGCTGCTTCGCGAGTTGCCGCTGGATAGCGCGTCAGCAATTCCGTCACCAATTCCTGAAATTGTGCGCCCTTCGGCTCCTTCGGTATGGAACCGAACGACAGTGGATATTCGGGATTGCGAGCCACATCGTAGTAGGCCTCGTATCGTGGGTCGTCACTCATCACATTGGAAACAACACCGACCTCGAACGAAACCTCTCGTTTCCAGCTAGACCCCGATACGCGCCACCAATATTCCAGAACTTCAAGTTCTACGACTGTGGTCGATGGCCCAGCACTACAGCAATCGACGTTAGGGGGATCACCATAGTGCAGACCCCTGTGGCAGACGGCAGTTGCCACATCGGGATCATCTTTGAAGTAGGGCCGTGTAATCGCCAGTCGGAAGTGGCGCCCACAAAATTGACATGCGGCGAGAACCAGTACTGCCTCACGCGCATAGACATTCGCGACCGCGTCGGGATCAAAATCTCCATAGCGCGGAACTGCAAGCTCATCGAACCATGATGGCTCTTCGCTTATGCGGCTGAGAATATCGGCATATTTTGTGTGCAACGCGACCTCAAGGAGCTTCCGGGTGACATATTCAATCTAGCAAAGCGCGTACCGCTTGGTTTGCCGACTGCAACTAATGGCGGCGGTTGGTTAGCAAATTCTAATGAGCCTACGGCCGCAAAAACAGACATAAGCCCCGAAGGCGCTCGTTGCCTTTATGAGTACATACCCTAGACTTCGCGGCCGAACTCGGGAGGACAACCGATGATTTGCGACCGCTACGGCCTGCCGCTGACGACCGATTCGGACCGCGCCGCCGCGCATTATGTCGACGGCGTCGATCGCATGCTGGCGGCGCTGCTCGGCGCCGATGCGGCGTTCGAGGCGGCGATCGCCGCGGACCCGGACTTCGCGCTGGCCCATCTCGGCCGTGCCCGCGTCCACCAGCTCAACATGGAAGGCGCCCAGGCCCGCGCCAAGGCGGCCGATGCCCGGCAGCTGGCGGCAGCCGCCAGTTCGCGCGAGCGCCAGCACATCGAGGTCATCGCGTCCGTGATCGAGGGCCAGGGCAAGAAGGCGATGACGGCGGCCGAGCAGCACCTCGACGAATATCCGCGCGATGCGCAGGTGCTGTCGCTGTTGCTCGGCGCCTTCGGCCTCTACGCCTTCTCCGGCCGTCCCGACCATGACGCCGCGCGGCTCGCAATCTCCGAGCGCTATGTCAGCGACTATGGCGACGACTGGTGGTTCCTCACCTATCTCGGCTGGTCGAAGACCGAGGCCGGCGACCTCGTCGCGGGCCGTGCCATCACCGAGCGCGGCTATGCGCTGAAGCCGGAAAACGCCGGCGCAGCGCATGCCGTGGCGCATGCGCTGTTCGAGCAGGGCGACGCGGCGGAAGGCCGCAGCTTCCTCTCCGCGTGGCTGCCAGGCAATGACCGCACCAGCTTTCTGCAGGGCCATCTGGCCTGGCACCTCGCTCTGATCGCGATCGAGGAAGGCGATGCCGACAGCGCGCTCAACATCTACGAGCAGCACATCAAGCCGGCCAACCGACCCTATCCGCCGCTCAATATCTACACCGACACGGCCTCGCTGCTGTGGCGGCTGTCGGTCGCCGGCAAGACCGGCCTCGAACCGCACTGGAAGGATGTCGCCGCCTATGGCGACGGCTATTTCCCGAAGGCCGGCGCGCATTTTGCCGACGTGCATCACGCGCTGGTCGCAGCCACGACCAACAATAACGCGCTGGAGGCACGGCTGGCCGAGATGGCGGCGCGCGACGCCGACGGCAAGCTGGCGCCCGGCCCTGCCGCGATCGGGCTCGGTCGCGGCATCGCCGCCTTCGCAGCCGGTGACCATGACAGCGCCGTGCGCATCCTAGCACCACTGATGCCCGAGCTGGTGCGGATCGGCGGCAGCCATGCCCAGCGCGAATTGTGGGAGGACACCTTCATCGTTGCCTGCCTGCGCGCCGGCCAGGGCCGGCAGGCAACGAACCTGATCTCGGACCGGCTGCATCGCCGTCCGTCGCGGCGCGACCTCGCCTGGTCGCAGGAGGCGGCGAGGCAGTAGCCGCTGTCGGAGCTGTTCTCCTTCCCCCTGAAAAGGGGGAAGGTCGGGATGGGGGTCAGCCACAAACGGCGGTGTCTGGGGAGAGAGCAGATCCCCACCCGCTTTGCTCTTGCGAGCAAAGCGACCTCCCCTTTCAAGGGGAGGTTTGAAAGCCGCGCTCAATCCGGCTTCGCCATGAACGCCGCCAGCGCATCGCGGTCGGCTTGCGGCATGGTCAATCCGAGCTTGGAGCGACGCCACAGCACGTCATCGGGAAAGCGCGCCCATTCCTTGCGCATGAGGTAGCGCACCTCCGCGCCGGTCAGTTCCGGACCAAAGGCGGGGCCGAGATCGGCCTTGTCTTTGGCATCTCCCAAAACGTCCTTCACGTTCAACCCATAGGCGGCCACCAGCCGCCGCGCCTGCGCCTCGCCGAGGAAGCGCCAGCGATCGCGGGCGATGTCGACCTCGGTCTCGAAGCGCGGCCATGCGAACTCGCCGCCCGGCAGCGGCGCGGTTGCGGTCCAGCGCGGCGTCATCGGATAGAACCGCGTGAACTCCGAGACCGCCCGCTCGGCGCGACGCCGCGACATGGTGACATCGCCGCCGAAGACCGTGAGCAGCGGCGCCTTGCCGCGCCCGTAATCAAGCAGCGCTGCTCCATCGCTCCGGCGCGCGGACGCGACGACGGAATTGGCGCCGGAAATCGTTCGCAGCACGTCGGCAGGCGTGATCTGCTCGCGAAAATAACGATTGGCCGCATCGCAGAGATAGGCCACCTCACGCACGCCCATTGTGACAATAGCCGGATCGCCCTTGAAGGGATGGCTGACGCTGCCGATCAGGGTGAAGTCACGCTCATAGGGACTGGCGAAAATCAGTCGTCCGTCGGAATTCTGGAATGCATAGACGTTGTCGCAATCGAACATGCGGCGCACCACGATCTGGCTGATCTGCACGGTCGCGAGCGGTGGCGCCGGCACGCGCAGCACGGTGTCGGCGACGGAGGCGGTCCACGCACCGGTCGCGTTGACCAGCGACCGCGCCGTAATCACCCGCCGGTAGCCGCGGTCGATCGCGACCAGACGCCAGGTGTCGCCGCGCTCCGCCCGGGTCACGCGGGCGCCGGTGCGGATCTCGACGCCGCGCGCCGCGGCATCGACGGCCGTGAGCACGACGAGCCGGGAATCGTCGACGACGCAATCGGAATATTCGAACGCGGTTCCGAACGGCCGCTTCAGCGCATTGCCGACCGGATGGTGGGTGACATCGAGGGTCGCCGAGCGCGGCAGGCCGCTGCGCGAGGCCAACCGCTCATAGAGCAACAGCAACGACCACAATTTCCACGGCGGCCGTTCCTCGGCATGCGCGGGAAGCGCGAAGCGTACCGGCCGGACCAGGTGTGGCGCGATCCGCAGCCACACGTCGCGCTCCCTCAGCGCCCTGCGAACGCGGAAGAATTCGCGCCGTTCCAGCCCCGCCAGATCGCCATGGACCAGCCGCGGCGAAGCCTGCGACGCGCCGGAGCCGAGATCGCCCTGCTCCAGCAGGATCACGCGCAGGCCGCGGCCGGCTGCGTCACGGGCCACGCTCGTGCCGTTAAGGCCACCGCCGATGATCGCGACATCATAGTCCGCCATGCGCAACGCCTATCGCATTCCGATGCGAACGGAATACGTGCTCGCCGAAAAAAGCGTCAAACGTCAGCCTGCTCCGACGGAGGCAAAGAAATGTTCGGGGCCGTCGACCTCGATCAGCTTCCTGCCTTCGATCACCCAGAACCGGTTGGCCACCGTCCGCACGAACTGGCGGTCGTGCGAGACCAGGAGGCAGCTGGCCTGCTGCTCCATCAGTTCCTTCTCCAGCGCCTCCTGGCCCTCGATGTCGAGGTGGTTGGTCGGCTCGTCGAGCAGATAAAAGTTCGGCTGGGAGAGCCGCAGCACCAGCATGCCGAGACGAGCCTTCTGCCCGCCCGACAGCCGCCCGATCGGACGGCCCTGCATCTCGATCGAGAGGCCGGCACCGGCGAGCAGGCCGCGCGCACGCTGATCGCCGACCACGAAGCGCCGCGTCAGCATCCGCATCGGCGTGTCGCCATCGGCGAGATCGGCCAGCGCCTGGTCGCAATAGCCAAGCACCAGCGACTCGGTGGCCCGGATCTCGGCGGCTGCCGCCTCGTTCGTCTCGATCGCCAGCCGCAGCGCCGCGACGAACCGGGTTTTGCCGGCGCCGTTCGGCCCGAGCAGCGCGATCCGGTCGCCCTTGCAGATGAACTGCTGGCCGGTCCTGAACAACGGCCTGCCGTCGGGGGTCGCGATCACGGCGTTGTTCAGCCTGATCAGGACCTTGGCATGGGTGTCGCGGTTGGCGAGCCGGATCGTTCCGGCCGAACGTTCCAGATGCGCCGGCTTCGCCGCCTCCTCCAGTCTCTCGGCGCGCTGCTTCAATTGCTTGGTCTTCGACAGCAGAAGGTCGCTGCCGGAATTGGTGCCGAGGTTGTTGAGCTTGGCGGCCTGCTGCCGGAGCTGCCGGACCGCCTTCATGTCGCGCTGATAGCGCCGCTCGTCCGAGGCGTCGAATTCGTCGATCGCCGCGCGCGCCGCGGTGTAGGGCAGCGCGAACAGCTGCGACCGTTCCGGGCGCAGAAACAGCGTCCGGTTGGTCGTCGCGTCGAGAAAGGCGCGATCGTGGCTTGCGATCACCAGCGGCATCTCGCGCGGCAGTGTGTTCAGCCAGACCTCGAGCCGGCCGATCTTGGCGAGGTCGAGATGGTTGGTCGGCTCGTCGAGCAGCAGCACGTCGGGCTCGGTCACCAGCACGCGGGCGAGCAGCACAAGCCGCAGCCAGCCGCCGCTCAATTGCTTGAGCGGCCTCGCCCACAGTTCCTCCGGGACTTCGAGCGACTGCAAGGCGACGTCGACCCGCCAGCTCTCGCTGCCGCGCTGTTCGGCGGGCAGCGCCTCGAGCACGGCGGCATGGAACGGCGTATCCAGCAGTTTTGGCGGCGCGTCCTGCTCGACATGGCCGACGGTCAGTCCGCGCGCGCGGATGATGTCGCCCTCATTGGGTTCCATCGCGCCGGCGATGCAGCGCAGCAGCGTGGATTTGCCGCGGCCGTTGGCGGCCACGAGGCCAATGCGGTCGCCGGCATTGACGACAAAATTCAGTTCGGAAATCAGCGGCGCGTTCAGCGTCACGCCGAGATTGCGGACATTGATGAGGGTCACGGTCAATTCTCTGGTCTTGCCGGCAATCACGACACTCCCGGGCATGCCAGCCATCGGATAGTCGTGTCGAAGCGCGGCGAGGGATTGATGTGCGGGCGCGAACGCTCAAGCGTTCGACGCCGCACGGCCACGAAGGGCAGACCAGGAAGGATTTAGCGCGAGTTTCCGGTCAGCCCTGCAAACGCATCTGCAGGGCGTTGACGGGGCCACGCTTGAGGTGGGGATCGGTGAATCTCGCCACGACGCAGCCCTCCTTTCTCGGAAAAAAGTTGTGGTGGATCGAGATTTAACCGCACGTGCAGCGAATGGCAAGCGCGGCGCCTGACGCCATCTGACCGTTGAGGCCAATCTACCCGGCTCTGCGCACGGTTTCCGCGAGCAACTCGCCGCCGACCAGCGCGGCAAATTGACCGATCGGGGCCGGCCGGCCGATCAGATAGCCCTGCACGGCGTCGCAGCCCTCCTCGGCAAGGAAGCCGAGTTGCGCCTCGGTCTCGACGCCTTCGGCGACGATCGACATCTCGAGGCCGTGGCCGAGATCGATCACCGCGCGCACGATCGCGGCCGATTGCGGATTGCGGCCGAGATTGATGACGAAGGCGCGGTCGATCTTGATCTTGTCGAACGGGAACGCCTGCAGATAGCTCAGCGAGGAATAGCCGCTGCCGAAATCGTCCATCGAGATGCGGACGCCAAGCGCCTTCAGCCGCCGCAGCAGCGACAGGCCGCGGTCGAAATCCTCGATCAGCACACCCTCGGTGATTTCGAGCTCGAGCCGGTCGGGCGTGAGCCCGGTCTCGAGCAGGATCGAATGGACGAGGCCGACGAGGTCGCCATGGGTGAATTGCGCCGGCGACAGGTTCACCGCGACCTGCAGCGGGATCGCCCAGGAGGCCGCCTCTCGGCAGGCTTCGCGCAGGATCCATTCGCCCATCTCGACGATCAGGCCGCTCTCTTCCGCGAGCGGAATGAAGTCGCCGGGCGGCACGAAGCCGCGTACCGGATGGTGCCAGCGCGCCAGCGCCTCGAAACCGATGATCTGGCTGCCGGCAACGCTGGCGCCCGCGGCCGCCTGCGGCTGGTAGTAGAGCGACAATTCGCCGTTCTTGATCGCGACCGACAATTCCTGGTGCAGCACGCGGCGATCGCGGATCTGCTGGTCCATCTCCGGCTCGAAGATCGAGATCGTGCCGCGCGACTTCGCCTTGGCACGAAACAGCGCCGCGCCGGAATTGGCCAGCAGCGAGGCCGCGTCGGATCCATTGTCCGGGAAGACCGCGATGCCGGTGGTGAGGCCGGTGCGCACCGACTTGCCATCGATCAGGAAATCCTGCCCGAGCGCCTCGGCGGCCTGTTCGGCCAGCGCGATGCCGGCGACCGGCTGCTTGCCGTCGATGATGAGGCCGAATTCGTCACCGGACAGCCGCGCAACCACGCCGCCGCGCGCCACGGTCTGCAGGCGCTGCGCGACCTCGATCAGCACCTTGTCGCCCATCGCATGGCCGTAGACGTCGTTGATCTCCTTCAACCCGTCGAGATCGACGCAGAGCACGGCGAACTCCTCGTCGGTGCCGTCGCAGGCCTCGATCATCTGGGTCAGCGCCTGCAGGAAGGCGGCGCGATTGGGCAGATCGGTCAGGCCGTCATGATAGGCCATGTGCGCCATGCGCGACTCGGTCTGGCGCCGGTCGGTGACGTCCTCATGGGTCTTGATCAGGTATTGCGGCTCGCCATGGTCGTCGAGCACGGTCATGCGGCGGGTCAGGAACAGCCGCAGGCCGTCTTTGGTCGAGATCGGGTGCTCCTCGGCGATCGTGCTGCGCTTCCTGATCGCAGCCTCGTCCCGGGCCATAATGAGCTTGGCTTCACGCGCATTGAAGATATCGGACGCGGTGAGGCCGGCGGCGTCCTCGCGGCGGCGGTTGAGGATCGTCTCGGCGCTGCGGTTGGCCAGCAAATAGCGGCCGTCGGTGACGCGCTGCACGATCAGCGAGACCGGGATGTTGTCGACCACGAGCTCGAGGAATTTCTTGTTGTTCTCCAGCTCGCGCGACAGCGAGCGGCGATCGGTGACGTCCTCGAACAGCGCGATCAGGAATTCCGGCTCGCCGGCCTCGTTGCGGGCGATCACCCGGTTGGAAGCGAGGATGCGCTTCTCCGAGCCGCGTTCGACGAAGAATTCGCTGCGGTGATAGCCCTCCGGCGCGTTCAGCGCCGCGCGGTCGGCGGTATCGATGCTGAGCGCGGTCTCGGGGCGGAAGATCTCGTCGGCGCGCTTGCCCACGATGTGGTCGCGCGAGAACCGCGAGAAGCGCTCGAAGGCGCGGTTGGCGAAGATGTAGCGGCCGTCCTCGATGTTCTTGGCCGCGACGCAGACCGGGACGTTGTCGAGCACCGACTCCAGGAATTGCGTGGTCGAGGCGAGCTTGCGCGACAGCTTGCGCTGGTCGGTGCAATCGAGATGGGTCGCGACCGAGCCGCCGTTCGGCAGCGGGAAATATTTCACCAGCACCGACCTGCCGCCGGACAGTTCGGTGACCAGCCCCTCGGGCGCCGCGGCCCTGGCAAAGAAATCGTCGACGCTGACGTCGAGCACGCCGCGGTCGCGGCGCAGCTCGAGCAGCTCGGTACCGGTCATGTTGCGCCGGATGTCGGCGCGCGACAGGCCGTAGATCTCGAGATAGCGGTCGTTGCAGAACACGATGCGCTCGTGCACATCGGTCATCACCACGCCCTGGTTCAGATGGTTGAGGGCCGACGAGACGAAGGCGTTGCGGCGCAGTTGCGCGCGCCTGGCCTTGCGCAGGGCCGAGAGGATCCACAGCCCGACCGCGCCGAAGAACGACGCGACCACCACGCTGCCGATCAGGAGCTCCCAGACCACGCCGGGATCGAGGTCACCGAGATAGGATGACGGTGCGAACGCGCCGGAGGCGGCCCGGGCTGTACTGCACGACGCGACGGCGGCCATCAGGCAAAGCACGGCCCTTGCCGGAATCGAATTCTTCCCGCCCGCCTGCCACTTCTTGCCAGCCATCGATCACCCGCGGATTTCCGGGGCGAGTGTCCGGCTCGGTCGGTTTGGATCGGGTAAACGCGTACTGATGCAACTGGAAAATGCGACTTAATTTACGGCAAATGCCCTGACATGATTAATGCTCCACTAACAGGGCATGGCTCCCCGACTAATTGAGATGGCCCAAGCACTTGCCCAAAATGCGCGGATCGGCTGAACGATGTTGGCGGCGACGGCAAGGGCATCGCCGTGCGGAAATTTTCGGATCTGAAGGACGAGATGGACAGGGTTGATTGCGTGATCGTCGGTGCGGGGGTGATCGGCCTCGCCGTGGCGCGGAGGCTGGCACAGGCCGGCCGCGAAGTGATTGTGATCGAGGAGGCCGAGGGGATCGGCACCGTGACCTCGTCGCGAAACAGCGAGGTGATCCACGCCGGCATCTATTACAAGGCCGGCAGCCTGATGGCGCGGATGTGCGTCAGCGGCAAGCGGTCGCTCTACCGCTACTGCGCCGAACACGGCATCCCGCACAAGAATTGCGGCAAGCTGATCGTGGCCACCACGGCCAAGGAGACCGAAAAACTGCAGTCGATCCGCGCCCATGCCGCGGCCAACGGCGTCGACGACATGCAAGTGCTGTCCGGCGAGGCCGCGCGCGCGCTGGAGCCGGCGCTGAACTGCGACGCGGCGTTGCTGTCGCCCTCGACCGGGATCATCGACAGCCATGCTTACATGTTGGCGCTGCGCGGCGACGCCGAAGCGGCCGGGGCGGCATTCGCCTTCCATACGCCGCTGCTGCACGCCAGGGCGACCGGCAACGGATTCGAGATCGAGGCCGGCGGCGCGGCGCCGATGACGCTGGCCTGCGATCTCCTGATCAATGCCGCGGGCCTTGGCGCGACGGCGGTCGCGCGCAACATCGAAGGCATGCCCATCGAATTGATTCCAACGGCCTATTTGGCCAAAGGCAATTACTTCAGCTGCAGCGCCAGGGCGCCGTTCTCGCGGCTGATCTATCCGGTGCCGGAGCCCGGCGGGCTCGGCGTGCACCTGACGCTCGACATGGCTGGACAGGCGAGGTTCGGCCCCGACGTCGAATGGATCGATCACATCGACTACGCGGTCGACCCGGATCGGGCCGAGCGGTTTTATCCGGCGATCCGGAAATATTGGCCGACGCTGCCGGATGGCGCGCTGATGCCGAGCTATTCGGGAATCCGGCCCAAGATCGTGCCGCCGGCGGTGGCCACCCAGGATTTCCTGATCCAGGGGCCGGCCGATCACGGCGTCGCCGGCCTGATCAACCTGTTCGGAATCGAGTCACCCGGGCTGACGTCGTCGCTTGCAGTCGCCGACCATGTCGGCGAGCTGGCGATCCCGGACTGACCAGGCTCTGAGCAAATGCAGCATGGCCTCCCCGGGGGATGCGCGCTACGGCGTTCATCCCTCGGTAAAAAAGGCCAAGCTATTCGCTAATTTGCGGGGACTGACTTAGTGGACCGTGTCGTCGGCGGAGAGTCTCAACCGTTCGATCTGGTCCTTGACCATCAGCTTGCGGCGCTTGAGCTCGCAAATATGGAGGTCGTCTACGGAGGGGTGAACGAGCGCTTCGTGCAGTTCGTTCTCAAGTATTTTGTGCTTACGCTCCAGCTCGATGAGATGGGCCTGTATTGCCATTGCGAACTCTCCTCGGTGGGTTAAACCTCAGGTTCGATCCGGACCAGTAAGTCTACACAAGTCGGCGGCACTGTCGATAGGGGACGCGAAATGCCGCACGCACTCATTTCGGTTTATCTGTAACCATTCGTGACTATGGAACCGGTTCAGCTTGCGCGGCGCGCGCGCAGGGACGATATTCCGGCAAGCGGCTGCTTCGGCCGCGACAACCTCGTCGTGCTTAGCAGTTAATACACAACCATGAACGATCAGGATGAGCGCGAACTCCTCGCCGAGCTTGCGCGTCTGCAACAGGAGCACCGCGACCTCGATGCCGCGATCGACGCGCTGCATCAGTCGCCGGCGCCCGATCTCTTGATGCTGCAACGCTTGAAGAAGCGGAAGCTGCAGTTGCGCGATCGCATCGCCTTCATCGAAGACCAGATCACGCCCGACATCATCGCCTGACCCGTGGGCCACGGCGCAGCCTCGGTTCGGCCGGCCTGGTTCAGTCCGGTCCCGCGGTTTTCCCCGTCATCCACAGCGCCTCGTCGGCTTCACGTTCCCGGCAACGGACGCGGGCGCAATTCTCCACGCTTGACTCTCCTGGAACAAAAAGAGAACATGCCGGCATGCCGCCAGCCATCAGAGGGAGTTTCGCCATGTCCGCACCGCCTTCCCTGCCCGACAACAGCCGCTACGAGAAGGCCTGCGATCAGGCGATCGCGATGTGCGACGGCAACCTGCGCAGCACCATCAAGGCGCTGATCATGGCCAACGAATACCTGGAAGCCGAGCTCGAGGAGTTGCAGGCGGCGATCACCGCCGGCTGCGTCCCGGCGCGAACCGAGGCGGCGAGCGACGCTGCTTGATTCTTGGCCTGATCATCCGGGAGCACAGCAATGGCGGACGTGACCTATTACGTGGCGCTGCCCTTCATGCAGGACGACGACGGCGCTCCCGTCGCGGGCAATGCCGAGGAATGCCAGAGCTCGGCGACCGCTCTGCGCCGCGCGGAGACGATGTCGCGGATGCCCGGCAGCATCGGCGCCGTCGCGTTCAGCCGCACCGGCGATCCCGCGATCGGCGAATTCGGCGACGCCAAGCTGCTGCGTGCCTACGGCAATGTGCCGGAGGATCTGAGCGCGCTGTAATCTCTGGAATTAGCCGCGAAGAGATTGGATTGAACCGTCATCGCGCTTTGGTTCTTTGTTGAGCATGATCTCCGCGCAAGCGCGTCCCGCGCTTGTCGCGAGGTAAAACCGCTTCGCACTTTTCCGGATCATGCCCCTTGTTTAAGCATGATCTTCTCGGAAAACCGCTTCGCACTTTTCCGGATCATGCTTTAGGATTCATGGCGCCGCTGGGCCTTGCGCACATACATCGCACGGTCGGCCTCATCGAGCACGCGCTCGACATCCGAATGCACGTTGAGGATCGCAACGCCTGCGGAGGCGCCCGCGGAGACATGGCTGTCACGGAACACGAAGGTCAGGCGATCGATCGCCTCTTCCAGCGCAGCCGCCTTGGCGCGGGCATCGGTCTCGCTGAGATTCCACAGCAGCACGGCGAACTCGTCGCCACCGAGACGGCCGACCACGTCGGAGGCGCGCACCTGGTCCGAGATCGCGGCCACGATCGTCTTCAGCACCTCGTCGCCCGCGGCGTGCCCGAACGCGTCGTTGATCGGCTTCAGGCGGTCGACGTCGAGCACGATCAGCGCGCCGGAAAGCCTGGTAGCGCTTGATGAAGGACAGCGAACGGGTGAGCTCGCGCTCGAAGCCGCGCCGGTTCAGGATGTCGAGCAGGAAGTCGGTCTCGGCGGAGGCCTGCAGTTCCTCGATCCGGGCCTGGGCCCGCGCCAACTGTGCCCTGAGCCTGCGGATCGTGGATTTGTCGCCGGATGCGACCGCGCCGCGCGTGGCGGCCTCGGTTCCGGCCCGCTTGGCTCCGGTCCGTTTGGTTCCAGTCTTGCCGGGGGCGGATTTGCGCGGTGCGGTCGCGCCTTTCCGTCGTTTTGCCGCCCCGGAGCCGGCCGCCGTCGTCTTCTTCTTCATGCGCATCCTTGTTGAGGCCTGCTTATGAAGGCTTGCCGGGATTCACCAAGACAGGATAGTCCATTCTGACTCCCTTGCCACGCCTTGGATGACGCCCGGGCCGCCCCTATAATCGGCCTATGCTTTTGGATTCCTGTACAGAATTGAAGAGATGACCGCTCCGATCGCCCTCATCATGGGAAGCCAGTCCGACTGGGAGACCATGCGCCACGCCGCCGATACGCTGGCCGCGCTCGGTATCGCCTGCGAAACGCGCATCGTTTCGGCCCACCGTACCCCCGATCGGCTCTACGCCTTCGCCAAGGGCGCCAAGGCGGCCGGCCACAGGGTGATCATCGCCGGCGCCGGCGGTGCCGCGCATCTGCCGGGCATGACGGCCGCGCTCACGGAGCTTCCGGTGTTCGGGGTTCCCGTCGAATCCAAGGCGCTGTCCGGCGTCGATTCGCTTTATTCGATCGTGCAGATGCCGGCCGGCATCCCGGTCGGAACGCTCGCGATCGGCAAGGCCGGCGCGATCAATGCTGCGTTGCTGGCGGCAAGCGTGCTCGCGCTCAGCGATCCCGCGCTGTCGGCCCGCCTTGCGGCCTGGCGCAAGCAGCAGACCGATGCGGTCAAGGACCATCCGGAGGGCACGGCGTGACGGCTTCGAATGCAGTGAAGCTGAAGCCGGGCGACACCATCGGAATCCTCGGCGGCGGACAATTGGGCCGGATGCTGGCAATGGCCGCGGCGCGCCTCGGGCTCCGCTGCGAGGTGTTTTCGCCCGATCCGGACTCGCCGGCCTTCGACGTGGTGCAGCATGCGACCTGCGCGGAATATGCCGACGTCGAGGCGCTCGAACTGTTCGCCAACGACGTCGACGTCGTCACCTATGAATTCGAGAACGTCCCGGCCGCGACCGCGATGGTGCTCGCCGCGCGCCGCCCGGTGCTGCCCGCGTACAAGATCCTCGAGACCACGCAGGACCGGCTGATCGAGAAGGATTTCATCAGCAAGCTCGGCATCGGCACCGCCGATTATGCCGACGTCTCCTCGGTCGCCACGCTGCGCGCGGCGATCGAACGGATCGGCCTGCCCGCGGTCATCAAGACCCGCCGCTTCGGTTATGACGGCAAGGGCCAGACCATCGTCCGCCCCGGCGACGACCTCGAACAGATCTGGGAAGACCTCGGCACCAAGTCGGCGATCCTCGAGGCCTTCATCCCCTTCGAGCGCGAGATCTCGGTCATCGCAGCCCGCTCCGCGTCCGGCGAGGTCGAGTGCTTCGACGTCACCGAGAACGAGCATCGCGATCACATCCTGAAAATTTCCCGCGCGCCGGCTGCAATTCCCGAGGAGCTAGCCGCGCAGGCGCGGGCGATCGCCGAAAAGATTGCGTCTGCGCTCGACTATGTCGGCGTGCTTGCGGTGGAGATGTTCGTGGTGCCGGGCAACGGCACTGCGACGGTGCTGGTCAACGAGATCGCGCCGCGCGTGCACAATTCCGGTCACTGGACGCTCGACGGTGCCTCGATCTCACAGTTCGAGCAGCACATTCGCGCGATCGCCGGCTGGCCGCTTGGCAAGCCGGTGCGCCATGGCGAGGTGGTCACCATGACCAACCTGATCGGCGACGACATCCTGAGCTATGAGCAGTGGCTCACCGTTCCCGGCGCCACCGTGCATCTGTACGGCAAGGGCACGCCTCGCCCCGGCCGCAAGATGGGGCACGTCACCGAAGTGACACCGGTCCGCAAGCCATAAATTCAGGCGGCGGTCGCAGCCGCCTTCGACATCTCAATGGAAATGGGATCGTGGCAGCCACGATCCCATTCGCCGATCATGCCGTTTTCGCGCCGGCAACGATGCCGGTCGGCTCGTCGCTGAGCCAGCGATAGATGACGCCGCCGAGCGCACCGCCGATCAAGGGCGCGACCCAGAACATCCAGAGCTGCGCCAGCGCCCAGCCGCCGACGAACAGCGCCGGCCCGGTGCTGCGCGCCGGGTTCACCGAGGTGTTGGTGACTGGAATGCTGACGAGATGGATCATCACCAGCGCGAGGCCGATCGCGAGCGGCGCGAAGCCGGCAGGCGCCTTGCCATGGGTCGATCCCATGATGATGAACAGGAACATCATGGTCATCACCACTTCGGTGATGAAGCACACCACCATGCTGTAATGGCCCGGCGAATGCGCGTCGTAGCCGTTCGAGGCGAAGCCCTTGCTGACATCGAAGCCGGGCGCGCCGCTCGCGATCACGTAGAGCAGCCAGGCCGCGACGATCGCGCCGGCGACTTGCGCGATGATGTAGGGTAGCACCTGCCCTCCGGGGAAACGCCCGCCCGCGGCGAGCCCGACCGTCACCGCCGGGTTGAGATGGCAACCCGAGATATGGCCGATCGCATAGGCCATGGTCACCACGCTCAGCCCGAAGGCCAATGATACGCCGACCAGGCCGATCCCGACCTGCGGAAACCCGGCCGCGATCACCGCACTGCCGCAGCCAGCGAATGTGAGCCAGAACGTACCGATCAGCTCGGCCGCGTATTTCTTCATATCCATGTGCCATCTCCCCTATTTCCAATGCCCGGGTCATCCAAAACGCCGGGAGCGGCCCTCAACCGGGCGCCAAATCACCCAAATCAGGGCCGCACGATGGCATTTTCGTCCCATTTCGTGGCTTTACTAGGCCCGAAAGTCACGTGACCGGTGGACATCTGCGCGTTTGTCTGATACATGCGCGCGCCTAGGGTTAAGAGGCAGGCCTTTTGCCGCCCCTTCACCTCACCAGAATTCCGAACCGATCAATTCAAAAGAGGATGCCGCGTGCAGGTTCTCGTCCGCGATAACAATGTCGACCAAGCCCTGAAGGCGCTGAAGAAGAAGATGCAGCGCGAGGGCATTTTCCGCGAGATGAAGCTCCGCGGTCACTACGAAAAGCCGTCCGAGAAGAAGGCCCGCGAAAAGGCCGAAGCCGTGCGCCGCGCACGCAAGCTGGCGCGCAAGAAGTTGCAGCGCGAAGGCCTGCTGCCGATGAAGCCGAAGCCGGTGTTCGGCGCTGGTCCGGGTGGCGACCGCGGCGGTCGCGGCGGTGGTGCAGGCGCTGGTCGCGGTCCTCGCTGAACCGTTTTGCCGATCTGGAAGTCTTACAGCGCGGGCCACGGGCCCGCGTTGTCGTTTTGAAGCGAGCCGCGTTCCGGGGTACCCATGCAAAACGACCGGCAAGAGCATTTTGCATGATCGCTGATCCGGCACTCCGTTCGCTCCTTGCAGACCCTGCGCCCCGGCGTTGCGCGCCACAGCTCGTCATCATTGCAATCGTTGTTGGCCTGCCGCTCGGGGGCTGTTCCTTCGACTTGGGATCATGGGGTTCGGACGGCAAGCCGAAGCCGGCCGCCACCGCCGATAAGCCGGCCGCCGACGCCATCACGCCGCAGGACGTCAACAGCGCCAAGGACCACACGGCTCGCGCCCAGGTGCTGGCGCGCTCCGGCAAGCTCGACGAGGCGATGGCGGAGTTCGAACAGGCGCTGGCCGCCGACCCCTACAACATCCAGGCGCTCTACGGCCGCGCCCTGATCTATCAGAGCCGCGGCCAGCACCAGCAGGCGATCGACGATTTCACCGCGGCGAGCGGACTGTCGCCGCAGAAGGCCGAGCCCCTGGTCGGCCGCGCCACCAGCTACCTCGCGCTCGACAATGCCAAGCGAGCCGTCTCCGATCTCGACGAGGCGGTGCAGGCCGATCCCAACAACGTTGCGGCGTGGAACATTCGCGGCCAGACCTATGAGAAGCTCGGCGACAAGGCCAAGGCGGCGGCGTCCTACAATCGCGCGCTCGCGCTACGGCCAACCGACGGCAGCGCGCGCAGCGGGCTGGCGCGCACCGGCGGATAATTTCTCAGGCTTGCTTCGGCAGGACTTGGTTCTGCAGGGCTTACTTCGGCAGAACGGCGTGGAACATCGACTTCATGCCGGAGAACATGTCGTCGGTCACCGAGGTGCGCTCGTTCTTGGGCGCCGGCATGACCGCCTCGGCGCGCAGGTCCAGCGGCGCCTGGATCACCGGCACCGGGATGTCGGCCGGCGGCGTCAGCCGGTTCGAATCCTGCACGTTGGCTTGGACGCCGGCGGCGTAGGGCGCACGCTGCTGGGAGGGTTGATCGGCACTATCACTGGACGGGTTCGACACCATGATCGGTGGCGGCAACGGCCGCATCGCCGACGTGGTCGCCGAGCGCTGCGCTTCAGGCAGGCGGGCGAGATCGGTAGAGCGCGCGGCCTCCTGCTGCGGACGCTCCTTGCGCAGCCGCTCGATGGCGGCGCGCGCGAGATCGTTGGCGTCGCGGCTTTCCTCCGGCGAGGCTGCGGCCTCGGCCGGCGCGGCAGCCGTCGCCGCCGGCTGCGGTGCGGTGGCAGGCGTGGCCTTGGCGACCGCCTTCGGCGCCGCCGGATGATGGCGGGTCTCGGCGGGGATGCTGGCGGTCTCGGCCGGGGCATCAGCCTTCGAGTCAGCAGCCTTCGAGTCAGCAGCCTTGGGGTCGGCTGCTTTGGGGTCGGCGGATTTGTCGGCGGGCTTCTCGGTGACGGTGGCCTTCTCGGACGCCGACCGCTCGATCAGCGTGCGCTCGGACATGCCCTTGGCCTTCACGCCGGCTTCGGGGAGGCTGCTGACGACGGCGGGCTTTTCGGCGGGCTTGGCGGTGGCCTTCGGATCCGCCTTGGGATCAACGGCGGCGGTCACGGCCGCGGCTGCCGGCGCTTCCGGCCTGGCCACGATGTAGTGATTGACGATGTACGCCCCGATGATGGTCGCTGCCACCGAGGGTAAGATGTCCATCACAAATTTCTTCAGGTAACTCAGCATGACCTGCAACTCCCCACCCCGTTATTTCATGCTGGAACTTTGAGGCACATTCAGGGATCAACTGCGTCGGATCGGTGGCAAACCCCCGTTCCACGGTCACCTTCAGTGTCATTTCGGTTTCAGCCGGAGGCGCCCCCTGCGTAGGCCGCATCCACCTCTTAATTCAACGTGGAGCCGTTAACGGCTTATGAATTTCCACAACTGCACCGACTCGGACCTGCCATTCGGCGCGTGCAGGGTTCCGGCCCCGTGTCAGGGCTTGAGTTCGACCTCGAGGAACACGATCTCGCTGGCCGTCTCGTTCAGCACGTCGTGCTGGACCCCGGCCTTGCGGAAATAGGACTTGCCGGCCCCGAGCTGCGCCGTCGAGCGCTCGCCGTTCGGCGCCACGATGGTCATCTCACCCGCCGTGATCGGAACGATCACGTAGTCCATCTCATGGGTGTGGTGGCCGGTGGCACTGCCGGGCGCGAGCCGCCATTCGGTCACGCGGACCTCCGCCGTATCCACCTGAACATCCGATTTGGCGCTGAGCATCGTTACTTCTCCGAGTTTCTTGTTTGAGCGGGCTCTAGGGCACGAAAACCATGAACACGAACACGGCGAACACCACCATATGAACGAGCCCGAACAGGATGTTGGTGCGACCGGTTCCGAAGGTCAGCATGCTGACCATGAAGGTGAGCAGCAGGATCAGCATATGCTGGTTGCTGAGCCCGAGCACCAGCTGCTTGTCGAGCGCATAGGCGGCAACCGCCACGGCGGGAACCGTGAGCCCGATGGTGGCGATCGAGGAGCCGAGCGCGAGGTTGATGCTCTTCTGCAGGTCGTTCTTGCGCGCCGCCGACACTGCGGCGACGCTCTCCGGTAACAGGATCAGGGCCGCCACCACCAGGCCGGCAAAGGCCGGCGGCGCACCGATCTTGATGGTGACGACATCGACCACCAGCGAGAATTTCTTCGCCAGCAGCACCACCGCGAGCAGCGAGACCAGCAGCAGCGCGACGCTGAGCGCCGTCATGCGGTCGGACATCACCTCGCCATGCGCCGCCGCTTCGTTGGCGCTGCCGACGAAGTAATCGCGGTGGCGGATGGTCTGGGTGTAGAGGAACACCGCGTAAAGCAGCACCGTCACGATGCTGACGACGGCGAGCTGGGCCGTGGAGTAGACCGGCCCCGGCGCGGTCAGCGTGAAATTCGGCATGTCGAGCGTGATGGTCGCGAGCACGAACAGCACGCTGAGATAGAGGTTGGCGCCGGTGATCTGGAAATCCTGCTCCCGGTAGCGCAGGCCGCCGATGAAGATGCAAAGCCCGACCAGGCCGTTGCAGACGATCATCACCACCGCAAACACGGTGTCGCGCGCCAAGGTCGGGGCCGGCGTGTCGCCCAGCATGATGGTCGAGATCAGCGCCACCTCGATGATCGTCACCGCGAGCGTCAGGAGCAGCGTGCCGAACGGCTCGCCGATCCGCTCGGCGATCATCTCGGCATGATGGACGGCCGCGAACACGGTGCCGAACAGGATCACCAGCAACACGGCCGCGAACACCCAGCCAGGAGCCGATGGCGCGAAGTTGTAGCCGGAGGCCGAGACCGCGGCAAACAACAGCACCGCCAGAACAGGATACAGCCAGGCCGACCGCGGCATCGGTCCGTGTGCGCTCATCGTGGGGGTCCCCTCACTTCGATGGCCGATTATGCGATAGACAATCGCCGCCGTCAGCCACCTGCGGCGCCGATAAACCGCATCGCAGTCCCCAGCGCACCGAAATCGTCGAGATCGTCGTGCCCGCCACCGGGCAGGCGCACGAACTGCTTGGGCTCATGGGCGAGGCCGAACAGGCGCTCGCCGAAACGGATCGGGATCACCGGATCGTTGGTGCCATGCATGATCAGGAGCGGCGCCGTGACGCCATTGATTCGCCGGTCGGAGTGGAATTGATCCCGCATCAACAGGGTGACCGGCACGTACCAGAAGTGCTCACCGGCGACGTCGGCCGTCGACGTATAGGGCGCCTCCAGGATCAATCTGCCGACCGGATGTTCGGCGGCGAGCGGGACCGCAACGCCGGTGCCGAGCGAGAAGCCCCAGGCCACGATCTGCTCGGCGCGATAGCGCGCGGTGGTGAACGCGTAAGCTGCCGCCGCGTCCTGCAGCAGCCCCTGCTCGCTCGGAGAGCCGCTCGAGCCGGCGTAGCCGCGATAGGACAGCGCCACCAGCCCGGTGCCGTCGGCGATGATGCCTTTGAAGCGCGCCACGCGGCCGGCAAGGAAATCGCCATTGCCGGGAAAGAACAGCACGACATCCCGGCCCGGCTTCGCCGGCACGTGCCAGACGATGACCTTCTCGCCGTCATCGGTGGTCAGGACATGCTCTTCCGCTTCGGCAAGACCGGCGGCCGCGGGCGCAGTCCGTCCCACCGGCGGGATCGGGAACAGCATTTCGCGCTGCTTGACGTACAGCACCACGAGCCCGCCGAGATAGACGACGAGCGCGGCGATCAGGAGCCATTTCAGGATTGCGAGTGCCAGGGCCATCACCAGTGGCCGCTTCTATGTCTTGCCGCGGAGCTTGAGCAGCCTCTCGACGTCGGCCTTGATGCCGCCGGGGACCGGCCGGCAGGAACAGGCCGCCGCATGCGCCACATGCCACTTGATGCGCTGCTCGCGCGTGGCCCGGGGCGGCATGCGATGCGCGCGATGCCACTCCCGGTTCAGCGCCATCGCTGCCCGCCTTACATCGCCTTGACGATGTTCTCGGTGACCTTCTTGGCGTCGCCGAGCAACATCATCGTGTTGTCGCGATAGAACAGCGGATTGTCGATGCCGGCATAGCCCGACGCCAGCGAGCGCTTGATGAACATCACGGTGCCGGCCTTCCAGACCTGCAGCACCGGCATGCCGTAGATCGGCGAGGTCTTGTCTTCTTCCGCCGCCGGGTTGGTGACGTCGTTGGCGCCGATCACGAAGGCGATGTCGGCCTGGGCGAACTCCGAATTGATGTCCTCGAGCTCGAACACCTCGTCATAGGGCACGTTGGCCTCGGCCAGCAGCACGTTCATGTGGCCGGGCATACGGCCCGCCACCGGGTGAATGGCGTATTTCACCTCGACGCCTTCCTTCTTCAGGATGTCGGCCATCTCGCGCAGCGCGTGCTGGGCCTGCGCCACCGCCATGCCGTAGCCGGGCACGATAATGACCTTGGAGGCGTTCTTCATGATGAAGGCGGCATCGTCCGCCGAGCCGAGCTTGGCGGGCTTCTGCTCGCCCGAGCCGCCGCCTGCGGCAGCAGTCTCGCCGCCGAAGCCGCCGAGGATCACCGAGATGAACGAGCGGTTCATCGCGTGGCACATGATGTAGGACAGGATCGCGCCCGAGGAGCCGACCAGGGCACCGGTGATGATCAGCGCGGAGTTGCCGAGCGTGAAGCCGATGCCCGCCGCGGCCCAGCCGGAGTAGGAGTTCAGCATCGAGATCACGACCGGCATGTCGGCGCCGCCGATCGGGATGATCATCAGCACGCCGAGCGCCAGCGCCAGGATCGTGATCATCCAGAAGTCGAACGCGCTGCCGGAGAGCACCAGGCCGACGATGAAGAACACCAGCGCCAGCGCCAGCACGATGTTGATGACGTGGCGGGCCGGCAGGATGATCGGCGCGCCGCTCATCCGTGCCGAAAGCTTCAGGAACGCGATCACCGAGCCGGTGAAGGTCAGCGCGCCGATCGCGACGCCGAGCGACATCTCGACCAGGCTCTGGGGATGGATGTTGCCGGGCGTGCCGATGTCGAACGCCTCGGGCGCATAGAACGCGCCGGCGGCAACCAGCACCGCGGCCATGCCGACCAGCGAGTGGAATGCGGCGACGAGCTCGGGCATCGACGTCATCGGCACCCGGCGTGCGATGACCGCGCCGATGCCGCCGCCGATCGCGACCGCAACAATCACCAGCAGCCAGGCCACGCCATCGGCCGGCGGATGGCTCGCCAGCGTCGTGCCGACGGCGATCGCCATGCCGATCATGCCGAACATGTTGCCCTGGCGCGACGTGGCCGGGCTCGACAGGCCACGCAGCGACAGGATGAACAGCACACCTGCCACGAGATACAATAGTGCAGAGAGATTGGCACTCATCTCAGGTCCCCCCAAATTCTTACATCACCCCGAGGTGGTTGCCGTTACTTGGCTTTCTTCTTGTACATCGCCAGCATGCGCTGGGTGACCAGGAAGCCGCCGAAGATGTTCACGCAGGCGAAGATCAGCGCGACGAAGCCGAAGCCGCGGGCCCAGCCCGAGCCGCTCGACACCATGCCGACGCCGACCGCAAGCAGCGCGCCGACCACGATCACCGACGAGATCGCGTTGGTCACGCTCATCAGCGGCGTGTGCAGCGCCGGCGTCACCGACCACACGACGAAATAGCCGACGAACACGGCGAGGACGAAAATCGACAGCCGGAACACGAACGGATCGACGGCCTGCGCGAGATGCTCCATGGCTTCTCTCCTTACTTCGGCTGGAAGTTGGGATGGATGACGGCGCCGTCCTTGGTCAGCGCGGTGGCCTTCACCAGTTCGTCGTCCCAATTGACCGCGAGCGCCTTGTTGGCCTTGTCGACCATCGTCTCGATGAACGAGAATAAATTGCGTGCGTAGAGCCCCGAGGCCGAGGCCGCGACGCGGCCGGCGACGTTGGTGTAGCCGACGATCTTGATGCCATCGAGGTCGACCACCTCGCCGGGCTTGGCGCCTTCGACATTGCCGCCGCGCTCGACCGCGAGGTCGACCAGCACCGAACCGGGCTTCATCGATTTCACCATCTCGCCGGTGACGAGCTTCGGCGCCGGACGGCCCGGGATCAGCGCAGTCGTGATCACGATGTCCTGCTTCTTGATGTGCTCGGCGGTCAGCGCGGCCTGCTTGGCCTGATACTCCTTGGACATTTCCTTGGCGTAGCCGCCGGCGGTCTGCGCGTTCTTGAACTCCTCGTCCTCGACGGCGAGGAATTTCGCGCCGAGCGATTCCACCTGCTCCTTGGTGGCGGGGCGCACGTCGGTCGCGGTGACGACGGCGCCGAGCCGCCGCGCGGTCGCGATCGCCTGCAGTCCGGCGACGCCGACGCCCATCACGAACACCTTGGCGGCCGGAACGGTGCCGGCGGCGGTCATCATCATCGGGAAGGCGCGGCCGAAGGCTTCGGCGCCCTCGATCACCGCCCGGTAGCCGGCGAGGTTGGCCTGCGAGGACAGCACGTCCATCACCTGGGCGCGGGTGATGCGCGGCATCAACTCCATCGCGAAGGCGGAAATGCCGGCATCGGCCATCGTCTTCAGCGCAGCCTCGTTGCCGTAGGGGTCCATGATCGCGATGACCAGCGCACCGCGCTTGTACTGCGAAAGCTCGGAGGCCTCCGGCCGCTTCACCTTGATGATGATGTCGGCGTCCTTGAGCGCGTCGGCAGAGACCGTGGCGCCCACCGCGGTGAACTCCGAATCGGGCAGGCCCGACTTGATGCCCGCGCCCGGCTCGACAGCGACCTCGGCGCCGAGCGCCTTGAACTTCTTGACGGTATCGGGCGACGCCGCTACGCGCGGCTCGGACGGATCGATTTCCTTGGCAACGGCGATCTTCATGGGCCCTCCGGCGGCGCGAGCGGCGCACGCGTCTTCAAACTAGCGTTATTTTCGCCAGATTGGATACCCCGGTTTTTGGCAGCCGGGTTCGACAGAAATTCCGGCACCTCCGCGGGACGGCGATGCGGCTAGCCGATCTTGAGGATCAGACCAGGAAGTAGGCCATCAGGATGAGGATGATGGCGACGGCGATGGAGCCGTATTTGACGAGCTTGATAAACCCTTCATAGGTCTGCTCGTGCGCCACGTAATCGTTGCCGTCGGCGGTCGTGTAGGCCACTTCGCTATGGTCTGCCATCGCTGTCCCCAGTCAGAAATTCGCGTTCCGCGTGCCATTACCGCAAACAGATTGACAGGGCAACGGCGTGGTCCCTATTGGGTCATTTGGAGCGCCAATTGTCCCCGATCCGGGAGACCCAGCCGACGGCCAGCGGCCGGGCGCAGGCAGGATTGATCTCCCAGATGCGGAAGTCATGGAACGATCATGTCGTCCGGCGAGAAAATGCCGAACGAAGCTCCGTCTGGACCGGGCTTTCGCCCGGCTCGTCGCGGAACGCCGACGGGCCTCAGCCCATCGTCTCCAGTTCGTCGATCATGCCGGCGATGACGGACAGGCCACCGTCCCAGAATTTGGGGTCCTTGGCGTCGAGCCCGAACGGCCGCAACAGCTCGGAGTAGTGCTTGGTGCCGCCGGCGGCCAGCATGTCGAGATAGCGCTCGGCGAAGCCCTCGGACGCATGCTCGTAGACCGCATAGAGCGAGTTCACCAGGCAATCGCCGAACGCATAGGCGTAGACGTAGAACGGCGAATGGATGAAGTGCGGGATGTACATCCAGAACGTCTCGTAGCCCGGCTTGATCTCGATCGCTGGCCCCAGGCTCTCGCCCTGCACGCTGAGCCAGAGCTGTCCGATCCGCTCGGCGGTGAGCTCGCCGTTCTTGCGCTCGGTGTGAACCGCGCGCTCGAATGAGTAGAACGCGATTTGCCGCACCACGGTGTTGATCATGTCCTCGACCTTGCCCGCGAGCAGCGCCTGGCGCTGCTTGGCGTTCCTGGTCTGCGACAGCAGCCGCTTGAAGGTCAGCATCTCGCCGAACACGCTCGCGGTTTCCGCCAGCGTCAGCGGCGTCGGCGCCATCAGCGCGCCGTTCTTCGCCGCCAGCACCTGATGGACGCCGTGGCCGAGCTCATGCGCCAGCGTCATCACGTCGCGCGGCTTGCCCTGATAGTTCATCAGCACATAGGGATGCGCCGACGGCGTGGTCGGATGCGAGAATGCGCCCGGCGCCTTGCCGGGACGGACCGGCGCATCGATCCAGCGATCGTCGAAGAAGCGCCCGGCGATCTCGGCCATTTTCGGCGAGAAGCCGTTATAGGCGGACAGCACCATGTTGCGCGCCTCCGGCCAGGCGATTGTCCCGGTCGCCGCGAACGGCAGCGGCGCGTTGCGGTCCCAGTGCGGCAGCTTCTTCTTTTTGAACCAGCCGGCCTTCAGCGCGTAATAGCGGTGCGACAGCTTCGGATAGGCGGCGCGCACCGAGGCGACCAGCGCATCGACCACCTCGCGCTCGACGCGGTTGTTGAGATGGCGGGAGTCCGCGACATCCTGGAAGCCGCGCCAGCGGTCGGAGATTTCCTTGTCCTTGGCGAGCGTGTTGGTGATCAGCGCGAAAGTGCGCTCATTGTCCCTGAAGGTCTTGGCAAGCGCCTGCGCGGCGGACTTGCGCTTGTCCGGCGCCTTGTCCTGCAACAGGTTCAGCGTCGGCTCGATCGCGAGTTCCTTGCCCGAGACCTTGAAGCGCAGGCCGGAGATGGTCTGGTCGAACAGCCGGTTCCAGGCCGCGTAGCCGCTCTGCGCCTTTTCATGGAAGAGCTGCTCGACGCGATCCTCGAGCTGGTACGGCTTGTCCTTGCGCAGATCCTCGATCCACGGCCGGTAATGGCCGAGTTCGGGTTCGGCCATCGCGCGCTCGATCACATCATCGTCGACCCGATTGAGCTCGAGCGAGAAGAACAGCAGATGCACCGACGCCGCCGTCAGCCGCTCGGAAACGTCGCCGTAGAATTTCGAGATCGCGGGATCGACGCTGTCGCCGGCATGGACGAGGCCGGCATAGGAACCGAGACGGCCGGCCAGGTCGTCGATGGCCTCATAGCGGCGGATCGCCTCGGCAAGCCACTTTCCGGCGCCGTCCCCGGCGGTATTTTCGGCAAGCTTGCCCTTGTAGTCGGTCTCAAACGCGACGCAATCTGCATCCATTTTCTGCAAATCGCGCGCAACCTCTGGCGCGTCGATACCGGAGTAGAGATCTGCCAGATTCCATTCCGGAAGCTTGCCGGTCTTGCTGGCTGCCTTTTTCGCCGCCTGCCCGGCTGCCGGCGATTTGCGTTGCGCGGCCGTCTTGCGCAGCGCGGCTTCCTTACGGAGAGCGGCCTTGCTGAGAGCAGACTTGTTGGGAGCGGATTTGGAGCGCGGGGTCATCTTGTTCGTAACCTTACTTCAGTCGGAAAGATGTCGGCGGCGGCGGAATAAGGGCGGGTTTGCAACGTTTAAGAGTGCGTTAATCGGCATCGGCGACATTGCCCCGATTCGAGACAAATAATCGTAGCGTGCGGGGAAAACCATGGCTGCCACCATTTTGATCGCCGATGATGACGCAGTACAGCGTCGTTTGGTTGAAAACATGGTGCAGAAGTGCGGCTATGAGCCCCTCGTCGTGGACAGTGGCGACGCGGCGATAGCGGCCCTGACCGCATCCGAAACGCAGGCGATCGATGCCGTCGTGCTCGACCTCGTGATGCCGGGCCTCGACGGTCTCGGAGTCCTCGCAAAGATTCGTGAAGCTGGTTTGACCGTCCCGGTCATCGTGCAGACCGCGCATGGCGGGATCGACAACGTCGTGTCGGCGATGCGCGCCGGTGCCCAGGATTTCGTCGTCAAGCCGGTCGGGTTCGAGCGGCTGCAGGTGTCCCTGCGCAACGCCCTCAACGCCTCGGCACTGAAGGGCGAATTGCAGCGGATCCGCCACAGCCGCGAGGGCCGGCTGACCTTCTCCGACATCATCACCCGCAGCGAGGCGATGGCCGGAGTGCTGCGCACCGCGCAGAAAGCCGCATCCTCGACGATTCCGGTGCTGATCGAGGGTGAATCCGGCGTCGGCAAGGAACTGTTCGCGCGCGCTATCCACGGCAGCAGCGAGCGCAAGGCCAAGCCGTTCGTGGCGGTGAACTGCGGCGCGATCCCGGACAATCTCGTCGAATCGATCCTGTTCGGCCATGAGAAGGGCGCCTTCACCGGCGCCACCGAGCGCCATCAGGGCAAGTTCGTCGAGGCCCATGGCGGCACGCTGTTCCTCGACGAGGTTGGCGAATTGCCGCTGGCCACGCAGGTGAAACTGCTGCGCGCGTTGCAGGAAGGCACGGTTGAAGCCGTCGGCGGACGCAAGCCGGTCAAGGTCGATGTCCGCATCATCTCGGCGACCAACCGCAAGCTGCTCGATCTCGTGAAGGCCGGCCAGTTCCGCGAGGACCTGTTCTATCGCCTGCACGTGCTGCCGCTGACCATTCCGGCGCTGCGGCAGCGGCGCGAAGACATTCCGCATCTGTTGCGGCATTTCCTGGCGCGGTTCTGCGCCGAGGAGAACCGCAGCATCACCGGCATCAGCGGCGATGCGATGGCGCATCTGGCGCAGCTCGACTGGCCGGGCAACATCCGCCAGCTCGAGAACACGGTGTATCGCGCCGTGGTCATGAGCGACGGCGACCAGCTTGGGCTCGCCGACTTCCCGCAAGGGTCAGCGCATCCGGTGCCGGACGGGAAATCCTTGCAGGGCGAGCCGCTGGTGGTGTCGCCCTCCACGGCGCCCGCCATGATCTCCGGTAATGAAATACCAGTTGCGACCACCCTCCCCACCGCCGGCGGCCTCTCGATGCTCAACGCCGCGGGCGAGGTGCGCCCGCTAGAAGATCTCGAGAACGAGATCATCCGCTTCGCGATTTCGCATTATCGCGGCCAGATGTCGGAGGTCGCACGCCGCCTCAAAATCGGCCGCTCGACCCTCTACCGCAAGCTCGACGAAGCTGCGGCTGGCACGCGCGCAAGCGACGCGCCCTAGGTCTGGGGCCGACAAGGCCATACCAGGGAACCTTTTGAACCGTGTCGTGGCGGTGACAGACAAAGGCTGTGCCGCGTGGCAAAAACGCAATGGCCCGAGCGAAATCAGCCGCTTCGAGGTCAGTTTGTCGTGAGTTGCCCCGCATGGCGCTGGCTGCATAAGAGGGGCAAATGTATCGTCTGCGTTCGTTGCGTGCAGGCATGCGAGTCGATTGAGGGGCCGGCGCTTCCGCGCAAGCTGTGAAACCGAATACTGATTTGAACTGTTCCGCTTGATGACGGGCAGTTCCACCCAGGGGGTGAGAAAATGCGTGACTGTTCGAACAACCGTCGGGGATTTGACCGCGTCTTGATGGCCGTCGCGGCAACCTTCCTCACGGTGTCGGCGACCTCGGCCTTCGCACAGGACACGCCCGGCTCCAGCGCCGCGGAACTCGCAATCGACGCCGCGATCCCCCGCCCCGAACCGGCCAACGTGCCGCCTCCGACCGCAAGCGATTTCAAGGCCGACACTACCGCCGCGCTGCCCGATGCAGCCAAGCCGGCCGATGTGAAGCCCACCGACGTGCAGGCCACCGAGGCCAGATCTGCTGACACCAAGTCCGCTGATACCAAGCCCGCTGACACCAAGCCGGTCGACGCAAAGCCCGCAGAACCGGGCACAGCGGCAAAGTCTGTCGAGCCGAAGCCGGCCGATGTCGCCACTGCGCCGGCGACGAAGCCGGCCGATGCGCCCAACACCGATGCATCGAAGACCGATGCACCGAAGACCGATACCGCCGTGGCACCGCCCGCAGCCGCGCCCGCGACGGCAACTGCGCCTGCCGCGAGCCCCGCGCCTGCAACGGCCACGGCGCCCGCCGCCGTTCCTGCGCCCGCGACGGCCGCAGCTCCGGCTGCCGAGCCCGCCAAGGCCGCGAGCAATGTTGCCCCCGAGGATCAACCGGTCGCCGACAAGCTGCGCGACCTGCTCGCCAACAACAAGACGCTGCGTCCCTTCGATCGCAAGAACGAGCGCGCGGCGGCCGAGAAATTCTACTCCACCCGCGACTACGCACCGGTCTTCACCAAGGCCGGAAAGCTGACCGACGCCGGCAAGGGCATCATCGCCCGCCTGAAGGACGCGGCCGCCGACGGCCTCGATGCGGCAGACTATCCGGTGCCGGATTTCACCGCGGCGACCACCCCCGATGCGCTGGCCGACGCCGAGCTGAAGCTCGCGGCCAGCATGCTGGACTATGCGCGCCAGGCCCAGAGCGGCCGCATGCACTGGTCGCAGGTGTCGGCTGACATCCTCTATCCGGAACACCCGATCGATCCGGCCGAAGTGTTCACCAATGTGACCTCCGCCAAGGACGCGTCCGCCGCGCTCGACGGCTACAACCCGCCGCAGAAGCTCTACAAGGAATTGAAGAAGAAGCTCGCCGAGCTGCGTGGCGTAGGCGACGGCGCTGTCATCACGATCGCCGACGGCCCGGCGCTGAAATACGTGCCGGCGCGCAAGAAGCAGGCTGCGGTCGAGATGGACGATCCGCGCGTGCCGGACCTGCGCAACAAGCTCGGCGTCACCGAGAATGCCGACAGCACGAAGTATGACGCGACCGTCGCGCGCGCCGTGGAGAAATTCCAGAGCAGCGTCGACCTCAAGCCATCGGGCGTTCTCGACGAGCGCACGGTCAAGGCGCTGAACAATCCGAAGCGCGACCGCCAGATCGACACCGTGATCGTCAACATGGAGCGCTGGCGCTGGCTGCCGCGCCAGCTCGGCGCCGCCAATGTCGGCAATGCCTATGTGATCCTCAACATCCCCGACTACACGCTGAAGGTGATGCAGAACGGCGCGCAGGTCTGGTCGACGCGCGTCGTGACCGGCAAGCCCGGCCAGCACGCCACGCCGCTTCTGACCGAGACGATGAAGTACATCACGGTCAACCCGACCTGGAACGTGCCGCCGTCGATCATCTACAACGAGTATCTGCCGGCCCTGCAGCAGGATCCGACGGTGCTGCAGCGCATGGGATTGAGGCTCGAGCGCAATCGCGACGGCTCGATCCACATCTCGCAGCCGCCGGGGGAAGCCAACGCGCTCGGCCGCATCCGCTTCAACTTCCCGAACAAGTTCCTGGTCTATCAGCACGACACGCCGGACAAGTATTTGTTCGCCAAGGACGAGCGCGCCTTCAGCCACGGCTGCATGCGCGTGCAGAATCCGGATCAGTACGCGTCGGTGCTGCTCAACATCGCCGAGCCGAACCAGCACTACACGCCGGAGCGGATCCGCAGCATGTACGGCTCGAGCGAAGTCGATCTGAAATTCCCGACGCCGATCCCGGTCAACATCACCTACCAGACCGCGTTCGTGGACGATGCCGGCAAGCTGCAGATCCGAAGGGACGTCTACGGCCGCGACGCCGCCATGCTGTCGCTGCTCAGGAACAGCCGCGGCAAGGATCTCGAAACGGTCGTCGCGCATGCCCAGCCGAGCTATTCGCGGCCGCCGAGCAGCAGCCTGCCGCCGGGCGTCAACGTTGCCGGTGAAAGCAGCGTCTTCGGATCCTCTGGACCGAACTTCTTCGAGCGCCTGTTCGGGGGATTCGGCCAGCCGGAGCCGCAACCGGTCCGCCGCGGCCAGGCCCAGCAGCAGCGCCGGGTGATCACCCGATAATCTGCTTCGCCGCCCGATTACGATAAATTTTGAAGCAAAATCAACGATCTCGCTCAAAAAGCGAGATCGTTTACGTTAACCATTTCGGGCCTCGGCCGGGGAACAGGGCTATCTTTTGCCACACTCGCCCAGTTAGTTAAGCCTAACTTGGGGGCGGGTCGGTAAACCTCGGTTAACCCTCCCGCTTTAAGAAAGCGTTCACCGTCTTTCGCAGGGGGTCTGCGAAAGATGCCGACCGAACGCTCGTCGACTGGGTGGGCTCATAGTGCTGGCTGTCTTCGCACGCCGCTGCAATCCGCTGTCGCTGCCTAAGGCCGGATACCAAGTCGGCCTGACTGCGCTATTGCTGTTGGCGGGCGCCGGATCGGTGCACGATGCGACCGCGCTCAACCAGACCCGCACGCTCTCCTTCCACCACACCCATTCCAACGAAGACCTCACCGTCACCTTCAAGCGCGATGGCCGTTATGACGAAGCCGCGCTGAAGCAGCTCAATCATTTCCTGCGCGACTGGCGTTCCCAGGACGAGACGGTGATGGACCGTCACCTGTTCGATATCCTCTGGGAAGTCTATAACGACGTCGGCGGCAAGCAGCCGATTCAGATCATCTCCGCCTACCGCGCCCCAGCCACCAACGCCATGCTGCGCCGCCGCTCCTCGGGCGTCGCGCGTCACAGCCAGCACATGCTGGGGCATGCGATGGACTTCTTCATTCCGGGCGTGCCGCTGGAGCAGATCCGCTACGCCGGCCTGCGCCTGCAGCGCGGCGGCGTCGGCTTCTATCCGACTTCGGGCTCGCCGTTCGTGCATCTCGACACCGGCGGCATTCGCCACTGGCCGCGCATGACACATGACCAGCTGGTCAGGGTGTTCCCCGATGGCCGCACCGTGCATGTCCCGAGCGATGGCACGCCGCTGAAGGGCTATGAGCTCGCCAAGGCCGACATCGAGCGCCGCGGCAATGGCGACGATGCCGCGACCATCAGCAGGCCGAGCCCGTTCGCGAAGCTGTTCGGCGGCGGCAAGTCGAGTGACGATGAAGACGAAGGCGCGGCTGCTGTGAACGACAAGCCCGCCGCAAACACCGTGGTTGCGGCCGCGGCCCCTGCCAAGTCCGCCGATCCGATTCCGCTGCCGCGCGCGAAGCCGCAATTCGCCGCCGCGATCCAGCTTGCCGCCGCCGACGCGCAGCTCGTTCCGACGCCGAAGGCCAAGCCGGCCGTGCAGACCGCCGACGCCGACAACGCCGAGCAGAAGCCGCAATCGCCCGCCGACATCATCAATGCCCGCGGCTTCTGGGGTGACGAGGATGCCGCGCCGAAGCAGGCCACGGCCGCGCAGATTGCCGCGCTGAAGGCCCGTGAAGCGGTTGGCGGCTCCGATCCGCAGACCACCGCCAGCGCGACTGAAAACTTCAACAAGGCGCTCGCCTATGCGCCGGCTGCGTCCTCGCCGGTCGATCGCGCCAACGTCGTCGCGGCGACCGCGCCGATCCCACGCAATGTGCGCCCGACGCGCAATGCCGCGGCCCCCGCCACCGAGATCAACACCGTGGTGGCGAAGGGCGCGCCGGGCGAGGGCGTGATCACCACGTCGACGCGGATCTCGGCCGCCAGGGGCAACGATGTGTGGATGCGCGTCGTGATGCTGGCACCGAGCGCGAGCAGCGGCATGCTGACCACGGTACTCGGCGACACCGACATGACCCTGATGCGGGCCCATTTCGTGAAGCCGCAGGCCTCGGTCGCCATGACCTTCTCGGACGATCCGATGATGGGCATGACCTGCGATCGTTTCTCGGGCTCGGCGACCGCCCTGCTGACGACCCAGTCGTTCGTGCTGCGCACCGCTTCGCTGCGCTAGATCGTAATGCGTTTCCACGGAAACGCATCACGATCTCATCTCTTTGTTTGAGCATGATCTTTTCGGAAAACCGGTTTCCACTTTTCCGGATCATGCTCTAGCTCTTCCCCGAAACCTGTCGATCAGGCCGGCAGCCCTGCCTTGAGCAGGCCAGCCTCGTAGCGCGCCCGGTCGGGCTCGCGCTTGTAGTGCTGGGTTGCCAGATGCGCGGCGACCGAGAAGGCCGGCTCGCGCTTCAGCACCTCGGCCGCATGGGCTGTGGCGGCCACCGAATTCCCCATCTGCGCCAGGGTCGCGGCAAGGAAGGCGTGATGGGTGTGATCGGGCCGGGTGATCCGCGAGAAAGCCTCGGCCGCGTCGGCGTATTTCTCGGCGCAATAGCAGGCCCGGCCGAGATGGCTCCAGAAGCGCTCCGGGTGATACGGATTGAGGCGCATCGCCCGCTTGATCCAGTCGATGCCCTCTTCCGGCCGCCCGAGCCAGGTCAGCAGCTCACCCTGCTGCACGACGACAAGATCGTAGTTCGGATTGAGTGCGAGCGCGCGCTCCTGATGGAAGGCTGCCTTGTCATGGTCGTCGCGGTTGAGATTCAGCGCGGCGAGGATCCGGTGCACGTCGCTGTCGTTGTCGTCGAGCTTGAGCGCGATCTCGAGCTCTGAGGACACCTGCGCGAACGTCGCGTCGCGATCGGTGCACCAATTGTAGACCCAGGTCTGGCCGAGCACGCAGGCGCGCCAGGCGTGCGCATGGGCATAGTTCGGGTCGAGCACGATGGCGCGTTCGAGCAGGCGCTGCGCCTCCGCATTGTCGTCTCGTGCCGAGCGATGATGCAGCACCTTGGCGGCGAGCACGCACTCATAGGCCGCCATGTTGTCGGTCGGCTTGCGCTTGACGCGGTCATGGGCCGCAGCCTCGACGCGGCCCGGCAAGGTCGACACGATCGCGCGCGTCATCTCGTCCTGGATGGCGAAGATGTCGGCGAGTTCGCGGTCATAGCGCTCGGCCCAGACATGCCGGTCGGCCACGGCGTCGATCAACTGCACCGTGACGCGGATCCGGCCGCCCGCCTTGCGCACGCTGCCTTCCAGCACATAGTCGACCGCGAATTCCTTGGCGACGTCCTGCACCTTCACGGCCTTGCCCTTGTACACGAAGGTCGAGTTGCGCGAGATCACGAGCAGATCGTGGAAGCGCGACAACTCGGTGATGATGTCCTCGGTAAGGCCGTCGGCGAAGAATTCCTGCTCGGGATCGCCGCTCATGTTGACGAGCGGCAGCACCGCGATCGACGGCTTCTTGGCGACCACGGGGGCCGCCGTCGCGCCCTTCGCCTGTTCGGGAGCGCTGCCGGACTCCGATTCGAGGCGGACGCGGAAGACCCGGATCGGGCGCGCGATGTTCTTGACCGTCTGGTCGCCGAGATCCTCGAAGCTCAGCCCCTCGAGCCGATCGCCGACCTGATCGCGGACCGCGCCCGAAATGCAGATGCCGCCGGATTCGGCCAGCGTCTCCAGGCGGGACGCGACGTTGACGCCGTCGCCGAAGATATCGGCGCCGTCAACGATCACGTCGCCAAGGTTGATGCCGATGCGAAACTGCATCCACCGCGCCGGCGCGACGTCGGCATTTCGCTTCGCCATCCGGCTCTGGATCTCGGCTGCGCACAGCACCGCATCGACGACGCTGTGAAATTCGACCAACATGCCGTCGCCGGTGGTCTTGATGATGCGGCCGCGATTCTTGGCGATGGCCGGATCGATCAGCTCGATCCGATGGGTCTTCAGGCGCGCAAGGGTGCCCGTCTCGTCAGCCTCCATCAGGCGGCTATAGCCGACCATGTCGGCGGCGAGGACGGCAGCGAGCCGACGCTCTGGTCCTGGCACGTCCATCTGAACGATCTGCCCAGTTACCTCAGCGGCAGTCTAGCAAATCCGGGGATTCCACCCAAGCCTCGAGGCAGCCGCGGAAGCAGCCTTTTGAGTACTGCCTTGGAAGCACAGCCTTGGCCGGGCGCCTTGGCGATGCGAGCCAGAGGCCAGCCCCCTGCGGCCTCAGAGCATCCCCAGCGCCTGCATGTAGGTCTCCAGGATGGTCTCCTGCTCCTGGCGCTCGTTGGCATCCTGCTTGCGCAGGCGCACGATGGTGCGCAGCGCCTTGACGTCGAAGCCGTTGCCCTTGGCCTCGGCATAGACGTCGCGGATGTCGTCCGAGATCGTCTTCTTCTCTTCTTCCAGCCGCTCGATGCGCTCGATGATGGACCTGAGCTGGTCCTTGGCAAATCGCGTTGCGGGCTCATCCTGAACGGCGGCAGACGTGGTGGCCATCGCGTACTCCTGAAATGGCAATTGAAAGGTCGCGCGAATACGCGCCACGCGCACCGCTTGTTGCGGGCGACCCTCGATTTTGGAGCCCGTTCCGTCAAGGAAACATCGCGCTCATCCACAGCGCGCCCACAGGAGATGCAAGCGGCCCCGGAACCGACGTCACACAGGCTGGGATTTAATGGCCGCTTTGGGCCTTCTTCATCGCCGCAAGCTGCTCCGGCGTCGCGCTGCCCTGATACTTCGCCTTCCACTCCTCGTAGGGCATGCCGTAGACCGCCTCGCGGCTCTCGTCCTTGCTCACCGCAAGGCCCTTGGCGTCGGCCTCTTCCTTCATCCAGTTGGACAGGCAGTTGCGGCAGAAGCCGGCGAGGTTCATCAGGTCGATGTTCTGCACATCGGTCCGGTTGCGCAGATGACTGACGAGGCGCCGGAAGACCGCGGCCTCGAGCTCTGTTCTGGTTTTGTCGTCAATACTCATTTTCGTGATCCCGATGTGTGGCGCCCACCATATTGATATCAGGTGGGAATTGTCACAGTTTTTGCCATATCGGCGCGCAAGACGGACCGGTCCGGCCACACTTGCCTCGATCCCACGGCGTGGGAGATGGGCGCCCGCCCGTTGACAGTGCCTGCCGGGCACGCGAAATCGTCAATGATTTGATATAGCTTCCCCGCATGAGCCCAAAAGATTCTCTCGCCTCAGCTCCCCGCACCATCCGCCTGATCCTGGCCGGCCTCGCGCCGGTGCTGGCGCTCGTTGCGACCTGCCTGTGGACGAGCCCGGCGGCCGCCGATTTCCGGCTCTGCAACAACACCTCGAGCCGCGTCGGGATCGCGCTCGGCTACAAGGACGCCGAGGGCTGGACCACCGAAGGCTGGTGGAACGTGTCGTCGCGGACCTGCGAGACCCTGCTGCGCGGCAATCTTGTTGCGCGCTACTACTACATCTACGCTCTCGACTACGATCGCGGCGGCGAATGGTCCGGCCAGGCCTTCATGTGCTCACGCGACAAGGAATTCACCATCAAGGGCACCGAGAATTGCCTGGCGCGGGGCTTTGACCGCACCGGCTTCTTCGAGGTCGACACCGGCGAGCAGCGTGCATGGACCGTCCAGCTGACCGAGGCCAACGAACAACAGCCGCAGAAAGTACCGGGAATGCCGGGCGGCATGGCCCCGGGAAGCCCCGGGGCGATGCCGGGCCTGCAAAACCCGCCGCCGGGCGCAGCGCCTCCGGGCGCGTCTGGTCTGCCGCCAGCCGCAACGCCGCCCGGAAACAAGCAATGAGACGCCTGCGTCGAATCAAGATCCTCGCAACACTCGGCCCGGCCTCCTCAGACAGCGCGATGATCCGCAAGCTGTTCGAGGCGGGTGCCGACGTCTTCCGCATCAACATGAGCCATACCCCGCATGACAAGATGCGGGAGCTGGTCAAGACCATCCGCAATGTCGAATCGAGCTACGGCCGGCCGATCGGCATCCTGGTCGATTTGCAGGGCCCGAAGCTGCGGCTCGGCGCGTTCGCGGAAGGCTCGACCCAGCTCAAGAACGGCCAGAGCTTCATTCTGGATTCCGACAAGACGCCGGGCGACAACAGCCGCGTCCAGCTTCCGCATCCGGAGATCCTCGCCGCGCTCCGCCCAGGCCACGCGCTGTTGCTCGACGACGGCAAGGTGCGGCTGATCGCCGAGGAAACCTCGCCCGAGCGCGCGGTCACGCGCGTGGTGATCGGCGGCAAGATGTCGGACCGCAAGGGCGTCAGCCTGCCCGACACCGACCTGCCGGTCTCCGCGATGACGCCCAAGGACCGCGCCGATCTGGAAGCCGCGCTACCCGAAGGGATCGACTGGGTCGCGCTGTCCTTTGTGCAGCGTGCCGAGGACGTGGTCGAGGCCAAGAAGATGATCCGCGGCCGTGCCTCCGTGATGGCCAAGATCGAGAAGCCGCAGGCGATCGACCGCCTCGCCGACATCATCGACGCGGCGGACGCGCTGATGGTGGCGCGCGGCGATCTCGGCGTCG
The DNA here is from genome assembly GCF_054056355.1 of Bradyrhizobium sp. USDA 3364. Classification (NCBI taxonomy): domain Bacteria; kingdom Pseudomonadati; phylum Pseudomonadota; class Alphaproteobacteria; order Hyphomicrobiales; family Nitrobacteraceae; genus Bradyrhizobium; species Bradyrhizobium sp. USDA 3364. The sequence continues at coordinate 1,525,418 of NZ_JBSRYG010000002.1, forward strand.
AGCTGCCGCTGGAGCGGGTGCCGAGCCTGCAGAAGCAGATGATCCGGATGGCGCGGCGCGCCGGCAGGCCGGTGGTGGTCGCGACCCAGATGCTGGAATCGATGATCCAGGCGCCGGTGCCGACGCGTGCCGAGGTCTCCGACGTCGCCACCGCGGTCTACGAAGGCGCCGACGCCATCATGCTGTCGGCGGAATCCGCCGCCGGAAAATTCCCCGTGGAAGCGGTCTCGACCATGAACCGCATCGGCGAGGAAGTGGAGCGCGACCCGACCTATCGCAGCGTGATCAACGCGCAGCGCGTCGATCCCGAGCCGACGGTGGGCGACGCCATCGCCGACGCCGCGCGGCAGATCGCCGAAACGCTCGATCTGTCGGCGATCATCTGCTGGACATCGTCCGGCTCGACCGGCATCCGCGTGGCCCGCGAACGGCCCAAGGTGCCGGTGGTTGCGATCACGCCGAATCTCGGCACCGGCCGCAAGCTGTCGGTGGTGTGGGGCGTGCATTGCGTGGTCGCCGAGGATGCCCACGATCTCGACGACATGGTCGACCGCGCCGGTTCGATCGCATTCCGAGACGGTTTTGCCAAGGCCGGCCAGCGCGTCATCATCGTCGCCGGCGTACCGCTGCGCGCGCCCGGCACCACCAACATGCTGCGCATCGCCTCGGTCGGACCGAAAGGCGACGCGCAGATCTGACAAGCGTCGCGATCAGCCCTGCAACGACGCGTCGAGCGTGATCTTGGTGTTGAGCAGCTTCGAGATCGGGCATCCGGCCTTGGCCTTGCCCGCCAGCTCCTGGAACGCCGCGTTGTCGGCGCCCGGGATCTTTGCCGACACCGTCAGATGCACCGCGGTGATGGCAAAGCCGTCGGCGACCTTCTCCAGCGTCACGTCGGCCTTGGTCTCCATATGCTCGGCCGTGAGCTTGGCTTCGCCGAGGATCAGCGACAGCGCCATCGTGAAGCAGGCGGCATGCGCCGCGCCGATCAGTTCTTCGGGGTTCGAGCCGGGCTTGCCCTCGAAGCGGCTGGCGAAGCCGTAAGGATAATCCGAGAGCGCGCCGCTCTTGGTCGAGATCGCGCCCTTGCCGTCCTTGATGCCGCCCTGCCATTTGGCCGAGCCATAGGTCGTCGTCATTGCGTTGCTCCCTGAGATTGGTCGAACCCAGCCCACAAGCCTACAACGCGAATTCGACGGAAAGTGTTCGACGTGCTGGCGGCGTCAGGCGCCGACCAGCGCCTTCGCCGGTGTCGTCGCCTGCACCACGAGACCGCGCGCACGCGCGTCCATCACGCCGACCGCGCGCAGCGCAAGCAGCGTCACGGTCTGCACCGCATCACGCAGCTTGATCGGATCGTCGAGATTGGCCGGCGCCAGCGGGCCGACCAGCGCCTCGTGCAGCGCACCGAGCAGGGCGGTGGCGGCCAGCGCCGTATCCTGCGCCGGCAGATGGCCGGCACGGACGGCGGCATCGATGCGCAGCGCGAGCTCGCCGGAAATATCGCGGCGGCTGGCGAGGCGCGAGGCGGTGACGTCGACATCGACCGGCTCGGCCAGGATGCCCCAGGCGAGCTTGCGCTGCGACAGCACGTGGACCGCGATCGTCGTCACCGCGGCGGCCAGCGCCGAGGACGGCCCCGGCGCGGCATCGGCGGCGCGCCGGATCGCGGTCAGCTCGTCGCGCGAGACCTCCGTGATCAATTCCGAGATCAGCTCGGCCTTCGACGGGAAGTAGCGATAGACCGTGCCTGCCGCGACATTGGCCCGCACCGCGACCGGTGCGATCTGGACGGCCGCCATGCCGCCCGCCGCCGCCGCGTCCCGCGCAGCCGACAGGATGGCGCTGCGCCGCGCGGCCAGCCGTTTCACGACCTGATGTGTTCGCCGGTAAACCATGGCGTTCCGTCCCCCCACGGCGTGCCCCGGCCGGCGCCCACCGGCAGAGAACCCACGCGTCTTCAATGTTTTGCACGATTGATCCCGCAATCGTCCGAAGAAGTGAACACCTATTCAGACGGGATGACAAGCTGGAATTGTAAGGATTTTGCGACAGCCGCGTTCCACCTCCGATTGAGCCAAGGACGCTCCGGGCGCTCGGATGCACTGGCCGGCCGGCATCGGACGACAGGTCGCCGGCAGCCGGCAATGCTCACGATCGGATCGGGGCCGGCGATGATAAATCGCGCGCTAACATGATCGCTCGCAATCGAGACATCCGATCTCGCGCGCTCGCGACGTCGCGGCCGCATTTACCCGAATTTATCGGAAGCCATGGTCGAGTGCGCCCGACGTCACGCATGGCGTTGCCTCTGGATGCACCCCGGCCGAACCAAGAAAGCGCATGTCCCTCTCCATCACCAGCAGCGTGAGCAGCCGTGGCGCAGCGCGAGGCCTGCTGCCGCTATGCGCGGCCGTGGGCGCCTATCTGTTCTATCTCTCGGCCGGCGAGATCCTGCTGCGCGATTCCGACACGGAGTGGCAGATCAAGGTCGGACAGTGGATCCTCGAACACGGCGCGATGCCGACCACTGACGTGTTCTCGTTCACCCGCTTCGGCGAGCCTTGGATTTCGAGCTCGTGGCTGTCGCAGGTGGTGTATGCCCTCGTCTATGGCGGCGACTGGGCCGGACCGGTGATCGTGACGTCGATCGCGATCGGCGCGACGGCCGCGATCTTCCTGCAGCTGTTGAGCCCTTACTTCGATCCGGCGCGCGCGCTGCTGATCGCGGCGCTGGCGCTGCTGTTGTCGACGATCCACTTCTTCGCGCGGCCGCACGTGCTGGCGCTGCCGGTGCTGCTGGCGTTCATCGGCGGCCTGATGGCATCAGCGGATCGCCGCACGGCTCCGTCATGGTGGTTGCTGCCGCTGATGGCGCTGTGGGCCAACCTGCATGGCGGCTTCGTTCTCGGCCTGGCGCTGATCGGACCGATCGGACTGGAGGCGGTGTGGAGCGCTGAACCCGGCCGCCGCCGTCAGCTTGTCGTGCGGTGGGGATTGTTCGGCCTTGCGGCGCTGGCTGCGAGCTGCGTCACGCCCTACAGCTGGAATAGCCTGCTCGGCGCGACCAAGATCCTCAGCCTCGGCAGGCTGCTGACGCTGATCGGGGAATGGAAGCCCGCGGATTTCAGCCAACCGACCTTCTTCGAAGCCACGCTGCTCGGCCTGATCGGCCTGGTCTGCTACCGCAGGCTGACCCTGTCGGTGCCGCGAATCCTGCTGCTGCTCGGCCTGATCTGGATGGCGCTGAGCCATGTCCGCAACATCGAGGTGTTCGCGTTCATCGCACCGCTGGTGCTCGCCAAGCCGATATCGGAACAATGGGGGATGGCAGTCGTCGCCGCCCGCTTCGAGGAACGCCGCACCTTCCCCTTCGTCACGCTCCTGGCTGGGATCGCGATGGTGATCGGCGCCTGGGTGACCACGACGACCTTCGTCGCGCAGCACCAGTTCAAATTCCTGCCGGTGTTCTGGCCCGCCGCCGCGGTCGACGCCCTCCAGCAGCACAAGGCGCAGCGCGTGTTCAATACTGCGCCATTCGGCGGCTATCTGGTGAGCCGCGACATCAAGGTGTTCATCGACGGCCGCGCCGAGCTGTACGGCGAGCAGTTCGTGCTCGACTATTACGCCGCGCTCGACGCCCGCGACGTCGGCCAGCTGCTCGACCTGCTCGACAAGTACCGGATCGACGCCACGCTGCTGAGCTCGGACTCGCCGGCCGGACACGCGCTCGATCATATCAAGGGCTGGAAGCGGCTCTACAAGGACGACATCGCCGTCATCCATGTGCGCTCGGACGACAAGGCCGGCACGGTGCCGGCTGCCGGGAGTTCGAACTAGCCGTCAAGGATTCGTCGGCTCGAGACCAATTCCGTCATGGCGAGCGAAGCGAAGCAATCCATTGGACCGCATACGCGGACGGATGGATTGCTTTGTCGCTTCGCTCCTCGCAATGACGCCGAAAGAACGACCGGCGGGCCTCTCAATTCCCGGTCTGCAACTCGCCGAAGCGATCCCAGCTCTTGCCGCTGAAGCGCATCAGCTGCATCTGATCGACCGGCACATGGTCGGCCGGCGACGTGTTGACCTTGATGCCCGGCAGCAGCATCGGCAGTTCCAGGTTCCTGATCGCAAATGCCTGCCGCAGGATGTTCTCGGTCGAGAGATCGTCGCCGCAGGCCTTCAGCACCGCCTCGAGCGCCATCGCGCTGTTGTAGGCGTTGACGTAGTTGGTGTCGTGCTGATCGCCATCAGGCACGTATCTGGTCATGAAGTCGCGCCAGCCCTTCATGCCGGGATCGTCCTTCCAGGCCGGATCGTCCGGATCCTTCACATAGGCCGTCGAGATGATGCCGGTGCCGGCCTCGACGCCTGCCGGTTGCATCACGGTCGAAATCCATACCGCGGTGTTGGACAGGAAGGTCATCGGCCGCCAGCCGATCTCGAAAGCCTTGCGGATCGACTGCGCCGCGAATTTCGGCGTCGCCGCGATCACGAAGACGTCGGAATTGGTCGCCTTCAGCTTGACGATCTGGGAGTCGATCGTGGGATCGGTGATCTCATAGGTCGCAACGGTGACAAGAGAGTCGTACTTCTCGCCCAGCACGTCCTTGAGGCCGGCGAGATAGTCGCGGCCGTAGTCGTCGTTCTGCGAGATCACAGCGAATCGTGCGTTCGGATTCTTCGCCAGCGCATAGCGCGCGTAGAGCCGCGCCTCGTAGCGGAACGGCGCCTGCACGCCCATCGTCGCCTGCGGAAATTGCGTGACATCGCCGAATTTCGAGGCGCCGGAGGCCAGGAACAGCTGCGGGATGTTCTTGCTTTGCAGGTATTTTGCGATCGCCGTGTTGTGCGCGGTGCCGATCGAGGAGAAGATCAGCGCGACCTCGTCGCTCTCGACAAGGCGGCGTGTCTGCTCCACCGTCTTCGGCGGCGCATAGGAATCGTCGAGCGAGATGAATTTGATCTTGCGGCCGTTGATGCCGCCGCGCTCGTTCAGCATCCTGAAATAGCCGGCCTCGCCCTTGCCCAGTGCACCGAACGCCGACACCGGCCCGCTATAGGGCATGGTCTGGCCGATCCTGATTTCGGTCGAGGTGACGCCGCGCATCTCGGCGGCGAAGGAAGCGGCGGGCAGCAGCAGGAATGAAATGGCGCCAAGCGCGCCGAATACCTTGCGCATCGGCTTCCCCTCCCCTTTTTCTTGCCGCATATCGGACGACGCGGTCGTGCCGTTTGACGGCTTGGTTCGAGGATGCCACGGCCCCCCGACGGGGGCCAAGCATATTCGCCGCGGCGATCTCAGCGCTTGCCGCGCTCCTTGACCGGAATGACGAATTTCAGCCCCGACCAGACGGCATCGACCGCGCAGACCTTGATGTCGACCAGGCCATTCGCAAGCCCGGTTTCGCGGACCACCACATCCGTGAGATCGGTCGCGACGCCTGAGCTCTTCTTCGGCCACGACACCCAGATCATGCCGTCAGGCGTGATCGCCTGCCGGTAACGCTGCAGTTTGCCTGCGAGCCCCTTGGCCTCGGCGGCGAACAGATGCACGGCATCGAGCGGCGCCCTTGCGGTCTTCGCGACCCGCACATCGGCCGGCAGTTCGCCGACGATATCGCGGTAAGGAACGGACAACCCGTCGATGAAAATACAAAAGCCCGGCTTGAGGCCGAGCTTTTGGATAATTGATCTGCCGGGAGTGCCGGCCATGACGGGCGAGGCTTACGCCTGCGGTTGCGGCTCCAGGCCGGTGTCCGGATCGGGACGCGGACGCGGCTTGCCGGCCGGCGGCACGGCGGAGGCCCGCGGCGTCGACGGCTCCAGCACCGACTCGCGATTGGGCTTCTTGCCCTTCAACAGGTCGATGATCTCGTCACCGGTCAGCGTCTCGAACTCGAGCAGGCCCTTGGCGAGCGCTTCGAGATCGTCGCGTTTCTCGGTGAGGATCTTGGTCGCCTCCTGGTAACCTTCCTCGACCAGACGCCGGATCTCGGAGTCGATCTTCTGGACCGTCGCCTCGGACGCGTTTTGCGTGCGCGACACCGACATGCCGAGGAACACCTCGTCCTGGTTCTCGCCATAGGAGACGGTGCCGAGTTCTTCCGAGAGGCCCCAGCGCGTCACCATCATGCGGGCCAGGCGGGTCGCCTGCTCGATGTCGGAGGCGGCGCCCGAGGTCACCTTCTCGCGGCCGAAGATCAGCTCTTCCGCGACACGGCCACCCATCATGATGGCGAGGCGCGAGGTCATCTGCTCCAGCGACATCGACAGCTTGTCGCGCTCCGGCAGCTGCATCACCATGCCCAGCGCACGGCCGCGCGGAATGATGGTCGCCTTGTGGATCGGGTCGGTAGCGACGACGTTGAGGCCGACGATGGCATGGCCGCCCTCGTGATAGGCCGTCAGCAGCTTCTCTTCCTCGGTCATGACGAGCGACTTGCGCTCGGCGCCCATCATCACCTTGTCCTTGGCCTCTTCGAACTCAGCCTGCGTCACCATCCGCTTGTTGCGGCGGGCGGCGGTCAGCGCAGCCTCGTTGACGAGGTTCATCAGGTCGGCGCCGGAGAAGCCCGGGGTGCCGCGCGCGATGGTCTTGAGGTTGATATCCGGCGCCAGCGGCACCTTGCGGACGTGAACCTTGAGGATCTGCTCGCGGCCGACGACGTCCGGATTCGGCACCACGACCTGGCGGTCGAAGCGGCCGGGACGCAGCAGCGCGGGATCGAGCACGTCGGGGCGGTTGGTCGCCGCGATCAGGATCACGCCTTCATTGGCCTCGAAGCCGTCCATCTCGACCAGCAACTGGTTCAGCGTCTGCTCGCGCTCGTCATTGCCGCCGCCGAGGCCGGCGCCGCGATGACGGCCGACCGCGTCGATTTCGTCGATGAAGATGATGCAAGGCGCGTTCTTCTTGGCCTGCTCGAACATGTCGCGGACACGGCTCGCGCCGACGCCGACGAACATTTCGACGAAGTCAGAACCGGAGATGGTGAAGAACGGCACGTTGGCTTCGCCCGCCACCGCACGCGCGATCAGCGTCTTGCCGGTGCCGGGAGGGCCGACCAACAGCACGCCGCGCGGAATGCGTCCGCCGAGCCGCTGGAATTTGCCGGGGTCGCGGAGGAATTCGACGATCTCCTGCAGGTCCTGCTTGGCCTCGTCGACACCCGCGACGTCCTCGAAGGTGACGCGGCCATGCGCCTCGGTCAGCATCTTGGCGCGCGACTTGCCGAAGCCCATCGCCTTGCCGGCGCCGCCCTGCATCTGCCGCGACAGGAATATCCAGACGCCGATCAGCGCGATGAACGGCAACCAGGAGACGAGCAGCGAGACGAACCACGGCACGTTGTCGCCGGGCGCCTTCGCGGTGATCTGCACCTTGGCATCGTAGAGGCGCTTCACGAGGGTCGGATCGCTCGGCGCGTAGGTCTGGAAGCTGGTGCCGTTGTTGAAGGTGCCGTGAATCTCGGGCCCTTGGATCACGACGTCGCGGACATGGCCCTGATCGACTTCAGTGAGAAGCTGCGAGAACGAGATGTCGGAGGACGACGAACGCTGGCCAGGATTCTGGAAAAGCGTGAACAGCGCCAGCAGCAGCAGGACAATGATGACCCAGAGGGCGAAATTCCGCAGATTGGCGTTCATGGTCTTCCTTCGGTGGTCGCGCGGATCGCGGCCTCTCTCTATCCTTGGGCAGGCTCTGTGGGAATCCCCAGGGAATCCATCCCGTCGATGGCATACAATCTAGGTGCCGCAGGGGTCGATGCCAAGGGAACTGCGCACGACTATTTACCGCATCCTAGCCCGATTCCCGGTCAAAAAATGGCGTGGAATCCGGTGTTTTTCCGGGGTGGTTAAGCCTCTTTGCCGGATTATGACGGCGATTGAAACAATCGACCCCCAGCTCAGCGGCAGCGCGTCCGGCGGGGCGGCGCCGGCTCGATCCTGATGCGGCCAGAGGCGACGCTGACGACCGCTCCGGCAAGGGTCCGTTTCAGCTTGGATTCACGTTTTCCCAAGGCACCAGCGGCCTCGTCGACCGCGGCGAGCAGGGCTTCGACGCTTGCCGAGTTCGGCCGGTCCTTCGTGTCCGGCGCGGTCGATGGCGCGCTTGAGGAGGCGGAGGCGGATCTCCTCGGGCATCACCGCGAACAGTGCAGCGTCGAAGCCCGCGCCAGGGTTATCCTCGCCTTTCAACGCAAGATAGCGCTCGGCGCCGTCGACCAGCAGCTCCAGCGCGGCGTTGGCGCGCGCGAGCCGCGCGGCGAGCCGCGCCAGGTTCCGCGCGTCGCCGCCCTCCTCCGCCAGCTTCGGCATCAGCGCGCGCAGCCGTGGACGCGTGAAGGCCGGATCGCGATTGGTCGGATCGTCGGCAAAGCCGATGCGCGCCTTCTTCAGCGTCGCGATCAGCTGCGCCTTGGAGATATCGAGCAGCGGCCGCGTCAGCCAAACGCCGTCGCGCTCGGTCTCGCGCACCATCGCCGACAGGCCCGCGATGCCGCTGCCGCGCAGCATCCGCATCAACAGCGTCTCGGCCTGATCGTCGCGGGTGTGCGCGGTCAGGATATGCGAGGCGCCGTGCTTGCGCGCGGCTTGCGCGAGCAGGCGATAACGCGCCTCGCGCGCGGCCGCCGGCACCCCGGTCGCGGGTTTGGATCCGTTCCAGCGCAACGTCTGGTGCGGCAGGTCGAGGCTGCGCGCGAGCCGCTTGACGTCGCGCGCTTCGCGCGCCGCTTCGGCACGCAGGCCGTGATCGACCGTGACCGCCACCAGCCGCGGACCTCGTGCGAGCGCGCGGCGCCAGCGCGCGGCGAGCCACATCAGCGCGACGGAATCGGGACCGCCGGACACCGCGAGCACGATCGCCGGCGCGCCCGCGAGACCCGCGAACAGGCGCTTGGCGTCCCTTGCCGGGATGGCGGATTGGTCGTCAGGCATCGCAAAACCAGCACGTCAGGGAAGGCCGGGAGCGGCCTTCCCTGCTGGTTTAGCACTTCACGCGCTTCTGCTCGCGGTCAACCGCAGCCTTGACCCCGCCGGACGCGCGCGGGTATTTCCGCGTGATCTCGCCGAACGCCGCACAGGCGGCTTCCTTTTCCTTCAGCGCCGCCAGCGATTGGCCGAGCCGCAGCAGGGCGTCGGGCGCCTTCGCCGACTTGTCGAACTTGGTGGTCACGCCGAGGAAGGTTTCGGCCGCGTCGCGATATTGCTGGCGCTGGAAATAGCTTTCGCCGAGCCAGTATTGCGCGTCCGCCACCAACGGATCGGTCGGATACTTCTGGGCAAAGTTCTTCATCGTCTCTTCGGCGAGCGCGTAGTCCTTGCGCTGCATGTAGCCGATGCCGAGATCGAATTCGTCCTTCGGCGTGGCCGACGGCGGCAAGGTGGTCAGGGCCGCGCTCGCGCCGGGGGCACGCTGCGGGCTGGTGTTGCCGAGTTCGAGCGGCTCGCCCGCACCGCGGCCGCCGGGCGCACCGACCTGCGCGTCGCTCGGCATCGGCATCTGGCCGCCACCGAGCGCGCGCGGCGCCCCCGGGGCATTCGGATTCTGGTTCGGATCGAAGGCATCGCCGCGACTGCGGCGGCCGGGAGCTGCTTGCGGCGCCGGCTCCTGCGCGATCGGCGCGGGCGCGGCGATCTGCTGCTGGTCATAGCCGCCGCCCTGCGGCTGCCGGCCATATCCTTGCTGTGGTTGGCCGTAGCCCTGTTGCGGCTGGCCGTAGCCCGGCTGAGCCTGCGGCTGCGGCGCCGGCGGCACCGCGGCGACACTGGGTTGACCGGCGGGTGGCTGTCCACCCGGGCCGGGCGGCTGGCCGCCGAGCTGACGCAGCCGCTCCTCGAGCTGGCGGTTGCGGTACTGCAGTTCCTCGTTCTGGCCGGTCAGCTGCCGCAATTGGTTTTCGAGCCGCTCGATCCGCATCTCGGCATCGGAATCGTCGGATTGGGCAAACACTGGTGCGGAAACGGCGAACAGCGCCGCGATTGCCGCGGCGGAAGAAAGAAAATGAAGCCTGGATGACATTTTGCCCTGACGACGAGATCGACGTGAAAAGCGAGCGACATTGAAAGACGGAGTACGCCGGAATTGTGACTGGCAGTTCAAATCCGGGACAGCGTCGCGGATACCGGTTTAGTACGGACGGTGGAACAAGCAAACGGCCAATTGCGCGCAGCTTCGTTCATCTTGATGAAGGCGAGCCGGGCTTTCACGCGGCCAAAACAAAACCGGCGCCCGAAGGCGCCGGCTTGCAAAAATCCATCCAGGATCGCGTCACGAGCTGGCGTTCAGCACGGTGACGGCGCGGCGGTTCTGCGACCAGCAGGAGATGTCGTTACAGACCGCGACCGGGCGCTCCTTGCCGTAGGAGATGGTGCGCATGCGGCTCGGATCGATGCCGCGCGAGGCCAGATAGGAACGAACCGACTGGGCACGGCGTGCACCGAGCGCGATGTTGTATTCGCGCGTGCCGCGCTCGTCGGCATGACCTTCGATGGTGAAGGAATAGCGGTTGTAGGTCTGCAGCCACTGCGCCTGCTTGTCGAGCGTTGCAGTCGCCTGCGGGCTGAGATCGGTCTGATCGCTCTCAAAGAACACACGGTCGCCGACATTGACCACGAAATCCTGCTGGCTGCCCGGGGTCGCGGCGCTCGCCATCGCACCATCGGCCCCCATGCCGTTCTTGTTGGCGCAGGCGCCCATCGACAGCGCCACCGCCAGAACCGCAACCAGCTTCATACCCTGGAGATAATTCATTCCCGGAGCCTCCACGCTCACGCTCTTCGTACTACCCAATCGGTCTACAGGGCGATGGTTAAGCGAACGTTCCGTCAACCTTGACGAGACCTTGCTGGACCCCATCAAATGCCAGGCAATGGCGAAAAGCGCCCCCGATGGTTAATGGGTAGCAAATGTGGCGCGACGGTGAAAGGAAGGCAAGCTTCGCGGGAACCGATCCATCCAATGGTATTTTTGGCGGCGTCCGTGGCCGGCCGGCGACAGAAAGTTTCCGATTTGGAACGCGGGACCGGCGGCAGCGACAGGACGGCTGCCGGCTGATTCCCTCTCAGGAATGCGGCACGATCGATGGACGCTCGAATCGATCGATCACCGGCTGCGGAAGCACGTGGTTTTCGCGCTCGAACAGCATGCGGCGCTCGAACGCCGACGAGCGCATCATCGGGTAGCGATTGAACACCTTGTCGCGCATGGTCGGGAAATCCGCCGCCATCAGGCCGACCGGCTTGAGCAGGCCCGGGAACAGCCGCGGCTCGGCAATGGTCTCGTGGAAGAAGACGCGACGGTAGAAGGCCTGGTGCTCGGGACGAACGATCGCCAGCCCCAGATCGGCGTTGAAATACTCGCACGCCATGTAGGCGAGGCGGACGGTGACATAGGGCAGTTCCGGCGCGCGCCGGGCCCGATCGGGATCCGCAACGAACCGGGCGGGATCGATGATGATTTCATTGCGATCGAGCTTCGGATGCAGGATTTCGCCGAACGCCTCCGCCGAGCACGACTCGCGCCACTCGTTCGTCAGCACGCTGATCCGAACCGAGCTGCAGAGCTCGCCGTCGAGATAGACGCCGAACGTCCAGGAGTTCTCCAGATCATCATACTGATCGGTGACGCGCTGCTCCGCGGATTGCTTCACTGCGCCTTCGCGCAGATAGGCGCGGTAACGCAGATTGTAGATCTCTTCTTTTTCTGCCGGAGTTTGAGCGAGGCGGTAGTCGACCTGGTCGAGCAACTCGGGGCCCCGCGAAAAAGCGCGGGACGCTACGACGGGGGACACCATGAATACTCCGGACCTTCACAACAACTTTTACGAGTTCCCCAGAACCTTAACAGCTTCTTAATTTTCGTCAAAGCAATCGAGGCAATACAGTTAACCTCGAATCGTGCAGCCGAAGGCCCTCACAACTATCGATTGAAAGCGGGCAGCCGGTTCACGCGATCGAGCGCGAGGGAACCACGTGCAGTTGCTCGTCAATGCGCCGGCCGTGCGAGGCATTGAGCAGCTGGCGGATGCGGACCGCGGGAACCGGCCGGCTGAACAGGTATCCCTGCGCTTCGGTCACCGCGCCGTCGGCGCTGATCAGCTCGAGTTGCTCGTTGGTCTCGATGCCCTCGACCACGACCGACATGCCGAGGTCCGCGGACAGCCGTGCCACCCCGCGCAGCAAGGTCAGCGGACGGTCGCTGTCGATACCTTCGAGGAAGGAGCGGTCGATCTTGACCTTCTGCAGCGGGAAATTGTGCAGGTAGCTGAGCGACGAGTAGCCGGTTCCGAAATCATCCAGCGAGATCCGCACGCCGAGCGAGCGCAGTTGCGAGAGCACGTCGTGGGTCAGCTCAGTGTTGTGCAGCAGCGAGGATTCGGTGATCTCGATCTCGAGCCGGTGCGCCGGCAGGCCGGAGACCTCGAGCGCGTAGCGGACCTCGCTCAACACGTCACGCTGGTGGAACTGCTGCGGCGAGAAGTTGACCGCGACGTTGACCGCCTCGGGCCACTTCATGCATTCCATGCAGGCCTTGCGCAGGATCCAGCGGCCGAGATCGACGATCAGGCCCATGTCCTCGGCGACCGGGATGATATCGACCGGAGAGACGGTGCCGCGCGCCGGATGGTTCCAGCGCAGCAGCGCCTCGCAGGTCGAGACCTTGCCGGACTTCAGGTTGATCAGCGGCTGGTAGAACAGCTCGAATTCCTCGTTGGCGAGCGCCTTGCGCAGATCGAGCTCGAGGATGCGGCGGGCCTCGACGGTCTGGGCCATCTCGTCGCGGAAGAAGCAGAAGGTGCCGCGGCCGTCGGCCTTGGCACGGTACAGCGCCATGTCGGCGTTCTTCAACAGCGTGTCGGCGCCGACGCCGGGCGCGGTCATCGCGATGCCGACGCTGGCGCCAATCTCGACCAGATGGTTGTCGATCTTGTAGCGCTCGCTGAGCCGGTCGACGATGCGCCGCGCCAGTGCGGCGGCGTCCTCATGCGAGTGGATGTTCTGCTGGAACACGACGAACTCGTCGCCGCCGAACCGCGCCACGAAATCTTCCGGACGCAGCATCTCGCGCAGCCGCTCGGCGACCGCGCAGAGCAGCTGGTCGCCGCAGGGATGGCCGAGCGTGTCGTTGACCTGCTTGAACTGGTCGAGGTCGACGAACAGCAATGCGGAACGGTGGTCGCCGTGCTGCATGGCGAGCAGCCGGCCGATCTCGTCGCGGAAATTGACGCGGTTGGGCAGCGCGGTCAGTTCGTCGTAGCGCGCGAGGTGGCTGATCCGGGCCTCGGCGTCCTTGCGCTCGGTGATGTCCTCGACCAGCAGGACGGTGCCGCCGCCGGCCATCGGCTGGAACGTCCAGTCCAGCGAACGGTTCTGCGCCGGGTCGGGATCGCTGGTGACGATGTCGCCGCGCTGCGAGCTCTCGATCTCGTAGAGGATCTGCTGCGCGGCCGCCGCCGAGATCGCGCCGGACAGCACGCAGGCATTGCAGATATCGGCCGCGCTGCACGAAGTCGTCCGACAGCTGCATCATCTCGATGAAGCGGTGGTTCATCACCGCAAGGCGTCCGTCGGCGCGGAACATGCACAGGCCGTGCGGCATGTTGTTGAGCGCGGTATCGAACTGATGGGCCAGCGCCGCCTCGCGGAAGCTCGCGGTCAGCGCCTTGACGAAGATCGCATGCAGGCTGAGGTTGATGCCCTTCAGGCCGAGGAAGAACAGCACGAGCAGGATCGACAGGCCGATGTAGTAGAAGTCGCCATGCAGCGCCAGCGCGATCGACATCGGTCCGCAGGCGACCAGCACGTGGAGCTGGAGCAGCCGCGGCCGACCGTAGTTGCGGGCCGCGCCGCCGGCCGTGTAGCCGACCGTCACCGCGACGCAGAGCATATGGGCAATCGCATCGTCGCTGCCGAGGATGGTAACGAAGCACCAGGCGCCGAGCACCATGGCGTAGACAATCGCACCGATCGAGTAGCGCGGCGCCCAGACTCTGGCTTCCTCATAGGTCAGCCCGCCGCCCTGCCCCTCGTCGTACTTGCGCATCCAGATCGCGCGCGCGGTGCCGATGGCGACGATCAGGAAGGCGAACGGCCACAGCAGAGGATTGCCGGTCTTGAGCGCGGTCATCACGGCGGCTGAGGCGGTGGCGACGCTGCCGAGGAACATCGCCCAGAAGTTCTGGCGCATCGAATCGACGAGGGCAGCGTAGAGCACCGGCTCCAGCTCGTCCTGGTTGCCTCGTCGTTTCTGATCCACCAACTGCATCTGTAGACGTACGCGTCCCTTTCCGGCTGCGTAGTTCTAGCGGTCGCAGGTGAAGTCTTTCTGAGGGAATATCGTTAGCGAGTTGTTGCCGGGAACTCGCAGCGGCCGAAATTCACCATAAGATTCCGTGCGCTAGGTAAGAAGTGTCGGTCTGCACCGGGGTTCCCCGGAGCAGGCGCGCGCGCGCTCACGACAACAGCGGCGACCAGGCGGGATCGGAAGCAAAGCCCGGGGTCGGTACCCGCAATTCGTTGCGCCCGGAAACGTCGATGGTGAACAGCGACGGGCCGCTGTTGCCGCCGGGATCGCGGAAGAACATCACGACGCGGCCGTTCGGCGCAAAGGTCGGGCCTTCATTGTGGAAGCCCGAGGTCAGGATGCGCTCGCCCGAGCCGTCCGGCTTCATGATGCCGATCGCGAACTGCCCGCCGCCCTGCTTGGTGAAGGCGATGTAGTCGCCGCGCGGCGACCACACCGGCGTCGAATAGGTGCCGTCACCAAACGAGATGCGCTGCGCCCCGCCGCCGGTGGCCGGCATCACATAGATCTGCGGCTTGCCGCCGCGATCGGACTCGAAGCAGAGTTTTGTGCCGTCGGGCGCGTAGGACGGCGAGGTGTCGATCGCCGGCGTGTCGGTCAGCCGCGTCATCGACTTCGAGCGCAGATCCATCACGAACAGGTTGGAGTTGCCGCCCTGCTGCAGGCTCATGATGACGCGCTGGCCGTCCGGCGAGAAGCGCGGCGAGAACGACATGCCCGGGAAGTTGCCGACGATCTCGCGCTGGCCGGTCTCGATATTGAGCAGATAGACCCGCGGGTCGCCCTGCCCGAATTCCATATAGGTGATTTCCTGGGTCGACGGCGAGAAGCGCGGCGTCAGCACGAGGTCCGAGCCGCGGGTCAGATAGCGCACATTGGCGCCGTCCTGATCCATCAGCGCCAGCCGCTTGACGCGGCGATCCGCCGTGCCGCTCTCGTCGACGAACACGACGCGGGTGTCGAAATAGCCCTTCTCGCCGGTTAGCCGCTCGTAGATCTGGTCGGAGATGATGTGCGCGATACGGCGCCAGTATTCGGCCGAGGTGTCATATTGCTGGCCGGCAAGCTGCTGGCCGGTGTTGACGTCCCAGAGCCGGAATTCCGCCTTCACCCGCCCGTTGCCCTGGCGCGTCATCCGGCCGGTCACCAGCGCCTGCGCGTTGACACTCTTCCAGTTGTTGAAGTTCGGTGCCGCGTCGATGTTGATCTGCTTCTCGAGAAAAGCGGCCTGATCGATCGGTGCGAACAATCCGCTGCGCTTCAGATTGTTGGTGATGACCTGCGTCACGCCGACGCCGACCTCGGTGTCGCCGGGCGTGCCGGCGGCAAAATTCGGGATCGCGATCGGCAGCGGCGCGAAGTCGCCTTCGGGAACGATGATGCGTTTCTGGGCGAAGGCGCTGCGGCTGCCGGCGAGCGCGCCAAGCGCGGCCATTCCGGAGATCATCTGTCGGCGATTGAGGCGGAACGTCATTGCACGCCAATCATTCTGGTCGGTCATTGTCGGTAAACTTTGTTTGCTATTGGCCAAGCGACGCGGCTGCCCTCAGGTCTTTCGCTCTGTGAACACCGGCGCAAAATACTTCCATTCGTCGAAGAAGGCCGCCGGCAGATTATACGGCTGGCATTCGATGATCGCGCGCAGCGCGCTCTCCTGATAGACGCGCAGATAGGGCGTCGACGGCGTGCCTTCCGGCACCGGCATGCCCTCGAGCGAGCCGTCGCGCTTCAGCTTGATCGAGAACACCGCCTCGGTCTGCTGCGCCTCGATGCCGCCATAGGGCTTCTTCCAGCAGCGTTCGACCTGCTGCTTGAACATCGCGCCCCAGGTCGCGGAGTTGTCGGCAGCCTTGCCCTTCGCCGTGCCGAGCGCGGCGTTGGCGTTCAATGCATCCCCGGTCGCCGCGGCGCGCGTCGGGTCGCGCTTGTCGAGCAGTGCTGCGATCTTGCTCTGGTCGAACACGCGATCCTTCGGCTTCTGCTCCGGCGGCGGCTTGGCGGCCTGCTGGACCGGCTTCGGCGGCGGCTTCTTCTCTTCCTTCTTGATCGCTTCGGCGATCGGGTCGGGCTTCACCGGGTCCGGCTTCTTCTCGACCGGCTTCGGCTCTTCCTTTGGCTTGTTCTCGACCTTCTTGGGCGGATCCGGCTTCTTGTCTTCCGGCTTCTCCACCTTCGGCGCCGGCTGCGGCGCCATGTCGGTCACGACCGGCGGCTTCTTCTCGTCGACCTTGCCGACGGTGTCGTCGACCGGCTTGGCCTCGGCGACCTTGTCGACCAGCGGCTTGGGATTTTCCTTCTTGCCGTCCTTCTGGCCGGCCATGACATGGGAGAGCTGGTCGGGCGAGATCACGTCGACGGCAACGGATTCCTCTTCCGGCATCACGTACGCCTTGGTCGACCACGACACGAGGCCCCACCCGATCACGAGGACGTGCAGGACAATCGATGCCGCCAGAGTCTTGTCGACCTTGACCTTCAAATCAGGCTTCCCCGTGCCTAGCCATGGTGGTTATCCACCCTCCGGGATGATGACGATATTCGCCTTGAATCCCGCGGCCCGGACTTCCCCGAGCAATTTCATCATATCCGTGTAACAGACGTCCTTGTCGCCACGCAGATAGACCACTTTCTCGGCATCCGACCGGGCGTCTCCGATAGCCTTGATCTTGGCCGGAAAATCGGCGGCCGTGATCGGCGCATCACCCAGATAGAGCTCGACATTCGAGTTGCAGCCGCCGCCGGTGCGCTTGACCGACAGTGTCAGCGGCGGCTGGTTCGACGAGATCGACTTGCCGCCGCTTGCGACCGGCAGGTCGATGTCGATGTTCGACGTCATCAGCGGCGCCGCCACCATGAAGATGATCAAGAGCACCAGCATCACGTCGACCATCGGCGTGACGTTGATCTCGGCCATGACCGGCTTGCGCCCGCCGCGGCGGCGTCTGCCACCGCCAGACCCTGCCATGCTCATCGCCATGATCGTGCGCTCGCAAGAGTGACCATCGTGACCATCACCAGTCTCAGCCCCGCTCGTCGATCTGACGCGACAGGATGGCGGAGAACTCGTCGGCGAACCCCTCCAGGCGCGCGGCCTGCCGGTTCACCTCCGAAGTGAACTTATTGTAGAAAATAGTCGCCGGAATTGCGGCAATCAGGCCGATTGCGGTGGCAAACAGCGCTTCCGCGATACCGGGGGCCACCACGGCCAAAGAGGTGTTTTTCGAGGCCGCGATCGACTGGAAGCTCGACATGATGCCCCAGACGGTGCCGAACAGGCCGACAAACGGGCCGGCCGAACCCACGGTGGCGAGCACCAGCAGCCGGCGTTCCAGCCGCTCCACCTCCCGGGCGATCGAGACGTTCATGACCTTCTCGATCCGGGCCTGGAGGCCGGCAAACGACCGCGACTGGCTCTCGAAGGAGCGCTTCCACTCCCGCATCGCCGCCACGAAACAGGCCGCCATCGACTGGGTCGGCTTGGCCGAGAGCGCCCGGTAGAGCTCCTCGATCGACTGGCCGGACCAGAATGCCTGCTCGAACTTGTCCATCGCCCGCTTGGTGCGGGCGTAAAGCAGGATCTTGTCGATCGCGATCGCCCAGACCCACACCGAGCAGGACAGAAGTCCCAGCATCACGCATTTGACGACCCAATGGGCCTGCCAAAACAACGCGATCAGCGACACATCGCTCGATGCCAGTGGCAGAGTTGACTGAGCCACATCGGCGGGATTCATCGGCAATATCCTCTCAACGCAAGTGTCCCAATAAGGCGGGCCGGCCAATCGGCACCGGTTCGACGGCCGTGCGCCCGGCGCGGCAAAACTGCGCGAGAGCCTCTTACATCTGTCGCATGGGGGGCCCGTCCAAAGCCGGGCCCTGCTTCCCCTGCCAACATGTCAAAACGAGGGCTTTTCACGCGGCATTCCGACCCTAACCAAACGCTAATCATGGTTAAGGCGAGGTTACCAAAGGGAAATTTGGAGGCGGGAAATGCCGCCGGCCGAGCCGGTTGGCGGGTTCCCGGGATGAACGGTTCGTCCCGTCATGGAGGATGGTGTCCCCCAACTATGTTGCGTGGGTCAGCCTTCGCGTTCTCGCGACATGATTTGTCCGAGCTTTGCTTGTCGTTCCGCCCTCTCTCTTGAAGAGGGCGCAGGGAAAGCCGGGTGCCGATCGCACCCATGGGCCCCGAGCAAAGGGTAGAAAGCTCGGGGGTAGGACCACAGGTGTAACCGGAAACAACCCGGCTTTCCCTGCGCAATGGGCTACGGCTTACTTCGTGCTCTCCCCGGCGAGACTTGGCTTGTTTGTCACCGTCTTCGCCACGCGCACCGCGCAATGTGAAGAGACACCTGCCACTTGGGCGTCAGGACCACACGACTTCACCGTCCGCATCAGCCGCCCTCGTCAGTCGCGACCTCAGCGTCCACCGCATCTCGACCCACGTTCGTGACGACCGCGAAGCGCCCCTCGATCGGGTGAGACGGGCGAACTTATACACTGAATTTAACTTCTGATAAAGCGAAATATTTTTGGCTTGCGCCGTCGGGCAACTCAGTGGCACGCGCGTGAGGGACGCACCCGGCGGTAGGGTTCCCTCTCCCCTTGCGGGAGAGGGTTAGGGAGAGGGGTGCCACACGACGCGCTCTCTCCGTATCGTCACGACGACAAGCAAACAAGTTGCGAGAGCGATGCACTCATCGATCAGCTCGCCCGGAGCCACCCCTCTTCCCACCCTCTCCCGCAAGGGGAGAGGGAGCCTAAGCAGCGTGCTCACCTTACCGTCAGTCCAACCCGTATCGCCAATTCCCAAATGACGATGGAGAAAGACTCAGGTCAGATGCCGCACGATCGCCAATCCCGCGAACAA
Organism: Bradyrhizobium sp. USDA 3364; assembly: GCF_054056355.1. NCBI lineage: Bacteria > Pseudomonadati > Pseudomonadota > Alphaproteobacteria > Hyphomicrobiales > Nitrobacteraceae > Bradyrhizobium > Bradyrhizobium sp. USDA 3364. Next base: position 1,544,599 of record NZ_JBSRYG010000002.1, read on the forward strand.
TCCCGCGATCGAGAACAGCACCGAGCCTAGCACGTACAGCATCGCTAGCCCAAGCTCGCCGCGCTCATAGAGCAGCGCAGTGTCGAGCGAGAACGCCGAGAAGGTGGTGTAGCCGCCGAGGATGCCGGTCATCAGGAACAGTCGCCACGGCTGCGACGCCTCACCCTTGAAGGCCAGATAGCCGGCGATCAGGCCCATCACGGTCGAGCCCGTGATGTTGATGATGAAGGTGCCGTAGGGAAACGCAGTGCCGATGCAGCGCGCGCAGGTGACATTGATCAGGTGCCGCAGCGTTGCGCCGAGACCGCCGCCGAAGAAAACGAGGAGATAGCTTGCCGCATTACCCACCATTGCCCCCGCTGGTGTGTGTCATGAGAAGTCTGAACTCCTCACTACTTCACCCTCCCCTGGAGGGGTCGAGACGAGCATAGCTCGCTCTTCGGTCGACGCGAATGAATTGAGGGCGGGTGGGGAGACGGTCTGTCCACTCGAACAGTAGTCGTGTTGAGCGATCACCCCACCCCGGTTCGCATTGCGCTTCGCTTCATGCGAACCGACCCTCCCCCTCCAGGGGAGGGTGAAGGGCCGATCGTGAAAGTCCGACGAGAACGCTTAGCCGGCCTTGCCGAACAGCTCGTCGACGTAGTCCCAGTTGACCAGGTTCTCGACGAACGCCTTCAGATAGTCGGGACGGCGGTTGCGGTAGTCGATATAGTAGGAGTGCTCCCAGACGTCGACGCCGAGGATCGGCACCGCGCCGTGGACCAGCGGGTTCTCGCCGTTCGGGGTCTTGGCAACCTCGAGCTTGCCGCCTTTGACCTGCAGCCAGGCCCAGCCGGAGCCGAACTGGCCGGCGCCGGCGGCGGCGAAGTCGGCCTTGAACTTGTCGAAGCCACCGAGGTCCTCGTTGATCTTCTTCTCGAGCCGGCCGGGCAGCTTGCTGCCGCCGCCATTCGGCTTCATCCACTTCCAGAAGTGGATATGGTTGTAGTGCTGGCCGGCATTGTTGAAGACGGCCGCGTTCTTGCCGAACGAACCCTTCACGATCTCCTCGAGGGACTTGCCTTCGAATTCGGTCCCCTTGATCGCGTTGTTGCCGTTGGTGACGTAGGCCTGGTGATGCTTGTCGTGGTGAAACTCCAGCGTTTCCTTGGACATGTAGGGCGCAAGGGCGTCGTGGGCGTAGGGCAGATCGGGTAGCGTGAAGGTCATGGGGTAATGTCCAACAGAGGGTGGGAGACTACACTTAACGGGTCCCCCTTATAGAAGGTTCCAGGGCGGAGAAACACCGCATTTTCGGATCGGCTATGACAGATCAGCACAGCCCAAAGACAGACCAAGGACCCGGACGATGAGCATCGAAATCGACATTCTCAACGGAGATGCGTCATGGCCGCGCGCCGAGCCCCTGCTCCGGACGGTCTGGAGCCCGGATGTCATGGAGAACAAGCCCGAGAAGCAATCTTGGGCCGACATCAAATGGGCTCACGCGGATTTGCGCGTGCTGCTCGACGCGCCCGACGACGGTGGGCTGGCCTGCCATGTCGGTATCTATTTCCGGACGATCACCTGGAATGGCCACAAGGTGCATGTCGGCGGTATCGGCGGGGTCTCGACCCGCGAGGACTGCCGCCGACGCGGCTATGCGTCACTCGCGCTCGACGCCGCCGTGCACACCATTCGTGCCAACGATGCGGTAAAATTTGCAATCTTATTCTGCGAGCCGCACAATTTCGCGTTCTATCAAGCGCGCGGTTGGCATCCCTTCACCGGCGAGGTCACTTGCGAACAGCCCTCGGGGAAGATTCGCTTCGAGGCGATGGCGCCGTTCGTCAACGACATCGTCCGCGCGCCGCGCCAGGGCAAGATCGACCTATGCGGCCTGCCGTGGTGACCCCTGCGCCGGCGCGGGTGGCCTGCGGACGGCGTCGGTCGTAAGATGTTGGCCATCATTTATTGATGGTAGGTTTTCATAAAGTGATGTCGGACTGCGGCCGCGAGCAGACTGCGCCCCTCTCCCGCAAGCGGGAAAGGTGAAGGCGACCAGCGCATGACCATTGAAGCCTCGATCGACGACGTCCGTCCCGCCGCGGCGGCGCCTACGGTGCCGGTCGATCATTTGTTGACGGCACCGATCCTGCCGACGCTGCTCCGCCTGGCGGTCCCCAACACCATCGCGATGTTCGGCTCGACGCTGGTCGCGGTGGCCGAGACCTCTTATATCGGCCGGCTCGGCACCGAGCCGCTGGCCGGAATCGCGCTGGTGTTTCCGTTCGCGATGCTGAACCAGATGATGTCGGCCGGCGCGATGGGCGGCGGCGTCTCGTCGGCGATCAGCCGCGCGCTCGGCGCCGGAGACAGGGCGCGGGCCGCCGATCTGGCGCTGCATGCAGCGATCATCGGGGTCGGCCTCGGCCTGTTCTTCACCGTGATGATGCTCGGCTTCGGCCGCAGTTTCTATGCGCTGCTCGGCGGCCACGGCGGCGTGCTCGAGCAGTCCTTGCATTACTCGCAGGTGCTGTTCTCCGGCGCGATCTCGATCTGGCTGGTCAACACGCTCGGCTCCGTGGTGCGCGGCACCGGCGACATGCGGATTCCATCGATGACGCTGATCACCGTCTCGCTGATCCAGATCGCGGTCGGCGGCGTGCTGGGGCTCGGGCTGTTCGGGGTGCCCAGTCTCGGTATGCGCGGCGTCGCCGCCGGCCAGCTCGCGGCCTTCACCTGTGGTGCGATCTTCCTCGCCTGGTACCTCGCCTCTGGTCGCAGCCGCTTGAAGCTCGACTTTGCCGCGTTCGGCTTCCAGCGCGCGATGTTCCTCGACATCCTCAAGGTCGGCGCGATCTCCTGCCTGTCGCCGCTGCAGAGCGTGCTGACCATCCTGATCTTCACCAAGATCCTGGCTGGTTTCGGCACCGAGACGCTGGCCGGATACGGCATGGGCTCGCGGCTGGAATTCCTGCTGATCCCGATCGCGTTCGCGGTCGGCGTCGCCTCGGTACCGATGGTCGGCATGGCGATCGGCGCGGGACTCGTCACGCGGGCCCGCAAGGTGGCGTGGACCGCCGGCACCGTCGCCGGACTCGTCGTCGGGTTGGTGGGACTTGTGGTCGCGCTGAAGCCGACCCTGTGGATTGCGCTGTTCACCACCGATCCCGGCGTGACTGCAGCCGCCTCGTCCTATTTCGCGCTGGCCGGCCCGGGCTTCGGCTTCTTCGGCGTCGGTGTCTGCCTTTATTTCTCCTCGCAGGGCGCGGCCAAGGTCGGCGGGCCGGTGCTGGCCGGGACCATCCGCCTGCTGCTGGTCGGCATCGGCGGCTGGTGGCTCGCAACCGTGAGCGCGCCGGCATGGATGCTGTTTGCGCTGGTCGGGGCCGCGATGGTGGCCTTCGGTCTCGCCACCATCATATCGATCCGGCTGGCCCGCTGGGGATAACGCCCGCCTGATCGCGCGAATATGACATTGCAGAAATCGTTCGACTTGATATGCAGGCCGACCTCTTGGGGGATGAGCCATGGGGCCAGCAGATCCAGCAGATTCGGATTCGTGATCGCAATCGTTGCGACGGCATTCGCCGTGCCTGCCGGGCATGCGCAGGGCGCGCCTGAGTCTGTCGGCGTCTGGCAGACCCAGGCGGGCGATGCCCGCGTCAAGATCAGCAAATGCGGCGGCGGCATCTGCGGCGTGGTGGTGAGTCTGCGCGATCCGATCGATCCTATGACCGGCAAGCCGCAGGTCGACAACAAGAACCCCAACCCGTCGCTGGCCAACCGGCCGATCATCGGGCTGCCGCTGTTCACCGGCATGCATCCCGTCGCCGCAGGCAAATGGTCGGGCCAGATCTACAACGCCGACGACGGCGGCACCTATGCGAGCAGCATCACGGTGACCGGCGAGAGCACGCTGCGCGTCGAAGGCTGCGTCGGCGCGCTGTGTGGCGGCGAGACCTGGTCGCGCGTGGGGCGCTGATTGATCCAAGCGTAGTCGTCGCGCGAAGCGTTCTAACCTCTCCCGCAGAGGAGCGGGGAGAGGTTAGAAAAGCAACCCCTTGCTACGCCGCGCGCGTCTTCAGCACGGTGGCGGCCGAGGCGTAGCCGCCGCTTGCGCCGTCGATGAAATGGACGTGGTCGGCGCGCATCACCGACGGAGTGAAGCAGGTCATCATCGCGGCATCCTGCTCGTGCAGGCCGTACCGCACGACGCGCTGCGCGGCGGCCGCCGCGAGGCGCTGCTCGATCTCGCCGGCGAGCTCCGGCGTGCAATCCAGGATCATGCGCAGGCCGTCGTCGAATTTTCGGAAGTCGGAATTCTCCACCACCTGCCGGACATAGGTCTTCGGCACGAACTTCCCGATCGGGATGTTGAACCGCATCAGCGTGTAGGCCCACAGCGTGAACGCGAGCACCGTGGCACGCCGCAGCGCGAGCGGGCCGCCGCGCCGCGCGCGCGCTTCATACTCTATCCCCTGCGGGGGCCAGCGCAGCGGCGGGCCGCCCGGCGGCACCGGCCGTCCGGCCTCCGGGCTTTTCTCGATGCGGACGACGAGGTCTTCGATCACCTTGCGGAAGGAAGCCGGATCGGCGCTCTTCGCCGGCAACACCAGCACCGAGAGGATGACGCCGCGCACTGAGGGCATCACCTCGAAGCGGCAGGACAGCCCGGACAGATCGGGCTGCGTGCCGGCAGGTGCCGGATCGACCGCGAACTCGCCGCGCTTCATCGCGGCATCGGCGTAAGCCAAGCCGCCGCCGGAGAACATCGCATAGGAGAGATTGGCCGACGGCCCGAAGCGCGCGACGCGCACGTCGAAGCCCGCGGCGCGGATCGCAGCCATCGGTACCAGCGCCACCCGCAGCACCAGATCGAGATCATCGCGCACCCAGCGCGCGGTCGCGGCCAACGCCTCGCGCGCGCGCTCGAGATCGGCGGGCGCGACCGCAAAACTCGCGCCGTCGCCGCCGAACACGAACGGGAATTCGCGGCCATCGAGCGCATTGGTGACGGAAGCCACCACCGCGGCGCCGGCCATGTTGACCGCCTTGTAGCGCTGCGCCGCGACCGCCTTGGTCGACTCCACGATATCGGCGACGCCGACCGTCCAGTCGTCGGGCAGCGGCGCATATAGCTCCGGATCCATCAGGCGCGCGAAGCCGCGAAACACCGGAATGCCGCCGTAGAAGATCTCGCTGCCGCCAGCCATCGCAACGCCGTGTGGTTTCCTTGCCCAGAGCAGGCTCTGTAGCAGATACGCGGGGAATTGGGGCGGGGTTTCGCCGCGAGCCGGTCTCCCTGTAGCCCGGATGAAGCGCAGCGAAATCCGGGAATCACGCACGCGGTGGAAGACCCGGATTACGCTGACGCTCCATCCGGGCTACAGCGTGCGGCTCACGCCGCCTCGCCCGCCCGTCGCCACAGCGGAAACGGATCGCGCAGCTTTTTCCAGGCTTGCGGGTCCATGCCGGGCTTGCCAGCGACAAGGCAGGCATCGAGACGGCGGCGAAGGTCGTCCTCGTTCATGCCGGAGCCGATGAAGACCAGCTCCTGCCGGCGATCGCCATAAAGATCGTTCCAGCTCCGCTGCATCATCAGATGCCAGTCGGGATGATCCGGCCAGCGCTCGCGCGGAATCGCCGCCCACCACGAGCCGAGGCCTTCGGTGCGGACGATCGCGCCGGCCTGACTCAGCTCGCCGCACCAATCCGGGCGCGTCGCGATCCAGAAATGGCCCTTGGCGCGGATCACGCCTTGCCAGCTTTCGCGCAGGAAGGCGTGGAAGCGCACCGGATCGAACGGGCGCCGTGCCCGATAGACGAAGCTTTTGATGCCGTATTCCTCGGTCTCGGGCACGTGATCGGCAAAGCCGTAGAGCTCCTTGTGCCAGAGCGGATGCTGCTGCGCGCGCTCATAGGCGAAGCGGCCGGTGTCGAGCACGCGGTCGAACGGGACTTTTGCGAAATTCGCCTCGACGATATCGGCATCCGGATTGAGTGCGCGCACGATGGTGCGGGCGGCCTCGCGCTCTGCCGGTGTCGCGGCATCGATCTTGTTCAGCACGACGACGTCGGCGAACTCGATCTGCTCGACCAGCAAGTCGACCAGCGTGCGCTTGTCGCCGTCGAGCGCCTCGCCGCGCTGGCTCAGGAAATCGGTCGAGGCGTAGTCCTTCAGCAGATTGGCGGCGTCGACCACCGTGACCATGGTGTCGAGCCGCGCGATGTCGGAGAGGCTTTGGCCATCTTCATCGCGAAACTCGAAGGTCGCGGCGACCGGCAGCGGCTCGGAGATCCCGGTGGATTCGATCAGCAGGTAATCGAACCGGCCGCTCTCGGCGAGCGCGCGCACCTCCTTCAGGAGATCGTCGCGCAGCGTGCAGCAGATGCAGCCATTGCTCATCTCGACCAGCTTCTCGTCAGTCCGGGACAGGTTCGCACCGCCATCGCGAACGAGGTCGGCGTCGATGTTCACCTCGCTCATGTCGTTCACAATCACCGCAACCTTCAGGCCGTGGCGGTTGGTCAGAACGTGGTTCAGCAAAGTGGTCTTTCCAGCCCCGAGGAAGCCGGACAAGATGGTGACGGGGAGTTTTTGCATCGAGATCAAACAGTTGCTGGAGGGATAGGCGGCGGCGGGACATGCGGCATTCGCTTGATGTTATGTTATAACATAACATCGATGAGCCGTGGCCTGTCAAGCGCAGAATGTGGCGCGGTCAATTCATGTCTTCATGAAAGCGTAGCCCGGATGGAGCGCAGCGAAATCCGGTCACCTATCGCGGGATACCTATCGGATGCCGGCCCGCTCATCCCGGCGATTTTCCCGTCATTGCGCGCGAAGCGAAGCAATCCGCGGCCCCGCGTACGCGGAAGGATGGATTGCTTCGTCGCTATCACTCCTCGCAATGACGGAGCGACATATCCTCATGACAGGTCTAGCGCTCTACTTCCCCAGCCCGCGCAGCACGAGCTGGTTCATGCGACTGGCGAATGCGGCGGGATCGTCGGGCATCTCGCCGTCGAGGATCTGCGCCTGCTCGAACAGCAGCAACGAGACGTCCTTGGCCTGCGCCGCGTCGGTCGCGAGCGCCGCGACCAGCGGGTGGCGCAGATTGATCTCGAGGATCGGTTTGGTGATCTCGCCGCGGTTCTGCTGGGCGAGCAGCCGCTCCAGCGCGCGGTCGCGTGCATCGCCGCCGGCGACCAGACACGACGCGCTCGAGGTCAGCCGCTGCGAGGCGCGGACGTCGGAGACGCGCTCGCCGAGCGCGTCTCTGATCACGGCGATCGTGGTCGCGGCGTCGGCTGCGGGCTCGTCCTTCTTGTCGTCCTTGTCGTCGGCGAGCGGGATCAGGCCGAAATCGACATCGCCCTGGCTCAGCGACTTCAGCGGCTTGCCGCCGAAGTCGAGCGGCGCCGAGGTCCAGAACGCATCGACCGGATCGGTCAAGAGCAGCACCTCGATGCCGCGGGCGCGCGCCGATTCCAGCTTCGGGTTCGATTTCAGCCGCTCGACGCTGTCGCCGACCAGGTAATAGATCTCGGTCTGGTTCGGCTTGAAATCGTCGACATATTGCTTCAGCGAGCGCTTCTCGCCCGACGTCGTGGTGAAGCGCGCCAGCGCCAGCAGCTTCTCGCGGCGCTCGAAGTCCTCCCACAGCCCTTCCTTGATGACCGGACCGAACGCATCCCAGATCTTGATGAAGGTCTCGGGCTCCTTCTCGCCGAGCGTCTCGAGCTCGCTCACGACGCGGCTGGTGACCGCTTTGCGGATCTGCGCGAGCTGCGGATTGTTCTGCAGCATCTCGCGCGAGATGTTGAGCGGCAGGTCCTCGCTGTCGATCACGCCGCGGATGAAACGCAAGTAGGCCGGCAACAGCTCGGCGTCGTCGGCGATGAAGACGCGGCGGACATAGAGCTTGACCTTGCCCTTGCGCTCGACCTGGAACAGGTCGAACGGTTTTTGCGACGGCGCGAACAGCAGCACGGCGTAGGACTGCCGGCCCTCGGCGCGGTAATGCAGGGTCATCGCCGGCTCGTCGTACGCACCCGCGATCTGCTTGTAGGCCTGCGCATAGTCTTCCGGCTTCAGCTCGGATTTCGAGCGCTGCCACAGCGCGCTTGCCGAATTGATCTGGCGCGGCTCGCCTTCCTCCGGCACCAGCCGGATCGGAAACTGGATGTTGTCGGAATATTCGCGGACGATGCGCTCGATCTCGTAGGCCTCGAGATATTTGGCGGCGTCCTTTTTTAGATGCAGCACGATCTCGGTGCCGCGCGCGACACGCTGGGCGGCCTCCTCGCTTGCGGGGGCGATCTCGAAACCGCTGCCGCCTTCCGACGTCCACACCCACACCTCGTCCGAGCCGGCGCGGCGGCTGGTGACGACGATCTTGTCGGCGACCATGAAGGCGGCATAGAAGCCGACGCCGAACTGACCGATCAGATTGGCGCCATCCTTGGCCTCGGTCAGCTTCGACAGGAACGACTTGGTGCCGGAGCGCGCGATGGTGCCGAGATTGTCGATCAGCTCCTGCCGCTCCATGCCGATGCCGGTATCGACCACCGCGAGCGTGTCGGCCGCCTTGTTCGGCACGATCCTGATTTCCGGCGGCGTGCCGTCGGTGATCAGATTCGGGTTGGCGATCGCCTCGTAGCGCAGCTTGTCGCAGGCGTCCGACGCATTCGAGATCAATTCGCGCAGGAAGATGTCAGTCTCGGAATAGACCGAATGCACCATCAGGTGCAGCAATTCGGCAACCTCGGCCTGGAACGGCTGGGATTCAGCGGCGGCAGTTGTGGTCATGCGGAAACTCGGACAAACGGGAGGTGGCGGGAAAGCCCTGATATAGCGCGATCAACGCGTGTGGCAAGACAGGCCGCTGGAACCGTCAGTCCGTGATCGCGGCGATATAGCGCTCGACCGAGCGGTCGAACGCCGCCTTGGCATCGGAGGCGATATTCTTGCCCCACCAGGCGCCATAGATGCAGTCGAAGGCCAGTGGCTCGACCGCCCGCGCGAGCCGGCGCACCGCGGTGGCATTGAGCGGGATGTAGTTCGGGTAGGAATACATGAAGCTGACCGAGCGGCGGTCCATCGCCACCATCGCGATGTCGCCGGTCAGCAGCGCACCGCGCCCGTCGGCGCCTTTGCGCCAATGCAGCATGGTGGCGCCGGCGAAATGCCCGCCGCCACGCACCAGCAGGATGTCGTCGGAGATGCGATGGCTGTCGCCCTGCCACGGCACGATCGACCGATAGGGCCGCGTCACCCATTGCGCGTCGTCGCCGTGCAGATAGACCGGCGCATCATCGAACGCCGCGCTCCAGTCGGCGACGGCGCCATAATAATGCGGGTGCGAGATCGCGATCGCCTTCAGCCCGCCGAGCGATTTGACATGCGCGATCGCCTCGGCGGTTGCCAGCGGCACGCAGTCCCACATCACGCAGCCGCCGCGATCCGGCACCAGCAGCGCGCGCTGCCCGATGGCAAAGAACGGCTCGAGCGCCAATCCGACGAGGCCGAGATCGTCGCGCCAGACGAGCTTGTACCGCTGCGCGAGCTCCTCGCGGGTCAGCCACGCCTGCCCTTTCCAGTTCACATATTGCCGCTCGTCCTCGCAGATCGGGCAGGACGCCGGCGGCGCCGCGGTTTCAGGAAATTGCGCGCCGCATTGTTCGCAGGTCCAGAGAGGCATTAACACCACCCGCGTTGGGATGAAGCTGATCTCTTGATCTACGTCAGCAGCAGCCGGCGTTCAATGCCGGCGTCCCAGTTCCATCTGCAATTCCGCCGGCGCAATGCCGAACTTCCGGCGGAACGAACGGTGGAAGTAAGAGAGGTCGTTGAAACCGGCGGTGTAAGCGATGTCGCTGATTTTGCGGCCGGCGCCCTGCTCGTGCAGCAGCAGCCGGCGCGCCAGCAGCAGGCGCTGCTCGAGGACGAATTCCGAGAACGTGGTGCCTTCGGAAGCAAACAGCCGTTGCGCCTGGCGCGTGCTCAGCGCGTTCGCCTTTGCCACGGCCTCGATCGTGAGCTTGCCATTGTCGAGATTCTTCAGGACATCGGCCTTCATCAGATCGAGCCGCGCCTTCGCCACGCCATCGCCTGCGGCCAATTCCTTCTGCTCGGCACTGCTGCCGAGCATGAGACCGACCAGATCGGCGAGATGATGCGCCGCCGCCTGCTGGCCCGGCACGTCGAGATCGCCGGCAAGCTCGGTGCAGAGCGCCGAATAGCGCTCGATCATTGCGCTCAAGGCCGGCTCGCGGCCGAGCGCCCGCGCCAGCTGCGTCTCCACCGACGGCGCCACCTGTAGCAGCAGGCGTCGCGGAAACCGCGTCGTCGTAAAACTGCCGGACTGGGTGAGATCGGCGGTGCCGACGACATTCATCTCGGTGAGGCACATCTGGCCGCGCTTGAGCGCGATTGCCTTGCTGCCTTGTGTGACCTGGACCGCGCCGCGGGTCGCAAAGATAAGAACCAGATCGTCACAGCCATCATCGAGAAGGGCACGGGTTCGGGCGAAGCGCGCCGAACCGCCGCGCGGCGTCGCGATCGCGACCGTGTGCAGCAGCGTGAACTCGTTGTGGCAATCGATCCGGTTGTCGTCGGCCGGGCCGACGTCGAGCCGGCAGAAGCCGCGGCAAATGCCCTCGCGCCAGGCTTCATAGGCCGGCCCTTTCGCCAACCCATGATGGAAGATCGAGAACCGGTTGGGCACCTGTGTCTCGGACATGATCCATGCTCCGAACGCCGATCGATCAAGTCGCGACGATCGATCGCTTGCCGCCCGGCGTGCGCATGTCGTTCCTGTCCCTACGCTTGGCGCGACGGTCCACGACTCCGGCGGGGAGCCTGATACCACTCCGCCGATTGACGGTAAAGCTATTCACGAGATGCAACCCTATGATGCGAAGCGCGGAAGCCGGGAATAAAACGGCGCAGCAGTTTCGTGACGCTGCCCTGCCGTGGCTCGACGATGCCTATGCGTTCGCCCAAATCCTGATGCGAACCGAGGCGGACGCCGAACAGGCCGTGCAGGAATGCTACCAGCGCGCGTTGCGCCAGTTCGACGGCTTTCGCGGCAGCGCCATCAGGCCGTGGCTGCTCGCGATCCTCAAGACCGTCTGCCAGGAAAAGAGCGGCCGCCGCAGCGCACCGTCGGATGCTGCCGGCAACAACGCCACGTCCGGCCAACGTAGCGATTCGACGATCCGTCAACTGATCGACGACCTGCCCGCGCCACTCAACGAGGTCATCGCGCTGCGCGAATATCTCGATCTCACCTACAAGGAAATCGCCGAGGTCACCGGCTCTCCCGTCACCACCGTGGTGTCGCGCATCGCCGAGGCCCGCGGCCGGCTGCTCGCGGCAAGGCGAGCAGCGCAAGCCTCCCGGGAACCAGCGCCGGCGAAGCCCGCGGCTGGTGCGTCAAAGCCGCGCCGGTGACGCGCCCGCTACTGCGAGCGGTCCGACGTCCAGCCCTTGTACGCGGCAATGTTGTCGCGCGTCACGAGCTTTGACGGCAACAGCTCGACGGTCGAGGCGGGTTTCTGGCCGTTGAGCAGGCCGACGCCGATCTGCACGGCGCGGCGCGCCATGAAGAACGGATCCTGCGAGGCGGAGGCCTGGATCTGCTGCGCGCCGGGATCCTTGAGCGCGGCCTCGATGTCGGGCGCGCCGTCGACCGCGGTGATGACGATGCCGCTGCGGTTCTGCTGGCGCGCCGCGAGATCGGTGCCGATCGCCTGCGGGTCGTTGATGGCGAAGATCGCGTCAATCTTGGGAAAGCGGGTCAGATAGCCCTGCGCCACCGTGAGGCCGCCTTCGCGCGAGCCCTTGCCGTCCTGGTCGCTGGACAGCACCTTGATGCCGGTGTTCTTGCCGAGCACGTTCTTGCAGCCGACCACGCGATCGATCACCGCGGAGACCTGCGGCCCGTTCTCGATGATCACGTCGCCCTTGCCGCCGAGCTTGTCGACGATGTACTGGCAGGAGATCTCGCCGGCCTGGATATTGTTGGTGGTCACCGTGGCATCGGCACCTTCGGCCGCGGTATCGACCGCAATCACGATGATGCCGGCAGCCTGCGCCTTCTTGATCGCCGGCCCGACCGCCTTGGGATCGCCCGGATTGAGCAGGATCAGATCGACGCCGGCGGCGATGAAGTTGTCGATCTGGGTCACCTGCTTGCCGAGGTCGTACTCGAAGCCGACCGTCGTGATCTTGACGTTGGGGTTGGTTTTCTTCGCCTCGAACTCGGCGCCCTTCGACAGAGCGACGAAGAACGGGTTGCCCAGCGAGCCCAGCGAGATGCCGATCGACTTGAGCTCCTTGGCGAAGCACGGGGCGGAGCTCAGGGCTAGCGCCACGGCGGCGCCGGCAAGTGAGATCGTCTTCAACATTGGCTTCCTCCCTGGCCTGTTTGAAGCTCCGGCGCGGTGACCAGTGACCGCGACGAATCCTGTGGCTCAGGTCCGCGCCGAGCCCTGCAGCCGGTAGCGGTCGAGCGCCACCGCGCCGATGATCACGAGGCCCTTGATCACATATTGCCAGACGTCGGACACGCCGGTGAGGATCAGGCCGTTCGACAGCACGGCGATGATCAGCGCGCCGACCAGCGTGCCCCAGATCGAACCGATGCCGCCGACGAACGAGGTGCCGCCAAGGATCACGGCGGTAATCGCATCGAGCTCGTAGGACTGGCCGAGTTGCAGGCCGTTGGCGGCGTAAAGCCGCGCCGCCTGCATGGCGCCGCCAAGGCCTGCGAGCAGCCCCGACACACCATAGACGAAGATCAACACGGCCCAGACCTTGATGCCGGCGAGCCGCGCCGCGCTCTCATTGCCGCCGACCGCGTAGATGTGCACGCCGAGCACGGTACGGCGCAGCACCAGCCAGGAGACGAGGATCACGAGCAACGCGATCACCCAGAGCCAGGGAATCGACAGCACGCCGGGAACGAGCGCCAGCGAGCCGTTGCCGATGAAGGCGTAGGGGATCGAGGAATTGAACACTGTGGTGTCGGCCCCCAGCAGGCGGGCCACGCCGCGCACGGCGGTGAGTGACCCCAGCGTCACGATGAAGGGCGGCAGGCGCAGCAGGGCAATGAAGCCGCCATTGAGGACGCCGAAGGCCGCACCCGTGAGCACCGAGACCGGCAACCACCATGCGCCGAAATCGGGAAGTTTGGAGATGATCAGCCCGGCCATTGCGGAGGCCGCGAGAATGGAGCCGACCGAGAGATCGATGCCGCCGGTGAGGATGACGAAGGTCATGCCGGCCGCGAGCACGGTGTTGACGGCGGCCTGCTGCACCACGATGCCGAGATTCTGCGCGGTGAAGAAACGGCCGTCCGACAGCAGATGGAAGCCGACGCACAACAGGACCAGCACCGGCAGCATGCCGGCCGAGCGGATCAAGAGCCGCGTGCGCTGCCGCCTCGTCTCCTGCGCGGCGGCGAGACCGGGCGCGGCGGCGGCCTTCGCGGGAGCACCGTCGTCAGGCATCGAGCTGCTCCATTCCGGTTGCGAGCGCCATGATCTGCTCCTGGTCGAGCGGCGCGGTCGCCGTCCGCTTGATTTCGCCTGCGATCTGTCCGGCGCGCATCACGATGACGCGGTCGCAGATGCCGATGATCTCGGGCAGGTCGGACGAGATCACCAGCACCGCCGTGCCCGACTTCGCCAGATTGTCGATGATCGAATAGATCTCGGACTTGGCGCCGACATCGACGCCACGCGTCGGCTCGTCGAGGATCAATATTTTTGGCGTCGTCGCAAGCAGGCGCGACAGCAGCACCTTCTGCTGGTTGCCGCCGGAGAGGCTACCCGCCGCAGCGCGGATGTCTGCGGCGCGGATGCCCAACGCCGCAAAGGCCTTTCTGGCCCGGTCCCGCGCCTTGTCGCGGTCGAGAATGCCGCCAAGCCTGGCGTCGCGGCCGAGCATCGCGAGATTGATGTTGTCGAGGCAGGACATGTCGAGGAACAGGCCGAGCGCCTTGCGGTCCTCGGTCAGATAGGCAATGCCGGCATCGAGCGCCTCGCCCGGCGTGCGAATGTCGACCGCGTGTCCTTCGATCTCGACATGGCCGGCGGTCTTTGACGCGGCGCCGATGATGAGATGCGCAAGCTCGGTGCGGCCGGCGCCGACCAGGCCGGCGAGACCGACCACCTCGCCGGCATGCACGGTCAGCGAGCAGCCCTTGACGCGCCGTCCGTCCGCGATGTCGACCGCCGCGAGCACGGGCGCACCATGCCGCGCATGCGGGTCGTGCTCCTTTTTGTAGAAGGACGACACATCGCGCCCCACCATCAGCCGGACGATGGTGTCGGCGCGGATCTCGGGCTTGTCGAGCGAGCCGACCAGCGTGCCGTCGCGCAGCACCGTGACGCGGTCGCCGAGCGCGTAGACCTCATCCATGCGATGCGAGATGTAGATGATGGCAAGACCCTCGGCGCGCAGCCGGCGGATCAGGCCGAACAACCGCTCGCTCTCGCCGGCCGACAATGCGGTGGTCGGTTCGTCCATGATCAGGATCTTCGAGCGGGCGTGCAACGCGCGGGCAATCTCGACCAGCTGGCGCTGGCCCATCGAAAGGCTGGCGACCAGCGTCGACGGCGCGAAATTCGCGCCCAGCCGTTCGAGGATCGGGCCGACGGCCATCTCCATCGCCTCGCGCGCCAGCATCCCGAAACGCGAGACTTCGCGGCCGAGATAGACGTTCTGCGCGACGCTGAGATTGGGGGCGAGCGACAGCTCCTGATAGATGATCGAGATACCCGCCGCGTGGCCAGCATGCGGGCCGTTGAAACTCACGGGCCGGCCCTCGATGCGGATTTCGCCGCCCGGATCGGGCCGGTAGGCGCCCGACAAGATCTTCATCAGCGTCGATTTGCCGGCGCCGTTCTCTCCCATCAAAGCGTGGATTTCGCCCGGATAGACCGTGAGGTCGACGCCGCGCAATGCCTTGATGCTGAAGAAAGACTTGGAGACCCGGCGCATCTCGAGGATCGGGTCGTTCATCTTGCCTCCCCACCGCGCCACAGCGCCCAGGACGGCGCCGCGTCGCACCCGCGTCTTGTTTTCTATTCTGCGGGCGCGCGCATTAAACAAAAGGCCGTTGCGTAGAGCAATACCTTCGCGCGATCACAAGTCGGGAACCGGATTCGCGTTGCGGAACCGGCCGCCGGCCGGAGGCGCCACGGCCTTCATCGGCGTTGCGGCCGGTACAGGCTCCGCCACTTCGGAAGCCGGTCGGCATAGGCTTCCGCGAGCGCACGGTCAGGTGCGAATGTCTCGACGCGCTGCGGCGCGATGCAGACGGCCTCGACCGCTTCTCCGCTGACGGCGAGCCGTCCGAGCCGCGCGGCGCCGAACGCGGCGCCGGTTTCGCCATCGGCAAAACGATGCACCGGGATGTTGAGGACGTTGGCCAGCACCGAAAGCCAGAACCGCGACCGCGAGCCGCCGCCGATGGCATCCACCGCCTTGATCGCTACTCCGCTATCGGCCAGCACGTCGCGGCAATCCGCGAGCGCAAAGGCGACGCCTTCGAGCACGGCCTGCACAATGGCGTCACGATCGGTGCCATGACTCAAGCCATCCAGCATGCCGCGCACGTCGGGATCGTCGTGCGGCGTCCGTTCACCGGACAGGTAGGGCAGGAAGCTGACATGCGAGGGCGCCTTCGGGTGCATCCCGAGCGGCGCCAGCAATTCGGCCTCGGGGGTCCGCAACAGCCGCGCAATCCAGGCCAGGCACGACGCCGCCGAGAGGATCGCGCCGGCCTGAATCCACATTCCGGGAACGGCATGACAGAAAGTGTGCACGGCGCGTGCCGGATCGGCGGCGATCGTATCGGTCGGCGCCAGCAGCGCGCCGGAGGTTCCGAGCGAGACGAAGGCGGAGCCGTGGCCGATCGCACCGATGCCGACGGCGCCCGCGGGATTGTCGCCGGCACCTCCGGCGACCATCGGCCGCCTGGTCATACCCCAGCGCTCCGCCAATTCGTTCAGGAGCCGTGCGGCCGGCGCGCAGCCCTCGACCAGCCGCGGCATCTGGCTGCGCGACAGACCGGTCGCGGCCAGCGCGTCGTCGGACCAGTCCCGTCGCGCCGCATCGAGCCACAGCGATCCGGAGGCGTCCGAGATGTCCTCGATCGCCTCGCCGGTCAGCACCAGCCGCAGATAGGCTTTCGGCAGCAGCACCAGCCTGGTGGCCGCGAAAATCTCCGGTTCGTACTTGGCGACCCAGAGCAGCTTGGGCGCCGTGAAGCCCGGCATCGCCTTGTTGCCCGTCGTCGCCCGCAACGCCGGCCAGCGCTGCTCCAGTTCGCCGCATTCCACCGCCGAGCGTCCGTCGTTCCAGAGAATGCAGGGCCGCAACGGCTTCAAGCCGGCATCGAGCAGCGTCGCCCCGTGCATCTGGCCGGACAGGCCAATGCCGACGACACTGGCCAGTTCGACCGGATGATCCGCCTTCAGCGCGTCCAGCGTCGCGAAGGTGGCGGCGATCCACTGCGCCGGGTCCTGCTCGCTATAGCCCGGACGCGGCGAGGCCACCGTCAGCGGCCGGCTGCGGCTCGCCACCACGCGCTGCGACTCGTCGACGAGAACGGTCTTGACCGCAGAGGTGCCGAGATCGATCCCGAGATACATGGTGCCTCGTGCCTATGGGATATGAGGTCAGATTGAAACGATCTCGCTGCACCTCTCCCGCTTGCGGGGGAGGTCGGATTGCATCGCAGATGCAATCCGGGTGGGGGCTCTCTCCACGTTGTGACTCGCGGAGAGAGCCCCCACCCCAACCCTCCCCCGCAAGCGGGAGAGGGAGCCCGACAAATGTGCTCACTTCACATCGCCGATCAAGGCTGTGCGAAAGCCTTCTGAACCGCGGATGGATCGGTGACGCCGTTGGCGATCAGGAGCTCAAGCAGGACGCGCGCCTTCTGCGGATTGAGATCGAGCGAGACGGCAAAGCCGAGCTTGTCGTCCTCGACCTCGACGTTGCGGTTCACATAGCCCGAGCCGACGCGGGTCGAACGCACCACCACGACACCCTGCTTTGCCGCGGCAGCCAGCGCATCGATCGCGCCCTTCGATGAATTGCCGTCGCCGACGCCGGCCAGCACGATGCCCTTGGCGCCGCGCTTGACCGCATCCTCGATCGGCGCGGCGTCCATGTTGGCGTGCGAATAGATGATGTCGACCCGCGGCAATGGCGGCGCATCCGGCAGCTTGAGCTTCGCCGTCTTGATCGTGACGGCCGGTTGCAGGAAGCGCAGCGAGCCGGTGTCGACATAGCCGACCGGCCCCGCATCGGGCGAGCGGAACGTCTGGACGCTGGTGGTATTGGTCTTCTGCACCCGGCGCGCGCCATGGATGGTGTCGTTGAGCACCACCAGCACGCCGCGGCCGCGGGATTCCGGCGCCGAGGCGACCCGCATCGCCTCGTAGAGATTGGCCGGGCCGTCAGCGCCAATCGCGGTCGAGGGCCGCATCGAGCCGACCAGCACGACCGGCATGTCGGTATCCAGCACATTCTGGAGGAAGAACGCGGTCTCCTCCATCGTGTCGGTGCCGTGCGTGATGACGACGCCGTCGACCTCCTTGTTGTCGATTGCCGCGCGGATGCGCTTGACGAGGTCGAACCAGACCTTGTCGTTCATATCCTGCGAGCCGATCGAGGAGATCTGCTCGGCCGAGATCTGGGCAAGCTTGTCGATGCCCGGAATGGCCGCGATCAGGTTCGCCGCGCTGACCTTGCCTGAATCATAGGCATTGCCGGCGCGTTCATTGGCCTGGCCCGCGATGGTGCCGCCGGTGCCGAGCACGAGCAAGCGGGCGAGCGTGGTGTCCGAGGCCCGTTGTGCTGACGCCGGCGAGGCAAGCCCGATCATGAGGGCTGCGGCAAGACCGATGATCGTGCGTGCCAAAAGGTTTGGTTGAAGCGAAAGCGGCATCGTCCCTGTCCTTCCCCATTCATGTCGCATCGGAGCCGGGGCGCGCGCCAGGCAAGGCGCCGGCCCGGAACAAGTCGCGTGAGCCGCACCGCCGGCAGCGTTACGATTTACCCGCCTTTTTGTAGTCGTCGTAATACTCATCGGCAAGCTTGCGCAGCGCGCTGCCGATCGCAGCATATTGATACTCGTTCAGATTGGCGAGCGACGCCCGGCCGGACGGATGCTGGACCCCGAAGCCGCTGCCGGGCAGCAGCACGATGCCGGTCTCGTCGGCGACGCGGAACAGGATCTCGGTCGGGTTCTGGGTCTTCAGCACCCAGGCGGCGAACGCCTCGCCATGCAGTTCGCGCGCAACATCCTCGAGACTGACCAGCGTGTAGTAGTCGACGCTGTCGGCGTCATCCTTCCGCACCACGCCGAGCTTGTCGTACAGCGCGGCATCGCGGCGCCGGATCAGGGCCTTGACCGCCTGCTTGTAGTCCTGCCGCGTGTCCATCAGATTGAACAGCGAGAACAGCACCATCTGCACCTGCTGCGGGGTCGAGAGCCCGGCCGTGTGGTTGAGCGCGACCGCACGGCTGTCCGCGACCAGGCGGTCGATGAATTTCACCTTGCGCGGCTCGGTCGTCAGCGACGCGTAGCGGGTGTCGAGCTCCTTCTTCGCCGCCTCCGGAAGTGCCGCGATCGTCCGGTCGATGACATTGTCGCGGGTCATGGCGATGACGCCGAGGCGCCAGCCGGTCGCCCCGAAATATTTCGAGAACGAGTAGACCAGGATCGTGTTCTGCGGGCAGATCGCAAACAGCGATTTGAAATCGTCGGCGAAGGTGCCGTAGACGTCGTCGGTCAGGACGATCAGGTCGGGACGCTTCTTGACGATCTCGGCGATCGTTTGCAGGCCGGCGTCGTCGAGCTTCACCGACGGCGGGTTGCTGGGGTTGACCAGGAAGAAGGCCTTGATCGCGGGATCCTCGAGCTTCTTGAGTTCGGAGGCGGGATACTGCCAGCCGGTTTTCGCGTCGGCCTCGATCAGCACCTGCTTGAGCTGGTAATCGTTGAGCTCGGGAATCTCCAGGTAAGGCGTGAAGATCGGCGAGCCGATCGCGATCTTGTCGCCGGGCGCGATCAGCCGGTTCTCGCGCATCGAGTTGAAGATATAGGCCATCGCCGCGGTGCCGCCCTCGACGGCGAACAGATCGACGTCCTCGCTCGTCAGGCCGCGCGCACCCATCTCGCGAATGACGTATTCCCGCACGATGCGCTCGCTCACCTTCAGCATCCGGTCGGGCTCCGGATAGTTGGCGCCGAGCACGCCGGCCACCATCTCGAACAGGAACTCGTCCGGGTTCAGGCCGAGCTGGTCGCGAACATAGGACAGCGCCTTGCCGAGAAACACCACGCCCGGCTTGTCGGTATTGCCGGCCACGAAGGTGTTGAAGCGCGCGGCCAACCCTTCTGCGCGCGCCAGGCCGCCGATACCCTCCGACGTGTAGGAGAAGGACAATTCCGCCTCCGACACCGCGAACAGGCCGAGCTGGAAGAAGGCGCGGCGCGGCACCGTCGCGAGGAAATTGGGATTGCCGCGGCCGGCATTGAGCATCAGGCGATCGGCGTGGCTCGACGCGAGCGCGATCAGATTGTCCTTGAGTTCGAACGGGCTCAGCTTGGAATATTGCGAATAGTCCATTTTGGCCATTTTCGGTTCTCCTTTACTACGACAACGCTGGCCCGCACCGTCACGCGAAGGCGACGATCAGGGGGCCAAGCAAGGTCAGGAATACGTTCGCCAGCGCATAGGTGATGGCGAAGGGAGCGGTCGGGATGGAGTTGCCGGCCTTGTCGAGCACGCCGCCGAATGCCGGATTGGCGCTACGCGATCCCGACAGCGCGCCGGCGAACACCGCCGCATTGTCGTAACGCAGCACGTAGCGGCCGAACAGCATGGCCAGGATCAACGGCACCAGCGTCACCACGGCCCCGATCAGGAACAGCGTGAGACCGCTGCTGGCGATGGTGTGGATCGCCTGCAGGCCGGATTGCAGGCCGACCGCGGCGACGAAGCCGGCAAGGCCGAGATCCTTCAGGATCTGCGAGGCCGGCGCCGGCATGTTGCCCATGGTCTGGTGCCGGCTGCGCAGCCAGCCGAACAGCAGGCCGGACAGCAGCGCGCCACCGCCGGCGCCGAGCGTCAGCGGGATCGAGCCGGCGCGGATCACGATCAAACCGATCAGGAGACCGAACACCAGGCCCGCACCGTGGAATACGAAGTCGGTTTTGATGTCGATGGTGAGCGGCGATCCGGCCTCGGCGACCATGCGCTTGAGGTCCTGCTCGGTGCCATAGGCGGTGATCACATCGCCGATCTTCACGACCGTGCTGTCGCTCAGCGCAAGCGGCTCGCCGGATCGAGCGACGCCGATCAGATAGATGCCGTGGCGAAGCGCTGCCGTCGCGGAGCGCTTGATCTCGGCCAACGACTTGCCGTCATAGGCCGGATTGCGCAGGATCACGTCCTGCGTATCCATCACCAGCTCCATGCCCGGCACGCTCTCGAGCTCGCTGCCGAGCCCGCTAGCTACCGCCACCACGCCGGCCCGCCGGCCGACCACGAGCACGATGTCGCCCTGCCTCAATGCGACATCAGGCGTGACCGGGATCAATTGATCCTTGCGCTTGATGCGCTCGACCGTGATCGTCGCGTCGCCCGCCGAACCTTCGATCGCGGCCACGGTCTTGCCGGCGCCGCCGCCGACGTCATAGAGGCGTCCGACGATCTCCGGCAGCGCGGGCGCTTCGCCCGGCCCGAACACGACCGCGCCCTTCAGCCGTTCCGCCTCGGCCTTCAGCGCATCGTCGCGGATGTCGCGGCCCATGAAGCGCGGCAGCAGGTTGACGCAGATGATGATCGCGCCGAGCGAGCCGAAGATGTAGGACACCGCGTAGCCGATCGCGACGTTGGCCTGCAATTTCTGCACCTCGGGCGCGGCAAGCCCGAGCCGCGACAACGCATCGCCCGCCGTGCCGATGATCGCCGACTGGGTGAGGCCGCCTGCGGCAAGCCCCGCGGCCGTTCCCTTGTCGAGCGAGAACAGCTTTGCCATCACGATCACGGTGAGCAGCCCGGCGACCGCCGTGAACACCGCAAGGAAGATCTCGCGCAGCGACTGCCGGCCCAGCGACTTGAAGAACTGCGGACCGCTTTCGAAGCCGACCGCGTAGATGAACAGCGCGAACAGCAGCGCCTTCTCGCCATTGTCGACGGAGACGCCGAACAGGCTGAGCGCGACGGCGGCGAGCAACGATCCGGCGACGCCGCCGAGCTGGAATTTGCCGTAGTGGATCTGCCCGATCCAGTAACCGACCGCCAGCGACAAGAACAGCAGGATCTCCGGCGCCTGCTTCAGGTTCTGCTGTACCCACTCCATCGTCGCCTCCTGTGGTGGCCAATCCAAATCGATCAGAGGTCTTGGTTACATTCGCGAGGGGACCGTTCGCCCGCGACTATTCAGATCCGTCAATGGCGACGGGATCGAGGGAACGGCGGCGCTGACGATGAAGCATCGTTCGCGGTTGTGTGAGATCGATGGAGTGGCCGGCCGGCACGGACGCAACGACTGAGCGAGCAACGACTGACGGGGTTCGTCGGAACGCGATACAGCGGCATCAACTGAATACCCTTGTATGTCTCGACAGCCTGACCCGCCGACGTCAGCGGTTCAGGTCCGCATTGCAGCCCCGATCCGAATGATTGCATACTATTGGCATCGCGACTAGTGCGCGACTATTTCATTTTGATTTCATTTGAGCGCAACGGCGAACCGTTGCCAGCGACGCGCACGAGTTCCACTGCACGGCGTTACCGCCGCGACGATATGCCATCTGTCGTGCACGCAGCGGATTTGTGCTGCGCACCAACCTGCCGGGTTAGAAGATGTGACGGAGCGGTGACGGCGGATCGCGCGGCCTTTCACGAGTCCCATTGCCTGCACGGCACAAGCTCACCGATCTTCTGGTGTTGAACCTTTGACTTTTGCGGAATGATGGCGCACATTTTTTCGAAGATTATTCGAATTCTGGTGCATCATGCATTTCGAGCTTCCCGACGACCTCCGCGTCCTGCAAAAGCGGGTGCGCGATTTCGTGCGCAGCGAGCTTCAACCTCACGACGCCGCGATCGAGGCCACTGGCGAGGTACCGGAGCGCGCGATGGCCGGCCTGCGCCGGATGGGATTGTTCGGCACCAACACGCCGAAGCGATTCGGCGGGCTCGGCCTCTCGATGCTCGGCAGCTGCATTGCGATCGAGGAACTCGCGAAAGCGCACACCGCCTTCTACTATCTGAGCGGGGTGAACGTTCATATCGGATCGAAGGCGATCGAGTTCTTCGCGCAGCCCGCCGTGCGTGACCGGTGGCTGCCCGAGCTTGCCAGCGGGCGCGTGATCGGCGGCTTCGCGCTGACCGAGCCGAACGCGGGATCGGATGCCGCGCGCATCCAGACCCGGGCGCGGCGCGACGGCGACCACTATGTGCTCGACGGCCGCAAGACCTACATCACCAACGCACCGGTCGCCGGCGTCTTCACCGTGTTCGCCACACTCGATCCGTCGGCCGGCGCGAAGGGCATCGCGGCCTTTGTCGTGGACGCAAAGACGCCGGGCCTCACCATCGGCCGCGTG
The DNA here is from genome assembly GCF_054056355.1 of Bradyrhizobium sp. USDA 3364. Lineage (NCBI taxonomy): Bacteria > Pseudomonadati > Pseudomonadota > Alphaproteobacteria > Hyphomicrobiales > Nitrobacteraceae > Bradyrhizobium > Bradyrhizobium sp. USDA 3364. Next base: position 1,567,236 of record NZ_JBSRYG010000002.1, read on the forward strand.
GTCGAGATGGCCGCCGGGCGCGGCTCTGATCATGCCGAGGTGACCTTCGAGAATTGCCGCGTCCCGCGGGAGAACCTGCTGGGCCAGGAGGGCGAGGGATTCGCCATCGCGATGCGGTGCCTGGATGCCGGACGCACGCATTGGGGCGCCTATTGCGTCGGCGCGGCAAGCCAGCTTCTCGACTACGCGCTCGATCATGTCTCGCAGCGCGAGACCTTCGGGCGCAAGCTGCGCGATCATCAGGGCATCGAATGGCAGATCGCCGACATGGCGAGCGCGCTGCACGCCGCACGCCTTGTCGCCTATGAAGCCGCCTGGCGCTACGACCAGGGCGACGCCGCCGCCCGCACCGCGGCGGCAGCGCTCTCGAAATATACCGGCGCCGACATGGTGCAGCGCATCGCCGACACGACCATGCAGCTGTTCGGTGGTGCCGGTTATTCCAAAGACCAGCCGATCGAGCGGATCTGGCGGGAAACGCGGGTGGTGCGCATTCTGGACGGCACCTCCGAGATCATGCGTCAGATCATCGCCCGCAACGCATTCCGCAACCATGAGCGGCGCAACGCGCCGGCCTGACGGCTCGCTTTACCGCTGGATGCCTTCGCAATAGCGCTTGTGTTCCGGTCCCGCTGCCTTACTGTTTTTCAGGGACGCGAGGAGACGAAGGTGGCTTCGGGGACGACGCTCAAGCTCAAGCAACAACGCAGCCGCGACCGGCGCGAGCAGATCCTCTCGGCAGCCACCAGGCTGTTCGGCGAGCGAGGCATCGACGGCACCTCGCTCACCGAGATCGCCGCCGCGGCGAAAGTGCCGCTCTCCAGCATCTACGATTATTTCGAGGACAAGCGCGCGCTGGTGCTCGACGTTCCCGAGGGCAATTTCGAGGCGCTGTATCAGAAGACCGAGCCGCTGCTGGTGAAGGGCGGCGACCCCGTCGAGCAGCTCCGCATCATCTTCCTGACCAACTTCCAGTACATCAAGGACAACCCGAGCTGGGGCCGCGTGTTCTTCCTGGAGATCTGGCCGAGCGTGCTTGCCGCCGAGCCGCGGATCAAGAAGGCGGTCGACAAATACGCGCTGCGCTATGTCCAGCTGATCAAGCAGGCGAGCCGCGCCGGCACTTATCGCCGCAATCTCGATCCCTACACCGCGATGTCGCTGATGATGGGCGGGATGTGCCACCTCACCGCGGTCTGGCTGCTCTACGGCCGCAAGTACGACCTGGTGAAGAAGGGCAAGGCGCTGTTCACCACACTTCACAACGGGTTCGTCCAGCACTAGACGCGACTTCAACGCGTACGGCAGTGCAGATCACGACAGTTCGGTACAAGCGACAGCTCCAGAAAACCGTTACACAGCCGTCCGGATCGTGTTCTAGTATGACGCTGTGGGCGGCCCGTGGCGGGACACGCGGGCACCAGGGATGGGAGCGAACCGATGGACGTCAAGGCTGTTCTGCCCCCGCGTGGCCGCGACTATCGCCTCGATCTGCTGCGCGGTTTCGCCAACTGGGCGATCTATCTCGATCACATCCCGAACAACGCGGTGAACTGGATCACGCAGAAGAATTTCGGCTTCAGCGATGCGGCCGATCTGTTCGTGTTCATCTCCGGCTACACCGCATCCTTCGTCTATGGGCGCATGATGATCGAGCGCGGCACCGTGATCGGCGCCACCCGCCTGATCAAGCGGGCCTGGCAGATCTATGTCGCGCATGTCCTGCTGTTCGTGATCTACATCGCCGAGATCGGTTATCTCGCCCAGCGCTACCGCGACCCCAATCTGGAGAACGAGTTCAACGTCGCGGGCTTCATGCAGAACCCGGCCGAGACGCTCTATCAGGGCCTGATCCTGGCGTTCAAGCCGGTCAACATGGACGTGCTGCCGCTCTACATCGCACTGATGGTCTGCTATCCGCTGGTGCTGTGGGCGATGCTGCGGAAGCTCAATCTGACGCTGCTGGCCTCGTTCCTGCTCTACCTCGCGGCACGCCATTTCGGCTGGAATCTGCCCGCCTATCCGTACGGCTCGTGGTACTTCAACCCGTTCTGCTGGCAGTTCCTGTTCGTGTTCGGCGGCTGGTTCGCGCTCGGCGGCGCCGGCGAATCGATCACCTTCATCCGCTCGCGCGCCTTCCTGTGGCTCGGCGGCGCCTATCTGCTGTTCGCGCTGGTCATGACGCTGGCGGGCCGTTTCCCGGAACTAGGACAGGCGATGCCGACCTGGCTCTATGACGCCTTCAATCCCAACGACAAGACCAATCTCGCGCCCTATCGCGTGCTGCACTTCGTGGTGCTCGCCTTCTTCGTCACGCGTTACCTGCCGCGCGAATGGCCAGGATATGAATGGCCGATCATGCAGCCGATCATCAAATGCGGTCAGCAGTCGCTCGAGGTGTTCTGCTCGGGCGTCTTCCTCGCCGTGGTCGCGCATGTGGTGCTGGTCGAGGTTTCCGGCAGCCTCTGGATGCAGATCGTGGTCAGCGCTGTCGGCATCATGCTGATGACCGTGCTGGCCTATTACCGCTCCTGGTCGAAGAAGGTCGACAAGGCGCCCGCGAGAGCAGCACCCGTCGCCAAGCCGGCGGAGTAAGCTCCCTCTTTGAAGCGTGACGGCCCCACGCGCAACGCGCAAGCCGCGCAGCTATCTCGCGAGCGGCTTGCCGGCCGTCTCCGGCGCCAGCCGGATCAGGGGCAGGCCGACCACATAGATCAGCGACAGCAGTGAGATCGCCAGCGGGAAGCTGCCGGTGCGCGCGGCGAGCGCGCCGATCAGGGTCGGGCCGGCGGCGCCGAGCACGCGGCCCATGCTGAACGCGAAGCCGGAGCCCGACCCGCGCAGTGCGGACGGAAACATCTCCGGCAACCAGATCGTGAACAGGCCGAACACGCCGTTGGTGAAGAAGCCGAGCACCGGCAGCAGCATCATGAACAGCGTCAGGCTGTCGAGCCATTCGATCGCGACCTCATAGCAGACGACGACAGAGACCAGCCCGCCGATGAAGAATAGCACCGCGGTGCGGCGCCGGCTGCCGAGCCAGCCAGTCAACCACGGCACCATGAAGCAGCCGATCAACGTGCCGACATTGGTGATCAGGCCCGCCACCGCGCCCATCTCCTGCGCATGCGCTGGCGTTGCGCCGGCGGCGACCAGCTTGGTCGAGATCACGGTGGGCGCCCAGAAGTTCGACGACCACAGGCCGAAGATGATGCAGGCCATCATCAATGCTGCGGCCCAGGTGGACCGCGCCTGATCGCCGGTAAACAGCGCCGAGACCGGAGGCTGCTCGCGTGATGCGTCGCGTTCGGGCTCGGGAATGTTGCTGCGCAGATACGCAATCAGCAGCGCCGGCAAAATGCCGAGCAGGAACATGCCGCGCCAGCCCAGCGTGCTGCCGATGGCAAGCGTGACGGCGGCGGCGAGGAACAGCCCAGTCGGCGTCGCCGTGTGCAGCCATCCGGCGAGCCGCACCCGCGTATTCTCCGGCACGGATTCCTGCAGCAGCGGCGTGCCCGCGGCCCACTCGCCGCCGATGCCGAAGCCGGCGACAAAGCGGAACAATGCGAACATCACGATCCCGGTCGCAAGCCCGCACAACGCCGTGAACACCGAGTAGACCAGCACCGTCCAGCACATGATCCTGACGCGTCCATAGCGATCCGCGGCCCAGCCCCAGACCATCGAGCAGGCCCAGCCCAGCATGAAGATCGAAAACAGCAGCCCGCCATAGATGCCGATATTGGCCTTGCTCGGCTCGATGCCGCTCGCAGGCAGCAATTCGCTCAAGGCGCTGACCAGGATGTAGGCATACATCGAGGAATCGAAGCCATCGAGCATCCAGCCGAACCAGGTCGCCCAAAACACCTTTCGCGGCGACACCGCACCAAGCGCCGCCACCGACGGCGCTACGGCATCAACGATGCTCTCAGTCATGTTTCCTCGCACGTTTCTTCTGTGCGCGGACTATGCCGGGGTTTGCGCGACGAAACACCTCCGGCAAACGGGACGGAGGTATCCGGCACGAGAATAGCGGCACCATTCACATCGACGCCATCGCGGCAGCGCGAGCACCCGCGTCTGCTAGGAGGAACGCGCGGAACGCCGGAACAGGTAGAAGGCGATGACAGCGAGCGGCACGGCAAGTGCCAGCCAGGAGGCCTGGTCCCAGATGCCGTCGCCGAGCAGCGCCGACACCAGCCCGAAGGCGATCACGGCTGATATCAGCGCCGGCGTCAGGAAGACCTGCGTGATCGAACGCCTCGTTATCGACATCAGCCTCGCTCCGCGCCCGCGATAAGCGGCTGGCCCGCCGCAACGGACGTACGCGCCGGCGCCTTGCGCAGCTTCGCCGCCCAGAGATAGAGGCCGCTGCCGAGCACGACGATGGTCGCGAGATCGAGCAAAGCCCAGATGATCTTGAGCGGCATGCCGCCATAATCGCCGAAATGCAGCGGACGCGACACGAACAATGCCTGGACATAGAGCGGCATGTCCCTGGTTTCGCCAAACGTACCGTCATCCGCGTTGATCAGCACCGGCTTGAGGAGCCGCGAGGTCAGCGGCTGGTCGCCGCGGAGATAGACGCCGTAATGATGGCCACCGGCAAATTGCGATCCAGGCATGGCAACGGACTGCACTTTCATGCCCGGCGCATGCGCGAGCGCCGTATCGATCGCGCCTTGCGCGGATGCGAGCTTCGGCGGCACCGGCGCGTTGCGCCACGGACCCAGCATGGCGACGAGCTCGGTCCGCTGCCAATGCTGGGCGATCTGCGTGGACAGCGTGTTGATGACGCCGGTCACGCCGACGACGAGCGTCCATGCCAGGATGACGATACCGAGCAGATTATGCATGTCGAGCCAGTACAGGCGACGGCGCGGCCTGATGGTGCCGAAATCCAGCCGCCGCATGAACGGCCCGTAGACGACGACTCCTGAGGCGATCGCGAGCAGGAAACAAAGACCCATGGCGCCAAGAAACAGCATGCCCGGCTGCTCCAGAAACAGGTCGGTATGCAGGTCGAGCAGAAACTTGGTGACGGCGCCACGGGCGGCAGCGCCGACGTGGAGGACCCGTCCGGTGCGCGAATCGACGCTGACGATGACCTCGGTTTTCGGCGCGGCAACGCTCGATGCCATGTAGACGTGCCAGATCGGATTCTCGTCGTCGGCACCGACGATCGTCACCACCTGGTCCGGCTGCGCCGCGCGTGCGGTCTCGATAATCCGGTCGAAGCTCAGCAACGGCGCGTTGCCCGGAGCCTGATCGGGCTCGATGGTGGCGCCCAATGCCGCATCGATCTCATCGTGGAAGATCAGCGGCAACCCCGTCACGCACAGCATCAGCAGGAACAGCGTGCAGACGAGGCTGGTCCACTTGTGGACCTGCTTCCAGATCCGGATCGATCGCGGCGTCATGCGGAACGGCCCTCCATCCTCACCAGGTGTAGCGAACGCTGCCGATCACCGCCCGCCCGGAGCCGAGGAAACAGGAATTCAGCGTCGTGCAGGAGGCGACGTAATACTTGTCGAACAGGTTGGTGGCGTTCACCGCAACCGAGACGCCGCGCAGCCTGCGATCGAGATTCGACAGGTCGTAATGCACGGCGGCGTCGAACAGCGTGTAGCTCGGGATCGAGATCGTGTTGGCGAGATCGCCGTAGGAATCGCCGATGTAGCGGACGCCGCCACCGAAGCCGAAGCCGGCGAGCTGGCCCTGCTGGAAGGTGTAATCGGCCCACAGCGCCGCCTGGTTCATCGGCTGGATGATGAGGTGCTTGTTGAGTTGCGACGGCGTATTGCTCTTGGTCGTCAGCGTGTCGGTGTAGGCGTAGGACGCGACCAGCTTCAATCCTTCGGTCAGGCTCGCTTGCGCCTGGAATTCGGCGCCGCGCGAGCGCGCCGCGCCGGTCTGCACGCTGAACCCTGTCGCGGTCAGGTCCGGTGTGACGACGTTCTGCTGCGTCATGTCGAACAGCGCGGCCGTCAGCAGCAGGTTGGTCCCGAAAGGCTGGTACTTAACGCCGATCTCGGCCTGCTCGGCCGTGGTCGGCCGCAGCGCGGCGCCGCTGGCCGTCAGACCGAGCGTCGGCTGGAACGAGGTCGCATACGCGATGTAGGGCGCAATGCCGGAATCGAACACGTAGTTCAGGCCGACGCGCCCGGTGAATGCCTGATCGTCCTGGCTCTGCTGCGTCCCCTTCAGGAAGTTCAACGTGTCGGTCGAGACCCAGTCGCTGCGGCCGCTCAGCGTCAGCCGCCAGCGGTCGAGCGCGATCTGGTCCTGCACATAGAGGCCGGCCTGGCTCTGCCGCTGGCCGGTGTTCATGGTGGTCGCCGGCATCGCGATCGACGCACCATAGACCGTGTTGTAGAGATTGATCGGCGGAGCCGTGGCGCTGCCGAATTTGAGTTCACTGGTGGTGTAACGATAGTCGGCGCCGAGCAGCACGGTATGGGCGACCGGGCCGGTCGAGAAACGCGCCTCGGCCTGGTTATCCAGGGTGACGGCGTTGGCGTTTTCCGGGAACGAAAACACACCACGATTGAGCGTCGTCTGGTCCGGCTGCAGCGCTGTCGAGCCCAGCGCACCGGCACCGGCGACCGCGTAGGTGTTGGTCTGCAGATCGAAATAGCGAACGTTCTGCCGCACCGTCCAGACTTCGTTGAACGAGTGCTCGAACTGGTAACCCACCCAATATTGCGTGCGGTCGAAATGATCGAAGCCCTGCTCACCGAGGAACTTGGTGAGCGGGATGCGGCCGTTCGGGTTCGGCAGCAACGTGCCGGACGCGGGGTAGAACTGCAGCGTGAGGCCGGTCATGTCGCGCTGGTAGCCGCTCAGGAAGGTGAACGTGGTGTCGAGGTCGGGCTTCCAGGTGAACGACGGTGCGATCGCGCCGCGGAAGTCGTTGACGAAATCGACCTGCGTTCCGCCATCATGAACCGTGCCGGCGAAACGCCAGAACAGGTCGCCCTTCGGGCTCGCGCCGCCGACGTCGAAATTGCCCTGGACCTTGCCCCAGTTGTCGGCGAGCAGTTCGAGCGAATTGATCGGCGTGGCCGACGGCAGCCGGCTGACCAGATTGACGAGGCCACCGGGCGCGACCGCGCCGTAGAGCGACGACGAAGGCCCGCGCAGCACCTCGATCCGCTCCAGCAGGGCGAGATCGAGCTTCGGCTGGCCGAACTGGCTCGCACCATAGGGCAACTGCATGCCGTCGAGATAGAGCAACGGCTGGAAGCCGCGGATGCGCAGCGATTCAAAGCGCGTGTCGTTCGGGCTGTTGGTGACGACGCCCGGCGTGTAGCTGATCGCCTGCGCCACCGAGCGCGCGCCCTGGTCGCGAATCTGCTCGCGGCCGATCACCGAGATCGACTGCGGCACCTCGAGGATCGAGGTATTGGTCTTGGTTCCCGTCAGCGTGCGATGCGCGACATAGCCCTGGATCGGACCTTCGCCCTGCAGGAACGTGCCGCGGCTCGCCGCCGTCTCGGTGTGCGGCAAGGCGTTCGGCACGCTGCGGCTTGCAGCCGCCCTCGGCCGGTTCGTGCGCGCCGAGCGCGAACTGCGCGACGCCGCCACGCGCGCTTGCGTCCGCGGCTTCGGCGCCTCGACGGTCACCGGCGGCAGTGCCGCCGCGCCCTGGCCGTTTCCCGCGGTCTGCGCAGCCCCCGCCGTCGCATATCCCGCCAACGCCACCACACAAACAACGATCGGAGCCCTCGCTCCAGCACCCTGCATTCCCACGCGTCACGCCCCATGCAACCGATGAGGCAGCCGTAACGCCGCAGCTTCGTGGAGAAAAGAATTCGCAGCCGACGTTTGGATAGAATCACTCTTAGAGCGCTTCCAAAATCCGTGAAAGCTTCGACTTTCGTATTCGGTCTCGCGACGCGAAGGTACGATGGAACGCCACTCCCGCTTGCATCGGAAAAAATTGTCGATGACGGTCGCATCGCTGAACCGTTCAGAAACGGTTCCCGACACAGGACGATACACACGGTGTTCGGCTACGCTCTTTCCGCAACGCGTGCGGTCACGCGAGTTCGGCGCCACCACGCGGAGGCAACGCGACGCTCGACCTGGCCGCGGCGTCGGGCTACCGCCGCGGCGCTTTCCCGGTGAGGGCTGTCCACGTCCCGGTCATGCCTGGGGATGGTGCTGCGGTTCGCTCGACGGGGCGCGATCGGCTTGTTAAGCCGCGTCTCCGCAAGGACAATTTGAGTCGGGGACATGACCGTAGCGATCGAGATGGGACAGACGACGGCCGGCGCCCCGGCGGCCATCGACCTCGAGGAGCTATTGGCCACGCGCCTCTTGGTGCAGGGCAATTCGGGTTCTGGCAAATCCCATCTGCTGCGGCGCCTGCTGGAGCAGAGCGCCCCTTGGGTGCAGCAGACCATCATCGATCCCGAAGGTGACTTCGTCACCCTGGCCGAGCGATTCGGCCACCTCGTGATCGACGCCGAGGATCATACCGAGCGCAGCCTGCAGGTTGCCGGCGAGCGGGTGCGGATCCATCGCGTTTCCACGGTGCTCAATCTCGAGGGGCTGGACGCCGAGAACCAGATGCGGCGCGCCGCAGCTTTCCTCGGCGGGCTGTTCGACGTCGCCCGCGACCACTGGTATCCGATGCTGGTGGTGGTGGACGAGGCGCAACTGTTCGCACCGGCGGTCGCAGGCGAAGTAACCGACGAGGCGCGCAAGCTTTCGCTCGGCGCGATGACCAATTTGATGTGCCGCGGCCGCAAGCGTGGCCTTGCCGGGATCATCGCGACCCAGCGGCTGGCCAAGCTCGCCAAGAACGTCGCGGCCGAAGCGTCGAACTTCCTGATGGGCCGGACCTTCCTCGATATCGACATGGCGCGCGCCGCCGACCTGCTCGGCATGGAGCGGCGCCAGGCGGAAGCGTTCCGCGACCTCGAGCGTGGACAGTTCATGGCGCTCGGACCTGCGCTGTCGCGCCGTCCGCTCGGCCTGCGCATCGGCCCGACCGACACGCAGCCGCGCAATGCCGCACCACGCCTGATGCCGCTGCCCGAAGCGGTACTTGAGGACGCACGCGCCATCATCCTCGCAGCGCCGCCGCCCGAAACAACCGCCAGGCCGCCGCGCCGGACGCCCGCGCCGGACCTGCTCAGCCAGCTGATGGCCGCCAAGCAACCGGCAGCGGAGCCAAATCCCGAAGCGGAGGAGCAGCCACTCAGCGCTGAGCAACTGGCCGAACGGCGGGAGCGGCTGGACCGCATCCTACGCGCCATACTCGCCGAGCCCGACGCGGGCTTCCGCGCCATCGGCGTGCTCTATCAGGAGTTCGTGGTCCGCTGCCGCATCGAGGGGCTCGGCGCCGTGGTGCCGGAGCTGGCCGATTTCCGCCGCATGCTGACGCACGCCCGCGCCGGGCTGGGTGCCGAGATGGCGGAAGATGATGCGTGGCAGGACGTCTCGCTGCGTGCCGCGATCCTGCCCGAGGACATGCAGGGCGTCTTCATGATGATCGCGCGCGCGGCGAAGGAAGGCTGGCCCTGCCCGAGTGATGCCGCGATCGCCCGCGCCTACGGCACCCACTCGCTGCGCCGTGCGCGGCATCTTCTGACTTACATCGAGGAACAGGGCCTGATCGTCTGCCAGCTCGACGGCGCCGGCCGGCGGATCGTGACGCTCGTCGAACTGGCCTGGGCGACGGCAGCAGCCGATCCGAACGTGGATGATGTGGCGGCGGAGGCGGCCGCCGGCAGTTCGGCGCTGTGATCCGGAATTGAAGCAGCCAAACTCGCACGAAACGAGTAGCGGAGAGCCTTGCGGCTCACCCAGCAAAAACCACGACCATGACCGATCCCCAGGTGGTCAGCAGAATGTTCGAGACCGGATAGGCAGGCGTATACCCGAGCACCACCACGGAGCTACCGGAACGCTCCTGAATGGCAGCCATCGCGGCCGTGACCGTTTGCGCTCCCGTCAACGCGCCCAGCAGGAGGATCGGGTTCATGCGCAATATGAAATGGCCGAAGCAGAAGCCAACGATCTGAGGCAGCAGGGTCACGATCATCCCGCCCAGCAGCAGGCCGACGCCGGACTCCCGCAGGGCGGAGAGGAAGATCGGGCCGGCATGAATTCCGGTCAGGCCGACGAAGGCGGCCAATCCGAGTGACGTCATCAGGCTGATGGCGCCGTCGGGGATCCGGCCGAAATACGGCAGCCGCGTGCGGAGATAGCCGACCAGAAGTCCGGCGAGCAGCGTGCCGACGCTGGTGCTCAGCGAGATCGTCACACCGCCAACCGAAAAGCTCACGAGAACACCAACGAGGCCGCCGAAGAAGATCGCGAGCCCCAGCACCACGAAATCGATGCTGGTGCTCGGCGCGACTATGACGCCGATGTTCTTGGCCGCATTCAGCACGGCAGTTTCCGGACCGACGATGCGAAGCAAATCGCCGCGCTGCAGGACGACGCCGGCGGCGATGGGAAGCGCCTCACCACCCCGACTCACCGAGCGCAAATAGAGGCCGCGCGTCCAGCTCTGTTCCGACGCCTGCTGGAGACTGCTGCCCGCGAGTTCCGCGTTGATCAGGAACACATCGGCCGAGACCACGGGGATGTCGAGGAGTTCCTGGTCCTCCACCTCCTCGCCGCGCGGTCCGATCAGCTCGACGATGATCTGGCGCGGTGCCGACAGCGCGATGACATCGCCTGCCGCGAGCACCGTTCCAGGCTCCGCCTCGAGGATGCGCTCGCCGCGACGAATGCGGTGGATGAACACGCGTTGCCCGGGCACGCGGGCTTCGGCGGCGGCAACCGTCCGTCCGGCGATCGCCGCGTCATGGTCCAGCCGGTAGGCGCGCAGCTCGAATTTGCGCCAGGCGGACGCCAGGCCGGGCTTGGCGCGCGTGATGCCCAAGGCCTGTTCCAGCTTGAGCGCTTCCGCCTTCAGATCGATCTTCAGCAACGCCGGAACGACGATCGTGCAGAACGTAATCACGCCGGCATAGCCGAAGATGTAGCAAACCGCATCGGCCACCGCGATGTGCGAGACGAACAACGCGCGCTGTGCCTCGGACACGGCCAGCCCATTGACTGCGTCGGTCGCCGTACCCATTGCAGCGCTCTGGCTCAACGCCCCCGACAGGAGCCCGGCCGCAAAGCCAGAGTCGAGACCGAGCACCCGTGCCACGACGATCGCGGCCGCAAGGCCGGTGAGACTCACGACGACGGCCATCAGCACCGGCTTCAGCCCGTCGCGCTTCATCGCCAGCACGAATTGCGGACCGACCGAATAGCCCACCCCGAACAGGAACAGCAGGAACAGGAACGACTTGGTCATGCTGGAGACGGGCACATGCGCGAAATCGCCGACCGCCAGTCCAGCGAAGAGCGAGCCCGTCACCGGGCCAAGGCTGAACGCGCCGATCCTGAAGCTTCCGATCCAGTATCCCGCCGCGATCACCAGGAACAGCGCGAGCTCCGGATAACGGACAAGAAACTGCTGCAGCCAGGCCAACATCGTCGGACCGCGGCTATGTCATCATCATGACCAGCACCATGCCCCAGATCGTCAGCAGCGTGTTTCCGACCGCGTAGGTGACGGTATAGCCGAGGCCGGGAATCTGGCTCTTCGCGCGGTCGTTGATCATGCCCAACGAGGCGGTCGTGGTCCGCGCACCGGAGCAGCATCCGAGCAGGATCGCGTCGTGGAAGCGGAATACGTACTTGCCAAGGTACATCGCCAAAATCAGCGGCACGGTGGTCACGACGACGCCCCAGAGGAACAGGCTGAAGCCGAGCTTCTGCAGGCCGGCGACGAATCCCGGACCAGAGGAAATGCCGACGATAGCGATAAAGACGTTCAGGCCGACCGAGTTCATGAACCACACGGTGGGTGACGGGATGCGGCCGAAGGTCGGGTGCACGGATCGCAGCCAGCCGAAGAACAGGCCGGAGATCAGCGCGCCGCCGGAGGTCGACAGCGTGAGCGGCACGCTTCCGATCTTGTAGACGAAGGCGCCGACGAGCGCGCCGATCGCGATGGCGGCGCCGATGAACGCAACGTCGGCAACGTCAGTCGCGCGGTCCGGCCGGCCCAGCATCTTGGTGGTGGCAGCGACATCGGACGAGCGGCCGACCAGCGTGAGAATGTCACCCCGATTGATCTTGGTGTTCGGCAGGATCGGAATCTCGACCGCGATCGCGCCTCGGGCGATCTTGCGCAGGAAGACGCCGCGGGCGCCGGGTGCCTTCGCCAGTTCCTCGAGCGTCTTTCCGTCGACGTCCTTGCTGGTCACATAAACGTCGACGCCCTCGATCGGTACCGCGAGCAGCTCACGATCGTCGACTTCCTCCGCCTGCTCGCCGATCAGCTGCACGAGCACGTCGCGGCGGCCGGCGACGGCGACGATATCGCCGGCATGAATCACGGTGTCGGAGGTTGCTTCCTCGATCCTCCCGCCTTGCCGGAGCCGGAGGATAAAGACGCGATGATCGGGAAGCAGCGCCTCGGCCTGCCCGACCGTCTTGCCGGCGACGGGTCCGCGCTCATGAACGCGATAGGCGCGCACATCGAACTGGTGCCAGGCCGTCCCCGGGCCGCCCAGCTGCTTCTTGCCGCCATGCTCTTCCTCATACTTCTTGCATGCCGTCTCGAGATCGATCCCGAGCAGCGCCGGTCCGAGCAGGGCGAGGACGATCGCCGACCCGACCGTTCCGAAAATGTAGGTCACGGCATAGGCGACCGGCATGGCATCGAGCAGCTTCTTGGCTTCGTCTGCAGGCAGACCAAGGCGATTGACCGCGTCGGTCGCGAGCCCCATCGACGCGGAGATCGTCTGCGAGCCGGCATAGAGCCCGACGGCCGATCCGACGTCGTAGCCGGCAAGCTTTGCGCCGAGATACGCAGCGAGAAGACAGAAGACGCAAACCACCGCCGCGAAAATCGCCTGCGGGACACCGTCCTGCGCAATGCCGCGGACGAATTGCGGTCCGACGCCGTAACCGATGGCGAACAGGAACATCAGGAAGAAGAACGGCTTGAGCGGACCCGAAATGGTGATTCCGATCTGGCCGATGATGACCGCGGCGATCAGCGTCGCGGTGACCGCGCCGAGACCGAGCCCCTTATAGGTGAAGGATCCGAAATAGTAGCCCAGGGCCAGCGAGACGAAGATCGCAATTTCGGGATAGGTGCGGAGCGTCTGGAAGAACCAATCGATCATGATGTCACCCGTTCATGCTGTCCCGGGGGCTTCGGCTTGCCGCCCACTTCGCTCTTGCAGGGTGGGCCGAAGCAGGGCGAAGCCATCTGTGTCGATCGATATCAGGCAGCGGTCGACGAGAAGGATGTTGATCTATGTCAACTGCGACGATGAACGCCTCGCGATGTCATCGTCTTGCCGACAAGGCCCGCGCGCTCCATTGCGTCGCGACGCGGCCATTCACCGGTGCGGTCGCGTCGACCGCGCGACAACCCTTGATATAGATCAAGGCGCGTCACCAGCGGCAGGTCATGTTGAGCGCGATTGCGCAGGCAAAGAGCCTGTCCGCCTCCATTCCAGCAGCTTGCATCGCCTCAGGAGCATCAAAATGGCCGATCTTCTGACCTTAAAGAAATTCGAGGCATTGAGCCCCTTCGAGATCAAGGACGAGCTGATCAATCTCGCGAAGAGCAATTCGAAGCGGAGCCAGATGCCCTTCCTGAACGCCGGGCGGGGCAACCCCAACTGGGTCGCTACGACGCCACGCGAAGGCTTCTTCCTGCTGGGACAGTTCGCCATCACCGAGAGCAAGCGGGTGATGGAGCACCCCGCGGGCATCGGCGGCATGCCCCAGGCAAAGGGCATCGCCGGACGGTTCGAGGCCTGGCTCAAGCAGCACAAGGACATGCCGGGCGCGAGCTTCCTGACGGAGATGCTGCCCTTTGCTGTCGATAAGTTCGGCTTCGATCCCGACGCCTTCGTCCACGAGCTCGTCGATTCGATCATCGGCGACAACTACCCGGTGCCGGATCGCATGCTGGTGCACAATGAAAAGATCGTGCACGAATACCTGATGTGGGCAGTTTGCGGCGAGCCCCGGCCGGCCGGGAAGTTCGACATCTATGCGGTCGAGGGCGGCACGGCGGCGATGTGCTACCTGTTCAAGTCGCTGAAGGCCAATCGATTGCTGATGCCCGGCGATACGATTGCGCTGGCGACGCCGATTTTCACGCCCTACATCGAGATGACGCATCTTGAAGACTACGACCTGAAGGTCGTTCAGATCAGGGCTCCGCAGGAGAACAAGTTCCAGTTCACCGACGAGGAAATCAAGAAGCTCGAGGATCCGAAGGTCAAGGCCTTCTTCGTCGTCAATCCATCCAACCCTCCGGGGATGGCGTTGAGCAAGGAGACGGTCGCCAAGTTGGCCAATCTGGTCAAGACCAAGCGCCCCGACCTGATGATCCTCACCGACGACGTCTACGGAACCTTCGTGCACAATTTCCGCTCGCTGCTCGGCGAGCTGCCGCACAACACCATCGGCGTCTACTCCTATTCGAAGTATTTCGGCTGCACCGGATGGCGGCTCGGCGCCATCGCCATCAACGAAGACAACATCTTCGACAAGATGATCGCCAAGCTTCCGGACGACGCCGTGAAGGCGCTCGACAAGCGCTACGGGCCGCTCACGCTGGAACCGCGCAAACTCAAGCTCATCGACCGCATTGTCGCCGACAGCCGCGACGTCGCGCTCAATCACACCGCAGGCTTGTCGTTGCCGCAGCAGGTGATGATGAGCCTGTTCTCGCTCGCGGAGATGATGGACGTGAAAAAGGCCTATCAGGCGGCCTGCATGGAAATCGTCAACAAGCGCCTCTGGTCGATGCTCGACGGGCTCGGGCTTGCCGACAAGCTGACCCCGAATCCACACTACGATGCCTATTACGCCCTGATCGATTTCGAGTTCTGGGCGCGAAAGAACATCGGCGACGATGCCGTTGAATACCTGAAGAAGAATGTCCACCCGCTGGATCTCGCGTTCAGGCTGGCCGAAGCCCACGGGATCGTGCTGTTGAACGGCGGCGGCTTCGATGCGCCCGAATGGTCGCTTCGCGTGTCGCTCGCGAACCTGTCCGATGATGTCTATGACGATATCGGACGGGGCGTTCGGGCGATCGCGAGAGGCTATCGCGATGCCTACGAGGCGGCAAAAGGCGGAGCCGCAAAGCGCTGACGGCGCAGATCGGGCCGGGCCGGGGCGGCGGTTAGGGCCGCCCCGGTTCGATCCAGCGCACCGTCGATACGCGCGTTCGCGATGGATGAACATCGCGTCGGCTGAGCGGTGGCGTATCTTTATCGGACGATCGGCTCGCTCATTGACAAACCAGCACTGGGGTCTTCGCCTGCGTCAGCACCTTGTTGGTCACGCTTCCGATGAGAAGCATGGATAGCCCGCTGCGTCCGTGCGATGACATGACAATGAGATCGCAGTCTTTGTCCTCGGCAGCTGCGATGATGGCTTGATGAGGCTGTCCGCTCTCCACCTGGCTTGTTTCGCAAGGCACGCCGGCCGACTTGGCCGCCTGTGCCGCGTGATCGAGCGCGCGGGTGGCCTCCTCCTTGCGGATCTCGACGAATCTCGCGAGCAATTCACGATACCGCCCTCCAATTTCCGAGAACGGTTCCACGACGAAGATGACCGACACCTTGGCTCCGAGCGATTTCGCCAGCGCCAACCCATGCGTCACGCCGTGCTCCGCTAGCTCCGACCCATCTGTCGGAATGAGAATGTGCCGGTACATGCCTCCACCTCCTGATGATCTGGATGACGTATCGCTGCCTCCCGAGTGCAGGCTGAGCTTCCCAGCCGGATCCGGTCTTGGGATAGATCAATCTATCGCTCAGCGCGCCGCGGCCCGGATATCTCGTCGCGCGGCGCTTTCAACACACCTCGTACCTGCAGCCTATCGCCCAACCGGGATCGGGCAAATGGTACATGCGTTCACCTTAGCGAGATCGTGAGGCCGCCCAGATTGGCGGCGAACTCCAGTCCCGCTTTCGGGCCTTTGAGCATGAGCACCACGCCGTGCTCATTTCGCAGGCTTACGCCGCCTACGCCCGCAGCCCATGCGCCACCTGCCCCGACCAGCGCATAGCTGCCGGCGAAGTCGTTGACCTCCCTGATGCCCGAGGCGGTCCCTTCCAGCCAGCTCACGGACGTGCCCGCGGCTACGCCGAGACTGACGCCTGACGCGACGAACTTATAGTGCCGCCCGCGATAGATGAGCGTGCCCGTGCCGCCGCCCCCACCCACGATGAGCGCCGCCTTCACGAACTTGACCTGGACGTGCCCTGTCGCCTGCGCGAAGCACGGCGCGACCAGCAGCACCAGCGCGACAACCGCCAGTATGACGGGACGGATCATGACTCGTATCACTGCAGCCCCTCTTCGTTCAGGGATTGGTAGGGTCCACTTTCTTCCAGGTGTGATCCGGATCGAAAACGATCATGCGCTTGACGAGGAAATCGGTGCGTGAGCCGAGATCCTTTTGATAGACCGTGCCTGCATGACTGACGAGGAAGGTCATGACGCCGGAATTGGCGTACTCGGCGGGATAGGCGACCAGCGCAAATCCACCGATCATCTTGCCCTTCACCACATAGTTCAGCGCGCCGCCCGGGGCGTCGGAGCCCTGAGCCTTCAGGATCCGATAGTAGTATCCGTGATACGGCACGCTCTGCTCGCCTACCTTGTAGCCTTCCGCGGCAGCTTGCGCCGCCAGTTCACCGAGCGGGCTCGGATCCTTGTCGTCGCGCCAAAATAGTCCGTCCGTCTTGCCCGGTCTGCTGACGATGCGCTGGGCATAGGCGCCCACGCCCTCGCCGCGATCCTTCTCGGCGTATTCGTTCTGCGCGTCGACATAGGCAAGACAGGTCTGGATTGCAGCAAGCTCGTTGCGGCCGATCCTGCGGTAGAGAATTTCGCGACGCCCCGCGGCGGCGTCAAAACTCCAGCCGTCGTTGTTGTTGACGAGTGGAATCGGGAATGGGAAGTCGTCTTTCCCCAGAATCAGAATGGCTTTCTTGTTGCCGTCGGCCTTGATCGCGTGCTTGTCGTCGTAGGCCGAAAGGAAGCGTTGCCGCGCATTGGCGTCGGCGACATCGTCGCCCGACTCGATGATATCGGCAGCATCGCGGCCCAGCACCTTCAGCATGGCCCTGCTGGTGCCGGCCTTGACCGCCGTTGCCAGGGCAGACGCCGCGTCTTCGGGGTTGGGGAAGCCTTGCTGGGCGCGAGCGGGGGACAGCAGCAGGGCGAGTGCTGCTGCCGCCGCAACGCTGATGGAGACAAAGCGATCCAGTCGCGAGTGCGAGGAGCCTGTCATCGTGATGCCTCCGACGGGGACGGGATCTTTGCGCCGGCGGCAAGCCAGTCGGTGTAGCTGCGGAATTTGAGCCCGAGCTTGTCGTAATAGACCCTGAGATAGCCGTCGGCGCCACGCATCACCGCCTTCGGCATGATGCGCTCGACCTCCTGCGCCATCACGCCGACATAGGCCCTGCTGCTACCGAGATAGCTGAAGCGGTAATAGCCGAGGCCATTGGCGAGATATCCGAGCAACTCGATATCGTGCTTGAGCGCGATGTCCGAGCGCCGTCCGCCGCCGCCCCGGAAGCCGCCACCACCACCACCACCGCGGAAGCCGCCTCCGCCGCTGCCGAAGCCACCGCCACCACGGCCGGCGAAACTTGCGCCGCCACCGCGCGGCATGCTGGCCATACTCGATCGCCCGCGCGCCGATGCCGCCGCAGCCGCCCGTCCGGACGACACGTTCATGGCGCCGCCGCGACTACCGCCGCCACGATTCGCCGCAGCTGCGCGGTTACCTGCACTGCTTCGGTTGGCGGCCTTTGCGCGATCGCCACCGCCCTTGGCCTTGTTGCCGGCGCCCGCGCGGTCGCCACCTTTGGCGCGATCGCCCGCACCAGCACGGTCGCCACCTTTCGCGCGATCTCCGGCGCGATCACCCGCACGGTCTCCGGCGCGATCGCCTCCGCGGTCGCCGGCCCGATCGCCTGCGCGATCCCCGCCCGGACGATCGCCGCCGGGCTTGAGAACCTGCTGGCCGTCGCGGCCGCGATAATTCATCCGATCGCCGGCGCCCGCCCGATTGGCGTTGCCGCCGAAGCGCTGCTGAACGTTGCTGTTGTTGTAGCGAACGCCCTGGCGATGCGCCGGATTGTGCTGCCAGCTATTGCCGATATTGTTGACCCTGTTGAAATTGTTCACATAGACGTTGCGGTTGCCCCAGTTGCAGCCGCCGCCCCAATAGTTTCCCCAGCGTCCGATCGCCCAGCCGGCGCCGAACGCTAGCCCTGCCGCGATCACACCGGCGCCGATATAGGACGGGTAGCCGAAGTAATACGGCGGATAGGCCGTATAGGGCCACGCGCCGTAGACCGTCGCGGGATCGTAATAGGGTACGTAGACCGTGTTCGGATCGGTCTGCTCGATGACGATGACCTGCTTGTTCTCCTGGGTCTGGACGCTGACCTTCTGCTGCTTCGTCGTCACCAGCTTGTTGTTGGCCTGCGCCTTGCTGCGCAGTCGCTGGATCGCATCCATGACGTCGGCCTGCTGGGCCAGCACGGCATCGCCCAGATTCTTGGTCCAGTCGATCTTATCGCTCATCATCGCGAGCACGTCGGCGGTGCCGGCGAGCGCCTTGACGCTGTCGTCCCAGGCCTGCTTGTCGACCTCTGCCTTCAGCGCATCGCCTTTCAGACTCTTGCGCTCCTTCAGCCAGCGATCGGCCTGCACGATTTCGAGCGGATAGGTCGACGCCGCCAGCACGTTTGCCAGCAGCGAGTCCGGATAAAGCGCGATCGGCGCCACCAGCGCTTCCAGTTGTTCGGGTTTCAGCATTTGATCGGCTGGCTGCGCTGGAGCGGCGGCTTGCGGCTGGCCCGTCTGGGCCGGCGGAGAGGCTGCGGTCTGCGCGACCGCGGCGGCCGGCACTGCCGACACCAGCAAAACCGCGAGCAGAGTCTTGCCCCAACGGAACATCGCGACCTCCATCGACACCGACGGTCGACAGCATCGGTCAGGGCCACATCCCCTCCTTGATCAAGATCAAGGAAAATCTCGCTCCGATCAGCTTGCGGCCTGGCCCGGCTGTCGCGACGCAAGATGGATGCGGCGGTCATGAATCAGGTTCTCGAGCCGATGGGCGGCAACGTTGACTGCAGTGACGGCACGCTCGGCCTTCTCGTCCGCAACCGGCTGCTCGCGCTGTGAACGCAGCACCTGATCGATTTCGCGCTCGATCACCACGAGCTCCGATTCATCCCCGGCCGCCCGGACCCTGGGCCCCAGCGCATACAGTGTGTCGAGCGCCTCCTTGCGGCTCGGTACCTCGACGGACCGGAGGAATTTCCACGCCGCCGCAAGCACAGACGCAAGCCCGCCCGCGATCATCGGCGCCAGGAAGATCGCATTGCCCCACTGATCCAGAAAACTCTCCCGGGTCCCCTCATAGACCGCCGCCGCCCCGGGATGCACGGGGATGTAGGCACCGGCATCGGTATCAGGCGTAGCGATCTGGGAGAGCACCGGCAGTTCGGCAAGCAGGTCTCGTCGCGCGTTCATGATCGACTGCGTCAGGTCGCCGATCACGTCGTTGCCAAGCTTCTTCTGCGCCACCAGATAGAATGAGGTCCGCAGCGTCGTCAGATCGTCAGCGGGAATTGGCGGCGATCCACGCAACGTTCCCTTCGGTACGTCGAAGCTCTCATAAACGCGCTCCTTCTCGGCGATCGCACCGGCCGACTCGATGGCGATCATCACCGGGCCGGTTCGCCCGGCGTGCGCGAAGACGCTGCGCAGCAACCCCAGATACTTTTCGGCCAAGGGGACCACAAGCAGGATCGCCCGGACTTCCTTGGTGTCGAGAGCCCGGCGCGCGTCCGCGGGGGCAAGCGGCTTGAACGTCACGCCCGCCCGCGTCAGGTCGTATTCGTCGGTCAGCACCTTGATCAGCTTCTGATTGGCGTCGGCGCCGATCACCCCGATCGTGGCCCGTTTCAACTCGGCCACATCGGATATCGTTGCGCCAGGCGGCGCGATCATCAGCACGGTTGCGTGGGTCAGGACAATGACGGCCTGGGCCTGCGAGAGATCGCCGACATCGCCGCGTACGACGGCGAGATCGACTTTTCCGGAGGCGAACGCCTTGGCGGACTCAAGCGGTCCGGTCGTCTGGACCAGGCTGAGCCGGACCGGCGCTTTCGACTGGGCGAGCTTCCCGGCGAGCGCTGCGACGAGCTTGTCCGCCTCGCCATCCAGCGAGCCAACCGCGATCGTCAAGGTGGTCGGCCGCTCGTACCAGCGATAGGCCAGCAAGCCGGCGCCCCCCGCCAACAGGACAAGTCCTGCAACCAGGGCGATGCGCAATGACCTCGGCAACCGGCTCGGATCCACGGCGCGTTACTCAATCGGTTCGGCGTCGGCCAACAAGGGTCCGGCCGTGCTCGGCCGGCACGGGGATCGGGCGTCTCTAGATCTTGCAACGATAATAGTTCACCTCCATCCCCTCGATGCCCGGGAATTGGCGCGTGATGGTATCGTCGTTGACGGCCTTAAGGAAGAACTGCACGTTCGATACCATGATTCCCGACGCGCAGCTGACGATGATATTGACATTCTGGCCTTCATCCTTGCGCGATTTGATCTTGCAGCTCTCGAACTTGCCCCTGAGGCGGTCGGGCTCGGCAATGAACCCGCCGCCATAGACGCCCGAGAAGTTCGTGAAGGTCAGCTGGTTCGCCCTGCCCTTGTGCGCAAACACCTTCCGGCATTGATCGGCGCTCGTCGCCCACGCGCCGGTCAGGTCGAAGGCGCCGGCGGAATCCGTCGTGGCGATCAGGGCAGCGAACAGCACCGCCCAAACTCTCCTGCTCATCATTCGATATCTCCCTGCCGACAAGCCCGCCCGTCAGTGCCCGCTCAGGACCAATGTCTTGATCGGCAGCAACAGGGCCTGGATGCGAAGCAACAGTGCGTGCACAAGTCCCACGGCGTCGATCGCATGCAGAACGAACGCCTGCCCGGCGCCGGTCTCCTTCGCCGAGATGACTTCGTGATTGCTCGTATAGGCGTTGACGATGCAGCTGCTGCCCGCCGTAACGCCCTCGAGGCCACCCTTGTACAAGGGCTCGAGGAACACCAGGATGGTGCCGGGCCTGACGATGTTCTGGGCTTCGATCAACTGTTCGCCGCCACGGAACTGGCCGGACGCGATGTAGTCCTGCACGGACGTGATCACCATCGGGATGATCACCCACGGCTTGGACGCACACGTCGCCTCGGCAACCATGCCCTCCTTCAATACTTGCGCCTCGATCTGGCCGAAACCAGCCTGGAGCGACGTCCGCCCGGCTTCCGCCGGGATCAGGATGCCCGCCGGGCGCATCAGCGGGTTGACGACGTCACCGGTGCGAAGGAAGAACTGCTCGACGCGTCCATCGACGCCGGCCCGGATCACCGTCTTGTCGAGATCAACCTGCGCCTGCGCCAACGCGGCCTCGGCGCTCGCCTTCTCCGCGGGCAGCAGCGTCGAGACGCGGAGCGTTGCCGATTGCTTGATGGCTGTGGCGGCATCGATGCCGGCCTGGCGCTGATCGACCAGCACTTGCAGCTTCTCGATGTCGCGTTGCGGAACGATGCCGGGATTGCGACGCTGCAGCTCGGTCTTGACGTCGAGCTCGTCCTTGGCCTGCTGATGGGCGGCTTTGGCTTCCTGGATCTGCGCCTCCGACTTTGCGACGTCGGCTTCGGCCGACACCAGCGCAGCATCAACTTCGGCCACCTTGCGCTTTGCGGTGTCGAGCGCCGCAGTCTGCTTCGAGCTGTCGAGCCGGAACAGGACCTCGCCCTTCTTGACCGGCGCACTGAAGCCGATGTTGACCTCCGCAACCCGTCCCGAGCCTTCGGGAAGGATAGGAATTGTCCGGTAGAACAGTGCGGCGCTGGTGGTCGACGGATGGAAATAGAAGATCGTGGTGATCAACGCGACCGTCAGCATGAGGCAGCCGGTGATGCCCCAGCGCAGCTCGTACCAGACCGAATAGAACGTAATCTCCTTACCGAATCGCTTGCCCTGAACATAGCGACGATAGAGGTAGTCGGGCACGAGGGTGAACAGCGAGCACAGGATGAGCTCAAGCATGGCCCTGCACCTCCTGCTTGGCGGCGTCAGATACACTCAGACCTGGTTCGCCCGTGGTCGACTGATGCGGCGCCTCACCGCTGTTCCCCGCAGGGCTCGTGCCTGCATCCGACGCGTCGGCGATCTTCTCCACCGACCCCGCGATGCTGCGCAAGGGCGTGCCGAAGTCGGGGATGTCGATCAGCGCGAGCAGGAGACCCGCGACCCAGAAGGCGTGGATGTGCGTGAACAGCGCGATCAGGCCAAGGATCGCCACGATCTCGAACTGCAGCTTCTCCGATTTGTGCGCCATCCGCTCGGGAAGGCTGTGCAATTTCCAATAGAGATTGCCGACATACAGCACGGTGACGACCAGGAAAATTCCCATCGCCACCATCCACACGTCGGTCCCGCTGGCTGGCGCCAGGTAGAAGGGCAAATGATGCGGAGCCAGCGGATGAATCTGTTCGCTCAAGCGAAGTCTCCCAGTTGCGTTCGAACCGCAAGCGAATCTTGATCGACCGTGCCGAGGATCTCATCGCGCCGGCTTGATTTGGATCAAGGAAGCCGGATGGCCGGTGCCTACCGTTTCGGGGGCAAGGTGGAAGACCGGGCTAGGAGTCCCCAGCCATGCGAGACAAAATCGATGACCTGATCCCGAATGCACACGAGATCCAGAAGCAGGCCGCGCTCCAGGAAGCGCAGAAGGCCGAGGAGCATGCCAAGCGCGCGGCCGCCGTCGAAGCCGAGAAGCTCGCGTTGATCGAACGGCTGAGCAAGCCGTCCGGGCTCAGCGAAGACGAGAAGATCAAGCTGGCATCGACGGTGATTCAGCGCGCAGTCCGTAACGGCTTGACCGAAGTGCAGGTCTATCGATTTCCCAACACGCTGTGCACCGACAAGGGGCGGGCCATCAATCAGATGGAAACCGGCTGGGAGAAGACGCTGACTGGTATTCCAAAGGAAATATACCAGCTCTGGGCGGACTATCTGCAGCCGCGCGGATACCGCATCCGCTATCAGGTCGTCGATTACCCCGGCGGCACGCCCGGCGACATCGGCATCGTCATTGCCTGGGGCGACTAGCTCAAACGATGGATGGCCATCAATGGCGAAAGACAAACCTGCCGGGAAGATGAAGCGCAAGGACTACGAGGAAGAGCTGCACAAGCTGCAGATCCAGCTCTGCCATCTTCAGGAATGGGTGAAGGCGAACAATCTCAGGGTCATCATCCTGTTCGAGGGGCGCGACGCGGCCGGCAAGGGCGGAACGATCAAGGCCCTCACCGAGAAGGTCAGCCCGCGCGTGTTTCGTGTGGTCGCCCTGCCCGCGCCGTCCGACCGTGAGAAGTCCCAGCTGTTCATCCAGCGCTACATGCAGCAGTTTCCGGCGGCCGGGGAAATCGTCATCTTCGATCGCAGCTGGTACAACCGCGCCGGCGTCGAATATGTGATGGGATTCTGCACGGCGGCTGAGCACAAGCGGTTTCTCTCGCTTTGCCCGCAGATGGAGCAATACATCATCGAGGGCGGCATCATCCTGATCAAGCTGTGGCTCGAGGTCGGGATGGACGAGCAGGAGCGCCGTTTCAGGGCGCGGATCGACGATCCGCTGCGGCAGTGGAAGCTGAGCCCGATGGACACGGAATCCTACCGCCGCTGGTACGACTATTCCCGCGCCCGCGACCTGATGTTCAAGGCGACGAGTTCGAAGCACGCGCCCTGGAACGTCATCCGTTCCGACGACAAGCGCCGGGCGCGACTAAACTGCATCTCGTTCCTGCTGAAGACCATTCCCCACGGACGGGTCAAGCGCGACAAGGTCGAACTGCCGAAGCGCTCCAACAAGGGGCGCTACAACGATCAGGCCGGTCTGCGCGGGATGAATTTCGTCGAGGAACGTTATTGAAAGAACAGGCCGCGCTCGGCGCGCGGCCTGGCCCTTCAGACCTATTTCAAGCGGATCGAAACGCCACCCACGGCGGCCGATACTTCGGCGCCGACCTTCGGGCCGCTGAGCTGCAGGATCACGCCATTGGCGTTTTGCAGCTGCACGCCACCGGCGCCGGCGGCGATCGCCCCACCGGCACCGGCAGCGCTGTAAGAGCCTTCGATTGAGGCGGGGCCCCTGAGGTTGAGAGCGCGCCCGACAAACTTGGTGGTCGAGGCGCCGATCGTGAAGCCGACGCTCATGCCCGACACCGTGAACGGATAGTGCTTGCCCCGCAGGGTCAACACGCCCTCGCCGCCTCCGACACCGACGATGAAACCGCCCTTGGTGAAGATGACGGCGACCGAGCCGGTTTCGGCCAGCGACGGCGTACTCAAGCCGGCCGATCCCAACACCAGCGCAGCAAGAGCTCCGATCAACTCCACTTTCTTCATGACTTCCCTCCAGAAACCGGTTGCGTTACGACCTGTCGCGCAAAGCAGCATCGCTGCAAGAATGCGAAGCAGCCTTGCGTGATCTCTTCCCCTTATGATGCGGCCTTGAACTTCGGCGCGGCCGCCCGCGGCTTGCCCATCCTGGCCAGCGCCTCTGTCGTCACGAGTTTCAAACCCTCGGCCGCGTCGTAGCCATGGATCTCCTTCACATCCAGCTTGCGCATGAAATCGATCGTCTCCTGCGTGATGACCTGGCCGGGAACCATGATCGGGAAGCCCGGCGGGTACGGAATCACGAAATTCGCGGAGACGAGATCGGGCCCGTTCTTCAGACGCCGGTCGATTTCCGGATCGTTCAGGCGAATATATTCACATCCCGCGACATCATAGGCTGAATAAAAGCCGCCGCGGATGTCGCCCTCGTTGGTCTTCGTGCCCGCATCGCCGCGATAGGCGTCGTGGAAATGCGAGAAGTTCGGCAGGTCGGGCACGTCCTTCATCAGGCTGTTGACCCGCGCGTCGAAATCGACCCTGGCGTTCGCCCCGCCCTTGGCCAGGCTGCGGTCGATCTCACCGGAGATCTCGGCCAGTACCCGGACAAGATGCGCGACGTCGCTCCTTGTATTGTTGATGTTGGACTGGATCAGCACCGAGTTGCGCGAGGTCTTGTTGACCTGGATGTTGTAGCGGCCGGCGAGCAACCCCTTGAACTGCGTGCCGTCGTACCCGGCCGTGCCGCAGACCAATGTCATGCGGGTCGGATCGAGGCAGAACTCGTCGTCGTTCAGGCTCTTCAAGGCGCTCGCCCAGTTGGTGCCGGCCGCCAGATAGTCGGTGAAGCCGCTCTGGCGATAGTCCTTGGGCACCATGGCATCCGCGCCGAGCACGCGGAAATACCTCGATATCAGCGGATTGGTGTTGACCGCATTGCGGATGGCGAAAGCGATCTCCATGGCATTGGCCACCAGTCCATAGCCCTCGAGCTCCATCTGCCGGCGCGAGACGTCGAGGCTTGCGATCAGTTGCTGGTTCGGGCTGGTCGAGGCGTGCGTGAAGACGGCCTCCTTGAACTGCGCCTCGACGGTGTGGAATTCGATGTCCTTGACCGCCAGCATCGAGCCCTGCCGGATCGCCGACATCGATTTGTGCGTCGAATTGGTCTGGTAGACGCGCAACCGGATCTGGCGCGGATCGGGGATCAGCCTGGTCTTGAGCAGCACCTCGTCCGGAGGGTTCTTGCCGAGCTCGGCCTGCTGTTTCTCGTAGGCGGCAACCGATTTCGGATCGCGCATCCATGCGTCGATCTCGTTGGCCGCGCCCATCGCGGTTCGCCGCCTCAGGAAGGGCGAGAACCGCGCGAAGCCGAACCAGGCTTCGTCCCAGAGGAAGATGAGATCCGGCTTGATCGCGAGGCACTCCTCCATCACCCGCCGCGTGTTGTAGATGTGACCATCGAAGGTGCAGTTGGTCAGGTCGATCATCTTGACCCGGTCGAGCCGGCCATCGGCCTTCGCGTTCAGCAGCGCCTGCTTGATCGTCTTCAGCGGCACCGCGCCATACATCGAATACTCGGTCATCGGGAAGGCCTCGACGTAGAGCGGCTGCGCGCCGGCAAGCACCATCCCGTAGTGGTGCGACTTGTGGCAGTTGCGATCGACGATCGCGATGTCGCCTGGACCCAGCAACGCCTGCACCGCCATCTTGTTGGATGTCGAGGTGCCGTTGGTCACGAAATAGACGCGGTCGGCGCCGAGTGCGCGCGCGGCCTTCTCCTGCGCCTTCTTGATGTTGCCGGTCGGCTCCAGCATGCTGTCGAGGCCGCCGGTGGTCGCGCTGCTCTCGGCGAGGAACAGGTTGAGCCCGTAGAATTCGCCCATGTCGCGGATCCAGTCCGACTTGAACACGGACTTGCCGCGCGCGATCGGCAGCGCGTGGAAGGTCCCGATTGGCCGCTGCGCATATTTCTTCAGATTGTCGAAGAACGGCGTGTCGAAACGATCCTGCACGCCTTCCAGAATCGAGAGATGCAATTCGAGGATATCCTCGACTGAGTAGAATACCCGGCGCACCACATCGGCCTCGGGGTTGCCGGCGATGGCTTCCACATCGCGGTTCGACATCAGGTAGATGTCGAGCTCCGGACGTACCCGCTTGAGGACGTGCGCCAGCTCCAGCGCAGAGGCGTCCGCCTCATTGTTGAGCCCCATTGCGGCCATCATGGATCGCAGCACCGGCGCATCGTGACGCGAGCGCAGCGCGAAGCCCTCATTGATGACGACCGCTGCGATATTCGGGTTCAGGATAGCGGCGCAGAAGGCGTCCTCGAGGCTGCCGACGACCACGGGCTCGTAGATGAAGGCGTCGACCGGACGCCGCAGCTTCCGCCATTCCGCGCACAGGCCCGGCCAGCTCTGGGCCGCAACGCCTGTGACGATCAGGGTCTCGAAATATGGCCGGCGCGCCGCTGCATTGCCGAATGTCGGCGGCAGCAGATCGGGAACGCCGTTCTCGCCTTCGCCTTCGGCACTCCAATCGCCGGCGTGGTGGCGGAACGAGCGGGTCTGCAAAGCTTGCGTAATCCTGGTCGACAGCGCCAGCGACGTGGCCGCGTCGCCGGACGAGGCGGCTTCCTTCAATGCCGTGATCAAATGAAGCCCGGGGTAGCCGTGAAACTCCTCCGTGACCGCGAGCGCCGACAGCGCCGCGTCATACGTCGCACGGTCGCCGCCGTTGCTCCACGCCTTTGCCGCGGCGACCAGATCGCGCCAATTGTCGGCTCGTCCGCCGGGTCCGGAGAAGAACTGGTCGATGCGCTGCTGTGCCGGCTTCGCGTCGTGGGCCATCAATCTCTCCCAATCTTGCCCAATCTTGGCGCTGGTCCTGTCCGATCGTACGTACCGCGCCCATCGCGCCCTTTGATCCAGGTCAAGCCGCAGCCGGATTGCGACTGGCCTCGTAGCCGCCGGGTGATCGCAACGTCTTGCGCCGCACAAAGCTGGAATGCTCAGAGCCGTCCCCGCTGCCGGCATGCTAGCTGTTTGTCTGCGGCTTTCTGTTGCTCAATACGCTGTCGAGCGTGCGCATCCAGTCACTGCTGTCAGTCTTGTCGGCAAGACCATCCGCCTGAAGCAGATCCCGCAACTGCGCGTGCGCGCCAACGATGCAGAATGTGATTTGGCGCGATGCGAGTTGCTGGTGAAGGTCATGCAGCATGCGCGACCCCGCGAGGTCGATGAACGGCGAGGCCGACAGGTCGCAAGCCACCAGCTTGACGTCGGGGGACGCCTGCAATGCCGCCATCACCGTCTCGAAGATTGTCTCGGCATTGATATAAAGTAGCGAGGTTTCCGGGCGGAACGCGATGATCCCGGTTAAAGGCTCGACGTCGTCGTGCCGCGCCCGGTCGGAATAGCGGCCGCTGCCGGGTTGGCGGCCAAGAAATGCGATGTTGGGCTGCGACGCGCGCAGCAGCAGCAGGAAGATCGTCGCGATGGCCGCCAGCAGCACGCCCTGCAATATCCCGAGGAATAGTACGGACACCAGTGCGATGACCGCAGCGTAGAAGTCGATCCGGCTGATCCGCCACATTCTGGCGAGCGCCGGGATATCGACCAGCTTGTAAACGGCCGAAAAAACGATCGCGGCAAGCACAGTCTTCGGCAGGTTGGTCAGGAGGCCCGTGAAAAACAGCAGGCAGAGTGCGAGGGTTACTGAACAGAACACCAGCGCCAGCGGCGTCCGCGCGCCGGCGGCGTCATTGACGGCCGATTGCGACAGGCCACCGGCGACGGGATAGCCATGTCCAAAGGCTGCAGCGAGATTGGCAGCGCCGAGCCCCAGGAACTCTTGCCGCACATCCAGCGCGTAGCCGTGCTTTGCGGCGAAGCTCCGCGCGGCCGACACGCCTTCCACATAGGCCAGCACGAGACATCCCGCGGCGATGGGGAACAGATCGTCAAATTCGAGCAGGCCAAAAGTCGGCACCGAAATGGTCGGCAATCCGGTCGGGATCGCTCCGGTCACCGGCAATCCCAGGTCTGCAAGCCCGAATGCGCCGGCAGTCACGATCGATAGCGCGACCACCGCCAGCCCCACGGGCTTTCCAGGCAGCCTGCGCTCGCCGAGCAAGAGCAGCGCGGTCGCAGCCGCGCCGATACCGAGCACCAGCGGCCTGGTGCCGCCGAGCTGGCCGACAAGCTTGATCGCGCGATCGAAGAAGTTGTGGCCGCCGCCTGCCACGCCGAACAGGCTCGGCAGCTGGCTCATGATGATGGTGAGCCCCGCCCCGGCCTTGAAGCCCACCAGAATGCTGTCGCTGATGAGCCGCACCAGCAGGCTGAGCCTGAACAGCCAGGCAATCAGGCAGAGCACTGCGACGCTGAAGGCAACGAGGCTCGCGATCTGCGCGTAACGCGTGGCGTCGCCGCCGGCCAATATGCCGACGGCGCCGGCGATCATCAGCGAGATCGCCGAGGTCGGCCCGACCGCGAGTTGACGGGACGAGCCCAGCAAGGCGTAACCCAGGCCCCCGAGCAGATAGCCGTAGACGCCGATCTGCGGCGGCAGGCCGGCGAGTCCCGCGTAAGCCAGCGACACCGGGATCGCGTAGGCCGCCAGCGTGACCCCGGCGACAGCGTCCGGCCCGAGCCAGGATGCACGATACCCGGTAAGCCAGCTCGCCGGCGGAAACCGGCGCATCCAACTCGTTTCGCCCTGGATTGACATCAAGCCCGCCGCATCAAGCCGCAATGGTTGCCTGTGGTTGCGCCAGCGGAGCCGATGCTCGTTGATTCAGATCAAGGCCACGCGCTCGGCCATGTGCCTCTCATCTCGCTCGGCTCGATTGTCGTGACCTGCACCTTTGCCGATGATCGCTGGAGCGCATGGCATGCGTCAGCACCGCTTACGGACCCTCGTAGCCACGGCGCTTCTGTTGCTTGGCCTGACCGCCCCGGCACGCGCCGATGACCAAGGTCCATCGCAGCGCATCCAGGAAGAGATATGGGTGTTGCCGACACCGCTACCGATGTTCGCCTATCTGGTCCGCCCGCTCGGCGACGGACCTTTCCCGCTGGTCATCATGAACCATGGCGTGTCGCTGAACGCCAGGGACCGCAGCTTCTTCCCGCTGGTCGAGTTTCGCGACGCTGCAATGTGGTTTGCGCGCCGTGGCTATCTCGTGGTGGCGCCGGTCGGCACCGGCTACGGCGCGGCAGCCATCGATATTCCCGAACGCGGACTTTATGGCCCGTTCTTCTCCAAGATTGGAAAATGCAGCAATCCGAACTTCCTCGATCCGGGCCTTGCCGTCGCGCAGGTCGATCTCTGGATCATCGACTACATGGCAACCGAGAAGCGGATCGTGCCGAAAGACGTCATCGTCGTCGGGCAGTCGGCCGGCGGCTGGGCGGCGATCGCGCTGTCGAGCCTCAACCCGCCACAAGTCAAGGCCATCATCACCTTCGCAGCAGGCCGCGGCGGCCGTGTCGACGGCAAGCCCAACAACAATTGCAATCCCGACAGGCTGGTCGAAGCGACGGGCGCGTTCGGCCATACATCGCGGGTGCCGATGCTGTGGCTTTACATCGAGAACGACACGTTCTTCGGTCCGGCCCTGTCAAAGCGGATGTACGAGGCATTCTCGCGCGCCGGCGGGCGAGCCGAATACCATCTGTTGCCGCCATTCGGCGACGAAGGGCATTTCCTGATCGGCTCTCCGGATTCCATTCCCATCTGGTCGCCGCTGGTCGAACGATTTCTAGGCAAGGTTCGCTAGGCCGTCTGGCCCCCGCAGGAGGAGCATCCATGGTCCGATATGGTCGTTTGGCTATGTTGATGCTGTTCACGGCGAGCATCGGTGCTGCCCATAGTCAACAGACGCCCTCGCCGGCCGCCGCGGCCAAGGATGGTGGCGAAGTGGCCCCGCGGGGAGCGCGCACGGCACGGGACATCAAATATGGCGAGTGGCAAAAGCTCTGCTTCAACGCCGCCGGCGCCAAGACATTGTGCCGCACGACGATCACCGGCACCTTCGCGACCGGGCAGACGGCCGTTCGCCTCGACCTGATCGAGCGTGAGGACGGCAGCGGCCGCGTCCAGCTATTCCTGCCGGTCGGGATGTATCTGCAGGCCGGCGTCAAGCTGTCGGTCGACCAGAAGCAGGCCTATCGCCTGCCCTATACCTGGTGCGTGACCAACATGTGCATCGCGGCCGATGTTGCCGATCCCAAGCTTCTGAACGAAATGGATGGCGGGAAGGCGCTCTCGATCGACGTCGTCGACACCAGCATTCTGACGGTGACCACATCGGTGCCACTCGACCACTTTGCGGCCGTGCGCAAGGGAGCCCCCGCGCTGACACTCGATCAAGCCATTGATGAATGAACGAGACGAGCCACCCTAGACCACGCCAGCCAGGAGCCGTTCGATCGGCTGGATCAGCGAATTGGCGGTGAATGGCTTGGTCAGATAGGCCACGCAACCCGATGCCATCGCCGCCATGCGTGTCGCCGGGTTGTCGTTTCCGGTGATGTAGATGACCGGGACCTCGATGCCCTGATCCGCCAGCCGGTGCCGCAGTTCGATCCCGGAACCATCGCTGAGATTGACGTCCAGGACCAGACAAACCGCGCTATCAAGGCCGCCATGCCGCAGTAACGCGCTTCCGGTCTCGAATAGCCTGGATGCAAATCCATACTCCCGCAGGAGCCGTCCGATTCCGCGGAGCATGGAAGGATTATCATCCACGACGAAGACGAGTTTCGCGTTCGGCAAATCCTGAGCCTCTTGTCCCTGAACCAGAGATCTCGGCTTGCTGCGCCTCCGCCTGAACGAGAGACACGTCAAGCCTTATCGGCGCGCAACATTGTCGCCGCCAACATTGGAGATACGCCCCGTCACATTGCTTTCATATTGTACCATGGGACAGGAGGAAGGCAGCTGCAGGTGGATCAAGCCTTGGCTTCGCCACCGGACTCGCGCGTGCCGAGCCGCTCAGCGATCGAGACCAGTTCGGCAAGTGACTGCACCTGCATCTTCTCCATGACCTGATGACGATGCGCCTTGATCGTGCGTTCGGTCGTGCCGAGCTCGTGAGCAATCTGCTTGTTGATCCGACCGCACACAATCAGATCGAACACCTGCCGCTCGCGCGGGGTCAATCTCGCCAGCAGGGCGCGGAGAGAATCGAGCCTGGTTCGCCGACCACGGACCAGTTCATGCCGCGCAACGGCGCGATTTATGGCCTCAATCAGCTGTTCAGACTCGATCGGCTTGGTCAGGAAATCCTCTGCTCCCGCCTTGATCGCCTGAACGGTCGTCGCCGTATCTGCGTATCCTGTCAGGAATACGATCGGAAGCGTCGATTCCAGTTCGTTTAGACGGCTCTGCAGCTCGGGACCGCTCATTCCGGGAATGCGTACATCCAGCAGGATACAGCCAGTCTCCTCGTCGTCCGGCAATTGATCGAGCAATTCTCGCGCCGATCCGTACGTGGCAACACGATAGCCTGCGAGCTTGAGCCGGCGCTCGAGCGCCGTGCGAAATGAGGCATCGTCGTCGACTATGTGCACGTAAGCGTGCATTATCGCTCCACCGTCGGCAGCTCGCCGCTGTCGGTAGAATGATCATCAGCGGCGATCTGAAAATACTGCGTTCGTCTTAAATCGAACATTGCGTCTCGGCAAACAAGAGCCCGAATGGGCTACGCTGCCAGTGGCAGCGAGAGGTGGAATACCGCTCCTCCTCTGGACTGGTTCTCGGCCCAAAGCTGGCCGCTATGCGCCAGAACGATCGTCCGTGCGATGGACAGGCCAATGCCCATACCCTGCTCCTTCGTGGTGAAGAACGGATCGAAAATGTCGTTCAGCCTGTCCTGGGGAATCCCGGGACCGGAATCGCAGATGGAAATCACCGCCGACGCGTCCCCGTTGACTTCGGTACGGCCGATGATCGTGCGCCCGTAGGGCATTTTGGCCATTGCGTCCATGCTATTGACGACAAGGTTGAGAATGACCTGCTGCAACTGCACCGGATCACCTCTCACCCGCAGGGTCTGCGGCGAGGTTTGCAGATAGATTGCAACGTTGCGCGCCGAGGCCTGCAGCTTGAGAAAATCGAACGCTTCCCGCATGGTCTGGTTGAGGTCGATCTCCTTCTGCTCGAATGGTGCACGTTTCAGCAAGCTGCGCATCCTGCGGATGACCTCGCTTGCACGGAGATCATCGCGCTTGATGTCGGAAATGATTTCCCGCACCTCCTGAAGGTCGGGCGTCGGCGAAGCGAGGATCAGCTCCGCCGTCTCAGCATTGGTCAGGATCGAACCAAGAGGCTGGTTGAGCTCATGGGCGATCGAGGACGAGAGCTCTCCGGCGGTCGCCTGCCGGTTGATATGGGCGAGCTGAGACAGGCGATTACGGGCTTCGACTTCGGCCTTCCGCCGCATGAACCGCTCGTGCAGCAGGAACGCAATCAGCGTGGTTTGAACCAATAGCGCCGTAGCCATGGCGACCGCCCGCCACCGATATTTTTCCAGGAAGGTCGGCTCACGAAGGCGGACTTCGCTGCCTTTTGGCAGGCTGGCTTCGCTGACGTTCCAATGCTGCATCTGCTGCCAGTTGAAGATCGGCTTTACCGCATCGATGACTGACGGTGGCAGGCTTTCCGGCGTCTCGCCATCCAGAATCCGCAGCGCTCTTCCTGCTGCCTCCGCACCGATCAACGGCGGGACGATAACGAATCCGCCTATGCCGCCCGCCCCGAGGAAAGTCTCCGCGGCGACGACGATCGGACGATTGGCTCTTGCCGCGACAAATGCAAGGGCATCCGAGGGCGGATAGTAGTTGCCTTTACCGTCGCTATAGAGGCCCGTGTAAATGATCGCGCTCTGCTCGGGGAGCGTTGCGACCCGCCCAACGATATCCGGCATCGGACGTCCGATGATCTCGACAATGTCGAGGCCC
The DNA here is from genome assembly GCF_054056355.1 of Bradyrhizobium sp. USDA 3364. Taxonomy (NCBI): domain Bacteria; kingdom Pseudomonadati; phylum Pseudomonadota; class Alphaproteobacteria; order Hyphomicrobiales; family Nitrobacteraceae; genus Bradyrhizobium; species Bradyrhizobium sp. USDA 3364. The sequence continues at coordinate 1,600,758 of NZ_JBSRYG010000002.1, forward strand.
GGAATGCCGGCCGCTGCCTGGTCCTTCCAGTTACGAAACAGAACCTGCCGGTCCCATTCCGCGCCAACCAGCACCACGGTCTTGAGGTCCGGCACCACGGCCCGAGCGGCGGTAACGGCATCCCTGAGCTTCGAGCTGACGATGCCGCCGGTGACATAGGCAGGCGGCTGCAATCGCTTGAAATCGGCCTCTTCGACCAGTGCAAACACGATCGGCGTATCGGGCCACAGCTGCGGACGCCAGCGAAGCGCAAGTTCAAGCGCAGCCGCTCCAATGGTGACCACCACGCCGATCGGCCGATCGCGATATTTCGCCTCGAGAAACCGCCGAAAATCCTCCTGATAGGCCTCTCCACCGAAGCGATTGAGATCGAGGCTTTCCGTGTAGACGGTGGTCGGCGCGTGGCCGTGGGCGCTCACCGCATCCCTCAGCCCGACGAACACCTGGTAATAGAAGGGGCCACGTCGATCGGACTGGTCCAGCACCAGCATGGAATGTGGCCGCATCTGTTGCGCCCAGAGACCAGCCGGCGCCAACAAAGCAGCCAACAGGATGATCAGTCCAGAGAGCCGAATTGCACTGCCCATCGCGCTCGGAGCCGGAGACCAACGGGTTTGAAACCTAGCACCCGACCATCATCATGAAAATTGAAAAGTAATCCGAGACTTTGCATACCAATTACGAACAAATTGCCGCATTTCGCGCACCCTGTCCTTTAGGACAATGACCTCAAGACCAATAGAGCCGGACCGGGTGCTGTCGTAGTCATTGCGCGCGGACAAGCATTTCGAGCCGCTGCGGACGCCGCACGAGTCGTTTACCGAGAGAGTTAGTCCATGTTCGCTCGCGTCAACGTCAGGCCGGTCGATGCACCGAGCATCCTCGGTGGGCTGACTGCCCAGCACGCCAACTTCATTACCAGCGAATTCCACTATAGGAAGGGTACCGAGATCTACGGCGAGAAGGAGCCTGCGGAGTACGTCTACCAGGTCGTTTCGGGTGCGGTCCGCAGCTACAAGCTCCTCTCCGACGGACGACGCCAGATCGGCGCTTTTCACCTCGTCGGAGACATTTTCGGGCTTGAGAATGCCGAAAGCCATCGCTTCACAGCCGAAGCTGTCGTCGACACCAGCGTGCGCCTGATCAAGCGGATCAGCCTCGAACGGGTGGCCCATTCCGACTCCGAGCTGGCTCGCAACCTGCTGATCATGACCACCAGCAACCTGCAGCACGCCGAAGATCATATGCTGCTGCTCGGTCGCAAGACCGCTCTGGAGCGGGTCGCCGCGTTCCTACTCGAAATGGATCGCCGGCTGACCGGGGTCGGTGTCGTCGCCTTGCCGATGTGCCGGCGCGATATCGCCGACTATCTCGGGCTGACGCTCGAGACAGTATCGCGTGCGCTGTCCAAGCTGCACGGCCACGGGGCACTCAACTTCCTCGGCTCGAACCAGCGCGAAATCATGCTGGTTGACCGCGACCAGCTGTCCAGGCTGGACAACTGACCGCAACATCAGGGGGATTTCGCGAGCGCCGCCTGGCGCTCGATGGTCTTCTGCAGCACTTCGAACAGCACCGCAGTCGACCAGCCGAACAGGAGAATGCCGTTCATGGCGGCCATCGGTCCGATCAACAGCCACTGCTCGACCGGGACAATGTCGCCGTAGCCGAGCGTGGTGTAGTTCACAAAGGCGAAATAGAGCAGATGGCTGCCGTCGGGCGCTACGCCGAGCACCCAATAGGCCAGGGTCCAGACCATGATCTCCAACGTGTGAGCCAGCATCAGCACAAGTGCTGTTGCGACCATCACGCCGCTGAGCTTTAGCCCTGCCCGGCCGGTCGCGCTCAAGGCGATGTTGCGCACCAGCCCGATTGCCGCGACGGTCCACAGCGAATGCAGCACGATATTGATTGCACTGACCGCCGATCCCACGAGGAGCTGAAACAACATCATCGTTCTCCCACCAGCCGGGCGCGGTCGTCCCGGATCCACGCCGTGATCAACTCCCAGGCGACCGCGAGAATGATTGGGCCGATGAACAGGCCCACGATGCCGTGGGCAAGCGTCCCGCCGATCACGCCGACGAGGATGACGAGCGACGGTGTGGTCAGGCCCCGCCCCATGACCAGCGGCTTCAACACATTGTCGAGGACGCCGACGACCAGGAAGAAGAACGTCAAAGCGAGCGCGGTCGTGACGTCCTTGGCCGACCAGAGCCAGATGATGACGGGAAAGAGCACGATCGCCGCCCCGATCTGCACAATCGCCAGCAGCATCACGACAAACGCCAATAGGCCCGCACTCGGAATTCCCGCCAGCTTGAAGCCGATGCCGGCCAGCAGCGATTGCAGGACGGCGACGCCGATGACGCCGCGGGAGACCGCCCGAATGGTCGCGCCTGCAAGATCGAGGAAATGCTCGCTCTGCTCCGGCACGATGCGCGACAGGAAGCTCCGGCACCCCGCGGCAAGCTGCGCGCCATGGGGAAACAGGACGCCCGCCAGCACGACCGCCAGCAGAAATTCCAACGTTCCGACACCGGCATTGCCCGCAAAGGCAAACAGGGGACCAGCCAGCGGCTTCAGATGCGGCACCACCTCGCGCAGCACGACGCGCAGATTGGTCGACGCCCGATCCCAGAGATCATAGAGCGGGCCGCCGATCAGCGGCCAATCCTTGACCTCCGGCATCGGCGACGGCACGATAACGTGCCCTGCGCTCAATTGTCCGGCAAGCTCCCTCAGACCATCGATCGCTCCAATCCCGAGCCAGGCCGCCGGTCCGATGACGATTCCAAGAGCGATCAAGGTCAGCACCGTGGCGGCGATGCCTGCGTGCCCGCCCAGCATCCTTGAGAGCCAGGTAAAGACGGGATAAAGCGCGACCGCGAGCACCACGCTCCACGCCAGGATCGGCACGAACGGGCGAACCAGGACGAACGACCAGTAGATCAGCAGTGCCAGCAATCCGAGGCGAATTGCGAGCTGGATGAATTCGTCTCCGGCCACGAGTTGGCGAAGGGTTTTCAAGAGCGTGCTTTCGATCGAGCGTCAGCAGGCGCGTGGGAAGCGATGCCATCGCCCTGTCACGCACCGCTTGATCCAGATCAAGCGTGACGCGTCCGCACTTTGATTCAAATCAAGCTTCGGTTTGCCGCGGCTGACAGTCTTGGCCGCGCATGATCCGGAAGCCGCTCGCGACCTGGCTGCCGTTCGATCATGACTGCCTGTGTCACCCGACTGCGGAGGACGTCATGAAGAACACCAAGAGCTTGCTCGCCTTGACCCTGCTTGCGAGCGCGGTCGGCTTTAGTCCGGGTCAGGCGGCCCCGCTGCCGACCAACATCACTGCCATGAAGGGCGCAGTCGACAATACCGCCCTTCAGGTGCAGTGGGGCGGCTGGCGCGGCGGCGGCTGGGGCTATCGCGGTTGGAGAGGCGGCTACGGCGGCTGGGGTTATCGCGGATGGGGTTACCGAGGCTGGGGCGCCGCCGCAGCCGGTGCGGTCATTGGCGGCGCCATCGCGAGTTCGGCCTATGGCGGGTATCCGTATTACGGCGCCGGATATGGCTATGGGTCCGGATACGGCTATGACTATTGCCCGCCCGGCGGAGGCTACGGCTACTACGCGCGGCCACGCTACTATTACGGGTGGTAGACCGGCAGTTGCGAACCGGAGTCAGCCTTCGGTGACGTCACCGGAGGCCGAGCAGCGAACGCCGATAGCCGCTCTCGCGCGCTTCACTCCTGCACGCGTAGCTGCCTTCGAAGCCCCTGGCATAGCGGCTCTGCCCTTTGAGATAATAGCGTCCGCGCTGGAAATCGAGCCAGACCACGGTATCGCCCGGACAATGCCGTTGGGCCTGAGCTTCATAACGGAAGGGCGTCAGCGGCAGCGCGAACGCCTGTTGTGCACAGCAGGACAGGAAGATCGAGACGCAGGCTCCGACACCTGATCTTGCCGCCGGACGGTCGCGACGCCTGGTCGAATTTGCGGTTGCCTTGAAGCGCATTCGTTGCCGCCGAAAGTATCCGTGTCGTGCTGAATGGCGCTCATATTGCCAAAGCTTCGCGGGTGAAGCACCCGGGCGCGGGCGCCGATCTCGTCGCCGACACCAGCTTGCTCACCTTCAGATGAGAAAGACGCTCAGGACGACAGCAATCCAAAGGCGAACGCCACAGTCGACAGCATCCCGGCCGCCATGACCATCACCCTGAAGGCGACATCGCCGTCGACCACGTCAAGCCAATGACGCAGCCAATTGCGAGCGCCGGCTCGCTGGCCTCCGCCACTCGCTCGCCTAAATTTGTCGCTGCCGTACCCCATGATTGCCACTCTAGATCACGGCGAAACAGCGTGACCAGTGCAGCTTGTGCCAAACCATCAGGGTCACATGCGACACCCTTGCTAGCCCAATTGGGCTATGCCGCTCTGTAACATCACCGCGAATGCGATATTCGAGACGAGTGCGGCTACGCGGGGGTCGCGCGCGATAAACGAGGCATGGACCCGGTCTCGGTTGATTCAAATCAAACTGAATTCAGCAACTGCACAAGCACGCCTGACCGGGATTCACTACCGGCTTCACGACGGAGCAGCCTCGAACGTCGTCGATGCCCCATGGCGCATTGCGCTGCTACCGGCGAAACGGATCGCATCTCTGATGCCGCGGCGATCGTCACGGACGCAGTGGCACGATCCGAGATTGACTTCGGAACACGCCACACGCGACGAACCGTTGAGAGTGCTCGCGCTGCGGACACGCGCGGCACTTCGTCATCGGTTGGTTGCGGGCGATTTGAACCCGCGAGCCCATCTCGCTGGTGTTGCCAGCCTCATTTGAACCCAAACAAAAAGCCCCAGCGATCCATTCGGATCGCTGGGGCTTTTTTACCGGATTGGTTGCGGGGATAGGATTTGAACCTATGACCTTCAGGTTATGAGCCTGACGAGCTACCGGGCTGCTCCACCCCGCGTTAAACCGTTGCGTGCCTTGCAGAAAAGGTGCCCGAACTGCCGGCCAACGCATGAAACGGCGCCGATCGATCCGTCCGGAGGGCTTCCTGAGAAGGCGACCCGGGCCGAAGCCGTCGGGCGCGTGGGGTATGTATCAACGTGAGCCCCGTTTGGAAAGCCCCGGATGCCGGTTTTTGAGGATTTTGTGACGCCAAAATCCGCAGTTTTCCCAACAAAATGTCCGCGGGGAACCGGGTCTTGCCAGATTGCGCGCAAAAGCGGAGTTTGGCGCCAACAAAATCCGTCAAGGAAACGTCATCCGAGGGGAAACGCCATGGACCGGCCGTTGAAGTGTCCGGGGCTGCATGCGCTTGAGGAGGCCTTTCACCGCCAGTTCGAGCTGTCGCGCAGCGAGCCGGCGCCGACCTTGCAGGCACGGCTGGACCGGCTGCGCCGCCTGCGCGCCGCGCTGACCGAGAACGAGGCGCGCTTCGGGGCGGCGATTTCGGCCGATTTCGGTCACCGCTCCACCGTCGAGACGGCGATCGCCGAGACCATGCTGGTGCTGGGTGAGATCAAGCACGCCGCCAAGCACCTCAAGGGCTGGATGGCGCCCCAAAAGGTCCCGACCACGGTGCAGTTCGCGCCCGCCAAGAACCGGCTGATTCCGCAACCGCTCGGCGTGGTCGGCATCATCGCGCCCTGGAATTATCCGCTGCAGCTGACACTGGCGCCCGCGGTCGCCGCGATCGCGGCCGGCAACCGCGCCATCATCAAGCCGAGCGAACTGGTGCCGCGCTTCTCCGAACTGCTGGCCGAAGCGATCGAAAAGAAGTTCGACGCCGCCGAACTCGCGGTCACCGAGATCGACGACGAGATCGCAAGAGCCTTCGCCGCGCTGCCGTTCGATCATCTGATCTTCACGGGCTCGACCCGCGTCGGCCGGCTGGTCGCCGAGGCCTGTGGCCGCAATCTGACGCCGGTGACGCTCGAACTCGGCGGCAAGTCGCCGGTGATCGTCGACGGTTCCGCCGACATCGACGAGGCCGCGCAGCGCATCGCCTATGGCAAGCTGCTCAATGCCGGCCAGACCTGCATCGCACCCGATTACGTGCTGGTGGCGCAGGCCGCGGTGCAGCCGTTCGCGCTACGGCTGCAGGGCCACATGCAGCAGATGTTCGGCACCGATCCCAACAATCCCGACTACACCTCGATCGTCTCGGACCGACACTACGCGCGGCTCGAAGCCTTGGTCGCCGACGCAGCCGCGAAGGGCGCAACCATCATGCAGCCGGCGGCCCCCAATGATCCCGAGTGGAAGGCGAGGCGCAAATTCCCGCCGACCGTCATCGTCGATGCGACGCCTGACATGACCGTGATGCAGGAGGAGATTTTTGGGCCGCTGCTCCCGGTCATGGGCACAGGCAGCGCGACGGAGGCGATCGCCTTCATCAACCAGCGCGACCGTCCGCTGGCGCTGTACTGGTTCGGCACCGACAACGCAGCCCGCGATGCGGTGCTGGCGCGCACGGTGTCCGGCGGCGTCACCGTCAATGACTGCCTGTTTCATTTCGCGCAGGCCTATCAGCCGATGGGCGGCGTCGGCGCCTCCGGCAGCGGCGCCTACCACGGCGAATGGGGATTCAAGACGCTGACCAAGCTGAAGCCGGTGTTCTACCGCTCGCGCTTCAACCGGCTCGCCGATCTCTATCCGCCCTATGGCGCGAAGGTCGCGCGGCTGGAGAAGCTGATGCGGATGTTGTCGTAGTATCCAAGCCGTCATTGCGAGGAGCGAAGCGACGAAGCAATCCATGCTTCCGCGCTTCCGCCGTGGAAAGGTGGATTGCTTCGCGGAGCCTGTCATCCGGCGGCGCTCCGCGCCGACCGGGTGGCTCGCAATGACGGACAGCAATGAAAGACGGGGGAAACAGACGTGACTGACGCATTCGATTTCGTGGTGGTCGGCGCCGGCTCGGGCGGCTGCGCGGTGGCGGGGCGGCTGTCGGAGGATCCGGCGACCTCGGTGGCGGTGCTCGATGCCGGCGGCAAGAACGACAATTGGGTGGTGACCACGCCCGGCGCCATCATTCTCATGCTCTCGGGCAAGATCAACAACTGGGCGTTCGACACGGTGCCGCAGAAGGGCCTGAACGGCCGCATCGGCTATCAGCCGCGCGGCAAGGGCCTCGGCGGCTCCTCGGCCATCAATGCCATGGTCTATATCCGCGGTCATCGCGCCGACTACGACCACTGGGCTTCGCTCGGCAATACGGGCTGGAGCTACGCCGACGTGCTGCCCTACTTCAAGCGTTCGGAGAACAACACCGAGCTCGACGGCGAATATCACGGCACGGGCGGGCCGCTCAACGTCACGGGCCTGCAGTCGGACAATCCGGTCAAGGAGATGTTCCTGCAGGGCGCGCGCGAGGCGCAGTTCCGGATCCGCGACGATTTCAACGGCGCCGAACAGGAAGGACTGGGCATCTACCAGGTGACCCAGAAAAATGGCGAGCGCTGGAGCGCAGCGCGCGGCTACATCCATCCCCACATGGGCCGCCGGCCCAATTTGCGCATCGAGACCCAGGCGCACGCGACCCGCATCATCTTCGAGGGCAAGCGCGCCGTCGCGGTCGAATACATGCAGGGCAAGGAGAAGAAGGTGCTGCGCGCACGGCGCGAGGTCATCCTCTCGGCCGGTGCGTTCCAGTCGCCGCAACTGATGATGCTGTCGGGCATCGGCGACGCCGCGGCGCTCGGCAAGCACGGTATCGCCGGCGTGCATCATCTGCCGGGTGTCGGACAGAACCTGCAGGATCATCCGGATTTCGTGTTCGGCTTCGCCTCCGACGCACCTTATTTCTCCGGACTGTCGTGGGGCGGCATCGGGCGGATCATCAAGGGGATCGGGCAATACCGGCGCGAGCGGCGCGGCCCGATGACCTCGAACGTCGCCGAATGCGGCGGCTTCCTGAAGACGCGACCTGACCTCGACGTCCCCGACATCCAGCTGCATTTCTGCATGGCCATGGTGGAAGACCACGGCCGCAAGCCGCGTTGGGGCACCGGCTTCTCCTGCCATGTCTGCCTGCTGCGCCCGGCAAGCCGCGGCAGCGTGTGGCTGAACAGCGCGGACCCGCTCGCAGCCCCCGCGATCGATCCGAACTTCTTCGGCGAGGACAGCGACGTCGAGACCATGGTCGCAGGCTTCAAGATGACGAAGCGGCTGCTCGACACGCCGGCGCTGCGCGCGCTGCAGCGGAAGGACATGTTCACATCAGAGGTCCGCACCGACGATGACATCCGCGGCATCCTGCGGGCGCGTTCCGACACCGTCTATCACCCGGTCGGCACCTGCAAGATGGGCACGAATGATCCACTCGCGGTGGTCGATCCGAGCCTTCGCGTGCACGGGCTCGAAGGCCTGCGCGTGGTCGACGCCTCGATCATGCCGACCCTGATCGGCGGCAACACCAACGCGCCGACCATCATGATCGGCGAGAAGGCCGCCGACATGATCAGGGCGGAGATGCGGGCGGGGTGACGGCCGCCGAGCGAGATCGTCATGCGCGGGCTTGACCCGTCCATCGTTCTTCGACAAAGAGTTTGACGAAGCAGGATGGATTGCCGGGTCAAGCCCGGCAATGACAGGCTCGGATCAATTCAGCAGAAACCCGCCGTCGACCGTCACCACCGTACCGGTCATGTAGCGCGAGGCGTTGGAGGCGAGCAGCATGATCGCGCCGTCGAGATCGGATTCGGCGCCGACCCGGCGCTGCGGAATCCGCTTCGCGAGCCGCTCACCGGCCGGCGTCGACCAGAAATCATGGTTCATCTCGGTGTCGATATAGCCCGGCGCCAGCGCGTTGACGCGGATGTTGTTGCCAGCGAGTTCGAGCGCCATCGCCTTGGTGCCCTGGATCATGCCGGCCTTGGAGATCGCATAGGGCGAAACCGCCTTCAGCACGCCCTGCCCGAGCACCGATGCGACATTCACGATATTGCCCGGCTGCTTGCGCAGGATCATGCGCCGCGAAAGCTCGGTCGACAGGAAATAGGCGCCCTTCAGATTGGCGCTGATCACGGCATCCCAATCCGCCTCGGTCTGCTGGGTCGACAGTTTCTCGATCGCGATGCCGGCATTGTTGATCAGGACCGTGACCGGACCGAGCGCGGCTTCCGCCGCGTCGAGCGCTTTCGCAATGCCGGAAATATCCGCGACGTCCATCTGCACCGCGGCGGCGCGGCCGCCCTTGGCCCTGATCTCCTCCGCGAGGCTTTTCAGCTTCGCGGTCTGGCGCGCCGCCAGCACCACCGCGGCGCCATGCGCCGCGAGCACGCGAGCGAATTGCCGCCCGAGCCCCGGCGAGGCGCCGGTGATGAGGATGATTTCTTTACTGACATCGAATAGGTCGGACATCGACAGGTTCCCGGATTGAAGCGGACGATTGATAGCTACAATTGTCCCCGATGTAAGCCAGTTTGATCAACCAGGGGACCGTAGGGAGATTGGGGCAGGAATTCCCTTCCATGAACCTCTTCGACGTTGCCGTGACGGTCGGGCTGCTTTTCGCGGTCGTGACCGGCTTCACGACCGGCCTGTTGCGCAGCGCGGTCACCATCCTGGCTTACCTCGTCGCGATGCCGCTGGCGGTCGCCGCGCTGGCGATGATCGGGCCCCACATCGCGACGCTGCCGTCGTCGCCGTTTCCACCCAACGGGGTGCTGCTGTTCGGCCTGTTCCTCGTGATCGGCGTCATCCTCGGAAAGATGGCGCGGACCATGCTCGACGATACCATCGGCTCGGAGATCGGGATCGGCGACCGCCTCGGCGGTGCGCTGCTCGGCGCGATCAGGGTCGGCCTCGTCGTGACCACGCTGGTGCTGGTGTTCGATCAGCTGGTGCCGCTGGCCCGGCAGCCGCAATTCCTCAACGGATCGCAATTGCGGCCGTTGTTCTCCGCGGCCGGACAAGCCGGATTCCGCTCGCTGCCACCCGAAGCCACCATGGCGATCGAGCGGTTGCGGCGCGAGCAGCGCATCTAGCCGATCGTGCTCATCCGCCTGTTCCGACCGGGCATGCACTTATGCATTGCACGTCCCTTACCGGCGCCACCGAGCTTGGCTAGACTGGCGCCATCGAACCTTTAAAAAGCGATCCGACATCACAGGGAGTGAACTCGTGGATCTTGGAATCAAAGGCCGCCGCGCCATCGTCTGCGCATCGAGCAAGGGACTGGGCCGCGCCTGCGCGATCGCGCTCGCCAATGAAGGCGTCCATGTCACCCTGACGGCGCGCGGCGCCGAGGCGCTGAAGCAGACCGCCGACGAGATTCGAAAGGCGCATCCCGGCGTCACCGTCACCGAGATCGTCGGCGACATCACGACCCCGGCCGGCCGCGAAGCCGTGCTCAAGGCCTGCCCCGAGCCGGACATCCTGATCAACAATGCCGGCGGCCCGCCGCCCGGCGATTTCCGCAACTGGACCCGCGACGACTGGATCAAGGCGATCGACGCCAACATGCTGACGCCGATCGAGCTTATCAAGGCGACCGTCGACGGCATGATGGCGCGCAAGTTCGGCCGCATCGTCAACATCACCTCGGCCGCGGTGAAGGCGCCGATCGAGATTCTCGGCCTGTCGAACGGCGCCCGCGCCGGCCTCACCGGCTTCGTCGCCGGCCTGTCGCGCAAGACCGTCATCAACAACGTCACCATCAACGGCCTGCTGCCGGGTCCGTTCGACACCGACCGTCTCCGCGGCACCGCCAAGCCAGAGGCTGAAAAGCGCGGCATCTCGGCCGACCAGGTCTTGTCCGAGCGCGCCAAGCTGAACCCGGCCGGCCGCTTCGGCCGTCCCGATGAATTCGGCTATGCCTGCGCGTTCCTGTGCGGCGACAAGGCCGGCTTCATCACCGGGCAGAACATCCTGCTCGATGGCGGCGCCTTCCCGGGCACGCTCTAGTGCCGCCGATTTGAAGCTCCTGCACTGTATGCGGCGAGACCGACTGGGAGCTTCAAATCGGTCGAGCGGCACTAGAGATTCATGAGTCTTCTAGCGCCCTCTTGCTTTCCGAAGTTCGCGCAAGAAGTCGCTGGACGAGTTCACGAACTTCGGAAAGGGGCGCTAGATGAGAGCAGTCTGGTACGAAAGAACCGGCGCGGCGCCGACGGTGCTTACCGTCGGCGAGATGCCGACGCCGGATGCCGGGCCCGGCGAGGTCCGGGTTCGGCTCGAGGCCTCCGGCGTCAATCCAGCCGATGTCGGCCGCCGCAGCGGCAATTATCGCGCGATGGAATTTCCGCGCGTGATCCCGAACAGCGATGGTGCCGGGATCATCGACCAGGTCGGTGAAGGCGTGACGCGCTTTGGCGTCGGCGATCGCGCCTGGCTGTTCAACGGCCAGCGCAATGGCCGCGCCTTCGGCACCGCGGCCGAATACATCACGCTCGCCGACTATCTGGTCACGCCGCTGCCGCAGGATGTCTCGTTCGCGGCCGGCGCGACACTCGGCATCCCCTGCATGACCGCGTGGTGCGCGCTGTTTGCCGACGGTCCGATCGCGGGACAGACGGTGCTGGTCACCGGAGGCGCCGGCGCGGTCGGCCACTATGCCGTGCAACTGGCGAAGTGGGGCGGCGCGCGCGTGATCGCGACGGTCAGCTCGCAGGTCAAGGACGTCGAGGCGCGGCTCGCCGGCGCCGACACGGTCGTCAACTACCGGACCGAGGACGTGATGGCCAAGGTGATGGCGTTCACCGAAAACCGCGGCGTCGACCGCGTGATCGACGTCGATTTCGGCGGCAATCTCGCGACCACGCTGAAGATCATGGCGCCGAACTCGACGATCGCGGTCTACGCCACCAACGGCAACCGCACGCCCACGCTGCCGGTGCGTGAACTGATGGAGAAGTGCATCACGGTGCGCTCGCTGGTGCTGTTCGCGCTGCCGCCGCAGCTGCTCGCGGCCGCACAGGCCGACATCACGAAGTGGCTGGCATCGGGCACCCGCGTGCACAACATCGCCGGACAATTCGCGCTGGCCGAGACCGCCGACGCCCATCTCGCCGTCGAGAAGGGCGACAAGATGGGCACCGTGATCGTCGACTGCGCGCGATGATATTGCTCTCCCCGCTTCGGCGGAGAGAGTGCTGCTCCTTACTGGATCGGCGTGGTGCGCTCGTCGCCGGGCGCGAGGCCGAACTCGTCGAGCCCTTCGGCAAGGAAATCGCCGAGCATCGGCTCGCCCAACAAGTAGCTCGCGGTGCGGCCGTTGCGCCCGCGCGCGGCCTCGCGGCGAAGATCGGCCCATTCCTCGATCGTGCCGTCGCCGCGGCCGAGTCGCATCAGGGCGACGAGATCGACCTGCTCGTCCTCGCTCAGCGCGTCGATGAAGCCCGTGATCTCGCGCGCCACCGGATCGCTGCCATCATCCTCCAGCACGTCGATCATCTCGTCATCGCCGCCGTTCGAGCCGGAGTCCGGATCGACGATCCCCTCCTTGACGTCGAATTCCCGCGCCTTCTCGATCAAGAAGCCAACTTTTTCAGGGGAGATTGTGAGTTCCGGCATTCGCGCACTCCTTCGTCCAACGAGGCGGTAACGCAGGAGGTGGCGACTTGATCCATTGCGCCGGCGCGCGGAAACCCGCATGGTCCGGCGAGAAACAAAAAAACAGAGGGCACGCCGCATGCACTGGACCGTAGGCAAGGTCAGGATCACCAAGGTCGTCGAGCTCGAGACCGTCGGCAGCACACGCTTCATCCTGCCGCTGGCCGGCCGGGAAGAGATCCAGAGCCTGCCCTGGCTGATCCCGCATTTCGCCAATGAGGACGGCCGGCTGAAGATGTCGATCCATTCGCTGCTGGTGGAAACGCCGGAGCACCGCATCATCGTCGACACCGGGCTCGGCAACGACAAGCAGGGCCGCCACGTGCCGACCTGGAACAACCGCTCCGATCCGTTCCTGGAAAAGCTGACCGCGGCCGGATTTGCCCCCGAGAGCATCGACACCGTGCTGTGCACACATCTGCATGTCGACCATGTCGGCTGGAACACCAAACTCGTCGATGGCAAATGGGTGCCGACTTTCGCCAATGCGCGCTACGTGTTCGGCAAGACCGAATACCAGCACTGGCGCGACCACAGCGACGATCCCGCCCATGCCGCCGTGTTCGCCGATTCGGTGAAGCCGATCGCGGATGCCGGCATGGCCGAGCTGGTGCCGAGCGATCACCGGCTGACCGAAGAGATCACGCTGATCCCGACGCCGGGTCACAGCCCGGGCCACATGAGCATCCACATCAAGTCCGGCGGCGAGGAAGGCTTGCTGACCGGCGACGTCGCGCATCATCCCTGCCAGATGTACCACCTCGACTGGTCGTCGACCGCGGACTCCGACCAGAAGCAATCGGCCGCGACGCGGCGCGAATTGTTCTCGCGCTTTGCCGACACGCCGACGCTGGTGATCGGCGGGCATTTCAATGCCGGCCACATCAGGCGCGACGGCGACGCCTTCAGGTTCATCGCGCTGGGATGATCGGCCCGAACCGGCCTTGAAATAAGGCTTGGCAGCAATGCAGCGCCCTCATGGCGGTTGAATTTCCGCCCGTGCTGTTCCATGAAGCGTGTCGAGGTATACCAGTAACAATCCTCAAGACATCGTAGGGAGTGATCAACATGAAGCTTGTTCGTTATGGCGAAAAGGGTGCGGAAAAGCCCGGTCTGATCGATAAATCCGGCCAGCTCCGCGACCTCTCGGCCCATCTGAAGGACCTGACCGGCGACGCCTACGCGCCGGAATCGCTGAAGAAGCTTGCTGCCCTCGATCCCGCCTCCCTGCCCGCCGTCTCCGGCAAGCCGCGCTTCGGCGCCCCCGTCACCGGCATCTCCAAATTCGTCGCGATCGGCCTGAACTATTCCGATCACGCAAAGGAAACCGGCAACCCGATCCCGTCGGAGCCGATCTTCTTCCTCAAGGCCAACACGGCGCTGTCCGGCCCGAATGACGCGGTCGAGAAGCCGCGCGGCTCGACCAAGCTCGACTGGGAAGTCGAGATCGCCGCCATCATCGGCACCCGAGCCAAGTATGTGTCGGAAGCCGACGCGCTGAATCACGTTGCGGGCTACTGCATCTGCAACGACGTCTCCGAGCGCAACTTCCAGATCGAGCGCCTCGGACAGTGGACCAAGGGCAAGTCGCACGACACGTTCGGCCCGGTCGGCCCGTGGCTCGCCACCAAGGACGAAATCGCCGACGTGCAGAAGCTGTCGATGTGGCTCGACGTCAACGGCCAGCGCCGTCAGACCGGTTCGACCTCGACCATGATCTTCACCATGGCGAAGTGCATCTCCTACGTTTCACAGTTCATGACCCTGCTGCCCGGCGACATCGTCACGACCGGCACCCCGCCCGGCGTCGGCACCGGCATGAAGCCGCCGCAATATCTCAATGTCGGCGACGTCGTGACGCTCGGCATCGAGGGCCTCGGCGAGCAGCGCCAGGAAATCGTCGGGGCGTAGTTTACGGGACCGTCATCCTGAGGAGCCGCGAAGCGGCGTCTCGAAGGATGAGCCCAGCACACCGTCATCCCAGCGGATGGGTGACGAGATAGTATTGATGGTTGCCCATCCTTCGAGACGCGCGCCGATGGCGCGCTCCTCAGGATGACGGCGGTGTACTCGGAAAGAGGTCATTACCATGAAACTCACCTTCTCTCCCGCCTCCCCGTTCGCCCGGAAGGTGCGCATCGCGGCGATCGAGCTCGGCCTGATCGACAAGATCGAGTTCGTTCCGGCCACCGTCGCGCCGGGCACGGCCAATGACGAATATTCCAGGATCTCGCCGCTGAAGAAACTGCCGGTGCTGATCCTCGACCATGGCGACGTCATTCTCGATTCCTACGTCATCGTCGAATATCTCAACGAGCTCGGCGGCGGCCGGCTGATCCCGGGCTACGGCCCGCGGCGCTGGCAGCTGAAAACCGATCACTCGCTGCTCAACGGCATGCTCGATTCCATGCTGCTGTGCCGCTACGAGAAGATGGTGCGGCCGCAGGGCTCGCTCTGGCAGGCCTGGCACGACGATCACTGGAACAGGGCCTGGGCCGGCATGGCGCGGTTCGAGAACCGGCCCGACGTGCTCGACGGTTCGTCCTTCGACATCGCGCAGATCGGCCTCGTCTGCGTGCTTGGCTACGCCGATTTCCGCTTCGCCGATTGCGGCTGGCGCAAGGCCTATCCCAAGCTCGACGCCTTCTACCAGAAGATGCTGGAGCGGCCGTCGGTGAAGATCTCGGCTCCGCCTGCGGCGTAACCAAGCCGGGGGGGGGGGGGGGGACGACGGAATGCGCAATCGCCTCCCCCTCATTCATCTGTTCGGCGCGAGCCTTGCGCTCGCGTTCACCGTCCTGGGCAGCGATGCGAGGGCCGACGGCATGGCGCAACAGCAACAAGACCAGCCGTGCGGATCGCCGGCCGTGCTCGACGACGGCTGGACGATTGCCGCACCCGGCAGCGTCGGCATGGATGGCGACCGGCTGTGCGGCATCGCTGCGCGGCTCGGCTTGCGCAGCAGCGAGATCCATTCGGTGGTCCTAGTGCGCCACGGCAAATTGGTGTTCGAGCAGTATTTCGCCGGCATCGACCAGCCGTGGGGCCATCCGGAAGGCCGCGTCGACTTCACCGCGACGACCAAGCACGATATGCGCTCGGCGTCGAAGAGCGTGACGTCCCTGCTGGTCGGCATCGCCATCGACCGCAAGCTGATCGCGAGCGCCGACGAGCCCGTGGTGAAATTCTTCCCCGAACATCAGTCGGCGAAGAAGGCGGGATGGGACGCCATCACGCTGCGCCATCTGCTGACGATGTCGTCGGGCATCAAATGGGACGAGACGCTGCCCTGGAACGACCCCAAGAACGACGAGCCGCATCTCGCCTTCGATGCCGATCCGATCGGCTACGTCCTGGCCAAGCCGATCGCCGCGCCGCCGGACACGCTGTGGAATTACAGCGGCGGCGGCACCGATCTGCTCGGCAGCATCGTCGAGCAGGTCGCCGGCAAGCCGCTCGAGGCCTTCGCGCGCGAGACGCTGTTCCAGCCGCTCGGCATCACCGATCTCGAGTGGAAAACCTACAAGAACGGCAAGGTCGCCGCCGCCTCCGGCCTCCGGCTGCGTCCGCGCGATGCCGCGAAGATCGGCCAGCTCGTGCTCAATGGCGGGAAGTGGAACGGCCGGCAGATCGTTTCGGCCGACTGGATCACGCAATCGATCGCGCCGCGCTTTCAGGCGGTCGGCTATTTCGGCGGCACGCTGTTCTACGGCTATCAATGGTGGGTCGGCCGATCGCTGGCCGGGGGCAAGGAAGTGAGATGGGTCGGCGCCTTCGGCTGGGGCGGCCAGCGCATCATCGTGGTGCCCGATCTCGATCTTGTGATGATGACGACCGCAGCCCAGTACGGCCAGCCGAAGGAGGGGCTTGCGGCGATGGATATCCTTGCCAACATCATCATTCCCGCCGTGCGCGACGCGCACTGATCTTATCCAAGGAAATCACCATGAGCCTGAAATTTGCGGCCGGCGATCTCACCATTCATCGCGTCGTCGAGGAGGAGGGCAAGTTCCTGCCCGCGCACGACATGTTCCCCGGCTTGACACCGGAGCTGCTGGCGGAGAACCGCGCGTGGATGAAAGCGGCCGGTGCGCTCGACGACAGCGACACGCTGATCCTGGCGTTCCAGTCCTACATCGTGAAGACGCCGCACCACACCATCCTGATCGACAGCTGCATCGGCAACCACAAGCCGCGGCCGACGCGGCCGACCTGGAACATGAAGACCGACGACAATTATCTGCGCGGCCTTGCGGCAGCGGGCTTCTCGGTCGGCGACATCGACTATGTGATGTGCACGCATCTGCATGTCGACCATGTCGGCTGGAATACGCGGCTCGAGAACGGCCGCTGGGTGCCGACCTTCCCGAACGCGCGCTACGTGTTCGACAAGAGCGAGTTCGACTATTGGACCGAGACCAACGCGAAGGCAGAGGTCCCGCCATTCGTGGACAGCGTGCTGCCGGTGGTCGAAGCCAAGCGGGCCGAACTCGTCGGAAACGATTTTGCGATCGGCGACCACATGCGCATCCTGCCGACACCCGGCCACACGCCGGGCCATGTCGCCTTCACCTTCGGCCGCGGCAAAGATGATGCGGTGTTTGCCGGCGACCTGATGCACTCGCCGATCCAGACGCTTCATCCGGAAATCTCGCCGAAATTCGACGTCGACCCGGTGCAATCCGCAAAGACGCGACGCAGCTTCCTGGAGCGCTATTGCGACACCGACACGCTGTGCTGCCCCGCGCACTTCCCCTCGCCCACGGTCGGCAAGATCAAGCGGAAGGGGAACGGGTTCGTGTGCGAGATGGCGTGACGTAAACTGAACTCGCGACAGCCGTTCTCTCACCCTCCCCTGGAGGGGGAGGGTCGGCTCACATGAAGCGTAGCGGAATGTGAGACGGGGTGGGGTGATCTCTCAACACGGGCAGCGCCCGATACGAGAGACCTTCACCCCACCTCGGTTCGCATTTCATGCGAACCGATCCTCCCCCTCCAGGGGAGGATGATAAGAAGAGTGCACGCCACTCAATCAAACAGGCTCGGCGTGTGGTTCACCACCGCGCCTTCGATCTGCAGCATCTTCAGCTTGGTCACGACGCCGCCATTGGCCGAGAAGCCGCCCGGCTTGTTGCCCGCCGCCAGCACCCGGTGGCAGGGCACCACGATCGGGCACGGGTTGCGGCCCAACGCCTGGCCGACGTCGCGCGACAGCTCGACGCCGCCGAGCTGCTTGGCGATATCGCCATAGGTCATGGTCTTGCCCGGCGGGATCTTGCGCGCGATGTCGTAGACGCCGCGGTTGAACTCCGGCACGCCGTCGAGGTCGAGCACGATGTCGGCGAGGTCGTTCGGCTTGCCGGCGAGCAGCTCGATCATGCCGTCGATCGCGCGCTGCACATCCACCGGCGGGGCCGCCTCGGTGACGTCGCCGTTGCGCTGAAAGATCCGCTTGCGGGTCTTTTCCTCTGACCCCATCGGCAGCTGCACGCCGGTGACGCCGTGTTCGCCCCAGACGACGCCGCAGGCGCCGATCATGGTCTCGAAAATCGCAAAATGCTGGCCGGTCATGGCTCGCTCCAGATGTTCCCTGATATCTCTTGGGCTCACGCGTTTGAGCCTGCTGTTGATCTGAAATCTAGGCTTGGAGAATGTTGCTATCCACCCGAATTCCGTGGGAACTTCGGTCAAATCAACAACATCCTGCCCTTTCCGCGAGCCCCAAATGCAGAGCCTCCCCGTCAACGGTTTCGACATGCCCTATCTGGATATCGGTCAGGGCCCGCCGCTGGTCTGCGTACATGGCTCGCTGTGCGATTTCCGGATCTGGTCGGCGGTGCTCGGCCCGCTGACCCGCCACCATCGCGTGATCGCGGTCAGCCTGCGCCATTTCTTCCCGGCGCATTGGGACGGCGTCGGCGACACCTATTCGATCGCGCAGCATGTCGACGATGTGATCGCCTTCATCGAAAGGTTCGACACCAAACCGGTCGACCTGATGGGCCACTCCCGCGGCGGCCACATCTGCTTCCGGGCCGCGCAACGTCGGCCGGATCTGCTGCGCAAGCTGATCCTCGCCGAGCCCGGCGGCGAGCTTGACGAAACGCTTGATCCCGACTTCAAGCCGGGCCCCTCGCCGCTGGCGGCGCGCTTCGCGGCATGCGCCGCGGAAATCGCCAAGGGCGATATCGATGGCGGCTTGCAGATCTTCATGGACGCGCTCGAAGGCCCCGGCGCCTGGAAACGGATCCCGGCGACCTCCAAGCAATTGTTGCGCGACAACGCGACCACGCTGATCGGCCAGACCCGCGACCAGCGGCCGCCATTCTCGAAGGCCGACGCGGAGGCGATCAGGACGCCGACGCTGTTCATCGGCGGCGCCAACACCAAGGGCGTGCTGCCGAAGGTGCTGCACGCGCTTGCCGCCAACGTGAAGGGTTCGCGCACCGAGATGATCCCGGGCACCACGCACCCGATGTTCGAGCAGGCCCCGCAGCGCTACTGCGAGATCGTGCTGGAGTTTCTGGCGGCATAACAGGTGCACCTCTCCCCTTGTCCCACAAGGGGAGAGGGTGCACCGTCTACGTGGCGAGAGGTCTCCTCACACCTTCCACGCACCAACGGGCTGGCGCACGGCGACGTTCAACCGATTCCAGACGTTGATCGCTGCGATCCCCAGCACCAGCGATGCAAGCTGCTGCTCGCCAAAGTGTTTCGCGGCATCGTCCCACACAGCGTCCGTCACCGGATCCTCGCGGTCGCTGAGCCGGGTCACCGCTTCGGTCAGCGCCAGTGCGGCGCGCTCGGCGTCGGTGAAATACGGCGCGTCGCGCCAAGCGCCGACCGCGAACAGCCGCTCGTCGGTCTCGCCGGCGCGGCGGGCGAGTTTCGGGTGCATATCGACGCAGACGCTGCAGCCATTGATCTGGCTGGCGCGCAGATGCACCAGTTCCAGCAGCTTTTCCGGCAGCGCCGGCTTGGTGCACTCGCTGAGCGCCTGCAGCGCCTTCATGGCCTCGGGAACAACCATCACAGGGTGGTTCATGCGGGCTTTCATCATGTCACTCTCCTGATTTGCGTTTTGACACCGCCGTGCCGATCTGTTGTCACATCGGCCGGCATTCGTTCGTCATGGCCATGACGGAGCGGACAAAGGGAAATGTGACCGATGGACGAGAAAAATCCTCTCACCGATCAGTTCGAGGCCAACCGGCCGCGCCTGCGGGCCGTGGCTTACCGCATGCTGGGCTCGAGCGCCGAGGTCGACGATGCCGTGCAGGAAGCCTGGCTGCGGCTCGGCCGCACCGACACGGCTGCGGTCGACAATCTGGGCGGTTGGCTGACCACGGTGATCGCACGGATCTGCCTCGACATGCTGCGCTCGCGCAAATCGCGCCGCGAGGAGCCGATCGGCCCGCATGTGCCGGAGCCGATCGCGGACAATCCGTCCGAGCGCGAGAGCGAGATGGCGGATTCCGTCGGCGCGGCGCTGCTGGTGGTGCTGGAGACGCTGGCGCCGGCCGAGCGGCTGGCCTTCGTGCTGCACGACATGTTCGCAGTCCCGTTCGAGGAGATCGCACCGATCGTCGGGCGCACGCCGGCCGCCGCGCGGCAGCTCGCCAGCCGCGCACGGCGCCGCGTCCAGGGCGCGCCGCCCGCGCCGGATCCCGATCTCAGCCGGCAGCGCGGCATCGTCGAGGCTTTCCTCGCGGCATCCCGCAACGGCGATTTCGAGGGACTGCTTGCCGTACTCGCGCCCGACGTCGTGGTGCGCGCCGATCAGGCCGCGCAGCGGCTCGGCTCGCTGCCGGTGATCCGCGGCGCCGCGGCGGTCGCCGAGAGCTTCAAGGGACGCGCGCAGGCGGCGCAAACAGCATTGGTCGACGGCGAGATCGGCGTTGCCGTCATCTTCGGCGGCAGGCTGCGTATCGTGCTGCGGGTCACGATTTCGGGCGACAGGATCGCGGCAATCGACGCGACCGCAGAGCCGGCGCAGATCGAGACGTTCGATGTCGAGGTGCTCGACCGGAATTGATCGCGACTGGAGACGGGCAAGTCGCGATGCTAGTGTCCCCCTGCATTGATGCAGGGAGGACAATAATGAAACTATCCGTCAAATTGCTCGCGTCGGCCGGCCTGCTCGCGCTCGCCTCGTCCCCTCCGCCTTTGCCGCCGCGGATGAGAAGCTGCGCGCGGCCGCCGAGCAGGCGCAGCCGGCGGTGATCGAAAGCCTGCGCGACATGGTGCTGATCGAGTCGGGCTCCAGCGACGTCGAGGGCCTGAAGAAAATGGCCGATTTCACCGAAACCCGGCTGAAGGCGCTCGGCGCCAAGACTGAACGCCGCAAAACCACGAAGGGCGCCGGCGCCGACATGGTGATCGGCACCTTCGAAGGCACCGGCAGCAAGAAGCTGATGCTGATCGCGCACATGGATACGGTCTATGAGCACGGCATCCTCGACACCCAGCCCTACAAGGTCGACGGCAACAAGATCTACGGACCCGGCATTGCCGACGACAAGGGCGGCATCGCCGTCATCCTGCATTCGCTCAAGATCCTGAACGATGCGGGCTGGCGCGATTACGCAAAACTCACGGTGTCGTTCAATCCGGATGAAGAGGTCGGCTCGATCGGCTCCGGCGAGATCATCGCCGAGCTCGCCGACCAGCATGATGTGGTGCTGTCCTGCGAGCCGACGGTGGCGCCGCCGGTCGCCAAGAACGAGAGCCTGCTGCTCGGCGCCAGCGGCACCGCCACCGGCACGATGGACGTGAAGGGCAAGGCTTCGCATGCCGGTGCCGCGCCGCAGCTCGGCCGCAACGCGCTGATCGAGCTCGCGCATCAATTGCTGCAGACCCAGGACGTCGCGAAATCGATCCCGGGCACGCAGCTGAACTGGACCACCGCGAAGGCCGGCACCGTGCGCAACCAGATCCCCGATCACGCCTCTGCCGGCGCCGACATCCGCCTCACCATTCCGGACGGCGTCGCGAGGCTGCAGGCCGCGCTCGACGAGAAGGTAAAGAACAGACTGATCCCGGACACCGAGGTGAGCGTGAAGGTCGTCGCGGGCCGCCCGCCCTTCGTCGCTGACGATCGCGGCCGTGCGCTCGCCAGGCAGGGCCAGGCGATCTATGCCGAACTCGACCGCACGCTCGACATTGCGGAAATGACCGGCGGCGCGACCGATGCCGGCTACGCCGCGCGCAGCGGCAAGGCGGTCGTGGTCGAAAGCTTCGGCCTCGCCGGCTGGGGCTATCACGCGCGCGACGAATACATCGACACCAACTCGATCGTGCCACGGCTCTATCTGATGACGCGGATCCTGATGGAACTCGGCAAGGCGAAGTAGCCGACCGTCAGTTGCGGGGAGGCCCGTTACCAAAGTATCGAAAACAACCCCATGCAAAGGAGTCGGTGGCCGGCGTTCGACCAGGCGGCTGGACGCCTCGCTGAGCGATCGAGGCTGGCTGATCACCGGAACCGATACCAATGCTGGACATGCTCAATCCACATAAAATAACGACATATCAATTACTTAGCTTCACCTCAAATTGGAGCCTTGACCGCTTGCACAACCGGCAGTAGCTTCCTTTTCGAACACGGAATTCCGTATTCCAATCTGGACGGTCGGCATGATCCCGTTGGACCCGCTTCCGAACCTCATCGACCAGGTCTATGGGCGATTGCTCGAAGCGATCATCGACCGCTCGTTGCTGCCCGGCCAGCGCATCACCCAGAACGAACTGGCCGATCGGCTCGGCGTCTCGCGCCAGCCGATCTCGCACGCGCTGCATCTGTTGCATCGCCAGGGCCTCGTCGCGGAAAGCGGCAAGCGCGGCTTCGAGGTGACGCAGCTCGATCCGCAGCGCATCCGCGAGCTCTATGAAGTGCGGGGCGCCATCGACGCGCTGGCGGCGAGGCTTGCCGCGACGCGCGTGAAGGAAGATTCCGCCGCACGCGCACAGCTCGAGGGCGCGCTCGAAGCCGGACGCGCGATCGACGGCGACGCGCCGCTGGCGCGCCTGATCGCGCTCGACGTCGACTTCCACAGCGCGATCTATCGCCTCGCCGGCAATTCCGCGATCGAGGAAATGATCGCGCCGCAATGGCCGCATATGCGCCGCTCGATGGCGACCGTGCTCGCCGAGCTCGATTACCGCGACAGCGCCTGGACCGAACACGAGACCATTGCCGCGCATATCTTCTCCGGCAATGCCAAAGCGGCGGAGGCTGCGGCGCTGGCGCATGCGCAGACGGCGGGGCGGATGACGGAAGAGAGATTGCGAGCGACAGATCGGGCGGCGTAACCCGCTGGCCGCCTCATCCTGAGGAGCGGCGCAAGCCGCGTCTCAAAGGATGCAGCCACCGAGACCTCATGGTTCGAGACGCGAAGACGCGCTCTTCACCATGAGGGGAGACAACAAACAAAGGAGGAAAGCACCATGAAACTGACCCAAGAGCAGGTCGAATTCTTTCACCGCGAAGGCTGGCTGTTCCTGCCCGAGCTGTTCAACCAGGAAGAGGTCGACTTCCTCGCGCGCGAGGCGGTCGCGATCTATGACGCCAACCGCCCCGAGGTGTGGCGCGAAAAGAGCGGTGCGCCGCGCACGGCCTTCGCCGCGCATCTCTACAACGAGGCATTTGGCACCCTCGGCGCGCATCCGCGCATGATCGACCCGATCGAGCAGCTGTTCGGTGAGAAGGTCTACATGCACCAGTTCAAGATCAACGCGAAGGCCGCCTTCACCGGCGACGTCTGGCAGTGGCACCAGGACTACGGCACCTGGAAGCGCGACGACGGCATGCCCGAGCCGCGCGCGATGAACATCGCGATCTTCCTCGACGAGGTGATGCCGATCAACGGCCCGCTGATGCTGGTGCCGCAGAGCCAGACCGCGGGCGACCTGAAGGCGTCGCACGATCTCGAAACCACGTCCTATCCGCTGTGGACGTTGGACGAGGAGACGGTGACCCGGCTCGTCAAGCAGGGCGGCATCGTCGCGCCGACCGGCAAGCCCGGCGGCATGCTGATGTTCCACGGCAATCTGGTGCATGGATCGAGCGGCAACATCACGCCCTATCCGCGCAAGATCGTCTACCTGACGCTGAACGCGGTCTCGAACTATATCCGCACCCCGACCCGGCCGGATTACATCGCGCATCGCGACTTCACGCCGATCCAGACCGTGGCCGACGACGCGCTGCTGCAGCTCGCCCGTGCGCCGCGGCAGGCGGCGGAGTAAACTCGCTCGTGCCCCGGACGCGGCGCACGCAAAGCGGTGCGCTGCCGAGCCGGGGCCTTCTTGTTCAACTTCCTCCATGGGTCCCGGCTCTGCGGAGCAGCGCTTCGTGCTGCACCGCGTCCGGGACACAGTAATGATCTCGGATCCACATCATGAACCTGCATCACCTCCTCCAAACCCGCGCCGCCGCCGGCAAGCCGGTGCGCGTCGCCCTGATCGGCGCCGGCAAATTCGGCTCGATGTTCCTGTCGCAGGTGCCGCACACGCCGGGGCTTGAGGTGCCCGTGATCGTCGACCTCGACCGTGACCGCGCGCGCGAGGCGTGCCGGACGGTCGGCTGGGACGACACGCGGATCAGTGCGACTACCTTCACCGATGACGGCGCGCGCGCGATCGCCGGCGGCGCGTTCGATGTCGTGGTGGAGGCGACCGGCAATCCCGCGGTCGGCATCCGCCATGCCCGCGCGGCAATATCAGCCGGCAAGCATGTCGTGATGGTCAATGTCGAGGCCGACGTGCTGGCGGGTCCTCTGCTCGCCGAGGAGGCGCGCAAGGCCGGCGTGGTCTATTCGCTCGCTTATGGCGACCAGCCGGCGCTCACCGCGGAGATGGTCGATTGGGCGCGCGCGACCGGCTTTCGCGTCGTCGCCGCCGGCAAGGGCACGAAGTATCTGCCCGCCTATCACGACGTGACACCGGAGGGCGTGTGGCAGCACTACGGGCTCACCGCCGGCGAAGCGCAATCCGCCGGCATGAACCCGCAGATGTTCAACTCCTTCCTCGACGGCACCAAATCCGCGATTGAGATGGCGGCGATCGCCAATGCCTGCACGCTCGACGTGCCCTCGGAGGGTCTGCTGTTTCCGCCCTGCGGCGTCGACGATTTGCCGCATGTGATGCGGCCGCGCGACAAAGGCGGCGTGCTCGAGAGATCCGGCATCGTCGAGGTGGTGTCGTCGCTGGAGCGCGACGGCCGGCCGGTGTTCCGCGATCTGCGCTGGGGCGTCTATGTGGTGCTGGAGGCGCCGAACGATTATGCCGCCGACTGCTTCAGGCAGTACGGCCTCAGGACCGATGCGTCCGGCCGCTATGCGGCGATGTACAAGCCGTATCATCTGATCGGGCTGGAGCTGAACATTTCCGTGCTGTCGGCCGCGCTGCGCAACGAGCCGACCGGGCAGCCGCGCGGCTTCCGCGGCGACGTCGCGGCGGTAGCAAAGCGCAACCTGCGCGCCGGCGAGATGCTCGACGGTGAAGGCGGCTATACGGTGTGGGGCAAACTGATGCCTGCCTCCGCCAGCCTCGCCGCCGGTGCGTTGCCGATCGGGCTCGCGCATCGCGTCAAGCTGAAGAACGACGTCGCCCATGGCGCCGTGGTGCGCTGGAGCGATGTCGAATTCGACGAGCGCAACGATACGATCAAGACACGAAAGGCGATGGAAGCCGCGTTCTCGCGGTAACGTCTCCGCTCATTACACGGGCACTCTTCACCTCTCCCCGCGAAGGGCGGGGAGAGCGAGACGAGAGAGCGGCGATCGGCTCACGGCAGCAGCCCGCTCGCCTTTGCCAGCCTGAACCATTTGCGGAACATGGCTTCCGTGTCCATCATCTCGGTGAAACCGGCCTGGTTGATCTTCACCGTCGAGACGATCGAGGGCGGACCGGACTCGGTCTGCCCATAGCGCATGCTGTAATCGGCATATTGGAACGACAGGCCGACGAATTCCTCCAGGCCGGGCGCGATCAGATCGTGCTTTTTCCGAAGCTCATCCCACGGCGCGATCCATTTCGGATACTCCTGCGCGAGCGACAGCGGCACGTGCTTGCCCGGCGTCATCTCGAGCGCATCCGATACCGCCGGCCAGATATTCTCCCAGGTGAAGACGTCGCCATTGGTGACGTTGAACGCCTCGTTGCGCGCAGCCTCTGTCTCGCCCGACCAGGCGATCGCGCGCGCCAGCAGATCGACGTCGACCGCCTGTGCGACGCGCGGCGCGCCGCCGGGATAATCGAGCGGCCTGCCCTGCTCGCGCAGCATTGCGGCATAGACGCCGAGCGGCGGGATCAGGTCCATCGCACCGCCCATCGCTTCGCCGATGATCAGCACCGGACGCAGGATGCTCCAGTGCCAGCCCTTGCCGCGCTGCAACTCGCGCAGGAAATTCTCCTGCGCCCAATAAAAATTCGGCTGCTCGTACATTTCCGAGCGGCCTTCGCGCGCCGGCACGGTGAGCGGCCGGACATGCACGCCATAGGCCTTGGTGCCCTGCAGCAGCGCGACATGCCTGAGATCGGGCGCGACGGGTTCGAGCACGCCCATCAGATTGCGCAGCATCCGGTCGTTGGTCTCGATCTGCCCGGCATCGCGCCAGCCGTCGACCAGGCTAGGTGCCTCGAAGAGCGCCGCATAGATCAGATGCGTCGCGCCGCCGAGTTCGGCCGCGGCGCGACGGCAATCCTCGGCATCGGTGAGGTCGATTCGCACATGCCGAGCACCGTAGAGATCGCGCGGCTTGCGGCGCGACAGCGCAATGCGCTCGCAATCGCCGGATGCGCCGAAGTGTCGCAAGGCGGCGTTGCCCACGAGGCCGGTCGCACCGGCGACCACGATTTTCTTGTTGGCCATATCCTTGAACTCCCTCACCCGCCCTGCGTAGCAGATCGCGGCCGAGCCGGCACCGTCGCGGCGGGTATTGGATGAAACCCAACGACGCAGCGTCTCCTTCGCACCTGCAACGAAGGCAGCCGCTTGATTTCCTCCGGCAAACGATCATCCTGTCCGGTGGAACCGGAATCTCGGATTTCCACACCCAAGAGCCCGTCGAGGGCCACCGGACACATTCATCACAGCAACGTCGATCGATCGGCGAAGAAAGACGGCATCAAGATCGTTCCCTTGTCGAGGCATCGGCACACAGGAGGGAATTGCATGAAGCGTCGTGAATTCTTGAAGGCAGGCGGCGTCGGGCTCGCGGCGACGGCGGTCGCTGCACCCGCGGTCGCGCAATCGATGCCCGAGGTCAGGTGGCGGCTCGCGGCGAGCTGGCCGAAGGCACTCGATACGCTGTACGGCGGCTGTGAATTCTTCTGCAAGCGCGTCGCCGAGATCACCGACAATCGCTTCCAGATCCAGTCGTTCGCGGCCGGCGAGATCGTGCCCGGCCTGCAGGTGCTGGACGCCGTCTCCAACGGCACCGTCGAGATGGGCAACACCGCGCTGTATTATTACTGGGGCAAAAATCCCGCCTTCACCTTCGGCACGTCGCTGCCATTCGGCCTCAACACCCGCCAGCATATTTCCTGGCTGCAATGGGGCGGCGGCACCGAGCTGCTCAACAGCCTGCTCGCGGAATACAATTGCGTCGGCATTCCGACCGGCTCGACCGGCGCCCAGATGGGCGGCTGGTTCCGGAAGGAGATCAAGTCGATGGCGGATTTCCAGGGACTGAAATTCCGCGTCGGCGGCTTCGCCGGCACCATCATCGCCAAGGTCGGCGGTGTGCCGCAGCAGATCGCCGGCGGCGATATCTATCCGGCGCTGGAGAAAGGCACCATCGACGCCGCGGAATGGGTCGGGCCCTATGACGACGAGAAGCTCGGCTTCGTCAAGGTCGCGAAGTTCTACTACTACCCCGGCTGGTGGGAAGGCACCGGCCAGGGCCACAATGTGATGAACAAGGACAAGTGGAACGCGCTGCCGAAGCATTATCAGGCCGCGATCCAGGCCGCATCCGAAGACACCTTCACCTGGGTTACCGGCAAGTACGATGCGGTCAATCCGCCGGCGCTGAAACGTCTGCTCGTGGCCGGCGCGCAGCTGCGGCCGTTCCCGCAGGAGGTGCTGGAAGCCTGCTACGGCGCGGCCAACGAGATCTACGCCGATCTCGCCAAGAGCAACCCGCATTTCGGCAAGATGTATGCGAGCCTGGCCGCCTATCGCAACGAATCGCTGGCCTGGATGCAGGTCGCCGAGCTCTCGTTCGACAGCTTCATGATGCGGATGCGCACGCGTACCTGATCAGGAGGCGCTTTCGGATGCAAAAAAGCCCCGGAGAATTTCTCCGGGGCTCATTCTTGATTCGGATTTGATTCGGGCGCCGACTCAGTTGTCGTCGCTGCCGCCGAATTCTTCCATCAGCTTGTCGTAGCTCTTGGTCACGAGATCGATGTTGCCCTTGTTCTCGACCGCGGGCGGCGGCGACTTAAGGGCTTCGTTGAGGTCGGCGAGCGCGTCCTTCTTGTCCTTGGCCGACATCTTCTTGTCGGCCTGGACCTGGGCGATCTGCGCCTTCAGCACGGCCTCGGGACCGACATACTTCTTGGTCTGCGGGTCGAAGCCGCCGAGCACCAGCGAGATGTTGTCGACCACGCTGTTGAACTCGTCATAGCTGGCAAAGCCGTTCTTCTTGGCGATGGCCTCGAGCTGCGCGACGATCTTCGGGTCCGGCTTGGCGTCCTGCGAGAGCTTTGCGGTGATCGGGTCCATCTCCTTGGACGCGGCGAGCGCGCCGTCGATCTGCTTGTCGGTCAGCGCGATCTGCTTGATCGCTGGAGCCTGGTCCGCCTGTGCGGGAGCGGCGGCGGGCGCGGCTTGGGCGGGCTGCTTCGCCACCGGCGGCGCCATCTGCTGCTGCTTGGCCTGCGCGAACGCGCCGCTGTTCGACGCCGCGGTCATCGCGATCGCAAGACATGCGACGCTCAGCGCAGCAGTTACGGGACGGACGATCTCACGCATGGAAGTCTCCTTGTTGGGGCAGGTTTGCCGAGCTTCTTGAGTGGAACTGGTACGGAAATCGAAATGAACGGCCCATGAACTTTCGTCGTAGACGATGACGGTCAATCGTGGCCGAATGATCACAAAGCGTTCAAGGAGTGTTGATCGCAATGCCCGGCCAGCAGTCGGCAGCACAATCGGATGGCGATCAGCGGCGTGGTCGAGGTCTATGCGCACCCGTGCACGGCGAGCACTGACGGTCCGCCGCTCAAGAGTTCTTCTTGAGCTTGAATGACTCGAAGAACCTGTCCTTGTTTGCAGCGATCAGGTCCCGATAGGCATTAGGAAACTCGATCGTCAATGTGTAGCGCGTGCCTTTCGCGTCGATGCAGCGCATGTACATGGTCTTGCCGCCATCGCTCACCGTCAGGGTCAGAATCTCGGCATCGCCGCTTGTCTTGCGGCCGACGTCGGAAATCTTGTTCGCCGGACTTGCGGCCAGCGTTTTCGGAATTGAAGCGAGATCCGGCGGCGGCTTGTTGCCGGGCGGCAGCTCGACCGCGACAAACTTGATTCCTTCGGAGCTCTTGCCGCCGACCACATGCGTGGTCTCACCGGTCTGCACGTCGCGGGTGGTGAAATCATTGAACGGAATCGGCAGCAGCACCGAGAAGGAGCCCTTGCTCGATACGGCAAGGTGCCATCCCGACCCGTC